>JAXGOS010000039.1:0-8456 GCA_040767355.1 Aggregatilineaceae bacterium | reverse complement strand
TACATGACCGTCCATGCGGACGTTTTGCTGGCGGTGGGCGTGCGGTTCGCGGACAAGGCCACCTGCTCCTACAAACCCGGCGAGTCGTTCAGCATTCCACCCACCAGGCTCATTCACGTGGATATCGACTCGTTCGAAATCGGCAAGAACTACCCGGTAGAGGTCGGCATCGTGGGCGACGCCAAAGCCGTCCTGGCCGGGCTGGTCGAAGCCGTCCGCGCCCGGACGCCCGCTCGCAACTGGGCAGACGCCCCTTACACGCGCGAGATCGCAGAGCGCGTAGCGGGCTGGCGCGCCGAGAGCCGCAGCCTGCGCGAATCCGACCGGACGCCGGTTACCATGGGGCGTGCCATCGCCGAAGTACGCCGGGCGCTGCCGCCGGAAGGGATCGTCCTCACGTCGTCCGGCAACATCCAGGCCCAGGTGTTTCAGGAGATGCCATTCAGCCTGCCGCGGACCTACATCTCGGCGGGCGGTTTCAGCACGATGGGCTGGTCGTTCCCGGCGGCGATGGGCGCCAAACTGGCCGCCCCCGACAGGCCGGTGGTCGCCCTGGTCGGGGATGGCGACTTCCTGATGACCATTCAGGAGTTGGCCACAGCCGCACAATACAACATCCCCGTGGTGGTCGTCGTGCTCAACAACCTGGGATGGCAGGCGATCCGCGATCTGCAGATAATTGCATATGGTGAGGAAACGGTTTACGCTACCATGTTTGAACGTGACGCGGAGCCGATCACGCCCCACCTGGCCGACGCCGCACGAGCTTTTGGCGTGCATGGCGTCCGCGTGAGCAGTCCGGATGAGGTCACCTCGGCGCTGCAGACTGCTCTGGCGTTGGGCAGGCCGGCCGTCGTCGAGGTGATGGTCGACACGGGGCTGGGGACGTCTGGCGGGCTGGCGCCCGGCTGGTGGGACGTGCCCGTGCCGGACTATCTGGAAAAACGCCGCCAGGTCTATCAGACGCAGCGCCGTGAGGAGCGAGTCTAATGGGAGTCTGTCATGCATGATCATGCTGAGTCTTTGATCAAGGAGCTTCAAGGCGTCGCCCGCCAGATCCGCCTGGACGTGCTGGATATGGTCTACCGGCGCCAGGCGGGTCACCCGGGCGGGTCGTTCTCCTGTGCGGAGATCCTCGCCGCCCTTTACTTCCATCACCTCAAGATCGATCCCGCACGCCCCGATTGGCCCGAGCGCGACCGTTTTCTGCTGAGCAAAGGGCATGCCGCAGCGGCGCTATATTCCGTTCTGGCGCAGCGCGGATTTTTCCCCCTGGAGGATCTCGAGCGCTGGGGCCACCTGGGAGCGCACCTGCAGGGCCATCCCGACCGGGTCAAGACCCCCGGCGTCGAGATGTCGTCGGGCTTCCTGGGGCACGGGCTGTCGATCGCGGTGGGCCTGGCGCTGGCGCAGCGGCTCGGCGGGCCGCGCTACCATATTTACGCGCTGATGAGCGACGGCGATATGCAATCCGGCGTGGCCTGGGAAGGCGCCATGGCGGCCGCCAAATTCAGAACCAGCGAGGTCACCGTCATCATGGATTACAACGACGTGCAGCTCGACGGTGCCGCGCACGATATCATGCCCCTCGAGCCGCTCATCGACAAATGGCGTGCGTTCGGTTTCGCGGTCATCCCGATCAACGGGCACAACGTGCGCCAGATTCTCGAGGCACTGGATGAGGCTCTCGAAATTCACAGCATGCCGACCGTGATCCTGGCTCGCACCACCAAAGGCAAGGGCGTGTCATTCATGGAGAACTCCGCCAAGTGGCACGGCGCGGTGCCCTCTGCCGCCGAGTACGAACAGGCCAAAGCCGAACTGAAAGGATATCCAGCATGAGCGAGATCCCACAGCGCCAGGCCTATGGCATCGCCCTGGCCGATTATGGCGACTTGAACGATGCGGTTGTCGTGCTGGATGCGGACGTATCGTCGTCGACGCTGACCAAGTTCTTCGCCGACCGGCATCCGGCGCGCTTCTTCAATATGGGCGTGACCGAAGCATCCATGGTGAATGTCGGTGTCGGGCTGGCATTGGGCGGCAAGATCCCGTTCGTCAACACGTTCGCCGCCCTGCTGACGCTGCGCGCCTGCGAGCAAATTCGCACGTGCGTGGCCTATGCCCATACCAACGTCAAACTGGTGGGCGGCTACGCGGGACTCTCCGACTACAAGGACGGACCCACCCACTTCGCCACGAACGATATCGCGCTCATGCGCGCCATGCCGAACATGGTCGTCCTGGCGCCTGCCGACAACCGGGAAGCGGCCAAAATGGTCCAGGTTATTGCCGAGCATCCCGGCCCGGTTTACATGCGGATCAGCCGGGCTGTCGTGCCGGACGTCTTCGACGACTCGCTTACAGTCGAGATCGGCAAAGGAATCACCCTGCGCGACGGGGGTGATGTGACGATCGTCGGGTGCGGCAGCATGGTGGGGCGCTGCCTGCGCGCTGCCGACAGGTTAGCCCAGGAAGGCATCGACGCGCGGGTGCTGTCGATGGCGTCGATCAAGCCGCTGGACGCAGAACTGGTCGTCCAGGCGGCACAAGAAACGGGCGCGCTGGTGACCGCCGAAGATCACACCATTCTCGGCGGGTTGGGGAGTGCCGTTGTCGAGGCACTGGCCGAGCACCACCCCGCCCCGGTCGAGTTCGTCGGACTGAAGGACACCTTCGCCGAGACCGGCCCCGACACCGAGACGCTGATGGATGCCTGGGGTCTCTCGATCGCGGATCTGGTAGCGGCGGCCAAGCGCGCGATTCAGCGCAAGGCGTAGCAGCCACCCAACGGACCGCTCCGCACCTGGTGCGCGAGCCATACACGTCTGCCTTATTATCGCAAAGGGAGTCATCATGAAGATCGCGGTAATCAATGAAACCAGCGCCGCCGACCGCAACGCGGATATCCTCGCGGCGCTCGAAGGGCGAGGCCACACCATCATCAACGCCGGCATGACCCAAAACTTCGCCAAGCCGGAATTGACCTACATTCACACCGGGCTGCTGGCCGCCATCCTGCTCAACCTGAAGCGAGTCGATTTCGTCGTGGGCGGCTGCGGCACAGGCCAGGGCTTCCTCAACTCCGCGATGCAATACCCCGGCGTCTTCTGCGGGCACATCATCAATTCGCTGGATGCCTGGTTGTTCACGCAGATCAACGGGGGCAACTGCATTTCGCTGATGCTGAATCAGGGCTACGGCTGGGCCGCCGACGTGAATCTGCGCTTCATCTTCGACCGCATCTTCAGTGTCGAGTCCGGGGCGGGCTACCCACCCCACCGCCGCGAGTCCCAACAGGCATCGCGGCAGACACTTAGCCAGGTCTCGACGCTGGCTCACCGTCCGCTACACGAGATCATCGCAACCCTGCCGGACGACATCATCCGGCCCGCCCTGGAGTATCCGGGGATCTGGGAGTTGATCGACACAGAGAGCCTTGAGGATGAGGTCCTCAAGGCTGCGTTTCTCAAACGCATGACAGAAAGGTGACTGACAATCGTGATGCAGAAGAAGACTTTGGCCAACTACATCGACGGTGCGTGGCAGACGTCCTCCGCCAGCGCGTACCAGGACGTGGTCAACCCGGCGACAGGCGAGGTGATGGCCCAGGTCCCGCTGTCGCCCCCGGACGAGGTCGATCGGGTCGCGCGGGTCGCTGCCGCGGCCGCGGACGCCTGGCGCCGGGTACCCCCCACGGACCGCGTCCAACACCTGTTCAAGCTCAAGACGCTGTTGGAAGACCACATCGACGAGCTCTCGCGGGCGATCACCAACGAAAATGGCAAGACGTTCGCCGAAGCCAAAGGCGAGATGGTGCGCGCTATCGAAAATGTGGAAGTCGCGTGCGGCATCCCGATCTTGATGCAAGGCACCGTCTCGGAAGACATCGCGGCGGGCATCGATGAGCTGATGATCCGCCAGCCGGTCGGCGTGGCGGCCATCATCGCGCCGTTCAACTTCCCCGGCATGATCGCGTTCTGGTTCCTGCCCTACGCGGTGGCCACGGGCAACACGGTCATCGTCAAGCCGTCCGAGCGCTGCCCGATGACGATGAACATGGCCTTCGATCTGCTCGACGCGGCCGGCTTTCCGCCGGGCGTGGTCAACCTGATCAACGGCGGCCCGGACTGTGTGGACGCGATCCTCGATCACCCTGCCATCGACGCGGTGAGCTTCGTCGGCTCGACGCCCGTCGCGCGCCACATCTACGCGCGCGCCTCGGCCAGCGGCAAGCGCGTCCAGGCGCAGGGCGGCGCCAAGAACCCGATCGTCGTGCTGCCCGACGCCGACCTGGACACAACCACGCGCATCGTGGCGGACAGCGCCTTCGGGAACGCCGGCCAGCGCTGCCTGGCGGCGGCCCTGGCGATCACCGTCGGCGAGGCGCGCGACACGTTCACCGAGGCCATCGCGACGGCAGCGTCCGAGCGCGTGATCGTCGGCTACGGCCTGGACGACGGTGTCACAATGGGGCCGGTCATCACGCCGCAGAGCAAAGCGCGCATCGAGAGTCTGATCCAGACTGGCCTGGACGAAGGCGCCCGCGCCGTGCTCGATGGACGCCTCAGCGTCATTCCCGGCTACGAGCGCGGTAATTTCCTGCGGCCCACCATCCTGCGCGATGTCCAGCCGGGCAGCACCATCGCCCGCACCGAGGTCTTCGGCCCGGTGCTCGGCCTGATGCACGCCGACACGGTCGATGACGCGATCGCGCTGGTCAACAGCGGCGAGTACGGCAACATGGCCTGCCTGTTCACCAGCAGCGGCGCGGCGGCGCGCAAGTTCCGCTACGAAGCGCAGGCGGGCAACATCGGCATCAACATCGGCGTCGCCGCGCCGATGGCTTTCTTCCCGTTCAGCGGGTGGAAGGCGAGCTTCTTCGGCGTGCTGCACGGCCAGAGCCACCACGCCGTCGAGTTCTTCACCCAGACCAAGGTCGTCGTCGAGCGCTGGCCGAAGGAGTGGTCGCGCAAGTTTTAGGAGCAGACGCACGGTGGATGGTCGGGGGATTTTCCACGGGATCGCCGGGGCCTATCCGCGCGCCTTATACCGCGCGATGGGTTACAGCGACGCCGACTTCCGCAAGCCGCTGATTGGCATCGTCAACTCGTGGAGCGAGGTCAACCCCGGCCATATCCACCTGCGCCAGTTGGCCGAATGGGTCAAGGAAGGCGTGCGCGACGCCGGTGGGCTGCCGGTCGAGTTCAACGTCCCGGCGCCGTGCGATGGCATCGCCCAGGGCCGGGGCATGCACTACATCCTGCCGCTGCGGGATATCATCGCGGCGTCGGTCGAGTTGATGGCCGGCGCCAATCGTTTCGATGGCCTGGTGTTACTCGGCACCTGCGACAAGATCATTCCGGGCTTGCTGATGGGGGCAGCGCGGGCCAACCTGCCCGCGCTCCTGGTCACCGGCGGTCCGATGATGCCGGGCGAATACGATGGGCACGTGCTGGTCCTGAGTGACGTCAAAGAGGCGATGGGCCGCTACCGGGCGGGCGCGATTACGGAAGAAGTGTTTCGCGCGATCGAATGCCAGGCGTGCAGCGGCCCAGGTGCGTGTGCCTTCATGGGAACGGCCAACACCATGGCCGCCATCGCGGAGGCGCTGGGACTCACCCTGCCCGGCTGCGCGACGTTGCCGGCCGTGGATCCGCGCCGCGCCGATCTTTGCCGCACCAGCGGCCGCCGGGCCGTGGCGCTGGTGACCGAGGGCCTGACCGCGCGCCAGATGATCACGCCGCAATCGTTGGAGAACGCGATGCGGGTGTGCCTCGCTCTGGGCGGCTCAACCAATGCCGCCCTGCACCTCCCCGCGATCGCGCGCTGCGCCGGGCTAGACTTCGACCTGGATCACATCGACCGGCTCAGCCGCTCTACCCCGCTGCTCGCCACGTTCAAACCTGCCTCCGACTACACGGTAGTGGATCTGGATCGGGCGGGCGGGATTCCGGCGGTCCTGTCTATTCTGGCGCCGCTGCTACATACCGATGTGCCCACAGTGAGTGGTCTCACGCTCGCGGCAATCGCGGATCGGAAGCCTGTGCCGGGCCAGACAGTCCTGCACAGGTTGGACGCGCCCGTGATGCCCGAGGGCGGGCTTGCCGTGCTGCGCGGCAACCTGGCGCCCGGTGGCGCCGTGGTCAAACAGAGCGCCGTGCATCCCGACATGCTGCAGCACACCGGCCCGGCGCGCGTCTTCGAAAGTGAGGATGCCGTGCGCAACTCGCTCCTGGACCGCGACATCCATCCCGGCGATGTGCTGGTCATTCGCAACGAGGGGCCGGCCGGCGGCCCGGGCATGCGGGAGCTGTCCATCCCGGCGGCGATGTTAGTCGGGATGGGGTTGGGCAATTCGGTCGCCATGATCACCGATGGCCGGTTCTCCGGCGCGACGCGCGGCCCGTGCATCGGGCACATCACGCCGGAAGCACATGCTGGAGGGCCGCTGGCGGTGGTCGAGGAAGGCGATCGCATTGTGATCGATATCCCCAACCGGCGCCTGGATGTCGACCTGCCAGACGAGATTCTTCTGGCCCGGCTTGAAGCCTACAACCCACGCCCGCCGGCGATCACAGAGGGTTTCCTGGCAACGTACTCCCGCCTGGTGGGTCCAGCCAGCAGCGGGGCCATGTTTGGATACGAAGACTAGAGCGATCTGTAGCCTGGCCGGACAGACACGCCTGGAACAGACTGGTTGAGTTGATATGGGATATACCCCCCCAACGGCTTACCTGCCAGCAGGGTGTCCGTCGCGCGTTGTATGAAAGGTCTGTCCCCAATACGCGCCTTAGCACCAGTCAACATGACATTCCCCAGCAGCAGCGCCGATCGGTTGCGCGATGCTGGGCAGCCGGGCCGCGACCGAACGGCTGACCACGTATGGCAAGCTGCCCGACATGGTTGTATGACATCGGTACAAGGAGAGGAATGATGAGCTTGACACTGACGCGCTACCCGGGAAACCCGCTGCTGGTCCCTTCTCCGCTGAATGCCTGGGAGACAGACAACGTCTTCAACGCGGCGATGGCGCGCCACAACGGCCTGATCTACATGCACTACCGCGCGCAAGGGCTGGACCGCATCTCGCGCATCGGCTGCGCGATCAGCAGCGATGGCTACCACTTCAACCGCCTGTTGGAGCCTGTGCTGGCGCCGGCCAACGAGTTCGAAGCGTTCGGCGTGGAAGACCCGCGGATCACCGAGCTGGACGGGGTATTCTACATGCTGTATACGGCCTATTCGCCGCAGGGCACGCGCGTCTCGCTGGCGCGCAGCACGAACCTGATCGCGTGGGAACGGCTGGGCGTCGTCTTGCCCGACGAGGACAACAAGGACGCGGTCCTGTTCCCGGAGAAGATCGGCGGGCGCTATGCTATGTTCCATCGCCGTCCGCCCGATATCTGGCTGGCCTACTCCGACGACCTGCTCCACTGGACCGATCACCAGATCATCATGCAGCCGCGTCCCGGCCAGTGGGACAGCGTGCGCGTCGGCGCGGGCGGCCCAGTCTTCAAGACCGAGTGGGGCTGGCTCAACATCTACCATGGCTACAACGAGGACCGCGTGTACTGCCTGGGCGTGGCGCTGCACGATCTGGACGACCCGGCGCGGATTCTCAAGCGCCAGGACGAACCGGTTCTCTGTCCGCTGGGGCCGTTCGAGCAGTGGGGCGACGTGCCCAACGTCGTCTTCACCTGCGGCGGCATCGAAAGCGAGGACGCCTACCACATTTACTACGGCGGTGGCGATCACGTCATGGCCGTCGCGTCGGTCAGCAAGGCCGATGTGCGCGCCTTCGCGCAGGGGTAGCCGGAGAGCGCCGATGGCCGAGCGTCCGTTGGGAATGGGGCTGGTTGGCGTAGGCGGTTTTGGCCTGTTCTGCCTGGCTGCCTTTGCCGAGATGCCGGAGATCAAGGTGGCCGCTGCCGCGGACAGCGACCCGGCCCGCGCACAAAAGGCGGCGCCATACGGGGCGCGTGTGTACGCGCGCTTCAGCGACCTGCTGGCCGATCCGGACGTAGACATCGTCGCGATCAACACGCCACCTCACCTGCACGCCCCGATGGCGCTCGAAGCGGCGCGGGCCGGTAAGCACCTCTTCGTCGAAAAACCGCTCGCCACGTCACTCGATGACGCGCGGTCGGTCATCCGGGCAGCGCGCGAGGCGGGAGTCCAGCTCACGGTTGATTACGTCCTGCGCTTCCATCCGCTGCACCTGCTCGCCGCGCAGATCGTCCACAGCGGCGCGTTCGGCCCGCTGCAGCATGTCTCGCTGGAGAACTTCGCCACCGATGACACGCTGCTGCCCGATCACTGGTTCTGGGACCCGGCGCAGAGCGGTGGGATTCACGTGGAGCACGGCGTCCACTTCTTCGACATCTGTAACCAGTTGGCTGGACGCGCGCCGGACTCCGCTGCCGGCACCGCCCAGTCGCGCGCGGACGGCCGCG
>JAXGOS010000038.1:0-11467 GCA_040767355.1 Aggregatilineaceae bacterium | reverse complement strand
GGCCGCCACGGGTTGGAGCACCAATCTCAACGCGCGGGTGAACGCGGCCGCCGTCGAAGAGATGATGGATCTGGCCGTCAAGCAGCTTACCGGGCAGGCGACCGTCGCCGGGGCGTGGTCGCAGATTTTTCGAAACCACAATGGCGGCCGAAACTACACGGCCGGTGAGAGGATCGCGATCAAAGTCAACTTCAACAACGCGCACGATCTCTCGCTGCACAACCCCAACTACCAAGTGGTCAATGCGGTCATTCGCCAACTGGTGGAGGTGGTCGGAGTCGCCCAGGCGAACATTACCGTCTACGATGCCAGCCGCCCGTTCCAGGCGGGCTTTTCGAGCGGAATTCTGGCGCGGTTTCCCAACGTGAGGCTGGTCACGCAGAGCACGGGGTGCTGGGATGGTGCGGTGGCGGGCACCCGCTTCGCGTGCGTCCTGCGCGACACGACCTATCTGATCAATATGCCGCTGCTGCGCACCCATTCGTACGCGAAGGTCTCGCTGAGCTTCAAAAACCATCTGGGCAGTGTCGAAACGCCCGCCGTGCTGCATCCTAACATCAGCAGCGCCGACCCCGCCGTGAACCCGCTGATCAGGCTCAACCGGCACAGCTACATCAATAACAAGACGCTGCTGGTCGTCGCCGACGGCGTGTACGGGCTGAGAGCGGGCGGTCCGACCGACAATCCCGGTGGCAGCCGAGGGATCACGAACCCCTATCCGAACTCGCTGTTCCTATCGACCGATCCGGTCGCCGTCGACTCGGTGATGATCGACTATCTGCAGAATCGCGGCGCCAGTTGGGGCACGAGCGAACCCCGCAACTACCTGGCCGCGGCGGCATCGGTCGGTTTGGGCAATTTCGAGACCAATCTGAGTTACCGGTACACTCGGATCAAGCTGGTGCGATGCGCCAACGGGACGTGCACTGGAGGAGTAGCGAACGAAGCGCCGCAGGCCGCCGACGACACCTACACCGCCATCATGAACCAGACGCTTCAAGTGAGCGCGCCTGGCGTGCTGCGGAACGACAGCGACCCCGACGGCAACCCACTGACGGCCAGGATCGTGACCCCGCCGGCCAACGGCACGTTGACGCTGGGCGCCTCAGGCGGTTTTACCTACACGCCCAATCAGGACTATACCGGCACAGATACCTTCACTTACTCCGCGACGGACAACCACGGCGCAGCGGACAATGCCACCGTAACCCTCAACGTCCGCGCGATTCCTGCCGCGCCTGTGCTCTCGGCACCGGCCACGCAGACGATCACAAGCGACAATACACCCACGTACACGTGGCAGAGCACAACCCATGCCGCAAACTACCAGATCCAGATCGACAACAGCAGCGGGTTCATCAGCCCGGAGCAGAATGTGACGCAGGCGGGCACGAGCTTCACGCCGCCCACCCTGGCAGATGACGCCTACGCGTGGCGGGTGCGCGGTCTGAACAGCTACGAGATGCCCGGCCCGTGGAGCCCAGTCTGGCGACTCACAGTCGATACCACCGCGCCTGCTGCGCCGCGCCTGAGCAGCCCGCGCGACCGCACTTCGACCACGAGCAGGACCCCGCGCCTGACGTGGAGCTCGATCACTGGCACAAGCACCTACCGCCTGCAGATCGCGACCAATGCCGCGATGTCGTCGCCCAGCACCAACGACGGCACGCTGACGCGATCCAGCTATCTCGTCCCGGCGGCGGCGCCGCTCGACTATGGCACCTACTACTGGCGCGTACAGGCTACCGACGCCGCCGGGAATGTCGGCCCCTGGAGCGCGATCAACAGCTTCACCGTGACGATCCTGCAGGCGCCCAAGAACGGCGATTTTTCGACCGACGACACGCCGCTGTTGCGCTGGGCGCCGGTAGCCGGGGCGACGGCGTACCAGCTTCAGGTGCGCAACGTTGCGTCAGGCGCCATCGTGATCGACAGGAACGGTCTCACGGCGCCGCGCTTCACGCCCGATACCCCCCTGACACCGCCGGGCCGCTATACGTGGAAGGTCCGGGTCGATACCGGGTCGGGATTCGGCAACTGGACGCCGGAATGGACGTTCACCATCGCGACAGCCCTGCCCGCCGCGCCGCAACTGGACTCCCCGGCGAGCGGCTGGCGCGGCTCCACCCTGCCCGCCACGTTGACGTGGTTCCGGCTGGATGGCGGCGCGAGCTACCGCTACCAGGTCCAAATCGACAACAGCCCCGGCTTCCGGAGTCCGGAGCAGGATGTCGTGCTGGGCGCGAACGTGACGCAGGTCAATCCTACCGGGCTGGTCGAAAGCGGGCGCTATTCCTGGCGCGTGCGCGCCATCGACGCGCAGGATGTCGCCGGGCAGTGGAGCAGCGCGCGCTGGTTCGCCCTGGAAGGCCCCGGCCGCCCGAAGCTGTCGGAACCCCTCGATCAATCCACGACAGCGGACTCAACGCCGCTGTTCGCGTGGGAAGCGGTGCCCGGCGCAACCGGCTACCAGATCCAGATCAGCCCGAACCGGCTGTTCCAGTCGGCGGGCATCACGCCTTCTGGCGGAACCAGCTACACCTCGCCCGCCCTGGCCGATGGCCCGACCTTCTGGCGGGTGCGATCCGTCGCGGCGGGGATTGCCGGGCCGTGGAGCCTCACCTGGCGCGTCACCATCGACACGGACGGGCCGCCTGCGCCACGGCTCACGGCGCCCAAAGATGCCGCCGGATTGAATGACAGCACGCCGCGTTTCGCGTGGGGCCGCGCCCCCGGCGCGTTGGAATACCAGCTCAAGATCTTCCTCGATGGCGAGTGCGAAACGGCGACACCTCATCGCAACTACGCCGGACTGACAACTCCTGCCATGACACTCCCGGTCGGAGACGCACTGAATTCCGGGCGGTTCTTCTGGTGCGTGCGGGCCAGGGACGAGCGAAATGTGTGGGGCGCGTGGAGCGACGCGAACAGCTTCACCTACACGATCCACACCGCGCCCGGCGACGGGCAAGCGACGACCAACACGCGACCCACCTTCCGCTGGGCATCGGCGGGCAGCAACGTCATGTACACGATCCGGGTGGCGAACAATCCCGCTTTCACCAACCCGACCGTGAACAACGACATGACCCCTCAGACCAGCTTCCGCCCGTCCGCACCGCTGCCGTTCGACACCTATTACTGGCAGGTCAGCACCGACGGCGGGGCGACCTGGATGCCCGCCTGGACGATCATCATCATGCCAGGACCGCCGGGCCGTCCGGGCCTGATGTCGCCGGCCAACGGCACCGTGAGCAACCAGACGGCGCACACGCTGATCTGGGATGCGGCGCGCAGCGGCCACACCTACCAGGTCCAGCTCGCGGATAACCGACGCTTCGAGGGCGCGATTGTCGATATCCTGACGGGCGTCGGCGCTCTGCGCCATACCGCGCCCGCGCTGGCGAACGGCCAATACTTCTGGCGCGTGCGCGCGCTCAACGAAGCCGGCGCGCCCGGCCCGTGGACTCCGGTCTGGACGCTGACCATCGACACCGTCCCGCCGGGTGCGCCCGCGCCCACCGCTCCAGCGAATGGCGCGCAAGTCACCAACCGCCGCCTGACGTTCGAATGGAGCAAGGTGCCGGACGCCATCCGCTACGAGATCCAGATCGACACCAGCACCGGCTTCACGCAACCGCCGATCGACGTGGGGCGGCGCGTTAGCTACCAGACCCCGGAGACGCTCGGCCAGGCGCTGTACTACTGGCGCGTGCGCGCCTACGACCGCGCCGGCAATGTCTCTGGCTGGAGCGCCACGCGGAACTTCACGCTAGTCGCGGGCGTGACCGCCCTCGCCGGACCGCTGGAAAGCGGCGGCACCCAGCCGGTGATCGACGTCAGCCTGACGATCATCGAGGCGGAAAGCCCTGCCGTGCAGACTGCCGGGACCTGGACGGTCCAGGCATCCGACGCAACCAGCGCCGGGAGCTACCTGCTCAGCAGCGGGGATCTCGCCGACGCGTTGACCGCCAGCTTCAGCGGGGCGCGGCTGGATATCCTGTACGTGCAGCACCCGTCGCTGGGCACGTTCGCGGTCGAAGTGGACGGCCAGCTCATCCAGACGGTGAACAGCACCGGGCTGGTGGGACAGGCCGGCGTCTGGGCGCTGCTGCCCGACCTGCCTGACGGGCAGCACACGCTGCGCATCTACCCGGTGAAGGGCGCCATCGCGCTGGATGGCTTCGTGGTGAGCCGCTAGACTGGCACACGAAATGTAGCCGCCCCTGAGCGCTCAGGGGCGGTTTTTTGTTGGAAGGCGCAACAGGGGGCCGGTATCCTCACGTCTCACCCATCACGAACGGCTGCATACGAGCAGGACATCGACGATGATGATATCAAGCTGGCGGGGAAACTACTGGATCCTCGACCGGGGGCCGATTGGCGGACGGAGGCAAAACAAAACCCTGCCGCCAAGCTTCTCAAGCCGCGTACAGGGTCTGGTTAATTGGGTGCCCAATTTGGTGCAAAATGCGTTAAACTCTGTCGGGGCGCCCGGATTTGAACCGGGGACCTCACCGACCCGAACGGTGCGCGCTAGCCAAACTGCGCTACGCCCCGAGTGACGGGTAGTGTACCCTACACCCGAAAACTTGACAAGGGCCAAGTTGACCGGGACAAAAACTGGCAGCATGTCGTATAGGACGCGCTCATGACACAGGGAAAATCAGCTCCTCGTTTCAACACGCTCACCGACCGCGTGCGCTACCACACGCGCGGCCTCACATCGCACCTCGGCGCCTGGCTTTACCGCATAGGCGTTCACCCGGATGCCATTACCGCTCTGGGGCTGGTGATCGTGGCGGTGGCCTCGGTCGCCATCGCCCAGGGGCACTTCGTGATCGGCGGGCTGATTCTCCTGATGGGCACTCCCCTCGACGCGCTCGACGGTGCCGTGGCGCGCGCGATGGGGCGCAAGGATAAATTCGGCGCCCTGCTCGACTCCACGCTGGACCGTTACGCCGATGGGTTCATTTTCACGGGGCTGGCCTATTATTACAGCGGACAGGGCAACCAGAACGTGATGCTGTTGAGCCTCCTGGTCCTGCTGGGATCCGTGCAGGTAAGCTATGTCCGCGCGCGGGCCGAAGGATTGGGCCTGGACTGCAAGGTGGGGTTGCTCACCCGCATGGAGCGCGTCTTCATCATTCTGGCGATGCTGATCACCGGGCTGGTCGTCCCCGGCCTGTGGATCCTGGTGGTGGGCACGCATCTGACCGTGATCCAGCGGGTGTGGTACGTCTATCGCACATTGAAGCAGCAGGGAGACGACACGCGATGACACTCGACCGCACGGGCCTCGAGATCGGCCCATTTGAGATTCTCGGCCTGACGATCAACCCGACCTTCCACTGGTACGGGCTGATCATCGTGCTGGGCATTGCGGCGGCGGCGATGCTGATCGCCTGGATGGCAAAACGCGACGGCAAAGACCCGGACCACGTCTGGAACGGCATCTTCTGGGTGGTCATTGCCGGGGTCATCGTGGCTCGCATCTGGCACGTTCTCTTCCCATCGATCTCGGCGGTGGAATCCGGGCGCACCACCGAATGGTATCTGACCCACCCCTTCGACCTGCACGACGGCCCGCTCATCCTGTGGAGCGGCGGCCTGTCGATCTTCGGTGCGGTGATCGGCGGCATCATCGGCATCGCCCTCTATGCCCGCAAACACAAGCTGGATTTCCTCTCGTGGCTGGACATCGGCGCGGTCGCGCTGCCGCTCGGCCAGGCGATTGGCCGCTGGGGCAATTACGTCAACCAGGAGTTGTACGGCAAGCCGACCGACCTGCCCTGGGGGCTGCGCATCGACAATCCCCCTGCGGAATATGCCGGCTCCACCCACTTTCACCCGCTGTTTCTATACGAGTCGCTGTGGAACCTGATCACTGTAGGCGTCCTGTTGTGGCTCTGGCTGCGCTACCGCGACCGGTTCAAGAAAGGCGACTTCCTGCTGATGTATCTGGTCTCCTACCCGTTCGCGCGCTTCTTGCTGGAATACCTGCGCATCGAGGTAGCCATGGCCGGAGGCGTCAACGTCTCGCAGGTCTTCAGCCTGGCCGTGGCGATTGCCAGCGCCCTGATCCTGCTCTACCGGCATCGCGCTATCTTCAGCCGCGACGCGCACAGCCCTGCCCCGCGCAAGCGACGCTCGCGCTCGACCTGACGACGGCGCTCGCCCGTCGGCGAAATTCAGAAATTTTTCACACATTTCTCCCATGCTGGGGCTTGGATCCGGGGCACCGCCAGGGCTACAATCAGAATAGCCAGCCAACCACGCGGCAGAAAGTAGCCCTGCTGATGATCGAGACGCACGAGCTCACCAAGACGTTCGACGAGTTCCTGGCGGTGGATCGCGTCACGTTTACCGTCGAGCCGGGGACGATTTTCGCCATCCTGGGTCCCAACGGCGCGGGCAAGACGACCACGGTGCGCATGCTCACCTCGATCCTCAGGCCCACGTCCGGCTGGGCGCGCGTCGCTGGCTACGACGTGGCGCAGCATCCGACGCAGGTCCGGTCGCTGGTGGGCGTCCTGACCGAGCAGCATGGCCTCTACGAGCGCATGAAGGGGATCGAATACCTCGATTTCTTCGCGCAGGTCTACCACCTGCCAGCGGAGGAGCGCCAGCGCCGTCCCTTGCAGTTGATGAATCACTTCGGTCTGGGCGATGCGCTGGACAAGCGCCTCGGCGAATACTCCAAGGGGATGAAGCAGAAGCTGGCCCTGGTGCGCGCCATGCTGCACGATCCGCCAGTCCTGCTGCTCGACGAGCCGACCTCCGCCATGGATCCGCAGAGCGCCCGCCTGGTCCGCGAGGCGATCAAAGAGCTCCGGCGTGAGGAGCGCACCATCGCCATCACCACCCACAACCTGACCGAAGCACAGGATCTAGCCGACCGGATCGCCGTCATCCGCAAGGGACGCATCATCGCCAACGGCACCTTCCGCGAGCTTTCGCAGCGCTTCGTCGGCGCCCCGCTCATGGAGCTGCACCTGGCGCGGCAGATCGACGGCGCGCTGAGCGATCTGCAGAATATGGTCGAGGTCGTGGAATGGGACGACCGGCGCGTGCGCTACCGGACGCTCCACCCCGCCGAGGATAACCCCCAGGTCATCCGCCGGCTGACCGGCCTGGGGCTGGACATCGTGACGCTGAGCGAAGTCTCCCAGACCCTGGAAGACGTCTATCTCCAGATCGTGCAGGAAGATGAAGGGGCAGACCACCATGACCGGCGCTCTTGATCGCATGGCCCCCGTCCTGCCGCGCGCGGACGCCATCCCCGACCGGCGCGCTATCCGGCAGACGCTCGCCAACGCGCTGATCGTGACGCGGCGCGAGGTGCGCGACAGCCTGCGCGATTGGCGCATCATGGCGCCGATCTTCATGCTGACGCTGATCTTCCCGCTGCTGGCCAACGGTATGACGGAAATGTTCACGGGCTTCTTCGAGACGAACGGCGCGGACGATCTGCTGCCGGCGCTGCTGCCGCTGATGCCAATGATCGTCGGCTTCTTCCCCGTGTCGATCTCGCTGGTGATCGCCCTCGAGACCTTTGTGGGCGAGAAAGAGCGCCTCAGCCTGGAGCCTCTGCTCTCCACACCGCTGACCAACACCGAGCTTTATCTCGGCAAATCGTTCGCCGCCATGTTGCCGCCGCTGATGGCGAGCTACGCCGGCATGACGATCTACATCCTGGGGCTGGTATGGGGGGAGCAGCAGTGGCGCCCCGAGCCGCTGCTCGTCGTGCAGATCGTGCTGCTGACAACGGCGCAGGCGCTGGTCATGGTCACCGGGGCGGTCGTCGTCTCCAGCCAGACGACGTCTACGCGCGCGGCGAACCTGCTCGCCAGCTTCATCATCATTCCCATCTCGATGCTGGTCATGCTCGAAAGCGTGATCATGGTCCAACCCCACCGCCGCTACCTGCTGTGGTATATCATGCTCGGGCTGCTCGTCACCGTGGTGCTGTTGATCCGGATGGGCGCGCGCATCTTCAACCGCGAAGAACTGCTGGGCCGCGCGCTGGACCAGATTAACTTGCGATGGGCCTTCCGGACCGTCTGGAACCAGTTTCGCGGGCCGGTCGGCGACCGGTTCACGCTGGGGCGCTGGTACCGGCTCAGCGTCTTCCCCGCCCTGGTGTCGCTGCGCACCGGCGCGGCGGCGGTCCTGGTGTGCATCGTCGCGGCGTTCGCGGGCGGCTGGATCGCCGCCGGCCAGTGGCCCATCGCGCTCGACCAGTTCGAGGCGAACGACGAAACGCTGATCGCCAACCTGCAGTCGTGGTTCGAGCTGGGCCAGGACAATCCCCAACTCGTCGCGCTGGCGATCGCGCAGAACTCCCGCGTGCTGCTCCTGGCGACGGTGCTGGCAACCTTCACCTTCGGCGTCCTCGCGCTGATCCTGGTGATGCTGCCGTTCGGCGTGCTCGGCTTCACGCTGGCGCAGGTCACGGCGTCCGGACTCAGCCCGCTGCCATTCTTCATGGCTGTCGTCCCGCACGGCCTCATCGAGATCCCGGCTATCCTCATCGCAGGCGCCGCCGCCCTGCGCCTGGGCAGCATCGTCACCCGCCCGCCGGAAGGCGTGCCGGTGGGCAGCGCCTGGCTGCGCGCGCTGGGCGACACGCTCAAGATCGGCCTCGGCGTGGTCCTGCCCATGATCATCGTGGCGGGGGTGCTCGAAGTCAGCCTGACGCCGCGCGTGGTGGAATTTGTGCTTACGCATTAACTCTGTTATATACGTCATCCTGGCTGGCACGCGCACTATGACGATTCCGGGGACAGGACGCCGATGGCACGCCTCATCATCCTGGGCTCGGCGGCTGCGGTATCGGACGCCGAGCATGACAATACCCATTTCCTGTTGGAGGGCGACCGGGGGGACGTCGTGCTCGTCGACTGCGGCTCGAACCCGCTCCCAAAGCTGGAGCGCTGCGGCATCGAACCCGGCCAACTCCAGGCGATGATCCTCACCCATTTCCATCCCGATCACGTCTCAGGCGTGCCGATCCTGTTGATGCAGTTGTGGGTGCTGGGCCGCCAGCATCCGCTGCACATCTACGGGCTGCACCACTGCCTGCAGCGCGTCCAGGCGCTGATGCTGGACGGCTTCCAGTGGGATACGTGGCCGAACTTCTTCCCGGTGATCTTCCACACGCTGCCCGAGCAGCCGGATGGGCCCCTGCTGGAAAATGACGATTTCGCGATCCGGTGCTGGCCGACCAAGCACTTCATCCCCACCATCGGGCTGCGCATCGAGGTCAAGACGTCGCGTAAGATCGTCGCTTATTCGTGCGACACCGAGCCGATCCCCCATATCGTCGAGCTGGCGCGCGACGCCGATCTGCTGCTGCACGAGGCGACCGGCGCGAGCTTCGGCCATTCCAGCGCGGCCCAGGCGGGCCAGGTGGCGACTCAGGCGGGGGCCAGACGGCTGGTGCTGGTCCATTACGACGTCCGCCAGAAAGACCCGCTCCCGCTGGTCAGCGAGGCGCGAGCCACCTTCGCCGGGCCGGTGGAGCGCGCCGATGATTTCCAGGAATTCCTCCTGTAAGCCGCCAACAAAAAAGCCGGTGGATGCCCACCGGCTCGGGATGGCGGCCCGCCTTGGCGGCGGCGTTCACACCGATTTGGTGAGTTCAGCGGGTTTCACCGGCTTGACGGTCGCGTGTAAAAAGGCGAAGTCACCGCGCGGCGGCATGACCTCGTAGATTTCGACGATCTCGAACACGCTCTTGCCGATCTCCACCTGCCCGCCCACTTCCGGGCGCTCGAACTCGTTCACGATGGCGCCCGGATGTTCGCCACCAATAACCACGTAGCTGACTTTGTAGGTGATCATTGGTCTTCTTCCTCACAATTCCGGCGAACTACTGGCTATCAGCGCCCAAATCCAGATTGCGGTGACGGAGCTTGAACGAGAGATCCATCGCCAGGTTTCGCATGATGATGTAGCCGATCGCCGTATCCGAATTGCAGAGCGCAGTGAAAGCTTCGCGGCTGATGGAGTGAAGGACGGTGTGATCGCGGCTGCATTTGACAGTGGCCGAGCGTTTGCCCAGGTCCAGCAGGGCCATCTCGCCGAAGATCTGGCCGCGCCCCAGGAACACCTGCGACCGCTCGGGTGCCTCGGGACGCTTCCGGATGCGAATCTCGACCTGTCCCTCGCCGATGAAATACAGCTTGTCACCTTCCGCATTCTGCCGGAAGACGATCTGGCCTTCGTCGTACACTTCTTCCTGGCTGATTGCGATCAGGCGCTGGAGTTGGTCATCGGTGAGGCCGTGAAACAGCCCCACCGCTTTCAGCAGGTCTACTAATGCCATAGGTCTGGTCCCCCAGGTGCCACGCCGTTCCACAGCCGAAGATAACCGTTGTTGGACAACGACGACAACCGATTGAAGCATACACTAAGATACCCCCACCGACAAGCGGGCGCACCTGGCTGTGTCTGATATCATTCTAGCATATCTCTTATTGAGCCTGGTGCAGCCGTGTGGTATTATCTGCATAATCTACCAATACTCCCGCAACCGCGTGTTTCGGAGTTTTCATGTCAGATGCGAGTTCACTTCGGAATTGGGCCGGCAGGCCAGGCGCACAGCAGCCAATGGGGACGGAAATAATGCAGCGATGGGTTATCGTTCGCCATACCACCGCCTGGCACCCCCCTACCGACGTTTACGAAATCGATGACCGGCTGGTGGTTGTGGTCGAGATCGCCGGGATGCGCGACGGTGACTTCAACGTAACCCTGCAGGGCCAGCGCCTGACCATAAGCGGCACGCGCCGCCGCATGACCGGCCCCGACTGCGCCTATTACCAGCTTGAGATCTCGTTTGGTGACTTCCGGACCGAGGTCGACCTGCCCTGGCCCGTCTCGCGAGAGGATGTGTCGGCCACTTACCGGGATGGTTTCTTGCGCGTCGAGCTCCCTCATGCGACGGCCCAACAGGTCCAGATCGTGAGTGTCGATGTCGAAGAAACCGGCCACGAGCAACATGATACCGACTGAAGATAGCGTGCTATGCCAAAATCCAAGAAGAAACCAACCGATGCACCGCAGGATAACGCTCCGGTCGAGCGCCCTGACGACGAGCAAACGATTGAAACGGCCAAACAGGCCGATGACGAACGCGAAGTAAGTGTCAACAATACGCCGGATACCGCCTCCGGCGATTCCGACACGGAACAAAAGGCACCCCGGTCCGCGCCCGATGTCGAAGTCGAGATACCGGAGGAGCTACCGATCCTCCCTCTGCGCGGGCTGGTCGTCTATCCCCAGACGACGATCCCGCTGACGGTGGGCCAGCCGCGCTCGGTCAAACTGGTGGACGAAGTCGTCGCGGGCGACCGGATCATTGGCCTGGTCGCCTCACGCGATCCGGACCTGGAGACGCCCGGCCCCGACGAGATCTATGGCTACGGGACGCTGGCTCAGATCCACCGCCTGTTTCGCGCGC
>JAXGOS010000037.1:0-12133 GCA_040767355.1 Aggregatilineaceae bacterium | reverse complement strand
CGCCAGCGTCCAGCGGGACATTATTGTAGCGGTAGCGGGAAATTCGCCGCAGACGCGCGTCGCGGTAAAAAGAGTAGCCGCCCGCCGTGTTAGAGATCAGTCCGAAATATGCCGTGCTGCCGAGGTAGTTGATCCAGGGAAGAGGGGTGTCGGGCCGCGTAATAACGTACTCGCGGCGCTTGTCGTCGAAATGACCGTAACGCATCAGCACTCCCAGCAAAAGTAGTATAGCGTCGCGAGGCAGCAGCCGGCGCGGAAAAAGCGGGAGGATGCGCCGCCATTTGAGAGCGCTCCCACATATTTCCCTCAGTATAGGCGAGAAGCAGCCCCCCTGTCAATAGATCGCTTACCAGGCCGGACCCCCATCCGAGGCACCCCTGGATCCAAAAATGCTGCTCAGAATGGACACCAGCTAATATAAGTCTAGTGTTACTTGACAGCATACTCTAACATTTGCCATACTTACTGGTGAGGGCGTTGGGACACCGGCCAGTCTCCTGTCGCAACACCGCCAACTGCCTGCCGGTTTTCTGCCCTGCAGATTATGACATTGTTGTGTACAATCAAGGTGCAGACCCAACGGGATGAGCGAGTGGTTAGGGCCCGTGTGATGTCGTCAGCGAGTGTCCAGCGCGAATCAGGGATCCCTCACGTATCAGGAGTCATCAGTCGACCGCGGCTCCTGAACAAGCTGCGCGCCGCTGTCGATCACACGCTCACCCTGATATGCGCCCCGCCCGGCTATGGCAAGACGACCATCGGGGCCCAGTTCGCCGCACAATCGCCGCATGTCGTCGCCTGGCACACGCTCAACGAGCGCGAGCGAGACATCCCCAACCTATACAACGAGGTGCTGGCCACGCTCGAACACGTGGCGCCCGGCATCCAGAACCTGGCTCCGGTCCCCGGTTATACGCCCAGCGAGCTGGCGACGCTGATCGCCGACTACCTGCGCGAGCACACCTACCAGCAGGTGCTGTACTTCCTGGACGATACGCATGTGCTGGCGGGAGCGCCCGCCGCCGAGATCTGGCTGCAGACGTTCGTCGGGCTGCTGCCGCCCAACTGCCATGTCATCCTGATCGGCCGCATCCTGCCCAACCTGCCTCTCACCGAGATGATCGCGCGCGGCGAGGTGCTGGCGCTCGGCCAGGAACAGCTTCGCTTCACCAACGAGGAAATATATAATCTGGCGCAGGGCGCCCTGGGCACGGCGCCATCGATCGCCGAGGTCGAGGAGCTGGCCACCCGCCTGGAAGGCTGGCCAGCGGGCACCGTCCTGGCGCTGTATCCCCTGCCCGCCGACCTGGAACAGGTCATGCTGCGCGGCGGCAAAGGGCCGGAGGCATTGTTCAACGCGCTCGCCGGCTCGATGCTCGAAGCCCAACCACCCGGCCTGCGCGACTTTCTGCTGGCGTCCTCGACGCTGTTCCGCATGACGCCGGAGCTGTGCACGGCCGTCCTCGAGCTGCCGGACAGCGCGTACTGGCTGACGGAGGCGCAGAATCGCAGCCTGTTTCTGTCGAAGGTGGCCGGCGGCCTGGTGTATCACCGGCTGTTCCGCGACTTCCTGCAGGAACAGTTGCGGCACGACAACCCCAGCCAATTCGCCAATCTGCACGCCAAAGCTGCCCGCTGGTTCGAAGAGAACAACCAGATTGACGAGAGTTTCGAGCACTACATGATCGCGGGGTTGATCGAGCGCGCGGCTGCTATCGGCGAGCGCGTCTCCCAGGTCTATTTCTCGCAGGGGAAAGTCGAAACGCTAATCGATTGGCGCAACCAGCTCGGCCAGATTGGGATCTTCGCACCGGGCCTGCTCTACAACTGCGCCCGCGTCCACACCGACCGCTACAACTACGAGGAAGCGGAAGCGGCCCTCGACGAAGCCGAGCGCGGCTTCATGCGGACCGGCAACGACATCGGGCTGGCCGACGTGCAACTGCAGCGCGCATTCATCCACCTGCAGCAAGGCGAGCCCCAGCGCGCGGCGTTCGAGGCCGCTGCTCTGGCTGAGTCCGTGCCGGCGAAAGCGAATCTGCGCGGGCGGGCGCTCAAGATCCTGGGCGTCGCCCACCTGCGCCTGGGCGAAGTCGTCGCGGCGGTCAAATACCTGGAACAGTCTCTGGCCCTGCACCGCCAGGACGGCGATGCCTACGCCCTGGCAAACGTCTTGCAGGATCTGGGGGTGGCCTATCTGCGCCTCAAACGGCTGGCCGATGCCAGCGCGTGTTTGCAGGAAGTCGTCGCGCTGCGCCGGTCGCTTGGCAGTGCCGGCGCGCTGGCCGGCGCGCTCAACAACCTGGGCTACTATTACCATCTGGGCGGCAATTACCAGCAGGCACTCTCCACGCTGCAAGAAGGGCTGAGCATCGTCGCGCGCGTGCCGAATCGCCGCGTCGAGAGCGCCCTGCTGTGGAGCATGGGCGAGCTGCGGCGCGATCAGGGGGCGTTCGAAGAATCGCTGCGGCTGCACAACCGCGCTCTGGAACTGATCGGCAACAGCGACCCATGGCTGCGTTGTGCAGTGCTGGTGAGCGCCTCGACGCTGCGGCGCTGGCAGGCGCATCCTCACGAATCCGCCCTGCTGGCCGAGAAGGCCCTGGTGCTGGCGAATGCGCACAACGCCGCACTCGAGCGCGCCACGGCCAAGGCGGCCCTGTGGGCCGCCCGCGCCCAGCTCGGCGAAGCGACCCGAGCGCGATCGCATCTGGAAGACGTCCTCGAGGACCTGCGCGAAAAAGGCGCGCATTCTGACCTGGTGTGGGTCTTCGCGCTGTCGGCCCAGGTGGACCTGCTGTGCGGCGATCAGCGCATGGCCGAGCAGCACCTGCAGCGCGCCTTCACCGAAGCCGAGGAGAGCGGCACCCTGCAGCGCCTGGTCGCCGAGATCGTGCACACCCCCACGCTGGACGAGTACGTCAGCGCCCACAGCGCCCGCTACAGCACGCTACTGAAACACCTCAAGCACTTGAAGGCCGCCCAGGATAAACGGCGCCCGGTGTCGCGGCAGCCCGCCACATCCTCGCCGGATACTTTCAGCCTGCGCGTCATCACCCTGGGGCGCGAGCACATCGAACGCGATGGCGAAATCGTGCCACCTTCGGACTGGCGCTCGAACACGGCCCGCGAGATGTTCCTCTACCTGCTATTCAACGGCGCCGAGAACCGCGAGCAGATCAGCCTGTTCTTCTGGCCGGACAGCGCGCCCAAGCGCGTTCGTTCGAATTTCCACACCACCCTGTACCGCGCGCGGCAGGCGCTGGGCGAAAATGTGATCGAGTTTCGCGATGGGTTGTACTTCGTCAATCCCGATATCGACCTGTGGTGCGATGCCCAGGAAATGGAAACGCTGACCCAGCAGGCGCGCCTGCTGCCCTCGCGCGATGCGCGCACCGAGGATATGTGGCGCCGGGCGGTCGAGCTGTATCAGGGCGACTTCCTGCCGTCGTGGGACGCGGAGTGGGTCATCTATCGCCGCGAAGACCTGCTCGAAGCGTATATCGAGGCCCTGATCGGCCTGGGGAACTGCGCGCGAGCGCGCAACGACCTGCGTGAAGCCCTGGCGACGTACCGGCGCGCCCTGGATGCCGACCCCTATCGTGAAGATGTCCACCGGGCGATCATGATCTGCTATGCGGAGTCGGGAGAGAAGAAGCAGGTTCTGGACCATCTGCAGAAACTCCAGGCCCTGCTGCGCGCCGACCTGGCGATCGATCCGTCCGCCGAGACGATCTCGCTGGCCGACGAGCTGCTGATGGGTTAATTTTCGTCCTCCACGCCTTTGGTCATTTTCAACAAAAACCGCCCCAAAATGGCGGTTTTTTCGGTCAATTTCCAAAATCGTCGAATTTGGTAAGCAGTTTATTGCACACCTTCTGGTATGGTGTTGGCATCATTTACTTCATGCGCACTGAGGAGACAACGTCGCTATGAAATATTTGTTCTATTCGGCTCTGTCTTGGCTCTTTGCCGACCCGCGCCGCACGTTGGCCGTCCTGCTCATCGTCATGATGGCCCTGGCCCTGACCACCGCAATTGTCCCGAATGGCATCGCGCTCGCTGGTGATATCACCTCGGGCAGCTAATAGACCTGGCAAAAAGGAGACACTTACCATGAAGAACCTGCTCGTTTCGACCCTTTCCTGGATGATTTCCGACCCGCGCCAC
Organism: Aggregatilineaceae bacterium; assembly: GCA_040767355.1. Classification (GTDB taxonomy): domain Bacteria; phylum Chloroflexota; class Anaerolineae; order Aggregatilineales; family Aggregatilineaceae; genus LM3-B42. The sequence continues at coordinate 7,963 of JAXGOS010000037.1, read as the reverse complement.
ACCCTGGCCATCCTGTTCGTCGTCATGATGGCCCTGGCCCTGGCTGCCGCCGTTGTGCCAACTGGCGTCGTGCTCGGTGCCGACATCACTTCGGGCAGCTAATAGACTTAGCAAGAAGGAGATACTTACCATTTACCATGAAGAACTTGCTCGTTTCGACCTTGTCCTGGCTGGTTTCCGATCCGCGCCACACCCTGGCCGTCCTGTTCGTCGTCATGATGGCCCTGGCCCTGGCTACCGCAATTATTCCGAATGGCATTGTGCTCGCCGGTGATATCACCTCGGGCAGCTAGTCACCAAAGGGAGATGACTCACCATGAAGAACATGCTCTTTTCGACCCTTTCCTGGATTGTATCCGACCCGCGCCACACCCTGGCGGTCCTGTTCATCGTCATGATGGTTCTGGCCCTAGCTACCGCCGTTGTGCCAACTGGCGTCGTGCTCGGTGCCGACATCACTTCGGGCAGCTAGTGTTCCGTGATACACACGCCGTACGCGATTGGGGATCGCACTCGTTCAAGGAGCGACATGCAATGGCTATGATGGATCAAACTCCAGTGATTGATGTAAGTCCTTGGCCCGAAGGGCGCGGTTTCGCCGGCGCCAGCACGTGGTGGGAATATGTGATGGGCAGGGAAGAGAAGCAGCGGCTCGACAACCTGATGGGGATCGCGTTGCTCGATGCCGACGTCTGCGACCGGTTGGTGAACAAGCGCGACAGCTCGCTGCTGGCAGCGTTCGGCCTGTCGAATGAAACGCAGCGCTGGCTGCGCGCGATTGAGGCGAGCTCGCTGGTGGAACTGGCGCAGGCGATTGTCTCGCAAACACAGAGCGAGGCTTACTTAGGAGCATAAATCCAATGCGCACTAACGTGCCGGTGGTGACATCGTGGCATGGGCCCGGACTTTGACTCCGGGCCCCATCACCTTGTGTGCTGTGAGCGAGTGGGGCAACGGCGAGGGTGTGCGGATGAACAACAAAGTGATCTTGGTCGTGGACGAAGAAGCCGAGATGCTCAGGCTTCTGGAAACGACCCTTAGACAGCACGGATTCGTGGTCATGAAGGCGCAAAGTGCGGGTTTAGCGCTGCATCTTGTCCAGTCGCTAACGCCCAATTTGTTCGTGGTGGATGGCGCGCTGCCCGAGATGGATGGCATCCAGCTAATCCGCAAGATCCGGGCGAACCCGTCCACGGCAAAAACCCCGGTGATCGTGTTTGCTGAGCAGGACACGGCGCGCAGCCAGAACGACGCCTATGATGCGGGGGCGAATACCTTTCTGTCAAAAACGTCGCTGCTGCGGGTGCTGGTACCAGAGGTCTTGTCTTTGCTCAACCAGCCGAACGGTCGGCGATCACAAGCCCACTCAGGATGATCGTCTCGAGAGGCATCACCAGCTTCTCAGCGTGCTCAGCCTTCTCAGACTCCGGTGAATGCGGCGCGAGCCGCTCGACCAGCGATTTAGCCAGGTGACTTTCCACACTGCGGAACGAAGTGCGGCGTTCTTCGTTCTGATCTCGTTCGTTATCGCTCAGCGACCTCGTCGGCGCCATCGGTCCGCCCCCCTGAAACTGCGCGATCAACGTCGCATTTTCCAACTTCCAGGGCATCACCTGCTCGCGAACAAGTTTGAGTGCTTCCGAAACCCCCTCGAGCTTCACCTGCAATGAGTTGTTCGCCAGCACGCTGATCGATTTGACCGACGCTTCCGGCTGGGGCCGGCCCTGCACCGTGCTGACGATGTGCTGAATATCGGTCAGCGCGACCAGCAGCGGGCCCACCGTGTTGGTCAGTTCGCGTGGCGTGAGCTTGTGGTGCGACCCGAGCACGCCCGCCGCATCGACCAACACCATCACATCGACCGCCGCGAAATACACGAAGGCGATCATGTGGCCGAACCGGATCTGGTCGCCCCCGTTTACCTGGCGCGGCGTGCCCTGCGTCAAGCGGTTTTCGTTGAGCCAGGTCCCGTTGGCGCTGCCCAGATCCTCGAGGGTGAACCCGCTGGCTGTGGCCACCATTTTGGCGTGGTTGCGCGATACGCCAAGCATGTGGCCGTTGTATTTCGACAAGTCGACCGTCGGCTGCGGCTCGCCGGGCGCGCTGCGTCCGAAGAAGATTTCTGGCTGGATGGGTATGATGACCGGCTCCGCCTGACCGGCAATCAGCAGGGTGACCGTATTGGGCGGGAGAGCGGGCGCTTCATCGGGCTTGATCTCGGCTTTCACCAGAGCATTTTTCTCCGGCGCCGAGGGCGGCACAGGCACCGTGATTACCAGCGAACTGCCGCATTCCTCACATTGTTGAGCACCTTTTGCGTTTTCGTGCTGGCAGTTTGGACAGACGAGACGATCCTCAGGAGCATCAGACACAGCGGGCCCTTTTCATCAGTATCTCTGACCAGGTTCATTGACTTCCTCAATTGTAGCGAACAAATCCGGAAATTGTACAGATCGCCTGTGTTCTGATAATGTATTGATCAGATTCGAAGAAAAACCAGGCGGGTTGCATTATAATTAGTGGTACGAGGTCTGGGGGGTTATTCGCGAAGCGAATGCAAGAGGGAACCAGATGAAAAACCCGAGCACAGCGGTGGGGTCATTGTTGCTGGCAGCCGTTCTGCTGCTGCCGGGAGCAGCGCCTGTATCGTATTCGTCCGGCGATTCGGCCTGCCCCGATATCGTGCGGGCTGCGTTCGACCTTACCCAACGAGTCTGCGATGGCACAGGCCGCAACCAGGCCTGTTACGGACACATTCTCCTCGACGCCGAATTCCAGCAAGGTGCTACTACAGCCAGTTTCGAGCGAGAAGGCGATATCGCCAATGTGGCCGACATCCAATCGCTGCGCATCAGCGCGATGGATCTGACGTCGGAAGCATGGGGCGTCGCGCTCATGCGGCTACAGGCCAGCCTGCCCGACTCGCAAAGCGACCAGAGTATCACCATGCTGGCGTTCGGAGACGTCCAGCTCGACAACGCCATGAGCCGTGCCCGCCTGATGACGGTCACCGCCGAGGCGACGGCCAACGTCAACATTCGCCAGCGCCCCACCCTGGGCGCGCTCGTGGTGGGCCAGCTCACGCCTGGCGAGACCGCGACGGCGACCGGCCGCCTGGAAGACGGCTCGTGGATTCGCATTCGCCAGCCGCGCACCGGAATCAGCGGCTGGGTCTTCGCGGACCTGCTAGCCAGTGAAGACACCGTCGCCGATCTCGATGCGGTTGGCGACGCGGCGCAATATTATGGCCCCATGCAAGCGTTCGTGTTCCGGAGCGGTTACGATGACGCGCTTTGCCCTGAGGCAGCGAACAGCGGCATCCTGATCCAGACGCCGGAGGGCGTGGGGAAGATCACGCTGCTGGTCAATGAGGTCGATATTCAACTCGGATCGACCGTGTTCTTCCAGGCCCAACCGGGCGAGGCGATGACCATCCAGGTGATTGAGGGCTCGGCCCAGGTGACTTTGTTCGAGCGCACGACGACCGCCGTTGCCGGCACCCAGATCACCATTCCGATCGACGACACGCTGGCGCCATCCGGCGCACCGGTGGGCCCCGCTCCCTACGAGATGGAGCATGTGGCGGCCCTGCCCGTCGAACTGCTGGAGCGGCCCGTCGTCGTGACCCCGCCGCTCTCCGAGGAAGAAATCGAAGATGTGCTCGATGAGCTTGACGCGCTGTCTGATGGCACTGACTCTTCCGGCGAAGGCGAAGGCGACGAAGAAGAAGGCACTGTCGAAGGGGGTGATGAAGAAGGCTCAACGCCCGCCACCGATCCTTCTCCGGACGAGGAAAAGAAGACGCCGCCCAGCAATCCGGGCCAGGATGGCTCGATGCCACCCGGGCTGATCGATAACCCGGGCCTGGGCGACAGCGTGCCACCGGGCCATAACGGTTCGCCGCCGGGCCAGGACAAACCCAAGAAAAAGTAATCCGCCGCACCGGGCGGGGGGATCGAAACGCACCCGTGGCCTCAATGTCCGGGTGCGTTTTGTTGTGCAAAAAGCCCGTCTGGTGATAAGGTCGTAGCAGAAAAGAGGAGATGATGAGCGATCTCAGCGGCCACGAGATCAAGGGATATCTGCTGCGCGAACTGATCGGAATCGGCGGGTTCGCGGCTGTTTATCGTGCCTTCCAACCGGCTGTCGAGCGCGAAGTCGCCGTCAAGATCATCCTGCCGCGCCACGCCAACAGCCCCGAGTTTGTCCGCCGGTTCGAATCCGAAGCCCAGCTCATCGCCCGGCTAGAGCACATGCATATCGTGCCGCTCTACGACTTCTGGCGCGAGCCCAACAACGCGTATCTGGTCATGCGCTGGCTGCGCGGCGGCAACCTTCATTACTCGATCCAGCGACATGGCCCCTGGCCACTGCCCGCCATCGCCCGCCTGCTCGACCAGATCTCGTCCGCGTTGGCGGTCGCCCACCGGCGCGGAATCGTCCACCGCGACCTGACCCCGGCCAATATCCTGCTCGATGAGGAGAACAACGCTTATCTGGCCGACTTCGGCATCGCCAAAGATACCGTACGCAATAATGGCGGTCCCGACGAACAGCTTTACGGCTCCCCAGCCTATATCGCGCCGGAGCGCATCCGCCACGAGCCCACGACGCCGCAAACCGACATTTACAGCCTGGGCATCATTCTTTACGAGCTGCTCACCGGCAAGCTGCCATTCGACGCGCCGACTCACACCACGCTGATGTCCAAGCACCTGCACGATCCGGTGCCGCCGCTGCAGGTGTATTCGCCCGATCTGCCCGACGAGATGAACGCCATCATCCTGCAGGCTACCGCCAAAAACCCCAAGGTCCGCTACCGGGATGCGCTGGGCATGGCTGCCGATTTCCGGCGGACGCTGCAGTCCGCTGCCCATGGCGGCCTGCCTGCATTTGCGGCAAGCGAGCGCGGCGAAGGCGATACAGGCGAGGGCTTTCATACGCTCCAGCTCGAGCAGGACACACTGATCCTGAACCAGGCGTTGGAGCCGGAAAACCCGTACAAGGGTCTGCGCGCCTTCGATGAAGCCGACGCAGCGGACTTTTTTGGGCGCGAGGCGCTGGTGGAGCGCCTGATCCGGCGTATGGCCGAGCCTGGCCCCATGGCCCGCTTCCTGGCCGTGGTGGGGCCGAGCGGCAGCGGCAAATCGAGCGTGGTGAAGGCCGGGCTCATCCCCGCGCTGCGTCGCGGCGATCTGCCTGGATCGTCGCGCTGGTTCATCGCGCGGATGGTCCCCGGCGCCGCCCCATTCGACGAGCTGGAGGCGGCCCTGCTGAGCGTCGCCACCGACGAATCGCTGGCCCCTGGCCAGACGCTGCGCGCCAGCGATAGCGGGCTGTACGATCTCGTCTTGCGCATCCTGCCCGACGACGACTCGGAACTGGTGCTGGTCATCGACCAGCTCGAGGAGATCTTCACGCTCGTGGCGGATGAGGAGGAGCGCGCCCAGTTTCTCCACAGCCTGCTGTACGCGGTATCCCAACCGGGCAGCCGCTTGCGCGCGATCGTGACCCTGCGCGCCGATTTTTACGATCGCCCGCTCATGCTGCCCGCGCTGGGACAGGCGATGCGCGAGCGGACCGAGCTGGTGCTGCCGCTGGTCTCGCAAGAGCTGCAGGAGGCGATCGTCGGGCCTGCCGAGCGGGCTGGCGTGCGCCTGGAGCCGGGTCTGGTGGCCACCATCGTCGGTGACGTCATCGATCAGCCGGGCGCGCTCCCCCTGCTCCAGTTCGCGCTGACCGAGCTGTTCGACCTGCGCGAAGGGCGCGTCCTAACGCTCGAAACCTACGAGCGCAGCGGCGGCGTGCTGGAAGCGCTTGCCCGCCGCGCCGAAGAGCTGTACGGCATGATGGACGCCAACCGGCAGGCCGTCGCCCGGCAGTTGTTCCTGCGCATGGTCAATCTCGACGATGGCAGCAGCACGCGGCGGCGCGTGCGGTGGGCCGAGCTGGCGAGCATCGCCCAGGTGAGCCGGACCGACCTGCAGGCGGTGCTGGACGCGTTCGGCAAGTTCCGCCTGCTCACCTTCGACCACGATCCGCAAACGCGCGAGCCGACCGTCGAGATCGCGCATGAAGCGCTGATTCACCAGTGGGCGCGGCTGGACGACTGGCTGGTCGAGAACCGCGAGTCGCTGCTGGTCCAGCGGCGGCTGGCGGCGGCGACGGCTGACTGGGTCGGCTCGGATCGCAACGCGAGCTATCTGGCGACCGGCGCCCGGCTGGCCCAATTCGAAGCACTGCGCGACTCGCCCGCGATGGCCCTCACCAATGAGGAAATCGCCTACGTGACGGCCAGCATCGCCCTGCGCCGCAAGACGCAGCGGCGGCGGCAAATGGCAATCGCCGCCCTGGTTACCCTCACCATCGCGGCGCTGGCCCTGGCGGCCTTCGCGTTTGACCGGCAGCGCCGAGCACAGCGCGCGCGCGAAGACGCCGAGTCCGCCGAATCAATCGCGCTGGCCGAACGCGACCGGGCCGACTACCAGGCGCGGATTTCGCGCTCGCGCGAGCTGGCCGTGACCGCCCTCACCTACCTGGATCAGGTCGACCTGTCGCTGCTGCTCAGCCTGCACGCGCTCCAGTCGGCGGACACGTTCGAGGCGCGCAGCAGCCTGCTTTCCGGGCTCCAGCGATCGAATTTCGTCAGCGCGTTTTTGAGCGGCCACGCCGACGAAGTGCGCAGCGTGGCGATCAGCCCGGATGGCAGCCTGTTCGCGTCGAGCAGCCGCGACGGGGCGATCATACGCTGGGACGCGGCCACGCGCCGCCCGGTCGACCCGCCCCTGGCGATCAGCGGCGCGCGCGCCAACAGCCTGGCCTTCAGCCCGGACGGCAGCATCCTGGCCGCGGGCGCCAGCGATGGCCGCGTCTACCGCTGGAACAGCGCGACTGGCGAGCCGATGGGCGACCCGCTGGAGGCACACGCTGCCGAGATCTGGAGCATCGCCTTCAGTCCCGATGGCAGGCTGCTCGCCACGGGGAGCGGCGACAACGCGATCCGCCTGTGGGACACCGCGGACTGGATTCCGGTGGGCGTCCCGCTGCAGGGCCATGCTGACTACGTCTACAGCGTCGCGTTCAGTCCGGATGGCACCCGGCTGGCCTCCGGCAGCGCCGACAACACCATCCGCCTGTGGGATACGGCCACCGGGGAGGCCATCGGCGACCCGTGGGAGGGTCACAGCGACTGGGTGTGGAGCGTCGCCTTTAGCCCAGATGGATCGCTGCTCGCCTCGGGCAGCGCGGACAATACGATCCGCCTGTGGGATGCCGCCAGTGGCGAGCCCGCCGGTGACCCGATGGCCGGGCACAACGGCTGGGTGCGGAGCGTGGCTTTCAGCCCGGACGGATCGCTGCTGGTCAGCGGCAGCGCGGACAACACCGTGCGTCTGTGGGATCTCGCCAATGGAGGGCCGCTGACCCCGCCGCTGGACGCGCATAACGATACAGTTTGGAGCGTGGCTTTCAGCCCGGATGGTCACACCGCCATCTCCGGGAGCGAGGACATGCGCGTGATCGTGTGGGATACAAGGCGCACCAGCCATCTCGAACAGATCATTGGCCGCCACCAGGACGCGGTGCTGGGCGTCGCCATCAGTCCCGATGGCACGCTGGTCGCCTCGGCCAGCGGCAACCCGTCCGGCGGGGGAGACGATAACACCGTCCGCGTGTGGGATCTCGCCACAGGAACCGAGAAATTCGCCCTGCAGGGCCACCACGATTCGGCCAGCGCGGTCGCGTTCAGCCCCGACGGGACGCTGATCGCATCGGCCGGCTTCGACCAGACAGTGATCGTCTGGGATGCCGCCAGCGGCGCGATCGTACAGGGGCCGCTGCGCGGCCACACGCACCCGGTCCTCAGCGTCGCGTTCAGCCCCGATGGGACGCGGCTGGCAGCGGGCGCGGACAACGGGCGGCTGATTGTGTGGGACGTGATCACCGGCGATCGCGCAGGAACAGC
>JAXGOS010000036.1:0-18602 GCA_040767355.1 Aggregatilineaceae bacterium | reverse complement strand
CCATCCTCCTGCAAGGTGGCGCGGTCAGGATCGAGCCCGTACACGTTTTCCAGGGTGATCACCTGGAGGCTGATCTGCCACTGCGCCAGCGTGAAGACCGGGTCTCGAAAGTCGAAGCTGAAAGACTGCATAGAGAGCGCCCAGCCAGCTAATTTTACGCAAATACTTGTTTATACATTATCCGGATATTTGTTTATACATTCCTGTTTACACTATAGTTCAGATTCCCTCGCGCGTCAAGAATAGTCTGGGGGAAACAGGCGCGGGACCAGCGACCTACATCCAGGCCCGGCGGCGCATCCACACGTACATGATCGCCGGGGTGACGACCATCACCACGATCGCGAGCAGGAACGCCGGCTTATCGGTCCAGGCGTCGAGCGGGGTGGCCGGTGCGAAGAAGTTCATCCCGAAGAACCCGGCTAAAAACGACAGCGGCATGAACAGCGTGGTGATCAGGGTCAGCGTCTTCATGACCTCGTTCATCCGGTTGTTGACCACCGACAGGTACGTTTCCAGCACGCCCCCCACCAGGTCGCGCAGGCTCTCGGTGATGTCGTACATGCGCACCAGGTGGTCGTACACGTCGCGGAAGTACACGCGGTCGTCGGGCGCGACCACCGCGAAATCGCCGCGCGCCAGCTTGTTGAGCACTTCGCGCTGCGGCGCGATGATCCGGCGCAGGTGCAGCAGCGAGCGCTTGAGGGTGAAGATCCGCTCCGGGAGCGTGGCCGGTGGCGCGAGGAAAACCTGGTCCTCGATGCCGTCGATCGTCTCGTCGATGCCCTCGACCGCCGGCATGTAATCAGACACCAGCTCATCCGCCAGCCGGTACATCAGGTAGCCCGTACCGGAGGCCAGATGGCGTTCGTCGCGCTGGCAGGCCGCCCATACCCGCTCGACGGCATCCAGCGTGCGGCCCTGGTGCGTGACGACATAGGTCTTGCCCCAGAAGACATCGAGTTCCAGGGTGATCATGTCCCCATCGTGCTGATCGTAGGCGACGGCGTGCAGGACCACGTACAGATAGTCGCCCCAGTCGTCCACCTTGGGCACGTGCGACTGGATCAGCGCGTCGGCGACCGCCAGCGGGTGAAAGCCGAAGGAACCGCGCAGGATCGGCTCGCAGCTCGCGGCGGGCTCTTCCACCAGATCCACCCATAGCAAGCCGGCAGGCTCGCGGGCCAACGCCTGGATTTCGTCCGGCCTCACGTCGAAGCGAACGGTCCCATCGGGCTGGCGATACAAGACGCGGATCATAGTCCCTCCTCAGGGCTGCAGACGCCCACCACTCACCTCATGGTAGCACACAAAGCCCGCCCGCGTACCGGTGGAAATTCCGGGTGAAGCTACGGACCTCACGCCGGGCGCGGGCTGCCGGCTGTCCGTCCGCGCGCCTGCTCTCAGCGACCCAGGTAGTCGAGCGCGAACATGTAGCCGCGGATGTGGTGCGTGGCCTGGTCGCCGGACAGCGTGTAATCGTAGTATGGGTCCCACGACCAGAAGCCCCACTGGGCGTTCGCATCGCCGGCGTAGGGATGATCGCCGCCGGGCAGCACCTGCTGGGTCAGCGAATAGCGCAGCGCCCGCAGCGCCGCATCCAGATAGCGCGCGTCGCCCGTCGCCCGGTGGACGTGCAGCAGGGCGATCGCGATGTTCGGAACGTCGCCCGGCCCGACGGTGGGCACGACGATGTTACCGTCACGGTCGATGGTCAGCGGCCAGCCGCCGCCCGGCAACTGGCGATCGATCAACCAGGTGGCGAAGCGCTCCCCCGCCCCCAGGTAGCGATCCTGCCCGGTGATCTCGCCCAGGTAGACCAGCGCGCGCAGCTCGTCGGCGGCGATATCCGTGTTGAAGTAGTCCCCATCGATCAGGTAAAAGCCGCCGTCCGCTCCCTGCAGCGCCAGGCCGTATTCGCCCCAGGCCAGCGCCCGCTCGCGCCAGACGTCCTCGCCGCTCGCCTCGGCCAGCGCCAGGAACGCCTCGATGACGCGCCCGAACGACTGCCAGCCCAGCGCCAGCCACGCGCTTTGAGCCTCGTTGTAGCGCGGGGCGAAGCCGTGCCGCCCGGACTGCACCAGGAACCCGGCGCTCTGGCGGGCGCGGTCGAGATTCGCCGCGTCGCCGGCCCGGCGGTACAGCCCCAGATTGAGCAGCACCACCTCGGCGGCAAACTTGGTCCACAGCTCGCCGTCGGGCAGGCGCTCGCGCACGCCGCCGATCACTACGCTCATCGGGTGCGTGACCACGAAATGCCGGTAGAACCAGTCCGCCGCGCGGCGCGCCATATCCAGCAGGGCCGCATCATGGTAGCGGTCGTAGGCGGCCAGCAGTTGCCAGGGCGCGATCAGATTCACCGTCTGCGGCGGCTCGAACTGCCGCTCCGGCGCGCGATAGAAGCCGTAGAATGCGCCGGTCTTATCGTCGAACTGGCGCGGCAGCCACGCGTAGGTGCAGCCCCGGATGCGCCGTTCCAGCTCGGCGGGCGAGGCGCCCAGCCCGTCCAGCGGCGTTTCGGATGTCGCCGCGGCGACCGGCAGCCCCCAGTCCTGCGGCGAGATGATCCCGTATTTCATGGCACCCTTCTTTCTGAGACGCGTGTGACCCAACCAGCAGACGCTAGAGTACCGCAGCGAGCGCCAAAGCCCAATGGTCCGGCAGCGCACGCAGGCGCTTCCACCACCCCAACCAATTTCCCAGATGAGACAGGCAAATTCGCCAGTACAATAGGGATACGGCCACTCTTTCCCACACTGAGTCCACGATAGGAGGAGAGGATCGAGCGATGAATGGCGAGCTGAAGATCACGATTATCGGGGCCGGGCACGGCGGCAAAGCGATGGCCGCCGACCTGGCAATTCGGGGCCACGCGGTCCGGTTGTATAACCGCACCTACGAGAATATCCAGACGATTGCGGCGCGGGGCGGCATCGAGCTGGAGCTGGAGACCGGTTCCCAGGAGTTGGGTCCGATCCATACCGTGACCGACGATATGGCCCGCGCGCTGGACGGGGCACACCTGATCATGGTGGTCGTTCCGGCATCCGGTCACCGCGATATTGCCGAAGCGTGCGCCCCCCACCTGGTCGACGGCCAGATCGTGGTGCTCAATCCGGGCCGCACGGGCGGCGCGCTGGAGTTCCGTCACGTGCTCGCCGAGGCGGGTTGCACGGCGGAGATCATCATCGCCGAAACGGAGACGTTCCTGTTCGCCAGCCGCAGCAACGGCCCGGCCCAGGCGCAGATCTTCCGCCGCAAGAACACGGTTCCGCTGGCCGCTCTGCCCTCGACCCACACGCAGACCGTGCTCGACGTGCTCCAGGAAGTGTACCCGCAGTTCATCGCCGCGCAGAACGTCCTGCACACCAGCCTGAACAACATGGGCGCCGTCTTCCATCCCGCGCTGGTGCTGCTCAATGCCGGGTGGATCGAGGCCACCGGCGGCGACTTCGAGTTCTACATCGACGGCGTGACGCCCTCCACCGCGCTCATCCTCGAGCGACTGGACCGCGAGCGCGTGACGGTGGCAACCGCGATGGGCATCCGCGCGCAGACCGCCTGTGAATGGCTGTCCCGCGCGTATTCAGCCCACGGCAACAACCTGTTCGAAGCGATGCACGACAATCCCGGCTACAAGGGGATCACCGCGCCGCGCACGCTGCGCCACCGGTACATCTTCGAGGACGTGCCCTACAGCCTGGTGCCCATCGCCGAGCTGGGCAGGCGCTTCGGCGTGGACGTGTGGGGCATGGAATCCATGATCCAGCTCGCCTGTGTGATCGACGGCACCGACTACCGCCACCGCGGGCGCACCCTGGAGCGCATGGGGCTGGTGGGCCTGTCGCTGCCGGAGATCGCGCGGCTGGTCGAGACCGGCACGGCGGAGCGCGACGATGGCAAGGTGCCTCGTGACCGGTGAGCGCGGGCGCGTGCTGGCCGGCTGCATTGGGGACTGCGTCCACGTCGCCGGGGTCACGCGTTTCCTGGACGTGGCCGCGCAGGCCGGCTACCAGACGCACTTCACCGGCCCGGCCACCGATCTCGAGTCGTTCATGGACGCCGTGACGGCGTTCGATCCCGACGTGATCGGCGTGAGCTATCGCCTGACGCCCGACAACGCCCGCGTGCTGATCGAGGAGCTGCGCGGGATGCTCGCCAGCGCGGGCCTCCTGGGCCACAAGCGGATCTTCTTCGGGGGCACGCCGCCGGTCGCCGCCATCGCCCGCGAGGCGGGCTATTTCGACGCCGTGTTCGCGGGCGAAGAAACGCCGCACCAAATCCGACTGGCGCTCGAAGGCGTGACCTCCGCCGCGCCCACCGCCGCCGATTTTCCGCAGACCGCGATCGAGCGCATCCGGTGGAAAGCGCCGGAGCCGATCCTGCGCCACCACTTCGGCATCCCGGCGCGGAGCATCGCGCCCACCGTCGAGGGCATCGCCCGCATCGCCGAGTCCGGCGCGCTGGACGTGATCTCGCTGGGCGCGGACCAGGACGCCCAGGAGCACTTCTTCCACCCGGCGCGGCAAAACCGCCGGAGCGCGGGCGCGGGAGGCGTGCCCTTCCGCACGGAAGACGATCTGCGCGCGCTGTACCAGGCCAGCCGCCGGGGCAACTACCCGCTGCTGCGCTCGTATTCGGGCACGGCGGATCACATCCGCTACGCCGAGATGCTGGTCCGGACGATCCGCAACGCGTGGTGCGCCACGTCGCTGTTCTGGTTCAACGCCATGGACGGGCGCGGCTCGTCACCTTTGGAGCAGTCGATCCGCGAGCACCAGGCGTTGATGACCTGGCACGGCGCGCGGGATATCCCGGTCGAGGGCAACGAGTCCTATCACTGGGGCATGCGCGACGCGCCGGATGTCGTCGTGTGTGCGTCGGCGGTGCTCTACGCGCACAACGCGCGGCGGATGGGCGTCCGCGATTACATCCTGACGTATATGTTCCAAAGCCCGCCGCAGCTCTCCAACGCGATGGACCTGGCCCGCGCCTGCGCCATCGTCGAGCTGACGGAGGCGTTCGCCGGACCGGGTTTTCGCGTCTGGCGGCAGACGCGCACCGGCCTGCTGAGCTACCCGGTCGATCTGCGGCGCGCACGGGCGCATCTGGCCCAGAGCACCGCCCTGCAAATGGCGCTGCGGCCCCACATCATCCACGTCGTCGGCTATTCCGAGGCCGATCACGCCGCCAGCGCGGAGGAGGCCATCGAGAGCGCGATCATGGCCGCCGAGGTGGCGAGCACCGCCCTGCGCGGCAATCCCGATCTGACCGCCGATCCCGCCGTGCGGCGCCGCAAAGACCAGTTGATCGACGAGACGGGCCGGCTGATCGACGCCATCCGCGCCCTGGGGCCGGACGAGGACGATCCGCTGAGCAGCCCGGCGGCCCTGGCGCGGGCTGTTGCGCTCGGCTACCTGGACGCGCCACAGTTGGTGAACAACGCCTATGCGCCGGGCCGCGTCCGGACGCGCGCCATCGACGGCGCGTTGTGGCCGGTCGACGAGCGCGGAAACCCGCTGGACGAACGGCGGCGGCTGGCCGCCCTGGCCTGACCGGGCGCGCTCACTCGGCGCGGCGATCCGGCAGGTGCGCGATCAGGTGGCGCAAGGTCCGGACCGCCGCGTCGTACTCGTCCAGCCACAGGTGTTCGTCCGGCGTGTGATCGAGCGCGCTGTCGCCCGGTCCATAGGCAATGATCGGGCAGTCCCACGCCGCGCCGACCACGTTCATGTCGCTCGTGCCACCTTTGAGCATGAAGCCGGGCTGCCCGCCCTCGGCGCGGATCGCGGCCAGCATCCCGCGCACCAGCGCGTTGTTCTTCTCGCCCAGGTAGGCGCGGGCCGTGCTGTAGGCGTGCAGCGTCGCGTCCGGCTCGGCCAGCGGCGTCACAGCGGCGACCACGTCCTCCGGCGCGAGGCGCGGCGGCAGCCGGAAGCCGACCGTCAGCCGGATCGTCTCGTGCAGACCGTCCGAGTCGGTGTTGATGGCGCGCAGGTGAGCCGCCACCTCGTCGAAGCTTCGCGCCGCCCCGGCGTTCTGCGCGGCGGTCCAATCGAGGATCGCGCTCCAGAAGGCGGCCCCGCGTGCGGCGACGCTCGGCTCCGGGCGCGAGGTATGCGCCAGCGGGCGGGTCAGCGTGTAATCGAGCAGCAGGTGGCCCTTATAGCCCAGCGTGATCCGGTCCGCGCCGCTCGGCTCGCCGATGACGCACAGGTCCGGGCGATAGCGCTCGCGGATGGCGTGCGCGCCCTTGCTGGTGGGCGCTTCTTCCTCCACCGCCCCGGCGACGATCACGCGCCAGCCGTCCGGGGGGGACGCGCCCGCAGCCGCAGCCGCGAAGGCGCACAGCGACCCCTTCGCGTCGACGCTGCCCCGGCCATACAGCGCGCCATCCTCGATCCGCACCGGGATTGCGCCCGGCACGGTGTCGATGTGGCCGAGCAGCATCAGCGTGTGGGGCGCGTCCGCCGGGCCGCGCGCGCCGACCGCGTTCCCCGCCTCGTCGATGTGCGCGTCGAAGCCATGCGCGCGCATCCAGTCCACCAGGCGGGCAACGGCGCGCTCCTCCTCCCCGGACGGGCTGTCGATCCCAACCAGGTCGATCAACAGGTCGGTGCTCGTGTTTGCTCCGGCCATGACGGGAGTGGTCCGGTGATCCGCCATCAGGCTTCCTTGATCCGTGGGGGTGACTGTTGGATGCGCGCCCGCACCCGGTCGAGGTCGGTCCGTCCTGCGTCCCACATGGCTTCGAGCCACCATGTGGCACCGGCCTCCAGCCAGGGCCGGACGATGGCAGCGGCAGCGGCCGGATCGTCGCCGGGTGTGCTGCCTTCGATCACGTAGTCAAACGATCCGTCGCGCTCCCGGTGCATCTCGATGAACGCCTTCATCGCGCGCAGATCCTCCGGCGTGACGGCGGCATGATTCCCGTCTTCGCCGATCTTGTTCGGCAGCAGGCCATCCCAACGCAGCACGCGGCGCATCGATTTCATCCGTGGCCACGCGCCGACCACCCAGACCGGGATGCGCGGTTTCTGAACGGGCGCCGGTGGCGTGTGGGGGAACGTGTATTCCTTCACCGTATAGTGCTTTCCGGCATAGCTGAACGGCTGTCCGTTCCACAGCCCCGCGAGGATGTCCAGCCCCTCGTCCATCAATTCCGCGCGCGTTTTGCGGTCGGTGACTTCGCCAAATGCTTCGAAGCCGCTGTCCACGGTGCCCAGCCCCACCGCGAGAATCACGCGCCCGCCGGACAGGTGATCGAGCGTCGCCGTTTCGCTGGCCAGCTTCCAGGGCCGCATCCGCGCGATAGGGGTGAGCATGGTGCCCAGCCGGATGCGGTCTGTTTTCATGGCGGCGGCGGTCAGCGCGATCCAGGCATCAGCCGCCCAGACCGCTTCCCAGGCGAAGATCGCGTCCCAACCGGCCGCTTCAGCTTCCTGGGCAAGGTCAGCAGCCAGTCGGGCATCAAAGAAGGGGAGAATGAAACCGTACTGCATCGTCCTGCTCCTTTACCGCATGTGGTTAGCTGAAGTTTAGAGGTTTCATCCCCCGATCTGCAATTGGGTCATGATCGCGTGGGCCGTGGCCCTGGTGTCGCCGCTGTGCGGTGTGGCGTAAGCCGCCCGGCGCACGCGCTCGCCCTGGCCGGCATAACCCAGGTGATCGAGCAGCAGCGCCGCGCTCAGGATCGCCGCGCGTGGGTCGGCTGTACCCTGCCCGGCGATGTCCGGCGCGCTGCCGTGCACCGGCTCGAACAGCGCGGGCCGCCCGTCCCCCACGTTCGCCGACGCGGCCAGCCCCAGCCCGCCGGTCATGCCCGCCGCCAGGTCGCTCAGGATGTCGCCGAACAGGTTCGTGGTCACGATCACGTCGAACCGGCCCGGATCGCGCGCCAGCCACATGGCCGCCGCGTCGACCAGCAGCTCATCGACCGCCACGTCGGGATAGCCCGCCGCCACGTCCAACGCAACGCGCCGGAACAGGCCGCACGTCTCCTTGAGCACGTTGGCCTTGTGAACCACCGTCAGCCGCCCGCGCCGCCGCCGCGCCTGCTCGCACGCCATCCGGGCGATTCGCTCCGAGGCGCGCGCGGTGATCACCCGCTCGGCGATGGCCGTCGCGCCGCCATCTGCCAGCCGCTCGCGCCCGCTGTAGAGGCCTTCGGTGTTCTCGCGCACGACCAGCAGATCGATCCCCGCTCCGGCCGCCGGGCGCAGGTTGGCGTACAGGTCGAACTGGCGGCGCAGCGCCAGGATCGGGCTGCGGTAGCCGGGCACGCGCGTCACGGGCGAGCTGGTCGCGCCGAACAGCACGGCGTCGCTCGCCGCGCAGGCCGCGATCGTCTCAGCGGGCAGCGCCTCGCCGCTGCACTCGAACGTCCCAAAGCCGGCCTCGGCGTACCGGAAGGCCAGCGGCAGGTCGAGCGCCTCCAGAACGCTCACCGCCGCCGGGATCACTTCCGCGCCGATGCCGTCGCCGGGGATCACGGTGACGGTGTACGTCATGGCGCGCGCTCCCCGGCGAAGCGCGCGCGCAGCATGGGGATCAGCCCGCCCGCGTCGAGGATGGCCTGCACCGACGGCGACAGCGGCGGGATGGCGAAGGTCCGCCCGGCGGCGGCGATCTGCCCAGCGGCGCGGTCGATCGCGATCGTGTCGCCGGTGTTAACAAGCTCGCGCAGCGCGGGCAGCGCCACCGGCAGCAGCCCCTGGTTGATGCAGTTGCGGAAGTAGATGCGGCTGAACGACGCCGCGATGATGACCGATACGCCCGCCGCCTTGAGCGCGCTGACGGCCTGCTCGCGGCTGCTGCCGCAGCCCCAGTTGCGCCCGGCCACGATCACGTCGCCGGGCCGGACCTCGCGCGCAAAGGCGGGGTCGAGGTCTTCCAGCGCGTGGGCGGCCAGCTCCGCCGGGTCGGTGAGGGTATAGGTGTACTTGCCCGGAAAGATCACGTCGGTGTTGACGTCGTCGCCATACACCCAGCAGCGATGGAGCGTCGCGGTCATGGCAGAAACTCCCTCGGATCGGCGATCTGCCCGGCGGCGGCGCTGGCCGCCACCACCCACGGATTCGCCAGATAGACCGGGGCGTCGGGCGTGCCCATGCGCCCGCGAAAGTTGCGGTTGGCGCTGCTGATCGTGGCCTCGTTCGGCGCGGGGATGCCCAGGTGGTTGCCCATGCACGGCCCGCAGCCCGGCGTCCCGATCGCCGCGCCCGCCGCGACCAACGCCGCCAGCGTGCCGTCCGTCGCCGCCGCTTCGAAGACCGCCGCGCTGGCCGGGATCACGATCAGGCGGATGCGGACCCGCCGCCCGCGCAGAACGTCCGCCGCCGCGCGCAGGTCTTCGAGCCGCCCGTTCGTGCACGTGCCCAGGAACGCCTGCTGCACCGGCTGGCCGGCCACCTCCGAGAGCGGGACGACGTGGGCCGGGCTGCCCGGCAGCGCGATCTGCGGCTCCAGCGCGGCGACGTCGAGCGCCACTTCGGCGGCGTATTCGGCGTCGTCGTCGGGATACAGCGGCGTGTAAGGCCGTCGGGCGCGCGCGTCCACGTAGTCGAGCACGGCGCGGTCGGGCGGCAGGTAGGCGTTCTTCGCGCCGAACTCGGCCATCATGTTGGGGAGGGTCGCCCGCGCGTCGAGCGAGAGCGCGCCCAACGTGTCGCCCGCGAACTCGACCGAGCGGTACAGGCCGCCGTCCGCGCCCAGCTCGCCCAGGATGCGCAGGCTGATGTCTTTGGCCGTCACGCCCGGCGCGGGGACCCCACTCAGCGTGATGCGCATCGCCTCCGGCACGCGCAGCCACATCTCGCCGGTGGCCCACAACGCGGCCATCTCGCTGCGGCCCACGCCCGCCCCGAACGCCCCCAGCCAGCCGAAATGGGTGCTGTGGCTGTCCGCGCCCAGGATCGTCTCGCCGGGCAGGGCCAGCCCCTCCTCGCCGATCACCTGGTGGCAGATGCCGCGCCCCACCTCGAAGAAGTGCGCAATGCTCTGCGCCTGCACCCACTCGCGGATGGCGGCGTGGTTTTCGGCGTGGCGCGTGGTCGGCGCGGGGACGGCATGATCGAGCGTGATGGCCACCCGGTCCGGGAAGCGCACGCCCGGCGCGCCGGTCTGCTCGAAGATGCGCCGGATCGCCGCGCTGTTGTCGTGGCTGAAGACGAGATCGGGCGTCACGTCCAGGATGTCGCCCGCCCGCGCATCCGAGGCTCCTGCCGCCCGCGCCAGGGCTTTTTCGGCAAACGTCCGTCCGGCCATGCGCGCCTCCTAACTGGCCGCGGCCCGCAGCAGGCCATCGATCTCATCCAGGCCCAGCGGCTGGACGTCGGCGCGGCGCTTCACGTCCTGGGTGATGGCCTTGAGCGTGGCGTCGTCCAGGCTCAGACCCAGCGCCCGCGCCCGCTCGCGGATGGCATTCCAGCCGGTCAGCCGGTGGCCGATGGCGACCTCGCGCGTCAGGCCGAAATCGGCGGGCTGGAGGATCTCGTAGGTGGCCGGGTCGGCCAGCACGGCTTTGGCGTGAATGCCCGCCTTGTGGATGAACGCGCTCGGCCCGGTGATGTAGTTACTGAACGGGATGTCGATCCGGCAGAGGTCCGCCACCAGCCGGTCGATGCGCGGCAGCAGCGGCAGGTCGTACTTGGCGACGTACGAGCGGTCGAGCGTGTACAGCCGCGCGATCAACCCGCCCAGCGGCGTGATCCCGTTGCGCTCGCCGATGCCCAGCACGGTCGTGTCGACGTGAGTCGCCCCGGCGTCGAGCGCCGCGCACGCGTTGGCGATGGCGCAGCCGCTGTCGTTGTGCCCGTGGAACTCGACGTCCAACCCGGTCAGGCGCACGAGCTGGCCCACCATCGCGTAGACCTGCTGGGGCAGCGCCACGCCGACCGTATCGGCCACGCCCAGCCGGTCCACCAGCCCCAGGTCGGCCACGGCCAGGTACACGCGCAGCAGGTCGGACTCGCGGCTGCGGAAGGTGTCTTCCGTGCTGAAGCGCAGGATGATGTCCGGCGCCTGCTCGCGCACGAAGGCGATCACGTCCGCGGCCAGGTCGATGATCTGGCGGATGTCTTTGCCGTGGCTGTGCTGCATGAGCGGGGCCGACGTGCCGATCACGATGTCCAGCCCGTGCACGCCCGTGTCGAGCGCGCGGCGGGCGTCGTCCTTGTGGCAGCGGATGTGCGTCAGGATGCGCGCGCGCAGGCCCGCTCCCAGCACGGCGCGGATGTCGGCCTCGCTCTGCGGCGAGGCGCAGGGCGACGTCAGCTCGATCATCTCGACGCCGAACGCGTCCAGCAGCCCGGCGATCTCCAGCTTCTGCGCCGTGTTGAAGGTCGCCGTGCTGAACTGCTCGCCCTCGCGGAGCGTGCTCTCGATGATGTGGTAGCGATCAAACGGCATCGGCCAGGACCTCCTCGACGGCAGCCACCGCCGCCCACAGATCGTCGTCCGAAATCACCAACGGCGGCAGCAGGCGCAACACCGTCAGCCCGGCGGGCAGCGCCAGCACGCCCCGCTCCGCCAGCGCGGCCAGCACAGGGCCGACCTTGCCACGCAGCTCGATCCCGATCATCAGGCCGCGCCCGCGCACGTCGCGGACTGCCCGCTCCGGCAGATGCGCGCGCAGGTGATCGAGGACCGCCGCGCCGCGCTCGCGCGCCCGCGCGACCAGGTCGCTCGTCGCCAGCACGTCGAGCACGGCCAGCCCCGCCGCGCAGGCCAGCGGGTTGCCGCCGAACGTGCTGCCGTGCGACCCCGGCGGAAACGCCCCGGCGCGCTCGCCGAGCAGGACCGCGCCCATCGGCAGGCCGCCCGCGATGCTCTTGGCCAGGCACAGGATGTCGGGTTGGGCGCCGTCCGCCTGGTGCGCGAACAACCAGCCGGTCCGCCCGAAGCCGGTCTGGATCTCGTCCAGGATCAGCAGCGACCCGTTCTGGCGGCACAGGCCCGCCACGGCGCGCAGATAGCCCGGCGCGGCGGGGATCATGCCGCCCTCGCCCTGCACCGGCTCCAGGATCACGGCGGCGACCGTCTCGTCGAGCGCCTCGGCGAGCCTGTCCGCGTCGTTGTAGGGCACGTGGCGCACCTCCGGCAGCAGCGGCTCGAACGGGGCGCGATAGGCCGTGTTCCAGGTGGCGCTCAACGCGCCGAGCGTCCGCCCGTGAAAACCGCGCATGGCCGCCACGATGCCGGGTCGCCCGGTCGCGGCGCGCGCCGCCTTGATCGCGCCCTCGACCGCCTCCGCGCCGCTGTTGCACAGGAAGACGCGCGGCATCTCCGCCGCCGCGCACAGCGCCGCCTGGTATTCAGCGCGGACCGGGTTGTGGAACAGCTCCGGGCAGACCATCAGCTCGGCGGCCTGCCGCTGGATCGCTGCCAGGATCGCCGGGTGACCGTGGCCCAGGTTGGCCGCGCCCATGCCGCCCACGCAGTCGATGTAGCTCCGGCCCGCCGCGTCTTCCAGCCGCGCCCCCTCGCCGCGCACGATCTGCAAGTCGCGCTTCACGTACGCGCCGCTGGTGTGGGCGTCCTCCAATGCTAGCGTGTCAAGCAGTGCGTTCTGCATAGTGCACCTCGCGGGTGATATGCGTCCCGCCGCCGGACAGCGCCGCGTCGAGCGGGGCGTCGCCATCCGTCCCGGCCAGGATTACGCGGTCGACCCCCGATTCGCGGGCGGCCATCAGCTTTTTCTTCATGCGGCCCTGGGCCAGCGGCTCGTAGGCGTCCAGGTCCGCCACGCCGATAAAGCGCACCAGCGAGTCCGGATCGGCCACGTCGCGCAGCAAACCGGGCACGTTGCTCAAGATAACGAGCGTCGCCGCACCCAGCGCGCGGGCGGCTGCTGCCGCCGCCAGGTCGCCATCGATGTTGAGCCGTTCAGCCTGCGCGCCCAGCGCCACCGGCGCGACGACCGGAATCCGCCCGGCGTCCAGCAGCGCGCGCAGCAGCGCGGCGTCGATCCCGGTGATGGTGCCGGAGTAGTCGTCGCGGACGATCACGGGCCGGCCATTGCGCAGGGCGCGGATCGCGGTGTGGCGCTCGGCGGCGATCACGTTCGGCCCGGCGAGCCCGACCGACGCGGCGCCCAGCCCGGCCAGGGTCGCGGCGATCTGCTGGTTGACCGACGCCGCCGCCATGCAGTACAGCTCGATCATGGTCGCGTCGGTGTAGCGGCTG
Organism: Aggregatilineaceae bacterium; assembly: GCA_040767355.1. Taxonomy (GTDB): domain Bacteria; phylum Chloroflexota; class Anaerolineae; order Aggregatilineales; family Aggregatilineaceae; genus LM3-B42. The sequence goes on along the minus strand of JAXGOS010000036.1, from coordinate 5,417 downwards.
GTGTGGCCGCCCGGCCCGGTGAGCGTCTGGACCGGGCGCCCGGCCTGCTCTGCCAGGCGGTTGGCGGCGTCGCTGGCGCCGTGCACCAGGACCCACCGCTCGCCGGCGCGAACGCGCGCCGCCAGGTTGCGCAGGACGGGCGCGGCATCGATCCCGGCCCCGCCGCCCAGCTTGAGGACATGGATGGGGGTTGTCATGGGTAGATTCCTCCAAAGGTCAGCGCGGTCGTCTCCTCGAAGCCGCACATCAGGTTCATCGATTGCACCGCCGATCCCGCCGCGCCTTTGCCCAGGTTGTCCAGGGCCGCCAGCAGGGCAGCGCGCCCGGTCGCCGGGTCGTACTCCCAGCCGACGTCGGCGTAGTTCGTCCCGGCCAGCAGGCGCGGCTCCGGGTGGCGGTGCAGGCTGTTTTTGTCGTGCACGATGCGGACAAACGGGCTGTCATTCCACGCGGCGCGGTAGCACGCCCACAGATCGCGCTCGGCCAGCCCGGCGGGCAGCGTGACGTGTGCCGCCGCCGCGACGCCGCGCACCATCTCGACGCTGGTCACTGCCAGCCGCACGTCGAACGCCCCGCGCGGCGCCAGCGCTTGCCGGACCTCGGCCTCGTGGCGGTGCCCGGTCAGTTGGAACGGGCGCACGACGCCGCTGCGGGCCGGGTGGTGGCTGGACTCGCTGGGCGTGTTGCCCGCCTCGCTGCTGCCCACCTTGAGGTCGACCACGACCGGGAGGTCGGGGTCGAGCAGGCCGCCCTGCACCACCGCCCAGAGCGCCAGGATGCTCGCCGCCGCGTTGCAGCCCACGCCGCTGGCGTAGGACGCCCCGGCCAGCTCGGCGCGGTACAGCTCCGGCAGGCCATAAACAAAACGCGGCAGCCAGTCGGGCGCGAGATGGGCGCTGCCGTAGGCTGCCGCGTAGTGGGCGGGATCGCGCAGGCGGAAGTCCGCGCTGAGGTCGATGATTCTGCTGGCGAGCGCGGCGTAATCCGCGACGCGGGCATGGGCCTGCCCGTGAGGCATCGCCAGGAACAGCACGTCGACCGGCGCGAGTGTCTCGCGCGCGGTGAAGCGCAGCGCCGTCTGCCCGCGCAGGTGGGGGTGAACCTGGTGCACGAAGCGGCCCACGTGCCGTTCGGACGTGACCTGCGTCACCTCGACGCCGGGATGCCCCAGCAGCAGGCGCAGCAGTTCGCCGCCCGCGTAACCGGACGCGCCAGCGATGCCCACCGCCAGCCGGTCCGCGCTCATGCCATTACCCCCACCGTTTCAAGCACGTAGCGGGCGATGCGCCCCGGGATGTCCACGCCGGTCGTGTCGATGCTGTTGCGGAACTCCATGGTGTGGTTGACTTCGCACACCAACAGGCCGCGCATCGGGTCCTCGAGCAGGTCGATCGCCAGCACGCCGCCCGCCCCGCCGCTGACCGCCCGCGCCGCCCGCCGGCAGAGATCCGCGATGTCGGGCGTGACCGGGCAATTGGACGCCTGCCCACCGCGCGCGGTGTTCGTCACCCAGTGCGCCGCCGAGCGGTAGATCGCGCAGATCGTCTCGTCGCCGATCACGAAGGCGCGAATGTCCCGCGCGGGCTTGCGGATGTATTCCTGCACGTAGAACACCTGGTGATTGACGCCGCCCAGCACAGATTTGTGCTCGATCAGCGCCTCCGCCGCGTCGCGATCGTTGACGCGCGCCAGCAACCGCCCCCACGACCCAACCGCCGGCTTGATCACGGCGGGATAGCCCAGGTATTCGATAGCGTCGAGCGCGGCCTCCTCGCCCAGCGCGACGATCGTCTCCGGCTGGGGCACGTCCGCCGCCGCCAGCGCCAGCGACGTCCGCACCTTATCGGCGCAAACGCTCGCTGTGGCCGAGTCGTTGATCACGCGGACGCCCGCCGCTTCGTAGATCTGGCTGGCAACCAGCCCGGCGGTGGCGCTCACGCTGCGCTCGAGCAGCACGTCCACCTCCGGCACCAACCGGCCCACGGGCGCTGCCAGCGCGCGCTCGTCGATGCGCACCGGCGAGACGCCCAGGCCCTCGAACGCGGCGAAGAGCAGCTTCTCCTCGACGCGCACCCGGCTGCACAGAATCCCGATTCTCATTCGCCCCAGTCTTCCATTTCCAGCGGCGCCACATCCAGCGCCAACGGCTCCAGCGCGATCACTTCCAGCTCCACGCCGCACTCGGCGCATGCCAGGATCTCGCCCTGCATCACGTCTTCGGGCACCTCGATCACGGCCCCACATTCGACACACTCGGCTTGCATGGTTCTCTCCTTTTCGACTTCGGCTTGCTCATCGGACTCGAACGGTCATCACAGGCAAACGAAAAGCGCTCTCTCCGGCGATATCCCGGGAGAGCGCCCCGCCTGGTCAACCCAGCATCAAGAACGCTACCGGCACATCGCCGCTAGGTGGGGGGACCCTTCTTCGACTTCTTGACGAACAGGCTATGGGCTGGCATGGGTTGGCTCCGTCTCAACAAAAAAGCCACTCACTGACGAGTGGCTCTGGTTGGCGCTTGTTCGATCGGGGCAAGCAGCAGACGTCCACCCGTCTTACGGGAGACTCGTCTTCTTCACCTTGAGCTGCTTACTGATCGACATGCTACAACATCCGTTAGGGTAATTTGGCTAACACAAACTACCTTAACCCCATTCGGCACTGGAGTCAAGACCCCAAAGGGCCGGTTTGTCGAAAACCACCAACCCGCGCCAGGATCATCTCACGGCACGAACGGCAGCAGATCCGGGCAGTGCGCCTGGGCGGCCTGAGCCAGCGTCAGGTTGTCCCAGTTGCCGGTCGCCAGCGCCGGGCGCCCGTCACCCGTCCGGCAGACCGCCGGGCCGGCGGCAGCCGCGTAGCGGGCCAGCACCACGCTCAGGCGCGGGGCGGCGAACGACGTACCCGACAGCACGCCCGCAGCGGCGCTGTACTCGCCGGGCATCATCACCTCGCCGTAGTTCGAGATGCGATTCTGTTTGCCGGGATTGTCCGTTTCAGCGGTGAGCAGCGGCGTGTCTTTCTTCTTGTCCCAGGGCGGGCTGGCATAGCCCTCGCCCTGCGCGGCGCTGACGCTGATCACCTGACCCCACGCGCCCGGCCAGAATGGGTAGTCCAGGCCGAAGTTGCCCGCCGCCGCCACCGGGATCGCCTGGGCGCCCAGGCTCACCAGCGCCGTCTGCAGCGGATCCAGGTCCTGGGCGTTCTGGGCCTTCTGCGACATCACCGGGAACACCGTGTCGTCGTAGAACAGCACGGACCGCTTGAACAGCCCGCGATAGCGGTTGAGGTCTTTCGCGTCACGCGCGCTGAGCATCTGCCCGCCAAACTCGGCGAACGCCTGGATGTGCTCGCACGGGATGATCGCGAAGCTCATGTTGATCACGTACACGTCCGCCGGGTGAGCGGCCACTGCATCCAGCAGCGCGCCGGCGACCTGATCGGTGGTCAGTCCCTGGATCTCGACCGGGACGAGCGGGATCGGGCTGCCCGTATCGGCCAGCATGTCCTCGATCTGGGCCATCACCAGATCGCCGTGAGCCTCATCGATCGGGTCTGCCGAGACGCCCCGCACGGCGAAAGCCTGCCCTTCCAGGCTGACGGCGCATGCCGCGCCCGGACTGTAGTCGCCGGGATCGAGAGCGGCCAGATCGGTCTCCCCAAAGTCGTCCACTACCAGGATCACAACAGCGTAGGGGCCCTGAGCGCGCGCGCCAGGGATTGAGGCGAATGGCCCGAAAGCCAACGATAGAATGGCAGCCACCAGCAGCAATCGTGCGGTGAGTTTCATGATGTCCTCCTGATCGGACTAGTCGGGTGCGACCGGGTAATCAGATGATTGCATATACGTCTCGACCTCGGCCACTTTGGCCTGCATCCCGCTCTCGCGGAACAGGGCCCGGGCCTGGCTCAGGCATTGGCGAGCCTGGGCCGCGTCGCCCAGCCGGTGATGGTCCTCGCCCATCGACTGGAGCGCGTGCGCCTGCCAGATCGGGTTATCCTGCGCCTGGGCCAGCGCCAGGGCCGCGCGGTGCTGGGCCAGCGCCTCGTCCAGCCGGTCGAGCTTGTGTTCCGCCGAGCCCAGGTTGAGCAGGGCGAAGAAGCGCGTCTCGTCGTCGTTGATGCGCGCCGCCAGCTCGGCCTCTTCGGCGAAGATGGCCCGCGCCGCCGCGAAATCGCCCCGCACCTGGGCGTAATAGCCCTGGTGCTCGAGCACGAACGCCACCAGGAAGCCATCGTCCAGCGCCGCCGCGATCTGGTACGCCTCGGCGAAGTGATCTGCGGCGCCATCCGCGCCCTGATCGGCCAGCACCTTGCCGACCGCGCAGAGCAGCATGGCCTCGCGATCGCGCCGGCCCAGGTCGCGAGCCAGCGCCAGCGCGCCCTGGTAACAGGCCAGCGCGCCCGGCAGATCGCCGCGGTCGTAGTGGATATTGCCGCAGCGCCCCAGCATGAAATGGCGCGTTTCGTCGTGCTCCGGCCCCAGCCGCGCCGCCGCCTCGACCGCCGCCACCAGCAGATCGAGGAAGCGGGGCGTGTGCCCGTAGGCAAGCAAATACGGTCCGGCCAGCGCCCGCATGATCGCCACCAGCGCCGCGCTGTCTTCTCCCTGGCGGGCCGCGTCTGCCGCGCCCAGCAGGTTGGGCAACTCGGCGTCCAGAGCGGGCAGATCGCTCTCGTGCGTCTCTGCATACGCCCGGCACGCAGCCAGGGCGGCCCGCCGCCGCCCGTCGTCCTCGCCCGCCACGGCCCGCGCGTAGCTGTGCGCCAGATCGTGCACCCGGTAGAACGCGGCCGACCGGTCGGACTCGCGTACCCGGTCGGCCAGTCCGCGCCGCTGGAGCGTGATCAGCGCCTCGGACACATCCGCCTCGTCACGGGCCATCGCGCGGGCCAGCAGCTCCGGCGTGACCTGCGGCGCGAACATCCCGCCGAACGCCAGGAACGCCTGCCGCGCGCCCTCATCGAGCGCCACGAGGCTGGCCGTGAGCAGTTCGGTGGTGCTGGTGCGGCCCTCCTCGGCGAAGTCTTCGGGCATGGCGAGATCGTGCGGGGCGGCGGCGATGCGCGCCAGCAGGTCGCCGGGCGCGATGCGGTCCACTTTGAGCGTCTTGCCGGCGATCTCCAGGGCGAAGGCGTGATAGCCCACCTGCTGGCACAGTTCGCGGGCGGCAGGGTCGGCGCGGACGTCCTGCCCAGCGTAATAGCCCAGCAGGGCGAGCGCGTCCGGCTCGGCCAGCTTGCCCACCTCGAGGATGTGATCGAGCGCGTAGCGCTGCTGCGCCGTGACCAGGACGGGCATCCGGCGCGGGACGGCTTTGAGCACCCGGCTGAGCGCCGCGCCGTCCCACACGTCGTCCAGCACTAGCAGCGAGATCGCGCCCTCGGCCAGCAGTCTCCGGACGGTCTTGGCCTTG
>JAXGOS010000035.1:0-19830 GCA_040767355.1 Aggregatilineaceae bacterium | reverse complement strand
TTGGTAGACCTCATCGAACGTGCCCGTATTGAGCGCCAGCGCCGCCTGGCAGTTCGCCTCTTCGCGCAGGTCGAGCAGCAGGAACTCATCGGCCTGGGTCGGCGCGAACTCGTGCTCTTTGATGTCCACCCCGCGCACCCAGTACCCTTCACGTTTCAGCTTCTTGACCAGGTGCCCGCCGATGAACCCCCCGGCGCCACAGACGAGTGCTGTTTTCATACCCTGTTATCCTTTTTCAAATTGGCGACGCAGTGCGCCGCGCTCACTGCCGAAACCCGGCGGCGAATCCGGCTAGCGCGCTCGGGTCTCGCGGCCCTGGCGCCAGGACTCCAAGCATAGCGCGTGTTGCTCCCTGATGCAACGACGCTGGGTGGGTGGCAATCCATGCTCTGTACGATGGATGTTACTGAAAGCGACAACTTACAAAACAGAAATAGAATGAATTAACAACATGAAAGAAAATTCCTTTGATCGCATCGACAAGTCAATCTGATAAAAAAGTTGCAAAGGTAGTTGATTTTGATCAGAAATTCAGTTAAGATAATAATAAGGGAGGTTTATATAGGAGAATTGATATGTTCCGCGTCGTGAGTCTATTCCTGGTCGTTGTTGTGCTGCTTGTGATGGCAGTGCCCTTATCCCAACCCGCTGAGGCGCAGGTTGGGGCGTCGGCAACCTCATCGGGCTTTGGGGCTGCGTTCGGATATGCTCAAACCATAGGCGTGATCTCGTATACAGCAGCGGGCTCCATCGGTAATGCCTCGGCGTGGGGATCGGCAATTACGCCCACAACGGGTAGCTGGTCGCAGGTGAGCACCTTTGGCAATGCGGCGGCGGCGGCACAGGCGCTCGGCACGCCCTTTGGATCGACTGCGGATGTTCAGGTGTTTTCGTTTCCAGGCGGGGGGGCCTTTGGTCTAGTGTTTGCATGGCCGTAGTGGTTTCCTCACGTCACTCCACACACGAGCGTAAGAAAAACGCCCGCACTTGAAAGGTTAGTGTAGTGCTGTTTCATATTTCTAGTCGGCCCTGGGGGTATATGGCGGCGCTCAGCGTTGTCGCTGTATGGGCAATGCTGGCGCCCGCCTTCTTGATGGGGCCGACGACGGCGCGGGCGCAGGCCGAGTTCAGTCACGAGTGCCGCCCGGATGGCCGCATCCAGTTCCTGTATTACGGGCAACCCTGGCACGAGGTAGCATATGACCAGATCGCGGCACCGCTCGCCGTGGCGATAGCGACCCAACAGCACCAGGTTATCATTATGGAAGAGGACGTCAGCCTGTGGGCGCTGTACCACAACGAGCTCCAGATCCACCGCAACGACGACCCGGACGGGACCAAGTACATTATCCCCGCGCAGAGTTGCGGCATGATCGACAACCCTCCGCCGCTCGTGACGAACAGCCAGGTGTGGGCGCTGGCCTATGCGGAGCCCGGGGGGCGCGCCAGCGCGCTAGCGGTTGTGGCGCCGGATGGCAGCGTCCTGGCGTGGGCGACCGTCGAGGGGCCAGGGTGGGCATGGGCGGCGGCGCAGTCGACCCTTTCCGGGGGACATGGCGGCACACGGGTGCATGTGGTCAGGCCGGGCGAAAACCTGTTTCGCATCGCGCTGCGCTACGGGATTCCGCTGGCCTGGCTGGCCGAGCTCAACCACATTGCGGACGCCAACCTGATCTATGCCGGGCAAATCCTGTATATCCCGTAAGGACCATCGCCCTATCTCTGGCTTTCCACCTGTCCCACACCCTCATTGAGGATTGACTGGCGGCTGGTCCGGCACCAGCTTGATCTGAGCGAGCAGGCTGTAGCCATCGTACAACTCGCGTATCTGGCGCAGGCGCCCCTGCTCATCGAACTGGTGGAACGTGACCAGCGTCAGTTCAATCCTGCCGCCGGTGGGCGGAACTGACGACCCATCCGCCAGCCGGAAGACGCGGTCGAATGTGCCTTGCAGGGTGCACGCGGCGGCGACCCAGTCGCCCTCGGCCACGGTCATTTCAACCGCGATGGTGAAACCAGATAGCGCCTCGCGCAGCGACCACCAATCCCCGACGTAGCCCTCGCGGTCGAAGTCTCCGAACGGGTTGTAGCTCACGAAACCGTCCAGCAGTTGCTCCTGGATGAAGCCGAAATCGCCGGCGTTCATCGCCTGGTAGTAGCGCGCGATCATCTCGCTCGCCTGGATCGTGGCCGACGAGGCCGCAGGCGTGAACGCCTCATCCGGTGCATTCCAAGACGCGACAGGCTCCAAAAGGCCGATAGCAGCCAGGAAGCTCAGGTTGTCGAATGCAGTCCACTCGATGTCGATTTGTCCTTGCTCATTGAATACGAACACGCTGCTCACGATCAACGCGATGGGCTGGTTGGTGGCAGGGATAGGCACGCTGTCCGGAAAAACCATGTCGGCGACAAACGTGCCGCGGATGGACAGGTGCAGCGCAGCGCTGTTCTCCTCGACGATCAGCAGCAGGGATTGCGCTTCCAGGTCTGGCATGGCGGCCCGCAGCGCCAGGATATTTCGCTTGAACCCATCGCGATCGGTCGCGGCGGGATGGCGTGTATAGGTGGCGGCGAAAAGCTCGTCAACTGCGCCGATTTGTCCCTCGTTGTACACCTCGTCAACCAGGCGGCGGATCGCGTCACGGTAGGGAGAGGGGGGTGTGTCCTGCGCGGAGACACTCGGAACCAGCCCTCGCCCGCAGAAACACAGAATCAACATGAGCGTGAGATTACGGAAGCGCATATCGACCCCCTCGCAAGGACTCCTGTGATACTCACGGGCTAGGGATTGCAGAGCGTGTTGATAAGCTCCTGGAGATCGGGTGGCGCGCTGCTGTAATCCTGCTGGCAGAAATCAGCGGGCGGAGCCTCGTCTGCGTTGGGCGACTGCGCGGCTGTTCCCTCGGGTTGCCCAGGCTCAGTCTCCTGGGCAGAAGTGCCGCTGTCCACGCCGCAGGGGATGATCAGTTCCTGCCCCTCGTAAATCACGTTCGGACTGACCAGGTGATTGGCCGCCACAAGATCATCCATGGACGCACCGTAACGCCGGGATATTCCATACAGGGTTTCGCCGCGGGCCACCCGGTGTCGCGGGCTGTTCTCGCAGACGAACACCTCGCGCTCGGGTGCCGGCGCCGCCACCGGGACTGACACCAGGGCGGGCTGGGTTTCGGAGCACGGGATGATCAACTGCTGCCCGGCATAGAGCAGGCCAGGATTCTCCAGCGCATTGGCATCGACGATGGCCTGCGGAGAGACATTGTATTGCCGGGCGATGCTGTAGATCCACTCGCCCCGCTGGACTACGTGAACGGTGGGCTGCGCGCAACCGCTGAGCGCCATATCCGCGTGCAGCATCGCGCTCAGCGCCTGAAACACGATCTGGGCCTGCTGTGTTTCCTGGTCGCTGTTCACGCGCGGCGCAGACCAGAAGACGACGGTCCCGGCGTTGTCCGTCACGGCGACCAGGGTTTGCCCGGCGCCCGCCAACGGCCCTTCCGCCACCGACAACTGCCCCTGAAAAACGGCCAATGCCATGCTGTTGGGCGTCTGCTGGCGAACCGTCACGAGCGCGCCATCCAGGCTCAGCGCCGCCCCGTTAAGAGTCAGATCGAGATGATCGCCCTCCGGCACGTAGATGGTGAATCCGGGCTGCGCCTCGGCACACTGCGACCCGGGCGCAGTCTCGGTCAGTACACTGACGTCGAGGACGTCCGCGCCGATGGAGCGATGATCGAGTTGAACGCTGCCCGTCATGAGCAGGATCGATGGCGCGGCAGACGGGCGGATCAACGCCACGCCCCACGCGCCGGTGAAGGCATCAAAGGAGCTTGTCTGCAGGTTGCGAACCCCGGCGAAACCAACCCGATCATCGGGCTGGGAAAATGAGAGCGTCGCAGGCGGGCCTTCCACGGTTACGGCCACCCGCTCGTGGGCAAAACAGGCCTGCCCTGCTTCGAGGTTGGTGCAGACGCCGGTTAAGTTGGTCACGATCGTGTGGATGTGCGTGGAGCAGTCCATCTGCGCGTGCGTCCCGGCGGGCATCAACAGCCCGACTATCAGAACTGGCAGGATGACGAGTTTTTTCATGAGGTTTCCCGGCTCCACATCGGTCCACTCTGACTTGATCGGTGAGCAGTCAATTCTCGCAGCGGAGGACTGCGCCGCGTGCGGCATGCCCGTTACCAGACGATCCTATGTGAATGTGCCAGGTCTGACCGCGTGAAATGTGAAGCGCAGTGCTCGCGAGTGCCGCACGGAAGGCGTGGGGCGATAACTGCTGGACAGCGGCGGTCACCCCCTGCCGGTAGGGAACAAGCGATGGTCAATCTCCCGCCGGACGAATCATCCAGGCGCAGCCTGTCCACCCCCGTCTGGCTAAAGACACTATATCATGGAACGAGTCCCCTGAGCAATGTACGCTGTGAGGGGTATTGGCGCCTGGTGAGGCCACTCCGGAGTTGAAACACCACCGATGCCCGGCAGGATGAAACAAAAAAGCGTCCCGATGCGGGACGCATCAGGACGCTTCACGTGCTCGACCAGGGGAACTCTAGTCGGTTTCCCGCCTCACCTGGCTGGCCTGCGGACCTTTCTGACCTTGCGTGACCACGAAGGAAACGCGCTCACCTTCGCGCAGCTCGCGGTAGCCCTCGGCCTGGATCTCGCTGTGGTGGACGAACACATCCGGGCCACCCTGGCGCTCGATGAAGCCGAAGCCCTTCTGAGAATTGAACCATTTCACGGTACCGAATTCACGTTCTTGAGACATGTGGGAGACTCCTTCCCGCTTAGAAAAAGGATTGGTGTGTGGGAACGGAGTTGCGTGCGGACAAAAAAAACCCAGCGTGTTGGTTTAGGCGCGCTGGGAATCTCCTGTCTGTTCTGCGAACAACCTTTTCCACTACAAACACAATTATAAACCTGTTTTTCGCAGACGTCCAATTCGTGATTCAGACGCTTTTAGCCATAGCGGCGGGTGAGGCGCTTCCAGGTGGCCCACGCCACATCCCGCCCTTGATCCCACCAGCGATAGAAGTAGTAGGGCCACGTCGGCCAGCCCGGCCTGATCGCGTACCGCTGGCGCATGTACGAGGGCGACGGTAGCAGCACGGAGAACACGTATTGCGCGCGCTCGCGGGGCGAGAGCTGGCTCAGTTTGTCGCGCAGGCGCTCCCAGCGATGGCCTGGCCCTTGCAGCCGGATCACACGCGCGGCGTGCTCGTGGGCGGGACGGCGCGCCACCAGCGCCTCCAAGACCTCGGCAGGGACCGGGGTCGCGAAGAACGCCATACAGCGCCGCAGCGCGCGCTCCACGGCCAGCGTCCAGCCCAGGGCGACGGCCTGATCGACGATGAGCGGCCAGTCGAGCGCCGCCCGGGTGATCTGGTGCAGGTCGAAGAAACGGAGCAGGTATAACTGGGCCTCGCCATGTTGCAGGATAGCATGCGCGCACCCATACAGCAGGTGCGCTTCGGGAGTCAGCGTGTCGAACTCCCAGCCCTCGCCCGCCCGGACGGTCTCGGTGTGCGCCCAGAACCAGTCCAGCTGCGCCAACGACAACAGCCGATCGTCGCTCCCCAGCAGGCGGCTGTGCAGCTCCAGAATGACGGCGTTCGACACGCCGCCCCGGAGATGATAGTGGTGCGCGGACAGCTTACGGGCCAGATCATCGCCGGTGCTGCGCGTGCGAATACCATGCAGGCTGTAGAAGTCATAGCCGAGGCCCTGCACGACCTCGAGCGCGCGCTCGCGCTGCTCGTAGGGCACCAGCACATCCAGGTCGGCCATCGGGCGCAGGGCCGGCTCGGGATAGACGGTATAGGCCAGGGCCGCGCCTTTCAGCCAGAGCGCCGGGATGCTGGCGCTGCGCAGGGTGGCATCAACGTCACGCTGCGTCTTTTCCAGCAGGATGGTCGCCATCGCCGAGTGGTGCGCGGCCTGGATCAGGGGCGCCAACTCTGGCCGGGCGTGGGGATCAACGCCCGCCTGCCGGGCGGTCCACAGCAGCACCGGGCCGAGGCCGTGGTCCAGGGCGAGGGGGATGATCGTCGCCCATGCGTCGGGCGGGATATCCTGGACAGAACTGCGCGAGGAAATCAATGAACCAAGGACGTGCAGCGCGGAACTTTCCGCGGTAGTCGTGGCCATCTACTGCGAATACTTCTCCGAGAGATCGCTCACGCGGGTCAGGGCAGCATTCCAGGTCTCGAACCGGTGCGCGAAACGCTCTGACACCTGCGCCGCAATGTCTCCCAAAGATAATCCGTCGGCCATCAAGTCCAGGATCAAGCGGTCGATTTCTCCGTTCTCATTGAGCGCAGGGACGTACCGATCGGCGCGTTTGCGCAGGCTCTCCGGCGAGAGCGGCGCGCCGAAGAAGGTCGACTGCTTGAAATCGGCTTTGAGTGGGCTCTCGCTGCCCTGTCCCAGTACCCGCGTGCTCCAGCGCCAGATGTAATCGTCGCCGACCAGGTTGGCCTCGAGCGTGACGGCGATCTGGTCGCCCGGCTCGATCGCCACCGCGTCCTGCCAGGGGAAGAAGCCCATGCCGTAGATCAGTTCAGGCTGGCCCGGCGCGTTCGAGAAGCCGATGGCGTCAATCAGCTCGGTATCGAACCACACCCCCAGGCCGTGCCCGGTGCCGCAGCGGTCAGCGGTCCAGGTGAGGGTGTTGCTCACGTTCGGGTCGGTGATGGACGTGTAATCCAGCGTGGCCCAGCGCTGCGGCTCGCACAGGAGCTGATCCGGCTCGACGCGCGCCTTCCGCCAACTGTTCACGACGATGCCGTGCCCGGCGCGCATCTCGACCCCGTACGGGTTGTCCAACCAGGGGGTCGTGTAATCGGCGTGCAGCTTGTCGTCGGTCACAACGGCGGCCCACAGCGTGTCGCGCTGAGGAATCAAGGCGCCGCCGGGCTTGAGCAGGCGCTGCCGGGCATCAGCGATCGACGGGATGTGGTGCTGGAACAGAGGCAGCACGCCACGCAGATCGGAGATGATGATGTCCGCTGGTTCAGGCAGCTCCACCTGCGTCGAGAGGGCCTGGTAGAAGGTCACCCGGTCCGCGCAGCCGTTGGCGCCCACGACCTCCCTGGCGACCTGGATCGCGCTGTCTGGCTCGATGGCAAACACGCGCCGCGCGCCCATCTGGCAGGCCAGCAGGGCGAAGATGCCGGTGCCCGCGCCGATGTCCAGGACCGTCTTGACCGGGACTTAGCACGCGCCGCAGGGCCTCTTCGAAAGCCCCCATGCGGACCGCGTCGGTGATCATCTCCCCGTAACTATGAACGCTATACATGCGTGCTCCCTGTGGAGTGGTGTCATCGTGTTGCTGTGCCAGTTGGTCAACGTGGGCCAGAAATGGTAGACCGGACCAGGGCAGAATAGCATATTGTCGCGGGATAACTTCCAGCGCGGAAGAGGGCAGATAAGCCGGCCGGGCGGTTGAGCGCTCGAATTCGCGCGCGTTGCGTTCCCGGTCGGTGATGTCGAGGCGGAAGGAATACTGAGCAGGCTGATGACCCCTCCCGGATGGTCATGGGCTGAATGCTCACCGGCCCATCCGCGTCCGTGTGTTGGGGATCGACCAGCCATGATGTGCCCCACGGGCAGCGGCTGGTCGTAGAACTGGATGTCTCCCTCGCCCAGTCCCAGCCGCTGTTTGGAACTGTAGTGCGACACATGGGCGTGGGCATCTTCGTGCCTGTCGAGCGAGCGCAGCGAGTCGGGCCACAAACGCAAGCCGGGGTAGCTCCCCACGCCCATCACCTGCTCATCCCCTTCATCGAGCAGCAAACAGTCATCCGTGATCAGGGGCAAGCCCATCCCGCAGAAGCTGGCCGTCAGGGTGGATTTACCCCAGCCCGCATCGCCGAGGAATATGATGGCTCTTTCGCCATGTTTCATCGCACTTGCGTGGAGAACCGTCCGCCCATGATGGCTCATGACGCGCGGCAGCACCTGGTCGAGCAGCAGATGTTCGATCGTGTGGCCGGGAATACTTGGCGCTGGCGAACAGCGAATATCGCGACCATCCTGCGACACATAGAAATCAGCGAGAGCGGGAAAATGGAAACGATATCCCAACGGATGCCTGGCCACAGACATCCAAACCGAGCCGTCCGGCACAACATGCTGCTGAACGGCCTTCCTCGGATGGATCCTGCCGGATGGCCCGTCAGCCATGACCTGAAACCGATGATCAGCGCGTTGTCGATCGGCAGCAGATAGGCTCAGGACAATGTCGCTGTCGATCACGTGGCCACAGATATTATAGAGAGGCATGCGTTATAGGGCCTGATTGGGAATTTTGTATGGTAAGGCCCCAAATCAGCCACAAGCCAGTTCATCAAGTCTTATCAAAACCCTTCCCCTTGTTATCCATTGATTCTGCTGTCTGGGCCGTTCCCCCTTTGGTCAGTTCTCGTATGGAGCCATAGTGGACCACTTGGGGCGGCTTATATTGCTTCCTAAGTTGGTCTTTCTTATTCGATTCCCTCATTTTGAGCCTCTCTTTATCCACAAGCAGAATGAGCTGCTATGTCAATTTGATCTCCAAGGGGCGATGCTTAAACCAGGATGCTAACGAAAAAAACACCCAGGGATCGAAATCGTTATCGCCATTGATCGCCGTGAAGTAGTGATGGTGAGCCTCGCGTGCCCTCAAAACCTGAACAAAACATCCCAGTTCGTCAAGAAAGTCGCCAGTTTCAAAACCACCAACACGTGCTTTGATAGCCACAAATCGGGCGTTCCAAAACTCGTTCGAGAGATTGTATCTAGGCGTACTCCACCGGACCTCATCCGGCAGAATCCCCCCCATCGCCCGGCGGTTAACCACCTTCGACCAGCCGCGGTAGTCCTTCTGCTTCCAGTCCAGTCCTATACAATATTCTATCACACGTTTGTCCAGGTAGGGGTGGCGGGGTTCTATTGAATAGTGCGCTGCCACGCGACCATATCGCTCGACCCCGACCAGATACCGGTGGTCCAAGCGCCGAACGTGGTCTTCCCGCATGGTTCTGGTTGTTTTTTGCTGATCTTCGTACATTCTGATGCGACCCGCAAGGTCGATCTTGCTGGCAAAGGTCTGGCTGATATAGGCAGTCTGGCGCGCCCGTTCAATCCGCCGCTCTTGGGTCGTTTTCATACGGAAGGTTCGCCACCAGTTGGGAGCTACGGCTGCTTTGCTGTGTGTCAGCAGCAACTCCCACGGAGACAGATCCCAACGATGATACAACTTGCTGAGGCCAAAGGCTTCTGATACCGCTGTGGCCCATTGTCCATGGCGAAAAAGGAAGGTCAGGTAGTTAAAACCCAACGACACCACATTATCGCCGGGAACGCCATCCAGCAGGGCCTTCAAACCCTGCCGCCGCGCCAGGATGTACATGGCCTGCGGGATCGCCATCGTCGTATCGAAAGGGTCATGGGTCTCACGGTAGAGCGACTCGTAGTCCCCCACCAGGCCGTCGAGCTCATCCGAGCGCAGCAGGTGCGGGTCGAGATGGTCCATCTGCAAGGCGGCCCTGATGATCTGCGTCTCGATGTTCTCCTCGTCGATGGAAACCGCGGAGAACGTGTGCAGCGGCCCGTGGCCGCCCTCGCGCAGCAGGTTGCGCGCCACGCCCACAATCGACGACGAGTCCAGCCCGCCGCTCAGCATCGAGCCCGCGCGGCCCGGGGTGCGCAGGCGCGCCCGTACCGCCTCGGTGAACACCTCCAGAAAGGCCGCCGCGTACTCGTCATCCGACCCGAGCCGGATTTCCTTCGTCGGATCGAGCGCCCAGTAGGTGCGGTCGGTGTGCCGCTCGCGGTCGATGACCCGGCACTGCGCCTGTGGGAAGCGGTAGATCTCCTGGTAAAACGTGCTGGTCCGGTCGATCCCCTCCAGGTACCCGACCAGGTAATCCGCGATGCGGCCCTCGTTGATGCGCTGGGGCACCTGCGGATTCGCCAGCAGCGCGCCCACGTCGGAGGCGAACGCAAACAGGCGATCGGACAGGTAATAATAGAACGGCTTGACGCCCATGTGATCCCGCGCGCAGAACAGCCGCCCCTGGCGCGCGTCCCAGATGGCGAACGCAAAGTCGCCGATCAGGTGATCCACGCAGTCCTCGCCCCAGGCGTGGTAGGCGTGCAGGATCAGCTCCACGTCGGTCACGTCGCCGGGGATGTCCCGCCCTTTGGCCGCGAGCGTCCGGCGCAGGTGGTCCCACTCGTCGATGCGCGCGTCCGCCGTGATCCAGACCTGCCCATCCAGGGTGGCCGGCTGGTTCTCGCGCTCCGCTTCCAGGGTGGTGAACAGCGCCGCGTGGCCGAAACCCACCGGGCCATCGGTCCAGACGCGCTGGGCGTCTGGCCCGCGCCGGATCATCGCGTCCGTCATGCGCCCCAAGATGTCCCGATCCACCGGCGCGCCATCGCGGTTGAAAATGCCCACGATCCCGCTCATGGCGTCAGCCCGCCCGCCTGCTCGACGTCGGGCATGAGCGTCACGAACCGCTCTCGCACGTCCGCCGCATCGTTCAGCACGGCGCCCTGGTATTCCAGCCACGCGTGCGCCTCGAACTGCTCCCCAGCTTTGCGCGCGCCGATCTGCAACGCGCTGTCGATGCCCCGCCGCCGCAGCAGCCCCCACAGCACCAGCGAGCGATCCAGGCACGTGGCGCGCACCAGCCCGTGGCGCGCCGCGATATCGACCAGCCGCGCCAGGTGCGGCGCCGCCGATAGGTCCGCCTCATCCGCCTGGCGCAGCGGGAAGGCGTGGCTCAGCAGCGGCTGGAGCCGCCTGAAGCTGACCAGCCGCCGCCCCAGCGCCACCACGGCGAGCCACACCGACGCTCGCACCAGGAGCCCCAGGTCGCGCCGCGACAGGGCAGCCAGCTGGCGCCGGTTACGCCGGATCGAGCTCCAGGAGACCATGGGCCACCAATTCCTCAAGCAGCTTGCTCAAATCGCTGCGCAGAACCTCGGGATCGACGTCGTATTCGTCGAGCAGCACCTGGTAGGCACACTGAACGGTTTCGCACCCGGTCAGCGCCCGCCACATGCTCGTGCCAACTTCATCGAGACCGAAATAAGTTTCCGTCGTTAGGTTGAGAATGACGGCTTCCCCAGCGACTTCATGCAGCAGCACACCGTCGGGAACAGACACACGCTGATAGGAGAACACCTCGCCCCCCACTCTAAATGAACCCCAACCGCATTATAGCATCGGCTGAAATTCATCGCAATTAAAATTGTCTGGTAATATTTAATATAGGTAGAGAAAAACCGCCCCGTGGATGGATTTGGCCGCGGTAGGCGCGCCTGTTCGAGGCCATCGCGCGGGGCAAGACTTCGGCTGAGATACCCTCTGGCGTGGTGTCTCGATCAGAGTGGATGCGGGGTGTGATGGGCACAGGACACCGGACCTTCCAGCGGGCGCTGCAACTGCGCGCGGCCATCACCATCGTCTGGCAGAGCGGGCCGCTGTGGGCCGTCGCCAGCGCGGCGCTGGTGGCCTTGCAGGGCGTGCTGCCGCTGGCGTCGCTGGTCCTGCTGAAGCTGATCCTCGACCGCATCACCCGCTATCTGGAGTCCGCCGAGCCGGGCGAAGGGTTTGGCCCGGTGGCGACCTTGATCGCGCTGGCAGGGCTGGTGGCGCTGATCAGCGCCGTGGCCGCTACCGTCGCCCGGCTGGTCAACGAAGCTCAGGCCGAAGCGGTCACCGATCACGTGCACGACATCCTGCACGCCAAGTCGATCGAAGTGGACCTGGAATATTACGAGAACGCGGAGTATTACGACCGGCTGCATCGCGCGCAACAGGAAGCGCTTTACCGCCCCGTGCGCATCGTCAACGGGCTGATGCAGGTCGCCCAGAACGGGATCTCGCTGATCGCGATGGCGGGGCTGCTCCTGTCGCTGCACTGGGCCGTCTCCGTGGTCCTGTTCGTGACCGCGCTGCCGGGCGTGGTGGTGCGGCTGCGCTATGCCCAGACGCTGTTCCGCTGGCGGCGCGACAGCACGCCCGCCGAGCGCCAGGCGTGGTATTACGACTGGATGCTGGTGGACGGCGGTCACGCCAAAGAAATCCGGCTGTTCGGGCTCGGCCCGCTCTTCATCCAGCGCTTTCGCGATCTGCGCCGGCAGCTCCGCCTCGAACGCCTGCAGATCGCCACGCGCCGGTCGCGCGCCGAGCTGGCGACGCATCTGAGCGGCACGGCGGCCATGTTCGGCACGATGGCCTTCATCGCGCACCGCACCCTGCAGGGGACCATCACCCTGGGCAGTCTGGTGATGTACTACCAGGCCTTCCAGCGCGGCCAGAGCTTCCTGCAGGAGATGCTGCGCAGCCTGGCCGGGCTGTACGAGGACAGCCTGTTTCTGGCGTATCTCGACGAGTTTCTCGCGCTGGAGCCCCAGGTGACCTCACCCGCCCGCCCCAGGCCCGTCCCGCGGCCCATGCAACAGGGCATCGGCATCCACGGGGTCAGCTTCCGCTATCCGAACGGCGCGGAGGACGTGCTGCAGGACATTACCCTGGCGATCCGGCCCGGCGAAGTGGTGGCGCTGGTCGGCGAGAATGGCGCGGGCAAGACCACGCTCGCCAAACTGCTGTGCCGCCTGTACGATCCAGCGCAAGGCACGCTCACCCTCGATGGGGTCGATCTGCGCGAGTTCGACCTGGCCGCCCTACGCCGCCAGATCAGCGTCATCTTCCAGGATTACCTCCGCTACAACGTGAGCGCTGGCGAGAACATCTGGTTCGGCAACGTGGAGCTGGCCCCTACCTCGGACCAGATCCCGGAAGCAGCCCAAAAAGCGGGGATCGCCGGAGAGATCGCGCGGCTGCCGCGGGGGTACGCCACGATCCTGGGCAAGCTGTTCCAGGATGGCGAAGAGCTGAGCATCGGGCAGTGGCAGAAGATCGCCCTGGCGCGGGCGTTCCTGCGTGACTCGCAGCTCATCGTGCTGGATGAGCCCACCAGCGCGCTGGATGCCGGGGCGGAATACGAGGTGTTCACGCGCTTTCGCGAGCTCATCGGCGGCCGGTCGGCGCTGCTCATCAGCCACCGCATGTCCACTGTGCGCATGGCCGATCACATCTACGTGCTCGACCGCCACACCATCACCGAACACGGCACCCACGACGACCTGCTCGCCCAGGGCGGCACCTATGCCCGGCTGTTCACCACCCAGGCCCAGAACTACCGCTGAGGCGCTGTGCTGATCGGGGAAATGCGCGTGGGGTACCCGCTACGCCGGCTGTTTGAGGGCCACCACCGCCATGACAGGGCGGTGATCCGAGGTGCCTGAGTCCTGTTCGAGCCACGCGTCCCGCGTCACGAAATGGTCGCTGTGCCAGACGTAATCGATCCGGATCAGGGGCGGGACAAACCGGCGCTGGCTCGGGAAGGTGAAGCCGAAGCCCCGCCCGCGCTCGCGGAAGGCGTCCGCCAGGAGCCTGTCGAATGACCGGTAGGCGTCGCTTTGATCGCTGAGGTTGAAATCGCCCAGAAGGAGCACCGGCCCGGTCTCCTCCCGCAGGCGCTCCAGGACGAAGGCGACTTCACGGTCCCGCGCGGAATCGTCGTACGTGAAAGGCAGCGCGATGTGGGGGGAGGCGAGGTGCACCACGTAGACCGTCACCGGGGTCCCCTGAACGTTCACCTGGACCCGGATGAACGCGCTGCGCATGTCGGCTGGCGCGATCAACTGCTGGCTGAGGATCGGGTAGCGGCTGAACAGGCCGACGTCGGTATCGCCGGGATAGAAAACATGATACGGGTAGCTGTCGGCCACGAGATCGTACAGCTCGGCGGGCTCGCTCGGCTCGTATTCGGCGACGCCGATGAGGTCGCTGTCCAGTCTTGAGATCGCCTCCGTCACGCGGAGGATATCGGTCCCTCAGCCGCTGACATTGAAGCTGGTGACCGTCAGCGCGGGGCCGCTTGCCGCGGGAACGGGTTTGGCGGGCAGCAGCAGGTCCCCATAGGTCACGGCGAAAACCAGCAGGGCGGGCAGTTGGAGCCCTGCCAGCAGCCAGCGGTCCGGGTACAACAGGCCAATGGCCCCCAGGACGATGCCCGCCGCACACAGCCACGGCAGCAAGATGTTGGCCAGGGCAACCAGGGACCAGCGCTCGCCCAGCGCCAACCGCGCGATCAGATAGCTGATGAAGAGCACGCCGTAGGCGATCACGATCAGGCGCATGGCTCGTCGACTCCCTGATAAGACGCCCGGCCAAAACCTCGCGCGGGAGGGGTGATCCAAAGACCGGGTCGCTTGCGAATGGGATGTCACTGGCATGGTCCTTGTTGGCTGCCGACCCAGGCCATACACCGGTTGACCACCAACCGGGTCTTTTTCACGCCCGCGCCCCAGCCGCGCCGCCCTGGTCCAGGCGGTAGAGCGTCACCGGCTGGTCGCTGCCGGGGCGATCCGCCACCAAGATGACGGTGTGCCAGCGAGAAGTAGACGCGAGTTTGCCCCTGAAAACAGGCACTAACACCCCGGTTTCCCTGCTGATATTTTAATCATATAGGAATGACTGTAGTATAATCATGAGCATAGGAGAGTCTCCATGGAACTTCACAAACGCGACCACCTCATCATAACAAGTCAGCCCATGGACAACGCACTGGACAGGCCCGCCAGCCCCATGCACCAGGCCGGCCAGGCGGCCAACCGGACGGCGGCCCAGCATGTGTTCGAGGATTACCGGTCCCGCAAGTCCGACAACACCCTGCACCGCCACCGGGCGGACCTAGCGCGCTTTGCCGTGTTCCTGGCTCAGGCTGGGCTGGTGGCTGGCGACTTGCTGGGCGACTCGGCTGCCTGGGAGGGCATCACCTGGGGCATCGTGGAAGCCTTCCGCAACTGGATGACGCAGCAGGGTGACGCGGTAAACAGCATCAACGCCCGGCTCTCGACCGTCAAGACCTACGCCAAGCTGGCAGCCAAGGCCGGCGTCATCTCCGACCAGGAGCACGCCCTGATCCGCACCGTGAGTGGCTACAGCAGCAAGGAAGGGCGCCGGATCGATGAACGTCGTGAACAGACCTGTCGAGGTGCGAAGAAAGCGACGGCAGTGCATTACGGACAGGCAGGCGAACGCTCAAGACGCAGCCGGACACACCGCAGGGCCGGCGGGATGCGCTGCCGATGTGCCTGCTGCTGGATCACGGACTGCGGGTGGGCGAAGTGGCAGGGCTGAAAGTGAGCGACCTGGACTTGAAGGCTGGGGTGATGACCTCTACCGCCCGAAGGTGGACCTGTTGCAAACGCACAAGCTCACGGCGGACACGCTGCGGGCGGCTCACGCCTATCGGACGTTCGGCACGTGCCGGAGGAGCCGGATGCCTTCTTGCCGTGCGGCAGCTGGAAAGGGGGCGCTCAGAGATACGGGCATGTCGGAGCGGGCGATCACGCAGCGGGTGAAGGTGCTGGGCGAAGCGGCGGGCCTGGAAGGGTTGAGCGCCCACGACTGCCGGCACTACTGGGCGACGTACTGGGCGGGCCGGGTCAACCCGTTCCAGTTGAAGCAGGCCGGCGGATGGACCAGCATGGCGACGGTAGACCGGTATGTCGAGGCCAGCCAGATCGCCAACGAGGGGATGGCGTGACCCGTTTCTGCCCCAGACATTATCCTGTGATCTGCGGTTGATCAGGCAGGCGTTCCATCCAGTCATCGGGCAGCACGATCGGGTCGGTGGTCGTCTCCTGGTACACGATCATCTCATTCCCCCGGGCGTCCCACGCCAGGTTGCAGGGAACGTTCCGGGGACTACGGGTTGGAGCTGCCGGCAGATTGCGGCGGAGGTAGGGCTGCACGGGACGCGGGTGGGACAGATCACAAAGTCTACCGAAGCCTCCGGATAATGCATTATAATCGGGCTACAACAATCCCAGGAGCAGTAACGATGGCGTCAACACCCATTACCGAACAAATCCCAATCCGTGCTGATGAGCATGGGCGATTGCGCGTCGGCAATACGCGCGTTTTGTTGGATTTGGTGATCTATTCGTTTCGACTGGGCCATACGCCCGAAACGATCACAGCACAATATCCGTCGTTGTCGCTAGATGACGTCTATCTCGCAATCGGTTATTACCTGCGTCACCGGGATGAAGTGGATACCTATCTCCGCCAGCAAGAGGCGGAAACCGAAGCGTTCCGCCAAGAGTATGAGCGTGAACACCCGCCTAAGTTGACACGAGAAATCCTGCTAGAACGTTTGGCCTCCAAACATAAGGCCAGCGGTGAGTAATGCGCTTCCTGGCCGATGAGAACTTCAATAATGAGATCATTCGGGGCATCGAACGACGTGTGCCTGGTGTCGATGTCACTCGAATCCAGGATACAGAATTAGCGGGAGAACCAGACCCTCTGGTCTTGGAATGGGCAGTCCAGCATAACTTTATTGTGCTGACTCATGACATCAATACCATGCGTGGCTACTATTACGAGCGTGTCAACGCCGAGCTACCCGTTCCAGGTCTGTTTCTTGTGCACGGCACAACACCAGTCGGCGAGGTGATCGAGGCACTTGAATTGATTGTGCTCGCCAGTGAAGAGGACGAATGGCAAGGCGAAATCCGCTATCTGCCCTTTTAGTCTGATAGTAGCACGTGTTCCACTATTCACTCTCTCCTCAAATGCAATCCCGACAAGGCGAAATTGAAGGAAACTATTCTCGCTCTACGCGCGCAGTGCTGCAGCTACCGGCAAATCGCGGCGGAGGCGAGGCTGCACGGGACGCGAGAGGGGACAGATATTGAAAGGTGGATAGGCAGTGCGAATTTGCCCCGTGTTCGCGCTCCATATCGCTCGCATGACTATCAACCAAATTTGTCATCACCAAGCTTCGGTCAGCAGATCTTCAACCTCGTTGAAGTGCCCATCGCGAGTGACAACAGTCAATCCGTATTGTAAAGCAGTGGCCGCGATCCAGATGTCATTTTCGGGGATCGGGCGGCCTTTTGCTCTGAGTCGCTGTTTAACTTGACCATAATGGTTACCGGTGGTCGCATCGCACTGCAAGACGGTGTTGATGGCAATGAAATCTTTGATCTGCTGGACATTATTGGCGACTTGCTGTCATGAACCCCACGGCTAAAGCCGGGGGCTTGTCTCTGGCGCTACACCCGCGAGCGCGGACGCATCCGAGACGATAGGCGGCATGACTTCCGCCCGTAGTGCGATGTTTCGAGCCGCGTTGACATCGGCGTGGGCCGTATGTCCACAGGCACAGCAAAGGAACTCGGCTTGACTGCGACGGTTGGCTTTCTCGATATGCCCACAGCTAGCGCACTGCTGGCTGGTGTATTTCGGGTCCACCAGGACAACCGGCACACCTGCCAGCCGCGCCTTGTAGTCGATGAACTGCCGCAGTTGGGCGAAGCTCCAATTGCTGTGTCGCGCTCGCTGCTCGGCTCCTCTAGCCCTGGTCCGCGCGCGAATACCCGTCAATTCTTCCAGGGCAATCGCGCGGTTTGTGCGTTGAGCTTCTGCTACGAGACGCTTGCTAATCTGGTGGTTGATGTCTTTCTGGAAGCGGCGCTGGCGACCTGCCAGCTTCCGCAGGTGGCGTTTGGCCGACAAGCTGCCGCGCGCCTGCAAGTCCGAGCGGAGCCGCTGCATCCGCTGGCGGTTACGCTCGACTGGCTGGCTGGTCAGCACATCGCCGTCGCTGGTGGTGGCGATGTTCGTCATGCCGAGGTCCACGCCCAGCGCGTCGGCCACGTCGCGCGGCTCCGGGTCGGGGATTTCGCACGTCGCCAGCAGGAAGAACATGCCGTTGAAGAACACCAGGTCGGTTTCCCCCTGCCGGGACTGCAGCAGTTCGCGCTGGCGCTCACCCGCGCCGTAGGGGATACGCTGGCGACCGTCAATCGTCCAAATCGAGATTTCGGAATGGTCGGTATACCAGGACAGGATGCGGTCGTCGTAGGCGATACTGCCG
Source organism: Aggregatilineaceae bacterium (assembly GCA_040767355.1). Lineage (GTDB taxonomy): Bacteria > Chloroflexota > Anaerolineae > Aggregatilineales > Aggregatilineaceae > LM3-B42. The sequence goes on along the minus strand of JAXGOS010000035.1, from coordinate 1,876 downwards.
TGTGGCTTGAACATGCGCGGCGTCTTGTGGTCCAGCGCGTAGGCATCAGCCACCTTCGCCAGGCAGCGGATGGCCATTTGCGCCGATAGACCAAACCGCTCGCGCACGTCGTAGTAGGTCAGATTCTGCATCCCGTAGCGGTGGAAGACCTGCGCTTCGAACGCGCGGGCGCTGATGTAGGTGCACGCGGCGTTCGCCTTCTCAAGCGTTTGCTTGAGCGTGGCGCACTGGTCTTTCGTTGGGTAGAGGCGCACCTGCGCAATCAGCTTCATGACACGAAGTATAGCACGGAGGTTCTACCTGCCAAAATCAGGAGGCCGCGCTTCCTCCCCACGCCTAAAGGCGGGGGCTTCCGCGCGGATTCTTCGGTGAAAGATACGCGCCAAAGTAAAGCTCACCGATAGTGATGCTTGACACATAGACTGTGGTGTCTTTCAGTTTTTGGCGAATGACTGGCTCACCGTTGAAGTACGCCGCGACAATCACTGTGTCCAACAGGTAATTACTGCCAGCCATCCCAATCGATCCTTTCGCAGCCTTCCTCAATCGCCCGCATCATCTCATCAACGGAACCTGGTGCGACCTCAAAGTCGTCCATATGCGCAAGGAGTGCGTTACCTGGTGTGCCAGGTGGTAGCGGGGATTGTTGCAGGCGCCGGGCTATATCAAGCAATTGCTCCTGCTGTGAGTGCGTTAGGCGGTCTAGTTCGTGAATGATTTGCTCCTTAAGAGAAACTGCGGACATAGAGTGTACTCCCGATTCTCAAGCGTAAGCATGCTACCATTACTCTCGGACAGGCCTTGCTTACGCCAATTATACCATCCCTGGCAGGCTTAAGTCGGCCAATGACCTCAAAGCTTTTGCCTTCAACACGAACACGTGCCACGCCAAGCCGCGGGGAACGTTCCGGGCAGGCGGACTGGAGCTACCGGCAGAGCGCGGTTGAGGCGGGCATGCACTGGACGCGTGGGGGCGGATATTGAAATCTGCAAATCAGTAATCGGGCGCAGCAGAATCACTCTTCCGCTGCGCTCCAACTGCCGAGCCAGCGAACGGCAGGAAACTTCTCCTTGATCGCATTATACATGCGCTCGTCAGCTGTCCAGAAATCACAGGATAATCGCGTTGCCAGTGCCAAGTACTGTGCATCATAGGCCCGAGGACGATTGAAGCGATGGGCCAACTCGAAGGCTGTCTTCAATAGGGCATCGTCTTCGTGATACTCAACCGGATAGACCAGAAGCTGAGAAAGCATCGACCGACCCTGCTCATAGGAGATGCGCTCCAGGTAGACTGCTTTTCGAATCACGGCGGTGATCTCTGAGCGTAACAATCGAGGTGCGGCCAGAAGCGTCCCCGTGGTGCGCCACCCAATCAGTATCTGTCTCGCCTGAGTGTGCAAGGGTTCGTCCGCGAGCCCAAACGCGATCAGGATGTTAGCATCAATGACAACCGTCATTCGTCTTCACCGTCGCGAATGTCGCGCAGCAGGCTAACAACGTCTATTGTGGGTAATGTACCCCCGTGTTGAGTTTGCATTGCTTGCCGTAGTTCTTCGACGTCGCGGAACCAGGCATCGTAATCGAATCTGGACTCGTCACCTTGTTGAACGTCTGATTCAAGTTCCCTTTCAATCAGCGCTCGCACACGTTTTTTCGCTTCCTTGTCCAACAAGCGGAATTTTTCAATCAGTTCGTATTCCTGTGACTGCATCACTGTTCATCCTCATCCACTCGAAAGTCGGTTCACGGTCGTTTTCCAGATTATACCTGAAACCAGGAGAGCCCGGGTGTACTCTGCGACGGCAGAGCGCGGCGGAGGTGGAGCTGCACGGGACGCGGGGGGGACAGATCACAAAGTCTACCGAAGCCTCCG
>JAXGOS010000034.1:0-26094 GCA_040767355.1 Aggregatilineaceae bacterium | reverse complement strand
TTACGTAGAGCCATTCGCCCGGATCGTCCTTCTCGAAGATGACCTCACCCGCCGCGTAGGTGCGGCGCTGCATGGCATCGACGAACGCTTCACGCGTCGCGCGATCGACTCCGCGGAACAGCGGAGAGTTCTCGAGGTGACCGGCGGGGGCCATGGCGATCACACCCCGCCGGGCGCGGCACGGCGCAGCGCCTGCTCGCGTTCATAGAGCGCCGCCGCGGCCTGCGAGAACGCGCGCTCCACCTGCCCCGCCGTCGCGGGCGATAGTTCCGCCGGATCGAGCGCGACCGGGCTGTCTTCCGCCGCTTCAAGGACCGGCGCAGCGGGCACCGGATAGGCGCCGCGCTCGATCTGGGCCAGCCAGTGGATGCTCGTTTCGACGGCCTGGGTGGTGTAGCGCACCTTCTCCGCCAGATACTGGAGCATCGCCAGCACGACCTGGGGACGGCTCTGGATGAAGCGCATGAATACCTGGCGCTGCAGGCGCAGGACGTCGCACTGCGTCCGGGCGCGCAAGCTGGCCGAGCGAGGCTGGCCATCCAGCAGCGAAAACTCGCCCACCACGTCCCCCGCGCCGAAGGTGCGCAGCAGTTTTTCCTGCCCGGACCGGTCCCGCACCGTGATCTCCACCTCGCCGTGCTCGATCAGGTACATGGCGTCGCCCTGGTCGCCTTCGCGAAAGACGAGGAAACCCGGCGCGAAGGTCTGCATGTCGATGGCCCGGCTGAGGTTTTCCAGGTTCGCCAGCGAGACGTGCTTAAAGATCTCGATCCGGCTCAGGCGCTCGGCCAGGGCCGCCAACTGCTCAGGCGAAAACGTCCCGGCCAGCTCGGCGGAGCGCATGAACATATCAAACGTGTGGACCAGCGTGGGATCGAAGCGGGCGATCTCCGCGTTGAACGCTTCCTGAAACGCCGCATCTTCGCCCAGGAAGACGCTGTTCATGAACAGATTCACGGACGCGTCAAGGCTCTGGCGGATCGTCTCGATTTCACGTCGATAGGCCGCGATCTCGTCCTCCCACGCCTTGCGCAGCCGGGGACTGGCCGGGCTGTTCAGGTTGTTCTGCAGAATGCCGATATTCGCCTGGACGACGAGCAGGCGGCGGATCTGGTCGATGCGCTCAGCGCCAAAAAAGTCGCCCAGCTCGCCGAAAATGCGCTCGATGGCGGCGCCGCCCAACTGCTGCACGGCCAGCCGCTCGCCGGTGGACACGCCCACATTGAGCCCCAGCGTCTGGGCGAATCGCCGCTTTTCGTCGGCCAGCCCCTGGCCGATCTGCCACGCAATGACGGCACTACCGCCCAGGCCGATCCCGATTGCCACCAGCAGCAGGCCAGTCCCGCCCAGCCGCCCGACCATGTTGTTGTAGGCCACATGCAGCGCGATCGCCAGGCCGATGCCCAGCGCCGGCCAGATGGTCCGCTGCCGATCCGCCGAGCGGCGGAGCCGCCCCAGCGCCAGGCCGACCAGTCCGCTGGCGGCGGCGTGCATCAGCGTGGTGGACAGGGTGCGGCTGATGGCGGTGCCCAGCACGGCGCTGTCGGAGCGCGGCAGGTAGATGAACAGGTTCTCGGAGAGGGCGAACCCAATCCCGACCGCGAAGCCGTAGACGGTTCCATCGACGATGTAGCGAAAACGGGGCTGCCGCACCAAAACGACCAGCACGAGCGCCTTGAGGATTTCCTCGATGACCGGCGCGGCCAGGTTGGTCAGCAAATCGAAGCTGGCGCCGAGGGCGATCACGCCGTTGTTGATCGCGTAGGCCAGGCTGTAAGCGCCCAGCGCCCCCCACCCCAGGCACAGCAAGATCGTGCTCAGCTTGCCCGTGCCGAAAACATCCAGCGCCCAGATCAGGTAGACCGCAAGAAATGGGAGGGCAATAGCGATGATGTAGGCGACAATGGTGACCGGATCCATGCCCTCGGTCTCAGTTCAGGACGACTCAGGATAAGAAAAACTCCGTGCCACAGAACCGGCAGGTGGCGATCCCCTTCCCGGTGAGCGAGATCTCCCCGCCGCAGTTGGGACATTTCTCCAGCTCGCGCAACTGGCTGGCCTGGCTCGAATACAGCACGCCCTTGTCCCAGTTGATATAACCGCTGAAGACGCCCAGCCCGACCAGCGAGTGGATCATCTCCTTGATCTGGTCGCGCGGGAGCTGCATCTCGACGATCAGATCCTCGAGCCGGATCTGGCCGCGGCTCTGCACGATGTTCAACAGCTTGCGCTGCACGGCGGCCTGCTCCTGCTGTTTGGCCTGCTTGCCGCCGAACGCCGTCATGTAGATCCCGCCGCCGACCAGGGGCGCCACCAGCACGATCAGCGCGACGCCCAGGCCCAGGATGCGCGCCGGGCCTTCGAGATCCTCGTTGGTGAACAGCCATGCCGCCGCCACCGCGCCCAGGATGATGCCCAGCACGACCAGCATGATCCCCGCTAACCGGTTCAGATTCATAGGTTGTCCTCCCGCTGTGCCCTGTGTTTAACCGAATCCGCGGCTGCCGCCACCACCGCCACCGCCGCCACCACCGCCGCCGCTGAACCCGCCACCACCGGAGCCGGAGCTGGAAGGCCGGCTGGTCATCGTGCTGGAGGCATCGTTGAGCATCTTGGTCAGGCCCGTGCTCATCGAATTCAGGCCGTCAGTGAGCGACCGGCTCATCGAGTTCAACCCGCCCGGCCCGTCGAAGTCCAGCCCACCGAGGCCGCCGCCCGCGCTGCTGGAGCCCGTGGTGGGCCAGCCGCGGTGATAACCCCGGCCCCACGGGCCGCCCAGGTGCGTGGGGAAATACCACGTGGGCATGGAGGTCATGACCGGCGCGAAGTCCTGGATCCATTCCTTCTCGAACCCGAAGGCCACCGCATAGCCGATGTACTTCTCGAACTGGTCAGTGGCCTGAGACAGATCGGTGTAGCGCTCGATATTCTTCAGGTACGTGCGGAATGCCTGCCACTGTGCGGCCTCTTGCGCCCCCTTGGGCGTCTTGGCGGGCATGGCCTGCGACGTCCCCATCATCACGAAACCCACCAGGCCCAGGCCGATTGGGGGGGCAACCATCAGCGGAGAAATCGACATTCCCGCCAACCCAAGCCAGAAGCCGACCCCGGCCAATGCCAGCAAGCCAATGCCGCCGAAAAGCCAAAGGTTGCGCGTGGTCTCGGGCGAGCGGACGAAATAACCCTGGCGTACCAGATCGCGATACATCTGTTCCTTGATGCTGGGGATCACTTTGTAGAACTTGTTACGCAGGTCCGAGAGCTCCGTGTCCTGGCGGTTGCCGGGGAACAGCCCGCGCAGCAGGCTCGTTTCATGGTCGCGCAGATCGGACGCGTCCTGGTCCGTGCGATGGAAGTGAAACTCCGTGCTTTCGAACATACCCAGGACCCCGCCCTTGGTCGTCTGCTCGATCACCAGATAGCCCCGCCGGGCGAGATCGAGCATGGTGCCCAGAATGTCCTTCATATCCGCGCGTTCGTCGAGCAGCACGCCGACGATGCCCGGCAGTTCGCTCGATGGCGGCTCGGGCAGATATTCCGGCACGACGACCGCTTCTGGGTCGCGCCCGTGGCTGAGGTAGCGCATGATCACCAGCAGCGATCCGCCCAGGCCGATCAGCGCGCCGATGACCAACAGCACCACCGTCACGATCGGCTTGAGATTGTCCTCGTACCAGCGCATCCGGTCGAAGCTCGCCTGCCAGCCGGGCTTGGACATCTCCGGATCGTGCGGGTACTGCACGCGCACCTCGATATCGCTGTTATTGCCCAGCCTGCCCGGCGCTTCCCAGGTGATGGTCGTGCCGTCGATAGTCTCGAGCCACGTGTCGGGGTAGCTCGCCGTAACCTGCGGCGGGCGGTCGGATGGCAGCGTGACGGTCACTCGCGAATCCAGCACCGGGAAGGGCCGGTCGCCGGGCACGGCCACCCAGTAAAGCTGGTCGCCATCCTCATACGAGCGCAGACCTCCGATCACGGTGTATTTCAGCCGGATGCTCCGGCGCTCGCCGCTCTCGGCGCGTTGGAGGAAGTAATAGGTGAGCGAGAAGGTATCGCCGCTCTTCGTTGCGCAGTAGGTCCCCGGCCCGCCACTGCACGACGCCTGCAGCGCCGTGTTTCCATCGTAGACAGCCACATTGACGATGTCGAACAGCCGGTCCATGGGAATTTCCGCCGTGCCGAATCGGAACGGCCCCACTTCGATGGTCAGCTCGTAGATTTCGGTCACGTCGAAACGGTTTTCGCTGGTGGCGACGTTGTCGATGATGACGTCGAAGCGATCCCACCGTAGCCGCCGGTTGTCCTGCCTGTTGGGAGCGGCGCTCACCACGCCGGTGATCGTCACCGCGATCAGGAGCGCGATACCCACAGTGATGATGATTGTGCGCTTCATGGATGTCCTTCAACTCCTCGCCCCATGTGACGATTCTATTCTACCGGATCGCTGCCTCCGGAAACACCCCAACATTCAGGCAGTTGCCGACATTCCAAAGGATCACTCAACTTCATTGACTCGGGATCGCTAAATGTTTAGAATCCCCTTTAACATGTATTTGCCAGTCGCAAGTGAGTGTATCGTACTTTCCAGGTTGGCGATGGTCATTCTATACAGATAGGCACCTGAGATGGAATACCGCGACTACTACCAGATCCTGGGTGTGGACCGCAACGCCTCCAAGAAGGATATTCAGAAGGCGTATCACCGGCTGGCGCGCCAGCATCATCCGGACCTCAACGCCGGGGACAAACAGGCCGAGGAGAAGTTCAAGGAGATCAACGAGGCCTACCAGGTGCTGTCGGACGAGAAAAAGCGCAAGAAATACGACCAGTTGGGCAGCAGCTACCGCGAGTGGCAGAAAATGGGCGGACAGCCGGGCGGCTTCGACTGGTCGCGCTGGACGGGCGGGCAGCCGGGCGGGTATCGCGTCGAGTTTACCAACGCCGACATGAGCGCGGGCGACCTGTTTTCGGAGTTCTTCCGCAACATCTTCGGCGGCAGCCCGTCGAGCCGCCAGCAACGCTCCGCGCGGGAGCGCATCCAGGGACAGAACCTGGAGGTTGCCGTGCAGGTCAGCCTGGAAGACGCGTGGCAGGGCACCGTGCGCACCATCCAGGCGGGGCAGCGCCAGCTCAATGTGAAGATCCCGGCGGGCGCGCGCAACGGGATGCGCATCCGGCTGCGCGGCCAGGGTCAGCAGGGCTACGCGGGCGGGCGTCCCGGCGATCTGGATGTGATCGTCCAGATCCTCGATCACCCGCAGTTCCGGCGGGAGGGTGACGATCTGCACCTCGATCTCAAGGTGCCGCTGTACACGGCGGTGCTGGGCGGCGATGTCGATCTGCCCACGCTGGGCCACACGGGCGCGCTGCATATCCCGGCGGGTACCCAATCGGGCCAGGTCATCCGGCTGAGCGGGAAGGGCATGCCGCGCCTGCGCGAGCCGGGCGCCTTTGGCGACCTGTACGCGCGCATTCTGGTCCAGGTGCCAACCGGGCTGAGCGAAAAAGAGATCGCGCTGTTTCGCCAGTTAGAATCACTCCGCGGGATGTGAGCCGCGCTTCGATAGAGTCATGGACGAAAAGGGTAACCAGCATGGGATGGAATATCGACGACTTTGATGACTTTGACGACTACGATGAGCTGGACCTCGTTGACGAGACCGACGAACCCGCGGGGCCGTTCGCGCGGGGCAGCCGGGCGCGCGCGCTGTTGATCGGCGCGCTGACGGGCGCCGTCACGCTGGTGGTGATCGTCGCCTTCGTGTTCACCACGGTCGGCCATGTCTTCTGGCCCGATGACGAGCCAGGCACATCCGTCCGGCGCCAGCAGCCTGCCCAACCGTCGGCGGCGGACATTCAGAACGCGAACTACCGGCCCAGCACATGGAGCGAGCCGAACCCGTTCCAATTGTCCACCGCCACGCCGATCGCGGATGACGTCGTGGCCAGCGCCGATCTCGAATACACGCTGCTAACTAACATCTACGAGCGGGTCAACCCGTCGGTGGTCAACATCGAAGTCGTGTCGAGCTTTCACATCGCCAGCGACGTCATCGACAGCAGCGGCTCCGGCTTCGTGCTCGACACCGAGGGGCACATTGTGACGAACTCGCACGTCGTCCGCGATGCGGAAGAGATCCTGGTCACGTTCTTCGATGGGTACGTCGCCAACGCCGAGGTCGTGGGCGTCGATGATTACAGTGACCTGGCTGCCATCAAGGTCGAGCCGGGCAGCACGCCGCTGGTGCCGGTGATTCTGGGCGACAGCAACGTGCTGCAGGTCGGCCAGCGCGTGATCGCCATCGGCAACCCCTTCGGCCTGGACGGCAGCATGACGGTCGGCATCGTCAGCGCGCTGGGCCGCTCGCTGCCCTCGGCGCAACTGCTCGATCAGACGTACCAGAGCTACAGCAACCCGTCGATCATCCAGATCGACGCGGCCGTAAATCCCGGCAACTCGGGCGGGCCGCTGCTCGACTCCTACGGGCACGTGATCGGCATCAACACGGCGATCCGCACCGAGAACGGCGGGTTCCAGGGCATCGCGTTCGCCGTGCCGGTCAACACCCTGAAGCGCATCGTCCCGCAGTTGATCGACGCCGGGCAGGCCGAGTATTCGTGGCTCGGCATCAGCAGCCCGGCCAACGATCCCGGTTTGAGCGTGGCCGCCGTGGCCGACGAGCTTGACCTGCCGGTCCGGAACGGCGTGGTGATCGACCGGGTGGAGCCGGACTCGCCCGCCGCCCGCGCCGGGTTGCAGGGCGGCACCGATACGGTGAACGTGCGCGGCGTGCCGTGGCCGGTGAACGGGGACATCATCGTGGCGATCAACGGGATGCTGGTGCGCGACATCGACGATCTGGTGGCTTACCTGGTCGAGAACACCTCGCCCGGCGACACGGTCGTGCTGACCATCGTGCGCGGCAGCCAAACGCTGGATCTCGACGTGACGCTGGGGGTGCGCCCCTAGCCCTGCCCGGCAGGTGAGAGCGATCATGAACGGCAGCATCCCGCGTGATGAACCCTGCTATACGATCGGCGTCGTGGCGCGCATGGTCGATCTGCACCCGCAGACGCTGCGCAACTACGAACAGATCGGGCTGGTCGTGCCGCACCGCACCGCCGGCAAGATCCGCCTGTATTCGCAGCGCGAGGTCGAACGGCTGCACAAGATCAACCGGCTGACCCAGGATCTGGGCGTGAACCTGGCCGGTGTGGAGATTATCCTGCGCCTGACCGGGCAGATCGAAGACCTGCAGGCTACCGTCGCCATGCTGCAAAACGAGCTGGACCGGCAGCGCGCGCACGATCGTTGAGCTGGCTCCACCCTGGGGACGCACCACATGTCCCCGCCTGTGAGGACGAATGATGACCGCTCCGACCCACATTCTGCCCCGCCTCCAAATCAACACCGATCTGGCGCACACCATCCTGGTCAAGTTCCTGCGCGACGCGATCACGAAGGTGGGCTACTCGCGCGCCGTGATCGCGCTCAGCGGCGGAATCGACTCGGCGCTCTCGGCCTATCTGGCCGCCGAGGCGCTTGGCCCGGATAACGTGCTGGCGGTGCGGATGCCGTACAAAGCATCGTCGCAAGCCAGCCTCGACGATGCGCAGGTCATTGTGGACGCGCTGGGGGTGCGCTGCGACACAGTGGACATCACGCCGATGGTCGATCCGCTGCTCGTGCGCTTCCCAGACGCGAACCGGCTGCGCCAGGGCAACATCATGGCGCGCATGCGGATGGTGGTCATCTACGACCAGTCGGCGGCCTTCGGCGGGCTGGTGATCGGGACCAGCAACAAGACCGAAACGCTGCTCGGCTACTCGACCGTCTACGGCGACAACGCGGCGGCTGTCCAGCCGATTATGGACCTCTACAAAAACCAGGTGCGACAGTTATCGCTGGCGCTCGGCATCCCGCGGGCCATCGTCGAGAAGGCGCCGTCGGCGGATCTGTGGGAGGGCCAGACTGACGAGGGAGAATTGGGCTTCACCTACGACCTGGCCGACCAGTTGCTCTACCTGCTGGTCGACGAGCGCTACACGGTGGATGAGGTGGTCGCTGAGGGGTTCGACCGCCCCCTGGTGGAGCGCATCTGGCGGCAGGTGCGGCTGAACCACTACAAACGCACGATGCCCAACGTCGCCAAGCTGAGCCGCCGCAGCATCGGCCACGACTTCCTCTACCTGCGCGACTGGTCCGGCTAGCGGCGCCCGGTCACAGCACCCACCCGTCCTCCGGCGCCTGCCGCAGGGCGGGCCGCCGCGCTTCGAGCTGCGCCCCCAGCCGCGTGCGCACCGGGGGCCTGTGCGCCTGCTGGTGAATTTCATCGGCGATCTGCCAGACGGCTTCCGGTCGCGCCAGCGCACGCGCGCACCGGGCGCGCTCCGCCAGAAATGCGGGGCCGCGGGCCAGCCACGCGCGGACTGCGGCGGCGGCCAGTTCCGGTGACGGAGCGTACACGCCCGCGCCGTTCTCGACCACGTAGGTCACATTCCCATCTTCCTGCCCAGGAACGGCGCCGCTCAGCACCATCGGCAGCCCGGCCGCGCACGCCTCGCAGATCGTGGCCGGTCCCGCCTTGGTCACCAGCACGTCCGCCGCGGCCATCGGTCCGGCCAGGCTGTCCAGAAACGGGTAGACGAAGGTCGGGCCGCGCCATGCCGCCGCCTCGAGCCGGTGTTTCAAGCGGCGGTTGCGCCCGGCTACGATGGCGAGCTGGATATCCAGCCCCAGCCGGTCGATGGCGCGCGCGATCTGGAAGACGGGACCCATACCGTCGGCCCCGCCGCTGATCAGCACCGCCGCGCGATCGGGGTGCCAGCCAAGCTGGCGGCGCGCATCCGCTTTGGCCGCCAGACCATCGAGAAAGCGCGGATGGATCGGCAGGCCGGTGACGCGCAACCGGCCCGACTCGAGTCCCAGCGCCAGCCCGCGCGCATACGCTGCCGGTGTTGGGAGCAGGCAGCGGTCCGCGTCTTTCTCGTAAGCGAACGCGTGAGCCGACACCAGATCGGTCACCACGCTGACGAACGGCGGGCGGAACAGGTGCCACCGGTTGTAGGCGTGCATGGCCGGGCGCGAAAACAGGGTATGGACGCTGACCACGACATCGGCGCGATGTCCATCCACCAGGCGGCGCATCCCCCGCCCCCACCAGCGATTGATCGCGGCCATCACCAGGGCACTGCGCCGCCGCCCATCGGCCAGGCGAAAGCTCAGCTCCCAGCTCGCCGCCGCCCAGTTGACCCAGCGGGGATAGATTTCGGGCATCAGGTTCATGGGAAACGGGGTATAGCGCCGGTAGACGTCGACCAGCTCGAACGTGTACGCGCCCGGATAGCGGCGCTCCAGCGCGGCGCGGATCGCCCCGGCGGCGGCGCGGTGCCCCCCACCGGTGTCGGACATGAGGAAGACCACCCGCTTGGGAATCATCTGGGCTCGCCTTCGCCACCGGGCAGCACGCGTTTGAGGCCGCGCTCGAACTTGCGGCGTGGCAGCATCACGCGCCGGTCACAGCCCAGGCAGCGGATGCCAATGTCGGCCCCCACTCGATAGATGCGCCAGCGATCGTTGCCGCAGGCGTGCGGCTTGCGCATCTGCACGATGTCGCCGGTGTTAAACTCTTGTGGCATATCTCACGCTCGCCAGAGACCGCGACTCCTGTGTCGTTGGCCGGTAAGAGTAGGCACTTCGCCCGCTTCTGTCAAATTGGCCTATACAAGCCGCCGATTTTAGTGCAAAATTATCCGGCTATCTTAGTCCTAAGGACATTCTGTGATCCGAAACGACATTCGCAACATTGCCATCATCGCGCACGTCGACCACGGCAAAACGACCCTGGTCGATGGCATGCTCAAGCAGGCGAAAGTCTTCCGCGACGCCGCTACGGCTGGCGAGCGCATCCTGGACAGCAACGCGCTCGAGCGCGAGCGCGGCATCACCATCCTGTCGAAGAACACGGCTATCACCTGGAACGGCGTGAAAATCAACATCGTGGACACACCTGGCCATGCCGATTTTGGCGGCGAGGTGGAGCGCGTGCTGAATATGGTCGACGGCGCGCTGCTGCTGGTCGACGCCGTCGACGGCCCCATGCCGCAGACGCGTTTCGTGCTGCGCAAGGCGCTGGCGCTCGGTCTGCGCGTGATCGTCGTGATCAACAAGATCGACCGCCCCCACGCGCGTGTGTCGGACGTGCTCAACGAGACGTTCGACCTGTTCATCGAGCTTGGCGCCACCGACGAGCAGGCCGAATTCCCGGTGGTCTACGCCGTCGGGCTGGAGGGTCACGCCGGGGCCAGCCCCGACTCCGTGCAGCCGCACCTGAGCCCTCTCTTCGAGACGATCCTGGCCGAGATACCCGGTCCGCAAGTCGATCCCGATGCGCCGGCCCGGCTCCTGGTGACGACGCTGGAATACGACAACTACAAGGGGCAAATCGGCGTGGGCCGGTTGCTGTCAGGCGTGATGCGACGTGGGATGAATGCTGTCCGCCTGACACCGCAGGGCGAGCGCGAAGAGGGCAAAATCGTCTACCTGTTCACCTACCATAACCTTGCCCGGCAGGAAGTCGAGGAGGCGCGGGCCGGAGACATCGTCGCAATCGGCGGCTTCGACGAGCTGGGCATCAGCGACACGATCGCCGATCCCGCTGTGGAGCAGGCGCTGCCTGCCATCGCCATCGACGAGCCGACCGTCCGCATGACGTTTGGCGTCAACACCAGCCCGCTCGCCGGGCGCGAGGGCAAGGCCGGCTGGGGCACATCCCGGCGGCTGCGCCAGAGGCTCATCGACGAGACGCGCAGCAACGTCGCACTGCGCGTGGCCGACAGCGGCCAGCCCGACCGGTTCATCGTCAGCGGGCGCGGCGAGCTGCACCTGGGCATCCTGATCGAGACCATGCGCCGCGAAGGATACGAGTTCGACGTCAGCAAGCCCGAGGTGATCTATCACACCGATCCCGACACCGGCGAGACACTGGAGCCGGTCGAGGAAGTTCACATCGAGATCGCCGACGACATGGTGGGCACGGTAGTCGAGCTGCTCGGCGCGCGGCGCGGCCAGATGCACGACATGCGCAGCCAGAACGGCACCACCTATCTGAAATACATCGTGCCCACGCGCGGCCTGCTCGGCTTCCGGGCGCATTTCATGCGCGCGACCAGCGGCCTGGGCCAGATCAACACGCTGTTCTACGGGTACGCATCCCTGGCCGGGCCGATCCCGCGCCGCCAGTTCGGCAGCCTCGTCGCGTGGGAAGCCGGGACCGCCAGCAACTACGCGCTGACTCACGCGCAGACGCGCGGCACGTTCTTCATCACGCCGGGGGCCGAGGTCTACGAAGGCATGGTCGTCGGCGAGCACATCCGCGGCGAGGACCTGGCGATCAACGTCACCAGGACCAAGAGTCTGAGCGCCATCCATACCAAGAACTACGCCGAAGAACTGCGGCTGAATCCGCCGCGCGTGCTCAGCCTGGACGACTGCATCGAGTTCCTGTCGGACGACGAACTCCTCGAAGTGACACCGGCCAGCCTGCGCATCCGCAAGCGCATCCTCAACAACGAAGATCGCCAGAAAGAGCAGAAACGGCGCGAGCGCATCCTCGAAGGCGGTTGATCCGCCCGCGCGCCGGGCGGGCCGTCACGGGCCGTGTGCGTATCAGGTTCCGGACAGAAGGCTTACCACAGAGGTCGTAGGGGATACAGAGAGTAGGGCATTTCGAGAGTCTCTCTTTGAAGCCCTCTCTGTGCTCTCCGTGTACTCTGTGGTTCATAACTCGCCCCAGATTTGAGGTTCACCCCATGGACCGAGCCGCTTGACAAACACGCTCGCTTGGTGTTTAATGTAATCGATTACAGTACCTGTCATTTTCCGTCCAGTAGCCTGAGCAAGCCCGACGCTATGCCCGCCAAAATGGAAGATGTCGCCCGGCTGGCGGGGGTATCCACCGCGACCGTATCCCGCGCCCTGAATACCCCTGAGTTGGTCAGCCACGAGACGCGATCGCGCGTGCTGGCGGCGATCGAGGAGCTGGATTACCGGCTCAACCTCGCCGCCCGCAGCCTCCGTACCAACCAAACGCGCACCATCGCTATCGTGATCCCCACCATTTCCGAGCCGGTCATCAACCAGGTGGTCGAGGCCGTCGAAGATGCCGCCATCACCGCGGATTACACGCTGCTGATGTGCAGCACGCGCGGCGACGCCCAGCGTGAGCAGGCGTACATCGAACAGATCACCCAGCAGACGGCAGTCGACGGCATCCTGTACATTTCGCCTCGTTCCGCCCCGGAGCACGTGCTCAAGCTGGCCCAAAGCGAGATCCCGCTGGTGGTGTGCAACTACCGCGCCGAAGGGCTGGGCGCGCCGTCGATCCTGTTCGACCACGTCAGCTCGATCGCCCAGGCGACGCGCTACCTGCTGGACCTGGGCCACCGCCGCATCGCGCTGTTGAATCTGGCGGCGCCCTACTATTACCCGGCCCGGATGCGCCGCGAGGGGTTCGAACAGGCCTTCGCCGGCGCCGGCCTGGCGCTCGATCCGTCGCTGATCATCCAGCTCGAGCAGCCGACCTATAATACAGACGAGTGGCGGACCGCCATCGAGACCCTGCTCGACCGGCCCGACCGCCCCACGGCCATCGTCGCCTTCAACGACGCGGTCGCGTTCGAAGTGTACGCCGTCTGCCGGGCGTGGGGCCTGCGCATCCCCGAAGACCTGTCGGTCACCGGCTGCGACGATACTCTGTCTGCGCGTTACGTCAACCCGCCGCTGACCACGGTGCGCATTCCCGCCTCGCGCCAGGGCCACCTTGCCATGGAATATCTGCTGGCGCGCATGAACGGTACGGGACCGTCAACCCCGCCGCTGACATTGCTGGATGTCGAGCTTGTCGTCCGCGAGTCGTGCGCCCAACCTGCCCCAGGAAGCCACACTTTGGAGGAATGATGACCCTTACCCAAGATATATTCGATTTGACCGGCAAGACGGCAGCCATCACCGGCGGCGCGGGCGTTCTGTGCAGCGCCATCGCCCGGATGCTAGCCGGACAAGGCGCCAATGTCGCGATCCTGGACCTGAACGCTGTGGCCGCCGAGGCGTTGGCGGCCGAATTGGGACCGAACGCTATCGGCATCGGGACGAATGTGCTCGAGCGCGCCTCGGTCGAGGCCGCCGCCGCCCAGGTGATCGAGCGCTTCAGCGGTGTCGATATCCTGATCAATGGCGCAGGCGGCAACAAGGTCCAGGCCACCACCAGCGCGGACCTGGCCTTTTTCGACCTGCCGCCGGATGCCATCCAGTGGGTGTTCAACCTGAACATCCTGGGCACGATCATCCCGTCGCAGGTGTTCGGCGGCACCATGGCGCAACAAAACAGCGGCGTGATCCTCAACATTTCGTCGATGTCCGCCGACCGGCCCCTCTCGCGCATCGTCGCCTACAGCGTCGCCAAGGCCGGCGTGAGCAACTTCACGCAATGGCTGGCGGTTCACATGGCGCAGGAATACACGCCCAACATCCGGGTGAACGCGCTGGCGCCGGGGTTCTTCCTCACAACGCAGAACCGCTTCCTGCTGATCGATGAACAGACCGGCGAGTTTACCGAGCGCGGGCGGCAGGTCCTGGCCAACACGCCCAGCGGGCGCTTCGGCGATCCGGATGACCTGCTCGGCGCGGTGCTGTGGCTGATCTCCCCGGCGGCCTCATTCGTGACCGGCGTCGTGCTGCCCATCGACGGCGGCTTCAGCGCCTATTCAGGAGTGTGACCGATGCTCACTGCTGCTGCCCAGGCGACGACCGGCGCCCTGTCTGACGACGCTATCCGGCAAACCGTGCTCGCCGGGCTGGAGGGGCGCTTCACCGGCCAGCGCGTCCTGGTCCTGATTCCCGACCGCACGCGCACCCTGCCGTTGCCGCCGCTGTTCCGCCTGGTCGTGGACGCGCTGCGCGACGCCCGCCAGGTCGACGTCATGGTCGCGCTCGGCACGCACCTGCCGCTGAGCGACGAGTCCCTCAACGCGCTGGTTGGCATCACGCCGGAAGTACAGGCGACGACCTTCAGCCACATCCGCCTGCTCAATCATGCCTGGGACAACCCGGACGCGCTGGCTACCATTGGGACGATCACACAGGATCGCGTCAAGGCGCTGGCGGGCGAGGTGTGGCATCCCTCGCTGGGCGGCGACGTCCCGGTGCGCATCAACCGCGCCGCGGTCGAGGCCGACCACGTGCTGATCATCGGCCCGACATTCCCGCACGAGGTCGTTGGCTTCTCCGGCGGCGCGAAGTACCTGTGGCCGGGCATCTCCGGGCCGGAGATGATCAACGTCACGCACTGGCTCGGCGCGCTGATCACGGTGCTGCACACCATCGGCATCGAGGACACGCCCATGCGGCGCATGATCCACGCCGCCGCCGACATGCTCCCCGCCCCGGTTTCGCTCATGGCGCTGGTGGTGGATGGCGGCGCGCTGGCGGGGATCCACATCGGCTCGCTTTTCGAGGCGCACCATGCCTCGGCCCAGCTTTCAGCCCAGCGCCATATCGTCTGGCTGGACCGGCCCTACCGGCGCGTGCTGTCCCACGCCCCGGCCATGTATGACGAGCTGTGGACCGGCGCCAAAGCCATGTACAAGCTCGAGCCGGGCATCGCCGACGGCGGCGAGGTGATCGTCTACGCGCCGCACCTGCGCGAGATCAGCGAGGTACACGGGGCGCACATCCGCCGCGTGGGCTACCACGTGCGCGATTATTTCCTCAAGCAGTGGGATCGCTTCGCAGACGTGCCGCTCGGCGTGCTGGCCCACAGCACGCACCTCAAAGGGGCGGGCACTTACCACAACGGGATCGAAACGCCGCGCATCCGGGTGACGCTCGCCAGCCAGATCCCGCCGGAAGCATGCGCCGCGATCAACCTGGGCTACCTGGACCCGGCGAGCATCGACGTGCGCGACTGGCAGGGCCGCGAGGAGGAAGGCGTGCTCTACGTGCCCAAAGCGGGCGAGACGTTGTACCGAATGAAAACGCAGTGAAGCGTGTAGATTTGGATTCACGAGGCATGGAGGACGAGAACCGATTATGACGACCTATCATCTGGGAATGGTCGGGCTGGGCGTGATGGGCGGCAACCTGGCCCGTAACTTTGTGTCACACGGCTTCAGCGTGGCGGGCTATGACCTGGACGCCGGCAAGCGCGCCGCCTTCGAGCAGCACGCCGGCGAAGGCCAGCTCGCCAGCTTCGCCACCGTGGCCGAGTTTCTGGCCGCGCTCGAGCAGCCGCGCCGCATCATGTTGCTGGTGCCGTCCAGCGCGGTGGATGAGGCCATCGACTCGCTCAAGCTGCATTTGAACCGGGGCGATCTGCTGATGGATCTGGGCAACAGCTTCTTCGCCGACACCGAGCGGCGCTCGGCTGCGCTGGAGCACGAGGGCTTCCTGTTCATCGGCAGCGGCGTGTCGGGCGGCGAGAAAGGCGCGCTGCGCGGCCCGTCGATCATGCCCGGCGGCCAGCCCGAGGC
Organism: Aggregatilineaceae bacterium; assembly: GCA_040767355.1. Taxonomy (GTDB): domain Bacteria; phylum Chloroflexota; class Anaerolineae; order Aggregatilineales; family Aggregatilineaceae; genus LM3-B42. The sequence goes on along the minus strand of JAXGOS010000034.1, from coordinate 10,566 downwards.
CTACGCGCTGATCAAGGACTCGTTCGAGGCCATCGCCGCCAAGGTGGACGGCGACCCGTGCGTGGCGCATATCGGGCCGCGTGGGGCGGGCCACTACGTGAAGATGGTCCACAACGGCATCGAATACGGCATCATGCAGCTCATCGCCGAAGCATACGACATCCTCAAGCGCGTTGCCGGGGCTACGGCCCAGGAGCTGCACGAGGCTTTCAGCGCGTGGAACCAGGCCGAGCTCAACTCGTACCTGATCGAGATCACGGCGGACATCTTCAACCGGACCGATCCGGACACCGGACAGCCGCTGGTCGAGCTGATCCTGGACGAGGCTCAGCAGAAGGGGACCGGCAAGTGGACCAGCCAGAACGCGCTGGACCTGGGCGTCCCCACCCATACGATCAACGCTGCCGTCGAAGGGCGCATCATCTCCGCGCTGCGCGACGAACGCCTCGCCGCTGAGTTGATCTTCGCCGGTCCGGACGCGGCCTTCACCGGCGACCGCGCCGCGCTGTTCGAGCAGGTCCGGGGGGCGCTGTACGCCGCGATCCTGACCTCGTACGCGCAGGGCATCGCCCTCATGCAGGCGGCCAGCCGCGAATACGAATACGACCTGAACCTGGAAGACATCGCGCGTATCTGGCGCGGCGGGTGTATCATCCGCGCCCGTCTGCTGGAAGACATCCGGCAGATCTACCGCGCCGAGCCAGACCTGCCCAACATGCTGGTGGCCGAGCCGTTCCAGAGCGCGATCAAGAGCCGGCTGCCTGCCTGGCGCGCCGTCATCCAGACGGCGGTCGCGCACGGAATCCCGGTCCCAGGGCTGGCCGCGTCGCTGGCCTATTTCGACGCCTACCGGGCCGGACGCCTGCCCGCCAACCTGACGCAGGCCCAGCGCGATTACTTCGGCTCGCACACCTACCGCCGCATCGACCGGCCCGGCGTGTTCCACACGGAATGGGAAGACTGACGGGCGCGGATGGCGTGCCCGGCGCTATCAGCTTTGAGGGAGCTATGAACAGGCCAAAGAATGTCATCGTCGCCCAGTCGGGCGGCCCGACACCGGTGATCAATAACTCGTTGCGCGGCGTGATCGAAACCTGCCGCGCCATGCCGGATGTGTTCGGCACCGTCTACGCGGGCTGGCACGGGATCGAGGGCGTGCTCAAAGAGGAACTGCTCGATCTCTCAGTCCAAAGCCCGCAGGAAATCGCGCTGCTGCGCACCACCCCGGCGGCAGGCTCGATCGGGACGTGCCGCTACAAGCTCAAGTCCGGCCAGGCGGAAGACTTCGAGCGCGTCATCGAGGTCATGAAGGCGCACGACGTCGGCACTTTTTTCTACATCGGCGGCAACGACTCGATGGACACCGCGCACAAGGTCGCCCGGCTCGCTGCCGACCGCGGCCTGGACCTGATCGCGGTGGGCGTGCCCAAGACGATCGACAACGACGTGGGCGATACCGAGTTCAAGCTGATCGACCACACGCCAGGTTACGGCAGCGTGGCCCGCTATTGGGCGCTGAACATCCAGAACGCTAACGAAGAGAACGCCGGCTCCAGCCCGGCGGACCCGGTGCTGGTCATCCAGGCGATGGGCCGCAAGATCGGGTTCATCCCCGCTGCCGCGCGCCTGGCCGATCCGGACCGCGAGATGCCGCTGTTGATCTGCCTGGCCGAGGCGGGCCTGTCGCTGCCGGAGCTGGCCGACAGGGTCAACGATACGCTCAAGGCACATGGCCGCGCGGTGGTCGTGGTCAGCGAGGGTTTCGATGTCGGCGAGATCGGCGCGCGCAGGGACTCCTTCGGCCATACCGAATTCGGCGCCAGCGAAATCCAGGTTGGGCAGGCCGTGATCAACTACCTGAACGCGCAGGGGCTGCCCGTGCCCGGATCGGCGCGGACGAACATCCCCGGCACCGACCAGCGCCACGCCATGCTCTACGCCTCGACCGTCGATCTCGACGAAGCGTACATGGTCGGGCGCAAGGCGGTCGAGATCGCCGCCGCGGGCGACAACGGCTTCATGGCGACCACGCTGCGCCAGCCGGGCGACATCTACACCCCGGCGTTCGCGCAGGTGCCGCTGGAACAGGTCGCCAATTCGGAGCGCAAGTTCCCGGCCGCGTGGATCAGCGAGAGCAAGGTGGACGTCACAGACGATTTCGTGCGCTACGCGCGCCCGCTGATCGGCCACGACTGGCCCTCGATTCCGCTGGTGGACGGCATCCAGCGCTTCGCGCGCCTGGAGCACATCTTCGCCCGGCAGGTGCTGCCGGCCTATGTGCCGCAGAACTACCGCAAGTAACAGACAAAAGAGAGGATTATCATGAGCGATCCAGCTCAGCCGCTACGTGATTTTCAGCCCCAGCACGCGTTCTTCGTCGGCATCGACTCCGATGGCTGTGCGTTCGACACGATGGAACTGAAGCACAAGGAATGCTTCGCGCCCAACACCATCAAGCACTGGGGGCTGCAGCCGGTATCCAAGTACGCGCGGCAGGCCGCCGAGTTCGTCAACCTGTACTCGAAATGGCGCGGGATCAACCGCTGGCCCGCGCTCATGATGGTGCTCGACCTGCTGCGCGAGCGCGACGAGATCATCCAGCGCGGCACGGTCATCCCCCAGGCCGACTCGCTGCGGGCGTTCATCGCCCAGAACAGCTACCCGCACAGCGACGCGGGCCTGCGCGGCTATATGCAGGAACACCCCGGCGATCCCGATCTGGAGCGCGGGCTGGCCTGGACGACGGCTATCAACGCGTCGGTGGCGGATATGGTGCGCGGCGTCAGCCCGTTCCCCTGCGTGCGCGAAAGCCTGCAGGCCATGTTCGACCGGGCGGACATGATGGTCGTCTCGGCCACGCCCTGCTCGGCGCTCGAGCAGGAGTGGAACGAGCATGATGTGGCCCGCTACGTCCGGCTGATCGCCGGGCAGGAAATGGGCAGCAAGACCGTTCACCTGCAGCTCGCCGCGTCTGGCAAATACCCGCCGGACCGCATCCTGATGATCGGCGACGCGCCGGGCGACATGAAAGCCGCCAAAGCCAACAACGCGCTGTTCTTCCCGATCAATCCCGGCGACGAGGAGCACTCGTGGCGCAGGTTCTACGAGGAAGCGATGGAACGCTTCTTCGCCGGAACCTTCGCGGGCGACTACGAGGCGGGCCTGATCGCGGAGTTCGAGCGTTACCTGCCCGAGACGCCGCCGTGGAAACGCGCCTGACGGTCGCGCCCGACTGCCGCCGCGCACGGGCCGGGTTTGGACCCAGCCACTCACGGCGGTATGATCGGGACTGCAGTCGTTTTATCCGCTGTTCACGTTAAGGAGTCATCACATGGCGCGTGTGGGGTATATTGGCCTGGGGATCATGGGCTCAGGAATCGCCCGCAACCTGTTGAAAGCGGGCCATGAGCTGGTGGTCCACAACCGCAGCCGCGCGATCGTCGATCAGATGGCTAGCGAGGGCGCCATTCCAGCCACCTCGCCGCGTGAAGTGGCCGCGCAGGTCGATTTCGTGTTCACCAACCTGCCCGATTCGCCGGACGTGGAGCTGGTCGCGCTCGGCCCGGACGGGATCATCGAGGGCGCGCACGCGGGGCTGATCTTCGTCGACAACAGCACGATCAAGCCGGAAACTGCCCGCCACATCGCGGAGAAGCTGGGCGAGGCCGGCGTGCTGGCGCTCGACGCGCCGGTCAGCGGCGGCGATATCGGCGCGCGCGCGGGCACGCTCAGCATCATGGTGGGCGGCCCGAAGGAAGCCTTCGACAAGGCGCTGCCCCTCTTCGAGGCGATGGGCAAGACCATCACCTGGGTCGGCGAGAGCGGCGCCGGGCAGATCGCCAAGGTTGCCAACCAAATCGTGGTGGCCGGGACGATGGTCGCCATGAGCGAGGCGCTTGTCATGGCGCAGAAAAGCGGCGTCGATCCCGAGCGCGTGGTGCAGGCTATCAGCCGCGGGGCGGCGCAGTGCTGGGCGCTGGACAACAAGCCGCAGAAGATCTTCACGCGGAACCTGGGGCCGGGCTTTAAGGCCTACATGCAGGCCAAAGACCTCAAGATCGTGATCGATACGGGCCGCACTTATGCGGTCCCCGTGCCGCTGACCGCCCTCACCCACCAGATGTACGAGGCCATGATCGGCATGGGCAACGGCGACCTCGACAACAGCGCCGTGATCACCGTGCTGGAGGCGCTGGCGGGCGTGCAGGTAGGGGCCGAGCCGGGCGACTAACCCGTGCTGCATGCAGGCGGGGCTGCCGGACTGGTGGCAGCCCTGCCCGATCCACCATGGTCCGGCCGCTGAGTCCGCATTACCGCATCAGGCGTAAATCTCCTAGAATCTGACGAGCGACCGCACAACCCGGTCTCTGAAACAGCCAGTTCGCATGGTATAATGCTGGGCTGTCAGCGAAACATACGCACTGGGTACGACTATGGCTATTCTGAGCGCGAGCAACCTTGCCAAATCCTACGGTGCTCACGACATCTTCGAGGGGATCTCAGTCGAGATTCCGCACGGCGCGAAGATCGCGCTGGTGGGGTCGAACGGCATCGGGAAGACTACCCTGCTCAACGTGCTGATCAAGGCCGAGGAACCATCGGCGGGCGTCGTCAGCCACATGAAAGGGCTGCGGATCGGCTTCCTACCCCAGCGCCCCGACCTGATTGCGCATCATACGCTGTGGGAGGAGATGCTCACCGCGTTCACCGATCTGCGCGCCCGTGAGGCCCGGCTGGCCGAGCTGGCCGAAGCGATGAGCCACGCCGAAAGCAGCGCCCTCGACGAGCTAATGGAACGCTACGGGCAGCTCCAGCAGCAGTTCGAGCACGACGGTGGGTACGCCTACGAAACGCGCATTCGCCAGGTGCTGCAGGGTCTGGGCTTCAAGGCCGATGATTACCGGATGCCGCTGCCGCACCTGTCCGGCGGGCAGCGCACCCGCGCGCTGCTGGCGCGGCTGCTGCTCGAATCGCCGGACCTGCTGGTGCTGGACGAACCGACCAATCACCTGGATATCAACGCCGTCGAATGGCTCGAGAGCTTCCTGAAAACGTGGGACGGGGCGCTGCTGGTAGTGAGCCACGACCGGTACTTCATGGACGCGGTCATCGGCACAATCTGGGAGATGGAATGGGGCCGCATCGACGTGTACCGGGGCAACTACAGCCACTACGTCCAGCAGCGCCAGCACCGCCGCGCACTCCAGCAGAAGGAATATGAGGCGCAGCGGGAACATATCGCCAAAGAGGAAGAGTTCATCAGGCGCAACATGCCCGGGCGCAAGACGGCCCAGGCCAAAGGTCGCCTCCGCAGGCTGGAGCGGCTCAAGCGCGACGGGCTGATCGACAGGGTGCGCGACGAGCACAACATTCACCTGAACCTGAAAGCCGATCTGCGCAGCGGCGACAAGGTGCTGATGACCTACGATCTGGTGGTGGGCTACGAGCCCGACAAGCCGCTGGCGTGCGTGCCGGACATCACGCTCTACCGGGGCGAGATTGCGGCCATGATCGGGCCGAACGGCGCCGGGAAGACCACGCTGCTCAAGACGGTGCTGCGCGAGATCCCCCCGCTCAGCGGAAGCTCGCGCCTGGGCGCGGCCGTCCAGGTGGGTTATTTCGCGCAGGCGCACGAGAGCTTGAACCCCGACAACAGCGTGATCGACGAGCTGATGACGGTCCGCAGCCTGCCGCTCAGCGAGGCGCGCAACTATCTCGCGGCGTTCCTGTTCACCGGCGACGACGTCTTCCGCCCGGTGAGCACGCTCAGCGGGGGCGAGCGCGGGCGGCTAGCCCTGGCCAAGCTGGCGCTGGATGGCGCGAACTTCCTGCTGCTCGACGAGCCGACCAATCACCTGGACATCCCTAGCCAGGAGATCCTGCAGGCCGTCCTGGCCGGTTTCAACGGGACGATCTTGCTCGTCAGCCACGACCGCTATCTCATCGACGCCCTGGCGACGCAGATCTGGGACGTGCAGCCGGACGGGATGACGGTGTTCGACGGCACGTACCGGGAATACGTGCAGGCGCGTGAAGCCGAACGCCAGGCCGAGCGCGATGAAAAAGTCGCCGCCTCGGCGCCGCCGCCCCCGCCCAGACGCCAGAACGGCAAGCCGCGCCTATCGGAGCGCGAGCGCAACCGCCGTCTGGCACAAATCGAAGCACACATTCACGCGCTCGAAATTCGCCTGGTGGATCTGTCCGGCGAGCTAGGCGTCGCCAGCACGGCCGGCGCCGTCGATCGCGTGCGCGACCTGGGCGAAACGTACGCAGCCACGGAATCGGAGCTAGAATCCGCCCTGGCGGAGTGGGCAGCCCTGCTCGAATGACGGTTTCGCAGGACTTGAGGATACGCTAGTGGGCGAAGACGCGCTGGCCAGTCTGGCTGTTATTGTCGTCCTGGGAATTGGCGCCCAGTGGGTGGCGTGGCGGCTCCAGGTTCCGTCGATTCTGCTCCTGTTGTTGGGCGGATTCATCGCTGGGCCGGTGACCGGCTGGGTCGACCCGGACCACCTGCTGGGTGAGACCCTGTTTCCGATCGTCTCGATCTCGGTCGGCATCATCCTGTTCGAGGGTGGGCTGACCCTGCGCATCAGCGAATTGGGCAACACACGTGACGTCGTGGTCCGGCTGATCACGGTCGGGGCGCTGGTGACCTGGGCTATCGCCACGCTCGGCGCGTATTATGTCGTGGATCTGGACCTGGAGCTGTCGCTGCTGATCGGCGCGATCTTCGTCGTCTCCGGCCCGACGGTGGTGCTGCCCCTGCTCAATCACGTCCGACCTAAAGGACAGGTCGGCCCCATCCTCAAGTGGGAAGGAATCCTGATCGATCCGGTGGGCGCGACCCTCGCCGTGCTGATCTACGAGGTCGTCCTGGTCGACCGGGCGGACAACGGCACGGTGGCCGCCATGGTGGAAGGGGCCATCCGGACCATCATCGTGGGCGGCGCGTTCGGGCTGGCAGCGGCGTTCGCCATCATCCAGTTGTTCAAGCGCTATTGGGTGCCTGAGCATCTGCAGAACCCATTCACCGTGATGCTGATCGTGGCCGCCTTCACCGCTGCGAACGAACTCCAGGCCGAATCGGGCTTGCTGGCAACGACGCTGATGGGCATCATCCTCGCCAACCAGAAAACGATTCGGGTCAAACATATCTCGCAGTTCAAAGAAGAGCTGGGCATCATGTTGCTGTCCGGCTTGTTCATCATCCTGGCAGCGCGGCTGGACCTGGACTCGCTCTCCAACCTGAGCGTGCGGGCGCTGCTGTTCCTGGCGCTGCTGATCTTCGTCGCGCGGCCCCTCGCGGTCTGGCTGTCGACCACGCGCTCGCGGCTCACCTCGCGCGAGCGCATCTTCCTCGCGTGGCTGTCGCCGCGGGGCATCGTGGCTGTGTCGGTCGCCTCCCTGTTCGCGCTCCGGTTGGAGCAGGCCGGCCATCCCGGCGCCGAGATGTTGGTGCCTTTGACATTCCTGGTCGTCGTCGGCACGGTGCTCGTGTACGGGCTGACCGCCTCACCGGTGGCCCGCTGGCTGGGCCTGTCGCAGCCCGAGCGCAACGGGATTCTGATCGCCGGGGCGCACGACTGGGCGCGTGAAATCGCCAAGACGCTGCGCCGGGCGGGCCGGCCAGTCCTGCTGGTGGACACCAACTGGAAGCATGTGAGCCAGGCCCGGCTCGAAGGGTTGGAGGCAGTCTACGCCAGCATTCTCTCCGAGCACCTCGTCGAAGAGGAAGCCGATCTGAGCCAGATCGGGCGCTTGCTGGCGATGACGCGCAACGACGAGGTGAACGCCATGGCGACGCTGCGCTTCGCCGAGTTCTTCGGGCGCGCGAATGTGTTCCAGATCCCGATGCACCCGGACAACCGGGGCCGCAAGGGAATCAACATCGAGCAGCATGGCCGGTGCCTGTTCGACGGAGAGGCCACGCACGAATACCTCACCCGCCGCTTTGCAGCGGGGGCCATCCTCAAGTCGGTCAAGCTCACCAAGGAGTTCGATTACACGGCGTTCAAGCAGCGCCATGGCGACACGGCGCTGCCCCTGTTCCTGATCGACGCGGGCGGCGCGCTCAGCATCGTGACGACCGATAACGGTGTCACGCCGCGCGCTGGCCATACCCTGATCAGCCTGGTGGACTCGCAGGACAGGACGATTGCCGAGGCGCAGCGCGGCAGCGAAGTCCCTGCCTCGTGAGTGCGGGCGCTCCGGCCTGGGTAGCGTGGCAGCGCTCGCCATGCGGCGTTTGACCGGAACCCACGCCTTAGATAAAATGAGCCGGTAGCACGCGCACCAAACACACGCAATCAGGAGGGACTGCCGTGGGTCGCTGGGAAGGCAAAACCGTAATCGGCCTCACGGGCAACATCGCGACCGGCAAGAGCCTGGTGCGCCGGATGCTGGAGCATCTGGGCGCCTACACGATCGACGCGGATGGCCTGGCCCACCAAATCATGGCTCCCGGCGCCCCGGCATACAAACCGGTCATCCTCACCTTTGGGCAGTGGATTCTGGACAAAGACAAGCGCATCGACCGCTCGAAACTGGGCGCGGTCGCCTTCAGCCATCCGGAAGCGCTGGCCCGGCTCGAAGCCCTCACCCACCCGATCATCGGGCAGGCCATCGACGTGTTGATCCGCCGGGCGCGGCACAAAGTGATCGTCGTCGAGGCGATCAAGCTGTTCGAAGGTCAGCTCGCCGGCCAGATGGACGCCGTCTGGGTGGTGGACGCCAGCGAGGAGCAGCAGGCCCAGCGCCTGGCCAAGCGCGGCCTGAGCCCGGCAGAAGCGCTCAAGCGCATCCGCGTGCAGAACCCGCAAGCCGAAAAACTGGCGCGCGCCGACGTGATCATCAACAACAACGGCGCGCCCGAGGCCACGTGGGCCCAGGTGCGCGCAGCGTGGTCCAGGATTCAGGGCGCGGCGGAAGAGGAGGCGGTCCAGGCGCAGGTGCAGCGGGTGCAGGTCAAGCCTTCGACCGCCGCTGCCGGCAAGATGGCGATTTCGTCGCTGGACATCATGCGGGGCATGCCGAGAAACGCGGAATTGATCGCCAGGCTGCTCTACGAGCGCACGGGCCGGATGCTCACCAGGAACGAGGTGCTGATGGCCTTCGGGCAGAAATCGTACATGCTGGCGATGGTCAACAGCACGCCCGTCGGCCTGATCGGCTTCCTGGTCGAGAACCTGATCACGCGCGTGGACGAATTCATAGTGACGTCCCGCGCGCCGGTCCCGCCGGTGGCGGCGGCGCTCATCGAAGCGATGGAGCGCGCCTCGCGCGAGCTGCAGAGCGAAGTCGGATACGTCTTCCTGCCCAACGACGAAAACGCCGAGACGGTTCAGGCCTTCTTGCAGCTTGGCTATGAAAAGACGCGCCTGGAAGAGATCAAGGTGCCCGCCTGGCGCGAAGCTGCCCGCGAAGCGCAGCCCGCCGGCACGCAGATCTTCGCCAAGAAGCTGCGCGAACAGCGCGTCTTCAAACCGATTTAACCGTTCAGTTAGTCTGTCGAGACGAGGCAACCTGTGGAACGCTTGAAGCAACAGCCGGGTCTGGGCCGGCTCATCCAGCTGATCGAAACCTGGCCGCGCGTAACAGCCTGGATCGTGCTCTCGGTGGGCTGCGTCGCGCTGCTGGTCTATGAGGCGCGCGACGTGGGCCTGACCGCCGGAAACTGGATCGCGCTCATCGTGGCGACCGTGGTGGTGGCCGGTCTGTGTATCCTCATCGTGAGCTGGGAGGACGCCGAAGAAGCGCCCGCCCAGTCCAAACAGACCGACGACGCCGGCACGCCCTCAGCCTGACGCCTCCGGCGCCGCACGCCTGATTCTCCTTGAGCCCGTCTTCCAACAGACCACCGGCGGGCTCTTTTTCTTTGGTTCTGGGCTGGAATGGGCTATGCTAATCGGCAGACCCGCCACAGCCGAAAGGAGTCCGTTATGAACCTGAGCGTCGTCGCCATCCAGAAACCGGAAACGCTGAATTTCATCCTCGGCCAGAGCCATTTCATCAAGACGGTCGAAGACGTGCACGAAGCGCTGGTCAATGCCGTCCCCGGCATCAAGTTCGGGTTGGCCTTCTGCGAAGCGTCGGGCGCCTGCTTGATTCGCTGGACCGGCACCGACGAGGTGCTGATCCGGCTCGCCATCCAGAACGCGCAGGCGCTATCTGCCGGGCACTCGTTCATCGTGATCCTGGGCGAAGGGTTTTACCCGATCAACGTACTCAAAGCCGTGCAGCAGGTGCCCGAAGTGGTGCGCATCTTCTGCGCGACGGCCAACCCAACCGAAGTCATCATCGCTGAGACGGACCTGGGCCGGGGCATTCTCGGCGTCATCGACGGCTCGGCCAGCCAGGGCGTCGAAGATGACGAAGGCATCGCCTGGCGGAAGAACCTGCTGCGCCAGATCGGGTACAAAATCGGCTGATCCGCGATTCCATTCACCACTTTTACGGAGACTACCCCTCTATGAAACGATTTTCGTACGTGCTGATCGCTGTTATAGTGCTGCTCGGCGTGGTGCTCGGCTCTGCCGGGGCGCAGAGCGACAACCCCCTCGAGGC
>JAXGOS010000033.1:0-31349 GCA_040767355.1 Aggregatilineaceae bacterium | reverse complement strand
CGATCCGGTCACGGGGGCGCGCAACGTCGGCATGTACCGCCTGCAGAAATACGACAGCCGCACGCTGGGCATGCACTGGCAGCGTCACAAGGGCGGCGCGGAGCACGAGCGCGAGGCGCGCGCCGTCCAGAAGGATCGCATCCCGTGCGCGATCGCCCTGGGCGGCGACCCGGCCCAGACGTGGTGCGGGTCTGCCCCGCTGCCGCCCAACATCGACGAGTACCTGCTCGCCGGGTGGCTGCGCGGCCAGCCCGTGCCGTTCGTCAAGTGCATCACGCAAGACATCGAGGCCCCGGCCAACGCCGAGATCGTGATCGAAGGCTACGTCGATCCCAACGAGCACCGGCTGGAAGGGCCGTTTGGCGACCATACCGGCTTCTACACGCCGCCGGACCCGTTCCCGGTGTTCCACGTGACGGCGATCACGCACAAGCGCGGCGCGATCTACCCGACGACGGTCGTCGGCAAGCCGCCGATGGAAGATTACTGGATGGGCAAGGCTACCGAGCGCCTGTTCCTGCCGCTGATGCAGTTGTTCCAGGGCGAGATCGCCGATGTCAATATGCCCGCCGAGGGGGTCTTCCACAACCTGGTGGTCGTGGGCCTCAAGCCACGCTTTCCCGGCCACGCGCAGAAGGTCATGTACGGGCTGTGGGGCCTGGGCCTGATGATGCTGAGCAAAGGCTTCGTCGTGGTCGACGCCGATGTGAACGTCCACGACCTGGACGCGGTGGCCGCCGCCGTGCTGGCCAACGTGGACTGGCGGCGCGACGTGACGGTGATCGACGGCCCGGTGGACCAGCTCGACCATTCCGCGATCCGCGACTCGTATGGTGGTAAAATCGGCGTCGACGCCACGCGCAAGCCCGACCGCGCGCCGGTCGAGATCGCGCCCCTGCCCGCCGAGGCGATCGCGGCGACGGTGGGCGACCGCTGGCACAGCCCGCGCGACGGCGTGGTGCTGGTTGCCGTGGACAAGACCCAGCGCCCGGTCCGCGAGGTCTTCGACGCGGTCTGGGACGCCGCGCCGGGGGTAAACATCGTGGCGCTGGACGGGTTCGTCGACGTGCAGAACCTCTCCGACGCGGCGTGGCGGGCGTTGGGCAATGTCGATTGGCGGCGCGACATCGCCATCCGGGGCGGCCCGATCGATCACTTCGCTGAGGACGATGGCCCGCGCGGGCAGATCGGGATCGACGCCACGATCAAGACCGCCGAAGATGGGCACCCGCGCGGCTGGCCGGTCGAGATCGCCATGAGCGAGGAAGTCCGGCGGCACGTGGACGAGAAGTGGCCGGAGTACGGGATATAACGCATGGGCTCATCCACACAACGCGCCAAAGACTCCGCCCGCGCGCGCGGGCTGGCACCCGGCAGCGCCGCCTACAAGCTGCGCGTGTTCCTGGACCTGGTGCGCTTCGAGCACACCATTTTCGCGCTGCCGTTCGCCTATATCGGCATGGTGCTGGCGGCGGGCGGCCTGCCGGCGCTTTGGGAGTTCGTCTGGGTGACGGTGGCGATGGCCGCGGCGCGCACGCTGGCCTTCGCCGTCAACCGGCTGGCCGATCGCGCCTACGATGCCACCAACCCGCGCACCAACAAGCGCCCCACCGTGACCGGCGCCATCGACGCGCGGACGGTGCTGATGTACGCGGGCGTGGCGCTGGTTCTGCTGCTGGTCGCCGCCGCGCTGCTGGACCCGCTGGCGCTGGCGCTGGCGCCGCTGGCGGTGCTGTTCCTGGTGGGCTACAGCTTCACCAAGCGCTTCACGGTGATGGCCCACTGGGTGCTCGGCTTCACGGATGCGCTGGCGGTGGGCGGCGGCTGGATCGCGGTGCGCGGCTCGTTCTTCGGCGCGGACGACCTGCCCGCGTGGCTGTTGATCGCGGCGGTGATGTTCTGGATCGCCGGGTTCGACCTGATCTACGCCTGCCAGGACGTCGAACACGACCGCGCCGAAGGGCTGCACGCGTGGCCCGCGCGGCACGGCGTCGCCAGCGCGCTGGGGCTGGCGCGGCTGAATCACGTGGCCTTCCTGCTGTTCCTGCTGCTGGCCGGGCTGGCGCTGGACATGGCGTGGCCGTACTACGCGGCGGCGGCGATCACCGCGCTGCTGCTGGTCTACGAGCACCGGCTGGTATCGCCGGACGATCTCAGCCGGGTGAACGTCGCGTTCTTCAACATGAATTCGATCATCGCCGTGACGCTCTTGATCGGGGCGCTGCTGGCGGTGGCAATCGCGTAACACAAGCACTACACACAAGGAGAAAGCTGTTTCATGCGCAAAAACCTGTTTTCCCTCATGCTCGTATTGGCTCTGGCCGTGGCGGCGCTGCCGCTGGGCCAGCCGGACGCCCAGGCGCAGACGAAGCTCAAGATGGGGCTGCTGCCGATCCTGGACGTGCTCCCGTTCTACGTGGCCGATCAGGCGGGCTACTTCACCGAGGAAGGGCTGGAGATCGAGCTGGTGCCGGTCAGCAGCGCGCTGGAGCGCGACCAACTGCTGCTGGCGGGCGAGATCGACGGCATGCTCAACGACCTGATCAGCACGGGCATCTTCAACCAGGACGAGGCCCGCATCCAGATCGTGGCCCTGGCCCGCCGCGCCTACGAGGACGCGCCGCAGTTCCGCATCCTGGCCGCGCCGCGCAGCAACATCACCATCCCCAACGACCTGACGAACGTCGAGATCGGCATCAGCGAGAACTCGGTGATCCACTACATCGCCCAGCGCATCCTGGAAGAGGCCGGGGTCAGCGCCGATGAGCTGAGCTGGATCACCGAGCCGAATATCCCGGTGCGCTACCAGTTGCTGATGGAAGGCACGATGAAGGCCGTCTGCCTGCCGGACCCGCTGGCCCAGGCGGCCATCGAGGGCGGCGCGATCCTGATCGCGGATGACACGTCGCTGGTCGATACGGAGTTCAGCCAGAGCGTGCTCACCTTCCGCACCGAGATCATCGAAGACAACCCCGAGGCGGTCGAAGCTTTCCTGCGGGCGTGGATGCGCGCCGCCGAGGACGTGAACGCCGACCCGGAAGCCTATCGCGATCTGTGGATCGAAAATACCAACGTGCCGGACAGCGTGCGCGATTCCTACGTGCTGCCGCCCTTCCCAACCTACACCATCACCCAGCCGCTGGCCTGGGACGACACGATGGCCTGGCTGGTCGAGCAGGGCATCATCGACGAGGCGCCCAGCTATGAGAGCAGTGTGAACCCGGCCTTCCTGGAAGCCATTGCGCCCGCCGAGGCGGCGGCTGGCGACCCGGCCAACGGCGAAACGCTGTTCGTCAACCTGGGCTGCATCGGCTGCCACTCGCTGGACGGGACGCCCGCCACCGGGCCGACGATGCAGGGCATCGCCGAGGAAGTGGCCGAGGAATTCGAGGGCGTCGATCCGGCGGCCTACCTGCATGAGTCGATCGTGCAGCCGGGCGCGTTCGTCGTCGAGGGTTTTGCCGACGGCATCATGCCCGCCTATACCGACCTGTCCGAGAGCGATCTGAACGACCTGGTCGCCTACCTGCTGACGCTGGAATAAGGGCTGCGGGCGCGGGTCGGGCCGGCGCATGAGCGCGGCTGGCCTGCCCCGGCGCTCTGCCGGATGGTTCACATGAGCGCCACCACCAATACCCAGGTCATGATCGCCATCACCGATCTGACCTTCCGCTACGGGCCGCGCAGCGCTCCGGTGTTCGACCGCTTCAACTGGCAGGTCGCGCCCGGCGAGACGTGGTCGATCATCGGCGCGTCGGGCTGCGGCAAGACGACGCTGCTCACGCTGATCGCCGGGCTGCGCCGCGCCACCGCCGGGACGATCCGCGTGGGCGACACCGTGATCCGCCGCCCGCGCCCGGAGACGGGGCTGATCCTGCAGGATTACGGCCTGCTGCCCTGGGCGACGGTGTGGGACAACGTCGCGCTGGGGCTGCGCGTGCGCCGCTTTTACGGGCCGGACGGCACCCACGCGCCGCGCACCGCCCCGCCCCCGTCGCGCCAGGAAGCGCGGCGCATGGTCGAGCAGTGGCTGCGGCGGCTGAACATCGCCGACCAGCGCAACAAGTACCCCGGCGCGATCAGCGGGGGCCAGCGCCAGCGCACGGCCATCGCTCGCACGCTCGCGCTCCAGCCGGACCTGCTGCTGATGGACGAGCCGTTCAGCAGCCTGGACGCGCCCACCCGCGAAGACCTGCAGAACCTGGTGATCCAGCTTCAGCGCGAGATGGAGCTGACCAGCGTCATCGTCACGCACGCCATCGAGGAGGCCGCGATCCTGGGCCAGCACATCCTGGTGTTGGGCGAGCCACCCAACACCGAAGCGGTGATCGTGTCGAATCCCGGCGCAGGCGCGCCCGGTTACCGCAGCACGCCGGCCTTTCTCGACAAGTGCAACGAGCTGCGCGAGCTGTTGGGGCTGAAGGCATGAACGACAAAGCGACTCCCTTCACCGATACCGCCCGCGCCGCCGACGCGCGGCCCCTGCCCATCCCCCCGGCCCTGTGGGACGCCGACACGGGAACGGCGCGCCGCGCTGCCAGGACGGCGCTCGCCCGGCTGGGCAATCTGGCGCTGGCGCTGGCGATCTTCCTCGCGTGCTGGATTGCGCTGGCGGCCTTGCTGGATCGCGAGATCATGCCCTATCCGTGGGAGGTGTGGCCGGTCTTCGTCGAGGAGATGGGCAGCGGCGATCTGTGGGATCACACGCTGATCAGCGCCCAGCGCGTGCTGCAAGCGATCGCGCTGGCGGTGCTGCTCGCCACGCCTATCGGCATGGGCCTGGGCCAGATTCGCGTGCTCAACCGGATTTTCTCGCCGCTGATCGGGCTGGTGCACCCGATCCCCAAGGTTGTGTTTTTGCCCGTGATCCTGGTGATCATGGGCATTGGCGAGACGTCGAAGGTGTTCCTGATCGCGCTGATCCTGTTCTTCCAGATCCTGGTGGTGGTGCGCGACGAGGCGGCCAGCCTGCGCCCGGAGCTGATCCAGTCGGTGCGGTCACTGGGCGCGGGACGGCGCGCGCTGTTCCGCTACGTGTACCTGCCGGCCTCGCTGCCCGCCGTGCTGACGGCGCTGCGCGTCTCGGTGGGCACGGCCATCGCGGTGCTGTTCATCGCGGAGCAGTACAGCACGCGCGAGGGGCTGGGGTATTATATCGTCACGCTGACGTGGCAGCGGCTGCGCTTCGAGGAGATGTACGCCGGCATCCTGGCGATGAGTTTGCTCGGCCTGACGCTGTACATGGTGGTCGATGTGCTGGAGCGGATCGTCGGGCGCTGGCGCCGCGCCGGGGAGCTTGACTAGGGGGCGCGGGACGGGGCCGGCAGCCTGATCGCAGATAACAACAGGAGAGCAACACCATGACCGCTAAGATCCAGAAGACCGACGCCGAATGGCGCGAAGAGCTGACGCCCGAGCAGTACGCCGTGCTGCGCCAGGCGGCGACCGAGCGTCCCTTCACCGGCAAGTACGTCCACGAAAAGACGGCGGGCGCTTATCACTGTGCCGCCTGCGGGCAGGCGCTGTTTTCGTCCGACACCAAGTTCGACTCTGGCAGCGGCTGGCCGAGCTTTTGGGATGTTATCCAGGAGGGCAGCGTCGAACTGAAGCGGGACTACAGCCATGGCATGATCCGCACCGAGGTCGTCTGCGGCCGGTGCGGCGGGCACCTGGGGCACCTCTTCGACGACGGCCCGCGCGACAAGACCGGCCAGCGCTACTGCATCAACTCGGCCGCGTTGGAACTGAAACCGATGGCCGGAGAATAGGCTCTGCCCCTGGCCCTGACCGGGCCGCAGGATGAGGATCCCGCATGGACCCCACCACCGATCACGCCGCCTACGTGCAGGACATGTTCGGACGCATCGCGCGGCGCTACGACCTGATGAACCGCTTGATGACCTTCGGGCAGGACCGGCGCTGGCGGCGCTTCGTCGTCCGGCAGGCGGCCCCCCCGTGTGGCGGGTGGCTGCTCGACATCGCCACCGGAACGGGCGATATCGCGTTCGAAGCCCGGCAGCAGGCGCCCGGCCTGCACATCGTGGCGGCGGATTTCACGCTGCCGATGATGCGCGTCGGCCAGCGGCGGGACGGCGCGCACGCCATCGCGTGGCAGGCTGCCGACACGCTGCACCTGCCGTATGCGGGCGCCGCCTTCGACGCCGTGACCAGCGGCTACCTGTTCCGCAACGTGACCGACATCCCCGGCGCGCTAGCCGAGCAGATCCGCGTGCTGCGGCCCGGCGGGCGGCTGGTCACGCTGGACACGACGCCGCCCCCACGCGGCCCGCTGCGCCCCTTCATCCAGTTCCACTTGAAGTTCGTGATCCCGGCGCTGGGCCGGATGATCAGCGGGCAGGCCGACGCGTACCGCTACCTGCCGGAGAGCACGCTCGGCTTCAAGTCCGCCGAGGAGCTCGCCGGGCTGATGCGCGCCGCCGGGCTGGTCGAGGTGGGCTTCCGGCGCTTCATGCTGGACACGATGGCGGTCCATTGGGGCACCAAACCGCGCTAGACTGCCGACCTGGGGCGGATTTGTGTTATATTCATCCTTGTACCCCCGTTTGGTTCACAAGGAGAAAAACCGATGAAGATCAGCGCACGCAACACGCTCAAAGGCACGGTCAAAAAGATCACCCCCGGCGCGGTGAACACCGAAGTCGTCATCGCCCTGCCGGGCGGCCTTGAGATCGTGTCCGTGATCACCAAGGAGTCCGCCGAGAACCTGGGCCTGACGGTGGGCAAAGAAGCCTACGCCGTGATCAAGGCTTCGAACGTGATGATCGGCATCGATCACTAAGCGCCATCACCCTAATCCCGTCCGTTCGATGCCATCCCACTCCAACCGCCTGATCGTGGGTATTTCCGGCGCCAGCGGCGCCATTCTGGGAATCCGCTTGCTGGAAGCGCTCCGGCAGGACGATTCGATCGAAACGCACCTGATCCTGACCGACGCGGCCAAGATCACCATCGCGCAGGAAACCGGCTGGAAGATCAGCGATGTGGAAGCCCTGGCCGACGAAGTCCACAAGGCGGGCAACATCGGCGCGAGCATCGCCAGCGGCTCGTTCCAGACGAAGGGCATGGTGGTGGTGCCGTGCAGCATCAAGAGCCTGTCGGCGATCGCGCACAGCTACGCGGACGATCTGCTGGCGCGCGCCGCTGATGTCCAGCTCAAGGAAGGGCGCCCGCTGGTGCTGGTCGTGCGTGAATCGCCGCTGCACCTGGGCCATCTGCGCCTGATGGTCCAGGCCGCCGAGATCGGCGCCGTGATCCTGCCGCCGATGCCCGCGTTTTATAGCGAGCCGCAGTCACTCGATGATATGATCAATGGCATCGTGGGCCGGATCTTGCTGCGGTTGGGAATCGCCAACGATCTCTATTCCGAATGGCTGGGACTGAGAGGCAGAACGCCATGAACGAGCTTCCCCTGCTGCCTGACGATATGCGTCCGGTGCTGCGGGATTTTCTGAACGAGCAGTCGACCATGGCGCTGGCGACCGCCGGAGAAAAGGATGGACGCCCGCAGGTTGCCCCGCTCTTTTTCGCCAGCGATGACGGTTTCAACCTGTACTGGATCTCCAGTCCTGACAGCCGTCACAGCCGGAATATCGCCGACTGGAACGACGTGGCGGCCACGATTTACGCTCACACCTGGGAATGGGCCGGGATTAAAGGCGTGCAGATCGAAGGCGACGCGCTGCCGGTCACGGATGAGGACGGCGAGCGCCAGCGCGCCCTGGCGCTGTACAAGGCCAAGTTCCCGTTCGTCAACGACCGGTTCGAGCCGCTGATGGACCAGAGTGTGATCTATGTCCTGCGCCCGCGCTGGATTCGCTGGCTGGATAATGCCCGGCGCTTCGGATACAAACAGGAATTCCGGCTGGACCCTGTGAACAGCGGTACGCCCGAGGGCTGATCGACCCGTCTGTGCACCGGTGGGCTGGCCGGCCCTCTATAAGCTGCGCGTGTCAATGTAAGGATAAGCCGTGGAAAGTGCATTCGTTATACAACTTTTTCTGGCGCTCGGCGTCATCATCGCTGGCGCCCAACTATCAGGCGCGGCGGCTCGCGCCATCGGCCAGCCGCGCGTCTTCGGCGAGCTGCTCGCCGGAGTCGTTCTGGGCCCCACGCTGCTGGACATGCTCGGGTGGAGCGTGTTCGACGACCCCGAGCAACTCGAACACATCATCGCCGACCTGGCTGAGCTGGGCGTGTTGTTCCTGATGTTCACCGTGGGGCTCGAAGTGCACCTGCGCGAGCTGCTCTCGGTGGGCAAGGTGGCGGTCTGGGGTGGGGTTATCGGGGGAATGCTGCCTCTGCTGATTGGCATCCCCACCATGATGCTCTTCGATTACTCCGCCGAAACCGGGGTCTTTGTTGGAGTGGCGCTGGCAGCCACGTCGGTGAGCATTTCCGCCCAGACGCTGCTGGAGCTGGGTATTCTGCGCACCAAGGAGGGCATCGGCCTGCTGGCGGCCGCGGTCGTCGACGATGTGCTGGCGATCCTGCTGCTGTCGATCGCGATTGCGACGCTGGGATCCAGCGCGGAGAACGCCTCAGCATTGGACCTGGCCTGGATTCTCGTGCGCATGATGCTGTACCTGGGCGGCGCGCTGGCGATTGCCTGGACCGTGCTGCCGCGCCTGTTCAACTGGCTGCATCACCAGCGCGAGCTGGCTCGCAGTGTCGCGTCGTTCGGCCTGGTCGCCGCCATGATCTTCGGCTGGTCGGCGGACTATCTGGGCGGCATCGCGGCCATCACCGGCGCGTTCATCGCCGGGATGGGCCTCAGCCAGACCCACGAATCGATCCGGGAAGAGATCGAGAGCGCCGTCCAGCATATTTCCTACGCCTTCCTGGTGCCGGTCTTCTTCGTGAATGTCGGGCTTCATATCGACCTGCTGAGCATCGGGACCGACTTGATCCCGCTGGTACTCGTGCTGTTGGTCGTGGCTGTGGTCACTAAGGTGGCGGGTGCCGGCTTTGGCGCGCGGCTGGGCGGCTTCGACAACGGTGAATCGTTCCGGCTGGGCGTGTCCATGATTTCGCGCGGCGAAGTCGGCCTGATCATCGCGTCGCTGCTGCTGTCGATGGGGCTGCTGAGTCAGAGACTGTTCGAGCCGCTCTTCGTGGTGATTTTGCTCACCACCGTCCTGACGCCGCCGCTGGTGCGGTTTGCCTTCCGCCACAACGCCGAAGAAGCCGAACTCCAATACTCGACCGACGCCCCCTAAGGAGGAGGATATGTCGAAACTCGTGATGCTCATCACCACGCACGTCGAAAAAGGACTGGCCGTGGCTGAAGCCTGGGAAGCGGCGGGAGCGCCCGGCGTCACCCTGATCGACAGTTACGGCCTGCACCACCTGCGTGAGAGAAGCAAATCGCTGGAAATCCCGCTGTTTGTCTCCATGGCCCGCCTGATGCGCCAGATCGAGCAGACCAACCAGACCATCCTGGCCGTGGTCGATGACGATCTGGTCGACAAGATGATCGATGAGGCGTGCCGCGTGTTGGGGACCGACAGCCTGGACTCGGAAGGCGATGGCGTCGCGTTCGTGCTGCCCGTGGATCGGACCATTGGCATGCGCACGCGTCGGACCGGCTCTGCCAAGTGAGGTAAACCGCCGCCCCAAGCCGGGGTACGAGGTGCCGTGATGAGCGTTGCAGAGCCACCGCGCGTGCTGGCCCTGATTCCAGCCTACAACGAAGGAGCGCGCGTTGCCGATGTGGTGCGCGGCGCTCAGGCATTCCTGCCGGTACTGGTCGTCAACGACGGCTCGACCGACGACACCCCGGCTCACGCCGAGCGCGCCGGGGCGACCGTCATCCACCAGATTCCCAACCAGGGCAAGGGCGCGGCGCTGCAGGCGGGGTTCCGCTGGGCGCTCGATCACGGTTACGACGCCGTGATCACGCTCGACGCCGACGGCCAGCACGACCCGGCGGAGATCCCACTGTATCTGGACGCATTCGGCGCTCGCCAGCCCGATCTGATCATCGGCGAGCGCCGCTTCACCCAGATGCCCTTCCCGCGCAACCTCACCAACACGATCGGGCGCTGGCTGTTCTCCTGGGCGCTCGGCCAGCGCGTCCACGATAACCAGTCGGGTTACCGGCTGATCAGCCGCCGCCTGATGGAAGCGACCCTCGCCAGCCGCGAAGAAGGCTTCGAGTTCGAAGTCGAGATGATCGTGATCTGCGTCCGGGGAGGCATGGCGTTGGAGGGCGTGCCGATCCGCACCATTTACGGCGACGAGAAGAGCCACATCCACCCCTGGCATCATCTGGTGCACTACATGCGCGTGATCCGCCACACCCGGCGCGCCATGCGCGGGGCGCGGCAGGGGGCGCCGCAGTGGCTGCCGCTGGCGATCCTGCCGCTGGCCGCGATCCTGGCCGCGGCGCTGATCATCCTCAGCACGCGTAACGGCGAGAGCGACTCCGGCGCGCCCGCCGCCAGCTTCCCCTCCCCGCCGCCGGTGACCTTCGTGCCGCCCACGCCCCGGCCCACCCTCCCGCCGACCGTCGTGGCCGCCGCCGACAACCTGATCGACGAGCCGGTGCCGGACTTCACGCTGACCACGCTCGATGGGGAGACCATCCATCTGCCCGACCTGGCCGGGAAGATCGTCTTCCTCAACTTCTGGGCGACGTGGTGCGAGCCGTGCCAGCGCGAGATGCCCGCGCTCCAGACTCTGCTGGACGAGCGCGGCGGCGACGTGCGCGTGATCGGGATTACCGATCCAGCCTCGGGGCAGACCGAAGACGACATTCGCGCCTTCGTGGACTTGTACGACCTGTCGCTGACGGTGGCGCTCTCGTCCGACCTGGCGCTGTACCAGCGCTTCAACGTGCTGCAGATCCCGATGACGCTCGTCATCGATCGCGCGGGGATCGTGCGCTTCCGGCACATTGGCGAGCTCGAGCCGGACGATATCGCCACCTACCTCGACCGGTTGGCGGAAGGCGCGCGTGATTGACGGCGCCGGCCTGGGCGCCGTGACGTTTGGGCTGCTGGCCTCGCTGTCGTGGGGCGCCAGCGATTTCAGCGGCGGCCTGTCGGCGCGGCGGGTGCACGTGTTCGGCGTCATCACCGTGTCGTATGCCGTCGGGCTGGCCCTGCTGGTAGCGCTCGCCCTGGCCCGCTCGGAGCCGATCCCCAAGGGGAGCGATCTGGTGTGGGGCGCCGCCGCCGGCCTGGCCGGAGTCACCGGGCTGACGGCGCAGTACCGCGCGCTGGCCGTGGGGCGCATGGGCATCGTGGCGCCAGTGGCCGCAGTCCTGGGCACCAGCATCCCGGTGCTGTTCGCCGCGATCAGCGAGGGGCTGCCCGGCGCGGGCCAGCTCGCCGGCTTCGCGCTGGCGATCGCGGGCGTGTGGATCATTGCGCGGCCCGAGGTGTCCGGCGGGCGGCCCGACGGGTTGGGGCTGGCGGTCCTGGCCGGGCTGGGCTTCGGCGCGTTCTTCATCCTGATCGACCAGGTGAGCGAGGGCGCCGTGTTCTGGCCGCTGGTCGCCGCGCGCGGGATGTCCTTCGTCGTGCTGGCGCTGATCGTCATGGCCAACTCGGTCGCGTGGCGACCCGACCGGAGCGCGCTGCCGTTGGTGATCGTGGCCGGGGTGCTGGACGTGGGCGGCAACACGTTCTTCCTGCTGGCGGCACAGGCGGGCCGGTTGGATGTCGCGTCGGTGATGTCGTCGCTTTACCCGATGGTCACGGTGCTCCTCGCCCGGCTGGTGCTGCAGGAGCACGTCACGCGCCTGCAAACTGCCGGGATCGCCGCCGCCGTCGCAGCCATCCCTCTGATCGCCGCCTGAGGGCGCCGGATTCCCGCCCCGGTCACACTCGCCCTTGACATGCCTCGCCCGGATCATTAGAATCTGTTACTGAAAATCTTTTTCAATTGCGAGGGGTTTACACCGCATGGCGACCTCGTTCGAAACCCTGGCCCAGCAGTTCCGCGTCCAGGGACACAAGCTCACCCAGCCGCGCCGCGCGATCCTGCGCACGCTGCTGGCGACGCCCAAGCCGCTCTCGCCCGCCGAAATCCAGGAGCGGGGCCAGAAGCTGTACGGTGACCTGGGTCTGGTGACCGTCTACCGCACGCTGGAGCTGATGGAAACGATGGGCGTGCTGCGCGCGGTGCACCTGGCCGACGGTTGCCACGGCTATGCCCTGGCGACGCCGGGGCACACGCACCATGTCGTGTGCGAATGCTGCCATGGCGTCGTGGAGATCGTCGGGTGCGACCTGGGCCACTTCCTGGATCGCGTCGCCGAAGCGACTGGCTACACGATCACCGGGCACTGGCTGGAGATTGCCGGGATTTGCCCGGCCTGCCAGCGCCGGCAAGCCGATTAGCCGCATTCATCGACCGCCGATCATCTGGCTTCGACCGAGAGGGAGGTCCTTTCATAATGGCCTATAGACTGAGCATCCCGTCGCGCAACGGTCATGACCACTGCGCCGATCCCGCGCTGGTGATGATCGTCGATCACCTGACGGCGAGCTATAACGGGACGCCGGCGCTGCACGATGTCTCGTTCAACGTGTACCAGGGCGAGCGTGTGGGCATCGTGGGGCCGAATGGCGCGGGCAAATCGACGCTGTTCAAGGCCATTGTCGGCCTGCTGCCCCACCACGGCTCGATCTCGATCCAGGGCGCGTCCTGCCGCCAGAGCCACACGATGGTCGGGTACGTGCCGCAGCACGAGGCGATCGACTGGAAGTTCCCGGCGACGGTGTGGGACGTGGTCATGATGGGCCGCGCCCGGCAGATCGGCTACATCCTGCCGCCGCGCAAGCGCGACCGGCACGCGGTGCGCGCGGCGCTGGAGCGCGTGGGCATGTGGGAGCTACGCCGGCGCCAGATTGGGGAACTGTCCGGCGGGCAGCGGCGGCGCGTGTTCGTGGCGCGCGCCCTGGCCCAGCAAGCGAGCGTCCTACTGCTGGACGAGCCGTTCAGCGGCGTGGACGCCCAGGCCGAATCCGAGATCTTCGAGGTGCTGGACGTGCTGCGCGAGGAAGGCGTGGCCGTGCTGCTGGCGACGCACAATCTCGCCCAGGCCGCCACGCACTACGACAAGCTCATGATGATCAACGGGGGCCGCATGCTGGCCTTTGGCCCGCCTCAGGAAATCTATACGCCCGCCAACCTCGCGGCCACTTTCGGCGACCGGATCGCGCTGTGGCAAGACGGCGACCAGTACGTCATGGTCGCCGACAAACCCTGCCACAATCACGACGACTACCAGCACGCGCATTCCCATGCGCAGCCATTCTAAGGACAGATCGATTCATGACACGACCGCTCATTATCCTGACCAACGACGACGGCATCGACTCGCCAGGGCTGGCCGCTTCAGCCGCCGCGCTCGATCCGCTGGGCGACCTGCTGATCGTGGCGCCCAATGTACAGCAGTCCGGCATGGGGCGCAGCATGCCCCCCTGGAACGACGGGCGCCTGACCGAGACCACGATCAGCGCGAACGGCCAGACGTGGCGCGCGTATCGCGCCAATGCCTCGCCCGCCCAGGCCGTCCAACATGCCCTGCTCGAGCTGATCGACCGCCACCCGGCGCTGGTCGTTTCGGGCATCAACTACGGCGAGAACATCGGCGTCGCGGTCACGGTGTCGGGCACGGTGGGCGCCGCGCTCGAAGCTGCCGCGTTCGGCGTCCCGGCGCTGGCCGTATCGCTCCAGACCGATCCCGCGCACCACATGACCAACGACGCATCGGTTGACTTTCGCGTGGCGGCTTATTTCACGCGGCTGTTCGCCGCGCGCTGGCTGAATACCGAGCCTTTGCCCGATGTCGATGTGCTCAAAATCGACATCCCGCAGGACGCCACGCCGGACACGCCCTGGCGGATCACCCGGCTGGAACGAGGCAACTATTACCGCCCGCTGCGCCCGGCGCGCAGCACCCTGGACGGCGAAGGCCATATCGGTTATGAGCTGAACCCCGACCTGACCGACGACCAGGACTCGGATGCGAGTGTGCTGCTGCGCGGCATGATCTCGGTCACGCCGCTGACCCTGGACTTCACGTCGCGGATCGGCCCGGACGTGCTCCACCGCATCCTGGACCGCGCGGGCGCGGGCGAGCCTATCCGCCGCGACCAGGCAGCGCGCTAGGGAGAACCGCTATGGTCGTGTTGGCCGCCAGCCTGGGAACGCTGCTCAAAGACGGTTGGGCCGTCTTGATGCACAACATCGACGTGCTGATCCTGGAGCCGCTGAGCTATCCGCTGCTGGCGCGCAGCATGGAGGCCGCGATCATCGTCGGGATCATCAGCGGCGTGCTGGGGACGTATGTCGTCGTGCGCGGCATGGCGTTTTTCGGTGACGCGCTGGCCCACGCCATCCTGCCCGGCGTGGCCTTCATGTACCAGCGGACGAACGGACGGACGGACGACCTGTTCTGGGGCGGACTGGTCGCCGGGATCCTTAGCGCGCTGGGCATCGGCGTGCTGACCCGCCACGAGAAGATCAAGGAAGACACGGCCATTGGGGTCGTGTTCGCGGCGTCGTTCGCGCTAGGCATCGCCATGATCTCGCGCATCGACAATTATGCCGGCGACCTGACGCACATCCTGTTCGGGCAGATCCTGGGCGTGTCGCCTGGCGACCTGAACCTGATCCGCCTGTTCGGGCTGGGCGTGCTGGCCGTGGTGGCGCTGTGCTACAAGGAATTCATGATCATCTCGTTCGATCCCACCCTGGCGCGCACGTTGCGCATGCCGAGCGAGCTGTTCCGGCTGCTGCTGCTGGTCCTGATCGCGGTGACGATTGTCGTGTCGCTGCAAACGGTGGGCATCGCGCTGATGGTGGCGCTGCTGGTCACACCCGCCGCCACCGCCAACCTGATGACGCAGCGCCTGCTGCCGATGATGCTCGTCTCGGCGCTGATCGGCGCGGCATCGAGCATCATCGGATTCTATATTTCCTACCACCAGGATATCGCCACCGGCCCGGCCATCGTGCTGACGGCGACGGCGATCTTCGTGTTTGTCTTCGCCGAGCAGCAGGTCACGCGCACCCTGCTGGATCTGAGCCACGGCGCGCGCCGGCGGCGGCTCCACCCGGCGAGTGACGCGCGGCAGTAGCCGCCCCCATAAACACGAAGAAACCAGCCTGGATTGCGCTGGTTTCTTCTTATTCCCTATGGTGGAGGTGGCGGGAGTCGAACCCGCGTCCAGAAGATTCGACCACAAACGTCTACAAGCATAGTCGGTGTTTGTGTTTCGCGCTGTGGGAACCTACACCGGCCAAAGGCGGGCCACGCGCAAGCTGGTGAGTCTTAGCGGCGACGTACCAGCACCATCACCGAGCATCCTGTTGTTTGTGACGCCTGCTTGCCGCCCGAACAGGACACGGTCGGGGCAGACGGGTTACCCTCGGGTAACCTTTGTCTGCTAGGCTACTTTACGCAGCCATAGCGAGACGAGCAGTGCTGTTGTTGGCACTTATCGTTTTGCTCTGGATTAACGAGGGTAGAGCGCCTCGGCTTGCAGTCTGTGACCAACTTCCCCTGTCGAAGCCAGTCACCCCCTGTGCTTATATTATACCAGACTCTGGTCCGTAATGAAGGGTGAGCGTTTAAGAAACGCGTTAGAATGCCGGGTCCGGCTGGCGCTGGCGGAGCGCCTCGAACTCGCGCAGGCGGGCCATTTGCGGCGGCATGACGTTGATGAAAGGCCGCGCCCGCCGGATGAGCGCCAGTGCCTCGTCGAGCGTCATGCCCTGGTCGATGAAATAGGCGGCGGCCATGGTGGGCGCGCGCCCCACGCCGCCCGCGCAGTGAATGTAGACCTTGCCGCCGCGCTCCACCACATCGCGGATGAAGGCGACCCCCTGCTCGAGGTGATCCAGCGAGATCGCGGCGTCGTCGACGGTGGGCAGATGGCAGTACGCCGCGAGGGCCAGCCCGTGTACCGCGTCGTCGAACTCGGCCCGCAGGTTGACGCTCCCGGTGTAGCCGTTGGCCTCGAGATGGCGTTTGCCGCGCCGCCCGTACTGCGGCCCCACGGCGATCTGAGGGGTGATCGCGCTGAAGCGCAGCAGCGGCACGCCGGTTAGTTTGGGGATTCCGCGGGCATAGAGCCACAGCAGCGTCGTGCGCAGGCCCTGGGTGCGCAGCCGGTGGATCACGATGCGGATGGCTTTGATCGGCAATGACAGCATAGTGGGCATCCTCGTCCCGACAGCACCTGACACATTAATCGTTCCGGCGGCCTGCGGGCCGCTAGACTTCAGCCGCCTTGTCCTTAGGCGACGCGCTGAACGTCCGTCCAATATAGACCGCGCCGCCCAGCAGCGCCAACGCCCAGGTCAGAGCGCGCATGATGATCGCCGTCACGCCGGCTTCGACGCTGCCCACGCCCACCAGCCCGAGGAAGAAGATGTAGGCGCTCTCTTTGACGCCCAACGCCGCGATCGAGATTGGAATCAGCTCGGCGACGGTGATCAGCGTGATCATCGGCACAAACGACGCCAGCGGCACCGGCTCGGTCACCGCGCTCAATACCAGATAGGTGGCGCCCATCGTCAGCATATTGGCCACAATCGAGAGCAGCAGCATCTGGACCAGCACGCGCGGGTGCCCCAGGTGGCCCGACAGCGCCGCCTGCAGGTGGCTCACTTTGTCGACCATTTTGCCCATTTTGGCGCGGGACATCAGCGCGGCGATAGGCTCGATAAACCAGCCCTGGCGCAGGAACAGCAGGCCGATCACCCCGGCGATGAACATGCCGTGGACCACCAGCATGAACACCCCGGGAACCTTGCCCGGCTCGATGAACAGCCCGAAGATGCTGCCGGATCCGATCACGACCAGGAGACCGATCCCGCGCTCGATCAAGACCGAAGAGGTGGCATCGGCGACCCGGCCCGTCTTGGCTGCGGTATCGACCGCCCGCACCGCGTCGCCGCCAATGGACGTCGGCAGCACGGTGCTGAAGAAGGCTCCGACGAGATACGTGCCCAGCAGGCGACGATACGGCAGGTCCATATTGCTCAGCCGGACCAGCAGGCTCCAGCGCAGCGCCTTAACCAGCGTGCTGGTCAGCATGAGCAGCCACGCCAGGGGAATCCAGTCCCAGTTGACGTCCCGGAACTTTTCGCGATCGTCGAGCACCAGCGACATCACCAGCGCCATCAGAATAACGGACACGATCAACCGCAGCCACAGCAGCGCGCGAGATTGATGCTGCTTGAGCCAGGTCACCGCGGGATGGGGCTGCCGTGTGGGGCGGTGTGGAGGTAGGGAGTTGGGCGAGCTATCGGTCATATAGTGGGCGACTCGCAGTAGCATGAGATAGCGGGCGGATTATAGCAAGGCGCCAGCGGCATGCCAATTGTCGCGTGCCGCGCGCTGCCGTCTATCCTCGTATACGCATCCCCCGGCGGCAAGTTGCAGCCGGGCGCTTGGCGCGCGGCGCGCTCCGCCGCACCAAGCCGCATTTGTCACCCCGGACAAGCGTGCTATTATGCAAGCAGAGTCTTCGTCCGAGCAGTCCGGAGAGAGCACCCATGCCAATCGCTGACAGCGAACTCGACAAAACCGTGAATGCGCACCTGCTGCGTCCCGCCGGGGATACCGTCTACTCGGCGCTGCAGGTCTGGCGCAGCACCCCCGGCAGCTACGAATGGTGGTGGCTGATCGTCGATCACGGAGACGGGGACTTCACCGCCCTGCGCTTCGAAACCGTGCGCGACCTGCTGCGCGATCCGGAACAGCGTGTCACGATGCAGACCCGGCTGGGCGACCTTCCCCGCCAGCGCGAGAATCCTGCCGGCTGGGGCAACCCGCTGCCGGGCGTGGTGACGCCGGTGGTCGTCGAGCAGGACGCCATGGGCACGGCGCGCGCGATCCAGACCATGCGCGACAGCCCGGGTCGCGTGCTGGTCGTGGTCAACCAGGGCCAGTTTCGCGGCATTCTCAGCGCCAGCGAGCGCACCTTCGCCTTCACCGACCGGCCGCTGCTCGACATGCTCGACGACTACGAGCAGGGAGACGAGCCATCCGGCGGCACCCCTGCCAGTGACGATCTCGCGACCGGCTGATCGCCGGCTCAACGATCACGGAGGCGCGCATGAGACCCACTTCCCCTTCGCCAGGGCCGATCTTCCGGTGCGAGCAGTGCGGGCGCCACACCTGGGATGCCCTGTTCGCCTGCCCGCAGCGCCGCGACGGGGCCTGTCCCTTCCTGTTGGAAAACGTGGGGGGCAGCCGCCTGACTCGGCTGGTAGCCGCGGCGGCCTGTTGGGCATTGGTGCTCGGCGCGCTGTGGCTCGCACGGCAGGCGGGCGACGACCTGACACGGCTGGTCGTCGTGCTGATCGCGCTGGTGTTCGGGGTCGCCGGATCGCTGGCGGTGCTGAGCCTGTTTTCCGAGCCATCGTATCTGCTGGTGAACCGCGCCACCGGCGCAGTGTGGCACCGGCTCACCCTGGCCGGATGGACCATCTCGGACCAGATCACGCTGCCCATCGAGCCGCTGCCGATCAACCTGTCGCTGGGCTTCACGCCAACCTATCCAGCGAGCGTGTCCACGCTGTGCCAACCAGGCAGCAGCGTCCAGGGCGGCAACGACCGCCAGGTGGCCATCGACATCGTCCTGCACACCTTGATCGCGCTGATAGCGCGCGGGCTGCTCGCCGTGCGAGTGAGCCGCCGCTATACCCGCTATTGGGGCCGCCCGCTGAAGCTCGATTCGGTGAAATACGCGCTGGAGCCCGGCCCGCTGGCCGAGCTGACCGAGATAGACGGCGAATTGGAAGGGCGGCTGATGGTCGAGGCGATTCAGTGGCTGGAACGCACGCCGGAGAACGCCCTTTCGATCCAGCGGCTGGCGGCGAGCTGGCAGATCCCGCCCGACCAGGGCGTGGAGGTCGACAAGCTGGTGGCCGCGATCTTCGACGACAACCAGCACGATCCGTACGAATGGCTGGTGATGCTGGTCGAAGAGGACACCATCGCCCGCGGGCTGTGCAACACGCCTCCGCGCCGGGCTGGCGGGCGCGCCGCCTACGACATCGCGCCCGCGCACGCCGGGTGGATGGCCGAGGAGAGCCAGGCCGTGCGCGCCGCCCAGACACGACTGGCGCGCGCGCATCCCGATCTCGTGCGCGCGCTGCGCTACGCCATTGATGTGGGGATTGAAGCGCGGCAGGAGGCTTGATCCAGCGCCGGGTCAATCGCTGAAGTGGGCCAGCTCGCGGGATGCGCCGCCCGGCCATACGGTCCACCGCCCGCGCTCGGCGAGCAGCGCGCACACCCGCTTCCCCAGCTCCTGAAACGAGACGGGCTTCACCAGATAGTCGTCAGCGCCCAATTCTTTGGCAGCCATGATGCGCTGCACGCTGCTCCCCGCCGACACGAACATCAGCGGGATGTCGCGCGTCGCCGGGTCCGCGCGGAGTTGCCTGAGCAGATCGAACCCGCTCATGCCGGGCTTCATCACATCCGAGATCACGAGCGAGATCGGCATGGTGTGGCACAACGCCAGCGCGTCGTCGCCATACTGCGTGCTCACCACGTTGAGATTGCAGCGCTCCAGCATGATCCGCAGCAGAGTCAGCATGTGGGCGTCGTCATCGGTGAGCAGGATGGGATTGGCGCGCGTTAGAGGGGGGAGATCGTTCCATTCGGGGCGAGAGACAGCGAGCCGGGCCAGGCGCAGGAGCAGCAGCGTCGCCCCGGCAGCCACTCCCCAGGAGGAGAGTGCCCGGCCATGCCAACGATCGATCGGGGGCGGACCCGCCATGCTTCCGCTTCTTTCGCACTCGCTAACAATAGTCTCGGCCGGCAGCGGGGCTGCCGTTCCGGGCGACGAAATACAAGCCGCGATCGATTTCACGGTGCTGACGCGAGGCTGCCTAAGTCGCTATAGCGACCATTCTAGTCCGACTTATTACCGCGCGCCAGCGGGCGCCGGGCGATGATCTGCTCCATGCTGCGCACATGCTCTTTGAGCGTCTCGCCGTAGGGAGTCTGTTTGTGGCGCCGCGCCTCTTCGTGCAGCGCGGGGAGCACCTTCGGCGCGCCCTCGGCCATGCGGGCATACCACTCGCTCGCCGCCGCATCGCCCCGGCCCTCGGCAATCTGGCCCAGGATATAGGCGCCGTAGACCTGCCCCTGGCGGATCAACTCCGGGCTGTCGATGATGTCGCGCAGGGTCCCCTCGGCGGCGGCACGATCGCCAGCCAGAAACTGGCACAGGCCAAGGTAATAGCCCGAGTTGATGTTGTCCTCGAACTGCAGCGCCTGGCGGATAGCCTCGGCCGCTTCGGCGTAGCGGGCCTGGTGACGCCGCAGCGAGCCGAGCGCGCCGTTGACTGAGGCGAACTCGGGCGCGAGCTGGCGCGCGCGGGCTAGCAGTTGATCGGCGCGCTCCCACTTGTTCAGCTCGATATAAGCCAGGGCCACCATCGCCAGCTTGTCCGGGTGCCCGCGCCCGGCAGTGGCCTCGTCTTCCAGCTCGCGGATCAGCTTGCGGTATTCTCCCTGTTGGAGCAGCGCCAACGCGGGCGTGCGCCACGCGTACAGATTCGCCACGACACCGCGCCGCCACATACGCAGCGCCATGAACCCGGCGATGAAGATCAGCAGGGGGACCCAGGCGCGCGCGCCGCCGCCGGCCAGATACCAGCCGAAGGCGCCAATGCCCAGCGCCATCAGCACGAGGTTGGCGATCATGGTGATGGCCCAGGTGCGCGGCGGCTCCACCGGGCGGAAGCGCTGCGCCTGGGCGATCACGCCCTGCGCCATGTAGCCGAAATAGCCCACCACCAGCAGGATGATCAGCGCCACGCCGTCGATTGCTCCGGTCACCACCAGCGCCAGCACCAGGCCAATGCCGATCAGCGCCACCGCTTCCAGTGGCCCTATCGACCGCCCCCCCAGCTTCAGCCCGTTCATGGCGTCTCCCACAGGCGGATGACGTTTTGCTCGCGCACGGCTACGGCCAGCGCGCGACCATCGGGCCGCCAGGCCAGCGCCGTGGCCGGGTCCGGCAGCGTCGCGATCACGGCGCCGGTCGCCGGATCGAGAATCCGCACCCCCTCGTCGCCGCCCATCGCCAGGGCCGCGCCGTCTGGCCCCCACGCCAGCGCCCGCCAGCGCCTCTCGACGGTCTGCAGCGCTGTGCCCATGGCCGCGTCCCACACCCGGACGCTCCCGTCCGCGGTGATGCCGGCCAGCCGGGTGCCGTCCGCGTTCCAGGCCAGGCGCGGCTCCAGCGGGTTGAGCGCGCCGTCCAGTTGGCTGATCAGCTTGCCCGTGACCGCGTCCCACACGCGCACCGTGCCGGTTTCCTCTTCCGTCGCCAGCTTGCGCCCGTCCGGGCTCCAGAACAGCGCCTCTTGCAGCAGGGCCGTCTGGCCCGCGTCCCAGGTCAGGTCCACGCTGCCGCTCGCCACGTTGATCAGGGCCAGCGTCCCGTCGTCGCGCGCGGCGGCGATCTGCACCAGGTCGGGCCGCGGGGCGGCGCTGCACGCGCCCTGCTCGCTCCACAGGGGGCGGAACGGCACGACCGACTCGGGCGGGGCGGCGCTGTCCCAGACCATGATGCCGCAGTAGCCGTTGGCCTGCCCGAAGCGAGATACTGCAAGCTCGCCCGCCTCGCTCCAGCCCATCGCGACGGCGTCGGCGCGGACCGGCACCGCCGCCTGGAGCGTACCACCAGCCGGCGCCCAGACTCCCAGCACCGCGTCGGCGGTGAGCGCGGCCAGATGCGCGCCATCCGGACTCCACGCCAGGGCGCTGATCGACCCACTGTATTCGCCCTGCTGGGCCACCAGCGACACGCCGGTCGCGGCATCCCACACGCCCAGCGCATGATCCCAGCCGGCGGTCGCCAGCCGCTTTCCGTCCGGGCTGAAGGCCGCCTGCCGGACGCCGTGCCACGCGCCCTGCAGCGCCACGCCCAGGCTGTCGAGCGTTCCCGCGTCCCAGAACGTCAGGCCGCCGCCGCCCGCGTAGTTCCGGTAGCCGACGGCCAGCCGCATCCCGTCGGGGCTCCAGGCGACCGCCTCGTACACCACGCCTGGCGTGCCCGCCAGCGCGATCAGCTCGTCACCCGTCCTGGCATCCCACAGCCAGGCGCGGCCATCCGGCCCCACGCCCGCCAGCCGCGTCCCATCCGGGCTCAGCGCGAGATCGAGCACGATCCCGGCGTGATCGTCAAATCCCGGCAGCGGGTCGCCAGTGGCCGTGTCCCAGCGCTGGAGCGTCCCATCGGCCCCCGCGCTAAATACCACCGAGCCATCCGCGCTCCACGCCAGGGCCAGCACCCAGCCGCTGTGTCCCTGGAGCGCCGCCCACTCGACGCCGTTGGCCGCGTTCCAGATGCGCAGCGTGCCATCGTCCGCAGCGCTGGCGAGCAGCCCGGCGAACGGCGTCCCGTCGGGGCTGAAGGCGACGGCTGTCACGCGGTCGGTGTGCCCTTCGCACACGCAAACCTGTTTCTCCTTGGCCACGTCCCAGAGGATCACCGCGCCATCGGCGCCGGCCATTGCGATCAGGCTCCCGTCCGGGCTGAATGCCACGTCCACGGCGCCGTTCGCCGATATGACCAGCTCGCCCTGGTAGCCCGGATCGGGGTCATACAGCCAGACGCCCCTCGTGCTGCCCACCGCGAGGCGCTCACCGGACGGGCTCCACGCCACCGCCAGCGCGCTCCCGCGCCCCAGCACCGCGCCTTCGACATACGGGCCCGCATCCTGTGCCGCCGCGCGGCCCCCCAGCGCCAGGATCCACACCGCGATCACCCCAACGAACAGAAACCGGGTTTTCATGTCCACTCCCTTGAGTGACAGACCAGCCTACACGCTCATTCCGACCAAACGACGATCGTACCGTCCCGCGCGGCAACCGCCAACTGCCCGCCGTCCGGACTCCACGCGGCGGCATTGGCGCGGCCCGGCAGGGTAGCGATCACCGCGCCGGCCGCCGCCGCCGTGACCCGCACGATGCCTCCCTCGTCGATATCGACTTCGCGCGCGCCGTCCGGGCTGGCCGCCGGGAGCGAGACGGGCGCGATCGTGCCAGGGACCACACTGAGCAGGGCGCCGGTCGCCGGATCCCAGGTGCGCACGCGGCGATCCAGGCTGGCGCTGGTGACGTGTCCGTCCGCCGTCCAGCCGACCGCCCCGATCCAGCCCATGTGCTGATCCCAGCGCGTGCCCGGCCCCCCGCGCGAGACTTCCCAGATCATGGCCGTATCGTCCCAGCCCAGCGAGACCAGCGCTGTCCCGTCCGGGTTCCAGGCCAAGTCGTGCACCGGACCCGTGTGCTCCTCGAAGCGGCCCACTTCTTGCATGTCGCGCGTGTACCACAGCCGGACCGTGCCATCCCAACCGGCGGTGGCGAATGTCATACCGGTCGGGTTCCACGCGACATCATCGATTACGTCGCCGTGCGCCTGCACGGACCATGCGTGGTCCAAACGCCCCAAGTCCCACCCGCGGATCGTGCCATCCCAGCCGGCGCTGACCAGCAGGCCGCCGCCCCATGCCACAGCGCTCACGACGCCGTCGTGCCCTTCCAGCGTGGCGAGCGGGGCGCCGCTGGCGGTATCCCACACGCGCACCGTGCCATCGTGGCTCCCGCTGGCGAGCAGGGTCCCATCCGGGTTGTAGGCGACCGATGTCACCCAGCCTGTGTGACCCTCGAGCACCGCGCGCTCCGCCCCGGTCGTCGCGTCCCACAGGCGCACCGTCCGGTCGTGGCTCCCGCTGGCGATCTCCGCGCCGTCCGGGCGCCAATCGACGGCGACCACCAGATCGGCGTGCCCTTCGAGGGCCAGCAACTCGGTCCCCGCGGCCAGGTCCCACAGGCGCACCGTCCGGTCGTGGCTGGCGCTCGCCAGCCGGGCCGAATCCGGGCTGAAGGCCAGGGCGTACACGGCGCGCGTGTGCCCGGTGAGCAGACCACGGTCGGCGCCGTCCGGCGTCGAGAGCCAGATGCCCAGCGCGCCGCCAATGGCGATGGTGCCACCGTCCGGGCTCCAGGCGACGCTGCGCACCAGGCCCCGCCCCAGGCGGCTTTGGGGCGTATACGGTCCGGGATCGTCCTGGGCGGCGGCGGGGGGGCTGGGCAGGATCAACGTCAGGACGAACAACAGGGCGGCAAGGGGAGCGATGTGGCGTGGCATGCGAGACCTCCTGTTATCGGATGGCTGTGATCTTAGTGGAAGAGGGGGCAGGACGCAAAACGGCGGGGTATTGACAGACGGGGCAAATTCATGATAAGCTAATATCACAATTGCACAATCACGCAATTAAGCAAGTAAACAAGCGAGGGCATTATGCATCCGGAAATCGAGTTGACTCGTCCTGTCAACCATCTGACCCCCGCCTTTCGCTGCCCAGCCCAGGTGCTGGTCATCGATCGTCCCAACGGGCCGGCCAACGTGCTGGTCGATACCGTGAGCTTGCTGTTGAACCAGGGCATCTCGGTGGTGCTGGTCGACCAACTGGACGACGCCCTGCGCGCGCTGGAGTTCTATGACTTCGATCTGGTCGTCGTCGGCCTCGACGCCCGCCACCTGGTCGACCTATCCATCCTGGCGCCGCTGCGCGCCGATCATCCCGCGGTCCCGGTGCTGGTCGTCGGGCGCCGCCTGCCGCACCTGCTGCGCCAGCGCGCCCGCCAGCTCGGCGCCGAAGACGTGCTCGAGCTTCCCGACCGGGCCACTGACTTGAAAATGCTCGTCGCGCGGCTGGCCGACGAGTATCTCAGCCCGGCCTGGGACCTGTGCGAGTGAGCGGCGAGTCGTTTTGAGGAGGAGCATCATGCAGGCATCTGATGTTCAGGCTGAGTTCGGCCCCACATCCCTGGCGCTCGGCGCCGTGTACGGGCCTGCCCTGCAGGCCCACCTCGACGAGCTCGATCTGCGCGATGGCTGGTATTTCCTGGCCGTCGCGCATGACTTTCTGCCCAATGCGGCCACGCCGGAGCAGTTCCTGCTCCGCACGCCGTACACTGCCCGGCACCGCTTCGAAGAAGGGCTGGATGCCCTGGCCGAGCGCGGCCTGATGGAGCGTTCCGCGGCGGGCGAATACCGCATCACGGCCCGCGGCGAGGAAGTATTCGGCAGCGCGATGGCGACCGTGGCGCGGGCGCTCGGCGAGATCGAGCTACCGGTTGCACCCGCCCGGCTCGACCGGCTGATCGGCCTGCTGGACCGGCTGGTGGCCGCGTGCCTGATCGCCCCGGAGCCCGCCGAAAAACCGTGCATCACGACCAACCGCAACTCGGATCCTGGCCCGCAGGGGCCGCCCGCGCTGCGCGTGCTGCAGTACCTGTCGGACATGAACTCGTTCCGTGACGATGCCCATCTGGCCGCCTGGCGTCCCCACGGGACCAGCGGCCACGCCTGGGAAGCTTTCACCGATCTGTGGCACGGGGAAGCCCGCAGCGCGGACGAGCTGGCCGAAAAGCGGGCGGCGCGCCGGTTTTCTGTCGAAGAGTATGCCGCCGCGCTGGATGATCTCGCCGCGCGCGGCTGGATCGAACAGGGGCCGGACGGCGGCTGGCAGCTCACGGACAAAGGCCGGGCGCTGCGCCAGACCGTCGAGGACGAAACCGACCGGCTGTATTACGCGCCCTGGACCGTCCTTCCCGAGCGCGAGCTGGCCGAGCTGGGGGAGGGCCTGGCCGCGCTGCGCAAAGGTCTGGAAACCCGGCGCGAGGATGCGGGGGCGAGCGGGTAGCCCGCCCAGCCAGCCCTCATTCCGAACGACTGAACCTGACTGACCTACGACAAGAAGGTGACCGCATGCCGCTCCAAGTGATCGACGCAACCGACTCCATTACCGAAATGGTTCGTTTCCTGTCCTCGCCGGTCTACGAGATGATGCTCAGCCTCCAGACCCTGCGCAAACCGGGCGCGCGCGCCGAGTGGGCGGCTTCGGCGCGGGCAGTCCTCCCACCCCGGCTGCTGCGCGAGTTGGACGACCTCTACGAGCCGTACTTCAATGGAGCGCTCTTTTTCGAGCTGGCGGTTGACTACGCCGATCACGACGACGTGCCCGGCTTTATCGACTACATCCGCACGATGGATCCGGTCACCTTTATGTTTTACTGCGTGGGGCGCATTCTGCGGCGCGAGCAGATCGCGGCGACCGGACTCGAGTTCGACCGGCTGCGCGAACAGCTCATGGCCTCCGGGTATGAATCGCATTGGATGTATACGAAAGTCCCTCTGCGCGAGATGCTGGCTGACGTGCCCGCCTTCCAGAACCGGCTGGCCGACCTGTGGCAGTGGTATTGGGAGGACTTCTTCGCCGGGCAGATCGACTCGCTGCGCCCGCACTGGGAGCAAGCGCTCGAAGACAAAGCGGCCTTGCTCGCCCGGCTGGGAGGCGCGGGCCTGCTCGAGCACGTCACCGGCAAATCCGAGCTGCTGCCGCCGCTGCCGGAAGAATACCCGGTGACAGATATCGTGTTCATCCCGGTGTACCTGATGCCGTCGTCGGTGTATATGTTCTACGGCTACGGCAACATCACGGTGCTGTTCAACAGCGAGCGCACCGAGGCCCGGCTGGCCGAGCTGGAGCGCAACAAGCAACAGTTGGTGAGCATCTTCAAGGCGCTGGCCGACGGCTCGCGGCTCGATATCCTGCGCCTGATCATGCATCACGGCGACCAGATGCACGGCAAGCGGATCGCCAACAAGCTGAACCTGTCGGCCTCGGCCGTGTCGCGGCATCTGGCCCAGCTCAAGGAAGCCGGGCTGATCGTCGAAGAAACGCAGGACAACCGCACCTTCACCTACAAAATCCAGGAGAACGCGATCAGCACCCTGCCGGACACCCTGTTCGACGTCCTGCACCACTGATCTGATCGCCCCACGGCGCGAGGAGCGCACACGCCAGCCCTGCCCGGCGCCGTTATTCACACGCCACGCGCCAGACCGAGATCGCCGCGCCGCCGTGCGGACGCTGACCCTCGAACACGCGGGCTGCCGCGAACGGGGGCGCATCCGGTATGGTCTGAGGGCGCGAGACGTCCGTGATCACGTAGGCAAAAGGGCACGCCAGATCCGCGAGGATGACCTCGCGCCAGATGCCCTCCTCTTGAGCGGCGAGCGTGGCGTCATTGTCTTCATCGGTCACGATCGCCGTACAGCGCGCGTCCAGGCGAGCCGTGACATAGAACGCGACCAGATCGCAGAAATCGGCTGCCGCGGAGGTCGTCCGCAGCACGGCTCGGACCGGCACCCAGCCACCGAGCGCCTGCCCGTGCTCGTCGAGAAACGCCAGGGCATCCTGCACCACCCAGCCATTGGTCGGGCCGCGAAACATCCCATAGTCGTCCTCGTTGGGCAGTCGCAGCTTCTCCGGGGCTGTCACGGTCCGGCTGGCAAACTGAATTGCGAAAACCAGCGCCCACACGATCAGCACCCCAGCGACCAGTCCATCCCCGATCAGCCGCCGCGACGCCCCCGGCCCGGCTGAGGATCGGGCCAGCGTCCATCTGGCGCGATACAGGCGGGTGGTATGCGCCAGGCCGCCCCCGAACAACACCGCCAGCGCAGGGTAGCCGATGGTGAGATAGCGCGCCACCGGATGCCGGGTGAGAACCATCGCGGGGAACCACAGCAGCGCCAGCCAGCCGAGCACGAACAGGACCTTCGCGCGTTGGGCGCGGAACAAGACGATCGCCAGCCAGCCTCCCAGCGCGGCCAGGGGAATCGACACCAGCCAGTAGACGATCGTGAAGTAAATGATGATCCTGCCGATCGCATCCACGCTGCCGGTTATGGTGCCGATCAGATGCGTGGTGAACAGAACCGGCTCGCCGCCCCGGCTCAGGCTGGCGATGACCAGGGCGAAGATCGCCAGCGCGGACAGCGCGTAGACTCCGGCGATTAAGCTCAAGGCCCAGCCATAGCGCCTCCACAGCGCGGCCATCCACCGGCGGATGGCGCTGACCGTGCGCTCCTCGGGGGCACTGCCGCCCAGCAGCATGACGGCGATCAGCGGGCTGCCGGCCAGCAGCGCGGCCGTCAGTTTGGTCAGGATGGTTGCGCTGATCAATACTCCCACCAGCAGCGCCCGCTTGCGCGTAGGCCTGTCCACCAGGATCAGCGTCTGCCATACGCTGAGCGTCCCCAGGGCACCCGCTACGGGATCGGCAAAGGCCAGCCGCTCGAAAAATACGGTGTGGGGCACCAGGGCGTACAGGATGATTGCTGGCAGGACCGCTCCCCGACCAAACAGCCGGGCTGCAATCGCGGCGATTCCGGCCACGGTGAGGAGCGTGAATACGGCGACCGCCAGCCGGCTGAAGAGGATCGCGCCCTGTCCTGACGGCGAAAACAGGCCCAGCCAGTAATAGAGCAGCAGCTTGCCGTGCGAGAACTCGATCGGGTTGTGCGCGAAGTTATAAACCAGTTGGCTGCGGCTGACGTGGCGGTATTCGTCGATGTAAGTGGGCAGCGCGGCGATGTGGTGGGCCCGCAGCAGCAGGTGCACCAGCAGTACACATACGATTGAGGTTAAGTACAGAAAAGAAGGACGCTTGCCGTCCACATCGCACCTTGCTCAACGCTTTTCGATCTGCGGGCAAGGATAGTGCAGACGGGGAGCGTGCGCAACTCCATGCCCCGACACGGCCATCGGGTGACCCAAGCAGAGACAAGAGCGCCGGCAGCCGACGCGGGGCGATCCGACTTCCCAGACCAGTCAACGCGACGCCGTGGCCGATCGCGATCGATCGTGCGCCCGCGCTACTGCTGCTCTCCGGCCAGGGGAACATAGCCGCTGTCAGCCACAGTGCGCTGGCCCTCGGCGCCCAGTAGCCAGTCGCGCAGCAGCGCGGCAGTGCTGTCCGCCGGGATATCCGCGCGCACGACGACAACCACCTCCGCGGTCAGCGGGTACTGCCGGCCGGCAATGGTCGCGGCCTGGGGCGGCTCGCCTTCCACCGACAGCAGATTGACGCCCTCGTCGGGATTGATGACCGTGGCGTAGTAGTAAACCGAATAGCCGATGCCCGCCGCGTCCGTGCTGATGGCATTGATCGGCCCGATCATGGTTTCCAGGATCATGTCCGGCGCGTCGATCATCGGGCGCCCCTGCATGACTAGCGCTTCCATCAGCTCCTGGCTGCCGGAATTCGGATCGCGCAGGTACGCATGAATCGGGTTGTCCGAATCGTCGCTCAGCCGCTCATCCACACCCAGCTCGGACCAGCGGGTAATCGCGCCGGTATAAATGCCACGGATGGCATCCAAGCCCAGATCATCCATCGGGTTGCCCGCGTTGACCAGGAAAACAAACGCATCCAGGGCGACGGGCCGCACGTCCAGCTCGACACCTTCCGTCTCCGCAAGGGCGAGCTCGTCGTCCGACGGTGCGCGCGCCACCAGGATGAGGTCTGCCGCCCCGCCGATCAGGTTCAGATAGGACTCGTGTGTGCCGGTGTGCTGCAGCGTGTTGAGCACCTCGATCGCCGGCGTGATCGGCTCCCCTTCGGTGAGGAGATGTGCGATCCAGCGCTCCGGGCCGAAAAATCCCTCCAGCCACACGCACGATGCGCCGAGAATCTGGCAGGCCGCCAGCCGCTGGAGCGGCAGCGTCGACGTCGAGCCATCGACGCGCGGATAGTCCGCCGCGATGATCGCAAGATCACCAACTGGCGCCAGGGTGGGGAACGGCGTCGGAAAGGGCGTCGGCGAGGGGGTACCCGCCTGTCGGGCGGCGGCAGGCAGGGGTGTCCTGAGACCGAGCACCGCGACCAGAACGAAGAGAGCGGCCAGTATCACGAGTCCGGCCAACATTCTGTTTTTCATCGACCAACCTCCACACTCAACCGGCAGCCAGCGCGGGCAGGTCGTTTCTGGGGCGGGTTCGTGGCTCGCGACGGGTTCTCAGCCCACCTGATCCGTATCCAGCCAGATCGTCACCGGGCCATCGTTGTGGATCTCGACCTGCATCCGCGCGCCGAAGACACCCATCGCCACCTGCTTGACGCCCGCCTGGCGCAGCATCCCGGCGAAGCGCTCGATCAGCGGCTCGGCTATCTCCGGCGGGGCGGCATCGACGAAGCTGGGGCGGCGGCCCTTGCGCGAGTCGGCGAAGAGCGTGAACTGCGAGACCACCAGGCAGCTCCCCTCCACATCGAGCAGCGAGAGGTTGAACTTGCCGTCCGCGTCCTCGAACACGCGCAGCCCGGCGATCTTGCGCGCCAGCCACTGCGCCTCGGTCTCGCCATCGCCATGCCCCACGCCCACCAGGATCACGAAGCCGTGATCGATCTCGCCGACCACCGCGCCATCGACGCGCACCGCGCCGCGTTTCACCCGCTGTAAGACTGCTCGCATCTCTCTCTCGCTATCCGTTCCGAACTGCTGCGCCAACCATACCGCGAACGCTGCGAAAGGCGCAAGCAGCGCGCGCCCTGGCCGGGCGCTCTGGACCTCGCGCCAGCAACAGTGTATGCTGCTAGGACAGATAGATTGCTGCGGAGGCAACGATGTCTACGGTGTTTCTCGGAGTCGCACTGGGCGGCATTCTCCTGTTGGGGTTTTCGCTGGTCTTCGCTGTGCTGTCGTGGCGGCGGAGCGAGAGAGTGGGAGAAGGCAAGCATAGCTGGTGGGCAAACTGGCAGCAGGGCATGAGCACGGAAATGAGCGGCGCGCTGGTCGCGACGATCGTGTTCGGGTTGGCGATCGGGTACCTGGAGGATCGCAACACGAAAGACGAGCTTCAGCGCGAGCACATCCGCGCCCAGCTCATCTACGACATGGGCAGCCTGGATAACGCCGAGGCGCTGCACGCCGTCGAGCGCTTGCGCGCCCAGGGCTGGCTGACCAACCGCACGCTCAAAGACAAGCAGTTCGTTGGTGCCAATTTGCGCGGCGCGAACCTCGCATCAGCTTACCTGCGCGGCGCCTGGTTCGTGAACGCGGACCTGCAAGGCGCTGATCTATCGGGCGCCAACCTGATGGGGACGATCTTCACCGGCGCGGACCTGACCGGCGCGCGGCTGGATGGCGCCACCTACGACGAGAAGACGGTCCTGCCCGACGGCACTTCCTGGTCCCCCGGCGCCGATCTGGAACGCTTCACCGATCCCGGCTCGCCAGGCGGTTGACCTGGTGAAAAATAGCCCCGACTCGGAGTTGTTTTCGTTCGTAGTTGTTGCCTTGCCAGGCGCGCGTCAGGCGCGCTGGGCCGCCTTGACCTGAGTCTCGATCCAGGGATAGGTGCGCCCGATCCCGGCCCGCAGATCGAAGCGGGACTGCCAGCCGATCGAGTAGATGCGCGCGTTGCTGAAATTGCGCGACTGCACGCCCACCGGTCCCTCGACATGCCTGACGTGGATGCGC
>JAXGOS010000032.1:0-40352 GCA_040767355.1 Aggregatilineaceae bacterium | reverse complement strand
CCGCGGGTGGGGCGATCATGCCGGGGTACACTCATTTCCAGCCGGCCCAGCCGCTGGCGGCCGCACATTGGTGGTTGAGCCACTTCTGGGCGCTCGCCCGCGACGTCGAGCGCCTGGACGGCCTCGCCGCCGCGTGGCGTGCCAAATGCCCGCTTGGCTCAGGCGCGCTGGCCGGGACGCCCTACCCGGTCGACCGCGAGCGCCTCGCGGCGCGGCTGGGCTTCACGCACCCCAGCCCCAACAGCCTGGACGCCGTCGCGGATCGCGATCACGTGGCGGAATGCCTGTTCGCGTTGGCGCTGCTGGGGACGCACCTCAGCCGGCTGGCCGAAGACCTGATCGTCTACGCCAACCCGGCGCTGGGCTTCGTCCGGTTGGACGAGCGTTACAGCACCGGCAGCAGCCTGATGCCCCAGAAGCGCAATCCCGACCCGCTGGAGCTGGCGCGAGGCAAGGCCGGGCGGCTGATCGGGCACCTGGGCGGCTTCCTGGCGACGCTCAAGGGGCTGCCCAGCGGCTATAACAAGGATTTGCAGGAAGACAAAGAGCCGCTGTTCGACGCGGTCGATACGCTGCTGGCGCTGCTGCCCGCGCTGGCGGGATTGGTCCGCACGCTGGCGATCAACCCGGACCGGATGCGGGCCGCGCTGGACGAGAGGATGCTGGCGACCGACCTGGCCGATTACCTGGTGGGCAAGGGCGTTCCCTTCCGCCGGGCGCACGGGCTGGCCGGGCAGGTGGTGCGGCTGGCCGAGTCGAAAGGCGCGGCGCTCTCGGCGCTGGCGCTGGACGATTACCGGGCGATCAGCGACATCTTCGAGGCGGACGTGCTGGACGTGTTCGACTTCGACGCGGCGGTGCGGCGGCGCGGCGTGGTGACCGGCGGCGCGGGCGACGTGGACGATCAGATCGCGCGGGCGCGGGCGTGGTTGGCGGCGTGGTAGGCTGTCCAGGACAGGTGAACAGGGGCGGCCCGGAGCATCCAGGCCGCTTTTCGATTCCCGTCAGGTCCGGTAGTGCCCGTTGATGGTGACGTAATCGTGGCTGAGGTCGCACGTCCAGATCCAGGTGGACGCCGTGCCCGCGCCCAGGTCCAGCCGGGCGCCCCATTCCGGCGCCTGCATGAGCGCGATGGCCGCCGGCTCGTCGTAGTCCAGCGGGCGCCCCTCCTCGACCAACTGGATCGCCGGGGCGCCGGACGCGTCCAGCAGCCACAGCGCCAGCCGGTCCGGATCGAGATCGACGCCGGCGTACCCCGCCGC
This sequence comes from Aggregatilineaceae bacterium, assembly GCA_040767355.1. GTDB lineage: Bacteria > Chloroflexota > Anaerolineae > Aggregatilineales > Aggregatilineaceae > LM3-B42. The sequence continues at coordinate 39,090 of JAXGOS010000032.1, read as the reverse complement.
GCACAGGATGCGCCCCCAGTTCGGATCGGCGCCGTAGAACGCCGTTTTGACCAGCGCCGAGGTCGCGATCGAGCGGGCGACGGCGACCGCCTCCGCTTCGTCCGCCGCCCCGGTGACGTGGACGGTGACGAACTTGGTAGCGCCTTCGCCATCGCGGACGATAGCCTGGGCGAGCTGCGCGCAGACGTCTGCCAGCGCGGCGGTGAAGGCGGCCTCGTCGGCCACGGCGGCGCCCGACGCGCCGTTCGCCAGGACGAGCACGGTGTCGTTGGTGCTCATGTCGCCATCGACCACGATCCGGTTGAAGCTGTTCCCGGCTGCGGCAGTCAGCGCTCGCTGAAGCAGGTCGCGCGGGGCGGCGGCATCGGTCGCGATGACGGCGAGCATGGTCGCCATGTTGGGCGCGATCATACCCGCGCCTTTGGCGATGCCGGTGATGGTATAACCGCCCTGCTGGACGCTGGCGAGCTTAGGCCGCGTGTCGGTGGTCATGATCGCGGCGGCGGCGCCCGCCCAGCCGTCCGCGCGGAGCATCCCGCCCAGCGCTGTCACGCCGCGCCGGATGGCATCCATCGGCAGGTGCAGGCCGATCACGCCGGTCGAGAGCGCCAGCACGTCGTCGGACGCGCACCCGGCGATTTGCGCGACCTGGGCGGCGGTGGCGCGGGTGTTCTCCAGCCCCTGCGCGCCGGTGCAGGCGTTGGCGCTTCCTGTGTTGACGATCACGGCGCGGATGGCCGCGTCGGGCCGGGCCAGGATGGCCTGGTCGTAAAGCACGGGTGCGGCTTTCACCCGGTTGGTGGTGAAGACGCCCGCCGCCTGGCATGGCCGGTCGCTGACCAGCAGGGCGATGTCGTCTTTGCCGTTGGGCTTGAGGCCGCAGTGCGTCCCGGCGACGGTGAAGCCGGTGACAGGGTGGATGGTCATGGAGTCTCCTGGCGCAAATGGTAGACGAGGGCGACTTCGTCACAGGCGTCGCGGAACGGGCAGGGCGCGCAGTCGCGCCAGACTTTCTCGGGGAAGTGGCCGACATTGTCGCGCCGGAAGCCCTTCTGCTCGAACACACGCGCGGCGCGGGTGAGCGTCAGGACGCGATTCTTTCCCTGGGCGCGGGCCATCTCCAGCGCCGCCTCGATCAGGTTGCCGGCGATGCCATTGCCGCGGTGGGCGGGGTGGACCGCCAGCGAGCGCACCTCGCACAGGTCCGCGTTGAAGTGGACCAGCGAGACGCAGCCCACGATCTGCCCGGCTTTCTCGGCCACCAGCCAGTCCGCGATGGTGGCGCGCATGTCCTCGTCGCTGCGCGGCAGCATGCGCCCGGCGCGGACCTCGTCCTCGAACAGCGCGCGAATCTGTGCGATTTCGTCCAGGGTGGCGTGGCGAATCATCAGGCTGCGACCTCCGCCAGGATGCCGTCCAGCGTGCTCAGGAATTGCGCGATGTGGCTCTCTTCCACGATCAAGGGCGGCAGCAGGCGCAGCACGTTCGGCCCGGCGTTGATCATCAGCAGGCCGTGGGCGTGCCCCGCCGCGATCAGGGGCGCGACCTCCATGTCGAATTCGACGCCGATCATCAGGCCCAGGGCGCGGATCTCGACGATGCGCGAGTGATCCAGCCCGCGCAGCCCCTCGACCAGCCGCGCGCCCATCGCCCGGATATGCGCCAGCATGGCCGGGTCGCTCACCCGCCGCAGGACGACTTCCGCCGCCCGGCAGATCACCGGGCCGCCCGCGAAGGTGCTGCCGTGGTCGCCGGGCGCCATCACAGCGGCCACGCGATCGGTGAGCAGCGTCGCGCCGATGGGCAGGCCGCCGCCGAGCGCCTTGGCGAGCGTCATCATATCCGGCGTCACGCCGCTGTGCTCGTAGCTCCACAGCGTCCCGGTGCGGCCCATCCCACACTGGATTTCGTCGAAGACCAGCAGTGCCCCGTAGCGGTCGCAGGCCGCGCGCAGCCCGGCCAGAAACTCGGCGGTGGCCGGGTGAATCCCGCCTTCGCCCTGGACCGGCTCCACGAAGACCGCGCACGTGTCCGGGCCGATCAGCTTTTCGGCGGCGGCCAGATCGTTGAAGGGCGCGAAGCTGGCGCCGGGCATCAGCGGGCGGAACGGCGCCTGGTATTTCTCGCGCGCGGTCAGGGCCAGCGCCCCGACGGTCCGCCCGTGGAAACTGCCACTAAAAGCCACGATCCCGGTTTTGCCGGGACCGTGCATGGTGCGAGCGTATTTGCGCGCGAACTTGATCGCCGCCTCGACCGCTTCGGTTCCGGAATTGCAGAAGTACACTTTGTCGGCGAAGCTGCGCGCGCACAGGGCTTCGGCCAGGTCGGCGTGGGGCGCGCTGTGGTACAGGTTGCAGACGTGCGAAAGCTGCGCGATCTGCTGGCTCACCGCCGCCGCGATCTCCGGGTCGGCGTGGCCCAGGGCGTTGACGCTGATGCCGGACGAGAAATCGAGATAGGCTTTGCCGTCCTCGTCGTACAGGTACATCCCCTCGCCGCGCGCCAGCACGAACGGGGCGCGGGCGTAGGTGTTGAGGACGTAGCGGGCGGTCTTGTCGGGAGTCTGGTTGGACATGCTGCCTTCCTGGTTGGTGGATGCGCAAGAGTCTATGCGGCGAATACCGTCCCGGTGCCGGCGCTGAGGCCGGGCAGGTCGGTGATGATCGCTTTCTGCACGCCGCTGCCGATAGCGGCCAGCGCGGCCTGGACTTTGGGAATCATCCCGCCGGTGATCACGCCCTGCGCGATCAGCTCCTGGGCCTGGGCCACGGTGAGATAGGGCGCCACTTCCGCGCCGATCTTCACGCCGGGCACATTGGTCAGGAACGTGGCGTGGGCGGCGTGCAGCGCGGCGGCGATAGCCCCCGCGGCGTGGTCGGCATTGACGTTGTAGCGGCCGTCCGGCCCCAGCGAGATCGGGGAGACGACGGGCACCACGCCCTGCTCGCACAGCCCCAGTAGCACGTCCGCGCGCACGCTCACAATGCGCCCCACGCGGCCCATGCCCTCGCCCCACGGCTCGACCTGGAGCAGGCCGCGATCGACGCCGCTGAGGCCGAGCGCGTCCACGCCGGCGCGCAGCAGCGCCATGGTCAGCGCCTTGTTGACCGAGCCGGAGAGCATCATCTCGGCCACGGCCAGCGAGGCGTCATCGGTGACGCGCTGCCCGTTGACGTAGACCGGCTCGAGGCCCAACTGCTTCTGCAGGCGGTTGATAGCCTGGCCGCCGCCGTGAACGAGGATGCACGGCGTCTGCTGTTGGAGCGCCGCCACCGACCGGGCCAGATCGTCGATGAAGCCGGGCTGCTCGAGATCGTTGCCGCCGATTTTGATGACGATGGGCAGTGTGTTGAACATGATGTTTTCCTCTGGCGAGTCAACACGCCACTAGTCCGGTCGTTTCGGGCAAATTCCACATCAGGTTGAAATTCTGCACGGCCTGCGAGGCCGCGCCTTTCAGCAGGTTGTCGATCACCGACACGACGATCAGCAGGTTTTCCCCGGCGGGCGTGAGCGACAGGGCCGCGCCGGGCGTATTGACCACGTGGCGCAGGGTCGCCAGCTCGCCGTCGGGCAGCACGCGCACCAGCGGCTCGCCCGCGTAGGCAGCCGTGAAAGCGGCGCGCGCGGCGTCTACGTCCGTCACCTGGGCGTAGACCGTCGAGAGGATGCCCCGGTCGGTGGGCAGCAGGTGCGGCGAGAAGACCAGCGGCCCGGCCTGGCTGCCTTCGGCGGCCAGCACCTGCTCGATCTCGGCCAGGTGGCGGTGACTCCGCCCGATGTTGTACGGCGAGAAGTTGCCGTGCACCTCGGCGAACAGGAGGTTCTGCTTGGGCGTGCGCCCCGCGCCCGACACGCCGGACTTGGCATCCACGATCAGGGGCGCGCCAGGGACCAGCAGCTTCTGGCGGGCGAGGGGCACCGTCGCCAGCAGGACGGATGTCGCGTAGCAGCCGGGATTGGCGATGCACTCGGCGCCGATCAGGGCATCGCGGCCCAGCTCGGGCAGCCCGTAAGGGCGGGGCAGCAGCTCGGGGTTGGGATGCTCCACCTTGTACCACTGCGCGTAGACGGCGGGATCGTCGAGCCGCAGGTCGGCGGAGAGGTCCACCACGCGGACTCCGCGCGCCAGCGCCTGGGCGGCCAGCGGCGCCGAGCGCGTGTGTGGCAGGCACAGGAAGACGGCCTGCACCGCGTCCAGCGGCGCGTCGACGGACGGCACGAGGGTCAGGTCCGGGGCCAGCGGCCAGCTCTGGCGCAGGCTCTGCCCGGCGGACGACTCCGAGGTGGCGAAGCGGATGTTGGCCTGGGGATGCCCCGCCAGCAGCCGGACCAGTTCCAGGCCAGTGTAGCCCGTCGCGCCGTAAATCCCGACTTCGATGCTCATGCAGTGCTCCTCACACGCCCACAAAAAACCGCCCCCGGGGTCCGGGAGCGGTTGTGTTGGCTACTATACGCTGACCTATTGTGCCACAAACACCACTAAGCCGGACCCCTCCTATGGAGAGCCGGGCGGCGGCGCGGGAAACGCGGGACAAAGGTCAGGCTTGGCATGGTTCGGTGCAATCTTTCGTATCTAGCAGCGTGTTCCTGACTAACGCTCAAACGATAGCACAGAACAGGCCACCGAACAATACATTTTGGTTAGAAAGTACAAATTGCGCCCTGCGATCAGGGCACTTCCACCACCGGGATCGTGTCGAAGGCGGCTGAATAGCGCCCCAACCACGACGCGACCCATCCCTGCTGGCCGTTGTACTCGACCAGCGCCCAGTTGCGATCCGCCGTGCGCCCCAGAACGACCACCGGAACACCTGCCGGGATCACGTCCAGCGTTTCGCCGTAGATCGACGCGCGCAGCCGCAGATCGTCGAGCGGACGCAGCGTGATCGCACCCGGCGCGGCAGTCGGCGCCGCCGGGACGGTCACCGGCGCGGGTGGCTGGGTTGCCACGGCGGGCGGTTGCTGGACCGGCTGCGCCTGTTCGACGGCCGGGGCGGCGGGCTGAGTCGGCGCGGGCGCCGCGGCCACTTCGCCCAGATAGGCTTCGTCGAGCGCGATGTCGTTGTGCACCACCGGGAACTCCGGCTGGCTCCACGTGAACACGGTCAGCGCGTTGGACTGCGCCACGGCGTCCACCGACAGGAAGCGCCACTCGTCGTAGTACATGGCGAACGGCGACCAGACGACCGTGCCGGCGTAGGGATTGGTGCCGCCGGTCGGATCGATGCCGATCCGCACGTTGACATTGCCCGGCTGGACGCTGGTGAAGATGTCGCCCTCGCTGCTCGACCAGATGTACAGGCCGATGCTGAAGCGGTAGGTGCGGCCCGGCGTGGCGTTCTCGACGCGCTGCCACAGGCCCGCCTGGTGCACGCTGTAGGACGTGAAATACTGCTGCGATGCGCTGCCGTTGTAAGAATAGTTGCCCGGCTTGTATTCCGGACGGCGCAGGCTCTCGTTGAACCACGGGTTCCACCCGGCGGCGATGTGAAATTCGCCGATGCGCGTGCCGTTGGGATAGGTGTAGGGCACGTATTGCCCTTCGAAGCCGGGATTGTTCAGCAGGTTGGGGCCGCCCTGGGCCAGCGCGGCGTCAGCGGGCGCCAGCGCGCCGAGCGCGACCAGCAGCGCCAGAACGGGCACCAGCCAGCGGAAGCGAGTTGACAGGGGCATACAGGAGTCTCCTCAGTCGATTGAATCGCTAATCACAATGCTTCAGGCGCACCAGTATAGCATCGCTCAGCCGGAGGGGGGTATAATCCGCTATTCGCAGCCGGAGCGGATTGTGATCGCGGGATGACCCTTCGTACCTGGACAAACGCGGCGCTGCTGGTGGTCACGCTGGGGTTTGTGGCCTGGGCGGCGCATTTTATTGACGCGACTTCGCTCGTCGCGCTGGACGGGCGGCGCTATTTCGCCCTGTTCGACGACGCGATGATCTCGATGCGCTATGCGTGGGACTTCGCTCACGGGCAGGGGCTGGTGTGGAATCCCGGCGAGCACGTCGAGGGCTACACCAACCTGCTGATGGTGCTGGTCATGGCGATCCCCAACGCGCTGGTCGAGCAGCGGCTGGCCGTGCTGAGCGTGCAGGTGTTCGGCGTCGCCACGCTGCTCGGCATCGCCGCGCTGACCGGGCAGATCGCCGTCCTGCTGGTGCCGGATGCCTCCCCTCGGGCGCGCGCCGCCACGCGGTTGGCGGGATTCGCCGTGCCCCTGCTGTACTACCCGCTGGCGTACTGGTCGCTGCTGGGCATGGAAACCGGCCTGCTGGCGCTGCTGCTGCTGGCGGCGGTAGCCGCCCTGCTGATCTACCGGCGGAGCGGCGACCTGCGCTGGGCGCGGGGCATGGCCGTCCTGCTCGGCCTGTGCTACCTGACGCGCCCGGAGTCGCTGCTGTTGGCCGGGCTGGCGCTGCTGGCCTTCCTCGCGATGGCCCGCACGGCGCCCGCACCGGTGACATGGCGGCAAATGGCCGCCGTCGGCCTGTTGTTCGCGGCGCTGCCGCTGGCGCAGCACCTTTTCCGCTGGTGGTATTACGACGGCGCGCTGTTCGCCAACACCTACACGCTCAAGGCCGAAGGGCTGCCGCTCGACGAGCGCATCGGCTACGGGTGGGACTACACCGCGCCCTTCCTGCGCGAGCACGCGCTCCTGCTGGCGTTGGCGGCGGCGGGCATCCTGCTGAGGCGGCGGATCGAGACGGCGCTGTTGGGCGCGATGATCGCGGCCCTGATCGCCTACCAAATTTCCGTGGGCGGCGACGTCCCGGCCTGGACCTACTGGCGCATGACCGCCCCGGCCATGCCGCTGGTCTTCGCGCTGGCAATCGCGGCGCTGGTGATGGCGGCGCGCGCCCGGCCCGCGCGCTGGACGGCGGCCGTGGCCGTGATCGTCGGGGGGATCGCGCTCGGCGCGGCGCTGGAGCGCTTCTGGCCGGAGATGGCATTCGACGTCCCGCCTTACCAGGCGCCGCTCAACGCGATCAACGTCGAAAAGGCGCTGCTGATCGACGCCGTGACCGCGCCTGATGCCACGCTGGGCGTGTTCTGGGGCGGCACCATCCCCTACTACAACCCCGAACGGACCGCAATCGATTATCTGGGCAAGTCGGACCCGGTCATCGCGGCGCTGACGCCCGACCCGGACGACCCGATGCGCGGTTGGCCCGGCCACAACAAGCGCGACCTCGCCTACTCGATCCAGGCGCTCCAGCCGACCTACAGCGAGGAGTTCGCCATCGGCAACAGCGACATTCGCGCCTGGGGCCGCGAGCACTACACCGCGCTGGTCCAGGGCCAGAACCGCGACATCGTGCTGTTCTTCAAGACCGGCGACCCGGCGGTGAACTGGTCGGCGGCGCTCGAGCGCGGCCTGTTCCCGTGGATGGGCTGGAACGTGGACGCCTATTTCGCGGAGTGGCCGGGCGACGCGGGGACCGTCTTCATGCCCGCCAACACGCTCGACCTGAACGTCCTCGCCGTGGGGCCGGAAGCGTTCTCCGGCGTGGCGGCGGAGGCGCTCGCCGCCTGGGGACGCTCGCGGCGGGCGGACGATCTGCGCGCCGCGGGCGTGGATTACCTGCTGGTCGATCACAATTGGTGGGCGGGCTTGAGCGAGGATGAACGGGCGGTGCTCGCCGACCTGGCCCAGTACGAGCCGGTCCGCGAGTGGCGGGTGGAGACCGTGTTCGTGCGGCTTCTGCGCGTCCGCGAGGGGAGCAGCGCGGCTACGGGCCAATGACCGCGCCGGGACTCCCCGCTGTCTGGTAGCGATCGTCGACTGGCGCGACCTGCGCGGTGTAGCCGTCGTAGAGCTGCACGGTGATCGCATCCGGCGGGCTGTCACCCTCCAGCGCGATGACCTGCTGGCTGCGGACCGTCCGCCCGAACGCCCAGCGGTAGGCGGGAAGCTGGCCGCGCACCGGCTCGAAGTCCGCCGACTGCTGCCACCCCTCGCCCTGCAAGCCGATCGCGATCTTGACGTTGGTCGCCGCCGCGCCGAACGGCAGCCACGTCAGGCCGACCGTCGCTTCCCCGGCGTCGATGGCGATCTGCCAGCCTACCAGCGCGGCCACGTTCCCGAACGGGATGTAGCGCGCGTCGCCGTCCGCGCCAGGGAGCAGGACGCTCGCGCCGTCCAGGTGCACGCGCACCGGCTCGCTCGCGATGGACGGCGGCAGGCTGTGCACGCTGGTCCAGTGGCCGGTGACGTCGCCCACCTGGGCGGTGACCGGCGCCCAGCGCCCGCCCGCTGTGTCCTCGATCTCGACGGTATAGTCCCGGTCCGGTTCTTCGAGTTTCCAGTGCAGATACAGTACGCGCTCGCCGGGCAGCGTGCTGTCGGCGTCCCAGCCGATCAGCCGAGCCGCGCCCAGGTCGCGGGCCAGCCAGTGCTGTGTCGGCATGGGATACGGGCCGGGATTCACGCGCACTTTCCCCAGCGCGACGCGCGGCTGGCCGCCGGGTGTGGCCAATGGGCCGCCCGGCGTATAGGCCCCGGCGAACAGCGTCCACTCGCCGGGCGGGACGGTTGGCGGGATGAGCAGATCGACCGCCAGCGTCACCTTCCCGGCCGCGCCATCCAGGGACGGGGCCTGGACCGGCAGATCGACCTGCGCGACCGGCGGCGCGTCCGGCTGGCCGACATGCAGGAAGACGGTCAGCGCGCCGTAAGGGACCGGCTCGCCGAGCGTCCAGGTGAATTGCAGGCGGGCCGTTTCCCCGGCGCGCAGGCTTGCCGCGTCACCCGACAGCCAGCGCCAGTCCGGCCAGAGCGCGTGCGGGCCGAACTGGATCGCGTCCGGTGGGGCGGGCGTGGCCGGAGGAGCGGCTAACACGCGCGTCCCGGCGAACGTGTACGGCAGGCTCCGGTACGTCTCGGGGAACTGCTGCAGCGCGATCACCTCGCGCCCGGCGGCCATGGCCTCGTCGACGGCCCGCGCCCAGGTGTCCATCGGCGTCTCCGCGCCCTGCGGCGCGACGTAATGCACCTCGACGTCGGGCCGGATGCGGTCCACCTGCTGCGCGTACCACAGCGCGGTGGCCGAATGCCATGGCGCCAGGGCCAGCGCGCCGTCCGGCGCGCCGATCAGCGTCTCGAGCAGGACCGCGCGCCGGTCCGCTTCGTGATCGTAGAGGCGTTCCGTCGTGCGCCAGTTCGCCGCCAGCCCCAGCGCGATCCCGGCCAGCGCCACCGCGCCCAGCAGGACGGACCAGGGCCGGGAGGCCGTCCCGACCAGCCAGCCCGCCGCGGCAGCCAGCAGGACGTAAACCGGCAGCATGTATTCCGACATGGGCGAGGCGGGGTAGGTGATGCTCACCGCCGTGTGGACCAGCAGCCCGGCGGCCAGCGTCACGCCGAGCCAGCGGTCGCGGATCAGGGCGGCGACCAGCCCGGCCAGCGCCAGCGCGATCAGCGCGAGCGGCCACTGCAGCGCGACCATCTCGCGCGCGACCTGCCAGTGCTCCGGCCAGGTGTCCGGCCCCAGGCCGCCGAGCGCGTCCCCGGCGAAGCCGCGCGCCAGGACGTGATTCCAGAAGCCGTCCCAGGTGTCCAGCCCGGCAGGAGCCAGGAAGCCGTCGCGCCGGACCAGGAAATACAACCACGGCAGCGCGCCCGGCAGCGCGGCGAGGACCGCGACCGGCCAGCGTCGCCACGCGCGCGGGTCCGCGGCGGCGATGGCCAGCGCCAGCACCACGCTGAGGAAGACCAGCGATCCGTGATGCGTGACGCCGAAGCCCGCCGCCAGCCCGAAGCGGATCAGGGCCGGGCGGATGGGGCGATCCTCACGCGCGGCGCGGCGATAGGCGAGCGCCGCCTCGAGCATGGCGGCGACCAGCAGCACGCTCAGCGGGCGGATGCTGGCCTGGGTGGCGACCATCCAGAACGTGGCCGAAGTTGCCAGGGCCAGCCCGGCGATCCAGCCGGCCCAGGCGCGGCGCGTCTCGGCGGCCACGGCGATGCTCAGGACGGCGACCGCTCCCGCGCCCACCAGCGCCGAGAACAGGTTCACGCGCCATGCCCACAGCCCCACCGGAGCCAGCCGCCCCAGCGCGCCCGCCAGCAGCGTGTAAAGCGAGTAGCCGGGCGGGTGGGCCACGCCCCAGCGGGCGACCACGACCTGAAACTCGCCCGCGTCGCCGGGCAGGGCGCCCGGCGCAGCCGCCAGCGCGAACAGCCCCAGCGCGGCAGCGCCCACCAGCGCCGCCCAGCGTGGGGCGCGCCGGAGCGTCACCAACCAGCCCGCTGTGGCCAGCGCGATTGCCCAGACCGTCAGGCGGGGCAGCGGGACCGGGCTGGCGAGGACGGCGAACAGGCCGAACAGGGGCCAGCGCGGCGCGGGCCACACAGCGCCGAGCGCGATCCCGGCTGCCAGCGCGGCGAGCGCGACCGCCAGGTCGCCGCCGTAGTCGGAGCCCAGGCGCGCGCCAGCCAGGCCAACCAGCAGGCCGGTCAGCAGGCGGGGGCGCGTGGCATGGGTTGTCAGGCGATGGCGCATCGGGATATCCAGCCGGGTGCGAACGGTTCGACGCAGCCCTGCATTGTAGCGCAGTTCAAAAACCCCTCCCATTTTGTCCGGCGAGATGCTACAATACATGCCCGGTTGCCGTTTCATCGCACAGGGCGGTTATGATCACCGAGCGCTTGTATTACACGGATTCCTACACCACCTCGTTCGAAGCCCGGATTGTCGAACAGACGTCTCACCAGGACCAGCCCGCTGTGGTGCTCGACCGCACCTTTTTCTACCCCACCAGCGGCGGCCAGCCCCACGACACCGGAACCCTGGACGGGATTTCCGTAGTGGACGTGAGCATCCGCGAGCCGGATGGCGCGGTGCTGCACGCCCTGGCGCGCCCGATCGACGGCGACCGCGTGACCGGCATGATCGACTGGCCGCGCCGCTTCGACCACATGCAGCACCACACCGGCCAGCACATCCTCTCGCAGGCGTTCGTCCGCGTGGCGGATGCGGCGACGATTGGCTTTCACCTCAGCCCGGACAGCGTGACCATCGACCTGGACAAACCGGCTATCGATCCCGCCCTGGTCGACCGGGCTGAAGACCTCGCCAACCAGATCGTGGCCGAGGATCGCCCGGTGCGCGCGTGGTTCCCCTCCGACGACGAGCTGGCGCGGCTGGAGCTGCGCAAGGTGCCGGACGTGGACGGGAAGTTTCGCGTCGTGGTGGTGGACGACTTCGACGCGAACGCCTGCGGCGGCACGCATGTCAGCCGCACCGGTGAGATCGGGCTGATCAAGGTGCTGCGCGTCGACCGGCGCGGCGACAGCGTGCGGGTCGAGTTCCGCTGTGGGGCGCGGGCGTTGCGCGATTACCGCGAAAAACACGCGCTGATGAGCCAGCTTGCCGCCGAGTTGACGACCGGCTATTGGGACGTCCCGGCGGCGCTGGACAGGCTGCGCGAAGAGAACAAGGCGCTGCGGCGCGAGATCAAGACGCTGCGCGAAGCCGCCCTCGTTCACGAGGCCGAGCGGCTGTGGCAGAGCGCCGGCCACACGGATGGGCATGTCCTGATCGTCCAGCAGTTCGCCGATCGCGACGTGGCCGACGTGCGCCAGTTGGTCCAGGCCCTGATCGCGCACCCGGCGACGATCGCGCTGTGCGGCGTGTCGGGCGAGAAAGCCCAGCTCATCCTGGCCCGGTCCGACGATCTGCCATTCGATATGGTCGCGGCGCTCAAGCGGGCGCTGGCCGTGCTGGGCGCCGACCGCGGCGGCGGTCGGCCCTCGTTCGCCCAGGGCGGGGGCGTGGCCGCCGGGCCGGAAGCGGTCGAGTCCGCGCTGCGCGCCGCTGCCGAGACGCTTGGATCAGTTGCTGAGTAAAGGATGGGCCCGTGCAAGAACTAGCTCCAGGCATCTTTGTCGAAACGGGTTTCCGGCGCATCAATGTGGGCGCCATTCTGACCGAGGAAGGGTGGGTCCTGATCGACACCCCGCCCTATCCCGACGACGCGCGCTGCTGGCGCGATACGCTGGCCGACATCGAGGACCGGCCGGTGCTGGCGATCATCCTGACCGACTGCCACCGCGACCGGCTGTTGGGCAATAGCTGGTTCGATGCGCCGGTGATCGTCGCCCAGGACGAGACGGTCGCCTATATGCGCAACCTGCCCGCGGCGTTTCTGGAGACGTCGGTGGACGCGCTGACGAGCGATCTGCCAGAGCGCAGCACGTTTTCGGGCGTGCGCATCCAGCTCCCGACGGTGGGCTTCTCGCACCGGATGCAGCTCCGCTATGGGAGCCGTGTCATCCCGCTGGTCGCGATGCCCGGACCAACGGCGGGCAACCTGTGGGTCCACCTGCCGGAGAAGCGCATCCTGTTTGCCGGGGACAGCATCATCGTCGGCCAGCATCCGTATATTGCCAGCACCAACACCAAAGACTGGCTCGAAAACCTCACCATCCTGCGCCGCAGCCGTTTTGCTGCCGACCAGATTGTGCCAGGCCGCGGTCCGGTGGTGGACAAAAGCGCCACCGAGCCGATCTCCAACTATCTGCGGCTGGCCCGCCGCCGCGTCCAGGGCCTGTATCGCGCCGGACGCCCGCGGGCGGATACCTCGGCCCTGGTGCCCGAGCTGCTCGACGTGTTCCCCTGTGACGACGGCGATCTCGAGCGCGTCCAGCGGCGCATCAAGGCTGGCCTGGATCGTATCTACGAAGAGTTCAAGACGAACGAGAAGAACAACGATATCGCTGAGCGCTGATGGCCGCTCGCGCATTCGATTGGCTGGACTCCGAGACGATGCGGGTTGATATTGGCCGGATAGTAATATACCGCACTATTTTCTCAGTTTAAGTTATAATGTCCGTAGCATTAATCGTGCCTCGCGGTGGAATTCACCGTGGCGATGTGTTGGTATGCGTGGAACAGAGGCTGCGGCTTATGCCGGCGAACATTTTATTCGTGGAAGATAACGAAGATTTGCGGAACAACGCGGCGCTAGTCCTTCAGTTGGAAGGCTACGAGGTGCACGTGGCGCGTGACGGTCTCGAGGCGCTGGAAATTCTGGAGCAGGGATTCGTCCCCAACCTCATTGTCAGCGACATCATAATGCCGCGCATGGATGGGTACGAGTTCTTCGCGGCGGTCCGCGAGCAGGCGAACCTCAGGGCGGTGCCGTTCATCTTCCTGACGGCGCGCGGCTCGCGCCAGGACATTTCCATGGGCCGGATGCTGGGCGCGGACGATTACCTGGTCAAGCCGTTCGATCCTGAAGAATTCCTGATCGCGATCCAGAACAAGCTGCAGCGCGCCGCCGAGATCGGCGCACAGGTGGCCGAGAACTTCGACCACGCGCGCCGCTCGTTAGTCCAGTTGCTATCCCACGAGCTTCGCACCCCGCTGACCTATGTCACCGGCGGATTCGCCCTGCTGGCCGAAGAACTGAACGCCCAGCCGCCTGCCAGCCACAACGAGGACATTCGCGTCAGCCTCGATCTGATCCAGAGCGGCACCCAGCGGCTCAACCGGCTGGCCGAGCAGATGGTGCTCTATTCGGAAATCATCAGCGGCGTGGTGGCCCAACAGGTGCGCACTGCCTCCGAGCCGGTGCCGCTTCACGGGCTGGTCCACGACGCGCTCGACCTGCTGCACGATCTTTGCCGCGATCAAGGAGCCAATATCAAGCGGGCGCTGTCCGAATCCAGGCCGGTGATGGTGTGGGGCGTGCGCGGGATGCTGATCACGGCCATCGCCGAGGTGATTCGCAACGCGATCCAGTACTCGCCCCGCTCAAGCCCGATCAAGCTGGTCGGCACGCGCGAGGGCGATCAGGGCGTGCTGACCGTGATCGACCGCGGCTCCGGCATCCAGCCCGAGGATCAACACCTCATCTGGGATCTACTCGTGCAGTCGGGCCGCGAGCGCACTGAGCAGCAGGGCATCGGGATGGGCCTGCCGATCGCGAAAGGGATCGTCCTGGCCCACGGCGGCGATGTGGCCCTGTTCAGCGTCCCGGGCAAGGGCACCGAAGTGACTTTCCGTCTGCCGCTCGCCCCCAAGAACTAGAACCCCAGCGAGGCTCCCCCGTCGATGAGAATCGTCTGGCCGCGGATCATGCTGGCTTCCGGCGAGCACAGGAAAGCGACCGTCGCCGCGACATCTTCGGGCATGATCGTCCGCCCGGCGGGCGTGCGCTCCAGCGCGTAGGCGAAGCGCTCCTCGAACTGCTCGCGCATGCCGGGGAAGTGTTGCAGGGCATCGGTGCGCACCATGCCGGCGGACACGGCGTTGACCACGATATTCCACGGAGACAGCTCCACGGCCAGGTAGCGCGTCACCGCTTCGAGGGCGGCCTTCGACGCGCCAACGACCACGTACTCCGGCAGCACGCGCTGCGAGCCGATGCTGGAAATGTTGACGATGGCGCCCCCGCCGCGCGCTCGCAGGTGTGGAGCGGCGTGCTGCGCCAGGAACAGTGCGGCGCGCGCGTTGATATTCAGCGTCCAATCCCACCCCTTGACGCGCTGCTCCATCACGGGCCGGTTGTAGCCCGACGCCGCGTTATGGACCAGGATATCCAGCCCGCCCAGCGCCTCGACGGCGGTCGCCACCAGCATCTCCAGATCGTCGGGCTGGCCCACATCGGCGCGGATGACCGCAACCCGGCGTCCCAGAGCCTGGATCGCGGCGGCGGTCTCTTCGGCGGGCTGGCGGTTGCGAAAGAAGTTGACGGCGATGTCGGCCCCCTCGGCGGCCAGCCGGAGCGCGATCGTCTTTCCGATGCCGCGCCCGCTGCCGGTCACCAGGGCGATTTTTCCGCTGAAGCGATCAGAGTGCTGCATGGCGATGTCCTCTTACGTCGATTCGATGGTGATCTGGTCCAGGGCCAGCCACTGCGGCGCGTCCGTGGCGACCAGCCCGAACCTGAAGCGTCCCTGGGGCGTGACGATGGCATACTGGTTGTCCATCCAGGCGATGAAGCCCAGCGGCCCGCCGGGCGAGGTGGGCGCGGTGTGGACCCGCTGGCCGTCCACCTCGAAGCGGACGGCCAGCGGCAGCCATTCCAGGGTGTAGGTGTGCCGCTCGGCCAGGTCTACCGGCAGGACGGCTTCCGAGACGCCGATCGCCCGCTGCCCGACCGGCCACAGGCGGCGATACAGGGCCGGGATGCGCATCAGCGCGAAGCCCACCGGGGCCAGCGGCGCCAGCGCGACGAAGCCCCAGCGCGCCGCGTCGAACGTGGCGGCTTTCCAGCCCCAGCCGGGCACGTCCCGCGCCAGCGCCATGTCGTGTGGCGGCGCGCCGAAGAAGAACCACGCGGCGCGCGGCAGGCGCGGCAGGCCCATCCCAACCGGCACGAACGGCTCGTTCCAGAAACCGAACCCGGCGGTGCCCTTCAGGTCGCGGACGCTGTGCGATGCCCACGCGGTGACCTCCAGCCGGACGGGCGGGCGCCACGCAAAGCGCCGCTGGCGGGGCGCGTAGTCGGTGATCTGGGCGTCGCTGTACTGCCCCGCGGATGCCCTGTCCAGGCGGCAGTGCAGGACGCCCTCGCCCAGTTCCAGCGCGCCGGACCCGACCTGCCAGGGATGCCAGGGCGCGCCCAGCGACTGCGCCGCGAAGCTGTCGGCGATGCGGGATGGGGAAGGTGACTGGCCGGTCATCGCGAACCGCCGGAACAGCTCACAGCGCGGCCTGGAGGTGGTCCCACAGAATGCGGCGAAAGGCGTCGGTCTGCACGCGGTGGACGGCATGGCCGCCGTCGAACATCACCAGCCGCCCGCCGGGCACGCGCTCGACCAGCGCGCGCCCCAGATGCTCCGGGTTGAGGTCGTCCTCGCGGCCCAGCATCAGCAGAAACGGGCACGCGATCCGGTGGGCGTCGTTCCGGCTGACGTCACCGCCGCTGTCGATGATCTGCTTCATGGCGTTGACCCAGCCGAGCACCATCCCCTCGATGTACTCCGCGCCGTGCAGGGCGCGCGTCGACTCATCGACCCAGGCCGGCGGGTAGTTGCGCATGACGCGCGGGCGCAGCTCTGGCGGGAAGAAGCCCACCGCGCCCCACGCTGCCACCGAGGCGACCAGGTCCGGTCGGATGATCGGCAGCAGGACGGCGATCTCGCCGCCGTCGCTGTAGCCAGCGATGTGCGCCCGCCGCACGCCCAGGGCGTCGAGCCACGCGGCGATATCCTCTGCGTCGCGGCGGTAGAAGTCGCGAGGGTAGGTGCGCGGCTTGGGGCCGGACCGGCCATACCCGCGCCGGGTGGGCGCCAGCACGCGAAAATGAGGGCGCAGCCAGTCGATCTCCGGGGCGAATTCGTGATCCCAGGTGCCCAGCCAGCCGTGAATCAGGACGATCACCGGCTTGTCGCCGCCCGTGTCGCCATAATCGATCGTCGCGCCGTTGACGTCAATACGCGGCATGCCAACCTCCTGACCGGTCCGTGTCCGGAGAGTATGCCGGTCGGAGCCGGTCTGCGCAAATCCGCGCCCGGCTAGGGTGAGGGGTCGTCGAGATAGGGCTGAAGCTCGGCGCGGACGTCGGTCTCGGGCCGGACGAGGACGGCATGCATCCCCAGGGCCTGGGCCGCGCGGATGTTCGTCAGCGAGTCGTCGATCAGCACGACCTCGCCCGGCGCCGCGCCGACGGTCTGCAGGGCGACGCGAAAGGCGGTGACGTCGGGTTTCATCACGCCGATCTGGGCCGAGATCAGGATGTGGTCGAAGAGGGCATCGATGCCGAGCTCGGTTAGCCGGGCCTCAAGCTCGATCGAGTCGTTGGCGAGCAGGACCACCGTGCAGCCGCGCTCGTGCAAGTCGCGCAACAGGTCGATCGCGCGGTAGTTGAGGCGGTCGCCGCTTAAACAGTCGCGCCGCAGCTCGGCGATGTCGTCGCGGCGCATGTACAGCATTTCGGCGACCCCGGTCCAGTAGGCTCTGGGGGTGACGCGGCCTAGCTGGGCCTGAATCCACAGGTCGCTGTGGCGGATCACACGCTCGACACTGCCGGGCGCCAGCCCCAGGCGTTTGTCCCATGCGTAGTGGGGGCTGGTGTCCTCAGTGCGAACCAGCACGCCGTCGAAATCGAAGATGAACGCTTTAATCATTCAGGGTTTTGTGTTAAATTCTCAATGTATCGATTGGCACTCAATCATACCACAATCCTAGAGAACTGGATGCGGGTAAAGTGACAACTGTTGAGCAGCCCCAGGAGCGTCACACGCTGCGCTTTTACGAGCGGTGGTGGATTCTGGGCAACGCCATGACCGATGGCTTGTTGTACCATCTGGCGAAAGCGGTCGACCGGTTTTCGAAACACGGAACGCGCGAGGCCGCGGCCCTCTCGTACTATGCCGTTTTTTCGCTGTTCCCGCTGCTCCTGCTGTTGATCGTCGTCGTGAGCACCATTCTGGGCCCGGCTGCCGCTAAAGACCAGATCGACGGGGTGCTGCGGGTGTTTCTGCCCGCGTCGACGGCGGGCTTCCTGCAGGACAATATCGAGCAGGCGCTCGAGCAGCGCGGATCCTTCGGGGCGGTGGCGGGCATTTCGCTGTTGTGGTCGTCGCTGGGACTGTTTTCCAACCTGTCGTCCGCGCTCAGCCGCACCTTCCGCGACGAAAAGGATCGTAACCGGTGGCACAAGCGGCTGGTCGGCCTGGGGATGATGGTCGCGCTGGCCGTGCTACTGATCGCGTCCCTGGCGACGACGGTCGTCTTCAGCCTGATCGACCTGTTTGTGTTCTACAGGTCAACGTCCTGGTTCCGGATGGGGGCGCTGATCGTACCGTTGAGCCTCAGCGTGGCGATCTTCGCGTTCCTGTACCGCTTCATCCCGCGCCGCCGCGTGCGTTGGGACGCGATCTGGGTGGCCGCGTTCCTGGGCGGCGGCCTGTGGGAGCTTGCCAAGCGGCTGTTCGCGTGGTATCTCGATAACCTGGCCTCGTACAGCCTGGTCTACGGATCGGTCGCGACGATGATCGTGCTGATGCTGTGGACCTACCTGACCGGGATCATCGTCCTGTTGGGGGGCGAAGTCTGCGTCGCTGTCGACGATTGGATGGGGCGAAAGTCGGTGCAGGATCTGGCCGTTCCCTACACCGACTCCCTGGAAGAAGCGGGTTAGCGTTCCCTTCCCGATCGTCACCCCATCGTCAGTCCCTCTCCCGTTCGCATACATACACCAGGCCCGGCTGGTCCGGGTCATACAGCGCGGGCGCGAACGCGTTGAAGCGCTCGCACACGGCCAGCCCGACCTGGGCGCACAGCGCTTCCATCTCGGAGGGCGACGGCCACCACGTCTGGCGATAGTATTCCTGGCGCACGTGGCCCGGCCCGAAAATCACGACCTGGTTTTCGGCAATGCGGCGGTGGCAGTCGTACTTGTGCCGGTAGATCGCCGCGCCGCCGCGCCACTCGTCCCAGTCCTGCGCGCGGAACGGCAGGTCCGGCTGCCAGTCGGTGGCGCCGAACAGCAAGCGGCCGCCCGGCTTGAGCAGGTTCGCCACATTCCACAGGACTTCGAGCGTCTGCTGTGGCGTGGTGAACCACGTCAGAAAGTTTCCGTAGAACTGCGCGATAGCGTCGAATGTGCCTTTCAACGGCATGCAGGCGATGTCGGCTTCCACCCAGTGGATCGGGACGTTGTGCCGCCGGGCGGTGTAGGTCGCCAGCGTCAGCAGATCGCGCGACAGATCCAGCCCGGTCACGCCCAGCCCATAGGCGGCCAGAGCCAGGCTGTGGCGACCCCAGCCGCATCCAAGGTCCAGCACCCGGTCGCCGGGCTGGAGCTTGAGCTGCGCCATTGCGAACAGCACGTCGGTTTCCGTATTCTGTGCCCATGCGCCCGGTGAATCCCCGGTGATCATGCGGCGAGCCCACCCAGCCGCGATCTGGCGATACCAGGCGTTGTTGTCTATCGTGTTAGAGCGCACGCTTAGACGTCCTTTCTGCACGGGCGGGCGCAGCGGGTTAGCCGTTGCGCTTGAGCTTGCCCGTGCGTTTGGTATACCGCTCCGCGCGCTGGAACAGGTAGATGCCCAGGGGGAGCATGACGACGCCCATCAACAGCAGGGGCGGGACGAAACTCATCGGGCTCTTCTCGACCGTGCCTGGCAGCAGCGCCGAGCGCATGCCTTCGAGCACGTAGGTGGCTGGGGAGATGCGCGCCAGCACTTGCAGCCATTCGGGCAGCACGCTGATCGGGTAGTAGATGCCGGATACCAGCAGGAAGAACGCCTGCACGATGTTGGTCATCTGCGCGCCGCGCTCGGGGTAGAGCAGGGGCAGAATGGACGCCACCACGCCGATCCCCACGAACGACAGGCTGCCCACCAATAGGATGATGGTGGCGGCGGTGAAGTCCGCGTTGCCGAAGTCGAGATCGAAGAAGGCCGCCACCACCACGCCGATGATCACGGTGAAGATCAGGCTGTAGAGGATGGCGAAGATCGTCTGGCCGATCATCTGGTTGAAGCGGTGCACCGGCGCCATGAAGGTGTATTCGATGGTGCCCTCCCACCGCTCCCAGGCGATCATCTCGCTGATGTTGTTGAAGATGCTGGCGAGGAACCGCCACACCAGGGTCCCGATCAGCAGGTAGGTGATCAGAAAGTTGGTGTTGATCTGCGTTTCGCCGGTGATCTCGCCCGCGCCGGCCCCGATGAAGGTCACCGAGAGTGAGTTGGCAATGGAGTAGGCCAGCCAGACGACTTCCCAGCCCCAGTAGCGCTTCACAAGATTGAAGTTGCGCGCTACAAAAGCATACGACTGGCGCATCTCCAGGCGTAGTCCCTGGATCATCGTTGTATGTCTCCTTTACGTCAGGACCTTTTCCGGCTCGAAGTCTTCCAGGTCGTCTTTCTCGACCAGTGCTTTGCCGGTCAGCTCCATGAATACTTCCTCGAGGGTGGGCGCGTGCCCGTTCCGGTTGATCGACTGCTTGAGGCCCTCGGGCGTGTCCATCGCCACGATCTTGCCGTCATCGAGAATGGCGATGCGGTCGCACAAGGCGTCGGCCTCGTTCATGTCGTGCGTCGTGATCAGGATGGTGGCGTCGTGGACGTCGCGCAGCTCGTTGACGAACGACTGGACTTCGAGCTTCGAGCGCGGGTCGAGGCCGGTCGTCGGCTCGTCCAGCAGCAGCAGGATCGGCTGGGTCAAAAACGCCCGCGCGATGGCGACCTTCTGCTGCATGCCGCGGCTCATGTCCTCCATCGGGCTGGTGTAGCTGCTCTCGCGCAGCCCCAGGCGTTTGAGGATCTCGCGCGCTTTGCGGTCGGCCTCCGCCCCGGAGACGCCGTACAGCCGCGCCCCGTAGAGCAGGTTCTCCTTCGGGCTCAACTTCTTGAAGAACGCCGCCTCGACCGACACGCGGTTGATCAGTCGCTTGACCTGCATTTCGTTCTTCTCTACGTCCAGGCCGAAGACCGTCACAGTGCCTTCATCCGGCAGCAGCAGCGTCGATAGCAGCCGGATCAGGGTCGACTTGCCCGACCCGTTCGGCCCCAGGACGCCAAAGATCTCGCAGCGCTTGACGGTGAATGAGACGTGGTCCACGGCGGTGATCAGCTCTTTGCCCCGGCGCGCCTTGAGCGGTTTGGACGCTCCGTTGGGGGATTCTTGTCCATTGGTGGAACGGCGGAACCAGTGCCGCCACCACGGTTGGGACGCTGCGTTGAAGCGCTTGACCACATTCTCGACAACGAGCGCATCCTGGTCTGCATAGCGTGGTGTGCTCATGGATTTGCGAACTCCTCGGTTCTACTGCCTGCCTTACGTCGTGGTGCTGGGTGAGTGCTTGTTCGCCGCGACAAAAAAGCCGCGGGTTGGGTGCCCACGGCTTTTGCTGGTCGGGCGGACTCCGGGTACGGAGAACCGCTGCAAAATAAAACCGCGGGCACTGCGCCCGCGGCCATTTCCCTGCACAGGAATTTGTCTAATGGCGAGCAGGCGCAATACGGCAAGGAACGATGCCATAGGCATCTACTTGCTTACGAATACGGAGGGTAAACAAGGTATTGACCATTCTTGCGCTCTACTCCTTTCTTAGGATGACGGCAGTATAGCATGGCATCGAAACGGAGTCAAGCACTTCCTGACACAAGCGTTAAGATGGCCCGCTGGCTCAAAGCTGTTCAGCCAACCACGCCCGCCACTGTCCGTCCAGCTCCGCGAAACTGGCGCCCAGATGGTCCTGGCACGCCTCGTCGAACGGCTCATTCGCCGCCAGCGCGCCGATCCAGGCGTTGCGCGCGTCCTCGCCGGCTGTCTCCGTCACGAACTGGACGAACGAAAAGGCCTGATCGGCGACCATCTGCATCTCGTCGGGCGGCCAATCGGGCCGGGTTGCGATATCGTCCCAGGCGATCAGGCGCTCGGCGGCGCCCTCCGGCGCGATGGACCGCGCCGCGACCTGCTGCAGCACCCGGTTGCGGTGGCTGAGCGTGCTCAGCAAGTTGCCGCCGAACTCGGCGATTCCCTCTTCGAGCCACCACGGGAAGCTCCCATGCGTTCCGCCTGCCATCTCGTACAGGACGAACCGCGTGAACTCGCGGCCAACCTGCGGCTCGGTGGGCGGCAGATCGTTGGGGCCGAGGGTGATCTTGATGCCCTCGCCCGGCTCGTTCCACGTCGTGATGAGCGGCATCGAGAGGCGGGTCATCGTCTGGAGCGTGGCCGTGTAATCGTAGATCTTGATCGGGGCGACCGCGTCGGGCGTGAAATCGAGCAGCTCGGTGATCGCCCGGTAGAGGCCCGGCAGGAATTCGGCCACGGCATTAGCCTGGTCGGTGTGATTGAGGATCGGGTCGGCGAAGTAATACAGCCGGATGCCGTCGCTGTCGAGCGTGTGCCAGTCTTCGCCGCCGAACCGCCAGCGGTCGTCCTCCAGGTAGAAGATGGCCGAGATCGTCGCACCGCCGGCCGACCCGCTGTACACGCGGTCCTTCTGGGCCCAGAGGATCGTCATGCGGGCGTTGGCCGTGTCCGGCGCGATGGACCGGATGCTGAACAGCTCGATGTCGAACCGTTCGAGGGGGAACTCGACCCAGTCCTCCGCCCAGCGCGAGTGCTCGGTCCAGAACAGCGGATCGCGCTCGGAGACATAGGCCAGGTACCCTTCCAGGTCCTGCGCCAGGACGGCTTGCTCCATGCGCGCGACCGACCGGTTCAGCTCCAGCTCGACGCCGCTGACGGGCGTGTTGGTCGGCGGGGGCTGCGTCTCGCGCGGGGGCTGGGCGAAGAGCGTGCTGGCGGCCTCGAAGCTGGCCTGGTCCGGTGTGGGCGTGGGATCATCTCCGGCTTTCTGGCAGGCGGCCAGGGCCACCAGCAGCGCGACCAGGGCCAGCGCGAAGGGGCGTCGAAAGCTCATCGGATCCTCTCTCCAATTCCCGTTCCCGTTTGCCGGTTATACGCCGCGAGCGGCGCGGCCGGGTCAGCGGATGCGCAGATACGAGATCGAGCTGTCCTGAAAGCCCGCCGCCTGATAAAACGCGCGCGCTGCCGGGTTGCCGCGCTCGATATTCAAGTAGAGATGGGTCAGGTTGAGCCGGTTGGCATGGCGCAGCGCCTCTTCCAGCAGGGCCGCGCCCACGCCTTCGCCCCGGTAGTCGATGGCGACCGCCATATCCTCGATCCAGGCCCGCCCGCCGGTCAGCGCCTGGACAAGCGACATCGCCACGAAGCCGATCACCCGCACGGGCGCGGCGACCGTCTCGGCCACGAACACGCTGATGGTGTGGCGTTCGGCGAAACGCTGGGCGACCGCCCCCCAGTCCGACGGCGAGAGGGCCATGTTCGCGTCGATCAGGCGCATCAGGTCCAGCACCGCCTGGCTGTCGGACGCTTCGGCCTGCCGGATGCGGAAGCCCGCTTCCGCGGGCCGGTTAGGCGGGACGGGGCGGGCAAGCGCCTGCCAGCGCTGGAACGCTTCGCGGTGGGTGCGGAAGGGCATCGGCGGGACGTCTTCGGGCGCGAACACGCGCACGTCTTCGGCGTCATCCCCGGCGCGTAGCGCCCCGCCAGCCGAGCGTGCCCGGTAGAACACAATAATGCCGCTCGACGGCGGCCCCTCCGGGAAGGAATAGATGCCCAGCAGGTCGATCAGCTCGACATCCAGGCCGGTTTCCTCGCGGCTCTCGCGGACGGCGGCTTCCTCGACACTCTCGTCGGCCTCGATATAGCCGGACGGCAGCGCCCAGCGACCCTTCTTGACCTGCCCGCCGCGCTTGACGAGCACCACGCCGCCTTCCATCTCGATGATCACGCCGACCCCGGGCACCGGGTTTTGGTAGTGGACGTAGCCGCACGCCGGGCAAGATAAACGCGCTCGTCCACCAACCTCACGGTGGGCTAGACGCTCCCCACAAGCGGGGCAATAAGTCGGGCGGGTTGTCACGGCGATGATCCTTACTGCGCGCCGGTTACAGTTCCAGGTAATCGCGGAGCGGGTGGCTGCGGTTCGGGTGACGTAGCTTGCGCAGGGCCTTGGCCTCGATCTGCCGGATGCGCTCGCGCGTGACGCCGAAATGGCGCCCGACCTCTTCCAAGGTGTGCTCCTGGCCATCGCTGAGGCCAAAGCGCATTTCGAGCACTTCGCGCTCGCGCATGTTGAGCACCGACAGCGCGCCCCGGATCTGCTCTTTGAGCAGTTGCCGGGCGGCGGCGTCTACCGGGCCGAGGATCTTGTCGTCTTCGATGAAGTCGCCCAGCAGGCTGGAGTCTTCCTGCCCGACCGGCATCTCGAGCGACATCGGCTCCTGCGAGATGCGCAGGATGCGCCGGACCTTGTTGGCGGCGCGGCGCAGCTTGCGCGCCAGGCTGGGGTCCAGTCGTTCGTCGAAATCCCATGCCCGGCGGATTTCCTCGGTTTCTTCCGGCGTGAGGAACTCCATCTCGAGCGCGATCTGCTCGGCGGTCGGTTCGGAGCCCAGGTCCTGGATCAGATCGCGCTGGACGCGCATCAGCCGGTTGATGGTTTCGACCATGTGCACCGGGATGCGAATCGTGCGGGCCTGGTCGGCGATGGCGCGGCTGATGGCCTGCCGGATCCACCACGTCGCGTAGGTGCTGAACTTGAAGCCTTTGGTGTGGTCGAATTTCTCGACGGCGCGCAGCAGGCCGATGTTGCCCTCCTGGATCAGGTCCAGGAAATTGATGCCGCGGCCCATGTAGCGTTTAGCGACGCTGACGACCAGCCGCAGGTTGGCGCGGGTGAGGGCTTCGGCGGCTTGAGGCCCGCGCTCGTTGGCGCGATCGAACTCGTCCTGGATGACCACATTGAGCAGGTCGCGGTTGCTGTCCAGCCACGCGCGGAATGTGTCCGCAGAGGGCCAGTCGCCGCTTTCGTCGTAGGCTTCCAGCAGTTGCTGCTGGAGCGGGGCGGGGATCAGGTAGAAGGCCTGGAACGCTTCGAACAGACTGCACGCGACTTTGTTCCAGGCGTCGTCGCGCCCCCAGTCGCCCTGTTCCAGAAACAGCCGGACGTAAGACGGCTCCTGGCTGTTCCAGGTTCGCCGCAGGTTTTGCACTTCGCCCACCAGCAGATCGGCGAGCGGCTGCTCAACGTTGGCCTGGGCTGTCTGGCTGAGTGTGCGCTTCCAGTGAATCACGAAATGGTCGTAGATCTCGGCCAGGATATCGCACGGCTGGGGGGCGGGCCGGTCCTGCTCGTTCGCCTGGATGTCTAGCCGCTGGGTGACGGTGTCGAGCAGGTTACAGGCCGCGATCTGCGACGAGAGCCAGGTTTCGCGGTCGGGGTCCAGCAGTTGGACCTGCCCGATCTCTTTGAGGTACATCCGCACCGGATCGTCGGCTAGGCTGGCGGCCTCAATGCGCGTGACATCGACCTCGCTGTCGTCGCCCTCGATGCCGTTCAGGTCCAGCTCGTGTTCGTCGGGCTCGCCCACATCCAGCGAGAAGCCAGCGCCGTGATTGTCCGCGGTGATTTCAACGCCCAACTCTTCGAGTTGATCGAAAATGGCCTGCACTTCTTCGCTGTCCGGATCCTCGAACAGCTGCAGGATCTCGCTCTCGTCGATATGTTTTTCCCGGCGGGCCTTGGCGATCAGCCTTTCAATCGCGGTTGCCGTGTCAGGGGCATTCTTGTCTTCTAGATGCGGTGCCATAGTGTCCCCGCGTCTCGTAAAACGCGCTGAATGAACGACGCTAACTCTCTCGGGAGAGATCTCTCATCTGGTGGAGAGCCTTGGCAATCAACTGGCGGGCCCGGGTGTAAGCCTTAACTTTGGCCTGATACAGCCGCTCTGTCAAGTCATCTCCCTGAGCGTTCTCCTGGACGTCTTCTTGCAGAAAGTAGAGTTCCTGCAGCTCGCGTGCCAGGCGATTGTGCCGTAGGACAAGCGCTTCTTCGACAAACAGGCTCGTGTCAGGCTCGGGCAGCGTGTTGATCCGCGCCTGCTCGCGCTGAATGGACTTCAGTTCGGTCATGAGCAGTCCTGAAAGTCGCCGTTGAAACGATTCGAGCGTTGGTCTCCGCAGCTCTTCGACGACAGCGACCAGCTCGGGCGGCAGCGCGCTCGTCAGATAGCCGAGCACGTCCGCGCCTTCCTCGTGCAGCGATCGCTCCACGGCCACGAAAATGGCCTGGCAGTCGGGCCGGCTGAAGTCATTGACATTCAACGCGGCCAAAACGGTTTCAAGGCTGGCATCGCCCCCCTGCAGCTCGCGCAGCTTGCGATTGGCTGCGTACAACCGCTCTGGCTCTTCCATGAGCAGGCGCAGGCAAAAGCCCTCGCGGATAGCTGAGTGACCGGGCGGCCCCCCGAGAGCGTCCGGTTTGATCGTCCGTTCGGCCAGGCGCTGCTGCTGGCGCAGCGACGGCAACGCCCGCGTTTGAGCGGCCTGCCGGTACTGCGACCACTGGATCAGCAGCGGCGCGTCGATCCGGACGCGGCGGGCCAGCGTCTGGATGTTGACGTTGCGCTGCAGATCGTTCTCCGTGGCGGTCAGGATGGGCAGCAGTTCGCGCGCGGCCCGCTCGCGCTCGTGGTACGACGATTCGTTGGAAAGGTGCGCGGTGCCTTGCGCGATCACATAGTCCGCCACTGGCATGGCCCGGTCGATTAAGCTTACCCAGGCATTGGGTGTCTCGCGGATCAGGTCGTCAGGGTCCTGCCCTTCCGGCAGGCTGATCACGCGAATATCAATATCCAGTAAGCCAGTGTAACGCATCATGCCCCGTGGATCAAAAGACACCGACCCTTCACCGTCGAGAGTCTGGCGGGCGACGTTCAGGCCGCGCATAGTCGCGTTCATCCCGGCGGCGTCGGGGTCCAGCGCCAGGATCAGGCGGCTGGCGTAGCGACCCAGCAGGCGAAGCTGGTCTTCGGTGAGGGCCGTGCCCATCTGGGCCACGACGTTCTGAAAGCCGGCCTGGTGCGCCTGCATGACGTCCATGTACCCTTCGACGATGACCGCCGTCTCCGTCTCGCGGATGGCGCGCCGCGCCACGTCCAGCCCGAAGAGCAGGCGGCTCTTGTCGAACAGCGGGCTTTGCGGCGAGTTCAGGTATTTGGGCACGTCGTCCGGTTTCAGCGCGCGCGCGCCGAAGCCCACCGTGCGCCCGCGCCCGTCGCGGATCGGGATCACCAGCCGGTCCCGAAAGCGGTCGTAGACGTTGCCCTTCTCGTTGCGAATGGCGACGCCCGCCTCGACGATCTCATCCTGAGAATAGCCGAGCAGCTGCAAATGGTGGAGCGCCTGCCGCCAGTCGTCCGGCGCGTAGCCGAGCGCGAACCCGGCGACGGTTTCCGCGCTGAGGTGGCGGCGCTCGACATAGGCGCGCGCCCCCTCCGCGGCGGGCGCGGTGAGCAGTTGATCGTGGAAGAAGCGTGCGGTGGCGTCCAGCAGACCGAGCAGGCGGTCGGATTCGACCTGGCGCTGTTCCTGGGCGGCGTCGGGCGGCGCAAGCTGGACCCCGGCGCGCTTGGCCAGCTCGCGCAGCGTTTCGGCGAAATCCCACCCTTCGGACTTCATTACGAAGCCGAAGACATCACCACCTTCGCCGCACGCGCCAAAGCAGCGCCACGTTTGCGTATCCGGAAAGACGACAAAAGAGGGCGTCTTCTCCTGATGAAAAGGGCACAACGCTTTATAGTTGCGCCCTGCCTTATGCAGATTCACATAGCCGGATACAACGTCAACAATGTCGAGGCGGGCTTTTACGTCATCGACGACAGACACGCTTCTGCTGACCCCACCAAACTCCGCCAGAGTAGTGATGGGATTATATGCGGCCCGGGGCGGTTGTGCAACCGGCCGGCGGTTTCGTGGAGAGGCCGCCCCGCGCGGTTGCACGGGAAAAATGGCACGCCGCGCCGGGTGGGTGTAGAGTCGGGACGGTGGCGGATGGGGCTGGTCTGGGAGAGCGTTTCTTGATGAATTTGCAGGTGGCGCTGGATGGCGATCTGGACAGCAGCGTGACCGTGCTGCGGGCGGTGCGCGGCGTGATAGACATCGCCGAAATCGGCACCCCGCTCATCATTCGGGAAGGGCTGCGCGCCGCGCGCGTCCTGCGCCGTGAATTTCCCGATCTGGCGCTGCTGGCCGACTTGAAGATCGTCGACGCGGGCGAGCACGAGGCGGCGCTGGCTTTCGAGGCGGGCTGCGAGTTCGTCACCGTCCTGGGCGTGGCGCAGGACAGCACCATCCGCGGGGCGCTGCGGGCGGCGGCGCGCTTTGGGCGGCAGATCATGGCCGACCTGATGCAGGTGGACGATCTGATCGCGCGCAGCCGCGAGCTGCTGGACCTGGGGTGCCACTGCCTGTGCGTGCACACCGCGACCGATCTGCAGGCAAGCGGGGCTAATCCCGTGGCGGATCTCGCGCGGCTGAGAGACGCTTTCCCGGCGGCCTGCCTGGCGGTGGCGGGCGGCCTGGACGCCGCCACGGTGCCGGCGCTGGCGCCGTACCGGCCCGACATCATCATCGTGGGCGGCGCCATTGTCACTGTGCCGGACCCGGCATCTGCCGCACGAGCCATTCGCGCTCGTTTGGATCAGACCCTGGATGGATGGTGATGAGCTTCGAATCGACTATCGACCCCGTGCTGGATGAGCTGCGGCGCGCGCTGCGCAGCGTCGATCCCGGCGATTTCGACCGCGCCAGGGAGCTGATGCTCGGCGCGGAGCGCATCTTCGTGGCGGGGAGGGGGCGCGCCGGGTTGCAGATGCAGGCTTTTGCCATGCGCCTGATGCACCTCGGGCTGGCCGTCCACGTGGTCGGCGACGTGACCACGCCCGGCATTGCGTCCGGTGACATCCTGGTTGTCGGGTCGGGATCGGGGCGCACGTCTTCGCTTGTCCAGTTTGCGCGGCTGGCGCACGAGCGGCAGGTTCCGGTCGTCCTGATCACCGCCGCGCTCGCTTCCCC
Organism: Aggregatilineaceae bacterium; assembly: GCA_040767355.1. Lineage (GTDB taxonomy): Bacteria > Chloroflexota > Anaerolineae > Aggregatilineales > Aggregatilineaceae > LM3-B42. The sequence goes on along the minus strand of JAXGOS010000032.1, from coordinate 10,730 downwards.
GATTCACCCGTACGTGGCCTGTACCGTGCGCATCGACGCGCCGACGCCCAAGATCGACGAAGCGCAGGCGTACCAGTCCTCGATCCTGCCGATGGGCACGGTGTTCGAGCAGGCGCTCGGCCTGCTCTCGGACCTGCTCGTCCTGGCGCTGATGCGCGATCTGGACGTCGATGGCGCCCAGATGTTCCGTCGCCACGCCAATCTGGAGTGAGCCGCGCGACCCGCCAATTTGACAAACCTCGGGCGGTGCGGTAGCAATACTGCGTCCTTATCCGGCCCCCAAAATGAACTTACGGCACGCGTCGAAAGGAGGATGGCATAACGCCGGCGTTATGCCTGTGTGGCCATGAAAAGACCTTTGGTTGAATGCATCCCCAATTTCAGTGAGGGCCGCCGGCCCGAAGTCATCGACGCCATCGTGAGCGCCATGCAGGGGGCAGCGGCGGTGTACATTCTGGACACCAGCAGCGACCCCGACCACAACCGGACGGTGATCACGTTTGCCGGGACGCCGGAGGCGGTCGAGCGGGCCGCGTTTGCCGCGATCAAGACCGCCGCCGAGCTGATCGACATGACCCGGCACAGCGGCGAGCACCCGCGCCTGGGCGCGTCGGACGTGGTGCCATTCGTCCCGATCCGCGATGTCACGATGGAAGAATGCGTGGAGCTGGCGCGGCGCCTGGGCCAGCGCGTCGGACACGAGCTGGGGATCCCGGTCTACCTGTACGAGGCAGCGGCGACCAGCCCGGATCGCCAAAACCTGGCGGAACTGCGCAGCACCAAGTTCCAGTACGAGCAGTTGGCCGAGGTGATCGCGACCGATCCGGCCCGCATGCCCGACTTCGGCCCGGCCGAGATCGGCACCGCCGGCGCGACGGTGATCGGGGCGCGCCCGCCGCTGGTCGCGTTCAACGTGTATCTGAATACGAACAACCAGTCACTCGCCCAGAAGATCGCCCGCGCCGTGCGCCATTCGAGCGGTGGCCTGCGCTACGTCAAAGGGGCCGGGTTCATGGTCGAGGGGCAGGCCCAGGTCTCGATGAACCTGACCAATTACCAGAAGACGCCGGTGCACCGCGTGGTCGAGTTGATCCGGCGCGAGGCCGAGCGCTACGGCATCGGCATCACGCACAGCGAGCTGATCGGGCTGGCGCCGCAGGATTTCTTCGTCGAGGCGGCGCGCTGGTATTTGCAGCTCGACAAGTTTCAGCCGGATCAGATCCTCGAATACCGGATCCAGCGGGCCGAGGCCGAGCGTTCGGCGCTGGCCGAAGAGGAGCCGCCCGTGCCGGAAGAGGCTACCCGGCAGGTCCCGGTGGTCGATCACCCGCTGCCGACTCCGGCGCAGTTCGCGGCGGCGGTGGCCGATGGCTCGCCCACGCCGGGCGGCGGGGCGGTGGCGGCGCTGGCTGGCGGCCTGAGCGCGGCGCTGGCTGAGATGGTGGCCCGGCTGACCGTCGGCAAGAAAAAATACGCCGAGGTCGAAGAGACGATGAGCGCCGTCGCGGCGGCGGCGGCGGACCTGCGGCGCCAACTGCTGGCGGCCATCGAGGAGGATGTCGAGGCGTTCGAGGAGGTCATGGGCGCGTACCGGCTGCCCAAGGAATCCCCCGAGCGCGACGACGCGATTCAGAACAGCCTGATCCACGCGGCGGATGTGCCGCTGAACGTGGCGCGGCTGGCGCTGGAAGCGATGCGGCTGGCGGAACAGGTCGCGCGGCAGGGCAACGTGAACGCGGCCAGCGATGGCGCGGTCGGGGCGCTGATGGGCCTGGCGGCAGTCGAAGGAGCGGCGCTCAACGTCCGCGTCAACGCAGCCAGCCTGGCCGATCCCGATCTCGCCGCCCGCTACCGGCACGACGCCGCGGTCCTGGTCGAGCAGGCGCGGGGAGTGCGCGACGCTGTGATCGCCGCCGCGGAAGAGCGCGCGGGAATTGCATCCTAGACGACGAGCAGTTGACTGTTGAGGGTGGTGGATTGAAACGGATTCGTTGGGTAAGCCTGGTACTGGTCGTGTTCATCTTAGCCGCGTGCAGCGAGTCCGCGCCCCAGGCAACGCCCCTGCCGCCCAGCCCGACCGAGGACGAGCTGTCGACGCTGCTCGCCATGCAGCAGATCGCGACGAGCGTCCCCACGGCGACGCCCGTTCCGCCGCCGACCCTCACCGTCACCCCGTCGGTGACGCCGCTCCCCAGCGAGACGCCCGCGCCAACGGTGCCGCCCGCGACGTCGACGCCGCTGCCGACCAATACACCGCGCTCGGCTGAGACGGTGTCGCAGGCCGTGCTGCCGACCGCCATCGCCAAATACGACCCCACGAGCGGCGAGATCCTCGACCACTACTGGCTGCAGCGGCCGTTCCCGCGCGATCCCAGCAACCGGGTGCACGATTACATGTCGCGCAGCTATCCCTATGGGACCACGGGCGGCGGCGGGCTGCAGGTGCACCACGGCGTGGACATCCAGAACACGCTGGGCACCGATATCCTGGCGGTGGCGAGCGGGTGGGTGCTGTATGCGGGCAGCGATAAGGAGGAGCAGTTCGGGCCGCGCAACGACTTTTACGGCAACCTGGTCGTGCTCGAACACGAGCTGCGCGCGCCCAACGGCGCCATGCTGTACACGCTCTACGGACACATGTCGCAGGTGGACGTAGAGACCGGGCAGTTCGTCGACCAGGGCGAGAAGATCGGCGAGGTCGGCGCGACCGGCGTGGCGCTCGGCTCGCACCTGCACCTCGAGGTCCGGTTGGACGATCCCTACGACTACGATAGCACCTATAACCCGGACCTGTGGCTCGACCCGTGGCCGACCTACGGCACGCTGGCCGGGCGGCTGGTGGACCGGCGGGGCCAGCCGGTCTACGACGCGATGATCACCATCCTCTCGAAGTCAGGGCCGGACCGCTATACCTTCTCCTACGCCGACGACCACGTGAACCCCGATCCGTATTACAACGAGAACTTCACCTACGGTGACCTGCCCGAAGGGGATTACCAGATCATCGTGCGTACCCGTGGGGTGAAGCGGTTTGACGATTGGGTGTTCGTGAAGGCGGGCCAGACCAACTGGATCGACATCCGGTTGAATTGACGCGCCGGGGCGCCCGCGCGGAGCGCCCCGGCCAGATTCCACGGTGAGCTAATCGAAGAGGCGGTGCTTCCACTCGCCGCCGACCATCGTGCCCAGGGCGCGAGTCCCCAGGATTTCGTCCGGCTCGATGGCGAACAGGTCGCGGTCGAGCACGACGAGATCGGCCAGGAAGCCCGGCGCGATCATGCCGAGATCGTGCTCCATCCCGGCAGCATAGGCCGGCCCCTGAGTGAAGGCGCGCAGCGCGGTATCCATGTCCAGCCGGCCTTCCGGGTACCAGCCCTCCGGGCCGGGCGACCCGTCCGGGCGGCGGCGCGTCACCGCGGCGTAGATGCCCTTCGCCGGCTCGAATGGTTCCACCGGCGCGTCCGATCCGAAGGCCAGCACGGCGCCCGCGTCGAGCTGGGCGTGCCAGTTGTAGCTCCACCGGGCGCGCTCGCCCCAATACCATTCCGCCATTTCATAGTCCGAGGTCGCGTGAATCGGCTGCATCGAGGCGATGACGCTCAGCTCCGCCAGGCGGTGGATATCGTCGGGGTGGATGAGCTGGACGTGCTCGATGCGGTGGCGGAGCGTCTGCGGCGGGACGCCGCGCGCGGCTTCTTCGCGGCGCACCTGCTCGTAGACGTCGAGCACGTCGTGCACGGCTCGGTCGCCAATGGCGTGAATCGTCGAGGGCAGCCCGGCGGCGCTGGCGCGGCTGACCAGCTCGAACATCTCTTCCTTATCGGTGACGGCGATGCCGGTGTTGTCCGGCTCGTTTTCGTACGGCTCGATCATCAGCGCGGTGCGCGGACCCAGCGCGCCGTCCGCGTAGATCTTCAGCCCGCCGATGCGCAGCCAGGTGTCGCCGAATCCCCAGCGCAGGCCCAGCGCGTGGGCGTGCTCGATGAACGGGTCGTTGATATTCTTCACCACGCGCAGTCCCAGCTCGCCGCGCTCGCGCAGGATTTGCAGGGCCACCAGGCAGCTCTGATCGTCGTAGTCGTGGATGGCGGTCAGCCCGGCCTGCCAGGCGAGCTGTTGGGCGGCGCCCATCCAGCCGGCGACCTGTTCGGGCGTTGGCTCCGGGATCAGGGTGTAGACGAGATTCATCGCCGGGGCTTCCAGCAGGATGCCGGTGGCGCGGCCCCCGGCGTCGCGCAGGATGCTGCCGCCGGGCGGGTTGGGCGTCGTGTCGGTGATGCCGGCGGCGCGCAGCGCGGCGCTGTTCACCCAGGCGGCGTGGCCGCTCTTAGCGCCCAGGTATACCGGGTTGTCCGGCGCGACGCTGTCCAGATCGGCGGCGGTGGGGAAGGTGTCGTGATCGGCCCAATAGGCCTGCGACCACCCGCGCCCAACCAGCCAATCGCCTGGCTGAGTCTTGCGGGCGCGCGCCGCCACGCGGCGCAGGGCTTCTTCTTTGCTGGGCACCTCGAACACGTCGATGTTGTTCAGGCTGCGGGCGACGCCTTCCCAGTGAATGTGCGCGTCGGTCAGGCCGGGGATCACCGGGCGTCCGCCGAGATCGTCGGCGTGGGTGCATGGGCCAACCAGGCCGCGGATCGTGTCGTTGTCGCCCACAGCCACGATCCGGTCACGGCACAGGGCGAGCGCGGCTGCCTGGGGCTGGGCAGGGTTGAGCGTGTAGATACGTGCGTTCAACAGAATCCGGTCGATCATCGCGCAGGTTGGTCCTCCCTATACCGGCACCGTTGGCTCACTGCGAAAACGGATGACTAACTGGCGTACAACTCCCACGCCTGCTCGACTTCTTCAGGGGTGGGCGCGCTCGCTAACCCGGCGCGAGTGACCGAGATGGCCGCGATGCGGGTAGCGACGAGGATCGCCCGGTCGAGATCGCCCAGCCGGTCGAGCGCAATGTGCAGCGTGGTGGCGAAAATGTCGCCCGCGCCAGTCGGATCGACGAGGTCGGCGGGCTGGGCCGGAAAGTCCCGCGCGACGCCGTTCTGGTACAGTGTCCCGCCCAACTCGGCGCGCGTCATGACCATCAGCGGCGCAAGCTGCGCGAAAACGTGTTCCAGGCCGGGATCGTGGTCGATATCTTCCCGGCTGAGCACGGTCAGCGTGGCGCGCGGCAGCACCTGCTCCGCGCCATCCCATGGGATCGACGAGATCAGGCCGTCCGGCGCGCGGTGGCGCATCCAGCCCTGGGGTGTGACGCAGATCGGGCTATCGCCGAAGACCCCCATCATGGCCGGATCGACTTCGTAGGCGAGAGGCCCCAGATGGACCAGCCGGGCCTGCGTCCAGGCGGGCGGCAGGTGTTCCGGATGCAGCGTGGCAGCGCGGTGATACATATACTGGGTGCGCGTCCAGCCGTGATACAGGTTTTCGAAAGTGGTGGTGTGTTCGGCGGGGATGCTGAGGACCTGCGCCTCGGCTGGCAGGTCGGCGAGCAGCGGCTCGTCCGCGGCGGCGCTGGTCAGGATGGCGACGCGCAGCCCGAACGCGATCGCCGTATGGGCCGCATAGGATACGGTGCCGCCCAGGCGCGGCCCCTCGGGGGTCACATCGTGGGCAATGTGACCGATCAACAGATAATCGGGAATCGTGTATTGGGTCAGGTCAGCCATGGCCTCACAAGAATGGAAAATGCCGCGGCCAGGGTGGCGCGGCATACGGGTCACACGAGCACCGGCGGCCTAGCGGCGGCGCGGGATGATGGTGACTTTGCGGTGCTCACCTTCACCCACGCTCTCGGTTGAAACCTGAGGGTTGTCGCGCAAGGTCAGGTGAACGATGCGGCGCTCGTAAGGCGGCATGGGTTCCAGCGACACTGTCCGGCCCAACTGGATGGCCTGGTCGGCCATGCGGTTGGCCAGGCGGCGCAGCATTTGCTCGCGGCGCGATTTGTACCCCTCCACGTCGAGCACGATGTTGGCGCGGCGCTGAAGGTCGCGGCTGGCGATCAGCCGGGTGATGTACTGCAGCGACGCCAGCGTTTCGCCGCGCCGCCCGATCAGCACACCGAGATCGCGCCCGCGAATCTGGAGCACCCAGGGCGTGTCCTCGTCCGCCGCTTCCGGCGCGCGATACACGGCCACCTCCGCCTCGATCTGCATCTTGGCGAGCAGTTCTTCGAGCGTCGCCAGCCCCACGCGCGCGTCGTCGTCCATGTCGCTCTCGCTCACCGCAGCCGGGAGATCGATGTCCTCTTCTTCCTCGGCGTCGTCCTCAGCCTCATCTTCGGACTGGCTGGCGGCACGCGGCGGCTCGGGAGCGGGTTTCGGTTTGGACTGGGCTGGTTTTGCCGGCGCGGGCGCGGGCTCTGGGGCGGGGGCGGGGCGTGCGGGTGCGGCGGTCGTCAGGCGGATGCGAGCCGGACGCGCGCCGAGGCCGAGCAGGCCGCGGCTGGGCTCCTCCAAAATTTCTACGATGACGCTTTCCCGCGCGACGCCGAGCTCCTTGAGACCCTGTTCAATCGCTGTCTCGATGTCGGTTGCGCTGGTTTCGACCGACCGTGTTTCACTCATAGTGATCCCCTCTTGGCGTTACGCATTATCTCTTAGCCTTGGCACGTTGGGCACGACTGTCGTAGACGCCGGAACGCTTGCCTTTGACGGGCGCCATGTCGGGCGATTTGTCCCGTTTGGGGCGCGCTGGTTCCGAGGCCGCAACGGATGCGCTGGCCGGTTCCAGGTCAGTTTCTTCGGCTTCGGCGCGGGCTTTGGCTTTGGCGGCCCGTTTGGAGACCGGAACCGGGGCCGGTTCCTCGCCCTTTTTGAGGCCGAGTGTCTGCTTCAGGTCGATCTTGCCCATCATGGCGTACTGGCCGATGCCGATGATGTTGGACACGATGAAGTAAATGGACAGGCCCGAGGCAAACGACAGCGAGAAGAAGCCGAACATGATCGGCATGATCATCATCATCTGGCGGCTCATTGCCGCGGCCTGGTCGGTAGACTTGTCGCCGCTCGAGCTGGATGCCGTGGCCGGCGTTAGCAGTTTCTGCTGCAGCCAGGTTGTCACCACGACCAGGATAGGCAGGATATACAGCGGATCGGGCGTCGCCAGGTTGAGCCACAGGAAGCGGCTGTCCATCGGCACCGCGCTGGACAGGTCATCGATCCACAGGCGACCCGACAGATCGAGCAGTTGGAGCGGCGTAGCGGCCAGCGTGGCGACGATCGCGCGGTACAGGCCGATCAGGATCGGGAACTGGATCAACAGCGGCAGGCAGCCCGCCAGCGGATTGACGCCATATTCGCGGTAAAGCTCCATTTGGGCGGCGGCCAGGCGCTCGCGGTCATTCTTGTATTTTTCCTGGAGCTTCTTCATCTCGGGCTGGATTTCCTGCATCGCCTTGGTCGAACGCTGCTGCTTCATGGTGAGCGGGTAGGTCGCCAGGCGCACCAGGATCGTGAAGACGATGATCGCCAGCACCACGTTCCCGCCCAGAATCTGGTACAGGAACAGCAGGATGGTGATGAAAGGATTGACGATGATATCTAGCATGATGTAGCGCCTCTTACTTCTCGGCCAGGTGGTGGATTGGACTCGGCATCAGTCGGAGTACCGCCAGTCCACTTCGCCCGTTTCGACATTGTAGGCAACAATGCGCTCCTCTGATTCCGATGTGCCCAGGACGACAACGCCGCCGTTCTGCTCGCTGTCCGAGCCAGGAACCAGCACCAGTTCAGTCAAAGCCTCGCCCTTCGTCGAATCGTTCCACTCCGACGAGCCATCTTCTTTCGAGACGGCATAGACCTTCTTGTCTTTCGAGCCGACGATCACTTTCCCGTCCGTCAGGAGCGGCGTGGCCCGGATTGCGTCTTCGGCCACCTTCATCTTCCAACGCTGGCTGAACCCGCCCTCAGTGACCTCTACAGCATACAGGTAACCCTTGAGATCGCCAAGGTACAGGATCTCGGTGCCGTCTTCCTGCACTTCGAGGGCCGGGCTGCCCCACAGCCATCCTTCGGTGTCGTAGCGGTCGAGGATGGCGCGCTGATCCAGGTCGATAGCGAGCAGCTCCGACGTGAGCGTGCCGATATAGAGCCGGTTCAACTGCTCATCATAAACCATATTGCCGGGCGCCGCACCACCCAGATTTTTCTTCCACAGCTCGTGGCCGGTGTCCGGATCGATGGCGTACAGGTGGTGGTCCAGCGACACGGCGTACAGGGTATCGCGGCCGTTTTCGTCACCTTCGCGGGCGTGTACGTAGAGCGGGGCCGCCCACACGCCGTGGCCCGTCTTGAAGGTCCACAGCTCCTGGGCCGTCTCGCGCGAGACAGCCATCACGTTCTGGCTGCCGAGGCCAAAGAAGACTTTGTCATCGTTGAACGCCACGCCGCTGATCACGCGATCGTCGGCGGTCAGCGAGATCGGGCCGATGACGTTTTCTTTTTCAGGCTCATACAGCCAGTTGCGGGAGCCGTCTTGCAGGTTGAGGGAATGCAGGCGTCCCGAGTAATCGCCGATGTAGAGCATGCCGTCATCGATGGCCGGGACGGCGTAGAACTTGGCGCCCTCGTACTTATATTCCCACTGAACGGCGCCACTGGTCGGGTTGAGAGCCACCACCCGATCGCTGTAGGCCACGTAGATGGCATTCCCGTCGGGGTCGCGCGCGAGGCCCGCCCAACTGTCGCCGGTGACGCCGCCGCAGGCCGCCAGGAACAGCGACCCGACCAGGAACAGGCCGATAACCGCGCGCCGCGGTGCCGATACTAGACGAGATGTGCTCAACTTGGCTCCTTCGATTTCTCTGACTGCGTTTACGGGACGGGATCGTGACCACCGGGGCCGAGAGGATGGCAGCGCGCGATGCGCTGCATCCCCAACCACCCGCCGCGGATCAGCCCGTGTTTTTCGATGGCCTGGTAGGTGTAATGCGAGCAACTGGGGTCGTAACGGCAGCTGGGAGGCAGAATGCGCGAGAAGGTGAGCTGGTAGAGCCGGATCAGGGCCAACCCAATGGCTTTCATGGTGATGTGTCTCCCGGAGAAACCTCCCACAGATCGGCGCGTTGCAGCAGCGTGATCATGGCCTCGCGAATGCTCGTATAGGGCTGGCCAGCTACCGGACCCCGCGCGATGAGCGCGATGTCGTGCCCGGGCCGCACATGGGGATGGACGTCTTGCACCACGGCCCGCAGCCGGCGCCGGACCCGGTTGCGGGTGACGGCGTTGCCCAGATGCCGTCCGGTGACGAACCCATAACGGTTGTGAGTCAGGGTGTTGGGCGCCACGCTCAACATGAAGAATGGGTGGCGCCACGCACGTCCCGTCTGCCGCAGGTGTGCAAAATCGTCCTTCCGGCGGAGTCGCAGGTGCCGCTGCATCGCCGCACGCTCGCCGAGGCAAGCTAGCTCTTCCAGTTGACCTTCTTGACGTGATTGTTCATCCTGACCGTCAGAAGCTTGCGGCCCTTGGCGCGGCGCGCCTTCAGCACGCGGCGGCCATCTTTGGTCTGCATGCGCTGGCGGAACCCGTGCACGCGAACACGACGGCGCTTCTTGGGCTGGTAGGTACGTTTTGGCATCTCGATCCCTCTTTCAAAAAACGCGCGCGAGGGCGCGGTTTCGTGCAATACGCTGGCTTTTGGCGACAGTGTAAACACTTGCGATTTTGACGAGCGGTAAGTATAACGCATGGCTCTAGGTGGGTCAAGCGTGTGTTGGACGCGCCGTGCAGATGGCATAGGGGAGCAGCCCACCACGGGGGACGGCATGCGCCTCGACTACCAGCCGGGTCAGGAGGCAACAGTGACGGTCCACGTGCGTCCTTGTGTTGGTCCGGACGACTGGTCCGCACCGGGCGAGAGTCGCCGGCCAGGCGGCTTTCGCGGCGCGTATTTGGGTCTATACTGAGTAATCGCGCGCGAGTCACCTTGGGGGGAAATGGCATGAAATACCTGTCACGTCTCATTGTCTGTGTGATCGTCACCGTGCTGGGGTTGTCCGGCCCGCTGGCCGCCTGGGCCGCGCCCATGTCACCGACGAGCGTCTGGCCATCCTGGCAGACGCCCAAACCCACCTCGCAGGATATCCAATTCGGCCCATTTGTGTTCACCGCGCCCGTTGACTGGCTGGCCTGGACCTATGACGAGACGTTGTCCGAGAGCGAGAACGAGGAAGCCCTGATCGCGCTGGTCCGGCAGATCGACGCGGCCCTCGTCGAAGAGGCGACCGAGGTGATCGTGGGCAGCGTGCCCGATATGGTCGCGGCGGCCTTCGCGCCGGATACGCCCGGCGACGCGCTGGTTTACATCAGCCTGATGGCTTTCGGCTATCAGGTCAGCCTGGAGTCGCTGGGACTCACGGCGAAAGCCACCCCTGCCCAGGTGATCACTGCGCTGGGTTTCCCGCTCGTCGAGCAGTCCAACGCGCTGACCGCCGGATTTCTGCAGGAGGAGGGCCGGGACGAAGTCCTCTATACGGGCGGCTTTGCCCTGCCCGACCAGGACCGGATCGTGGTGCTGACCGGCGGCGCGAGCCCCCTGGGCTGGGAGGAGTACGGAGAAACCGTCCAGGGCGCGATCCGGTCGTTTGCCCTGGACGACGAGACCGGGACGCCCCTCGAGCCGGACGCCGCCGGGCCAGCCGCCGATCTGCAGACCGGCCAGCTCGATCCCGCCCAACTGCCCGTTCTGCTACCGGCCAACCCGCAGTATCTGTATCCATACGAATT
>JAXGOS010000031.1:0-43206 GCA_040767355.1 Aggregatilineaceae bacterium | reverse complement strand
GGTGTATTCGGCGACCGGCCCGATCAGCGAGTGCTCGCCGGGCCGCACGATCCCGCCGGAAAGCATCAGCCGGATGCCGGGCTGATCGGTCAGGATATTGGCGATGGGCAGGCAGTTGGTCAGCACCGTGATATCATGCAGCCGGGCCAAGTTATGCGCCAGCTCGAGCGTCGTCGTGCCAATATCCAGCGCGATGCTGTCGCCCTCGTGGACCAGCGTGGCCGCGAAGGCGCCTATCGCCTGCTTGGCCGAGCGTGACTCCTGCACCCGGCTCAGGACCGGCGGCTCGTAGCTGCGCCCGCGCGCGCTGACCGCCCCACCGTGGATGCGGCGCAGCAGGCTGGCCCGCTCCAACGCCGAGAGATCGCGCCGGATGGTCATATCGGATACTTCGAACTGCCGGCTCAAGTCCGCCACCGTGACGGCGCCGTTCTCCGCGATGATCTGGAGAATCTGGTTTTGGCGTTCGACTGCTTTCATGAGCATCTTCCAAAGTATGTTATAATGCCAACAAAATATGTTTACTGCGAGTGTTGATTTGTGTTAGAATACGCACAAACGCGCTAGCGCCGCAGCGACGGCAGCACCAGGAAGTCGATCCAGTTGCGCAGCTCGGCTTCACGGATCTCCGGATCGACGATGTCAGCGCCCACCGAGAATTTCTCGCGCAGGGCAGGATCGTCGGGATGGGCGGCCAGCGCGAACATGTCATCAGCATACATCTGGACCGCGCCCACATCTTCAAAGAAGCCTTCTTTCACCAGCGGTTCAGCGCGTGCCTGGATCAAGCGGGCCATCTCATAGAAGTTATATTCCGGATGGTACTGGGTCGCCCAGAAGGTGCCCTTTTTATGTTTGACCTCAATCGCCTGCACGTGAGTATGGTCGTTCACCGCCAGCAGCGTCGCGCCCGGGGGCAGCGTGACGACCTCGTCCAGGTGCATGATAAATCCATCGTAGACATCCGGCTTGCCGCGCAGCAGCAGCGACTCGCGCCCGGCGTCCGTGCGGCGGATGCGGCGGGCGATGCTCCATTCGCGCCCGCGTGGGTTTTTGCGGACCTCGCCCCCGGCGGCCACCGCCGCCATTTGGACGCCCCAGCAGCTTCCATAGCACGGCACACCCGCCTCGAAAATCGCCCGCGACAGCTCGATCTGGCGGGTCACGCGTTCGTCGTCGCCATGATAGATGGTCAGGTCCGAGCCGGTCCAGACGTACGCATCATACGACGTCAGGCTGGCGCCGGAAGGCAGCGTCGTCCCCAGGTCGGCGATGAACAGCACGTCCAGCGTCACCGAGGGAACGTAGCGCCGCAGAAAATCAGCGTACATGTCATGCGGATGCCCCACATTGGCCGCGTCAAAGCGCTCGCGGCTGGTCTTGGGGTAACCGTTCAAAATGGCGATCTTCAGGTCGCTAACCATTCAGGCTTCCCTTTCGTGAATCGAAATGTTGCTTTATGCTAATCTGAACAAAGAAAAGATGCTAGTTTGTGTTCAGAATCGCTCAGAAAGGACGCCCCGATGCCCTTCGGTTATCACGGAAGAGTGTTACACGTCAATCTCACCACTGGCAGCATCACCGTCGAAGAGCCGGATGAGCGTTTCTACCGGCGCTATATGGGCGGCAGCGCCATGGGGCTGTATTACCTGCTCAAGAATACGCCGCCCGGCACTGATCCCCTGGCGCCGGAGAACACGCTGGCTCTGATGGTCAGTCCGCTGACGGGCGTGCCGATTTCCGGCCAGAGCCGCATGACCGCTACCACGCGCTCGCCGCTGAATGGCATGGTGGGCGATTCGCAGTGCGGCGGGTTCTGGCCCGCGGAGTTCAAATTCACCGGCTTCGACGGCGTGGTCATTTGGGGGCGCGCCGAGACGCCGGTCTACCTGTGGATTCACGACGGCGAGGCTGAGCTGCGCGACGCCCGGCACCTCTGGGGACGTACCACCAACGATGTCCAGACCGCCCTCGAAAACGAGCTCGGCGACAAGCGTGTCGAGGTGCTGCAGTGCGGTCCCGCGGGGGAAAACGGCGTGCTCTTCGCCGCGATGATCAACATGTCCAACCGGGCCAATGGGCGCACCGGCATGGGCGCGGTCATGGCGAGCAAGAACCTCAAGGCGGTGGTCGTGCGGGGCAAGCAGCGGCCTGCCCTGGCGGACAAAGACGCCGTCATGGCCCTCACCCGCTGGGGCGCGGAGCACGCGCCGGACGACATGGGCAGCATGACGCTGCTGGGCACCACCGCCCTGGTCCGGACGCAGCACAACCGCGGCGGGCTGCCCACCTACAACTACAACAGCGGCGCATTCGACGCGCACGACAGCATCAGCGGCCAGACCATGCGCGACACGATTCTCAAGGAGAACGACACGTGCTATTCCTGCGTGGTGCGCTGCAAGCGCGTGGTCGAGGTCACGGAAGGCCCGTATCGTGTGGACCCGGTCTATGGCGGCCCGGAGTATGAGACGCTCGCCACCTTCGGCTCCTACTGCGGCATCACCGACCTGGCGGCGGTGGCCTACGCCAACCAGCTCTGCAACCAGTACGGGATGGACACCATCGCGTGCGGGGCGACGATTGCCTGGGCGATGGACTGCTTCGAGCACGGCATCATCACGCTCGAGGATACGGGCGGCGTCGCGCTCAACTTCGGGAACGCTGCCGCGATGGTCCAGATGGTCGAGCTGATCGTCCGGCGCGAGGGCTTCGGAGACGTGCTCGCCGACGGCTCGGCGCGCGCCGCCCGCCGCTTCGGGCCAGCGGCGGAAGACCTGCTGCTGACGGTCAAGGGCACCGAGATGCCCGCTCACATGCCGCAGGTCAAGCGCAGCCTGGCCCTGATCTACGCCGTGAACCCATTCGGTGCCGATCACATGTCCAGCGAGCACGACGGCAGCTACACCGAATACAACGCGCGCATCGCCGAGCTGGGCCTGATCGATCCGCAGCCGGCGACCGTGCTCAACGCCGAGAAGGTCCGCTACGCGTTCTATACCCAGTGCTCGTACAGCCTGCTGGACACGCTCAGCGTGTGCCAGTTCGTCTACGGGCCGGACTGGCAGCTTTTCAGCATGAGCCAGCTCACCGACCTGCTACGCGCCGTTACGGGCTGGCCCGTGACGCTGTTCGAGCTGCAGAAGCTGGGCGAGCGCCGTTTGAATATGCTGCGCGCCTTCAACGCGCGCGAGGGGTACGGGCGCGACCAGGACACCATCCCAAAGAAGCTGACCAGACCGCTGACCGGCGGCAAGAGCGATGGCCTGTTCGTGACCGTCGAAGAAGTCGAGCGCGCCAAAGACATCTATTACGCGATGGCGGGCTGGGACGTCGCCACCGGGATGCCCGAGCGCGGCAAGCTCGAAGAACTTGGGATCGGCTGGGTAGCGGACGAGTTGGAAGCGGCCCGCCTGGCGGAGAGCGTGTGACGTGACCGCCCAACCGCGCGGCATGTTGGACCGCGACACGCTAGCGGCGCTGGTCGAGGCGGGCGAGATCGGCACGGTGCTGGTCGCCTTCCCGGATATGTACGGGCGGCTGCTCGGCAAGCGCTACGATGCGGGCTACTTTCTCGAGGCTGCCGACCGCGGCCTGCACTTCTGCGATTACCTGCTGGCGTGCGACATGGAGATGAACCCGGTGCCGGGCTACCAGTTCACCGGGTGGGACCGGGGCTACAAGGACGCCTGGGGGGACATCGACTGGTCCACGCTGCGCCGCGCGTCCTGGTTGGACCGGTCGGCGTTGGTGCTGTGCGACATCCGGAGCGAGGCCTCCGGCGCGCCGGTCGAGATCGTGCCGCGCTCGGTGCTACGGCACCAGATCGAGCGAGCGCGCGCGGCAGGTCTGCGCGCCAAGGGCGCCTGTGAGCTGGAGTTCTTCGTCTTCAGCGACAGCTACGAGGCCGCGCGCGACAAACACTATCACGACCTGCGCACCTTCGGCTCCTACATCGAAGACTATCACCTATTCCAGGGCACGAAAACGGAGCCGCTGCTGGCGGCTATCCGGTCTCACCTGGGTCAGTCGGGCATCCCGGTTGAGTTCAGCAAGGGCGAGTGGGGCGCGGGCCAGGCGGAGATCAACATCCGTTACGCCGATCTGGACGTGATGGCCGACCGTACTACCATCTTCAAGCAGGCCGCTAAGGAGATCGCGTTCCAGCAGGGGCTTGGCGTGACATTTATGGCGAAATGGCACGAGGCGCACGCAGGCAGCAGCATGCACGTGCATTTCAGCCTGTGGGACGAGGCCGGAGGGCGCAGCCACTTCACGCCGGGTGCCTCGACGACAGCGGACGCCCCAGGCGCCGAGTCGGACGTCTTCCGCTGGGCGCTGGGCGGGATGCTGGCCCGCGGACGCGAGCTGGCGCTGTTCTTCGCGCCCACCGTCAACTCGTACAAACGCTTTCAGGCGGCATCCTTCGCGCCAACCGCCCTGGCGTGGGGCTACGACAATCGCACGACGGGCTTCCGCGTGGTGGGGCACGGGCCGGCGCTGCGCATCGAATGCCGCATACCCGGCGCCGACGCCAACCCATATCTCGCGCTGGCCGCGCTGCTGGCGGCGGCGCTCGACGGCATCGAGCACCAGATCGAGCCGCCGCCCGCCTTCAGCGGGGATGCGTACAGCGACGGAACCATCCCCCATATCCCCCGATCGCTGCCCGAAGCGATCGCCGCATTCGAGCACAGCGACCTGGCGCGCCGGGCATTTGGCGACGCCGTCGTCGAGCACTACCTGCACTTTGCGCGCACCGAGCAGCAGGCCTTCGAGGCCACCGTCACCTGCTGGGAGCGCCAGCGGTATTTTGAGCGTATCTGACTTTTTTGGAGGGCATTCTGATGCGACTGGAAAACAAAGTGGTTCTCATTACCGGCGCCGGCAGCGGCATGGGGCGCGAAGTCGCGCTGCTGTTTGCCAAAGAGGGCGCGCGGCTGGTTCTCAACGACTACGTCGCGGAGACGGTTGAGGAGACAGCCCACCTGGTGGCCCAGGCCGGCGGCGAGGCCATCGCTATCCGGGGCGATGTGGCCGCCGAGGCCGATGTCGAGAGGACGATCAGGGCGGGCGTGGACCGGTTCGGCAAGCTCGACACCCTGTACAACAACGCGGGAATCATGCCGGACGAAGATGTGTCGGTCACGACCATGGACCCGGACGTGTGGCGGCACATCCTGGATGTGAATCTGCAGGGTGTGGCGCTGTGCTGCAAGTACGGCATCCCGCGCATCATCGAGGCGGGCGGCGGCGCGGTCGTGAATGTGGCCTCGTTTGTGGCGCTGGTCGGCTGTTCGGTTCCGCAAGACGCGTACACGTCGAGCAAGGGCGCGGTGATCGCTCTCACCCAATCGCTGGCCGTGCAGTTTGGCCCCAAGGGCGTGCGATCCAATGCGATCTGTCCTGGCCCGATCATCACCCCGCTGATGGAAACGCTGTTCGCGACAGAAGAGGCCAAGATGCTGCGGCTGCGGCGCATCCCGATGGGGCGTTTCGGCCAGCCGCCCGACGTCGCTTACGCGGCCCTATACCTGGCGTCGGACGAAGCGACCTGGGTGAACGGCATCAGCCTGGTGGTCGATGGCGGGATCACGGTGAACTATTTCTAGCGGGGTGCGTGTGTATGTTTGTTTGCACACATGAATCCTGTTGATCCATGTTGGCACCATAACGTTTTTTGTCATACAATGACGGCATGGTGTGACGGACTTCCACATCGACGACCTCACATCGAACGCTGAGGCTATCCGCTGTCGTTGTTTGAACTCCTATCCAACGAGCCGAAAGGAGGAGGCAGCGTCGGGGTAACCGGTTAACAAAGCTTAGCGATTTCATCGGATTCCCTTAACATACGTTTTGGCGCGTCTTTACCATTCGAGGCTATTGTCGCCCCACCTCTTGAGGCGGCACTGTCCCGGAGGTAACACGCAACCGGCTTATTTTCATAAGAGAGGCTAAAGATGAAAAAACTCGTTCTCGTGTCTATCGTGCTTGTCATGATGCTGGCGCTGGCGGTCCCGATGTCCTCCACCAGTGCGCAGGACAAAACCAAGATCGACGTCTGGATCGCTTTCTCTGACTACCGGCTGGACTGGACACAGGATGTCGCGGCAGAGTTTGGCGAACTATACCCGCAGTTTGAAGTCAACGTCACTGGCGGTTACAGCTACGAGACCCTCTTCACCCAGGTGGCCGTCGCTGCTGAGCAGGGTCAACTGCCCGCCATCGTTCACTTCAATGAGGTAAGCACACAGTCCGCCCGCGACAGTGGCTTGTTCAAGTCGATCGCTGCTGCGTTAGGCGACCGCACTGAAATCAATGGTATCCAGGTCGACATGGATGACTTCATTCCTGTTGTCCCTGCCTACTACACGCTCGACGGTGAGTTCACCTCGATGCCCTGGAATACTTCCTCAGCGATCATGTTCTCGAACATGAAATTCTTGAATGCTGCGGGCTTCGATGCACCGCCAGCGACGTGGGATGAGGTCGAAGCGGTCTGCGAAGCGGTAATGGCGCTTGACGACGCCCCCGAATACTGCTTTACCTTCCCCAACTATGGTTGGTTCTTCGAGCAGTGGCTGGCCCACCAAAATGCGCTGTTCGTCAACAACGAGAATGGGCGTGCCGGCCTCGCAACCGAGGTCGCCTGGAACAACGAAGCGGGCCTTGCTATCCTGCAATGGCTGGATGATCTGGCTGGTAAGGGCTACCTGTACTACAGCGGCGCGCAGGGCGGCGATTCCTGGTCGACCGTTGACCAGGCTTACTCGACCCAGCAGGTCGCCATGGCGGCATACAGCAGTTCGGACACCACCCTCTACACCCAGATGGGTGTAGATGGCGGCTTCGAGACCGTCGCCTCGTTCCTGCCGTACAATGACGACACGGGCTGGACGGGTAGCCTGCTCGGCGGTGGGTCGCTGTGGCTGGTCGATGGCCTCGAGCCTGAGGTCGAAGACGGCGCGCTGACCTTCCTGCTATACCTCAACAACACCGAGAACGCCGCTGCATGGCATCAGATCACTGGTTACATCGCCATCCGCAACAGCTCGAACGAGATGCTCGAGGCCGAGGGCTACTTCGAAGAATACCCGAACCAGACAGTGGCGGCACAGCAGCTTTCTGAAAGCCAGAATGTAGTGGCAACTGCGGGTGCCCTCCTTGGGCCATTCCCAGCGGTCCGCAATGAGGTCACCGCCGCGATCGACCGGGTGCTGCTGACCGACGAAGATCCGGCGGCGATACTCGCGGCTGCGGCAGAAGCATCGAACACGATCATCGAAGAGTACAATCTGCTGAACGCGCCGTAACCCGACGCATCCAGCACAGTTTGTCGAGGGGCGGCGCGTGCGTCGCCTCTCCGATGGATATTCCTTTTGAAGTAGAAAGATGCCATTATGATCATCTCTCCAGTGATCTTGCTGTTGGCCGGCGCCGCAATTGGAGCAGCCGTACTGGGGTATGTGTTCCAGCGCGCGGGAGGACGGGCGCTGCTGGGGGTGGCTCTCGGTGCGGTCGCCGGTGGGTTTGGTTCGGCGCTGTTTATGATTCCGCTAGATTATTGCACCTTCGAAGCCGAGCGTGAATCGATTGACGCGACGTTCGGCTTTGTCATGGTCGGTGCGGGTATCGCTCTTGTGGTCACGCCACTCAGTTGGCTGGCGAACAAGCTGCTGCGGGGAGAAGGTCTGGTTTCAACGACAGAACAGCCCACACAGGGAACATTCAAACATTGGTGGATTGCCCTGCCGTTGCTAGCACCGACCCTAATCATCCTGGCGTTGTTTTTGTACTATCCATCATTGGAATCGCTGCGCCTATCCACAATGTTGTCACGGCTGGGTGCCCGACGTGAAGTCTTTGTTTGCGTCGACAATTTCACGCGGCTGGTGCAAGACCAGGAATACCTGGACATCGTCGGGCGCACGATGTACATATCGTTCTTCATCGTCGTGTTGAGTATGGGCCTGTCGCTGCTGATTGCCACCATGGCCTATCTCCCGCTGAGGGGCGCCTCGATCTACCGGATTCTGCTGGTCTGGCCGTATGCCATGTCTCCGGCAGTCGCGGGCATCATCTTCCTGCTGATGTTCAACCCGTCGGGCGGGATGTTCAACTACCTGTCCGGTAACTGGTTTGGGTTCAAGCTGGGATGGCTCAACGATCCGAAAGTCGCCCCCTGGACGATCATCCTCGCCAGCGTGTGGAAGTCGATGGGATTTAACATCCTGTTCTACATCGCCGGGCTGCAGAACGTGCCCAAGGACCTGATCGAGGCAGGCGCCATCGACGGCGCGGGGGTCATCCGGCGCTTCTGGCATATCGTCTGGCCGCTGCTGTCGCCCACGACGTTCTTCCTGGTCGTCACCAATGTGACCTACGCGTTCTTCGAAACGTACGCGACCATCGACTACCTGACGCCCGGCGGCGGCCCGCTCCAGTCCACCACGACCATGATGTACCGCGTCATCCAGCTAGGTGTGTACAACAACGATATGGGCAAAGCTGCCGCGCAGTCGATCGTGCTTTTCATGATGGTTATTGGCCTGACCCTCGTGCTGTTCCGGACTGGCGGGCGCCAGGTTACCTACGGAGTGTGAGATCATGACCAGCGCCTCACAAGAAACCATACGCCCACGGGCGGCCGTCGCGAACAGACACGGGCCACGTTTTTCGTGGCTGCCCAAGCGCTGGTACGCGCACCTCCTCCTGATACTGGCCTGCTTCCTGTCCGGCCTCCCGCTGTTCTACGCGCTGCTGGTCAGCACGCAAACCAACGCCGAAGTCTTTCAGTACAAGTTCACACCAGGCACTGGCTTGCTGGACAACTGGGACGTGGTGTTCTACGAGCGCCATTTGCACACGTACATGATCAACAGCGTCATCATGACGCTCGGCATCACTGTCATCAAAACGATCTTCTCGCTGCTCAGCGGCCTGGCTTTCGTCTACTTCCGGTTTCCGGGCAAATGGATTGTGTTCGGGTTCGTGCTGATCACGCTGATGATGCCCACGGAAGTGCTGATCATCGCCCTGTTCCGCTTCATCAACGATCTGGAGTGGCAGAACACGTTTCTGGCGCTGATCGTGCCATTTACAGCCAGTGCTACAGGTACCTTCCTCTTCAGACAACATTTCGCCAGCATCCCAGCGGAGCTCTCGGAAGCCGCCCAGCTCGACGGGGCGAACCCGCTGCAGTTCCTGTTCCGGGTGCTGGTGCCGATGAGCTGGAACACCATCGGAGCGCTGGCGGTCGTCCAGACGATCTACGCCTGGAACATGTACCTGTGGCCGAACATGATCATCTCCGATCCGGACATGCAAACCATCCAGACCGGCATCGGGACGCTGCGACTCGGCGGCGGCGCGCTGCGCTTCGGCCCGTTGATGCTCGCCGCGGTGATCGTCAGTCTGCCGCCGGTGATCGTGTTCATCCTGCTCCAGAAGCAGTTCATGAGCGGCTTCACCCTCACGCGAGACAAGTAACCGCCGAAACCACCGTACGCCAGACGCGATCAACGGCGCAGCCCACCCTCTTCGACACACGGTGGGCTGCCGTTTCTTTGGGCACAGGCTGGGCCCCTAACGCGCCCGCGTTCAGCGCGGCCCGGCTTCCCTGACGATGTTCGGCGCGAAATCGGCGGCGAACGCGTCCGGTATGCGCACCGGGCGCCCCGTCGCCAGATCGACCCACACCCACTGCATGTTGGCGCGAACGATCAGCGCGCCGTCAGCCACGCGCGTGATGGTGTAGTGGCGCACTGCGGTCGAGCGCCTCACGTCCGACACCCAAGTCGCGATCGTCAGCTCGTCGTCCAGCACAGCGGGCTGTTTGTGCTCGATGTGGTACTCGCGCGCCACCACCCCGAATCCCTCGGCCTTCATGCGCGCCATCGGCCAGCCGAATGCCGCGGCCACCTGGACGCTGCACTCCTCGAGATACCCCATGTAATTGGCGTTGTTCACGTGTTGGGCCGTGTCCAGATCGTGCCACTCCACGCGCCGGATCATCGTGAACACGCCCGGTGGCGGGTCCGGCGGCGCGGCGAACGGCTCGCGCCGGGATCGCGCTGCGGGCAGCCCCTCAGGGAAGAACGCGCCGATCATCTCGTCCGGCACCGAGACCGGGCGCAGGGCTGCCGTGTCCATGTACACCCAATCGGTGAACGCCCGTGCGACGACCGCCCCGCCCTCTGCGTGGCGCAGCTCGTAGGCGCGGCGCGACCGGACCCGGTGGAAGTCCTGCACCCAGGTCTTGACGATCACGCTATCGCCATACGTGAGCGGCTTGAGGTACGTAATCGCCGTCTCGCGGATGAGCCACTGCCGCTGGTGGCGCTCATACCAGTCGATGTCGTAGCCGGCAGCGGCCGAGGCATCGAGCGCCGCCTCTTGCATATAACGGAGATAGTTCGCGTGATTGACGTGCCCGTAGGCATCGCACTCGTAATGGCGCACCCGAAAGGCACGTTCGTGAATGAGAGGCATCCTATTCTCCAGACCAGCAATCCGTTGCCAGGGGCCTATCCTACCACGAGACAGGAGCCAGGGGGAATAAAAAAGCCGGCACGAGCCGGCTTTCCACCATTCCAGGAGAGGTGTCGATCAGTTGGCGCTGTGGTCCAGACGCGGGCCGGACTGGGCCATGTCTGTGGCGCCCCACAGGCTGTCGCGATCGGGCCGCGCCAGATGGCGGCGGAAATACAGCTCGTGGACGGGCGTCCCATCCACCACGCTCACGCGAGGGGTTACCGCTTCGCACTCGCGGGGGGTGACGAGTTCCCAGCCATCCTCGAGCATCTGGCAGGTAAAGGCGCGCAGCGTGGGCGGATTGGCCGTGTTTTCGACCGGCTTGCCGTGAACATGCACGACGCGCCAATCCGAACCATCCCAGCCATTCTGGTAGTTGACCGCATAGGCGCACAGTAATTCCGGCACGTCCGTGTGAACGAATGCCTGGGGTCCGTCGGCGAAATCGTCGAGCGTCGAGACCAGCAGCGCATTGAACGCGCGCGTCATGCGATCCAGCACGTCCTGAACGTCGTCCTCAGAACGGCCGTCGCCGGACAGCATCATCTGCAGCAGTTCGCGCTTGGCCCGGTCGAATTCGCTCTTCAATTTCTGCGCATCGGGCATGGGTCTTCTTCCCCGGTCGATGGGCGGCACACAACCCCTCGCCCACGACTACACACTTTCTAAATTATACGACAATAAACTTCATTCAGTGTAAAAAATTTTTACAAGTTTTCCACTAGTACTATAGTACTGTTTTGGAAAAAAATACAATACCCGAACAGTTTTTCCCTCACAACAGTGGATCGGCAGCGTAATTCGTCATATAATCGCGCCCATCTGAGAAGCGCGTCGAATCATTTCAGCCGGAAAGGAACTCGACTTGCTGACTGACCGAAGCAAACTCAAATACGTTGGCGACAACGTGATCATCTATGAGATGGCCAAGCTGATCAAGCCAGAAGTCATTGAAATTGGCGAGGGCACCCAGATCGACGATTTCGCCTTCGTCTATGGCGGCGGAGGCATCACGTTCGGGCGGTACAATCACGTCTGCTCGTTTGTCTCGATTATCGGCGGCGGGGAGCTGATCACCGGGGACTACGTTGGGATGGCCGCCGGCTGCCGGATTCTGACCGGCACGCACACCTACGTCCACGGCGGGCGTATGATCTCGCGCGTACCCGCCGAACAGCAAGAGATTGTCACCGGCAGGACGGTGTTCGAGCGGGACGTATTCATCGGCAGCAACGCGATCGTCTACCCTAACGTCACGATCGGCGAAGGCGCTATCATCGGCGCGGGCAGCCTCGTCAACCGCGATGTCGAGCCATGGACGGTCAACGTAGGCTATCCGATCCGGCGCGTGGGGGAACGGCCCCGAGTCCCGTACGATTAGGAGCCGCGGCTGGAATCATGAGGCCCAGGGAGCATCCTGGGCCTCATCGTGTACGCTGCGGGATTGCAGCGTTTTTAGTCTTGTTCGTGTTCTTTGACGGAGATCCGCTGGCGGTCGGCGGGAGTCAGCTCGAGATTGCCGTTCTGACGCAGGCTGGACGTCGGGATGGTGTAGCCTGCGCTGTAGTACATCCGGTACTCCGCCCCCAGGTCGCGCGGCTTGACGTAGTTGAGTACGACTCCGCGTAGATCGACCTCGAACTGCTTGAGCTGCTCGAGCGTTTCCTGAGCGATGCGGCGGCGGGTCTTGCCCGCGCGGATCACCAGCACGATCGGCGCGCCGGTCGTAGCCGCGAGGACTGCCGCATCCGACATCGCCAGGGCCGGCGGCGTGTCGAACAGGATCACATCGACATCATCCGCGTTCTGGAACACCTGGACCCAGCGCTGCATGGCAATCGAGCCCAGCGTTTCGGCTGGCTTATGCGGAATTTCGCCGCTGGTCAACACCCGCAACCCCTTGACCGGCTCCTGCACGCACTCGTTAAATTCCTGGATCATGTCCAGCCGATTCTCGTAGTCGCCCAGCACGGGCGGCTCGACGGTCAGTAACGCGGTCAGGCCGAGATCGTTATGCAGGCCAAAAATCTGCTGCTGCTTGGGCTGGCGCAGGTCGCAGTCGATGAGCAGCACGTTCAAATCGGCGGTGGCCATCGCTACCGCCAGGTTGGCGACGGTCAGGCTCTTGCCCTCGCGAAGTCCCGAGCTGGTGAAGACATAGGCTTTGCTGGTGTGGCGGTTGGCTGCGAACAGCAGTTTCGAGCGCAGCGACAGATAGCGCTCGGCCACGGGATCGCGCGGGTTGTCGAGCATGACCAGCCGCGAGTGATACCCCATGCGGCGCGATCCGAACTTCGGGATGCTCGCCAGCACGGGCAGGGCCAACACCTCGGTCACCTCTTCGGGGAGCCGGATGACGTCGTCGAGCACTTCCCACAGCAGGGCCATGCCTGCCGCCCCGACGAAACCCACGATCGCGCCAAATACGGCGAGCGTGACCGGGCTGGTGCCGCTCGGCTTAGTTGGCACGCGGGCCAGCTCGATGATCTCGAGCGAATTCGAGCGTTCCTGCAGATCCGATACAATCGCGAAGAACTGGGCCTGGTTTGCCGTGGCCAGGTTGATCTGCTCGATCAGCGCGCTCTGCTGCGCCAAAAGCTGCTGGCGAATACCTTCATCCATCACCACGTCAGACTGCAACTGGCGGTCGATCGCCGCTACCTGTGCATTGAGCTTCTCGAGCTGGTCACTCAGACGGGCGATGACCGCGTTGGCCTGGTCGAGCTGGTTTTGTTGTTCCGGAGTGAGGTTGCTCGGGCTGTTGAGAATGAGCTGGCGCGCAATCTCGTTGGCCAGCACGGCAGCCATCACCGGGTCATCATATGTCACACTCATGCGAAGGAGCGACGTGTTGGTGACAACCTGCGTTGTGACCATAGTCTGCAGTTCTTCGGGCGGGACGGTGGCGTTGGTGTTGTCGACCGCCGCCTTCAGAATATCATAGGCTTTGGCCAGGATGGCATAGGTCTGCGCGAGCTCGACACCGGTCCGGATCTCGGTCGTATTGGGATTCGGCGACTGGATATACCCGCCCACCGAGATCATCACGCTGGCCGTGTACATCCGCGTCTGGCGGACGCCGTAGATGTAGGCCGCCAGGCCCAACACGACAGCGGCCAGCAGGATCATCCACGCCCGTTTCCGCAGAATGCGAAGATATTCGCCAAGTTCCATAAAAGGGCCCTACTTTCGACTTTCGATATCCTAAACCGGACTGGCCACAGACATGAACTCGGCCATCCCTTCACGCAGTTGTTCGCATACGTAGTCCGTCTGCTCTTCCGTCATCACGGTTGAAAAAGGCAGCGCCAGGAACGTATCGCCAGCGTGCTCGGTGTGCGGCAGATCGCCACGTCCCCACCCCAACTGCCGGTACAGCGGCTGGAGGTGAATGGGCGTGAAATAGGCCCGGGACGGAATACCGCGCTCGTTCAGGAACTGGATCAGGCTGTCCCGGTCAATTCCGTCTTCGAAACGGACGACGTACACAAACCAGCTCATGCGCGTCGTCGTATCGGCAATGTACGGCTTGTACACACCGGGGATCTGGTCGATGCGCTCGTTGTACCACTCCGCGACCTGCGCCCGCTTAGCCAGGATTTCCTCGATCCGTTGAAGCTGGACCAGGCCAAGCGCCGCACTCATTTCATCCATACGATAATTGTACCCTAAACGCGTATGATTCAGCCACGCATCGAAGACATCGCGCCCCTGATTGCGCAGGCTGCGGAACAGCATGTCCCACTCGGCGTTGTCGGTGACAACCATGCCGCCTTCGCCGGTCGTCATCTGCTTGTTGGGATAAAAGGCGAAGACCGCTGCATCGGACATCGTGCCCGCGCGGCGCCCCTTATACTCCGCACCGATCGCCTCGCAGGCGTCTTCGATCAGGTACAGATTGTGGCGGCGCGCGATCTCGATAATGGGATCCATATCAGGCGGCTGGCCGAAAGCGTGCACGGCGATGATGGCTTTGGTACGCTCGGTGATCGCATCTTCAATCAGGTTCGGATCGATATTCCCGGTCAGCGGATCAATATCGACGAACACAGGGGTGGCACGCTCGTACAGCACGCAGTTCGCCGAAGCAATAAAGCTGAACGAGGGCGTAATAACCTCATCGCCCGGCCCGACGCCTGCCGTGATCATCGTCAGGTGCAGCCCACTGGTACCCGAGTTCACCGCAACGCTGTGCTTGCTGCCTGTGTAGGCGGAGAACGCACCCTCGAACTGATCCATCTTGGGTCCCAGGGCGAGCCACTGCGTCGTGAGCACTTCGTTCACGGCATTGATCTCGGCCTGGGAAATGTCGGGTGAAGACATTGGGATCCGCATTGAAAAATCTCCTCTTGCTTAGTGTTGCAGCTCAAACGGCCCGGTTACTCGATGCCTTAGCGCTGACTGGCCGCCGGAACACCAGCGTTCTGCTGCTGTTCGGAATTCCCGCGAAAGAAATCGGCGGTCGCGTGGCCGGGCTGGCTGATTCCATCGCGCCGGAGCACCTGCCACACTGTCAGGAACAGGATCTTCAGATCCAGCCAGAACGACTGGTGATCGACATACCATACATCGTGCTCGAACTTCTTTTCCCACGATATCGCGTTGCGCCCGTTGATCTGAGCCCAGCCGGTGATGCCGGGCCGTACGGTGTGACGGCGCATCTGCTCCGGCGTGTAGAGGGGTAGATACTGCAGCAGCAGCGGGCGCGGCCCTACCAGGCTCATATCGCCCCGTAGCACATTCACGAGCTCCGGGAGTTCATCCAGGCTCGAGCGGCGCAGGAAACTCCCCAGCCGGGTAATCCGCGCGGCGTCCGGCAGCAGGTTGCCATCGGCATCCCGCGCGTCGGTCATCGACCGGAACTTGAGCAGTTTGAACGATTGGCCAGCCGCACCGGCCCGAACGTGCGTGAAAAAGATCGGGCGTCCCATCGTCAGGTAGATGGCGGCGGAAATGACGGCCAGCACGGGCGCCAACACCAGCAGCCCACACGCTGCCAGCACCACATCGACCAATCGCTTGAAGCGGTACTCGCGCCGCACGACGGGCCGGCTCTCGGTCAGCCGGAAGCGCATCGCGGGCAGCCACCGCGGTTGGCGGGCAATCGACGGCACTTCCATCGTCTGGTAGAGCACGATAGCCGCCATCGCTACGATCGACGTTAACAGCGCCATCTGGACCGGCTTACTCAAGCGCCAGGACGCGCGCTTGTGAGTGTTTTGGGTCATGGTAAAGCCTCCCAACCAGTCAAACACTGCCGGTAGATGAACAACGGTATCAATATGGTTATATCGCAAGAGTGTTTCAAACCTAGTCATAAACTCGAAAAAAGGTGTAAAAAAACCGGGCAGACGGGGAAACTGGCGGGTTTCGGCAGGCTGGTTACGACCGTCCAGCAGCCAGCAAGATCATGACGAGGTAGAGAACGGTGAGCGATGGGTTCGGGCGTCCTCCCAATCAGACTCGCACCCGGCTCCGCCGGAGCAGCGCGACGTACTCCTCGTACTGCGCATTCCACAGGGCTTCGGGCAGATAGTCGCGCAGCATGCGCGCCCGGCCCGCCTGGCCGTGCTGGTGGCGCAGATCCGGATTTTCGAGATACTGGCGCAAGGCCGCAGTAAGGGCCGCAGCGTCGCGGGCCGGCACGAGCGTTCCCGTGACGCCATCCTGCACGGCTTCGGTGCAGCCCGGCACCCGGCTCGCCACCACCGGCAGCCCCATCGCCGCGGCTTCCATCGGAACATAGGGGAAACCCTCGCGGTAGGTGGGCAGCACGAGCAGATCCATCGCCGCGTAATAGGCCGGCATCTCGTCCGGCCCGACCATGCCCGCCAGATGAATGCGCTCGTCTGTCTGGAGCATGGTCTTGACGGCGTCCGGAACCGGATCCTGCGGCTCGAATGGTCCGACGACCAACATGTGCAGATCGGCGAAATCGGCTCGCAGCGTCTGCCAGGTCTCGGCCAGCTCGATCAACCCCTTATCGCGCACAATCCGGCCCACGAACCCGAGCACGGTCGCGCCGGCGGGGATGCCGTACTGCGCGCGCGTCCCCTGGCCCGCGTCCACGCCCACGCGCTCGGGATTGAAGCGTCCCGCCGCGTCCAGCCCGTTGATGCTCCCGTTCAGCAGGACTTTGATCTTGCGCGGGCTGCACAGCCCTTCCGCGGTGATCACGTCCCGGTTCGCGTGGCTGACCGAATACACCTGGGTCGCCAGCAGGCACGATGCGCGCTCGCTCAGCCGGAGCAGCGTTCGTTTCACACCGGTCGCTGTGACGAACGGCAACCCGTGAACGTGATAGACCCGCACCGGCACGCGCGCCAGCCATGCGGAAATCATGCCCAGTAGACCGCCTTTCGGCGTGTGGGCGTGCACGATCTGAGGCTTGATCGCGCGCAGCGAGCGCCACAGGCGGCGGATGGCGATGAGGTCCCGCACGGGAGTAATCCGGCGCGGCATCTCCACGGCGTGCACAGCGATCCCTTCCTGGCGGCCAAATTTGCCGAGGTCATCCCCCGGCGACGAGAGGGCATGCACCTCCAGGCCCTTCGACTTCATGTAACTGACCTGGCCGGTCAGAAAGTAGAGCGTTTCTGGAATCGTCGTGATGTGGACGAGCCTCACCGGTTTTTCAGCCATTGGTCCGTTCGGTCTTTCACGTAGGTATAAAAGGCGTTCCGGCGCTGCCGTAGAACAGCGTCGTGGTACTCGCGCGCCTTCGCCAGATTGCGCGCGGACATCTCCGCCCGCCGGACCGGATCGCGCGCGACGCCGGAGATCAGGTCCGCGAGCGCTGCGGCGTCCCCGGGCGCGACCAGGTATTCCGGCGCCAGCAGCTCCGGAATGCCGCCGGCGTGCGTCCCGACACATGGCAGGGCGCGGGCCATCGCCTCGATCATGGCGCGCGGCAGTCCTTCCGAGTGCGACGGCAGCGCGAACAGGTCAGCCCGATCCAAATGCTCTCGGACCGCGGCAGCGCCGGACACCTCACCCGTGAACATCACGCGCCCGTCGAGGCCCAGACTCGCTACCTGCCCCTCAAGTTGAGGGCGGTATTTGCCGTCACCAACCACCACCAACTGGATGTCCAGCCCCTGGTCGACACACCCCTTCACGGCATCGATCAGCACGTCGGGCGCCTTGTAAAGCTGTGCCAGCGAGCCGACGAAGACCACCCTGAAGGGATGGTCGCCGTTTTTCACCGGGCGCGCTTCGCTCACGAAAGCCTCGTCGCCCAGCTCGATGCTCGAATAGTGCGTGGTGAAGGCTCCAGCCGCCGCCGGATAGCGCTGCTGAAGCGAAAACTGCGTCACATATGCTACTGCCGCCGCGCCGGAGACCTGTTGGCGCAACCGCCGCGGAAACCACCACCGGAAGAACCGGCGCAGTGGGTGTTGGACGGAATGAGGCGAAAATACCTCATACGGATCGCCGACAACCTCCACCCCGTAGGGGTGCGCCCGCTCGCGCGCGCCCCAGACCAGCGAGCCAATCGAGCACGGCAGGCGAAGGTGGATCGCCTCGGCTTGAGCGACCGCCTGGTGTGCCGCCTGGGCCATGTTCCGGCGCGTCTTCACGTACTGCAACGCGCCCTCGTAATAGGGTAGCGGGACCGGGACGACGCCCGGCCCGGACGATACGACCCAGCCATCCGGCACACTGGCGACCGGCTGAGCGCGGATCATTAACCGTACCTCGTCGTATACGTCCAGGTAGCGCGTCCAGAACCGGTGCGGCAGCGACCCGTTCTGGGTGCACAACACGCCATCCGGCGTAATCGCAAAGCGAGCGCTGGCAGTCACAAGAGCGCGCATCGGCGGCCGTCCCCTAATTCACACACGCACGATACAGATCGCGCAGGCGGCGCGCGCTGGCGTCCAACGAGTAATCCGCTTCGACGCGCCGGCGCCCCGCGTCCCCCATTTGCCGGGCAGCGTCCGGCTCGGTGAGCAGGCGCGTCACCGAACGAGCCATCCCGTCGACATCCTGCACCTCGTGCAGCAGAGCCGTCTGGCCATCGACCACGGCTTCGGTCAGCCCGGGCACGCGCGACGCCACCACGGGCAGGGCCGCCGCGTTCGCTTCCAGCGCGGCCAGCCCAAACCCCTCGAAGAACGAGGGGAACAGGAACACGTCGCTCAGGCCCATCAGGCGGGGAACGTCCCCGCGCAGCCCCAGCAGCCTGACCTGCTCGCCGATTCCCCGCGCGGCGATGGACTCCTCCACTGCCGGGCGCAGCAGCCCGTCACCGACCAGCACCAGCCGCGCCGCCGGGATTTGCGCCAGCACGCGCTCGAATACGTCAAGCAGGCCGCCATGATTCTTCTGCTCGTTGAAGCGGCCCACGTGCAGAATCACCGGCGTATCCGCGGGCCAGCCCAGCTCGGCCCGGAAAGCCGCGCGCTCGGCGTCCTCGGGCAGCGGCGGGACCTGCACCCCGTAGTAGAGCACGTGATAGTTGGCGCGATCCTGGAAGTCCGGCGCGACGTTCGCCAGGACGGCTTCCGAGCACCCGGTCACGAGATTCGAGTGGCGCAGCGCGTAGCCGACGCTCACCCGCTGGTACACGTCCCTGAGCTGGCGCAGGCCAGCGGCACGGGTCCAGGTCTGCGCCGTGAAACGGGTGTTGTGATAGGACGTCACCACCGGCACGCCCGCTCGCCGGGCCACCCACACCGGAAAGCCGCTGTACGTCTCCATGTGATTGTGCACGACATCGTACTGCCCATCGGCCAGGACCTGGCTCAGGCGCTGCCCGAACCGGACGTGATCGGGAGCCAGCGGGCAGTGATGGACGGTCGAGCCGTGCGCGCGGGCCTCGTCGGCCAATGACCCCACATTGGCCCCTTTGCAGCAGAAATCCATCACCACGTCGTTCAGCGGCGCCTGCCCCAACATCGAGAGCAGCCATTTTTCGATTCCACCCGGCACCAGCCAGGTTATGAGGTGCAATACTCGCATGATGTCTACTCTCGAAATCAGTTCAGGGCAGGTTTGCGCTGCAGCACAGCCGCATCGATCTCGGCCGCGGGATCCGTCACTTTGGCGGTGATCCGGACAGTCAGCCAGACCACGAACATCGGCACGGCGCCGTTCTTGATGATGAAAAAGAGGATATTGTCGGAGTCGCTGACCAGCAGCACGAAACACAGGTTGACCAGGAACGGGACAAAAAACATCCTGACGTCATACGGCTCCCAGGTGGACAGCCAGTACCGGACGCGCCCTACAGCCAGCCCCAGAACGGCAAACGCCAGCGGGACGACAAACGGTCCGAAGTTCAGCATCGTCTCGCCGGAGAGGCCATACACGCGCGAGGACACATTCACACCGGGCACATACGAGCCGCGCCCGTACAGCACTTCGGTGCCCTCCTTGATTTTGTGAATCGGGCGGTCAGGCCAGACCGACTTGGGGATCAGGATCGCGGCCGCACCCAGGTACGTCCGTCCAAACGAATACTGGTAGTCGCTGTCGGGCCGCATCAAGCGATATAAGACGAATGCCTGGACGTCGGTCCGCCCCAGATCTCCCAGCACGGCTCCTTCCAGCGAGCGACCCGTCTCTTCCTGCAGCTCCGCTGTAGAGCCCGAGCTGGTGAGTTGGGAGATCGCGTCCAGCCCGCCGGCTTTGTAGAAGCCGTAAATGTAGACAAACCCCACCAGGAAGACGATGCCGATGTAGATCAGCCGCTGGGGCACCCGCCGGATCCAGAAATGAATGATGCCCAGGCCCCAGAACAGGCCCCAGATCGTGTTACTCCGGCTGCCGCGCAGGCCGCCGAACAGGATCTTGAGCACGAAGAACGCCAACAGCACGAGCAGCAGCATACCCCAGGTCCGGGCCGTGGGTCGCTTGCGGGCATAGAAGGCATACGCCATCAGCGCGAGGATGGGGAAGCTTTCCGAGATCATGAAGATCCAGCCCATACCTTCGAAGCCGCCGCCGGCGTTGGTCGTCTCGATCGCTGTTTCGTAGATGTTGATATAGCCCAGGATACCCCCCGACTGCCGGTATACCTGGACCTGGAGCGCCGCCGTCACCATCAGCGCCAGTGCGAGCACGATCGGGAAGCGCTGTTCGTCGATCCACCATACCGCCTGCTTGAGCTTGGGCTTGCTGATGCGGAAGATCAGGCTGCGCGTCAGGCGGTAGACGATCAATCCCATCACGTTCAGGATGCTCATCAGGCCCACCCACGGGCGCCAGTCGTCCGGCGGGACCACCCACCGCATCCACGAATCCCAGTACACGTGCAGGATGGGCGCCAGGAAGAAAAAGTGGACGCCGAGCAGGCCGAGGATGCCGACCGGGTCGAAGATATCCAGGCGCCGGCGGAACCAGTCCACCGCATCGATCCCGATGATGATCCCGGCCACGGTCACAGGAATCATGAACCAGTGGAGGTACTGGTCGTTGGTCCCGATCATGATGAACGTGACGAGCGTGCAGACGTGAAACGAGATCAGGGCGCTGGTAATGTCGATCGACCGGTCGGGCAGGCGAACCAGCTTCGGCGCCCCGCGCACGGCTTCCGTCATCGAGATCATTGATAGAGTGACTCCAGCCGCTTCATGTTCGTCTCGATGTTGAACGGGCTCTTTTTGACCTCGGACAGCGCGTCGGCCTGGGTGATCGGCCGCGACGCGCCCCGCTGGGCGAGCACAGCCTCGACCCACAGCGCGGGCCCCTTGTCGATCGACAATCGGTGCAGCAGCGGCGACACGACATCGGCCTCGTGCGGAACGCCCTCGGTGTAGACGCACGGCAGCCCGGCGGCCTGGGCCTCGACCAACACAATCCCCAGCCCTTCTGAGAAGGACGTGAAGACGAAAGTGTCCATCACGTTGAGCATGATGCGCGGTACATCGGACCGGACGCCCGCGAAGATGACCTTGTCGGCGATGCCCAGCCGGGCAACTTTTTCCTCGATGGTGGGCCGCAGCTCACCATCTCCCACCATCAGCAGGTAAGCGTTAGGCGCCTGCTTGATTACCTCGGCGGCCACGTCGATCAGGAAGTCGTGGTTTTTCTGGTGGACGAAGCGACCCACATGGCCCATCACGAACGCGTCTTCCGGCAGGCCGAGCTCGACGCGCAGCGATTTGCGCGTGGCCTCGTCGCCCGGCCCCACCTCGAACGGCGCCAGGTCAATCGTGTAGTGCAGCACCTGATAACGGGACGTCTTGTTCCAGTCCAGGCCGTAGAGGGCTTTTGCCGCGCGGGCGCTGCACGCGAGGCCGTGCGTGGAATACCGGCGCACCAGCCACTCAGTCAGGTGCAGGTAGATGGTCCGCTTCAGGTCGCAGTTCGTTTGCCGGTTATTGCGCGCGTCGTTGTGGCTGTGGGCGATGCGCATGGGCACCCCGGCCCGCGCCGCCTGCCACAGCACCCAGCCGCTGTAATGGTGCACGTGGCTGTGGACCACGTCATAAGGACCGTGCTCTTTTATGATTTGTTGGAAATTGCGCGCATACAGCAACGGTTTCTGCGGATCGAGACACGGGATGATCCTGGAGCCAAGCGCGCGAATCTCCTCGTCGAACGCCGCGGGTTCAGTCGTGTGCACCAGAAAGTCCATGTGATAGCGGTCGTGGTCGATGTTGCGCAGCACGTGCATCAGCCAGATTTCGACCCCACCCCGGTTCATAGCGCCCAACACATGCAGCACGCGAATCGGGCGCTGCTGGGCTTCGGCCGCCTGGCGGGCCGGGCTGGCCGGCGTCTCGTTGGGGTGTGTCTGCGCCCGGAGCGCATACAGCACAACCAGCACGCTGCCGATCAACTGCGCGGCGCTGGAGATGATCAGCACGAAACCCGCCCCGCGCAGCCCATGAGAGGGGATCAGCAGCACGCTGACCAGGGTCGTGATGATCGCGACGATGCCGAACAGGACCGTCTGGATGCGAAACTGGCGGGTCGCCGTCATGCCCCACCCTGCAAACGTCGACATGTAGCCTAATGCAGCGGCAAAGGCGATCAAGACGAAGACGTCATTATAGGCGGCGTATTCTGGCTGGTAGAGCAGCTCGAGCACCCACTTGCCCACGAGTTGAGCAGCCAGCACACCGGCCAAACCCAACGCGGCGCCCACGCCAATCAGCCGGACGAACAGGGACAGGAAGGCGACCTGGTTCTGGTCCGCATAGTACTTGGCCAGGCGCGGGCTGGCCGACTGGGCCAGAGCAGCGATGATCGTCGTCCCGGCCACCATCAGATACGCCATCGCCGCGAAGATTCCCAGCTCCCACTCGCCAAAGTGACGCTCGATGAAATAGCGGGGGATGTTGGTGTTGAGCGAGATCAGCATCGCGGCCAGGCCGAGCGGCAGCGCCAGCCAGGCCAGTTTTCTCAGAATGGCCCGGTCGAAGCGAGGCCGCAGCATGTCTTTGATCTGGGCAGCGACGTTCGCGCTGTCGTCCAGCGAGCCGCGCAATATGGCCGCGCTGCTGCGAATATCCCAGGTGAACAAGACGAGTGCCCAGGCAGCCGCCAGCCCGATCACGCCGCCGATGATACCCCCCACCAGCACGCCGATCGCCAGCATCACCAGCGACAGCGGCCCTTTGATCATCATGGCTTTGGCGATGCGATCCATCCGCTCGTGCTGCTGCACGAGACCATACACCACGTCGCTGAGCGCCTCAAACGCTTTCGCTGCGCCAATAATCAACACCACGATCGTCGTCTCGCGGGCATAGCCCGACGCCAGCGTGATTACCAGGATCGCCGCCAGCGCCAGCAGAGTGGTGATCAGCCGCAAACCCAGGTAATCGCGGAACTCGTACTCGTGTCTCGCGTCGGTCGCCTGGATCGAGCGCAGTTGCAGGTTGGCGAACAGGATTACCGGCGCCGTGACTGCCAGCCCCAGCGCGAACTTGCCGACCGTCTCGGGCGTGCCCAGCTTGGCGAGCAGCACCAACATGGCCCACTGCGAGCCCGCGTAAACGATGTTGCCGATGAACGTCCACGAAAAGTTCTGGCGCAGCGAGAGCGGATTCAATTTCTGCGAGACACGACCGGACGGGCGATCGGCCAGGCCCGTCGCGGCAGCGATGCCGCCGATCGGGGCCTGCTCGGCTGGAGTGGTTGCGTTAGTGTGAATTCCCATAATGTGATTCTAGTCCTGATATCCACGACGAAGGCCGCCCCACGCGTGAGCGCGAACGGTATCACGCCACACGTGCTACATCGTACTGCTGGCAGGCCTCGATGATGGCGAGGAGTTGGCCCAGCGCATCGGCATTACGATCCAGGCCGTTGCGCAGCAGCGCATCCACCCAGAAGAAGAATTTACCCAGCCGGAAGCCGTTCTGGTGGCTGATCAATTCCACGATGTCGGGATGCGCGGTCGAGATGGTCGCTTCGGTATCGGTATGCAGCTCTTCGTGCAGCTTCTCGCCGGGCCGCGTGCCTGTGAATTCAATCGGGATGTCGATGTAGGGGCGCAGCCCGCGCATCCGGATCATGCGCTCGGCCAGATCCACGATCCGTACCTCATCCCCCATTTGCAGCATGAACAGGTCGTCGCCCTCGGTCAGGCAAGCGGCATGAATGACCAAGTTCACCGCCTCGGGAATGGTCATGAAGTAGCGCGACATGTGCTTGTCGGTCACAGTGACCGGCCCCCCCGCATCGATCTGGCGGTTGAACGTCGGGACCACGCTGCCCCGGCTGTTCAGCACGTTGCCAAAGCGTACCGACGTGAAGAGCGTCCTGTTCCCGGCCTGCTCGGAGAGGGCATGCATCATCAACTCGCAGACACGCTTGCTGGCGCCCATCACGCTGCTGGGATTGACAGCCTTGTCGGTCGAGATGAGGACGAACCGCTCCGCGCCATATTCCAGGGCCAGCTCGGCCACCTGGCGCGTTCCGCCAATATTAACCCGGATCGACTCTTCGGGATAGTGTTCCAGCATGGGCACGTGCTTGTAGGCCGCCGCGTGAAAAATCACCTGCGGTTTGTGCTTGTCGAAAGCGCGTTTGACTGCCGGACGGTAGGTAATATCCGCCAGGACGGGCACCAGTTTGTGCCGGTTGTCGGCTGTGGCCAGCTCGGTCACCAGGTCGTGCAGGCCGCTTTCGTTGTTCTCCAGCAGGATCAGCTTGACCGGGTCGTACTTGAGGATCTGCCGGCACAGCTCGGAGCCAATCGAGCCCGCCGCGCCGGTGACCAGGACGACCTTCTGGCTGACCGCCGAGACGTCCACGCCCTCATGCCAGCCGACCGTCTGGCGGCCTAACAGGTCTTCCGGCTGGACATCGCGCAGCAGCGGCGCGCGCTGGTTGCCGTCCAGCAGAGCGAAGACATTCGGCACGACCTTGATCCGGGCCTTGGTCCGCTCGCAGATTTCCATGACCTCGCGGAAGTCCGGCCCCTTGATGTTGTGCACCGCGACGATGATCAACTCGACGTTGTGCTCCTCTGCTGCCTTCAGGATATCGTGGCGGCTGCCGAGCACCTGGCATCCCTCGACGTACATGCCATGCTTGGCCCGGTCGTCGTCGATGAACCCCACGATATGGTAGCAGTGGTCGCCATTGCCATGCCGGTGGCGCAGCCGCCACGCGGTGGCCTGTCCCGCCTCACCGGCGCCAAAGATCAGAACCCGAACCGCCGGCTTGGGGAATTCGCGCTTCCAGATGGCGTTCCAGCGCCAGGAAAAGCCGCTGGCCAGGCGCGAGCGGTAGCGAGTCGCAACGATGCCGGTCAACACTAACAAATTCGCCAGCAGGGTCACGCCCAACGGCAGCGGATTGGCGGAGATTAGGTAATCGAATGAGGCAATCAACAAGGTCGCCAGAGCAATCGCTTTCACGATCACGACGACATCGTGCCCGCTCGTGCGTTCCCACAGGCGATGGTACACACCCATCACATACAGCGAAAACAGCGTGACGGCGAGTACAAAAACATTAAAGCGGAGATCGTACGGAAACTCCGGTGACGCCGCCAGAGCGCGCGCTGAAAAGCCGAGCCCGTATGCCGCCAGAATGGTGATGGCATCAATCAGAACCCAGGTGCCGGTCATCTTGGTACGGCTATTGAGCGCGACTTTTTGAAGACTCCCCACATCCATCATGTAGTCCCCTTCCAATGCTGCTGCGATTCGGACGGCCCGGAACCAAGATGGGTTGGTGCCCTAGAAGTGAAAGGAAAACTGAGCCTGGAAACGCGAGTTTGCTAGTACCACTGTACAACCTTCATGGGGCAAAATCAACACTTAGGTAATAAATATCTTATAAAAAATACAGTGAGAAGTAATAAAGACCTTATAAATCCCATAACGCCAATAAAAAATAGGTAAAAACTCGTCAAAAGCCTGTAAAAAATCCACTTCCTCCGGGCCAGAACCGCCCCGCCGTTGGGTCGTGGACGGGCCCGCTCTTAAAATCCGTCGTATAATGAATGGTCAACCATCTACAAGCCGGACAAAGGAACAACCTATGGCTCCAGGTTACCCGCACAACACATCTCAGGTCTTGCCCGAGCTATCACGCCGCGAGTTTCTGGTCGCAGGCTCCGCCGGGGTCGCCGCCGCCGCGCTCGCCGCAGCAGGCTGGAGCGGAGCGCCGCGCCGCACGTTCGCCCAGGGCGTGTCGCGTGTCGCCTGGGTCCGGGATGACCGGGCAGCGCTGGGCTGGTCGAGTGACTTCTCGCTGCGAGTGGACCCGGCTGTCGCCGACGCGATGATGGACCAGGCTGTGCAACTGCTGACCGGCCAGTCCACGGTCGCCGCAGCATGGGCGCAGATTTTTCAGGAGCACAACGGCGGGGCCGGCTACCAGCCTGGCCAGACAATCGCCATCAAGGTCAACTACAACAACAGCAGCGATAACATGCAGCACAATCCCAACTTCCAGGTGCTGAACGCACTGCTGCGCCAGCTCATCGAGGATGTTGGCATCGCGCCCGGTGACCTGATCCTGTACGACTCGAGCCGCACCTTTCACCGCCAGTTTTCGGACGGCGTCGCCGCGCGCTTTCCCGGCGTGCAGAACAATCCGGGCAGCGCCACCCAGTACAACCAGAGTGTTTGGAATACGCGCCTGACTCGCCTGCTCGAGGATGTAACCTACCTGATCAACATGCCAATTCTGCGGACGCATGGTGCCGCTGGGGTTAGCCTGAGTTTCAAGAATCATCTCGGCAGCGTGGAGACGCCTCACATGCTTCACGCGGGACTGGAAGGGGCCACGCCGGAGAATAGCTCGCTGGTGACGCTCAACCGGCACGACCTGATCCGGGGCAAAACGCTGTTGGTGGTTGCCGACGCGATTTATGGGCTGCGCGTGGGCGGGCCGGATGCCAACCCGGGCTCGGCCGGTAACGGGATCCTCAACCCGTTTCCGAACTCGCTGTTTCTCTCGCGCGATCCGGTCGCCGTCGATTCCGTGATGATCGACTACCTGGCGAGCCGCGGGGCGGTTTTCCAGCGGTTCGGAAGTTCCTTCGAGCCGCGAACGTACCTCATTGCCGCGGCCTCGATCGGCCTGGGCACGCACGAGGCCAGCCCGGACTTCAACTACCAATCGATCAGTCTGGCGACATGCATTAACGGCCAGTGCAGCGGGGCGATTGTGGCGCTGCCGCCGGATTCGCCGGCCCCTACTGACGAGCCAGAGTCAGACCCGACCGACGAACCGGCGCTCACTGCCACACCCGTGGCGACGATGGCTGCGGGCTGCCATCTCCCCTCCTACGATGAAGAGCAGCAGATCGTTGTCTGTACGTCCGGGTGACTCTCGTGGACCTAAACACAAGTGCCCCGCCTGATTGGCAGACGGGGCACTGTTTTTTTCTGGGACCAATAGGGACTTTACAGGCGGACGACGCGCGCGGGGCCGGTGTGGCCGCGCGTGGCGTTGCGCGTGTCGACCACCAGGCGGGCATGCTGCAGGATGAAGTCGATGTCAAACGCCGTGTGGTTCGTCACGATCACCACCGCGTCCTGCGCCGCCAGCCAGTCCGCCGTCAGCGGCGTGCTGTGCGCCGACCGCTCGCCCGACAGCCGCACCGACGGCACGTGCGGGTCGTGGTAGCTCACCTGCGCGCCTCTGCCCTCCAGCAGCTCGTACACGTCCAGCGCCGGGGACTCGCGCACGTCGTCGATGTCCTTCTTGTAGGCCATGCCCAGCACGCCCACCTGCGCCCCCTTCAGCGCCTTGCCGTCCTCGTTGAGCCCGCCCATCACCAGCTCGACCACGTGGTACGGCATCTGCGTGTTGATCTCGCTGGCCAGGTCGATGAAGCGCGCCGTGTAGTTCAGCGCCCGCAGCTTCCAGCTCAGGTACAGCGGGTCGATCGGAATGCAGTGCCCCCCCAGCCCCGGCCCCGGGTAGAACGGCATGAACCCGAACGGCTTGCTCGCCGCCGCCTCGATCACCTCCCACACGTCCACCCCCAGCCGCGCGCACATCAGCGCCATCTCGTTCACCAGCCCGATGTTCACCGCCCGGAACGTGTTCTCCAGCAGCTTGACCATCTCCGCCGCCGCCGTCGACGACACCGGGATGACCTGCCCCACCGCCGGCGCGTACAGCGTGCTGACCATCTCCACGCACGCCGGCGTCACCCCGCCCACCACCTTCGGCGTGTTGTGCACCCCGTACGTCGGATTGCCCGGGTCCACCCGCTCCGGCGAAAACGCCACGAACACATCCTCCCCCACCGTCAGGCCGTTCCCCAGCAGCCGCGGCAGGATCACTTCCTCCGTCGTCCCCGGATACGTCGTGCTCTCCAGCACCACCAGCAGCCCCGGATGACATACCCCCGCCACCGCGTCCGCCGCCGCGATCACGTAGCTCATGTCCGGGTCTTTCGTCTTGCGCAGCGGCGTCGGCACGCAGATGCTGATCGCGTCCGCGTCCCGCAGGTCGTCGTAGCTCGTCGTCGCCCGCAGCTTGCCCGCCGCCACCAGCGGCGCCAGCTCCCCCGTCGCCACGTCCGGAATGTAGCTCTCCCCCCGGTTGAGCTGCGCCACCTTCTCCGCCAGCACGTCCAGCCCCACCACCGTGTAGCCCGCCTTGGCGAACTCCACCGCCAGCGGCAAGCCCACATACCCCATCCCGATGATCCCCACCTTCGCCGTCCGCCCCTGCAGACGCTCCAGCAGTCCTTGCTTGTAGTTGGTCATTGATTTCACCCCATGAATGAACCGCGATGCACTGGAATAAAGCATATATCAAACCGGCGATTTTTGGCGAGGGCTCGCCACAAATCCGCCGCCCGGCATACCGGCCCTTCCGTGGTATCAGGCAGGAATGCCCACCGTGAAACAAAAACTGCGCCCGTCGCGATGGTGGCGGGCGCAGTGGTTTTTGCAGGGGTGGCTGGACCGGCTAGACCTCGGCCACCTCGATACCAGCCAACTCGCCGAACAGTCGCCAGCGCCGGGCATAGTGCCCCAGGTTCAGGCACTTGTGATGCGTGCCGCCCGCGCGCAGCCAGCCGTTCAGGCACTGGCGCACGCCGGTGGTGGGTTTGTATTCGCCATACGGCATCTCGAGGACCGGCATCACCGGCGAATCCGGGATGATCTCGCCCTCGGACAGCACCAGGCGGAAGCGATCACCGCCCAGCGGCACCAGCGAGGTGAGCGTGGCCGGGCCGGGCTGGATGCGGAACAGCACGGTCGGCGGGTTGTCCAGCTTGCCGATGCCCAGCGGGCGGTCGATCAGCTTGATCGGCTCGTCCGTGCGCGCGACCTTCCAGTTGCCCTCGCCCATGTGGCTCAGCAGGGCTGTGTCGCGATCGAAGTCCATCGCGTACATCTCGGTGAAATGCGCATCCCCGATCAGCACGTGCCCGGCAGCGACCAGCACGGCGCTGCATGGATCGCCTTCCGCCCCGAACCCGTAACCCTGTGCCATCAGCGTCGAGGCCGCCGCCAACGGCAGGAACTTGAACCGGCCGTCTTCGCCAATCGCGCCGAAGTGGGTCGAATAGGCCGCGTAGCCGCCCTCGTCCAGGATCTTCTTGAGCGCGACCTGGTAGCGCGCCGACTCCTCGCGCTGCTCGGTGCTCAGCCTGGGGTCGATCTCGAACCACTCGTTTTCCTGGTCGATCACCGCTTTGATCTCCGCCGGGGACGCGGCCTGCATGGCGCGGTAGAGATCGCCGGGCGCGACCACGCACAGTTCCGGCCCCAGCTTGCGCAGCATCGAGGTTTCATCCACGCGGATGTCGCCCATGCCGTTCATGGCGTAGCCGAAGATGGCGACCTTCATCCGCCGCAGGGCGCTGACCGTGGCCGCGGCGCGCGCCCAGTCCTCGAAGGCGCGCTTGAATTCCGGCGCCTGCCAGTGATCGGTGATGATCGGCAGGGGCACCCCGGCCCTCACCAGGGCATTGGCCTGATCCTGAGCGCCGTGGACGCCCTGGTTATAGGTCATGTCGCCCATGTCCCACTGGTCGGTGATGTTGCGCTCCGGCTGGGTGTTCGCCAGCATCAACGGCAGGCGCGTGTTGACCAGGGCGCGCGTGACATTCATCGCCGGGCCATAGGTCAGCATCACCATCATGATACCGTCCATGCCGTCGCGCTCGAACCCGGCGACGACCTCTTCCGCGTCGGCCCGGTTGCGCACCGGCTTGGGGAAGACGACCTCCGCCACATCCGAAAGCTGCTGGGCGATGGCGCGAGCGTAATTCGACTGGCGCTCGGTGATCCCTGGCAGCATAGCATCGTACAGTTCCTGCATGATGCCCATCAAACCAATTCTAGGTTTCACAGCGTTTTCTCCTTCACTCCTTCAATTCAGTACAGTGACCGGCAAAACGGATAGAGCAAATGGTATTTGGCGAACCGTTCATCATACGCGCGCACCCGGTCAGGGTCCGGCTCGAAGACGCGGTCGATCTTCACCAGCGTGGTGATGGCTTCCTCGGCCGAGGTATACACCCCCGCCCCGATGCCCGCCAGGACTGCCGCCCCGAGCGCGCCCGCCTCGGTGATGCGCACGCGGACCAGCGGGCGGTTGAGAATGTCGGCCTTGATCTGGAGCCACGCATCCGAGCGCGCCCCGCCGCCGGTCGCGCGGTACTCGTCGATGGTGATCCCGGCCTCGGCCATGCGCTCCAGCCCGTCGCGGAAGTAGTACGTGACGCCTTCCAACAGCCCCTTGATGAACTCACCGCGCGTCGTCTCGAGCGTCAGCCCGGCGATCAGGCCGCGCGCGTCGTCGTCGTAATACGGCGGGCCGGTCGGCGCGAAATGTGGCAGGACCAGCAGATCGGTCGGCTGGGCGGGCATCTCGGCCAGCAGGACGTCGTACACGTCCTCGCCCGCGGCTAGAGCCGCGGCTTTTTCCAGCGGCGCGAACGTATCGCGGAACCATTTGAGCAGCGCGCCGCCGGACAGGTTGTACAGAAAGCTCACGTACAGGCCGGGCAGCGCGTGATGCTCGACGTTCAGTCGCGACGCGATCATCTGCCCGGCGGGCGGGATGGCCCCGTAGGTCGGCGTGATGCAGGTGAAGGTGCCCAGTCCATACACGGCCATGCCCGGCTTGAGCACGCCCGCGCCAACCGCATTGGCGCACTGGTCGTGCGCGCCGATCACGATCGCCACGTCTGGCGACAGACCGAGCGCCTCCGCCATGGCGGGCGACACGTGTCCCACCACCGTCCCGGCCTGGGCCAGCCCGGGCAGCTTATCGCGCGGCATCCCGACCAGGCTCAGCGTCTCGTCTGACCAATCCGCGCGGCGCAGGTCGAAGAACAAGCTGCGGTTCGCCAGCGAGTAATCGGTGACCGGCTCGCCGCCCAACAGATAGGCGACCAGATCGGCCCACCCCAGAAACTTATAGGTTCGCGCCCATAGGTCCGGGGCGTTGTCGCGCAGCCAGATCAGCTTGGTGCCGCCGTACATATTCCCCACCAGGTTGCCGCTGCGCTCGAAAAACATCACCGGGTCTAGCTCGGCCAACTGGTCGGCGGTCTCGGAGCCACGGCTGTCGAAGCCCATCAGGCAGTTGCCCAGGATCTGCCGATCGCGCGAGACAGGGGTCATTGCCTCGCCCATCGACGACACGCAGAGCGCGGTGACCGGGTCGTGGTGGGTCTGCGCCGCCACCTCGCGGATCGCCTCCTGGATCAGGCCCCACACCTGGCGGCTGTCCAGCTCGGCCCAGCCGGGCTGCGGGCGCACCATATTATATTCCCGCTGCGCCCCCGCCAGGATCGCCCCATCCAGCGCCAGCGCGATCACTTTGCAGCCCGTCGTGCCAACATCAATACCCATCAAACTCATGGCTGTTTCGACCTGTTCCCTTCTAGGTCCCCAGGTGGGGATACCCCAGCGTTTCCATCACCGCGACCATCACATCCGCCGCCGCTTCGATCGAGTCGTCCAGGTACTGGCGGGACTCAGCCGCTTCGAAGTCGCCGGCCTCGATGGCCGCTGAGCGCGCGATCACCTGGCGGGCCGCATGCTGCCCGGCCTCGCGGACGATGCGGGTCCACATGTTGACGCGAATCACGCCATCCTCGGCCAAGCCGGTCATCTGGTCTGGGTTCAAGCTCGACGTGCCATGCAGCACCAGCCGTGCCTCGCCCAAACTCGCCGTCAGGGCCTGGGCGCGCTCCTTCAGATAGCGGACCTCCCCCACCCGGTCGGACTGCTGCTCGGTACCGAGATCGGCCACCAGCAGATCGACGCCCGTCTCGCGCACGTAGGCGACCGCTTTTTCCACGTACGAGTCCTGATGGACGGCGTGCGCGCGCCCGGCGACGCTCAGTTCCTCGATGATGCCCTCGACCATCACCTGATCGCCATAGGCCGCCACATAATCGCGCGTCCAGGCCCGGTTGTCGTCGAAGGGATACTTCTGGGCGTCGAACATCACGGTCGCCAGATGGGGCAGCCCTTCCACCAGCGCCCAGCGATCGCGCTTCGGATCGGCGTGATCGAGGTGCGGCAGCACTACGACGCGGTTATACGGCGTGTCGGGGCCATCGCACAGCGCGCGCAGGTGCGCCACGTTCGACAGAAAACCGGCGCGCGCGTGGCGGCTGTACGTCATCCGCTCGGCCTGCGGCATGTGCGGATAGGTGAACGTCATGGCGACAGCCAGCGGCACCAATGCCAGATGGTGCCGCTCCGCGAGGCGCTGCCCGGCCAGCAGAATCGCCTCGGTGTTCCAGTGCGACGCAGTGCAGAAGATCGCCATACTGGCCCCGCGCTCGCGAAAGACTTTCGTAATTTCCAGCGCCTGATCGCGCCGTGTAACCAGAGTCATTAGTCACCTGCCTCAGAGTGGCCAGTCCTCCCTGAGTATAGGTCAGCGCGGGCGTTGGGCAAATTGCCGCCGCGGGCTACAATCGTGCGCTGCGCCCTATTTCGCCCCTCAGGAGAACACACGCATGATCGGAGCCGTGGACATCGGCGGGACCAAGATCGCGGTCGGGATCGTTGCCGAAGACGGGCAGGTAGTGGCCCGCGCGGAATGTCCGACCGACGCGGAGCGCGGCCCGGCGGATGGCCTGGACCGCATCACGGCACTGCTCCGCACGACCGCGGCCCAGGCAGATGCAAGGCTCGCCGGGATCGGCGTGGGCTGCACCGGCCCGGTCTACCCGCTGGAAGGGACCCTGGGCGACGTGCCGTTCCTGCCGAGCTGGCAGGGCGTCAATCTGGTGGGCGAGCTGGCGGCCCGGTTCGGCGTCACGGCGGCGATGGAGAACGATGCCGACGCGGCCGCCCTGGCCGAAGCCCGGTGGGGCGCCGGGCGCGGC
This sequence comes from Aggregatilineaceae bacterium, assembly GCA_040767355.1. GTDB lineage: Bacteria > Chloroflexota > Anaerolineae > Aggregatilineales > Aggregatilineaceae > LM3-B42. The sequence continues at coordinate 9,929 of JAXGOS010000031.1, read as the reverse complement.
GTGGGCTCGTTCATCTACGTCACGGTGAGCACCGGCATCGGCACGGGAATGGTCATCGACGGCAAGCTGTACCGGGGTGTGGACGGCGCTCACCCGGAGATCGGGCACCATGTCATCGACGCCTCTGGCCCGCTGTGCTACTGCGGGGCGCGCGGCTGCTGGGAGAGCCTGGCGAGCGGCCCGGCGCTGGCGGCGTGGTTCGAGGCCACCTATCCGGGCGTGGCGCTAGGGTCCGGCCCGCTGGATGCCCGGCGGATCTGCGACGCCGCCGAGCAAGGCGATCCGCGCGCGCAGGCCGCCATCGACCGCCTGGGGTATACCATCGGGTTGGGGCTGGCGAACCTGATCACCCTGTTCGTGCCGGACGTGATCGCGCTGGGCGGCGGGGTGATGCAGAGCCGCCATCTGTTCTGGGACCGCATGCAGGACACGATCCGCGCCACCTGCGGGCTGGTGCCTCACGAGCGGGTGCGGGTGGTCCCTGCGGCGCTGGGAGCGGAGGCGCCGCTGGCCGGAGCGGCGAGCGCCTGGCTGCACCGGTACGCCGCGGCGTAGCCGGAATCAGCGCTCGCGCACATCAGCCAACCGCCCTTTCCACCCTGAAAAACGGCGAGTGATCGGCTCGTGAATCGCCTCCAGGGGTAACTTGACAGGGTACCTAAGCTTATGTATGCTTGTCTTTAAACTTAGAATGAATCTTAGCGAGATGACGGTATCTTTCAAGTAGATTTTTAACGTTTTTAGTAACAGACGGCTGGCTGCACATTATCACGCTCAACCAGTGGCAGAGTGACGTTCGTCGACCAGACCCGTGTCCTGATCCGGTGGGGGGCGCTGTGTCGCGTATTCCTGCGTGTTAATCCGCAGAGCGAACAGCAACCGGTGCGCTTTTCCGGTGCCCTGCTCCAAGTGCATGGATCGGCCCACGTATCCCGACACCAATTACCAAGCGACATGGCTATAGAAAGGAGTCGATGGCCCAGAGATACCTTGACACAGGCTGTTACCGCTGATCGTATCGATCCGATTCTGTCCGATTCTGCGAGATAGTTTAAGGAGCTAAAGAGATGTCTAAGAAGTTATTGATGGTCGCTCTCGTATTGCTGCTGGCCGTTCCGCTGGTAGCCCCCGTGTCTGTGATCGCCCAGGATGACAAGCCGGTCATCGGCTTTCTGCCCGGCGTGCTCGATCCCTTCTATCAGGTGATGGAGCTGGGCGTCAACCAGGCTGGGGCGGATTTCGGCGTGGAGATTATCATGCCGCAGTATCCTCCGAGCTGGGGTCCTGCCGTGCAGACCCCCATCCTGGACGCGATGGTCGCGCGCGGTGACCTGGACTACATCATCCTCGCGCCGGTCGACAAGGAACAGATGATCGCCCCGCTGCAGAGCGCGGTCGATGCCGGGATCAAGATCATCACGGTTGACACGTTCCTGGGCGATGGCGACTACGTCAACGGCCCGATTACCTTCCCACTCAGCTACATCGGCTCGGACAACGTCGAGGGTGGCCGCATTGCCGGTCACGCGCTGGCGGAGCGTCTGGGTGAAACGGGCAAGGTTTACGTCCAGAACACCAACATCGGCGTGAGCACGACCGAACAGCGCGGCCAGGGCTTCATCGAGGCCATTGCCGAATATCCGAACATGGAAATGGTCGGCATGGACTACAACCTGGATGACGCGGCCACGTCGGCGGCTCAGACGTCGGCCGTGCTCCAGCGCGAACCCGAGCTGGGCGGCATCTTCGGCGTGAACGTGTTCAGCGCTGAGGGCGCTGGCACGGCCGTGGTCAACGCCGGCCTGCAGGGCGCGGTGGAAGTTATCGCGTTCGACGCGACCCAGTTCGCCATCGAGAAATTGCGCGACGGGACGGTCAGCATGGTCATCGCTCAGAAGCCCTACGACATGGGCTACATGGCGGTCGCCTTTGCGATGGCCGACTGGCGCGGCGTGACCAGCATCCCGAAGCATGTCACGACGGGCTACGCCGTGATCACATTGGATAACGTGGACGATCCCGAGATCGCTCGCTTCATCTACCAGGTTCCCTAAACCCTGCTGTTGCAGGTAGAATAAGGGGGGAGGCCGGGGCCTTCCCCCTGATTTTTACGTATTGGAGCGAGGAGACTGCTAGATGGCGTTAGATTCCCAGACCAAGGCATATCCGCTCAAGACTGCCACAGCCCAGCGGTCGAGACAGCAGCAGATCATCCTGGGCCTTAGCAAAGTCTGGTCATGGTTGTTCCTGCTAATGCTCGTCGTGTTCTTCTCGTTTGAGGGGACGGGCTTTTTCTCAATCCGCAATTCTCAGAATATTTTGGTCGCGATCGTGCCGATTCTGCTCATGGCGCTGGGCCAGACATTCGTCATCATCGCCGGCGGGATCGACCTGTCGGTCGGCTGGGTCATGGGGCTGGCTTCGGTCGTGTCGGCGCTGGTCATCCGCGATCTGGCCGACAGCGGGACGGCCATCACGCTGTCCATCCTGATCGGATTTGCCGCCGGGGTCCTATCCGCCATCATTGCCGGGCTCGTAAACGGCGTCATCATCGCCAAGCTGAGAGTGCCACCCTTCATTGTCACCCTGGGCGTCTCCTTCATCGCGCGCGGGGCGGCCTGGCTGCTCTCGGATGGGAACGTGGTCGGCGGGCAGCCGCAGGGCCTGCGCGACCTGGGGAACGAGTCGCTGCTGTATTTGCTGCGGGGGGAAGAAAAGCACCTCTACTTTTTCAAAAAACCGGACGTGACCGGCACCCAACTGCGGATGCTGGATCGGATTTTGCCCTGGCCGGTCGTCATCGCCCTGGTTCTGACCCTGATCGCCATCTTCGTGCTGCGCAGAACTCAGTTCGGACGCCACACCTACGCGCTGGGCGGGAGCCGCGAGGCGACAGTTCGCGCCGGTGTGCCCGTCGACCGCCATACCATTATGCTGTACGTCCTGGCAGCGGCCACCGCCGGCATGGCGGGCTGTCTGTACACGGCGCGCTTTTCAGGAGGGTCCGCCATCGCGGGCGATCCGCGCATGTTATCCTCGATCGCGGCGGTCGTCATCGGCGGGGCGAGTCTGTTCGGCGGGGAGGGGACCGTGGCCGGGACAATGGTCGGCGCGCTGATCATCGCCGTGATCGAAACCGGATTGGTCATGATGGCCGTCGATCCCTTCTGGCAGTACATCATTGTGGGTATCGTGGTCATCACGGCAGTGCTGATCGACCAGGCCCGCGACTTGATTATCGGCCGAGCAGAAACAGCGCAGGTGTGACGATGGAACCTATGCTGAGCGTCAAAGATCTGACCAAACGATTCGGCGGCCTGACGGCGGTCAATCAGGTGAGCATGGACATCTTTCCCGGCGAAGTCGTCGGGCTGGTGGGCGACAACGGCGCCGGGAAGTCAACGCTGGTCAAGATGGTGTCTGGGGTGCACCAACCCAACGAAGGCGAGATCTACTTCGACGGCAAGCGCGTGAACATCTCCAACCCTTCCGAAGCGCGCGACATGGGCATCGAGACCATCTACCAGGACCTGGCCCTGGCCGGTAACCTGGACGTGGCCGCCAACATCTTTTTGGGACGCGAGCGCAAGCGGCAGTATCTGGGCGGCATGATTCGCACGCTCGACGAAAAGTACATGCAGCGCGAAGCCCAGCAGGTGCTCCAGCAGCTTGAAATTCACTTCCCTTCGCTGACGCAGAAGATCGACAAGCTGTCCGGCGGGCAGCGGCAGGCCGTGGCCATCGTCCGGGCGGTGTACTGGCACGCCCGGCTGATGATCATGGACGAGCCCACCAACAACCTGGGTGTGGCCGAGCAGGCTAAGGTGCTCGATCTGATCCGCCGCCTGCGCGACCAAAACGTGCCGGTGCTGGTGATCAGCCACACCATGCGCGATATCTTCGCCGTCAGCGACCGGATCGTGGTGCTGCACCGCGGGCGCAAGGTGGCCGACAAGCGCACCGAGGACACCAGCACCGAGGAGATCGTCCAGTACATCATGGGTGCGCGCGACGATTTTCCGCAGGCGGAGGAAGTGGCCGCCGCCGACTGACGGCGCTGGGCGACCCGACTTGCTGATGGCGAGGCGGGTGCGCCCTGCCCCGCGGCGCGCGATCTTCGGGCACCGGGCGCCCGTGGTCTGCGCGCCGCTGCACGATCGCACCATAGGAGCACAGTCGTGACGCAACAACTCACCCCCGGCAAGTGGCGCGGCCTGAAACAGACCAGCACCGGCCAGAACGTCTTCGCCATTCTGGCGTTCGACCAGCGCGGCAACTACGTCAAGATGCTGCCCGAAGGCACGCCCTATGAAACGGCGGTCCAGATCAAGACGGAAGTCGTCAGCGCGCTCTCGCCGCACACCAGCGCCGTGCTGCTCGATCCGATCTACGGCCTGCAGCCAGCCCTGCACGTGGCCGGTTCGAGCGGCTTGCTGATGGCGCTGGAGAAGAGCGGCTACAGCGGCGATTCGACCTACCGGCGGCTGGACTTCATCGACGGCTGGTCGGTCGACAAGATCAAACGCATGGGCGCGTCGGCCGTCAAGCTGCTGGTGTACTACCACCCGGACTCCGGCGCGCTGGCCGATGAGCTGGACGATACCATGCGCGCGATCGCCGCCGACTGCCAGCGCGTCGATCTGCCGTTCTTCGTCGAGCCGCTTGGCTACAGCCTGGATGCCGGCACCAGCAAGGCCAGCGCGGCCTTTGCCGCGACCCGCCCGCACGTGGTGCGCGAGACGGCGCGCCGCCTCAGCCGCCTGGGCGTGGACGTGCTGAAGCTCGAATTCCCGATCGACGCGGCGTTCGATGCCGACCAGACGGCGTGGCAGTCCGCCTGCGAGGCGATCAGCGAGGTCTGCGCGATCCCGTGGGTGTTGTTGAGCGCGGGCGTGGACTTCGAGACGTTCGAGCAGCAGGTCAGCGTGGCCTGTCAGGCGGGCGCCAGCGGCTTTTTGGCCGGGCGCGCGATCTGGAAAGAGGCAGTCGCGATGGACACGCCCGGGCGCATGGCCTTTCTGAAGGGCACGGCGGTTGAGCGCGTCGCGCGGCTGACCGACATCGCGGGGCGATCCGCGCGCCCGTGGACCGAGTTTTTCGCGCCGCCGGCGGGCGGCGAAGCCTGGTTCACCGGGTACGATTCGCTCACGTCCCCATAGGCACAAGACAGCGTGCTGCGGGCCCGCGCCGCAGCACGCCTGACCCCGGCCTATTCCCCAAGAACCACCTCAACCCGGTGAAGCCCTCCATCCTGGTGCAGGGGCACGATGCCCCCCTGTAGGGCGGCGCCGTCCACCTGGATCGACGCGACGCCGCGGCCCGTGCGCGCCGGATTCGCCACGCGGATCGCATATTCAGCGTCGCGGAACTTTCGCCGCATCTCGAAGCCGTCCCACGCCGGTGGGATGCACGGATCGACCAGCAGCCCGCCATAGGTAGGCCGCACGCCGAGGATATGCTGCGTCGCTGCCTGGTAGGCCCACGACGCCGTGCCCGACAGCCAGCTATTCCGCGCCAATCCAAACTGGGGGTGCTCGTCGCCCAGGATGTTCTGGGCGTAGACGTACGGCTCGCACTCGTATTCGTCGATCGAGTCATTCTTGGCGGCGGGGTTGATCCGGGTGTAGTAGTCGTAGGCGCGCGCGCCGTTGCCGACCAGCGTTTCCGCGATCATGATCCAGGGATTGATATGCAGGAAGATCCCGCCGTTCTCTTTAGCGCCGGGGGGATAGGTGCTCATGCCGCCAACGGTGGGATCGTAGCCGTTGTAGCCCGGCGCGCTCAGCTTGATGCCATGGCGCGTGGCAAGGCGGTCGTGCACGGCGTCCAGGGCCAGGGCCGCGCGCTCCGGCGGCGCGAACCCCGCGAGCACCGCCCACGCCTGCCCATACGCGTAAATCTGGCCGGTCGTGTTGCGCTGCGAGCCGAGCGGCTGGCCATCCGCGTCGAAATACTGGACGTACCACGCCCCATCCCAGGCCTGCGCGTTGACGCGCGCTTTCATCTCGGCGTGGTAGGCTGCCCATTGCTCCGCCAGCGCCGCCTCGCCCTGCGCCCGCGCCAGCTCGATCAGGTCCAGCAGCGCCCGGCCATACAGGCACGCGCTGAACACTGACTCGGCGCCGGTGGACAGGTTCATGGTGTCGTTCCAGTCCGCGAAGCCGAGCAGCGGCAGGCCATGCGCGCCCACGTCCGCCCGCGTGAACGCGATCGCTCGGCGGAGGTGCTCGGCCACCGTGCCAGACTCCAGGGGCTGGCCGCCGCGGTCCCGGTCATAGAACGGGATGGTCCGGTCCAGAAAGGCGAGGTCGCCCGTTTCTTTGAGATAGGCGCACACCGCCAGCACGATCCACAGGTGATCGTCGCTGTAATAGTGAGGGCGCTCGTCGTCCTCGGCAGCGTCGCCGATGCTGCCCTCCATCGTCAGCGGGTTGAACTGGTGCATGGCCGATCCGTCGCACCGCTGGACGCTCAGTAGCTTCTCGATCAGATCGCGGGCCTCGTCCGGCATGTGCGCGACGACGCCCATCACGTCCTGCGAGCTGTCGCGCACGCCGATCCCGCGCGTGCCCAGCCCGAGCTGGTACAGCGACAGGTAGCGCGACCAGTTCTTGGTGGTGTGGCACTGGCGCGGGTGGTGGACGTTCAACATGCTGTTCATGCCGGGATCGGGCGTTTGAACCTGAATCGTCGCGAGGTAGCTCTCCCAGAAGCGCCCCAGCTCCGTAAAGGCTGCATCGACAGCCGAGGTGTCCCAATACGCCCGGATCGACGGCAGCGCGGCGTCCAGATCGGGCGCCTGTCCCAACTGCGTGACGAGGCGGCGGGTTTCGCCCGGCTCGATCGCGCCCAGGTGGTGCAGCAGTGCGCCGATGTTGTCGCCGCGCTGAGCCTCGTAATCGCTCAATTCCGCCTCGCGCAGCGCCAGCGGGCTGGCCCAGGTGCCGTATTCATGATCGCCCAGGAAGCGCCGCCGGTCGCTCTCGAACGAGCTCACCGGCCAACTCGACGTGAAGTAATTGACGTGCGTCGCGCGCCGCATGAACGCGTACTGCATCAAGACCAGATGGCCCTCCTCATCGCGCCAGGCCCGGCTCTGCATGGTCTGCGGCACCCAATCCGCGTTATTGAACTGCTTGAGCGCGTCGAAATGGGTGTATTCCACCACCGGGATCGCGTCCACCTCGAGCGGCGCGGCGGTGAGGTTCGTCAGGCGGATATCGCGCAGAACCCGGTCGCCGCCATGCGGCACGAAGATCGTCACGTCGGCGCGCAGGCCATAGCCCTCCGAGGCGATCCGCGAATAGCCCATGCCCACGTGGCATTCGTACCAATCGAGCGGGTCCAGCGTGGGCACGAAAAACGGCGAAAAGACGCGGCAACCGTCCGCCTGCCTGACGCGCAGATAGAGCGTTTCGCCGTTGAAATGGGAGGCGGGTAGCTGCGGGATGTACTTCACGATCCGGTTGAGCGAGGGGTCGCCCTGGCAGATCAGCGCGCCGCCGGTCTGGTCCACGAAGCCACCAAACGACAGCGTCCCAATGTAGTTGATCCATTTGACCGGCGTCTTGGGGTTGGTGATCACGTATTCGCGCCGGGCATCGTCGAAATACCCGTAGGGCATGGCCGCCTCTCCCGCTAACGGATTGTCGCCACCACCGAGACCGACTCCCGGTTCGTCCACGGCACGCAGTCGCCCTCGACCGGCTGGCCATCGACCTCCAGGCTGACCGTATTGCCCGGCCCGGCCCGGCGCACGGTGATGTGATAGGTCGTGCCCCGGCAGACGCGCGTCGCCGTAAAGCCGTCCCAGTTGCCCGGCAGGACCGGTGCGATGCGCAGGCCGTCGTAGTCGGGCCGGATGCCCAGAATCCACTGCGTGATCGCGACGTAGTTCCAGGCGGCGGTGCCGGTCAGCCACGAGTTTTTCGCCTCGCCGTGGGTCGGCGCGTCACGCCCGGCGATCATCTGGGCGTACACATAGGGCTCACAGCGATGGATCTCGCTGATGTCCTCGCGCGCCGACGGGTTGATCCGCGTGTAGTAGTCGAACGCCCGATCGCCATTCCCGGCCATCGCTTCTGCGATCATGATCCAGGGATTGGTATGGCAAAAGATGCCCGCGTTCTCTTTGTAGCCGGGCGGATACGACGAGATCTCGCCCAGGTGCAGGTAGTACTGCGTGTAGGCCGGCTGGTGGAGCATGATCCCATGCGGCGTCGCCAGCCGCTCGCGCACGCTGTCCAGCGCCTGCCGGGCCAGCCCGTCGTCCAGGCCGATGCCCGCCATGACGCAGATGCCCTGCGGCTCGATGTAGATCTGCCCTTCGGCGCACGTGGTCGACCCCACCCTGTCGCCAAGATGATCGTAGGCGCGCAGGAACCACGCGCCATCCCAGCCGTGCTGCCGGACGGTCTGCGTCATGCGGTCCGCCGCGCTGAGGAAGCGCCCGGCGTCCGCCCCATCCCGGTGGCAGGCCATCGCGGCCATCTCCTGCGCCGCCAGCACGAACAGCCCGCCGATGAACACTGATTCGGCCACGTGCCCGTCGCGGTTGGCCGTCGTCTGGAAGGACTCGCCCGGCTCGTCGGAGAAGGTGTTGAGGTTCAGGCAGTCGTTCCAGTCGGCGCGGCCAATCAGCGGCAGGCCATGCGGCCCCAGACGGTCGAGCGTGTATTGGATGCTGCGCTCCAGGTGATCCCACAGCGGCGCTTCGGTTCCGGGCTGGTTCTCGTAGGGCACCGGCTCGGCCAGGATGCCCCAGTCGCCCGTCTCTTTGAGATAGGCCGCTACGGCCAGCACCAACCACAGCGGGTCGTCGTTGAAGTTCGATCCAGCGCCCGCGTTGCCGCGCTTGGTCAGGGGCTGGTACTGGTGGTGGGCGCCGCCGCTCTCCAACTGCGTCGCGGCGATGTCGAGCAGGCGCTCCCGCGCGCGCGCCGGCACCATGTGCACAAAGCCGAGCAGGTCCTGGTTCGAGTCGCGGAAGCCCATCCCGCGCCCTACCCCGGATTCGAACAGTGAGGCTGAGCGTGACAGGTTGAATGTCACCATGTTCTGGTAGGCGTTCCAGATGTTGATCATGCGGTTGGTGTGGACGTCAGGCGTGGCGACCTGGCAACGGCCCACCAGCGCGTCCCAGGTGCTCGCCAGGCGGTCGAAGGCCGCCTCCACCGCTGCCGGATCGAGATAGCGCTCGATGATGGGCCGGACCGTCCGCTTGTTGATCGTCTGCGAGCCGGGCGGGTCGAACTTGTCGTCGCGCGGATTTTCGTGGTAACCCAGCAGCACGATCACGGACTCGCTGGCGCCGGGCGCAATGCTCAAGCGCGCCTGGAACACACCGACCGGCGCCCAGCCGTGCGCGTGAGATCGGCTGCAAGCGCCCCGCTCGACGGCCGCCGGGTTGTCCCAGCCACGATACGGTCCCAGGAAAGCGTCGCGCTGCGTATCATATCCCGCGATCGCGCCAGAGCACGCGAAATAGGCGAAATGGTCGCGCCGCTCGCGGTATTCGCTCTTGTGGTAGATCACGCCGTCCTCGATCTCGACCTCGCCAACGCTGAAATTGCGCTGGAAGTTGGCTGCGTCGTCGTACGCGTCCCACAGGCAGAACTCGATCGAGGGGAAGAGCGACAGATCGGTTGGCTCGGCGCGGTGGTTGGTGAGCGTCACCTGCCAGATCTCGAGCGAGTCGTCCAGCGGCACAAAATAGCGCAGCCGCGCCTCGATCCCCTCGCAGGATGACTCGATGATGGTGTAGCCCAACCCGTGACGGCAGGTATACGTATCGAGATCGCGCCGCACCGGCTGCCAGGTGGGAGACCAGAACGCGCCGCTCCGGTCGTCGCGCAGGTAGACGTAGCGCCCGCCAGCGTCCAGCGGGACATTGTTGTAGCGGTAGCGCGAAATCCGCCGCAGGCGCGCGT
>JAXGOS010000030.1:0-44677 GCA_040767355.1 Aggregatilineaceae bacterium | reverse complement strand
TCCTAGCAGGGCCGGGTCACACGCGGGTTGCAGCCGGCGCCGCTCACGGGGGCGACACCGGCTCGCCGCGCGCGATGCGCGTGTAGATCGCGGTCGTCTCGGCCATCGGCAGCAGGTCCAGCCCTTCGTCGAGCGCCGCGCGGCACTGCTCGTAGGCGCGCATGGCCAGCGGGCGATTGCCACGCAGCGCATGCGCGATCATCATCACACGATAGGCCTCTTCCCAGTAGCGGTCGATGACCAGCACCGCCTGGCACAGGTGGATCGATTCCTGGTAACCCTGGCGGTGCAGCAGCAGCGCGGCCAGCCGCATCGCCCCGGACAGGTAGAGCGTTTGCAGGCGCTCGCGCTCCAGGCTGGCCCAGTCTTCGTACAGCGCATCGGGCAGGTAGTCGCCCGCGTAGCGGTCGATAGCGTCACGGTAGGCGTCGATGGCGGCGTCCAGGTCGTCGTGTTCCAGCCGGGCGGCAGTCTTGAGTCCCTCCCGGAATTCATCGGCGTCGATCCGGATATCCGCTTCCGGGTCCAGTCCGTAGGCCAGGCCGTGCCGCACGATGAACGACGAGAGCGAGCGCGCCGCGCGGTCCGGCTCCAACGCGTCGTTGAGCGCGTTGAGCGCCACTTTGAAATCGCGATCGGCGCGCTGGTGGTCCAGCGTGGGCCACAGCTCGGCGACAATGCGCTCTTTGGGCAGCACGTGGTGCCGGTTGTTGAGCATGAGCGTGATCAGGAACTGGAACAGCCGCTGGGCTTTCTCGCGCTTCCAGGCGACGCCGGGGAGCAGCGCGCCGTCGAGCCAGGTGCGGAACATGCCTAATGTCTGAACGCGCAGCGAACCCGCCATGGTGATCCTGCGTGACCTGAAGTGTGCCTGCCAGTGCGGTCCAATCATACCACGGATCGGCCGAATGCTCTGGCGGCAGGTGTGGTAGACTGGCAGTAAGGGCCCGGTGAAGCGAGTCCAGGAACGAGGAGACTATGCCAACCATCCGCGCCAATGGCGTCGAGCTGTACTACGAGCTGCACGGCGAGGGCGACGACGTGCTGGTGCTCAACAACGGGATCATCGCCAGCACGGCCACCTGGGCCGCCTTTCAGGTCCCGGCGCTGGCGCCGCGCTACCGCGTGCTGCTGTACGACATGCGCGGGCAGGGCCGGTCGCAGAAGTGGCGGCCCGGCGATCCGGAGTACACCTGGGAGGCGCACGCCGGCGACCTGGCGGCGCTGCTCGACGCGCTGGGGATCGAGCGGGCGCACATCGGCGGCATTTCTTACGGCGGCGAGCTGACGCTGGTCTTCGCGCTCCGGCATCCGCAGCGCTGCCGCAAGCTGATCGTGGCCGATGCGGTCAGCACTGTCGGGCCGCAGTTGCGCGCCATCGCCGATAGCTGGGCGCGCGTCGCCGCCCTGGGCGATCACGACCTGTTCTACCGCGTGACGTGGTACTGGAACTTCAGCGAGGCTTTCTTCGCGGATCACTACGACTTCCTGCTCTCGCGCCTGGACGCCGCCCGGGCGCTGGACCTGCCGTCCGTCGAGCAGTTGTGCCGCTGTTTCCTGACGCTGGACATCACCGATCAGTTGAGCGCCATCCCGCACCCGACCTGCGTCATCGTCGGCGAGAAGGACATCCTCAAGCCGCCCCACTATTCCGAAACCATCGCCGCGCGCATCCCTGGCGCGGAGCTGCACGTCCTGCCCGGCGCGGGACACGCCTCCTTCTGGGAGCGCGCCGATGCGTTCAACGACACGATATTTCATTTCCTGGAGTAATGGCTGCACCTGGCTCTACAGGGTTTGCGGAAGGAGGTGTGCAATCGCGTATAATCAGTATATCGGTACGGCTGTTCCCGATTGTCGAACGAACAGCCCACCATTCTTGAGGTACGTTCGACATGCAAACGTTTAGAACGGTAACGGAAGAACTTATTGCTTTGGAGGACCGGTACGGCGCGCATAACTACCTCCCGCTGGACGTGGTCCTGACTCGCGGCGAAGGCGTCTGGGTGTGGGATGTCGATGGCAACCGCTACATGGACTGCCTGAGCGCCTACAGCGCCGTCAACCAGGGCCACGGCCACCCGCGCATCCGCCAGGCGCTGATCGACCAGGCGAGCCGCCTGCCGTTGACCAGCCGGGCGTTTCGCAACGACCAGCTTGGCCGGTTTTACCAGCAGGTGTGCGAGCTGACCGGCTACGAGATGGTCCTGCCCATGAACACCGGGGCGGAGGCGGTCGAGTCGGCGATCAAAGCCGCGCGCAAGTGGGGCTACACGATCAAGGGGGTGCCGGACGGCCAGGCGGAGATCATCGCCTGCGCGGGCAACTTCGCCGGGCGCACGGTGACGATCGTCGGCTTCAGCACCGAGCCCCAGTACCGCGACGGGTTCGGCCCCTTCACGCCCGGTTTCAAGGTCGTGCCCTACGGGGACGCGCAAGCGCTCGAAGCGGCCATCACGCCCAACACGGTCGCTTTCATCGTCGAGCCGATCCAGGGCGAGGGCGGCGTGATCGTGCCGCCGGCGGGCTACCTGCGGCAGGTGCGCGACCTCTGCACCCGGCACAACGTCCTGATGATCGCCGACGAGATCCAGACCGGGCTGGGCCGCACGGGCAGGCTGTTTGCCTGCGATCACGAAGACGTCAAGCCCGACATGGTGACAATCGGCAAGGCGCTGTCGGGCGGGTTCTACCCGGTGTCGGCGGTGCTCGCCAGCCGCGAGATCCTGGGCGTGTTCCGCCCCGGCGACCACGGCAGCACGTTCGGCGGCAACCCGCTGGGCGCGGCGGTGGGCCAGGCGGCGCTGAGCGTCCTGGTCGAGGAGAACATGATCGAAAACGCCGCGGTGATGGGCGAGTATTTCCAGGACATGCTGGCCGAGATCAACAGCCCGCACGTCAAAGAGGTGCGCGGCAAGGGGTTGATGATTGGCGTGGAGCTCAAGCCCGAGGCCGGCGGCGCGCGCCGCTTCTGCGAGGCGCTGCAGGAGAACGGCATCCTGGCGAAAGAAACGCATCGCAACATCATCCGCTTCGCCCCGCCGCTGGTCATCACCCAGGAGGACGTTGACTGGGCGATCGAGCGCATTCGCCCGGTGCTGCTGATGGACTGACTCGCCCCGGCGAGATGAGTCTGCGGGCATGGCGGTCGCCGGGCGTATGTGACGACCGCCATGTTTTTTCCCGACCCCACACAAGGAACCACGCCATGCACGACACAGCCTTCGATCCCGAATTCGACGACCGCGACTGGACGCCGGACTGGATGGCCGTGCCCATCGCGCCGGTCCCGGCGATGGCGCACCCGTCCGGCTACCGCGTGGAGCGGCGGGTCGTGCAGGAGACCGAGATCTTCGGCCAGCCCTACCGGCTGACCGTGCCGTTCGACTGCCGCCTGCTGTTCGATCCCGCGGGGCGGCTGTGGATGTCCGACACGCCGCAGGAGCGGATCATGATGGCCAACAACGCGCGCCGGTCGTGCGGGCACGTGCTGGTCGGCGGGCTGGGCCTGGGGCTGTACCCGCAAATGGCCGCGGCGCTGGGCCGCGTGGAGCGCTTCACCGCCATCGAGCAAAGCCCGGTCGTGCAGGCTATCGTCGAGCCGGCCCTGGCGGGCGTGCTGAGCGTCCCGCTGGCGATCCGGATCGGGGACATCGAGGACATGCTGGCCGGGCCGGTGGGGCGTGCCTACGACACGATCTTCCTCGACACGTGGCCCGCCCTGGACGCGGCCTACCTGCCCGCCGTGAACCGCCTGCGCGAGCTGGCGCGGGCCCACCTGGCGCCGGGCGGGACGATCCTGCTGTGGGGCTACCGCTGGATGGTCGAGTTGTTCGAGGACGCGTGCCGCGACCTGCTGGCGGTGGAGCCCGGCGCGCGCGCGGCGTGGCTCGACGCCCATGCTGGACGATCGCCGCAGGGCGTGGCGCTACTGGGGCCCGTCCTCGAGCGTTTCGCCGGCACCCCGATCGACGATTGGGACGCGGCGCTGGCCTGGTGCCGTGCCTACGCGATTGGCGTCGTCGCGACGGCGTGAGTCGCCCCCCAGAGCCCTCCAACCCTGCCCCAAAACCTGCCCGGCTTGCAGAATCGGGGGCGGGGTTCTACACTAAGCGGGCATTCACACACCGGCCATTGTTAAGGAGCTAGCGTGCGCGTGTCTCAATTCCGTCATTCTCGCAGGATCACGATGATCGTCCTGGCGCTGCTGTTGGGTGGGGTGTTGGTAGCCTGCGCCAGCAACGGTTCCTCGGCCAGCTCCGGATCGAACCAGCCGGACGCTGACAACCCGGCACCGGCCATCCAAAACGACCCGACCACTGACCTGGCAGCGGCCCAGCTTCAGCCGACCCAAACGCCCGAAGAAGCACTCGCCGCGCGGGTGAACAACCGCCCGATCTTGCTGGCGGATTTCGAGCGCGAGCGCGAGCGGCGCACGCTGGGCCTGACCGTCGAGCCCGCCACCGCCGCCGCGTTTGACGCGGATGTGCTCCAGACCATGATCGACCAGGTGTTGATCGAACAGGCCGCCGAGCTCCAGGGCATTACCGTCACGGACGAGGAGGTCGAGGCCGAGCTGTCGCTCCAGCGGACGATTGCCGAGGAGAACGAGATGTCGTTCGAGGAAATCCTGGCGGCCCAGCTCTACACGGTAGACGAGTACCGCGAGGCGTTGCGCGACATGCTGCTGGCGCAGAAGGTCAGTGAAGTGATCGCGCCGGTATCGCCCATGGCCGAACAGGTCCATTCGCGGCATATCCTGGTGGCCGACGAAGCGACCGCCCGGATGCTGCTCGACCAGCTCAACCAGGGCGCGGACTTCGCCCAGCTCGCCATGCAGTACTCGCTCGACGGATCGACGGCCCATACCGGCGGCGATCTGGACTGGGTGAGCGAAGGGGACCTGCTCCAGCCCGAAGTCGAAGCCGCGATCTTCGCGCTCCAGCCGGGCCAGCGCGCTTCGGAACCGGTCCAGAGCAGCCTGGGCTACCACATCATCGAGACGCTCGAGCGCGTCGAGGATCGCCCGCTGAGCCAGGCGGCGCTGGCCCAGAAGAAGCAAAAGGCGTTTCTGGCCTGGATCGAAGGCCAGCGCGCGGCGGCCACCATCGAGCGGTTTGTCGGCACCCCGTAACGATCCAACAGGAGGCGCGAAATGAGGCAGGGGACGAGCTGCTTGTTCAACTTGATCACGCTGGTCTTTGTGGCGCTGACGGTGGTGGTGATCCTGGGCGCGATCGCGATTGCGATCGATGCCATGGAGCCCCCGTTCCTGGCCCCTGACCCGACGTCCGTGCCGCCGACCGCCGCCGTGATCCCGACTCTGACGCCATCGACCGTCCCCGGCGCCGAAGACGCGCTCACCCTGACCCCTGAGGCCCCCGCCCAGTAACGCCGGGGGCGGGACGGCAGCTTATGAGTTGGAATGCGGTCTACAATGCCGTGACGCTGATCTTCCTGGGGCTGGCCGCCGGCGCCGGCGTGGTGACGGTGGCGATCGCGGCGGACGTCTGGCGACCGCCGATCCTGGCACCGGCAGAGGCGACCGCCCCGCCGCCCACCCAGGCCGCGCTGCTTTCGCCCACACCCGGCCCATCGTGGACGCCTTCGCCCACGCGCGAGCCTTCGGCCACGCTCCCGCCGACCGCCACCGCCACGCTCACGGCCACCGGCACGCCCGCGCCAACAGCCACCGCCTCTGCGACCCGCACGCCCGGACCGACGGCCACCAGCACGGTCTCGCCGACGGCCTCGCGCGCCCAGCCGACCGCCACCGTGACGCCGACCGCCACCTGGACGCCCTCGGCGACGCTGCCCCTCACGCCATCGCCGGCAGGCCCGCCGGGGACGCCCACGCCCACGCTGTCGCCCTACCCGTTCATGGTGCAGCCCGGCACACCGCTCCTGCGCGACAATTTCGCCAGCGCGGAGGCGGGCTGCGACTGGCAGGGCATTGCCGGACAGGCTGTCACGGCGCGTGGCGAGCCAGTGATGGACGTCGACGTGCGCGTCGCGGGCGACGATTTTCCCGAAACGGCGACGGTCACCGGCAGCAATACGGCCTACGGCCCGTCGGGCTGGGAACTGGTGGTGGGCGACGCGCCCACCGACGACCGCTACCGGGTGGCGCTGTGGGCCGGCGATCAGCAGGTCTCGCCCGCCGTGGAGATCGCCTTTACCGGATCGTGCCAGCAGAATCTGGCGATCGTGAATTTCGTCCAGACTCGCCCGTATTAGGCCAGGGCCGCGCCGGAGGGAAAGAGACGAGGCAGGTGCTATGGGGCGTCAATCCCGCTCAACGATCATATACGACCTGATCACCGTAGCGTTCCTGGCGCTGACCGTGATCCTGATCGGGGCCGTCGTGCTGATCATCAACGACCCGAACACGCCGATCAACCCGCTGCCGCCGCCGACCATCCCGCCGATGGCGATCGTGCCCACGCTGACGCCGTCGTCCACGCCGACCAATACCCCGACCGCCACCGCTACGCCCACCGCCTCGCCGACGCCGACCGACACGCCGACGCCCATGCCCACGGCCACGCCCACCGACACACCCACGCCTACCGCCTCGCCGACCAGCGTGATCTCGGGCCTGGAACCGGCCACGGTCGCTGCGCCGGCCACGCTGCCCCCGCTCGACGATGGCAGCGGGAATGACGTTAGCGGCGAGGCGGTCACGCCCGCGCCCACCCGCTCCGCGTTCCCCTTCACGTCGTCCGCCGTGCGCTACCAGGCCAACGACAACGCGCAGGGCTGCCAGTGGCTGAGCATCGCGGGGACTGTGGCCGGGCTGGACGGCGACCCGCTGCCAGGCATCGCCATCGAGATCGACGGCGAGAACTACCGCAGCGTGGTCTTCTCCGGCTCGGCGCCGGACTGGGGCGAGGCCGGTTTCGAGTTCGAGTTAGGCTCGGCGCCGCGAGCGGCAACCTACCGGCTGCGCGCGCTGGGGCCGACCGGCGGGCCGGTGTCCGACGACCTGTTCATCGAGACGGGGAGCACTTGCCAGCGCAATGTCGCGGTAGTAGAGTTTGTCCAGAATCACGCCTATTAAGGGAGCGCACCATGCCTGAGCCGGGCCGCGTGACGAGTGGCATCCCCCACCTGGACGATCTATTGGGCGGGGGCTTCATCGAGGAATCGGCGGTCCTGGTGCGCGGCGCGCCCGGCACGGGCAAGACGACCCTGGGCTTGCAGTTTCTGTTGGAAGGCGCCCGCCGGGGCGAGCCAGGGCTGTTCATCTCGTTCGAGGAATTCCCTCAGTCGCTGTACCGCGATGCGCTCAGCGTGGGCTGGAACCTGCCCGAGCTTGAGCGCGCGGGCGGGCTGCAACTGCTGTTCACGTCGCCGCAGGTGCTGCTAACCGGCCTGAGCGCGCCCGACAGCAACCTGCTCGCCGCGATCCACGCCAACGGCACGCGGCGCGTCGTGCTGGACAGCCTGACCCACTTCACCCAGCTCATCCCCGACGGCCACGAGCTGCGTCACGCCTACCACCAGGTGATCAGCGCCTTTCGCCGCGAGGGGATTACCGCGGTCTATCTGGGCGAGGACATGCGCTCGGACTATACCAACCGCGAAAAGGGCCGAGTATCGTTCATCGTGGACTGCCTGGTGCTGCTGCGCTACCTGGAGATCGACAGCGCCATTCAGCGCGCGCTGCTCGTGCTCAAGATGCGATCGTCGGCGCACAGCACCACGATCCACCGCTACACCATCGGCCAGGGCGGGCTGGCGGTCGGCCAGCCGATCGAGGGCAAGACCGGCTTGCTGAGCGGGCTGGCCCACAGCACCATCATCAGCAACGTGCAGTGAGTGGAATCAAAAACCGCGCCACGGATGGCGCGGCTCATAGGCTTCTGAGCGTGCGGCGCTAGTCGGCCACGGCCAGCACGGCCAGCACGATGGTCGCGAAGGGCAGCGAGAACGCGAAGATCCACGAATACCAGCGGCTGTCGTAGCGCAGGTGCATGAAGAACAGCACCACCAGCATCACCTTGCCCGCCGACAGGATGCTCAGCGGGATCGCGATGTTGAACGGCGCGCCGTCCCAGAACGAGATCGCGACTTCAATCGCCGTGATGACGGCCAGCGCGACGAACACGCCGACATACGTCCCTCGGTGGGAGTGCTCGCGGTCGGCGCGCGCGGCGGGCCAGAAATTGTCGCGCAGCAGGGCGGTCAGCGACTGCGCCTGCTCGCCGGCCGTCACGCCGCCCGCGGCGGCGCCCTGGCGCACGCCCTCCAGCGTGATCGCGTCGCGCTGCCACGCCGGGCGGTGATCGTCGAGGCGCGGCGCGCGTGACAGGCCGAGCCACACCGGCACCAGCAGCACCACGTTGCCGATCATGCCCACGACCATGCCGCCGAGCATGGCCAGCCAGCCATTCACCGCCTTGTTGGCCGCCAGCACGGGCGTCACCACGCCGCCGATGAAGGCGCCTGTCATCAACCAGATCGTTATCAGCATCGTACTATCCATCGTTCCCCCTAGTGAATCAGGTAGATGACCGTGAACAACACGATCCAGACGACGTCGACGAAGTGCCAGTACAGGCCGAACAGCTCGACGCCCAGGTGATTCTGCGCCGAATAGTCGCCGCGCCGCGCCTTGAGCAGCAGCATCGCCAGCCACGCCACGCCGCCCAGCACGTGCAGCCCGTGGAAGCCAGTCGTGACGTAAAACGCAGTGCCGAATAGCGTCGTCTCGTCGATGCCGTGATCGAACAGCTCGTACCACTCGATGGCCTGGATGCTCACGAACGTCAGGCCCAGCAGCAGCGTCACCAGCATCCAGTTGCGAAACACACGCCGGTCGCTCGACTGGATCGCCTCCAGCCCCATCACCACCGCGAACGAGCTGACGATCAGCACGGTCGTGCCGACCGTCGCCAGCGGCAGGTTGAGCACCTCGTGGGCTTCCTCGAAGCCTTCCTGAATCTTGAAGGCGATGAACGCGCCGATCAGAGCCGAGAAGAACATCACCTCCGACGCCAGGAACACCCACATCCCCAGCTTGCGGTCGTTGAGGAAGGTGAGCCAGTGGGGATGCAGGTCCACCTCAGGAAAGTGAGCCATCTTCCAGATGCCGCCCACCGCCACCACCAGCCCTACGACAAGCAGGGGCGGGAAGATGACGCCCAGCATCAGCAGCGCCGCGCCCAGCCCGAGCGTGATCGGGGCGAGGCTGGGCGGCGGCAGGTGAATTTCCTCCGGCTCCATCACGTCCGGCTCGACCTCAGTCATGTGGTCCCGCATATCGTCGGCCACCAGCTCTATATCAATGCTCATGCCTGTTTCCCCCTGGCGTGATGCCCAGCCGCAAGTCGCGCGCGGGACGCCGGCTGTGCACGGTGATCGTCCGGTCGAAATTGTGCGGAGGCGGCGGCGACGTCGTCGCCCATTCCAGCGTGTCACCTTCCCACGGATCGTCCCCGGCGGGCTCGTGGTGCAGCGCGCTGCGGATCATGTTAGCGACCATGATGATCACCGAGACGCCCATGATGATCCCGCCCACGGTCGAGAGCTGGTTCAGGTCGGTCCAGCCGCGGTCCTCGCCATAGTCGAAAATGCGGCGCGGCATGCCCCACAGGCCCAGGATGTGCAGCGGGAAGTAGGTGATGTGGAAGCCGATGAACAGCGTCCAGAACTGGATTTTGCCCCAGCGCTCGTTCAGCTTGTAGCCAAACATCTTCGGCCACCAGTAGTACAGCGCGGCGAAGGCGCCGAACCCGCCGCCGCCGAACACGGCGTAGTGCAGGTGCGCCACGATCCACTGCGAGTCGTGCACCTGCTCGTCGATGGGCAAGATCGCCTGGAACACGCCGGTGATACCGCCGATCAGGAACGTGGTCAGGAACCCGATGGCGTACAGCATGGGCGTGTCGAAGCGCAGCGAGCCGCCGATGAGCGTGAACACCCAGTTGAAGACCTTGACGCCCGTCGGGACGGCGATCAGCATGGTCGAGAAGACGAAGATCGCCTCGATCGTCGGCGGCAGGCCCACCGTGAACATGTGATGGGTCCAGGTGGTGAAGCCCAGGATGCCGATCGCAATCGTCGAATAGACCAGCGCCGGATAGCCGAAAACCGGGCGGCGCGAGAACACGGGCAGCACCTCGGAGATGATGCCCATCGCCGGCAGCACGATGATATACACTGCGGGGTGCGAGTAGAACCAGAAGAAGTGCTGCCACAGCACGGGATCGCCGCCGGCATCGACCCGAAAGAACTGCGTGCCCAGGTTGCGGTCGGCCAGCAACATCGCCATGCCGCCCGTCAGAATGGGCGTCGCCAGCAGGATCATGAAGGCCATCGTCAGGACCGTCCAGGCGAACAGCGGCATCTTCATCCAGGTCATGCCCGGCGCGCGCAGGCGCAAGATGGTGACGATGAAGTTGATCGAGCCGATCAGCGAGGATGTGCCGCCCAGCGCCAGCCCGACCAGCCAGAGATCGGTGCCGCGCCCCGGCGAGAATTCCTTGGCGCTCAGCGGCGGGTAACTCGTCCAGCCGTTGGCCGCCGCCCCACCGGGAGCCAACCAGCCCAGGTAGACGATGATGCCGCCGAACAGCAGCAGCCAGTAGCTGAGCGCGTTCAGGCGCGGAAAGGCCATGTCGCGCGCCCCGATCTGAAGCGGCACAGCATAGTTCGCCAGGCCCGCCAGAATGGGGATGATGAACAGGAAGATCATGGTCGTGCCGTGCATCGAGAAGATCTGGTTGTACTGCTCGGCATCCACGATCTGCTGGCCGGGGTTAGCCAGTTCCAGGCGCATGACCTGAGCCAGCGCCACGCCGATCACGAAGAAGGTGAACGTGGTGAGCACGTACATGATGCCGATCTTTTTGTGATCGACCGTCGTGATCCACGCCATGATCCCGGTGGGTTCGCGGTAGACCGGCGCGTGTGTGGTCGCAACAGTTGCCATGAGAACATTACTCCACTTCGACTATCGGTCGATTGAGCAGCCGGACACGGCGGCTAGTACGTCTTCAAATAGGCGATCAGGTCGGCCAGGCCCTGCGCGTCGAGCCGCTCGCCGTAATCTTGCGGCATGATGCACTGCGTGTAACCTTCGGCCAGCACGGCGCAGGGCTGCACGATCGACTCGTGCAGGAATTTGTCTGCCTTATACGTGTTGCGCTTGGCCGCGTCGCGCATCATGCTGGCGACCGACGGGCCGGACGGCTGGTCGGTTTCCGGCAGATGGCAGGCGTTGCAGGCCAACTCGGCGAAGATCTGCTCGCCGCGCCCGGCGTCGCCCTCCGGCAGCTCGACGTCGAGATCGGTCCCAACCGGCACGAACTCGGTGGCCGTCGCCATCTGCCCGGCCAGCCAGGCATCGAACGCCGCCGGCTCGACGACATCGACCTCGATCAGCATGTTGTAGTGGTTCAGGCCGCAGTATTCGGCGCAGTTCCCGGTATACAAGCCCAACTCGTCGACCTGGAGCCACATGGTGTTGGTGTAGCCGGGAATGGCGTCCACCTTGCCGCCCAGATCGGGCACCCAGAAGCTGTGCTGCACATCGCGCGAGGTGATCTCCAGCAGGACAGCCTGGCCGGCCGGGATGGTCAGTTTCTTGGTCGTCTTGACGCCAGTGGGCTCGCCGTCGTCCAGGAAGTAGGTGAAGTCCCAGTTGAACAGGTAGCCCTCGACGTGTACGGTCAGATCCGGGACGTTTTCGCCGCGCTCGGCCTCGACCGTGTAATCGGTCTGCAGGGCGCGCAGCGTCAGGACGAACAGCACGCCCACGATCACGAACGCCAGGACCGTCCAGGCGATCTCGAGCGTGTGGTTGCCCTCGACCTGCTCCGGCATTTCGTCGGCGCGGCGCCGGCGGTAGCGGAAGATCGCGAAGACGATCAAGCCTTCGACCAGCAAGAAAACCGGAATGGCGATCGCCAGCGTAATATTGAATAGACGTCGAATGTCGGCTGCGCCGGCGCCCCCCTCGGACGGACCGTGAGCCAGGGCTGGCGCCGGAAAAGCCAGCACCGCCAGCAGGATCACTCCGCCCATCGCAATCCAGAAGCGTATGGTAGCGTGTTTTGTCATGGATCCCATCTGTTTTTGACTATGCGCGCGTGTATTCCGCACAAATGCCCCCTCGGTTAGTGCCTCTGCCCTCGGTGTGATATTGTGAAGACTCGGATGGTGGATGCGTACCGTGCCCGCCGGGTCGTCCAGCGGGGTGGTGAGTGCGATGGATTCGACAATGTTGACTCAGGCGTAGCGGCACCCATCGTCCTACGCAAAATTATAACCGAATAGGAAGATAAAAAACAAACCAAGCTTTTAATTAGCCACGAATCGGACGCGCATTCCGGCGCGGGGAGGGGTACACCGTCTTCTGAGTGGCCCCCAACGCGCACCCTGAATTTGACTAATTTGTTGATATTCTAAGACTTTTTGCGTTTTGCTCCGTATAATGTCAATATACTGCTTGATTTTTTTAATACAGGGCCAATTCTTATGACCGGATCCCTCCGCACGTTCTACATCCTGATCGTCACCCAGATGCTGTCGCTGATCGGGAGCGAGATGACGGCCCTGGCGGTCGGCATTCGCGTGTTCAAAGACAGCGGCAGCGCCACTCCCCTGGCAATGGCCGCCTTTTTCGCCGCCGTGCCGCGCCTGGTTGCCAGCAGCTTCGCCGGGGTGCTGGCCGATCGCTGGGACCGGCGCTACGTCATGATCATCGCCGATGCGGGCCAGGCGGTGGGCACGCTCCTGCTGTTGATCAGCTTCGCCTCCGGCCAGTTCGAAGTCTGGCACCTGTACGCCGTCTCGCTGATCCAGGCGGCGTTCGGCACCTTCCAGGGCCCGGCCTTCCAGGCCTCCGTCACCATGCTGGTCCCCGACGAGCAGCGCGACCGCGCCAACGCCATCCTGCAGATGCGCTCGCCCGCCGCAGGCCTCGTCGCGCCGGCGCTGGCGGGGGCCCTGTTCGCGCTGGTGGATGCGACCGGCGTCATGGTGATCGACCTGCTGACCTTCGGCGCCGCCATGGTCGTCGTGCTGCTGGTCCGCATCCCGCGCCCGGTGCAAACCCCCGAAGGGCGCGCCATGCAGGGCACCATCTGGCAGGAAGCGCTGGTGGGGTTCCGGTTCTTGTGGGCGCGCCGCCCCATGCTGGTGATGGTGGCGGCGGCGACGCTGGTCAACTTCTTCATGAGCATGGTGGGGGTGTTGTTCACGCCCTACATCCTGAGCCTGACCGGCAGCGAGACGACGCTCGGCATGCTGATGAGCATCACCAGCGCCGGGGCCATCATCGGGGGCATCGTGATGAGCATCTGGGGCGGCACGCGCCCGCGCGTGCACACCGCGCTGCCGGGCATCATCATCACCGGGCTGTTCCTCGCGCTGTTCGGAGTCACGCGGTCGCCGCTGGCGATGGGCGTGGCGTTGTTCGGCCTGATGTTCCCGATCCCGATGGTCAACGCGTCGTTCGACTCGATCCTGCAAGCCAAGACGCCTCCGGACTTGCAGGGGCGCGTGTTCGCGGCGGTGATGCAGGTGGCGCTGTTGGCTTCACCGATCGGTTATCTGCTGGCCGGCCCGCTGGCGGACGGCGTCTTCGAGCCGGGGGTCGCCGGGGCAGCCTGGGACCTGTTCGCGCCGCTGGTCGGCAGCCAGGCCGGATCGGGCATGGGGCTTATGAACATCATCGCGGGGACGCTGATCATGCTGACGGCGGCGGCCTTTTACGCCATACCGGCTGTCCGCCACATGGAAGCCACCCTGCCGGACTACAATCCGCTGGCCGCCAACGGGGAATCGGGCGCCGAGGTGCACGGCCCGACCGAGCCCGCGCCCGCGTACGAGAGGAGCGCCTAATCGTCGCCGCCGGGCGCGGATTTGGCGGCAGCGGCGGCGTGATCGATGAACCGCAGCGACACCCCCAGCGCGCCGAGCATCATCGCCAGGGCGGCAATGAAGGCGGCTTCGTAGCCGAGCGCCTCGACGATCAGCCCGCCCAGCAGCGGCGCGCTGAGCAGCCCCACTGCCGACACCGAGTTGAACAGGCCCGAATAGATCGGGCGCTGCTCCGGTGTGGCGTAGATCAACACCCAGTTGATGAAGCTAATGCCCAGCGTTGCCACCAGCACGCCCGCCACCAGGAACGCGGCGTACAGTGGGGCCGGTCCCACGAGGACGGCCAGCAGGGCCAGCGCGGGCTGTGCGACCCCGGCCAGCAGCACCAGCCGGATGAAGTGCAGCGGGGGCCGGTCGCCCCACCACGAGAAGCTGAGCGCCCCACCGACTGTGCCGATGGTTTGCATCAGCAGCAATTGGCTCACCGCCACGTCGCTCTCCATGCCCAGCCGCTCGGTGCCCAAGCCGATGTAAAACGGCCCGGCCAGGGTGAAAAGGGTCGCCAGCACGCGCGCGGTGATCATGGCGCGGAAGGGGCGGTCGTAGCGCAGCACGCGTCCCAAGTCGGGCAGGTATTCGCGCAGCGGCGGCGTCACTTCCTGCACTTTGCCGCCCGGCAGCTCGCGTATGAAGATCATCAGCGGGATGGTGATCAAGAACATCAGCCCAGCCAGCACGAACAGCAGGCCGTAATTGTTCGGATAGGCTGGCCCATCGTCGCTCAAGATGAAGCGGATGACCGGCGTCAGGCCCAGGATCGAAACGCCCACCAGCGCGTTGCCATACCCGAACATGCGCGCCCGGCGGCGGTTGTCCAGGCTGCTGGCGGCCAGGTCCAGCCAGGGCACGCCGACCACGCCATCGCCCAGCGCGGCCAGCCCGTAGAACAGCATGAACAGGCCCAGCAGCAGCGCCGGGTGATCGGCGCCCAGGGCAAACACGAGCCCGCCGAAGATCAGCATCAGGAAACGGACGGGGATATTCGGCCCGACGAACCACCACTTCTTGTTGTGGACGCGCACCAGGCTGCGGGCAATGAGAAGCTGCGGCAGCAGCCAGCCCACCTCGAACATCTGGCTCGAAAAGGCGATCAGGATCTCGGAGTCGGTCAGGCGGCGCACGAAGTCGGGAATGACGGTGGTCGGGCCGATCAGGTTGAACCCGATGCTGAACAGGGCGAAATCGGCCAGGAACAGAACGAAGTTACGCCGGTAGATACTCTCGCGCTCGCTCGCGGACAGGCCAGTGGCCCGAACAGCGGCAGGATCGGACATCGTGCAGCCCGCTTTCATGGGTGAGATTCGACCGGCCTATTCTACGCCACCGGGAGCGGTTCCGTCCAGAGCGCGGTTGGCGAACATCTTAGCGGCAACTCTATAATCTCTGATATTCGTCACACTAAAGACAGCTTTTGGGAGACTTGTATGGCAACGGATGTACAGATCGCGCACCAGATCGACGACACGGGCGTTGACCTGGACGCCAAGCTGCTGCTCGAATTGTACTGGCAGATGGTGCGCGCGCGCCGCACGGACGAGCGCACGTGGGTGCTGCACCGCCAGGGCAAGATCGCGTTCCATATCTCCGGCATCGGCCACGAAGGGATCCAGATAGGGGCGGCCTACGCCATGCGCCGCGGCCATGATTACGCCCAGCTCTACTACCGCGACCTGGCGTTTGCGATGGCGCTGGGCTACACGCCCCACGATTTCATGCTGTCGATCTTCGGCAAGGCCGGCGAGCCGACCAGCGGGGCGCGCCAGATGCCGTCCCACTTCAGCAGCCGGGCGCTGGGGATGCTGTCGTCATCCAGCCCGGTCGCGACCCAGGTGCCCCAGGCGGCGGGCGCGGCGCTGGCCAGCAAGCTGCGCGGCGAGGATCGCGTGACGGTCGTCACGCTCGGCGAGGGGTCCACCAGCGAGGGCGACTTCTACGAGGGACTCAACTGGGCGGGTGTGCACAAGCTGCCCCTGGTGTGCGTCGTCCAGAACAACATCTACGCGATCTCGGTGCCGGTTCACATGCAGATGGCCGTGCCCAACGTGGCCGACCGCGCCCCGATGTTCGGCATCGCGGGGGTCATCGTCGACGGCAACGACGTGCTGGCCTCCTACCGCGTGATGTCCGAGGCCATCCAGCGGGCGCGCGCGGGCGGCGGGGCCACGCTGGTCGAGGCCAAGACCTACCGCCCCGTGCCCCATTCGTCCGACGACGACGACCGCATGTACCGCACGCGCGACGAGGTCGAAGCCTGGAAACAGCGCGACCCGATCCTGCGCTTCGAGGTGTATCTGCGCGAGCGCGGGCTGCTCGACGACGAGGCCAACGAAGAGATCGAGATGCGCATCCGCCAGGAAGTGGACGAGGCTCAGGCCGCCGCCGAAGCCGCGCCCTACCCGCCCGCCGAGGATGCCCTCTTCCCGCTGTTCAAGCCGCTGGACGATGCCGGATGAGTCCCGCGCGGACGGCCGGCACTTTTTGAACTGGAGCCACGACCGCTATGCCCGAAATTACCCTCATCGAAGGACTGCGCCAGGCGATGGACGAGGAGATGGAGCGCGACGATCGCGTCTTCATCACCGGCGAGGACGTCGGCCCGCGCGGCGGCGTCTTCCGCGCGACCGTCGGCCTGTTTGATAAGTACGGCCCGGACCGTGTGATCGACTCCCCGCTGGCCGAGCTGAGCATCGTCGCGATCGGGATCGGCGCGGCGATGGCCGGGATGCACCCGATCTGCGAGATTCAGTTCGCGGACTACATCTTCCCCGCCTTCAACCAGATCGTGAACGAGGCGGCGCTGATCCACTACCGCACCGGCGGCGACTGGCACTGCCCAATGGTCATCCGCGCGCCCTACGGCGGCGGCATCGGCGGCGGGCTGTACCATTCGCAGAGCGTCGAGGCGTTCTTCGCCCACGCGCCCGGCCTGAAGGTCGTCATCCCCAGCACGCCTTACGACGCCAAAGGGCTGCTCAAGTCCGCCGTCCGCGATCCCAATCCGGTGATGTTCTTCGAGCCGAAGAAAGGCTACCGGCTGATCCGGGGCGAGGTACCCGATGGCGAGGACGTGCTGGTGCCGATCGGCCCGGCCAACGTCACGCGCCAGGGGACGGACGTCACCGTCTACGCCTACGGCATGATGCACTACTACGCGCTCCAGGCGGCGCAGACGGTCGCTGCGCAGGACGGGATCGAGTGCGAGGTGGTGGACATCCGCACGCTGGTCCCGCTGGACAAGGAGACGGTAATCGCGTCCTTCAAGAAGACCGGCAAGGCGCTGATCGTGTACGAGGACAACCGCTTCCTGGGCTACGGCGCGGAGATCGCCGCCATCCTGAGCGACGAGGCGTTCGAGTACATGGATGGCCCGATCCGGCGGCTGGCCGGACTGGACGTGCCGGGCGTGCCGTTCGCGCACACGATGCAGGACCTGTTCATGCCCAACCCGGAGAAGATCGCCGACGCCATCCGCGATCTGGCCGCATATTAGATTTAGAAGGAGAGTTTTGGAGGGGCAATTATGAGTCGCTTTGCTGGGGATGCCCCCACTCCAGGGGCAATGGCTTTACGGATCTGGGAAATACTGATCCATGATGCGCGAAACCGGCATACCCCGACGTACATTGAGATAGCCAGAAAAGTCGGCTACCGTGGGGCAAGGCCAATCATCCCGAGTCTGTACCGCATATTGTATTACTGTCTCCAAGAAGGACTTCCAATACTGACTGCGATTGTAATCAGCAGGAGAACGGGTCTCCCAAGAGAAGGAATATCACAGGCGGGGATGATCATTACTCGTGACAACTTCCCCCGCATAAAGGAGAATATCTTCCGATACGATTGGGCTTCTGTCACCCGACCAACCCCGGAAGATCTAGAGGAAGCCTACACTATCGGACGGCGCAAACAAGGCTGAGAGAGACTCATCTATGCCAACGAAAGTCATTATGCCCCAGATGGGCGAGAGCGTGGTCGAAGGCACCGTCGGCAAGTGGCTCAAGCGCGAGGGCGACGCCATCGAGCAGTACGAGCCGATCGTCGAGGTCGAGACCGACAAGGTCACGTCCGAAGTCACCGCCGTGACGGGCGGCACGCTGCTCAAGATTTACGTGGGCGAGGGCCAGACCGTCGATGCGGGCACGGTGCTGGCGATGATCGGCGAGCCGGGCGAGGAAGTGCCCGATGCCGTGGAGTCCGAGGTGGTGGCCGCGCTCGGCCACGCCGCCCGCGGCAGCGAGATGGCCCCGGCGGCGGCTCCCTCACCCGCATTGGAACCCGCCCCGCCGCGCGCGCCTACCGCGCACGTCACGCCGGTCGTGGCGCGCATCGCCGCCGAGCACCACATCGACGTCAGCCGGATTCAGGGCACCGGTCACGGGGGGCGCGTCACCAAAAAGGACATCCTGGCCTACATCGACTCCCAGCAGGCGGAAGCCGATCTGCCACCGTGGGAGCGCCCCGGCAGCGGCGACCTGTTCAAGCTCGACGACTCGCCGGTCGCGCCCGCGCCTGTCCCCGCCGCGCCGCCGGATCACGTGCACGCGCCGCCGCCCGCGCCGGGGGGGCCGGGCGACCTGATCCCGCACAGCACCATGCGCAAGCGCATCGCCGAGCACATGGTCCTCAGCAAGCTGCGCACCGCGCCCCACGTCACGACCGTGTTCGAGGCGGACATGAGCGCCGTGTCGGCTCACCGCGCCGCGCACAAGGACGAGTTCGCCCGGCGCGGGATTAACCTGACCTTCACGGCCTATTTCGTGGCCGCCATCGCGGAGGCGCTGCGCCGCCACCCGCACGTCAACAGCCAGTGGCGCGATGATGGCCTGCTGCTGAAGCCAGAGATCAACATCGGCATGGCGGTGGCGCTGGACGACGGGCTGATCGTCCCGGTGATCAAGCGCGCTGATGAGCTGTCGCTGGCCGGGCTGGCGCGGCTGGTGAACGATCTGGCTCAGCGGGCGCGGTCGAATACGTTGGCGCCGGACGAGGTCCAGGGCGGCACGTTCACCCTCACCAATCACGGCGTCGCGGGCAGCCTGTTCGCCACGCCGATTATCAACCAGCCGCAGACGGGCATCCTGGGCGTGGGCGCGATCAAAAAGCGCGTCGTCGTGCTGGAGAACGACGCGATCGCCGTCCGCCCGATGGTCTACCTGTCGTTCACGTTCGACCATCGCGTGCTGGATGGCGCGTCGGCGGATTGGTTCGTCGCGGAGATCGTGAAGCTGTTGGAGGGGTGGGAGTAGGCATCGCGAAAAACGGCGAGATAGTTCCATCAGGGGGCGGTGGTTCGCCCCCTGATCGTTGTGCTGCTACCACACCTTGCGCCAGGCGTGCTGCGGGCAGTGTGATATGTTGCGCGGAGTCCAGATACTCACATAATTAACGTTACCCGTTCATTGCCCCCAGCAACCCGAACCCTTTCGCCAATCATTCTGAACGGTTGCCTGTTCGAGTCATGTGCTTTTCTGCGGCGAGGCACGACACATGCGGATAACCCAACCGGTCCGGCCCCGCGACATGTGGCCCCCCAAGCACCTCGCCATCCTGCTGGCAGCGTGTTTGATGGTAGCCCTGGTCGCGATTCCCACCTACCGCTTTTCCGATCGCAACTATCGCGAGGACGAGATCAACACGCTGCACGCGGCCAAAGTCCTGTCGGTTTCGGGCGTCGTGCAGTGGATGGCTTACGAAGGATTCCACCCGGCGCTGTGGCGCGTCACGGCGACGTCCTGGGCGGACGCCTTCGGCGACGCGGAGCCGGTGGCGCGCTACCTGTCCACCTTGCTGAGCATCCTCGCTTTTGCGCTGGTGTACCGCCTTGGCGCGGACCTGTTCGACGATCAGGTGGGTTTGATCGCCGTCTTGTTGGTGGGCGCGCTGCCGTTCTACCAGTTCTTTGGGCACGAGCTGCGCCCGTATCCCGCGCTGGCAGCGGCCGTTGCCGGGATGCAGCTCGCCTTCCTGCGCTGGTTGCGCCATCAGAATTTTCGCTACGCGCTGCTGTTCGTCGTCTTCGGGATAGCGGGCATTCACATCCACTACTTCGCGGTCTATGCGCTGCTGGCCCTGGCCATCACGCTCATCGTCCTGGTGCGGTGGGATCGCGGCGTGTATGCGCGCGCGGCGGGCCTGTTCGTCGCGATCGGGCTGTCGTTCCTGCCGTGGACGCTGGCCATCGCGCATGGCGCTCTCGTCACGAACGAGGGGGGCATCAATTACTCACTGTCGTCCGACCTGCACGGCCTGGCCATCCTGACGAGCAACCTCCAGGGAATACCCTTGTTCATACTGACCGGCTCGATGATTCCGGTGGGACTGATCTATCCCTGTCTGGCGGCTGGCAATGGCCGCGCAGAAGCGATTTTTCGCGCTGATCCGGAATGGCGCCGGTGGTATGTGATCGTCGCGCCCGCCGCGATGCTGGTGCTGGCGTTCGCGGCCAACGTGTTCGTTCGCAACCTCACCCCGCGCAACATGATGATCCTGCTGCCGTCGTTGGCGGTGGCCGGCGCGTTCCAACTGCGGGCCTTCCGGTGGCAAGCCCGGCTTGTGCCGGTGACCCTGATCAGGCTGATGGGGCTGTTCGTGTTCCACCCCTACAGTCCGAATATCCCGTACCGGCAAACGGTGGCGTTCATCGCGGAAACGATCCAGGACGGCGACCGGATCGTCACCAACATCAACCACCACGGAGCAGGGGCCACGGCCTTGACCTATGCCCTCGTGGATTGGCTTCCAGAAAAGCTCACCAAAGAGGATGTCTTTCATGTGGTCGAGCCGGGCATCCGCGCCACGTTTGCGGTCGCGCCCGATCCGCTGCCAGCAGGCCACATCGTCCAGGACGACGATCCGAACACGCTGGCCGCATTCGCCACCTTCCTGGGCAGCGCGGAGCGGGTCTTCCTGATTCGCTACTATGGCCCGCCGCTGTATACGTTCACCCCGCTCACGGAGCCCTTCCTGGCTGTGCTGGACGATCGTTATGTCCCGGTGCGCGAGACGGTGCTCGATACGTCCCATCCGGAAAGCGTCGAGCGCTCCACCTATACCGTCGTGGAATATCGCCTTGCGTCTGCGGCGCTCCCGGACATCCCCGACTCGGAGCCCTAGAGCGCCCGCTACCACACTTTGCGCCAGGCGTGATCGATATCGACGTCGGTAAAGCCAAGCGACTCATACAGGCGATTGGCCACGACCATGTCGCCCGTGCCCACCTCGGCCATCGCCGCGCCTAGCGCCGCCAACCGCCGCAGCCCCTCGACCATCGCCGCCTGGGCGAGCTTGCGGCGCAGGTGGTCCGGATGCGTGCAGACCGGCTCGAACGTGCCCACCCGGTTGGCCGCGTCGTAGGTCACGCCCGCCGTGGCGGCCAGCGTCCCGTCTGGCGCTTCGATCACGATGTCGAGGTCGGAGCGGTACGAGGGCGACTGGTGGAACTGGCGCAGTTCCTCGGCGGTGTGGAAGGTGCGCCCGAACGCCGCGTTGAGCAGGTCCGCGAAGCGCTGGCAGTCCGCGTCGTCGTCGCGCAGCGTGCGGACCGTGTACCCGCCCGGGATCGCGACCGCCAGGATCGGCTGGTCCATCCAGCGGCGGCGGTAGGTGCCGAAGCCGGGAAGCTGCTCGTACCCGCGCCGAACCAGCAGCGCCTGCCGGGGCGCGTCGTACTCGAACACGTCCAGGAGCACCTGCTGGCGGCCATCCGGACCCGGTACGGCGAGATGGTCCTCGCCCCAGGCGATCATCTCGTCTTCCAGGTGGCGGAAGTCCGGGTAAATCTCCAGAAAGATCCAGCCCGGCCCTTCTGGATGGACCGCGCCCACCAGATCGCCCGCCGCCGTCTCCCAGACGCGTACAGTCGTCTGCCAGGGGCGGTCCCCGATCAGCACGTCGCCCGCGGCGCGGTGCGAGCACCAGCCCTCCCAGCGCCGGATCTCCCAGTTGTGCCGGTTCTGGTTGCGCGGGTAGGTCGCAATCAACAGGTCACGGATGCGCCAGAAATCGGCGTCGTGTTGGTAGGGTCGTGAATGGATTTGCATGATGCGAACTCCTCCTCAAATGCGAGCGGTTACGCCAGCAGCGGCTCGCGGACCTGCACGGCCAGCGCGCCGTTTTCGATGGTCCAGACGGTGGTGGCGAACTTGTCCACGAAATAGCGATCGTGAACCACCGCCAGCACGCTGCCCTGGAAGGCCGCCAGCGCTTCCTCGAACTTCTCGCGCGAGGGCACGTCCAGGTGATTGATCGGCTCGTCCAGCACCAGCAGGTTCGCGCCGCGCGCCACCAGCACGGCCAGCATCAGCCGCGCCCGCTCGCCATAGCTCAGGCTTGCGACCGGGGTGAACACGTCATCCCCGGCAAACAGGAAATAGTGCAGGAACGAGCGCGCGTCGGTGTGACTCAGCGGCGCCTCGGCCTGGATGATCGCCAGCGCGTTGCCGCGCGGATCGAGGATTTCCTGCTCCTGGGCCAGGTAGCCAATCCGGACGCTGGCCCCGATGCGGGCGCGCCCTTCCAGCGGGGGCAGCTCCCCGATGATGGTCTTGAGCAGGGTGCTCTTGCCGTGGCCGTTCGGCCCCAGCACGGCCACCCGCTCCCCGGCGCGCAGCGTCAGGTTCAGATCGCGCAGCAGCGGCGCCACCGGGTCGTAGCCCACGGCCAGTCCTTCCAGGAACACGACATCCTGCCCGGTCGCTGGCAGATCGCCGAAGTCCAGTTTGAGGCCCCACGTCTGGCGCGGCTTCTCGACGCGTTCCGCCGAGTCGAGATACTTCCTGAGGCGGGTCGCTTTGGCCTGGGCGCGCGCGGCGACCTTCTTGGCAAGCCGGCGCTGGAAGTCGTTGTTGGTCGCGTTTTCCCGGCGGACGGCGCGCGCCATCGTCTGGCGGACGTCGGCCTGCAGGCGCGCGATTTCGACCTGCTGATCGCGCCACTGCGCCCACTGCCGGTCCAGCTCGGAGCGGATCGTCGCGACGTAGGCGCTGTAGTTGCCCTCCACTACGCGGGCGGTGTGCGTCTGGCCGTCGATGGTGACGACGCGCGTCACGGTTTCGTCCAGAAACGTGCGGTCGTGCGACACGATCAGCGCGCCGCCGGGGAAGGTTTTCAGCCACCTTTCCAGCCATTCGAGCGCCGTCACGTCGAGATGGTTGGTCGGCTCGTCCAGGATCAGGAGCTGCGGATCGTTAACCAGCAGCGCGGCCAGCCCCAGCCGGGTTTTCTGCCCGCCGGAGAGCGCGCCGACCGGCGTCGCGAGCGGCACATCGCCCAGGCCCAGCCCGGCCAGAATGCGCTCGCTCTCGCCGGAGTCCACCTGGCGGCTGAGCATCTCCAGCCGTTCGAGCGCGACGGCGTAGGCGGCCATGCATGCGTCTAGCTCGGGACCCTCCGCCGATGCCAGCGCCGCCGCCAGCCGCTCGACCTCGGCTTCGGTTTCGCGCAGCGCCGCCGCCAGCGGGTACAGCACATCGCACAGCGGCGTTTCGTCCGGCGCGTCGAGCCCCTGCGGCAGGTAGCCCACCCGCAAATCGGACGGAGAAAACTGCACGCCTCCGCCATCCGGCGATAGCTCGCCCATGACGATCCTGAGGAGCGTGGTCTTGCCGCAGCCGTTGGGGCCGATCAGCGCCACGCGCTCGCCGGGGTTGACGGTGAACGAGACGTTCTGGAGCACCGGGGCGTCCGCGCCCGGATAGCGTTTCGAGACATTAGAGACAACTAACATGGTCGGGTCCTTCCTGCGCCAGCGGGCCAGGTGGGCCGGCTGGTGACCGGTCAACGCGAGTCGGGGGTACAACACAAAACGCCGCCGGGGATGCCCGTGCGGCGTACGTTTACTCGATGAGGTGGCAGGTGTCAGTAGTTGTCAGCCATCATGCGACAAGGTCACGGCACAAGCAGTCCCGCGGGCGGGCTAGCTGTTGGCAATCCTCGTCAACATGAAGGACCTTTCCACCTGGCACGACGATGGACGGAGAGAAAACCGGCTTGCGGTTCCCGCCCCGACGTCTGGTATTGTACTGGCTCTGGCAGGCGGCTGTCAAGCCCGCCGCCCGCTAGAACCCGGCTAACCTGCTCAGGTCGGCGCGCCCGCGCGCCAGCCCGGCGATAGCCTGCAGCAGCCCGAGGCGATTCTCGCGCACTGCGGGATCGTCCGCGTTGACCAGCACGGCCTCGAAGAAATGCTGGATGACGGGCACCACCGGCTCGAACGCCGTCAGGAAGGCGTCCACGTTGCTGCCATCGCCCAGGTGGGCGGCGGCGGTCTGGTAAGCTTCGTACAGCGCGCCCTCGGCCTCGTCGACGAACTTCCCGGTGTCGACCGAATAGACAGCGGCTTCGGGCCGGGTGATGCGCACGCAGCGCGCGTAATTGTCCAGGATGAGCGGCCAGTCCTCGCGCTGGACCCATTCCGCCAGCTCGGTCACGCCTTGCAGCGCCCGCCGCGGGCGAGCGCCCTGCTCGGCCAAGACGGCGGCGATCACGTCGTGCGGCCAGCCCCCCTCGTGCAGCCACACATCCAGCCGCCCGACGATGAACTCGATCACGGCGCGCTGGACGTCCTCGCTCGCCGAAATGGGCTGTTCGGCGGCGACGACCGCCACCGCGCGCTCCAGGTCGAGATCGACCTCGCGCTCCAGCGCGATCTGGATCACGCCCAGCGCGGCGCGCCGCAGCGCGAACGGGTCGGCGCTGGCGGTGGGCGCCAGTCCGGCGGCGAACAACCCCACCAGGCTGTCGAGCCGGTCGGTCAGCGCCAGCAGGATGCCGGGCCGCGAGTCCGGCAGGCGGTCGCCGGCGCTGCGCGGCAGCCAGTGCTCGAAGATCGCGTCGGCCACGGCGGGCGATTCGCCCTGGTGCAGCGCGTAATAGCGCCCCATGATGCCCTGCAGCGAGGTCATTTCGACGACCATCTGCGTGGCGAGATCGGCCTTGGCCAGCTCGGCGGCGCGGCGGGCGGTCGCCACGTCCTCGCCGGAGAGGCCGAGCAGCGCGGCCATATCCGGCACCAGCCGCGCCACGCGCTGGTTTTTGTCGAGCATGGAGCCGAGCTTCTCCTGGAAGGTGAGCGTGCCCAGGCGCGGCAGACAATCTTCCAGCCGTTTCTGGATGTCGGCCCGGTAGAAATAGTCGGCGTCGGCGAACCGGGCGCGGATCACGTGCTCGTTGCCGTCGATCACGATGTCCAGGTGTTCGGCGTCGCCGTTGCGCACGGCGATGAAATATGGCAGCAGGTCGCCTTGCGCGTCTTCCACCGGGAAATAGCGTTGGTGCTTGCGCATCACGCCGATCAGCACCTCGCGCGGCAGGGCCAGGTATGCCTCCTCGAACGCGCCGCGCAAGGCGGTCGGGCGCTCGACCAGATTCGCCACCTCGTCCAGCAGGTCAGGATCGTCGGGGATGCGCCCGCCGACCTCGCTCGCCAGGGCCAGCGCCGCTTCGCGGATGGCGGCGCGGCGCGCGTCCACGTCCAGGATCACGCCCTGCCGGTCCATCTCCGCGAAGTACGCCGCCGCGTCGCTGAGCGTGATCGCCGGCGAGCCGTAGGGCCGGATGCCGCGCGTGACGCCGCCGCTCTCCACGCCCGCGTAGGCGAACGGGATCACGTGGTCGCCCATCAGCGCGACGATCCAGCGCAGCGGGCGCGAGAAGCTGACGCCGCTGGCGTTCCAGCGCATCGACTTGCCGAACTTGATCGCACCGATCAGGCCGGGCAAAGCCTCAGCCAGCACGTCCGGCGTGGGGCGGCCTTCCTCGCGGACCCGCGCCACAACATACGCGCCACCGTCCATGGCGCGCACCTCGAGATCGTTCACGTTCACGCCCTTGCCGCGCGCGAACCCGGCGGCGGCCTGGGTCGGCTGGCCATCCGCGTCGAAGGCGCGGGCGGCGGGCGGCCCCTTGACCAGCGATTCCTGATCGCGCTGGCGGGGCGCGGCGTCCTTGATGTGCGCCACCAACCGGCGCGGCGTGCCCATGATCGCG
Source organism: Aggregatilineaceae bacterium (assembly GCA_040767355.1). Classification (GTDB taxonomy): domain Bacteria; phylum Chloroflexota; class Anaerolineae; order Aggregatilineales; family Aggregatilineaceae; genus LM3-B42. Next base: position 18,802 of record JAXGOS010000030.1, on the reverse strand, counting down.
ACCCCGGCGTGGTCGATGCGCAGATCGTCCAACAGGGTCGGGACCAGATCACCGAGCTGGTCGAGTGCGGCTGACAGGTCCCCCGCGGGCAGCTCCTCGATGCCCAGCTCGAGCAGGATGTCGGCGGGAGCATCCGGCGCGCTCGTGGCGGGGCGGCGCGGGGCGGGCGCGGGCGGCGCTGCCCAGCGGTCGAGGGCGTGCATCAGGGGATACTCGAGCTGCTGGCGCTGCTCGCTGTAGGCCAGCGCGATGTTGCGGGTCATATCGCGCATGCGCCGGAAGTAGCCCGCGCGCTCGGTGACGCCAATCGCGCCGCGCGTATCGAGCACGTTGAACAGGTGGCTGCATTTGAGCACGTAGTCGTAGGCCGGGGTGACGGCCCCCGCCGCCAGCGCACGCTCGTATTCGCGCTCGTAGACGTCGAACGTCTGCTTGAGGCCCGCGACGTCCGCGATCTCGAAGTAATACCGGCAGTGCTCGATCTCCGGCTGCAGCCGCACGTCGCCGTAGGTGATCGCCTCGTTCCAGTCGATGTCCCATACCGCGCTCTTGCCCTGCAAGGCCAGCACAATGCGCTCCAGCCCGTAGGTGATCTCGACGCTGACCGGGTCGAGCGTGATGCCGCCCGCCTGCTGGAAGTAGGTGTACTGCGTGATCTCCTGCCCGTCGAGCCACACTTCCCAGCCCAGGCCCCACGCCCCCAGCGCCGGGGATTCCCAGTTGTCTTCCACGAAGCGGATGTCGTGCTCGCGCGGGTTGATGCCCAATGCCTCGAGGCTCGCCAGGTAGATCTCCTGGGGATTGCCGGGATCGGGCTTGAGAATGACCTGGTACTGGTAGAAATACTGCATCCGGTTGGGGTTTTCGCCGTAACGGCCATCGTCGGGGCGGATGCTCGGCTCGACATATGCCACGCGCCACGGCTCCGGCCCCAGCACGGCGAGCAGAGTGGCCGGGTTGCCCGTCCCGGCGCCCATCTGCACGTTATGCGGCTGCCACATCACACAGCCCTGGTCGATCCAGAACTGGTGGAGTTTCATGATCACGTCTTGAAAGGACAGCGGTTTGGTCATCGACAAGACCTCGGTTGGGTGAGATTTCGATCGGGAACGGGCGCATTATAACACAGGCGGCGGCGCGCGGTCGATTGGCAGCGTGCTCAAAGCGGTCGCTAAAAGGCGCGCGTTGCGAGGTTGTTGGGTATACTCGACAGTCCTTTTCGGCTTCTCTCACGACGGTATGACACGAAGGATCAGCATGACGACTTCCAACCCGCTTTCCGACGACCAACGCCACACCCTGGTGGCGGCAGCCCAGGCGGCCCGCGAGCGGGCTTACGTGCCCTATTCGGAGTACCCGGTCGGCGCGGCGCTGCTGACGGCGTCCGGCCAGGTGTTCACCGGCTGCAACATCGAGATCGCGTCCTTCGGCGCGACCGTCTGCGGCGAGCGCACCGCGGCCTTCAAGGCCGTCAGCGAGGGCGAGCGCGATTTCCGCGCGGTGGCCGTCGTCACCAGCAACGCCGCCGCCCCGTGCGGGATCTGCCGGCAGGTGCTGTACGAGTTCGGCCCCGACATGACCGTGATCCTGGCCGATGCCGAGGGCGCGATCGCCTGGGAAGGCTCGCTGGCGGACCTGCTGCCGCTGGGCTTCGGCCCCAAGAAACTGGCGGAAGGACAGCGCGCCGCCCAAGCCTGATGCCCTCTCACGAACGCTCGTTTCGCACCCCCGCGGTGATCCTGCGCCGGCAGGACTTTGGCGAGGCCGACCGGCTGCTGGTCGTGCTGACGCCGGAGCATGGCAAGCTGCGCGCCATAGCCAAGGGCGCGCGCAAGCCCGCCGCCCGCAAAACCGGCCATGTCGAGCTGTTCGCCCTGGTAGATTTGCTCATCTCGCGCGGGCGGGAGCTGCACATCGTGGCCCAGGCCGAGACCAAAGAGCCGTTCCTGCCGCTACGCGAAGACCTGATCCGCGGCACCTACGCCAACCACCTCGTCGAGCTACTCGACCGCTTCACCGCCGACCAGGACACCGGGCGCGCCGAGTTCGACCTGCTGGTGAACGCCCTCGGCTGGCTGTGCACCGACGCCGATCCGCGGCTGGTGGCGCGCTATTACGAGCTGGCGCTGCTGGGGCTGGCGGGGTTCGCGCCTTCGCTGCACCAGTGCGCGATCGGCCAGGAAGCGCTGGAGCCGCAGGACCAGTATTTCAGCCCGCCCGATGGCGGCGCGATCTGTCCCGATCACCGCGCCGGGCTGGAGCGCGGCACGCCGCTGAGCCTGAACGCGCTCAAGGCGCTGCGCTACATGCAAACGCGCTCGTGGGAAGCGGCCCGTGTGTTGAACCTGAACGGCCCGCTGCACCTGGAGCTGGAGCGCGTGATGCTGGCCTACATCACCTACATCCTCGAGCAGCGGCTGCAAAGCGTGGAATTCCTCAAGCGCCTGCGCCGCGAGGAACTCTAGCCGGGGGATTCTCCTCATGCCCACTATCGACACCGCGCGGCTGCGGCTGCGCCCCTTTTCGCCGAACGACGCGCCCGCCTACCACACCGCGATCCTGAGCGACCCCGACGTGATGCGCTACCTGCCAGGACGCGAGCCGCTGCCGGTCGAGCAAACCGCGGCGAACCTCGACCGCATCCGGGAACACTGGGAGCAGCGGAACTATGGCCTGTGGGCGGTGATCCACCGGGCGAACGACCGGCTTATCGGCCATTGCGGCCTGCACATGCTCCCCGAAGGGACCGCTGTCGAGGTCGTCTACGCGCTGGCACGAGCGTACTGGGGCCAGGGGCTGGCCGCCGAAGCGGCCCATGCCAGCCTGCGCTACGGGTTCGAGACGCTGGGGCTGGACCGCATCATCGCGGTGGCGGTGCCCGCCAACACCGCCTCGCTGCGCGTGATGGAGAAGATCGGCATGGCCTACCAGGGGATCATCCCCGCGTACGGGACCGAGCTGCCGTGTTACGCGCTGGCGCGCGCGGCGTTCCGGCCCGGCGGCGCGCCGTATGTCCTGCGCGACGAGGCGTAGACCGCTGCTATAATTGATGGCAGAGCGCGGCGTTTAGTCAGCGAGAGGCATTCATGGAAATCCTGGAGATTCTACAGATCGCGGTCCTGGTCATCACGGCGGGGATCGGCCTGATCGGGCTGGCCGTGCCGGGATCGATCACCGGCTTCACCGGCCTGATGCCGGACGGCGTGCGAGGCATTTCGGAGCAGCGGAGCATCTTCGGCGGGCTGTTCATCGCCCTGGGAGTCGCGCCGCTGGTGCTCGACACTCCCGAGGCGTACCAGGTCATCGGGGTCGGCTACCTGGCGATCGCCGCCGCCCGCGCGTTCTCGATCGTGTACGACCAGTCCTACGCCCGGTCGAACATCGTGAGCCTGATCTCCGAGATCGTCTTCGGGATCATTCTGGTCCTGTGACGGGCGGCGCGGGCTGCTCGTTGACCGTCAAGCGGAACACGTCGGGCCGCGCGTAGTGCCCCACCACGTCGAAATCGAACCGGGCGCGCACGATCTCGCCCAGGTCCAGATCGGCCAGCAGCATCCCTTCCTGATCGTAGAGAGGCCCGGCCAGCACATCCCCCACCGGCGAGACGATCGCGCTCCCGCCCCGGCACAGGATCTCCGGCTGATCGGCCAGCTCGGCGATGCCCGGCAGGTCCGCCGGAACCATGCTTTTCGTCACGAACTGGTTGCAGCCGAGCACGAAACAGCGCCCCTCGCATGCGATATGGCGCAGGGTGGCCTGCCAGGAGTCGCGTGAGTCTGCCGTCGGCGCGAGGTAGATTTCGACGCCCTTCGCGTACAGCGCCATGCGCGCCAGCGGCATGTAGTTCTCCCAGCAGATCAGCCCGCCGATCGCGCCCAGCGGCGTGTCGAGAACGGTCAGCGTGCTACCGTCGCCCTCACCCCAGATCAGGCGCTCGCTGGCGGTCGGCTTGAGCTTGCGATGTTTGCCCAACAGCCGCCCATCCGGCCCGAAATACAGCAGCGTGCAGTAGAGCGTGGCCCGGCTGAACTGCGCATCGCGCTCGATCACGCCCACGCACAGATAGGCGTTGGCCGCGCGCGCTGCCTCGCCGAGCGCTTCGGTCGCCGGGCCGGGCACGTCCACCGCGTTGGCCCAGTAGCGTTCCCACAGGCGGCGGCCCTCCGGGCTGCGGCTGCCCACCACCGCGCCGAAACTGAAGCCGCGCGGGTAGGCGGGGATGAACGCCTCCGGGAACAGGATCACCTCCGCGCCCCCGGCGGCGGCGTCTGCCGTCAGACGGCACGTCTTTTCGACGGTCGCCTCGCGGTCGAACAGGACCGGCGCCGCCTGAACGACGGCGACTCTCACGTGGGGCCGGGTGTCGGACATGGTGCTCTCCTGCCCGCTACAGCGCCGGGGCGCGGCGGTGCCAATCGGTGACCTGCTGGTAGGCGTGCGCGGCGCGTAGCACGGTCGGCTCGTCGAAGGCCGCGCCGAGCAACTGCATCCCCACCGGCAGCCCGGCTTCGTCCACGCCGCACGGAACGCTCGCCCCGGCGATACCCGCCAGGCTGGCCGGGAGCGTGAACACGTCCGACAGGTACATTTGCAGGGGATCGTCCGCCTTCTCCCCGATCCGGAAGGCGGTCGTGGGCGTGGTGGGCGCGATGATAAGGTCCAACTCGGCAAACGCCCGGTCGAAGTCCTGCTTGATCAGCGTGCGGACCTTCTGCGCCTTCACATAATAAGCGTCATAGTAACCCGCCGAGAGCGCGTACGTGCCGAGCATGATCCGCCGCTTGACTTCCGGGCCGAAGCCCTGGCCGCGCGTCGCTTTGTAGGTCGGCCACAGCGCACCCTGCGACTGGCGCGGCCCGTAGCGCACGCCGTCGAAGCGGGCCAGGTTGGCCGATGCCTCCGCCGCAGCGACGATGTAATAGACCGGCAGGCCGTACGACGTGTGCGGCAGGCTGATCTCGCGGATGTCGGCGCCCAGCGCGGCGAACTGGTCGATGGCGGCGCGGACAGCCTGCTCGACCGCCGGCTGAATGCCATTGATGAACATCTCGCGCGGGACGCCGATCCGCAGCCCGCCCACATCCCCGGTGAGCGCGGCGGCGTAGTCCGGCACGGGCAGGTCCATGCTGGTGCTGTCGCGCGGATCGTGCCCGGCGATGACGCCCAACAGCGCCGCCAAGTCTTCGGCACAGCGCCCCAATACGCCGATCTGGTCCAACGACGAGGCGAACGCGATCAGCCCGTAGCGCGACACGCGCCCGTAGGACGGCTTGAGCGCGCACGTCCCGCAGAAGGCCGCCGGCTGGCGCACGCTGCCGCCGGTGTCGGTGCCCAGCGCGCCGAGCGCCATCCGCGCCGCGACGGCGGCGGCGCTCCCGCCGCTGCTGCCGCCCGGCACGCGGTCGAGATCCCATGGGTTGTGAGTCACGCCGTAGCCGGAATTTTCGGTTGAGGAGCCCATCGCGAACTCGTCGGTGTTGGTCTTGCCGAGCATCACCGCCCCCGCGTCGAACAGCTTCTGCACGGCGGTGCCGGTGTAGGGGGGCAGGAACCCTTCCAGGATGCGCGAGCCGCAGGTGGTCGGGACGCCTTCGGTCGCCAGCACATCCTTGATCGCCAGCGGGATGCCCAGCAGCGGGGAGTCGTCCCCGGCGGCGAGGCGGCGGTCGGCCCCCGCGGCGGCTTCCAACGCCCGCTCCGCCGTCACGGTCAGGAAGGCGTGCAGGGCGGGCTCCAGCGCCCCGATGCGGTCGAGATGAGCCTGGGTCAGCTCGACGGCAGTGATCTCCCCGGCGCGGAGCTTGCGCTGGGCTTCAGTCAGCGTCAGATCGGTGAGCATAGGGCAGTTTTCCCCCTGTGATAGTCGCGGGTAGACCGAGGGCGAGTATACCACCGCGCGGCGGGAATCACAGCGGGCGCGGGGCGGAATGAAAAGACCTCCCGGCAAGGCGTCGCCGGGAGGTCGGAGAGCGATCGGAAGGCCCGATGGCGGGACGTCAGCGGGACATTTCGCTCTGGAGCACCGAGGTATGCACGTCGAACGTCGGGGGCTGTTCCAGGTGTTTCTTGACCGCGCACAGCTCCGCCGAGCGAATGACGGCGGCCTTGTACTGCTCCGGGAAATCGGGCGGCAGTTGGATGTCCAGCTCCACATGGTCGATCATGCGGGTCAGCGGGTTGACGTCCATGCGCTGCTTGATGCGGATGTTGTCGGTCGGGATGCCGCGCTGCTGGCAAAAGCTGGCCACATAGATCCCCGCGCAGGTGCCGATCGACGCCAGGAACAGGCCAAACGGCGTCGGGGCCGAGCCGTCTTGATTGGTGGTGATGACCATGCCGTTGGTGATTGCATCGACGCGCGCGCCGCCCGGGAAGACAATGTCCATTTCCATGAGTCGTTCTATCCTTGGTCTGGTGCTAAGTCTCGATGTGTTTCACCCTATTAGATGCATTCCCCCGCCAAAAGATTCATCGAATTCGCGTGAGCACGACCGGATAGGCGCAGCGCGGTGCGGATTCCCCGTCCGGGGGGTGTATGTAAGGTGGTTTGACAACGCGACACGAATAGGCGACAATTTTTCTCAGCCGCAAGCCCCTACACCTTCTGACCTGGAGTGTGACAGATGATAAAAGATGTTTTGAAAGACGCTGAAGAACGTATGAAAAGCGCGCTGGCGGTGCTCGAAGAAGACCTGGCGGGCATGCGCACGGGCCGCGCCTCGACGGGGTTGGTCGAGCGGTTGACTGTCGAATACTACGGTACCCCCACGCCGCTGTTCCAGCTCGCCACCATTACGATCCCTGAACCGCAATTGATCGCTATCCGGCCTTTTGACAAAGGCTCGCTCAAAATCATCGAGAAAGCGATCCTGGCGTCCGAGCTGGGGCTCACCCCCAACAATGACGGCACCATCATCCGGCTGAATATCCCGCCGCTGACGCAAGAGCGCCGCATGGAGCTGCAGAAGCTCGTCAACCGGCGAGTCGAAGAGGCGCGTGTCGCGGTCCGCAACGTGCGCCGCAGCGCCATCGACGATCTGCGCGAGTTCGAAAAAGAGAAGATGATCTCCGAAGACGAGGGCAAACGCGGGCAAGAGGACGTCCAGAAGCTGACGGACAAATACATCCACCAGATCGAAGAGGCGGGCAAGCGAAAAGACGCCGAAATCATGGAAGTGTGAGGCGGCCTCTCTGGGGTGGATATCAACGACATGAGGTTGGAGCAGCAGCAGAATGATTGACGAGGTGACAGTACTCCCCGAGCGAATCCCCTACCACGTCGCCATCATCATGGACGGTAACGGGCGCTGGGCCAAAGCGCGCGGCCTGCCACGGCTGGCGGGCCACCGCGCCGGGGTCGAGAACCTGCGCGGTATTCTGCGAGCGTGCAGCGAGTTCGGCATCAAAATCCTGACGATCTATGCCTTTTCCACCGAGAACTGGGGCCGCCCAGAAGCCGAGGTGCGCGGCCTGATGAACATTCTCGAATCGGTCATCGACCGCGAGCTCAACCAGTTGCATGCCAACGGCGTCCAACTGCGCCACATCGGCGAGATCGAGGGACTCGCGCCGATGCTGCAGCGCAAGGTGCGCAAAGCGGTCGACCTGACGCGCAACAACGACCAGTTGATCCTCAACATCGCGTTCAACTACGGCGGGCGCCAGGAGCTGATCCGCGCCTTCCGGCGCATCATCGAAGATGGCGTGCCGCCCGAAGATATCGACGAAACGCTGATCGACTATTATCTCTACACCGCCGGACAGCCCGATCCCGACCTCGTGATCCGGACCGGCGGCGAAATGCGGCTGAGCAACTTTCTGCTCTGGCAGGCGTCGTATGCTGAGTACTACTCGACGCCCGCCTACTGGCCGGACTTTGACCGCAACGAGCTGCTCAAGGCGCTCGAACACTATGGCCGGCGCGAACGCCGGTTTGGACTGGTGCCCCAGCCGTGAGCGCCCCGCCAGGCCGCGATCCGTCTCGCTGGCGGGTTGATCGGCCCCTCACGGCTTAACCTACGGATGTCACAATGCTGAAAACGCGCGCGCTGGTGGCGCTGGTCGCGCTGCCGATCCTGGTCGTGCTGGTCGTGCTTGGAGGCTGGTGGTTCGCGCTGTTCGTGCTGGCGGCGCTGCTGCTGGCAGGTGATGAATACGTGCGGCTGCTACGCCAGGGCGATCATCGCCCGCCGGGATGGCTGGTGCTGGCGCTGATCGCGCTGGCGTGGGGCGCGGTATGGTTCGAGCAGCCGGACTGGCGCGAGCCGGGCCTGATGGCGCTGTTGATCGCAGGCATGTTCGCGGCGATCTGGGGCATGGAGCACGGCGAAACACAGCCGATCCACAACCTGGCGCTGGCCGCCTTCGGCGGGGTATACATCGGCTGGTTGGGCAGCACGCTGGTCGCCGTGCGGATGCTGGACGACGGGGCGATCCTCACGGCACTGCTCTACGGCTGCGTGATCGTCTCGGACAGCGGCGCCTATTTTGTCGGGCGCCAGTGGGGGCGGCGCAAGCTGTCGCCGCACGTCAGCCCGAAGAAAACCTGGGAGGGATACGCCGGCAGCATACTGACCGGTATTCTCTTCGGGGCGCTGGCCGCGGCGGTCGCGGGTATCGACGCGCTCACCATCGGCCACGGCGCCATGATCGGCCTGCTGATCGGCGTGCTGGGCACGGTGGGCGATCTGGGGATCTCGGCCATCAAGCGGCAGGTGGGCGCCAAAGATTCCAGCAACCTGATCCCGGGGCACGGCGGCATCCTGGATCGCACCGACTCGGTGCTGGTGTCCGCCGCCATCGGCTATTATTATCTAGTTTGGTTTGTCGTGTGATTTGTGGCATAATTAAATTACCGTTGACCGCCCGAACGCACTGTGCTATAGTGTCCATAAGTCAATTGGTTTTGCGCACTTTACTCCATTCGCGTGTCCACAACTTGACAACGTTCCAGAAACAACAGGGCATCTTATATGGCCTCGCATGGTGTGAATCGCTGGTGCGATATCCTCCCGGCTGTCAATCGTTAACATAGTCATGAGTGGTCTGGTTATGGTCGCAAATAGTGAGGGTAACGGTTTACCCCTGCCTCGCTCGGAGTTTCCAAACATGGATATAGCAGAGCTCGAAGTTCAAACGCTCGAAACCTTGCGTGAAATGGCGCGTGAAGCCGACATCGCAGGGTTTAGCCGGCTGAAAAAGCCCGATCTCATCCTGCGCCTGCTGCGTGACAAAGCCGAAAAGCAGGGCCACCAGTTGCGCGGCGGCATCCTCGAGATCATCGACGATGGGATCGGCTTCTTGCGTTCGGACCACTACCTGCCCGGCCCGGACGATATCTACGTCAGCCAGACGCAGATTCGCCGCTTCGGGCTGCGGACCGGCGATATGGTGATCGGGCAGGTGCGTCCGCCCAAAGATTCAGAGAAGTATTTCGGGCTGCTGCGCGTCGAAGCCGTCAACGGACTGGACCCCGAACAGGCCAAACGCCGTCCCCGCTTCGACGATCTCACCGCCATCTTCCCAGAAGAACGCTACAACCTGGAGACCAATTCCCGCGTGACGTCAACGCGGCTGCTCAACCTGATCGCGCCCGTGGGGCGTGGCCAGCGCGGCCTGATCGTCAGCCCGCCTAAAGCGGGCAAGACCACCGTGCTGAAGGAAGTCGCCAACGCGATCAGCTACAACTATCCGGAAGTGCACCTGATGGTCGTGCTGATCGGCGAGCGTCCGGAAGAAGTGACCGACATGGATCGCTCGGTCGACGCCGAGGTGATCAGCAGCACGTTCGACGAGCCGGTGACCTACCACGTGCGCGTGGCGGAGATGGCCCTCGAACGCGCCAAGCGCCTAGTCGAATCGCAGCAGCACGTCGTGATCCTGCTGGACAGCATCACCCGCCTGGCGCGCGCATATAACCTCGTGGTCCCGCCCAGCGGCCGCACGCTGACCGGCGGCCTGGACCCGTCGGCGCTGTACCCGCCCAAGCGCTTCTTCGGCGCGGCGCGCAATGTCGAGGAAGGCGGCAGCCTGACCATCGTGGCGACCTGCCTGGTCAAAACCGGCAGCCGGATGGACGACGTGATCTACGAGGAGTTCAAGGGCACCGGCAACATGGAGCTGCACCTCTCGCGCGAGCTCCAGGAGCGCCGCGTCTTCCCGGCCTTCGACATCATGCAGTCCTCGACCCGCCGCGAAGAGATGCTGTTGGGTCCGGATATCTTGCAGCGGGTGTGGACGATGCGCCGGATGCTGGTCCAGATGACGCAGCCCCCGGCCAACTACGACACGATCAGCGCCACCGAAGCGCTGATCAACCAGATGCGCCGCACGGACTCCAACGAGGAATTTCTGGAAGAACTGACCAAAGGCTTCTAGCACCTCCCGACGCCGGTTCAGCCAAGTCTCGCCTCAACAACAACCCCGCTGACGCATCAAACGGGGCTGTGTGGATCGCAGGATTCGCCTGGGAATTGGGCAACCTACTGGCTCATCAGCACCGCCGCCGCCAGCCCGGCATATACGTGCGCGGCAGTTTTGAGGTCCTCCAGCCGGACGTACTCCTGGGTGGTGTGCGCCAGATTCGGATCGCCCGGACCAAAGCCCACCGTCGGGATGTTGGCCTCGCCCATCGTGTAGACGCCATCCGTCGAAAACGGCCAGTGTGCGATCTCCGGGCCGGTGCCGCGTACAGCCTGGATCGTCTGGTAGAGCGCGGCCACCAGCGGGTGCGCGCGATCCAGCGCCCAGGCCGGATGCGCCTCGCGCGCCACGCGAACCAGCCCGGTATACGACGGCTCGCGGTAGGTCGTGATCTGGACGCTGGCGGGGATCGATTCGCGGCGGATGACGCTCTCGAGCTGGCCCTCCGCGGCGGCGACCGTCTCGCCCAGCGTCAGGCGCCGGTCGACGTACACCTTACACAGATCGGGGATGGCGTTCAAGCTGGGTCCCTGGCTCTCGATTTTGGTCACGGCGATGGTGCCCGGCCCCAGGAAGGGGTCTTTCGGCAGGTCATCGGCCATGAGCTGGATCGCGAACACCAGCCGCGCCGCCGCGTAGATCGCGTTTTGGCCCAGCGCCGGCTGGCTGGCGTGCGATGATTTGCCCTCGACCGACACCTTGAACATCACGCGCCCGCGCTGCCCGCGGCTGATCTGCAGGTTGGTCGGCTCGCCCAACAGCACGTAATCGGGCCGGATGCCGTCTTCCTCCACCAGGTAGCGGATCGCCAGCCCTTCGCAGGGTTCCTCCTGCACCACGAACGCCAGCACCAGCGTCCCATTGAGTTGATCCTGGTAGGGCAGCAGCGCTTGCGCGCCGTAGACCATGCTCGCCAGCGAGCTTTTCATGTCGATCGCGCCCAGGCCGTACAGCACGCCGTTTTCGATGACCCCCGCGTGGGGCGGGTGCGCCCAATGCTCGGGCGTGGCGGCCTCGACCGTATCCATGTGCGCGTCGTATAACAACGTGGGACCGTTGCCGTTGCCCAGCGTGGCGATGACGCTGCCCATCGCGTTGACGTGCACGTTGGGAAACCCCAACGCTTTCAACTGCGCGACCAGCAGCTCAGCCACGGCGCCTTCCTGTGTCGAAAGGCTGGGGGTCTGGATCAGGCGCTGGGTGAACTGGACCAGCTCCTGAGTCGTGATCCATTCCGGCGCAAGGTTCTGGATGAAATGGCTTGACACGTTACGACGCTCCATGCGCTAAGAGGACATGCGGCACCGTCCGCAGAATGATCTGCAGATCGAGGCCGAGCGACCAGTTTTCGATGTAGTAGATGTCCATCAGGCACATTTCCTCGAACGGCACTTCGTTACGCCCGGACACCTGCCACAGTCCGGTCAGGCCGGGCAGCGTGCGCAGCCGCTGCAAATGCCACGGCTCGTACAACTCGACCTCTTGGGGCACGGCGGGACGCGGCCCGACCCAGCTCATCTCGCCGCGCAGAATGTTGAAAATCTGGGGCAGCTCGTCCAGGCTGAAGCGCCGGATCCAGCGCCCGACACGTGTGACGCGCGGATCGTTGGCGGGTTTGGGATGGCGCGGATCCTCGCCGGTCTGGCGGATCAGGTCCTGGTGGAATTTCTCAGCGCCCACGATCATCGAGCGGAACTTGTAGACGGTGAAGCGCTTGCCGTTGTAGCCGATGCGCTCCTGCGTGAAGAAGATCGGTCCCGGCGTGTCGAGCTTGATCGCGATGGCCGCAACCACGACAATGACCAGGGCAAAGGGCAGCGCCATCAGCGTCAGCAGGATGTCGAGAAACCGCTTGGCAACGAAACTCCCGGGGCGGAAGCGCGCCTCGCCGTTGATGCCCAGCAGCGGGATGCCGCCCAGCATCTCGACCTGGACCTGGCTCAGGCTTAGCTCGAACAGGTCCGGCACGGTCCGCACGCGCACGTGCTTGCCCTCGCACTCGCGCACGATCGCCAGGATTTTGCGCTGGACCTGCCAGGGCAGGGTGATGATCACCGTATCAACGCGCTGCTGATCGATGATCTGGGGCAGATTATCCACGCCGCCCAGCGCCGGGACGCGCCCCATGTCGCTCGTGCCGCGCTCTGGATCGTCGTCCACGAAGCCGACCGCCTTCAGCCCCAGGTCGGGCCGCGCGACGATCGTCTGCAGCACGGACCGGCCCACCTCGCCCGCGCCGACCACCAGCACGCGCTCCACGCCAATGCCGCGCCGCCGCAGCTCGGCGCGCAGGGCGCGCAGTCCCAGGCGCCACCCGGCGATGATCACCACGACGAGCAGCGCCGCCTGCAGGATCAGCAAACGCGAGAACACCAGCGGCTGGACGAGGAAGCTGATCGCCATGACCACGACGCCGGTGTTGGTAGCGCTGTTGCCGATGATGAACACTTCGTCCCACCACGTCCGGCCCCGGCGCTCGCGGTAAAGCCCGCCGCTCTGGTTGAAGGCCCACAGCAGCCCGGCGAAGGTCAGCGCATAGGGGATGTACGGCGTGAAGGGGGCGACATTGGCCTCGTCGACCGGCTGCAGGAACTGGACCTCGTAGCGCAGGTAGTAGGACAGCAAAAACGCGACAAGCACCAATACCAGATCGATGACTGGCAGGATCCATCGCGGCTGGTTGAACACAATTCTATGCATGACCCACATCCTGATACACATTGAGCGCGCGCCGGTAACTGGCGACAGTCTGCGCTGCGGTATTGGCCCAGGTGAAACGGCTCGCGTAGGCGCGCCCCCGCCCGCCGGCCTCAGCACGCCACGCCGGATCGTGCAGCGCGGTATGCAGCGCCGCGGTCCAGGCGGACACGTCGCCAGGCGGCAGGCACAGACCCCCATCGCCCACCGCTTCGGGCAGCGACGACGCCTCCGACACCAGCGCGGGCGTCCCACAGGCCAGCGCCTCGGTCACAGGCAGGCCGAAGCCTTCGAACACGGACGGATAGACCAGCGCTTCGGCGGCATTGTACCACAAGGGCAGGTCTTCGGCGGGCACGTAGCCCGGCAGGTGAACCGTCTCGGCCAGCTCGAGCTGCTCGATCGTCCGGAAAATCTCGTCCGGCATCCAGCCGACGCCCCCAGCCAACACCAGGTGCACCGCCGCGCGATCGGCGGGCGGCAGGGCGGCATAGGCGCGCAGCAGCACCGGCAGATTCTTGCGCGGCTCCAGCGTGCCGACGAACAGCAGGAACCGGTCCGGCAGGCCGCTGCGCTGCCGGAAGTCCGCCACCTGGCCGGGCGGCAACGGGCGGAACTGCTCCCCCACGCCGGGCACCGCCAAGTCGATCTTCTCCGGCGAAATGCCGAACGTCGCGGCCAGATCGCGCGCCGTGCTGTGCGAAATCGCGATCACGCGCCGCGCCGCGCGGCACGACCGCCGGGTGAACAGCCGCAGGTACAGCCGGCGCGCGGCGGGCAGGCGCTCGGGCATGTGCACGAAGCTCAGATCGTACACTGTGACCACCGACGGAATGCGCGAGAGCACAGGCGTCACAAAGGCCAGCGCGTGGACCAGATCCGGGCGGGCGCGCCACAGCGCGGCGGGCTGGATGATCTGCTCCCAGGCGATCCGGCGCGCCGGGCTTTCAGTGCTCCACGGCGTGGCGCGGACGGCCAGCCGGGGATCGGTCACCTGGCCCTGGCGCCCGGTGAACACCGTGTACGAAAACGCCGGATCGGCGCCGGGCAGGGCGTGAATCAGGTTAGCGATATAGCCGTTGATGCCCGCGCTGCGATAGCCCGCCTGCCCAGCCAACAGGTGCGCGTTGAGACCGATATGAACGCCTTGAGTGTGCATGGCGCGCATTATACCAAATCCCGGCGCAAACCTCGCTACCCAAACCGGGCCGCGCCGGTTGCCAGGTCCCCGCCCGAAAAAAAGGCCCGCGTGAGGCGGGCCGGATGAGGGCTCAGGTCACAGCGAATAGGTGCCCCCCGGATCGAGCACGACGGGCTTGGCGCTGGTCTCGTCGGCGACGCGCCGCGCCCAGGCTGCCGCGTCCTGAGCGATGGCATCGAACGTGTTATAGTGCATCGGGATGACGACTTTGGGCCGGAGCAGGCCGATCGCCCGCAGCGACTTGGCGGGCCCCATGGTGTAATGGTCGCCGATGGGCAGCATCGCCAGGTCGATCCCTTCGTCGCCGATCCACTCCATCTCGGCGAACACGGTCGTGTCGCCTGCGTGGTAGAGCGTCTTGCCGTCGTTGGTGAAGATCAGAATGCCGTTGGGCATCCCGCCATACGAGCCATCGGGCAGGCCGGACGAATGGTGCGCGATGGTCAGCTCGACGCGCCCGAACGGCAGCTTGATGCCGCCCCCGGTGTTGATCCCGATGACGTTCTCCAGCCCGTGCTTGTCCCCCATCCAGTTCGCGATCTCGACGTTGGCGACGACGGTCGCCCCGGTGCGCCGGGCGATGGCCGGCGTGTCCATGACGTGATCGCCGTGCCCGTGCGTCAGCAAGATGAAGTCCGCCCCGATCGCGTCCGCACTGACCGGAGCCACCGGGCTGCCCGACAAAAACGGGTCGATCAGGACCTGGTGGCCGTCGATGGCGAGCGCGAAACCGGCATGGCCTAACCAGGTTATCGTGATGGTCATGTCCTTCCCTCCTATCGGCTGGTGCCAACACATTCCTGTCCTCTTGAGTATACGATTTTAAGGCCGCCGTGCCAGCGACGCGTCATACGAAGTCTGTAAGGTGTCCAGGTCGTTACCGGTATACCAACGGCTGGATAACTTGACATCGAACATGGGTTCGGTTTATAATGGTGGGCAAAATGCGAACTATTGTGCGATCCGCACGAGGTACTGGTATGGAGTACAACAAGCTCTCTCCACGGCAGAAAAAGATTCTCGATTTCATCGAGACGTTTCTGCGCGACAACGGCTTCCCGCCGACGATCCGGGAGATCGGCGAGGCGGTCAACATCGCCTCGACGTCGGTGGTCAACTACAATCTGAACAAACTGGTCGAACGCGGCTTCCTCGAGCGCGCACCTGAGGTGTCGCGCGGGCTGCGCCTGATCAACCAGGAAAGCCACCAGCCGAAAGAAATGGGCGTCGTCATCGCCGACACGACCCATCTGTTCCAGGTGCCGCTGGTGGGCAAGATCGCGGCCAGCGCGCCCGTGCCGCTGCCCGGTGAGGACTTCGGGTATTACTACGACAGCGACGACATGATCGACGTGCCGCAGGCCATGATCGGCCCGACGCACCGCGAGGAGCTGTTCGCGCTGCGCGTGACCGGCGACTCGATGATCGACGCCATGGTCGGCGACGGGGACATCGTGATCCTCAAGCGACAGAATGTGGCCAAGAACGGCGACATGGTCGCGGTCTGGCTGCCCGAGCGCGGCGAGACGACGCTGAAAAAGTATTATCTCGAAGGCAAGCGCGTCCGGCTGCAGCCTGCCAACCCGATGATGGACCCGATTTACGTGAACGCCGATCAGGTGAGCGTCCAGGGGCGCGTGCTGGCGATTCTGCGCACGCTGCACTAACCCGGACGCGGCCAATCCAATAGATCGACCGCTGATTCGCACGCCGGCGACTCTGCGCCGGCTGACGTGTTGTGATCTACTCCTTGTTCCCGCTCGCTGTCCCCACTGATCGGTTGATCCTCACTTGATTCTCCGGCGGCGCGCCTGGGCTGGCGCGGCGTGAGTGTGCTACATTCTCCTGCAGATATCCAGACGATCCCAGGAGGATAGCAGACCATGCCACAGGTTGGAGACAAAGCGCCTGATTTCGAGCTCAAGAACCAGGACGGCCAGACGGTGCGCCTGAGCGATTTTCGCGGCAAGAAGATCGTGCTGTTCGCCTATCCCTGGGACCAGCGGCTGCACTACCTCAGGCGTGCGGCCTGCGCGACGAAATTTCCCCGGATCGAAAAGCGCCAACGCGATCGTGCTAGGCCTCAGCCCCGACGAGCCTGCCGATTCATTGAAGTGGGAAGAAGAAGGAAAACCTCGCCCTACGACCTGCTCTCCGATCCCGATCACGCCGTGCTCGACGCGTGTGGTGGGCGAGAAGCGGTATGGCAAGACCTACATGGGCGTGATTCGCTCGCACTGGATCATCGACGAGGATGGCACGGTGGTCGACGCTCAGATCAAGGTGAGCCCGACGGAGAGCGTCGAGCGCGCGACTCAGTTCCTGGCCGGGTAAGCTCAGGCCGTCACCGCGTAGACCAGGGCCACCGCCAGCGCCAGGGCATACACTACCGACGCCATCGCCCAGCGTTGGAGGGGGTTCTGGTCTACCACGCGCAGCCCCACCTCGGCCGTCGGATCGGCCTGCACGTTGTAGCGCGGGCCGATGAACCAGGTCAGCACCAGGCCGCCCACCAATCCGCCGATATGCCCCGCGTTGTCGATGCGAAACGTAGTCGCCGACGAGAAAAACCCCAGCGCCAGGTTAATGACCATCAGGATCACGAGCTGGTTGAGGTGCTGGCGCCCGCGCTCGCCGTGCAGCGCGCGGTGCTGGTAGAAGTAGACCATCTCCGCGCCGAAGATCGCGAAGATGGCGCCGGACGCCCCGACCGATGGCGCATCGGTGAAGATGAAGCTCGCCAGCGAGCCGGACAGCCCGCCCAGGAAGTAGATCACTGCAAACCGGGCGGTCCCGAACAGGGACTCGACATCGCGCCCCAGCACATACAGCGCGTACCCGTTGAACAGGATGTGCGTCAGGTTGAGGTGCAGGAACATCGACGTGAACAGCCGGTAGTATTCACCGTCGCGGATCGCGGGGTTGACCTTCGCCCAGTCTGAGAAAAACAGGTTGCGCTCGACCGGCGAGAGGCTGAACGAATACAGGAAGATCAGCACGATCACGCCCAGCAGCCCGTACACCAGGCGCGGCTCGGCGACTGGCATCTGCACGGCGATGCGCCGCACCACGCGGGGCGGCTGGTCAGGGCCCTGATCGGGAGGGCGATTGTCAACCATCCGGACAACCTCAATTCCGCACGTGAGACGCGCGCGCTCGCACACCTGGACTGGTACCTATTACGCAGATTCTACCCAAACGGCCTGCGCTTTCCCCACCACGCGCGTTAGAAATGCATCAATTCGCTACCGTGATCTGGCTGGATCAACTTCTGCTTGCCAGAATAGGTGATCTTGATATAGTTCGATTTTCAGGTACTGTCACTATAGCACCAGGAGAAGGTTATGCCCACCTATGAGTTTCGCTGCAACGCCTGCCGCCGCAAGGTGACGGTCATCACCAAGACCTACAGCGAATACGACGCGCTGACCCCAACCTGTACCCACTGCGGCAGCACCGACCTCACCCGTCTGATCTCGCGAGTCGCGATCAAGAAGTCGCCGATCGCGCGCATGATGTCCGGCGGGTGGGAAGACGACGACGCCTTCGATGATCTCGAAGACGCCGATCCGCGCACCATGGCCCACGTGCTGCGCGAGATGAGTGCCGAGGTGGGGGAAGATATGGGGCCGGAGTTCGACGAGGTGGTCGACCGGCTGGAGCGCGGCGAAAGCCCGGAAGAGATCGAGGCCACCATGCCCGATCTGGCGGATGACGGCGGGGGGGATTTTGGCGCCGCCGATGCTGGCGTAGACGACAGTCTGCCCCCGGTCTAGGCGGTGTCCGGCGCGGGCAGCCGCGCGTAGACGGCATCCCGGACCTGGGCCTGGATGGCCTGGCGGTCCCCGTCGCCCGACAGCGCAACCCACCGCTCCGGCGTTTCGGCGATGAGGGCCAGGTATCCGTCGCGCACGCGGCGGTGAAAGGCCAGCGACTCGGCATCGAGCCGGTTCCATTCGGCGCCACCCTGCGCGGCCTGCTGCCGGCGGCGCAGCCCCTCTTCGGCGGTGATGTCCAGGTAAATCGTCAGGTCAGGCTGGAGCCCGCCGGTGGCGAAGGCCAGGATGGTGCGCAGGGTGGGCAGGTCCAGCCCGCGCCCATAGCCCTGGTAGGCGAGCGTGCTGTCAGCGTAGCGATCGCTCACCACGATCTGGCCCGCCGCCAGCCGGGGCCGGATCTCCTGGGCGACGAGTTGGGCGCGCGAGGCGGCGTAGAGCAGGATCTCGGTGTGGGGATGCATGGCCTGGTTTTGCACGTCGTGCACCACGGCGCGGATCTGGTCGCCGATGGGCGTCCCGCCCGGCTCGCGCGTCTGGTAGACGGTATAGCCCCGCGCGCGCAGATCACCGACCAGCATCTCCACCTGGGTCGATTTCCCGCTGCCGTCCGGCCCTTCAAACGTGATGAACATGGTTACTGCACTTGAATTTCCAGCGGCTCGCGGCGCGCCCGCGACACCGGGACGATCCCCAAAACATCGTT
>JAXGOS010000003.1:0-429660 GCA_040767355.1 Aggregatilineaceae bacterium | reverse complement strand
CGCGGACCTGGAGTCGCGGCTGGATGAACCCTGACCTGTTCGAAGGTGGGGCCCGGCTGTGGGACGCCGGGTTGCGGGCCGTCTGGCAGCAGTACACCGCCGCCGGGGAATCGCTGCGCGAGCAGGGCCGCGCGCTGGCCGGGCAAACCCCCGCCAGCGTGATCTACGCCGAAGGCCGGGCGCGCGTGCTGCACTATTACCCGCTGGTCGAGCCGCCACACCCAGTCCCCCTGCTGTGCATCCCCTCGATGATCAACCGCTATTACGTGATGGACCTGACCCCGGAGCGATCGCTGGTGCGCTTTCTACTGCGGCAGGGCATCGACGTGTACATGCTCGACTGGGGCACCGCCACGCCCGTCGATCGCTACCGCACCCTGGATGAAGCCATCGCCGGGATGCTGCGCCGCGTGGTGGGCGCCATCCGGCGCGCGTCCGGCCAGCCGGCGGTGTCGCTGCTCGGCTACTGCATGGGCGGGATGATGGCCGCGGTTTATAGCGCGCTGTTCCCCCAGGACGTCGCGGCGTTGGTCAACCTGGCCGGGCCGATCAACTATCACGACGGTGGCATCTACAGCGTGTGGACGCGCCCGGAGTGGTTCGACGCCGACCGGCTGGTCGATACGCTGGGCAACATCCCGGCCAACGTGCTGAACACGACCTTCCACCTCGTGCGGCCCACCGACCAGTTGATCCAGGCGCTCAACTACTGGGAGCGGCGCGACGATCCGGCTTTCCTGCGCACCTTCGCGGCGCTGCACCTGTGGCTCAACGATCCGACGCCCTTTCCCGGCGAGATCTTCCGCAAGTACGTCAAGGCCCTCTACCAGCAGAACCAACTGATCCTCGGTCAATTTCGCATCGGCGAGCGGCGCATCGACCTGGGGACGGTCGCAGCCCCTGCGCTGACCATCGCCGCCCGGCGCGATCACATCGCGCCCTGGGGGTCGGTGGCCGTGCTCCACGACCTGATCGCCAGCCAGGACAAAGAGCTGATCGTGCTGGAGAGCGGGCACATCGGCATGGTGGTCGGCTCCGACGCGCACGCCAAGCTGTGGCCGCGCCTGGCGGGGTGGCTGGCGGCCCGGTCCGGCGGGGATTCTTCCAGCCCGCCAACTTGATTCAGATCAAGGGAATCTTGGCATATCTACATCTAAAATCTACAATTATCTATGTAAAGTGCGATTCACGGGGGAGCTATGAGCGCGACCGCCGCTTCTCAGCGCGTGCGTTTGAAGTCTATCGCCCTGCCGCCCGAACACGGCGCGTGGGGCTTTCTGTTGGAGCCGCTGCTCGCCGGGTTGCTGATCGCGCCGTCGTGGGCCGGGCTGTGCCTGGCGCTGGGTGTGATCGGGGCCTTTCTGGCGCGCCACCCGCTGAAGATCGCCCTCGCCGACCGCGCCAAGGGCAAGCGCTATGCCCGCACTCTCGCCGCCGAGCGGGTCGCCCTGGTTTTCTGCGTGCTGGGCGCGCTCGGGTTCGGCGGGGCGGTGGCGCTGGCCGGGTTCGAGATGCTGGTCCCGCTGCTGTTGGCCGTGCCCCTGGCGGTCGTCCTGTTCGCGAGCTATCTCACCAACCGCGGGCGCGACCTGCTGCCGGAGCTGGCGGGGGCCGTGGCGCTGGCCGTCAGCGCGGCGAGCGTGGCGCTGGCCGGTGGCGAATCGCTGGGGGTGGCGCTGGCGCTGTGGGCCATCCTGGCGGCGCGCGACGTGCCCTCGATCCTCTACGTGCGCGCCCGGCTGCGGCTGGAGCGCGGCAAGCCGCACGCGCCCGCCGCCGTGTGGGCCGCCAACGGGCTGGCCGTGGCGGGTGTGCTGGCGCTGGTGCTGGCCGGTGCGGCGCCGGTCCTGGGGCTGGTGGCGATGATCGCCCTGTTGATCCGCGCGGCGCATGGCCTCTCACCTTACCGGGGCGGCGGCCGCCCTCAAACGATCGGATTCCTCGAAATGGGTTATGGCCTGCTGACCGTGATCTTGACGGCGGCGGGCTACATCTGGGGAATCTGATCGAATTTGATCCCGATCGGGAACCTTTTCCATCATGCGAGCGTCTATATTGCGACAGGCAGTCACCTGGCAGGCGGCGGGCTGGTCTCAGGCATGTCCGGCCCGGCCCTGCTAGGATCTGTTCACCATCGTTGACGTGCTGATGCAAGCACAGGAGAGGAAAAGCAATGAGTATGAAGAAGGTTCTGATGTTCGCGATTGCCCTGGCGCTGCTGGCGACTCCCGCCGCATGGGGCGCTGTGCTGGATGCCCAGCCCGCTGAAGCGGCTCCCTCGGGCCAGGACGATCTCCCGCTCCACACGATCACCGTCACTGGAACGGGCACGGCTTACGGCGCGCCGGACATCGTGCGTGTTGGCCTGGGTGTGGAAGCATCCAACCAGGACATTCTGGCCGCGATGGAAGACACCAATGCCCGCATGAACGCTGTGATCCAGGCGCTGGACGCGAATGGCGTGGCCGCGGAGGACATCCGCACCGAGAACTACTCGATCTACCAGGACTACTCGTATGGTATGCCTGGCCCGGCGGAGACGGGCGATCAGCCTGCCCCGACCTACCGCGTGTCGATCGGCGTGAATGTCACCGTGCGCAATCCCGACCAGGTGGGCCAGTTGCTGGCGGCAGCCGTGTCAGCGGGCGCCAACATGGTCAACTACCTGCAGTTTGACATCGACGACCGCGCCGCGCTGGAATCGGAAGCGCGGGTCCTGGCCGTGGCCGATGCGCACGACCGCGCGGCACAACTTGCTGAGCAGTTGGGGCTGGTTGTGGGTGATCCGGTGCGCGTCGTCGAAGGCGGCAACGACTACAGCCCGCTGCGCTACGGCGCCGGCGGTGGCATGGACGTGGCGGCCTCGGCCCCGCCCATCAGCCAGGGCACGCTCAGCGTCGGCATGTCGGTGACCATCACCTACGAGCTGCTGCCCGCTGGCTAAACAGCTCTGAACGCACAAAACAAGACGACCCTCGCCGGTCCTGCTGGTGAGGGTCTTTCGTTTATCCGTGGTACTTATCCGTGGCGCCGCATGAAGCGGTGGAGCCGCTCGAGCGCCTCTTCTATTTTCTCATAGGCTGTCGCGTAGCTGGCCCGCACGTGCCCGGTCCCGGAAACGCCAAAGGCGGAGCCGGGGATCATCGCGACACGTTCTTCCTCCAGCAACCGCTCGGAGAATGTCTTATCATCCATGCCTGAGGCGGTGATATTGGGGAAGGCGTAGAATGCGCCCAGCGGCTCGAAGCAGCTCAAGCCCACCTCGTTGAGGCCGCCCACGATCAGGCGGCGGCGGCGGTCGTATTCGGCGCGCATCTGCGCCACGTCTTCCTCGACGTTAGCGAGCGTATCCGCGATGGCGATCTGAGCGACGCTCGGCGCCGACATGATCGTGTACTGGTGGATCTTGCGCATGGCAGCGATGATTGTTTCCGGCCCGACGGCGTAGCCCAGCCGCCAGCCCGTCATGGCATGGCTCTTGCTGAAGCCGCCCAGCACTACCGTGCGCGGGCGCATGTGGGGCAGCGTGGCGAAATGCGTGTGATGGAAATCGCCGTACACCAGCCGGTCGTAGATCTCGTCCGATATCACTATTAAGTCGTGTTTTTCGGCCACGGCGGCCAGCTCGGCCAGTCGCTTGCGCGTCATGACCGCGCCGGTGGGGTTATTCGGATAGCTGATCAGCAGCGCCTTGGTCCGGGGCGTGATCGCGGCTTCGACCTCGGCAGCAGTGACCTGGAACTCGTTCTCGATGTGGGTGGGGATCGACACCGTGACGCCACCTGCGAACACGACTTCCGGCCCGAACGACACGAAGCTCGGCTCCGGAATGATCACTTCATCGCCAGGATCGATGATGCCCGTTATCACCAGGTACAGCGCCTCGCTGACGCCAACCGTGATCAGGATCTCGCGGACCGGATCGTATTCGATGCCGTATAGTCGCTCGAGATAGGCTGATACCGCCTGGCGCAGTTCGAGCGTGCCGCTGTTGCTGGTGTAGTGGGTTTGGCCAAGCTCCAGCGACCGGATGCCGGCCTCAAGGATGGCCCGGGGAGTGACAAAATCCGGCTCGCCAATGCCCAGCGAGATCACGTCGTCCATGGTCGCGCTGATGTCGAAGAATTTCCGGATGCCGGATGGGGGGACTTGCTGTACGCGCTGCGAGACAAATTGACGCATAGTGTTCTCCTGAAAAAGACTCAATAAGTGAGGAGTGAGATGGTGCTTTTACAGTATAGCAGGCTTTTGCCGCGCATGGATGCGCGTTGGCCCCCGGTCGGATCGGGTGCCCCCGCCGGACGCCCGGCGGGCACCCGACAGGATGCCCGCGCGGGACGTCCCTTGCGCCTTGTCAGGCGCCGGTTTTTCGGTGATCAGCGCAACTCGCCTGGCGCGGTGAGGCGGCGATCAGAGCCACTCCCAGCAGGATCAGCCACACCGACCACGCGACGTAGCCCATCGCGTTGATCGCACCCGCGCCGTCCCAGCCGGCGGGTTCCAGCAGGCCGATCAGGATGCCCGCCGCCGGAACAAGCCCGAGAAGCCCCAGCCAGCGGCTGAAACGGCCCGAGCGAAACAGCAGGGCGCCGAGCAGGATCGTCCAGCCCGCCGTGAACAGGTATCCCAGGTGTTCGCCGACCGCGACGCCGAGATAGCGGTGCGCCGCTTCGAATACCAGGACCGCCGACTCACGCGCTGCCGGGGCTGCTTCCGCGCTCGTGTAGCGGTCGGCCAGCAACGGCACGAGGAAGGCCCAGCGGAACAGGCCCAGGGCCTGCACCAGGGCGCTGAGGACCCCGGCGATCGCAGCCGCCAGCGCCAGGTGGGGCTGCTCGCGGGCGAAGACGCCGTACAGCAGGAGGGCGAGCGGAACGGCCAGCAGCGCCGTGAAGGCGAAAGCGTACCAGAGCGCCACCAGTTCCGCGCCGCCGTCGTCGAAGCGCCGGAGGATGGTGCCGGCTGGCTCGCGGAGAATGTCCGGGTAGTCGAACGCGCTGTCCAGAGCGAAGAAGATCAGGTTGAACGCGATCGGGACGAGGATCATCGCGATGCCGGTGGTACGGGTTCCCATGCGTTGTGTCTCCTTAGTGGTCCGAGGGATGGGCAAGATACGGGCGAAGGGTGAACAGCATCAGGTCGATGCCGCGCTGCATGTGGTCGTCGTCAGCCGGACGATCGCGTAGTTCCAGTGCCGTCAGCCACGACTCGCTGATCAGCCAGCACAGATCGGCCAGCGCGGTGATCGTGCCGGGGTCGAGATCGGGCTGCAACACGCCCGCCGCTCCGAACACCTCGATC
The DNA here is from genome assembly GCA_040767355.1 of Aggregatilineaceae bacterium. Lineage (GTDB taxonomy): Bacteria > Chloroflexota > Anaerolineae > Aggregatilineales > Aggregatilineaceae > LM3-B42. Next base: position 424,359 of record JAXGOS010000003.1, on the reverse strand, counting down.
AGGTCGCGGAATCCCGCGTAGCCGCGCTGCCTGACCGCGAGGTAGCGTTCGCGCAGGAGGGGATCGTGGCGCAGCAGCGCCAGGATTTCCCGGTATACGAAGGCGTATTCCCACGCGACCTCGAAATTGGCCCGCACGAGTCGCTGGATGTCAGCGAGGCGGGGCGGACGGTCGTCGGGCAGGGCGAACAGCGCATCCCAGGTGGCAAACAGCCGCTCGCAAATCGCGCGAATGATCTCCTCCTTGTTGCGAAAGTGGTAGTAGAGATTGCCAGGGCTGATCCCGGCGGCCTCAGCGATGTGGTTGGTGGACACGGGGGCGGTCCCGCGCTGGTTGAACAGGGTCAGGGCCGTGGTGATGATGTGGTCTCGGGTGCTCATGCCAGCCTTCTTTTAGAGTTTTTACTCTAAGAGTTTAGAGCAATTACTCTAAACTGTCAAGTGGCTGGTTGTCCGAGAATCGAAGGAGATGAGATGCATAGGGCGTATCGGGGATGATCTGGCCCGCGCGGGCGGCTTTCGAGGACCGGCGGGCTAATTCCTACCCTGCTCGCATCCCGCCACCGGCAGCACCGTCTCGCCGTAATTGGCGAACGAGCCGTCCGCCGTCTGCTCGTACAGCCCGAAGCGGACCTGCGTCTTGTCCGGCAGGCGCGGCAGCGTGAAGTCGTCGCGCACCTCTTCGCCCGGCGACAGCCGCGCGAACGGGACCAGCCCATAGACCGGGTGGCGGCTGTCGGCGTTGGGCGGATCGGGCGCGGGCGCGTCGCCGGTCAGGTGGACGAAGATGCTCGGGTCGCCGTCGGGCTGCCGGTCGGCGCCCCAGATCACATGCAGCACGATCGACTCGGCGTCGCACGTCAGCCACGCCGCGCGCTGGACGATGCCGTACGCCAGCGGCGTGCCGGGTGACTCGGCCGCTTCGGCCAGCCAGGGCGCACTCTGGATCCGGACGATGCCCGGCGCCGCCGAGGTCAGGTGAAGCGCCCCCAGGTGATCGCTCCACCAGTCCGACGGCTCGCCATAGGGCGTGGGCCACGGCGGGCGGTAGGTGTAGAACGTCTCCGGGAGCGTGTACAGCTCATAGCCCTGGTCGAACAGGTCCGGATAATCGCCCTTGTGATCCACCGTCAGGATGTCCGCGTATTCGCCGGTCACCAGCCGGGCATAGGATGCCGCCGCGTAGCGCGGTCCCCAGGGGAGCATCAGGGCCGGCTTGCCCTCGCGCGGGACGAAGCGCAGCCGCTCGATGGTGTGCAGGCCGGTCGGCTCGGTGACCAGCTCCCGAATGGTGCCGGTGTGGGCCGCCGCGAGCGCGATCGCCCAGGCGAGCAGACCGGCGGCCAGCGCCGGGGCGAGCGCGGGGCGCCGCGTCAGAAGCCAGTCGGCGGCCAGCGCCACACCCAGGACCAGCGCCACGACGACCGGCATCAGGATCGCTTCGGGCAGCACGGCGGTGTGGTAAAGCAGGGCGAACAGCAGCGGGCCGGCGGCGCTCAGCCCGATCGCGCGGGCGGCGCGGCGCTGTGGCGCCCCGATCATGGCCGCGCCCAGTCCCGCGGCGCCGATCAGCATGCCCGGGGGCGTCAGCTCCGCGATCAGAATCCGCCCGACGCTCTCGACGTTGTCCACCAGCCCGGCGAGGCCATCCGGCAGCGTGACGAGCCGGTCCGCTTCACGCCCGGTGAACTCGATCCAGAGGCCATTCAGGTTGCCGGGATCACCGTAGACCCACGCGCCCCCCTGCCACGCCCGCAGCGGCAGATAGACGTACGGCACAAAGCCCACCAGCGCCAGCCCCAGCGCCGGCAGCAGGATCGACCGCCAGCGGTCGCGCGCCGCCCACAGGTGCGGCCAGATCGCCAGCAGGAGCCCCGGCGCGATGAAGACCACCGCCCGGTGATGGGCCACGCCGATTCCTCCCAGCAGGGCCAGCCACCACACCCGGCGGCGAACATCCCAGGCGCCGGTCCAGGGCGCGGGCCACAGCGCCACGGCGAGCATGATCACGCTGATCGCCAGGCTCATGCTGTACACTTCGGCCACTACGTTGTGAAGCCAGATCGAGCGCGCCAGCCCGGCCACCACTGCCGCCAGCGCGGCCAACGCCGGGCGCCCGGTCAGCGCCCCGATCAGCGCGGCGATCCCGGCCAGCGCAACGATGCCCCAGGCCAGCGCGTATAGACTGGCGGCGGCGGCTGGTTCGATCCCCACCGCGCGCAGCGGCAGCGTGAACAGGTTGCCCAGCACGGCAAACAACGGGTAGCCGGTGTGGTGGATGGTGCCCCACACGTTGAGCGCCACCTGGATCTCGCTCACGTCCTTGATGTATTCGTTTTTCAGGATGCTGGCCGGGCTGTCCTCGACAAAGCTGCCGGCGATGTGCGTTTGCAGGGTGCGAGCATAACTGGCCGCCAGGAGCGCCAGGGCCGCCAGCGCCAGCAGCACCGGCAGCCGCCGCCAGAGCGCCGGGCGGGCCGCTGCGTGAGAGGAGGACGATCGCGCGTGTGGCATTCACATACTCTCCAGGAGCCGCGAATTATACCGCAACCATTGGACCCTGGCCGAGATTACTATATACTTGTAAGGTTGGATCGCGCACGTGAGGAAGATGGGCGGTTTCATGTCGGATGAGCTTTTACAGGCGCTTGCCAGCATTGCCCTGTTCTCGGGGGTGAGTCTGGACGAGCTTGCGTCGCTGGCCGCGGGGATGTACCAGGTCACGCTTCGCGAGAACGAAATGCTGTTCGAGCAGGGCCAGCCTGGGGACACGATGTACCTGATTGAAGAGGGCGAGCTCAAGATCTTCACGCTGGGCACGGGGGGGCGCGAGGTCGTGATCGATATCCTGAGCACCGGCGATGTGCTGGGGCAGTTGTCGCTGGTGGATGGCAAAGCCCACACGGTCTACGCGCGCGCGATGACCGACTGCCTGTTGATGGCGCTCGGCCGGGGGCCGTTTCTCGATCACATGCGCCAGCATCCGGACACGACTATCCAGTTGATGGCCAACATGAGCGCACGCCTGCGCCAGACGGGGCTCCAGACGGAGTCACTGTCGGCCAGCGACAGCCAGGCGCGACTGGCCCAGGCGATCCTGTTTCTGGCCGAGCGCGACGGCGAGGTCACTGCCGGCCTGGCGACATCCGTCCTGAACAAAAAAGACATCGCGGCGACGATCGGCACCAGCGAGGAGTGGGTCAACCGCACGCTGTCCGACTGGTCGCGGGATGGCATCATCGGCATCACGGGCGGGCGGCGGCTGCTGCTCCACGACGTGGATGCCCTGCGCGCCTTGAGCGGGCGCGGGCGGCGCTAGCGCGGGACCCCAAAAACGCGCACGACCTTTGCCACCTGCTGGAATCAAAGGTCGTGCCAGGCAAAACAAAACAGATTTTGACGGCCAAAGCTAAATTGAAAAAGACTAGTTGACTGCCGGGCACAGTGCCTAGCGCGGTTCAACCACCATTCGAACCGCGGTGCGTTCTTGATCTTCGATCACGACTTCGGTGAAAAACGGGATCACAATCACGTCAATCTGATCTTCGCTCAAGTATCCCCGAGCAATGGCGACAGCCTTGATTGCCTGGTTGACTGCCCCTGCACCGATGGCCTGTACTTCCGCGCGGTTGTGCTCGCGCACAACGCCGGCAATCGCCCCAGCAACAGCCGTCGATCGAGATCGAGCCGACACTTTGATGATATCTACCGTATCATGGTGTTCGGAATCTAGATCGTCAGGAGCCAGTTGTGGCGGATGAGATGGTTGCATCAGATAGCCCCCAGATAATAATGCGATACGCGAATTGTTGGGTTCCCGAACCACTTAATATTCTCATTGTATCTTATTTCACCAAACAAGCCAATCCCTTGCCTCTGAGCGCGGGTCCAGGCGAGGGATTGTGAAAAGGACCTGAATAATATGCCGGAATGTCTGCCAACGCATTGTCTTTTGGTCTGGCATTTGCTATGATAAGCATGATATCGATTACAGTTGGCGGAATACCGTCGGCTTTTTGTTTTTAAAAACAGGTTGTAGCGCGGGATTTTGCGCTGGCAAACCAAACCGAAATAATTAGGAGTTTATCGCCCATCATGGTGACATCGGAACGGTATCACGGCACTGTCAAAGCATTCGAGCTCTTCGGCGGCTCTGGCACCATCGAACTCCCCGACGGCCGCGAAGTGTTTTTCCGATACTCCGCAATTCGGGGCGAGGGTGTCCGCAAGCTCGAGAGAGGCGCTCCTGTGACCTTTCTGCTCGAAGAAACGCGGCGCGGCCTGTGTGCCGTGTGCGTACAGGAAGCGTAACAGGCCCGGCAGCCTCTTTCCCGTGCCTCGTCTGAGTGGCCCTCCTTAGCCGGTATCTCGGTCTGTTAGCACGCCTTGCGTTACAATCCACCGTCGTCAGTCTGGCCTTTCGCGGAGTCGGTCCTGGCTCCGCTTGAACTGTTTGCCCATTCCCATTCCAGTATGGGGCGCGCCCGGCCCCAGAGGAGCGATCTATGCACGCTTTGCGACTCATCCCCCTGGGCGGCCTGGGGGAAATCGGCAAGAACATGATGCTGTTCGAATACGGCGACGACGGCTTGATCGTCGATGTGGGCATCATGTTCCCGGAAAATGACATGCTCGGCATCGACTACATCATTCCAGATTTTCAGTATGCTGTGGACCGGATCCAGGAAGGGCTGGTCATTCACGGCATTCTCGTCACCCACGGCCACGAGGACCACACCGGCGCCATCGGTCACGTGCTGGATTCGATCCCCGCGCCGGTCTACGCGACGTCGCTGACCGCCGGCCTGCTCGAAGTCAAGATGCGCCAGTCCGGCCATGCCGAGCACCCGCTGCATGTCTTCAAAGCCGGCGATACGCTGGCGCTTGGCCCGTACAACATCGAGACGTTCCACGTCTGCCACAGCATCCCGGATGGCGTCGGGCTGGGGATCAACACGCCCATCGGCTTGGTCGTCCACTCCAGCGATTTCAAATTCGACCACACCCCGGTGGACGGCTGGCCGCCCGATTTCGCCAAGCTGGCGGAGTTTTCGCAGCGCGGCGTGCTGGCCCTGCTCTCGGACAGCACCAACGCCGACCGGGCCGGCTGGACGCCCTCGGAAACGGTGATCGATACGGCATTCGACAGCGTGTTCAAGGACGCGAAGGGGCGCATCATCGTGGCGACCTTCGCCTCGCTGATCTCGCGCATCCAACAGGTGGCCATGGCGGCGCAGCGCTACGGGCGGAAGATGGCCGTGGCCGGCTTCAGCATGTCGGAGTACATCAAGGTCGCCACGCGTCTGGGCTATCTCAACCTGCCCAAGGACCTGCTGATCAGCGTCGACCAGGCCAAGCAGATGCCGCCCGGTCAGGTCGTCATCATGGCGACCGGCACCCAGGGCGAGCCGTCGGCGGTGTTGGGGCGCCTGGCCTGGGGCAGCCACCGCCAGCTTGAGGTCGAGCCGGGCGACACGGTCATCATGTCGGCTCATCCCATCCCTGGCAACGAGGAGCTGGTCCACCGCACGATCAACAAGCTGATCCAGCGCGGCGCCAACGTGATCTACGATCCGATCGCGGCGGTGCACGTCTCCGGCCACGCGCGCCGCGAAGAGCTCAAGCTGCTGCTCAACCTGATCCGGCCCAAGTTTTTCATCCCGGTGCATGGCGAGCTGCGCCACCTGCGCCAGCACAGCCTGCTGGCCCAGGAGGTAGGCATCCCCGCCGACCACATCGCCGTGGTGGAGAACGGGATGGAGATCATCCTGACGCCGGATTCGCTGACCGTCGGCGAGCGCGTGCCTGGCGGGTATGTGTTCGTGGATGGTAAAGGCGTGGGCGACGTTGGTCCGATCGTGATGCGCGACCGCGAGATCCTGGGACGCGATGGCTTCGTGACGGCGCTGGTGCTGGTCGACAAGGATACGCGCGAGCTGGTCGAGACGCCGGAGATCATCTCGCGCGGGTTCGTCTACCTGCGCGAAGCCACCAACCTGATCGAGAGGGCGCAGGACCTGATCGAAGAGGTGGTGATCGACCACAACCAGGGGAACCTGACCACCGCCATCCAGGATGCGCTGGCGAAGATGTTCTACAACGAGACCAAACGCCGGCCTATGACGTTCGCCTTCGTGCGCGAAATCTGAGGCCGGGCTGCCCGGCAGGCTCGACGGCGGGCGACGCTTCCCCGTGCCGCCCGCCGCGCTGGTTTACCGGTCGTCGCCGCTGCCGGAGAGGTGATCGCGCTGCTGGCGCGAGGCGAGCTTGCTCAGGTTCTCCTCGGCAACCTGCCCGAGATCGAGCCCCAGCTCCGCCGCCAGCCGGGCGGCGTACCACAGCACGTCACCCAGCTCTTTCTGGATGGCCCCCACCGCCTCCGCGCTGAACTGCCCGTCGCTGTCGCGCAGCACCTTTTTCACTTTTTCGCAGACTTCGCCCGCCTCCCCGGCCAGCCCCAGCGTGGGATAGATCGGGTTGCGGCCCACGTCAGGATAAATCGCGGTGTCGGCGGTGCGCCGCTGGTATTCGCTGAATGTGAGTGGCATGTTGGCTCCTTGCCTAATCTGCAGCCAGCGCGGCCTGCCCCAGCGCGATCGAGCCGAGCACCCCGGCGTCGTCGCCCAGGCCCGGCGCCACGATGTAATCTTCGAGCGTTTCCAGCCGGGGATGGACCAGGTACCCGTTGAGCAGGGCGCGGACCTTCTGGCGGACCAGCGGGTAGAGCTGCCCCTGGTGCATAACGCTGCCGCCCAGGATGATGCCCTGCGGCGAGAGCGTCACCATGAAATCGACCAGGGCCAGCGCCAGGTAATGCGCCTCCAGATCCCAGGCCGGATGGTCGGGCGCCAACGATTCGCCGGGCGCGTCCCAGCGCGCCTGGATCGCCGGGCCGCAGGCCAGCCCTTCCAGGCAGTTGGGATGGTAGGGGCAAATGCCGCGCTCCAGCGGGTCATCCGCGCGGATGGTCAGCAGGACGTGGCCCATCTCCGGGTGGATCAGCCCGTGGAGCATCCGGCCCGCCAGCATCCCGCCGCCGCCGATGCCCGTCCCGACGGTCATGTAGATGAAAGTGTCCCATGCCTGGGCCGCGCCCCAGCGCTGCTCGCCGAGGGCCGCCGCGTTCACGTCCGTGTCGAAGCCGACCGGCAGGTCGGGAAATGCTCTTTGCACCGGCCCGACCACATCGGTGAACGCCCAGCCCGGCTTGGGCGTGGTCGTGATGTAGCCGTAATGCTCCGACGCCGGGTTGAGATCGACCGGGCCGAACATGCCGATGCCGATCGCCGCCAGCGGCTCGTTGCGCAGCACTTCCTGCTTCTTGAAGAACGTGATCGCCGCGTCGAGCGTGTGGGCCGGGTCGATGGTGGGGATGCGCACCCACTGGTGAATCCGGCCCGTTTCATCCCCCACCGCGCAGACGAACTTGGTCCCGCCGCCTTCGATTCCGCCCAACAGCATGATTACGCCTCCCTCTGGCCGGGCATGCGCCCGTGCGCCTCAGTCAATGTTTTGAGTCGTTCCCACGGCGCGCCGTCCATTTCTTCGGGCGTGCAGCGCCAGCGCCACTGGCCGGACGGCACGCCGGGCTTGTTCATGCGCGTGCTCGAGCCGCCGCCCAGCACGTCCTGCAGGGGGATGATCAGTGTGTGCGAGCGCGACTCCATACCCAGCCGGATCAGCTCCCAGTGCGGCTCGTCGAGGCGATCCTTGCCCACGTAGGCGCGCAGGCGCCGGCGGTCGTCCTCGCTCGATTCGCAGGCCCACCAGCCGAGCACGGTGTTGTTATCGTGCGTGCCGGTGTAGACAATCGAGTTCTCCTCGTGATACTTGGGCAGGAAGCGGTTTTGCTCGCTCTCGTTGGCGCCGAACGCGAACTGGAGAATGCTCATGCCGGGCAGCTTGAGCGCCTTGCGCAGATCGATCGCTTCACCCAGGTCGTCGCCCAGGTCCTCGGCGATGATCGGCAGCTCGTCGAGCGCCTTGCCCAGTCCCTGGCTGACCACGCGGAAGAAGTCGATCTTCGGCCCGTTGACCCAGCGCCCGCCCTGGGCCGTGCTGCGGCTGGCGGGGATCTTATAGTAGCGGTCGAAGCCGCGGAAGTGATCGATGCGCACGATGTCCACCAGCTTGAGCGCGGCTTCCAGACGCCTGATCCACCAACGGTAGCCCGTCGTGCGGTGCTCGTCCCACAGGTACAGCGGGTTGCCCCAGCGCTGGCCGGTGGAGCTGAAGTAGTCCGGCGGGACGCCCGCGATGAAATGGGGCCGCCCGTTGAAGTCCAGCTCGAACAGCTCCGGGCTGACCCACACATCGCTGCTGTCGTGCGCCACGTAGATCGGGATGTCGCCCACGATGCGGATGCCCTTGCCGTTGGCGTAGGCGCGCAGACGATCCCACTGCGTGTAGAACACCCACTGGCGGAAGCGGTGCTCGTCGATGCGACAGGAGTGCATGACGCGCGCCGCGCCGAGCGCCTGCTTCTCGCGGAAGACCTCGCTTTCTTCCCAGTCCACCCAGGGGCGCCCGCCGTGAAATTCCTTGAGCGCGGCGAACAGCGCGAAGTCGTCCAGCCACCAGCGCTCCGGATCGGCGCACCACGCGTCGCACGCGGCGCGGTCGTCCGGGCGGGTGACGAACCGGTCATAGGCCAGCGAGAGCATCTCGTCGTGGTACCGGATCGCCGTGTCGTAGTCTGCCTTGCGGCGCGAGAAATAGGGCCGGTCGGCCAGATCGCTCGCGCGCAGCCAGCCGGCTTCGACCAGGTCGTCGAGGCTGATCAGGTTGGTGTTGCCCGCGAAGCTGGACAGGCTCTGGTAGGGCGATTCGGCGAACCCGGTCGGGCCGAGGGGCAGCACCTGCCAGACGGTCTGGCCTGCCGCGGCCAGCAGATCCACGAATCGGGTCGCCGACCGGCCCAGGTCGCCGATCCCATACGGGCCGGGCAGCGAAGTCGGATGGAGCAGAATGCCGCTGGAACGTGGAAAGAGAGACATAGACACAATCCTTTTGCGTGTAATAAACGGTCGTCTTGTTGTGATAGTTAGCGATTCCTGGCGGCGTGCGCGCTCAAAGTCTGCGAACCGGCCCCTTCAGCCCAGCGGGTAGAACGCGTCGGGCGGCACGGTGACGCCCTCGAAGTTGGCGAACGAGAGATCGTGCACGTCCAGGCTCAGCGCGGCTTTGACGCGATCGAACAGCTCCATATAGCTCTCCGGGAAGCGTGGCGCGCCCGCCAGCCCGAGCGCTGCCAGCGCCGACTCGATGGCATGCACCGGTCCCTCGACCTCCATGAAGTCGCCGAACGGCATCTCGTCCAGCGCGATCTCGACCTCGTCCAGCCGGTAGGTCGTGCGGTATTTCTCGTAGACGACGAACGGGTGATAGCCCAGGCGCTGCAAGATCACGTCCATCGTGTCGAAATCGGCGACGGTCACCTCGGCCTCGAAGCGGCTCTTGATCCCATCGCGGACGCTCAGCTCATCCGGCAGCGGCGCCTTGTAGGTCAGGCGCGCGCGTGTGTCCTGGCGCAGCCGTAGCACGATGCCCGCCGGGGTGAGCGTTTCGCCCTCGTCCTCGTAACGCACGTTGTGCTCGTAGGTCCGCCCGGCAGCCAGCACGGCGCCCGCCCCCTCCAGCCGGGCCAGGATCGCGGCCCGGTCGGGAATATAGATCTTGACCTCCGTCTCAACCAGGTTGCTCATGATGCGTCATCCTCCCAGGCGCTCCCACAGGATATTCGGCGAGTCGCGCAGCAGCCACACGTTCCCGTTTTTGGGCGGGAACCAGACCGGCTGGTAGGCCTCGTCGAGATACGGGGCGGCGTCCTGCTCGCGCACCCACAGCTCCAGCACGACGTCGGGCCGCAGTTCGCCGATCGAATAGGCGTAATCCCACTTCATGTGGCCCGGCTTGAACTCCGGGATGATGGTCTGGTCCATCGCCATGCGCCCGATGACCTTATCGTTCTTACCCAGCAGGTCGACAAAGGGGCGGTTTTCGGCGAAATAGGGGATGATCCCCGCCCCGGCGAGCGCGGTCCGCGCGTCCGGCGTGGTGATCGCCTCCAGCAGCAGCGCCCCCCGCACCTTGTCGCCGTTGCCCGCGGCGTACAGCGACGGCTCGATCAGCAGCCATTCTTTGAGCGCGCCGGTGCCATAGGTGTAATTAAACGTGATGAACAGGAAAACAACAAACACGCCCAGCCCGGTCCACACCGCGCGGGGCGACGTCGCCAGGGCCGGATCGCGCGCGGCGATCAAACGCGCGGCGAGCGCGTCGAGCAGGATCCACAGCAGGACGAAAAACAGCGGCATGGCGATGCTCAGGTAGCGGTTGGCGCCGCCGTAGTGCTCCCACGCGTCGCCGCCGACGTAGATGTTGTAGACGACCTGGGTCACGAACAGCCACGCCAGCAGGCGGGCGCCCCGGTCGCGCCGGAAGATGAAGACGCCGAAGGGCAGAATCCCGGAGCGGGCGAAAAAGCGCCCGGACACCTCCAGCCCTTGGGTCACGCGCTTGATCAGCGGGTAGCCCTCCATCTTCAGGTAGTAGGTGTTGGGCAGCCAGTCGCCGTAATACCAGCGGCGGGCGATCATCTGCGGCGCGACGAACGCGGCCAGGATCAGCGGCCCGGCGGCGGCGTGCTGCCAGCGGCGCGCCCGGTCCGCGAAGAACAGGAACGACCACACCGCCAGAAACGGCGCGGCCATGTCCAGCCGGATCAGCGTGCTGGCGCCGAGCAGCAGGTACGGCGCGACCGGAAAGCGCCCCGCATCCAGATCGCGCAGCGTCCACCAGGCGGCGAGGCTGACGATCAGCGTCAGGACGCTGACCTCGGTCCCTTGCAGGCTCCAGGTGTTCAGCGGCAGGTAAAACGCGGTGAACAACGCCGCGCCCAGCCCGACCAGTGGCCTGCCGGTCAGCCGGTCCGCGATGCGCCTGACGACGAACAGGTTGGCCGCCAGGAAGACCAGCGCGCTGAGCTGGATCGCCAGGCTGGTCTTCGACTCGTCGATGCCCAGCCCGTGAAAGATCGCCATATAGCCCACCCAGGCCGGGTTGGTGAAGCCTTCGACGCGCTCGCCGCCCGGGTTCCACACCAGCCCGTGACCGTTGGCCAGATTGCGCGCGTAGCGCATCGAGATCATGGCGTCGTCGAACAGCACGAAATAGCGCTTGCCTTCAGGGATATAGCTGGCCGGCTCGACGTCCGCGCTGGTCCTGACAATGAACGCGACCGCGTACAGGCAGTACGCGATCACGATGAGCGCGAAAATGGCCCGCGTCCGTTTGGGTGAGATCATCCTGGCTAGCTCTCGCGACTACCATCCGACCGGCGCGGATTGTACTCGATCGCTCGCGGACTAACCAGCAGGGGCAGGGGCTAGCTCTCGATCGGGCGCAGTGCCTCTTTCAGATGCTGGCGCAGGCTCAGGGCCAGCTCGCGGTAGAAGCCGCGCGCGCTGTCGGGGGCCATGACCACGTCATGGTAGAAGCTGCCCGACGCGCGCTCCACCAGCCATAGATCGACGCCGAAGTAGGGCACGTCGGGCTGGTCGTCCAGCCGGTCGAACTTCAGCCGGCGCAGGGCGGCCAGCAGAGTCTGGTAGCGGTCCGTCTCGACGGGGTAGGTGAAAAACACGCTTTTATTGGGCTTGTCATAGATCACTTTGAGCGTGGTGCGGGCATGCCCGCGCACGAGCGTGGCGACCTGGTTGGGGTGGCGCCCATCGTGGTACTGGATGGTGAGCCTGATAACTTCGTTGATGCCCGGCTGGTGCGTCAGGAAGCGCAGCTCGCTCTGCATCAGCCGCAGGGCGATCAGGCGGATAGGATCGGCGCGTCGGGATTGCATGGCCAGCCAGTCCTGTTTGTTGTTCTATAGATCGATCTTATACCGGAAAGCCGGGGGAATGGCAAATATAGTACAAAAGTAGGCCGTACTTTGCAGCCACGATCGCTGTTGGTCGCACCCATAAAAACTCTCAAATTGATCATACTAATAACATCATCCAACCAACGGCATTAATTCACTTTGTTGACAGATTATACACGTTGTCTCTACTATGAATTTATTAATTAGTTTTTTAATTACAGCAAGAGAGTAGAGCATAAGCGGCTCAAGGAAAGGATAAAATGAACTCCCCTGTTTTAACGGTCTGGCTGGCAAGGCGGGCGCTGGGAACCGCGCTCATCCTCGCCACCGTTTGTGTATCGCTGCTCGGCTATGGCGCGCCCACTGCCAACGCTCACGCGCCGGACGTCGCGGCGCAGGTCCCTGGGCAGGACGGATTCAATCCATACCAGCCCGTCTCGAATCACTCGGCAGGCGGCCAGCGTCCCGTCACGCTGGCGTCAGCCGCGCCATCCGTTGGGGAGCGTTCGCTGTCGGCCGTGCGCTCGACCCAGACCATCTACCTGCCGGACACCCGCACGCGCGTGTTGTCGCCTGCCAGCACGAGCTGGCGCTGGAACGTGCATCTCGAGGTCTACTGGACTGCTGGTTATACCGCCGTCTGTACTGGCTGGTTGGCGGGTCCACATACCGTCATCACGGCGGGGCACTGCCTCTTCGACCAGGTCTACGGCTGGGCGTCTCAGGCGCGCGTCATTCCGGCTCGGAATAACGCAGGTATGCCCTTTGGCGAGCAATGGTCAACCGATCTGCGTTCCGTCACGGGTTGGATCTCGAGTGGGGATGGTCGCTACGATTATGGGGCTGTCATTCTGCCCGACGACACACTGGGGAATGCGGTGGGCGTCTTCATGCCCTACGGCTATTTCAGCGATTCGTTCCTGTATTCAATCCCCGGCACGATCGCCATAGCGGGCTATCCGTACGACAAAAAGGTGAACGGGTTCCGGGGCCAGACCTTGTGGGTCGGGCGGGGCCGGCGCCTCACCCTTGTCGAGGAATTGATGGTCCGTTACCAGGTCGATACCGAATGGAATCAGTCGGGTGCTGCGGTGTGGACTACCTACAAGGGGACCCGATTCGCTGTTGCGATCCACACCCAGGACAACTGTGGCTTTTACGAAAACTGCGGCGTTCGCATCAACCAGTCTGTTGCCAGCACGATCGTGGGATGGGGAGGCGCTCCGCCGCTCACCGACGTGTTTCCGGGGCCGAGTGTGACCGCGCCAGCGAACAATCTACTGACCAACGCTCGGGTGACCTTCGACTGGGCTCTCCGCCCCGAAGCCGCTAAGTACGAGATGGAGATCTGGAAATGGGTCTGCACTACCCTCGACTGTGACTGGCGGCGTACTATCCGCAAGATGCTGTTGGCGCCGCCCATCACCATGGACCTCGGAACGGGCTATTATTATTGGGCTGTACGCTCGATCCAGCCCAACAACATACCCGGCGAGTGGAGCGAGTGGCGGTGGCTCGAAGTCGATAAGCGGCGGCCCGGCAGACCTATCCCCTGGTGGCCGCTGAAAGGGGACACGACCAGCGACACCTCACCGACGTTCTATTGGGAGATACCGCCGGGCCATACCGATATCGATTACTTCGAGCTACAGGTCAGCCCCAGCGCCACGTTTTCGACCCCTTTCGCAGTCTACATAGCCGATTGGTGGTACGAAGTCCCCGCAGCGCTCACGCCGGGTCGATGGTACTGGCGCGTGCGGGCCTTTGACCACGCGGGCAACATCGGCCCCTGGTCGCCGGTCTGGAACGTGGTGATCGTCACGGTCACAGGTGAGGCGGCGAGCAAGGCCAATCCCGCGCCGGCCCCCATGCTCACCCCTGCGCCGGTCCAGGTGCCTGTCGTCCAACCGGTACCGGCTGACAAACAGATCCCGTCCGAGGACCTCGTCCCGGTCGTCCCGGTCCCCGTCGAGCCAGCGCCGGTGACCGCCCCTGGCGAACCGCCGCCGGTCACCCCGCCGCCCGCCCCTGAGGACCCGGTCGAGCCGGCGCCGGTCGAGCTGCCCCCGGCCGAGCCACCGCGCGACGCGCCGCCCGCCGAGCCTGATCCGGGTGGGCTGCCGCCCGGCGAGAAGCCACCGGTAGCGCAGCAATTCCGCTGAGCGTGCCCGCTATGGGCGCGACCTGGGCCTTCTGAGCTGCACGATGCTGGAAGGCCCAGATCATCAAAGCGTTATCATCACGATTGAGGAGCATATGATGACAGGGTGATGTGACCAACGCAGGTCTTTTTTGTGAGCATTATACTTGCCCTGCCCCGCAAACCAGCATATTATGGTGCATAGGTTATTCAACGGGCCGCGGACGAAAGAATCCATCCACCGGCAATTTTTTGACGTCCCACTATCTCATCGCTGTGCCGAAAACGACCCCCTGCTCGATTTGGACGGAAGGATCAAAGCAATAGTGGTTGAGAAATCAGACATGGCTGACAACTCCGATTATCCCTATGCATTAGAGATGGTGAATATTGAGAAATACTTCGGTCTTGTGTGCGCGCTCAAGAACATCAACTTGCAGGTAGGGCGCAACGAGATCGTGGGGCTCATCGGCGATAACGGCGCCGGGAAGTCCACCATGGTCAAAATCCTCACCGGGGTCCACCAGCCCACCAGCGGCGAGCTGTACGTAGCCGGGCGGAAAGTGGATCTCAAGTCCTACAACGTCAAGACCGCCCATAGTTACGGAATCGAGACCGTTTACCAGGACAAGTCCCTGGGCGAGAAGCAGGTGTTGTGGCGCAATTTCTTCATCGGGCGCCAGATCACGCGGCGCCTGGGGTTCATCGACGTGAAGAAGGAAAAAGAGATCGCCAACGAGATCATGCTCAACACCATCGGGTTTCGGGGCAAGGGGATCACGGTCGACTCGAAAGTGAACAAGCTTTCGGGCGGTGAGCGCCAGGGCGTCGCCATCGGGCGGGCCATGCACTTCGAAGCCGAACTGATCGTCCTCGACGAGCCGACGGTGGCCCTCTCCTTGAAAGAGGTCCGCAAGGTCCTCAACTTCGTGCACAAGATCAAGGAAGCCGGCAAAGCCTGCGTTTATATCTCGCACAGCATTCAGGACGTCTACGAAATCTCGGACCGTTTTGTCGTCCTGGACCGTGGGGAGATTGTCGGCAGCATCGAGAAGAAAGACACGTCGCTCCAGGATCTGGATGACTTCTTGCTCAGCTATTCTCATGGCCTGAAAGACAAAAGAGAATCATGAAACGCGCGCGATCCATCATAAGAATTCTAGGCAAGATCGAAGGGCTGCCGGTAGCGACCGTCCTGGTGATTCTGATCATCGCCTTCATGGTCACGGCGCCCGATGTGTTTTTGAAGTGGCGGATCTACATGTCGTTCCTGCAGACGGTGGCGCCGCCGCTGATTCTTGGATTGGGGCTCACCTTCGTCATCACCGCGGGCGAGATCGACCTGAGCTTCCCGGCAACTGTGGCCTTCGCGGGCTACGTGTTCACCTGGTGCTTTAAGAACCTCAGCGACAGTATGGACCCCACACTGGCCGCGGCGTGTGGGCTTCTTTTCGCCCTGATTGCCGGGGGCGTGGTCGGCTACATCAACGGCTTGATCGTGGCGAAGTTGAACGTGCCCTCGATCATGGTCACCCTGGCCGCGCAGTTCTTCTGGTACGGCGTCACGGTCCTGCTGGCTGGGGGTTTGCAGGCGGCGCTCACGACCATCGAGAACAACGATATTCACGCTCTGTTCGTGGGCCGCATCTACGGCGTCATTCCGGACCCGGCGCGAGGCCGGATCGGCATCCCGGTCCAGGCGCTCTGGGCGCTGGCGCTCACCGTGTTCCTGTGGTTCATCCTGAACCGGCACAAGTTCGGCGAGGCGGTCATGTTCATCGGCGACAACCCCAATGTCGCCCGCGTGATGGGCATCAACGTCGATGCCACGCGCATCCAGCTTTTCACCATGATGGGCGTCATCGCGGCCTTCGCCGGCGTGATCCTCACCCTGGAAATGAGAGTGTTCTACCCCACCCAGGGCCAGGGCATGCTGCTGCCGGTGATGGCCGCCGTCTTCATCGGCGGGACCTCGATCGCCGGCGGTGTCGGGATGATTGTCGGCACCTTCTTCGGGTCGTACATCATTGGCTCGTTGGAAGCGGGCGTGGTCGCCACCGGGATCAGCGGGTTCTGGGTTCAACTGGTGCAGGGGCTGGTCATGGGCGGCTCCATCATCCTGAACACGCTTATTGTTGAGGGGCGTTTTGCCGTGCTCACCGAGCGGGTCCAGCGGTGGGGGCTGCCGATTGGCTCGGGCTACGCGCCTGAAGGCCAGCTTCCGCCGCAGAGTGGGGACTGACGACATTCATACGTGCCCGTCATATGCACCTACCATGCTCGCCAGTGGTATCAGGAAAGGGGGTGACCCTATCACGTATCTGGCAACGCTGTTGAATCGACCGGCATCACCTACAGGTATTGGTTGACAACCCAAAAGGAGTTTGACGTGAAGCGTTTAATTAGTTTGATCATTGTTGTGACCGTGGTCGCGGTGGCCCTGGCGGTCGTAGCGCCGCCCCGGTCGATCGCGCAGGACGATCAGCTTGTCGTCTACATGCAGATGGGCGGCACGCAAGGCGACGGCACGACGCTGGCCCGCACGAATGGCGCCATCGCCGCTGCCGAAGCCCTGGGCATCGAGCTGCACGAGCAGTACTCGAGCTGGGATCAGCAGACCATGATCAACCAGTTCAACGAAGCCCTGGCCGCGGAACCGGATGGCATCGCCATCATGGGTCACCCCGGTGAAGACGCGTTCACGGCGCTGGTGGATGAGGCGATCAGCCGCGGCATTATCATCACCAGCGGCAACAACTCGCTTCCCAACCTCGAGGCGAAGTATCAGGCCCAGGGCTTTGGCTATGCCGGGGCGGACCTGTACCAGGGTGGCTATCTGACCGGACAGGCGATGGTCGCTGCTGGCCTGCAGGCCGGTGACACCGCGCTGGTGTATGACATCTGGCACGAAGAGCTCCGCAGCCGCAGCCCGCAGGGCATCAAGGATGCGCTGGAAGAGGCCGGCGTGATCGTGGATACGCTCGACGTCTCGCAGGAAGTCAACTCGGATGTCTCGCTGGCGACGCCCATTCTGACGGCCTATCTCGAAGCGCACCCGGATCTGAAGGCGATCGGCACCCAGCATGGCAACATCACCGCCGCGCTGGTGAACGTGCTGAAGGCCAACGGCTACGCGCCCGGTGACATCATCATCGGCGGCATCGATCTTTCGCCCGCCACGGTGGCCGGCGTCCAGGAAGGCTACATCAGCGCGACGTTCGACCAGGTGCTTTACCTGCAGGGTTACATGCCTGTGCTGCAGATCTGGCTGACCGCGAACTACAAGATCCCCGGGCTCCACATCAACACCGGTGTGGGCGTGGTAACCCCCGACAACATCGCTGATATCGTGCCCCTGATCGAGCAGGGCATCCGCTAGTCTCACAGTTCGGCACGCGTTTGATCGGCTGCGCCCCTGCCACAAACGACAGGGGCGCAGTTTTGAGCACAGCCATCCGCCAGGGCGCCTACAAACCCGGCGCCAGCTCGCGGTAGCGGAAACAGTCGACGGTGTGGTCGTTCGCCAGCCCGCACGCCTGCATGAAGGCATAGCAAATCGTCGGGCCGACGAAGGTGAAGCCGCGCTTTTTCAGGTCCTTGCTCATCGCGCGCGCCTCTTCCGTTTCGGCGGGAATGTTGGCTAGCGACTGCCACGCATTGATCTTCGGCCGTCCGCCCACGAACTGCCAGATGTAGGCGTCGAAAGTGCCGAATTCCTCCTGAACGGCCAGGAAGGCCCGCGCGTTGGTGATGAAGGCCGCCACCTTGAGCCGGTTGCGGATGATGCCCGGATCGGCCAGCAGCGCCGCCGCTTTGGCCTCGTCGTAGGCGGCGATCTTGACCGGGTCGAAGTTGTCAAACGCGGCGCGATAGCTCTCCCGCCGCTTGAGGATCGTCAGCCAGCTTAGGCCGGCCTGGGCCCCCTCCAACAGCAGCATCTCCAGCAGCTTGCGGTCGTCGTGTTCGGGCACGCCCCATTCTTCGTCGTGATACGCCACATACAGCGGGTGGGTAATGCCCCAGGGGCAGCGGGTTGGCTCGGTCATGGCGGAACTCTCCTTTCACGGTGGGCAGCAGGTCATGACCCGATTATACTCGAACATGCGTTCGCTAGCCAGGAGGCTGCTTCAGGAAAACAACCTGCCGCTTGCCCAGCGTGAACTTGCCCGATCGCTGGTAACGCTCGTGACTGACGCTGGTTCGCTTGGCGGCTGCGACCGCCACGATGGCCCCTGGCGCCAGGACGGGCAGCAGCGATTCCAACACCTGGTGGACGGGGTCCTGGGCCGCGGCCAGGGCCAGGGTATTCGGATGCCACTGCGAGCGCTGGCCGTACGGTATATCCGTGATCACGATGTCGACGGGTGTCCCGGCCAGGCCCGCCCTGACAGCATCTTTGTCTGTCGCGTCCGCGTGGAATAAACGCGTCTCGATCGGTTGGTCGCGCGTCCAATCGGCCACCCGCTGTCTGAGTGTGCGCGCGTTCTGCAGCGCGGCGGCATGAGAGGGTTTGCCGAACTGCTGGAACAGGGCTGAGAGCTCGGCGATCCGTTGATCCATCCCCTCGACGCTGAGCAGGGCGAGATTGCGCGCGCCAAGAGCCAGGTTATCCGCGTCGATGTCGGACGCAGCGATCCGCCCGATCCGATTCCAGTTGAAGTAGGCCAGGGTTGTCAGGTGATAGGCACCGCCACAGCAGGGATCGTACAGCGTGGGGCGGCGCCCTCCCCCCTCGGCATCCCACAGGGCCATGCAGCGCCCAAAAATCTCGTTAGTGAGCCGGACCGGAAACGCCGCATGTCCGGGGGCGGAATACAGGACGCCACCGCCAGCGTATAGCTCGTAGTTCTCTCGATCGCGGGCAAACTTGTACGGCATGATTGGCTCATCCCTCACCTGTGTCGATTGTCCTCGAACTGGAGCTATCCTGCCAGCGCTACCCACCACCCCGGTCGTCAGGAAGCGCGCGAGTATTGATTCTTGTTATGTTCGTCACTAAAATAAGTTTAGGCGCAGGTGACGCCCCGGTTTTCGCCTGGAGCGAGCGAACACCAGTCGCCAGCGCGAACCCGGCGGACCTCGCTGATGTCCGTGTCTCGAAAGGAGGATCACGTTCTCGGACAGCCTCATCGTCAACTCCTCGTTCTACCCAAATAACCTTTTGAAAGGAAGCGCATCATGTCCAATAAACACAGGTACCTTTTGTTCGGTGTCCTGAGCGCGGCCCTGGTAGTCGCGCTGGCGGTTGCCGGGGCGTTCGCGGTCGACCGTTCGGCGAGCGCGCAGGGTCCGGAAAATGATCCCAGCGTGCAGCTTGGCCCGCGCCCCTTCTTCCTCGTCGAGAATATGGACGAGGGCGAGCTCAAGACGGCCCTGCAGCAGTGCGTCAACGGGCCGTTTTACAGGACTGACTTCTCGATCGGCCATCGCGGCGCGGCGCTGCAATTCCCCGAGCACACGCGGGAATCCTACGTGGCGGCGGCGCGCATGGGCGCTGGCATTGTGGAGTGCGACGTCACCTTCACCAGCGATCGCGAGCTGGTATGCCGCCATTCCCAGTGCGATCTGCACACCACGACCAACATCCTGGCCATCCCCGAGCTGGCCGCTAAGTGCACGCAGCCCTTCACGCCCGCCGTGATCGATCCGGAGACGGGCGAAGTGATCGAGCGGGCCTCGGCCATGTGCTGCACCAGCGACATCACGCTCGAGGAGTTCAAGATGCTCACCGGCAAGATGGACGCGTCCAATCCCGCCGCGACGACCATCGAGGAATATATGGGCGGCACCGCCGGCTGGCGCACCGATCTGTACGCGATCCAGGGCGGCACGCTGATGACCCACGCCGAGAGCATCGCGCTCTTCCAGGAGTTGGGCGTGAAGATGACGCCCGAGCTGAAGGAGCCCAGCGTCCAGATGCCGTTCGACGGCGATTACACCCAGGAAGCCTACGCCCAGCAGATGATCGACGAATACAAGGCGGCGGGCGTCCCGCCTGGAGACGTGTTCCCGCAGTCGTTCGTCCTCGACGACGTGCTCTACTGGATCGAGAACAAGCCGGAATTTGGCGCGCAGGGCGTCTTCCTTGATGGCCGCTCGCTCGATCCGAGCGATCCGGCCACGTGGGATCCGGACATGGGGGCGCTGGCCGATATGGGTGTGCAGATCATCGCCCCACCGATGCAGATGCTGGTGACGCTGGATGAGAACGACCAGATCGTGCCCTCGGCCTATGCCCTGGCGGCCAAAGAGGCCGGGCTGGAGATCATCACCTGGACGCTGGAGCGCTCCGGCCCCTTGCAGACCGGCGGCGGGAGCTACTACCAGAATGTCGCTGAGGTCATCAACAACGACGGCGACATGCTGACGGTGCTCGATGTGCTGGCGCAGGACGTGGGCATTCTCGGCATTTTCTCGGACTGGCCGGCCACGGTCACCTTCTACGCGAACTGCATGGGCCTCGACTAGGCGTTCGAGTGCAGGTGGGGCCGTTCCCCTGGTGCGGGTGGGGCGATTCCCGCACGTCCCGGCGGCGAATGGTTGGGGGGCTAAAAAGCGAGATTATTTGATCCTGGTTCTGTTAGCGATTAAAATGTGCTCGCAACCAGCTAGCGTGAGCCGGATTCCGTTGAGGATAACCGCGCCTCGGGACTATCGAGAATCTCCGGTTGTGGCAATCCGAAAGGAGGATCGCCTTTCTCGACATCGTTTTGCTGGTGTATTACTCGTTTCGCAAGATGACTTTTTATAAAGGAGTGCAGCATGTCGAAAAAACCTCGCCGTATTTTGTTCCTGCTATTGAGCCTGACCCTGCTGGTCGCGATGGCGTTGCCCGGCATGGTGACCGCGCAGGACCCCACGCAGATCACGTTCTGGCACGCGATGAGTGGCAGCCGTGCTGAAGTCGTTCAGGCCATTGTGGACAGCTTCAACGAGGCCAACCCGGACGTGAACCTGGTGGCTGAGTTCACCGGCAGCTACGCCGAAACGCTCACCAAGGCGCTGACGGCGTTCAGCGCAGGCGAGGCGCCGAACATCGTGCAGGTCTATGAAGTAGGCACCCGCACCATGCTCGACTCCGGCGCGATTGTGCCCGTGATGGAAGTGAGCGGTGGTGCGCTCGATCAGAGCCAGTTCGTCCAGCCGATCCTGAACTACTACGCCATCGACGATGAGCTGCGCTGCATGCCGTTCAACAGCTCGACCGCGATGCTGTATTACAACAAGGATATGTTCGAGGCCGCGGGCCTGGATCCCGAAAAGCCCCCGGCGACCTTCTCTGAGCTATACGAGATGGGCCAGCAGATTATCGAAGCCGGCGTGGCCCCGAACGTGATTTCGTTCGGCTGGCCGGCCTGGATCCTTGAGCAGATGTTCGCCATGCACGACCAGATCCTGGCCAACGAAGACAATGGCCGCGCGGGTCTGGCGACCGAGACCTACTGGAACAGCGAGTTCGGCGTGAAAGTGCTCACCGAATGGCAGAAGTGGGCGCAGGACGGCATCCTGTTCTACGGTGGGCGCGAATACTCGGCCAACGATCCGTTCATCGCGGGCGAGTTTGCCATGCTGGCCCAGAGCACGTCCAGCCTGGGCGGCATCCAGAACGCGGTCGAGTTCGAGCTGGGCACCGCCTTCCTGCCCACGCTCGACGGCTACGAGCGCAACGGTAACAACGTGGTCGGCGGCGGCTGCCTGTGGACGATGTCCGGCAAGTCAGATGCTGAGTACGACGCCGTGTGGCGCTTCTACCAGCACCTGTCCGCCGTCGAGCAGGACATCTTCTGGCACAAGGGCACCGGCTACTTCCCGGCGACCAATGCGGCAGTAGAGGCGCTTGAGGCTGAGGGCTGGTTCGAGGAGAACCCGAACTTCCGCACCGCCTTCGACCAGATTCTGGCCGGTAACGATACGATCGCGGCGCGCGGTGTGCTGCTGGGCGACTTCGTGATCATCCGCGATGTCGTCGGCGCGGCGATCGAGGATGCCGTGGTCAATGGGGTGGATCCGCAGGAGGCGCTGGACACCGCTACCGAGGAATCCAACCAGATCCTGGAAGACTACGCGAGCTTGATCGAGTAATCTCCGCTGATGTGAGGGGCTGCGGCACCGGGTCGCAGCCCTGTTTTATGACTTGTCGAGGACCTGCTCTTGAACACCGTTTTTCCGAATCGCATATTGCCGTATCTGCTGCTGGCTCCCAGCGTGATTCTCGTGCTGGTCTTTTTCATCTATCCCGCAGCCCAGAGCGTGGAGCTGAGCCTGTACCGGGTGAACCGGGTGCGCGATGTCCAGGTTTACGTGGGCCTGGAGAATTTCCAACGCCTGTTCGAGTCGGACAACTACATCAACTCGCTGACGGTGAGCGCCAAGTTCACCGTGGCGGTGGTCGCCGCCGCGCTGACGATCAGCCTGGCGTTGGCCGTGGGCGCCAGCCTGCCGATCCGGGGGTTCGGCATCTATCGCACCCTCT
The DNA here is from genome assembly GCA_040767355.1 of Aggregatilineaceae bacterium. Taxonomy (GTDB): domain Bacteria; phylum Chloroflexota; class Anaerolineae; order Aggregatilineales; family Aggregatilineaceae; genus LM3-B42. Next base: position 401,869 of record JAXGOS010000003.1, on the reverse strand, counting down.
TGATCTGGACCTACGCCCTCTCGCCGGCCATCGCCGGGGTCATTTGGGCGCTGCTCACCGATCCGGCTATCGGCCTGCTGATCGACGTGTTTAACGCGGTTGGCATCAACTTCAACTGGCGCCAGGGCAAGGATGACGCCCTGATCTTTTTGATCATGGCGGCCACCTGGAAAATCCTCGGGTACGACATCCTGTTCTTCCTGGCAGGCTTGAAGAATATCCCGCATGAGGTGCTCGAGGCGGCGGCCCTGGACGGCGCCAACTCGTGGACCCGCTTCTGGCGGATGGTGCTGCCCTTGCTGCGTCCTACCATCCTGTTCCTGCTGATCATGAACACGCTCTACGCTAGCTTCGAGACGTTCGGCCTGATCGACATTACGACGCAGGGTGGGCCGGGTCGCGCCACCAGCCTGCTGATTTACGAGCTGTACCAGGACGGCTTCAAGAGCTCCAGCCGCATCGGGCTGGCCTCGGCCCAGTCGCTGGTCCTGCTCGGCATTGTGGCGACTCTGACCTTCATCCAGTACCGGTTCATCAGCCGCAGGACGTTTTACCAATGAGCGCCGTTTCCGCATCCACATCCACATCCGAGACTGTGGTGACTTACGAAGGGCGCTGGCGGCGCCGGCTCTATCCGATTGTCATGCATGCCGTCATGCTCACCGCGGTGTTCCTGGTGACGTTCCCCCTGATCTACGCGCTGATTCTTAGCACTCAGGATTCCGGGATCGGCAGCCTGCGGCCCGGCACGGCCATTGTAGAGAATTTCCGCGGCGCCTGGGCGCGTGCCGAGATGGCCCTGCTGATCCGCAACACGCTGGTCGTGGCGCTGGCCGTCGCCTTCGGCAAGATCATGCTGAGCATTATGGGCGCCTATGCCCTCATCTATTTCCGGGTGCGCGGCGGCATGATCCTGCTGGCAGTGGTCATGCTCACCCACCTGCTGCCGCTGCCAGTGCGCATCGTCCCAACCTATGACCTGCTGACCGAGCTAGGCTGGGTCGATACGTTCAAGGGGCTGACCATCCCCTTCTTCGCCAGCGCGACCGGCCTGCTGTTGTTCCAGCAGTTCTTCCGCACCGTGCCGACCGATCTGGCCGACGCCGCGCGGGTGGATGGCGCGGGGCCGTTCCGCTTCCTGATCAGCATCCTGATCCCCGTGTCGCGGACCAACATCGGCGCGCTGTTTCTGATCGAGTTCGTCTACATGTGGAACCAGTATCTGTGGCCGTTGATCGTGGCGAACTCGGTCCGCACGCGGCAGGTTCAGATCGGGATCAAGCAGTTGGTGGCGACCGATGCCGTGATCGAGTGGGGCATCCTCACGGCGGGCGCCATCACCGTGATCGTTCCCCCGCTGATCGTGCTGCTGGTGCTCCAGCGGAGCCTGATGTCCGGGCTGTCGTCTTCCACCGAGGATTTCTAGCCGCCCAGGAAGTCCTGGCCCACCGGCCAAGCATCCCGCCCGGTCCATGCGATCGGGCGTTTTTGTGGTTCGAAGCTACCCTCCGCGCTGGCAGGCGGGCGGCTCAGGCGATCACGCCCCACTCGCGCGCGCGGGCGACGGCCTGGGTGCGGCTGTTGACGCCGAGCTTGCTGTATATCTGGTTGAGATACCATTTGACCGTCCCGGTGGACAGGAACAACTGCTCGGCGATCGCGCGGTTGGACAGCCCATCGGCCACCAGGGCCAGGATTTCGATCTCGCGCCCGGTCAACTCGCCGGGAAGCGTTCCATTGCGGGCCGGGCCGGGTGGCGCGGGCAGGTCGGCCAGCAGCGCCTTGAGCGCCGCGACCGGGTCGAGCGACCCGGCGCGCCGCACGACAAGATCGTATTCATCCGGGGGCAGCTCCGCCGCCAGGTCGATGTCGTATGGCGCTCCTTGTGGGACCTGGGTGAAGTGGCACGCGACGGCGTAGAACTCGCGGGCGCGATCGATCTGACCCTGGGCGGCCATGGCCTGGGCCAGCCCGTGCGCGCCGTAGGCCATGAAGCGCGGCAGGCGGATATCGAGCGCGATGCGTGATGCCTCCGTATACGCGCCGATGGCCCGGTCATAGGCGCCCCGCGCGTGCTCGATGAAGCCGATCGCCCGGTACGCCATGGCCATGGCCCACGGAATGCCGACTTCCTCGCAGAGCGCGATGGCGTCCCGCGCGGTGCGCAGCGCCGCCTCAGGCGCGCCCTCGGAGAACAGGACATAGGCCTTGCTCGAGGCGACGAACGCCGCGCCCCACCGGCTGCCCAGCCCGGCGAAGATCGCTTCGCTGGCCTGGAGGTACGCCTTGCGCTGGAGCAGGTCGCGGGTGAGCAGGCCCAGCCAGTTGAGCACATACGCTTCGTCCCAGCGACTGCCCGCCTGCCGGAACAGCGCGAGGCTCGCCGTGAAATGGCGGATCGCCTCGTCGTCGTTCGCCTGGAACGAGGCCGCCTCGCCCAGGCGCGCCCGCGCGAAGGCGATGTCCTGGGCGGCGTCCAGCGCCTCGCCGATCGCCAGGCTCTCCTCGAGCAGCGCGCGCGCCTCGTCGTGCCACGTCAGGCTGCTGCACAGCATGCCCTGCCGCGCCAGCAGCCGGGCCAGCAGGGGCGATCGCGCGGGATCGGCGCTTCCGGCGCGCAGCGCGTCGACGCCCATCGACAGCATGTGCTCGCCTTCCTGGTACCAGCCGCGCGTTTCGTAGTAGAAGGCCAGGCTATTCAGGCCGCGCTGCAGGTCATCTTCCAGGACCATCACCGTGGCCCACCCCCAGGCGACGCGCACGTTTTGGATCTCCGTCTCGATGGCCTGGAACGCCTCGCGCGGGCGGCTGCCCAGCAGGTCGCGCCACTGCTGACCCAGGAACGTCAGGTAAAAGCGCGAGTGACGGTTGCGCGTCTCGACGCTGCCTTCCATCGCGGCGTTCAGGTGGCGCTCGGCGTACTGGCGCACCAGTTCGTGCAGGCTGTAGCGGTCCCCCGCCTCGCGCCGCACCAGCGACTTGTCGACCAGCGCCGACAGCGCCGCCAGCGATGCCCCCGCCACGCTGGCCGCTGCGTCTCGCGTGAAGCTGCCGCGAAACACCGCCAGGCGCTTGAAGGCGTTCTGTTCGACCTCGCCCAGTAAAGCCCACGAGTGATCCAGCACCCCGCGCATCGTGCGGTGTCGTTCTTCGATGTTGCGCGACCGCGCTTGCAGAAAATCGAGGTTGCGCTCGATCTCGGCGGCGATGTCCGCGCAGGGCAGCACGCGCACCCAGGCCGCCGCCAGCTCGATGGCCAGCGGCATGCCGTCGACCAACTCGCAGATGCGCGCGACGCCTGCCCGTTCGTCATCCAGCGAAAAGTCCGGGCGGATGCGCTGCGCGCTCTGGACGAACAACTGGGTGGCGGGGTAGTCCTCGAGCCGACTACCGTCCGCCCTGTGAATCGAGTCCGGCGAGGGATAGGGCATGCCGCGGACGGTCCACAGCCATTCTTCGCGCAGGTTGAGCGCCTCGCGCGAGGTCGCCAGGATCTTGACGCCAGGGGCTGCCCCCAGGATCATGCTGATGATGCCGGTGTCGGCGAGCAGGTGTTCGAAGTTGTCCAGGATCAGCAGCAGCCTGCGATCGCGGAGGTGAGCCAGCAGCGGGTCGATGGAGTCGCACGCCTGGCTGGCCGGCACGCCGACCGCCTCCGCGATGGCGCACACCGTCAGGCCGGGCGCGTCGAGCGCCTCCAGAGGGACGAAGAAGACCTGGTCGTGGTAGGCGTCGATCAGGCGCGTGCCGGCCTCGAGGGCCAGACGGGTCTTGCCGATCCCGCCCGGCCCAGCCAGTGTCAGCAGGCGGCAGGCCGGGTTGCGCAGCCGCTCGTCGATCGCTCGTAGATCGTCCAGCCGTCCCACAAACGGTGTTGCTGGGGCCGGCAGATGAATCGGTTCGCTCACCGTGTGATTCTCCCAGGTGGGTGCCAGCCTCTAAATATACCGCAGTGCGCGCCAAAGGAGGAACGGGTGTTCGCGGCTGTCCGGCTCTGTGAGTCTCGCTGTATGAGCGTGATAGTTGTCTAGATAAATCACTTGACATTGTTCAGATATTTTGGTAATTTATTGTACTATTAGCCGGATGTTTTCACGAGAAAAGGAATCACCGTAAATGAGAGCAGTCAAATTCATCGTAACCCTTCTCATTATTCTGAGCGTCAGCCCCCTGGCTTTCGCCCAGCCCCCGCTGCCCGATATTCCGGGGGGAACGATCGTCGCTTCCGGTTTCACCGGCCCGCAAGGTGTCCTGGTCGACCCCGACGGCAACGTGTGGGTCGTCGACAGCGGTACTGGCGGCGACGAGGTCGTTCAGGTGCCGGGTGAAAACGGCGAGATGACCGAATTGACCATGGGCACAACGGCGCGCATCGTCCAGGTTGCGCCCGATGGCACGCAGACCGATGCCGCCGTCCTGCCATCGATTCTCTTCACCGAGACCGGGGAAAGCTCGGGCGGCGCTCGGCTGGCGCTGCTGGACGGCGTGCTGTACGCGACCAGCGGCGGCTGGGAGAGCGACGGGAGCACCGATCCGCCCAGCCTCACGGCGACTATCGTGCGGGTGGAAGGCGGCGAGGCTGTCCAGGTCGCCGATATGTGGGCCTACGAGAAGACTAACAACCCGGACGGTTTGATCCTGGAATCGCACCCGTACGGGATGGCTGCCGGGCCGGATGGCTGGCTGTGGGTGGCCGATGCCGGGGCGAATGACCTGCTGCGCGTGAACCCTGCCACGGGCGAGATTGTCCTCGTGACGGCGTTCGACGGGCTGCCCGGCGCATTTCCCAATCCCCGCCGCAACGACGCCGTCGAAGCGGACCCCGTGCCGACCGGTGTGGCGTTCGACGACGCGGGCAACGCCTACGTCTCGCTGTTGAGCGGCGCGCCGTTCATTCCGGGCAGCACGAAGGTGCTCATGGTCACGCCGGAAGGTGCGGTCAGCGACTTCGCGACCGGCCTGACCACGCTCACCGATCTCACCCGCGGGCCGGACGGCCAGCTCTACGCGATTCAATTCGGCCTGTTCTCCGAGCAAGGGCCCACTCCGAACTCGGGCGCGATCGTGCGCGTGAAAGAGGGTGGTGCGTCTGAGGTCGTCGTCGGCGATCTGCCGTTCCCGACCGGGATCGCGTTCGACGGCGACGGTAACGCCTACGTGACGGTCAACGGCGTTGGCGCACCGGGTTCCGGCGCGGTCGTGCGCTTCGACGCGCTCACTGCGATGGAAGGCCAGCCGCTGCCCGCCATGGCCGGGTAGCGACTCTGTGATCTCCGCTGGCGCGTGCAGGCTCTGCGCGCGCCAGTGTTCCCCTTGCGCTCTTTCCCTGTTCCCCACATTCAATCACGTCGGTCCAGTCGCCCCGCCCGCGGACTGGTGGTGCGGCGTGGCGTCGTAGACCGGGATGTGCAGCGGGGCGTGGTAGCGCGGCGGCGGCGGATCCTGCGGGGACGCCCGGTGCGGCAGCGAGACCGGCGGATTCCGGGCCGCGCCAGGCGCGCAGCCGCCCGACCCGGTTATAATCGTGCCAGAGCCGCGCGTTGCGAAAGGACCCGCACGTATGCGCAGATTGTGGCGCGCTACCCTCTGGCCGGCGCTGGGCGCCGTGCCGCTGGGTGTGAAGATCATGGGCATTGTCGTCTTCCCGATGCTGATCATGGGCGGCGCGGCCCTGCTCTATGTCCGGAACGAGATTCTGGATCTGGCCCGCCCAGCTCCCATTTATGACGACCTGTATACGCTGCTCACCCCGCGGCTGGCGCTGATTCTCGGCGCGCTGACCGCCGTGGGGATCGCGCTGGCCCTGGGGCTGAGTTACGTGCTGGTGCGGCCCCTACGCCAGCTTCTGACCGTCATTCGCCGGGTGGAAGGCGGTAACCTGTCGGCCCGCGTGCCGGTCTGGGCGCCCGACGAGATCGGGCAGGTGCAGGGTGCATTCAACCGCATGACGGGCGAGCTGGAGCAGTCGCTCAACACGCTGGCCCGCCGCAACGACGAGCTGGCCGGCCTGGATGTGCTGTCGGAATGGATCGCGCTGAACCAGGACCTGGACCGGGTGCTGGAGGCCGCGCTGGACCGGATCATGGGCCTGCTGGAGAGCGACGCCGGATCGCTCTACCTGCTCGAGCCGGACGGCGCGTATTTGCGGCAGCGTGTGGTGGGCGGGCAGCTCTCCGAAGCGCTGATAACCGCCACGCGCCGCCTCGACATCGACGATACACCGATGCGCCAGGCGCTGTTCCTACAGCGCCCGGTCGCGCTGGACGATGTGAGCGCCGCGCCAGAGCTTCCCGCTGAGACTGCCGCGGCGCTGCGGGAGGCGGGCTTCGCGGCCTGGGCAGCGGCGCCCCTGCTGGCGCGCGGCCAGGTGATCGGCGCGATCAGTCTGGCGCGCCGTGCCAACCGCCCCTTCGGCGCGGACGATCTGCGGCTGCTGGGCGTGGTCGGCAATGTGATCGGGACGGGCGTCGCCAATGCCCAGCTCGTCGGCGATCTGCGCCGGACGGAGACCGAGCTGCGCTGGGCGCTGCAGAAGTCGGTCCAGGCCCAGGAGGAGGAGCGCCGCCGCCTGGCGCGCGAGCTGCACGACGAGGCGGGCCAGGCCCTGACCGCCATTCTGATCCGGCTGCAAACCCTGCAGACCGAGTCCGATCCCGAAGCCGTCACCAGCCGCATCGAGGGGCTGCGCCTGCTGACCATGCAGACACTCGATGATCTGCGGCGCCTGTCGATGGACCTGCGCCCGGCGGCGCTCGACAGCCTGGGCCTGCTGCCCACGCTGCGCTGGTACATCGACGAGTGCGCGCGCGGGGCTGACCTGTCGATCACGTTCTACAGTCCCGACGACCTGGAACGCCTGCCCACCGAGATCGAGGTGGCGCTGTATCGCATCGCCCAGGAGGCGCTGACCAACGCCATCCGCCACAGCGGGGCCAGGACGATCGACGTGCTGCTCGAACGCCAGCCAGGAGCCATGTGGCTGACGATCACCGACGATGGGCGCGGCTTTGAACCGGCGGCTGCCGGGCAGAACGGTCTGGGCCTGATCGGCATCCGCGAGCGGGTGGGCGCGCTCAACGGCACGCTGACGCTCGAAACCGGACCCGGCGCCGGCACGCGCCTCGCGGTGCAGATCCCATTGGAGGAGGTGCCGCTGTGATCGAGGGCGTACGTATTCTGCTGGTGGATGATCACGCCGTCGTGCGCAGCAGCCTGGGCGTGCTGCTGGCATCGCACGGGGCGCAGGTTGTCGGGGAGGCCGCCGATGGCGCAGGGGCCATCGCCCTGGCGCTCGAGCTTCGCCCGGACATCATCCTGATGGACATCACCCTGCCCGACATGGACGGCGTCCAGGCGACGCAGGCGATCTGCGCGGCGTGGCCGGACGCCAAGATCCTGGCGCTGACCATGCACAGCGAAGCGCTGTACCTCGTGCCATTCCTGGAGGCGGGCGGGCTGGGCTATGTCCAGAAATCCGTCGCCGATCACGAGGTTCTGCAGGCCATCCAGCGCCTGCACCAGGGCGAGACGTATATCCACGACCAGGGCATCGCCGCGCTGGTCCGCCAGCACCGGCCCGCCAGTGCGCCGCCCGACTCGCCCGGGCCGGACGTCCTCTCCGATCGCGAGCGCGCCGTGCTGGAACAGACCGTGCGCGGCTACACCAACCGCGAGATCGCCGCCCAACTCCATATCAGCCCGCGCACGGTGGATACCTACCGCGCGCGCGTCATGGAGAAGCTGGGTCTCAACCACCGTCACGAGCTGGTCGACTATGCGCTGCGCCACCGCCTGCTCGATTGAGTCCCTGTAATGTAAAACTTGACATCCTCCGACGCAGGATTGCGGACAGACAGGCTGTTTCCGCCGGGTTACAATCGGGGATAAACAGGAATGTTCCTTTTTACGCGGCTCTGCTTATGTCTGCCAACCTTCCCCCACCCGACACCCATCCCGCGCCCGCCGTCACGATCGTGATGGCCGTGCGCAACCGCCGCCTGTACGATACGCTCGCCCAGATTCTGGGGCGCCTGTCCCCGCCGCCGCGCCTGATTCGCGCTGCGTCTCCGGCTGAGATGTGCCGGTTCACAGCCGAGCACCCCGCGCTAATTGTGGCCGATGCGTTCGCGCTCCTCGAAGCCCATACCAGCAACGAGCTGCACACCGTCAAGCGTTTCGCCGGGGCTGCGCCGGTGCTGGTGCTCCTTCCAGCGGATGCGCGGGAATACCGCGACGTTGCATTGCGGCTGGGCGCTAATGGCATGGTCGTAGTCGAGCGCTCGGCGACCGACCTGCTGCCAGAGGTCGAGCGACTGCTGGGCCGCACCCCGCTGGTCGATGGCGTGGCGCGGCGGATTTCGTCCATCGCGCAGCACAGCGCCCCCGCCGGTGAGGCCGCCTATGACGAATCGTCCGGCGCGCTGAGTTGGTTGGAGGATCGCAGCAGCCGCGCCGTGGAGGCGCTCGATCCGGCGGGCGCGTTCGACGCGCCGCCCGCCGCCACCGTCGAGGCGCTGGCGCCCGACAAGGGGCGCACGTTCCTGCGCGGGCTGACGCTCACGGCGGCGGCGCCCTCCGGCACGGCTGGGCAGCAGTGGCACGCGCGCACGGCGTGCAACCTCAACTGCGGTGGGCATTACTGCGGGCTGGACGTGACCGTGCGCGACGGCCAGATCGTCAAGATCGAGCCGGCGGATTTCCCCGACGACCGCTACCGGCGTGTCTGCTTGAAGGGGATCAGCTATGTGCAGATGGTCGCTCATCCTGACCGGCTGCACTACCCCCTCAAGCGCATCGGCGCGCGCGGCGAGGGGCGCTGGGAGCGGATCTCGTGGGAGCAGGCCCTGGACGAGATCGCGGACAGGATGCGCGCCACGATCGACGCGCACGGCGCGGAAAGCCTGATGTTTTTCCCCTATTCGGGCCAGTTGAGCGCCCTCAACGGCATCAGCGGTGTGTATCTGCGTCTGGCCAGCCTGCTGGGCGCATCCGGCAGCGACCTCAACCAGTTCGGCCTGGACAGCGCCGTGCCCAGCGGCATCCAGGACACCTTCGGGGCGGGCACGGGCTATCTGGCCAACGACTACGCCGATCTGCCGAACTCGCGCCTGGTGCTGATCTGGGGCGCCAACCCGGTGCACAGCCGCATGAACTGGTGGCCGTTCTTCCTCGAGGCCAAACGGGGAGGGACCGCGCTGATCACGATCGACCCTCGCTACAGCGCGACCGCGGCTAAAAGCGACGCCTGGCTGCCGGTCCGCCCCGGCGCGGATCTCCACCTGGCGCTGGCCCTGCTGAACGTCATCGTCGAGCGCGACTGGATCGATCGGGAATTCGTGCTGGAGCACACCGCCGCTCCGCTGCTCGTCCGCGACGACGGGCGCTACCTGCGCGCGTCGGATGTGCCCGGCATGCGCGGGGCGGGCGACAGCCCGCTGGTTTGGGATGAGGGCCAAGAGCGCGCCGTTCCCGCAGCGGAGGCCCGGCAGCCCGCCCTGGACGGCGCCTATGCCGTCAAAGGGATCGCCTGCCGCCCGGCGTATGCCCTGCTGCGCGCGATGCTGGCGCCCCACACGCCCGATGCGGTGGCGGATAAAGTCGGGCTGGCGGCGGCGCGCATCATCGAGCTGGCGCGGCGCTATGCGACGACCAAACCGGCGCGCATCTTCACCCTGTATGGGATCGATCGCTGGCACCACGGCGCGACGTTTGGCCGGCTGATCGCGACGCTGGCGGCGCTGACCGGCAACGTGGGCATTCCGGGCGGCGGCGCGGGCGTGGATGGCTTTTGCGACAGCGCTCTGTTCGTCAGCGATTTCACCTTTCCGGACGGAAAAGCGTACAGGCCCATCAACCCGGCAGGGCTGCCCAGCCAGATCTTGTCGGGCGAGCCGTACCCGATCAAAGCGGCGTTCGTCGCCTTCAACAACTGGCTCAACCAATGGCCTGATCGCACCCGGATGTGCCAGGACGTGCTGCCCCGGCTCGACCTGCTGGTCACCGCCGATCTCTTCATGACCGAGACGGCGCGCTGGTCCGATTACGTGCTGCCGGCGGCGATGCTGTTCGAGCGCGAGGACATGGTCAAGGGACCGGGCCCGTATATCCAGTACCAGCCAGCCATCGTGCCGCCGCCCGGCGACTGCCGCTCCGATCTGGCGATTGCCGCCGGACTGGCCGAGCGCATGGGGGTGGGCGAGTATTTCGCGCGGCCCGCCATCGACTATCTGGAGGAGGTGCTCGCCAGTGCCGGGCCGGAAACGGCAGGGCTGTCGGCGCAGGACCTGCGCGAGCGAGGGGTGCTGCGCAAGAACGTGCCCGACGAGCCGCCGGTGGCGCACGCCGAGCGCCGCTTCGCGACCCCGACCGGGCGCATTGAGTTTTATGTCGAGCGCCTGCTGCCCTACGGGCGCGCCCTGCCCGATTACGAGCCGCCCATTGAGGCTGATCCAGATGGCGCGCTGGCGCGCCGCTTCCCGCTGGTCTGCCTGACCGAACACAGCCGCTACCGGGTGCACTCCACCTTCGGCAACATCCCATGGCTGCGCGAGCTGGACCGCGAGCCGGAAGCGCTGCTCCACCCATCCGAGGCCCGTTCGCGCGGGATCGCCAGCGGGGACCCGGTCCGCATATTCAACGACCGGGGCTACGCCGTGCTGCGCGCCCGGCTGAGCGAGGCGGCGCCGCCCGGCACGGTGTATCTCAGCCAGGGCTGGCAGTCGCCCGATTTTCTGGACGGCCACCCGCAGTCGCTGACGCACGATCGGACCAACCCGGCCAATGCGTTGGGGCCGAACTGCTCGTTCTCGGATGTGCTGGTCGAGATCGCCAGGGAAAGGCCAGAGCATGGCGCGCGCTAAACACTACGTCATGGTGATCGACCTGCACGCCTGCACCGGCTGCGATACCTGTTCGGTCGCCTGCAAGCAAGAGAACAACCTGCCGGAAGATGTGTGGTGGACGCGTGTCATTACGGTGAGTGCGAACGGTGAGGCGAACAACGGCCACGCCTACCCGGACGTTCGCCTGGACTACCTGCCGCTGGGCTGCCAGCACTGCGTCGAAGGCCCATGCGTGGACGTCTGCCCGACTGCCGCGACCTTCCGCCATCCGGAGCTCGATTGCGTGATGCAGGATCCCAGCCTGTGCATCGGCTGCCGTTATTGCACGATTGTCTGCCCGTACACGGGGGTGCGCGTGTACGCGCAGGATCAGCCGCGTTACGTGCTGCCCTTTCCAACCGGCGATAACACGATCGTCCACCGCGCCCAGACGGTCGAGAAATGTACCTTCTGCGCGCACCGGCTGGCCCAGAGCCAGGAACCGGCTTGCGTGGCGGCCTGTCCGACGCGCGCGCGCACCTTTGGCGATCTCAACGATCCCGACAGCGCCGTAGCCGAGCTGCTGCGTTCGCGGGCGCATTTCCAGCTTCTGCCCGAAAAAGGCACCGTGCCATCGGTGTACTACCTGACATGATCGACAAACAGCCCACCCTCAGCGCGAATCCGCGCACGCGATCGTTTGCCATCCTGGCCCAGGTCGCCCGCTTCCGGAGCCAGATCTACCGCTGGCTGGCGCTGGGCTTTTTCCCGCCCGATGAGGCGCTGGTCGATGGGCTGGCGTCGGGCGCCATGCTGGGCGAGTTGGGGGCCGCTACGCTCTGGCTGGGCAACGATCGGGCGCTGCTGGTGGCGAGCCTGGACCAGCTCGCCCGCCTGGGGCCGGTCACGCTGGCGGCACTGGAGGCCGACTACGAGCGCTTCTTCGGCAGGAGCGTGGATCGGGTGCCCGCCCGCGAATCGGCATATCGCTGGCGCGATGTGTCGGACGTGGTGGGCGCCGCCCGCGATGTGGCGCGCGCGCTGCGCCAGCAGTACCGCCAATTCGGGACCGCCGCCGCGCCGGGCAGCGAGGATCACATCGCCGTCGAGCTGGAATTCATGGCTTACCTGTGCGCGCGCGAGTCGGCGGCGTGGGGCGCCGGAACCTCCGAAACTGCGCGCCAGTACCGGCGCCAGCAGCACAACTTTCTCGATGATCACCTGGGGCGCTGGCTGCCGGACTTCTGCCGCCAGCTCGACCGGCAGACGGGCCAGTCGTTCTACATTTGTCTCGCCCGGCTGTGCGATCGCTGGATGCGCATCGAGCACGGGCCGGGATATATGGCGGGGAGCCGGTGATGCTGGCGGTCTATTTTGCCTATGGCCTGGCGTTTTTCGCCCTGGGTGGGGCGGCCCTGCTGGAAGCGCGCCAGTCGAGCAAGCTATCGCTGGGACGCCAGCTGCCGTGGCTGGCCGCGTTTGGCATCACGCACAGCTTCGTCGAGTGGAGCGACATGTTCCTGATGGCGGCGCTCGCGCCCGAAGTCGAGTCCGCGCTGGTGACGGCCCGGACGATCCTGCTGCTCGTGTCCGCCCTGCTGCTGATTCGATTCGGCGCGGGCCTGGTCAGCGAGGTGGGGCCGCTGCCGGAGTGGGTGCCCTATGTGCGCATAGCCCTGCTGACCCCGGCCACCCTGATCGTGGCCTATGCGCTGGTCGTCGTGCTCACCGACGATCAGGCAGCCACCGGTGCGGATGTGTGGGCGCGCTACCTGATGTATTTCCCGGGGGGGATGCTGGTCGCCTTCGGGTTCTTCCGGCACTGGCGGCGGCTCCCGCACGCGGACCTGCCGGGAACGCACTATTCGCTGCTGGGCGCGGGCGTGGCGTTCACCCTGTACGCGGTGGTGGCCGGGCTGATCGTGCCCGAATCGCCGTATGTCCTGGCGCCGTGGTTGAATGACCAGACGGTCCACGACGCGACCGGCCTGCCGGTCCAGGTCTGGCGGATGGCCGTGGCGCTGGTCGTGATGGTGATGGTGATCCGCGCCATGGGCGTCTTCAGTGCCGAGCGCGACCAGCAGCTCGCCCGGCTGCGCGGCGAGCGCGAGCGCGCCCAGGCCCAGGCGCTCGACGCCCAGCGCGAGGCGCGCCACATGGCCGAGACCTGGATCGAGACGCTGGTCCAGATCAGCCGCCAGATCGCCATGCTTGAAGACCTGGACCAAGTGCTGGCCCTGATTGTCGAGCGGGCGCGGACGCTGCTCAAGGCCGATGGGGCGGCGCTGGCCTTGTGGAACGAGCCCGGCGAAGCGCTCATCGTCAAGGCGTTTGCCGGACCGGATGGCGCTGGCATGGAGTCGGTTGGGGGCGACTTGATCCGGTCGGGGGTGATCTTCGACAACACCCGCGCCCGCCAGGCGTGTCTGCTGGCTCCCGGCGAGGGCTGGCACTGCTCGGTGCTGGGGGCGCGCGTCCAGGCGGGGGCCATCGCGCCGCTGGTCTTCGAGGAGGAGCCGGTAGGCGTGTTGTGGGTGGTCAGCGCCCAGGCGGAGCAGTTCAGCCAGGGAGATCTCGACCGCCTGGGGCACCTGAGCAACCAGGCGGTGATCGCCATCCAGCACACGTTGATGGCGGGGCAGTTGCAGTCGCTGGCGGTCGTCGAGGAGCGGGCGCGCATCGCCCGCGAAATGCACGATGGCCTGGCGCAGATCCTCGGCTATTTGAGCCTGGAAGTGCAGACCCTCGACGCCCTCGTGCGCCAGGGCAACACCGAGGCGACCCTCGGCGCGCTGCGGCAGGCGCGCGAGCGGATCACCGCCGCGCAGGCCGATGTGCGCGAGAACATCCTGAGCCTGCGCACGACCCTGGCCGGTGATGCGGGCCTGCTCCCCTCGCTGGAGCAGTATCTCGAGGAGTTCAGCGTCCAGACCGGGATCGACGCACACCTGGCGAGCGAAGTCGATGTCAGCCGGCTGTCACCGCTGGCCGAGACGCAACTGGTCCGCATCGTGCAGGAGGCGCTGGCGAACGTGCGCAAGCATGCCGCCGCCCGCCAGGTCCAGATCCGGCTGGTGGCGCGCGATGGGTGCCTGGGCGTGACGGTGACTGACGATGGAGTCGGGTTCGACCGCGTGCCTAACGGCAAGCATTTCGGGCTGCAGACGATGCGCGAGCGCGCCGAGAGCGTCGGCGGCGGCCTGACTGTGACATCGGCCCCGGCCCAGGGGACTCAAGTGACGTTCTGGTTACCCCTGGCCCAGCCGTAAACCGGGCTGTGCCAGCATGATTTGTGATGGCGACCTAAAGATAGAAAGAGTTGCGCAGATGCGTACTTTACCATTGAGAGTCCTGGTTGCCGACGATCACCGACTGTTCCGGCAGGGGCTGATCAGCCTGATGAACACGCGCCGCGATCTCGTCGATGTGATCGGCGAGGCCGAGACGGGCCGCGAGGCGATCGCGCTGGCCGGGCGCTGCCGGCCCGATGTCGTGTTGATGGACATCAAGATGCCCGACGTGGACGGGCTGCGGGCGGCGCTGGCCATTCGCCAGGCTTTCCCGTCCGTCGAAGTGATCATCTTGACTGCCTCGGAGCTGAACGAACACGTCTACGAGGCGGTGCGGCTGGGCGCGGCGGGCTACCTGCTCAAGAGCCTGGACGCCGTCGAGCTGTTCGATCTGCTGCAGGCGGTAGCCGGGGATGAGGCCGTCCTGACGCGGGCGGTTGCCGCGCGCCTGCTGCGCGACATGGGCGACAGCGGCAGCGCGAGCGATATCAGCGGCGAGGCGCTGACCGAGCGAGAAGTCGAGGTCCTCAACCTGGTGGCCCACGGTGCCAGCAACCCGCAGATCGCCGACAGCCTGTGCATCACCGTGAACACGGTCAAGGTCCACCTGCGCAATATCTTGAACAAGCTGCAGGTCGAGAATCGCACGCAGGCCGCCGCGCTGGCCGTCCAGTCCGGCCTCATCCAGCCGCCGGCATGAGGGATCACGACGATGCTGTCGGTTATTGAGCGTTTCGCATCCATCGACGGTCCCGCGATCGTCTTCGACCCGGGGCGGTGCCTGCGCGCGCGCGACCGTTTTTCGACGTGCGACCTGTGCGCCGCCCGCTGCCCGGCGGGGGCAGTGCGCATCGAGGAGGGGGGCGCCGCCTTCGACCCGGCGGCCTGTGCGCTGTGCGGGCTGTGCCTGCACCTGTGCCCGGTCGGCGCGTTCGCGGGCGACACCGGCGCCAACGACATCCTGCGCTGCGCCGCGCAGATCGACGATCTGGCCGCGCTGGAGCTGATCTGCCCGGCGCATCCCGAACCGGCTACCGGCCCTGCCGGGATCGACGCGGCGATCGCGCCTACCGGCTGCCTGGCGTCGCTGGGTCCGTCGGCGTATGCCAGTCTGGCGGCGTGCGGGATCCCCCGCGTGGCCGTCCGCCTGGACGCCTGCGCGGCGTGCCCGCTGGGCCAGGTGGCAGCCGACATCCGGCAGGCGATCGACCGGGCGCGGCGCGTACTGGCTGCCTGGGACCTGGCCGGATCGGTTGACATCGTGGCGGAAAGCCCGCTGGAGGATGGGCAGCCGCGACCTGTCTACCCGGCCAACCGCCCGCCCGTGTCGCGGCGCGACCTGTTCCGGCGCTTCACGTCCGCGCCCGCCAGGACGATCGACGAGGCGCTGCTGGTGGACGAAGGGCCATCGCCCGCCAGGAACCGCCTGCCCCCCGAGCGCCGCCGCCTCTTGCATGCGCTGGACCGGCTGCCGCCCCCCATCCCAACCGCCATCTGCCCCGCGCCGGAGCCCGGCCAGGCGTTTGTGCTGCTGGGCGTCGATGACACCTGCACCGCCTGCGGGGTGTGCGCGAAGGCCTGCCCGACCGGCGCGCTCCAGGTGTTGTATGATGACGAGTCGCGCGGTTTCGAGATCCTCTACGCGCCGCGGGCGTGCACCGGCTGCGAGACGTGCCTGCATCTCTGTGACCCGGAAGCGCTGCACCGGCGGCGCGTGCCGCTGTTCCGCGAGTTCCTGGCAGCGGAGCCAGGGCGGATCCACAGCAGCGTGTTCCACGTGTGCGAAGCGTGTGGCGCGCGTTTCGCGGGCGAGCCGTCGGCGCGGGGGTTGTGCCCGCCGTGCGATTTCCGGCGGCAGAACCCGTTTGGGTATAGAATTCCGCCCAGGCTCGAGCGCCACCGGGAGGTGGACCAGGACTGACCGCTGACACTCACAACTGATTCTCCGAGTCTGCTGGACCTACCACGGATGCGTCATGGCCAGCAGGCCGACCTCGACGAGGGGCGAGGACCCGCCGCGTTGGGCGGGGTTAGGGTCGCGCGCGGAAACGCGGCGGCCTCCCGATGTCCGGGTGCCCCCGGACTGACTTGGTAAGGAGATCCTGTGTGCCGATCGACGACCGTCGCCAGCGTCTCCGCTGGCGATTGCGTTGGAAGCGAAAGGGACATTCAATGTCTTCGCTGAGCGAGTTCCTCGAGGCGAGCGCGGCGCGCCACCAGCACCTGTGCCCGCGCCAGGTGTTGGGCGTGCGGATGGGGATGCGCGCCGCCGTCGAGCTGGGGCTGAACCTGCCCCAGTCGGACAAGCGGCTGTACGCTTTCGTCGAGACCGACGGCTGCCTGGTCGATGGCATCATCGCAACGACGGGCTGCCACGTGGGGCGCCGCACCATGCAGATCGTGGACTTTGGCAAAGTGGCCGCGACGTTCGTCGATACCGCCAGCGGGACGGCGCTTCGCATCTTCCCGCACCCCGAGTCTCGCCACGCCGCGCTGCGCTACGCGCCCGGCGAGGGCGACAGTTGGCACGCCCAACTGACCGGCTACCAGATCATGCCGGATGAAGCGCTGCTGGTCGTCCAGCCGGTGGAGTTGAAGGTGTCGATGGCGGCGATCATCAGCCAGCCCGGCGTGCGCGCCGTCTGCGCGCAGTGCGGCGAGGAGATTATGAAAGAGCGCGAGGTCGTGCGCGGCGGGATCGTGTTGTGCCGGTCCTGCGCGGGAGAGCGTTACTACCAGGTGCGCGAACAGCCCGCGGTGCTGTCGCAGGGCTGAGCCGCCGCGCTAGCGAATCCGGCGATCCTCGGCGGGCGTGGGCCGGTTGAGCGCCCGGCGCGCCTCGGCATCGCCGCTGAGGCTGCCATAAAAGTCCGTGTCGTAGGTGCGCGTCTTGACCACCACCGGCATCGGCACGGCGTGGCCCATGATGATCGCCTGCTGTTTGGTGTCCAGCCGGGCCAGCACTTCGCGCAGGCCGCCCGCCCCACTGATCCCCATCAGGACGGCGGCGATGTCGCGCTCGTTGTCCAGCAGCGCGGTAACGCGCGTCCCGATCTGGCTCATCACCTCTTCGTCGATGCCGCTGGGCCGCTGGTCCACGACCAGCACCGTGACGTTGTACTTGCGCAGCTCGCGGGCGATGGTGCCGAAGATGGTCTGGCGCGCGATGGTCGGGTCCAGGAATTTGTGCGCTTCCTCGATCGTGATCAGCAGTTGCGGCGGCTCCAGGCTTTCGTCGCCGAGCGCCTTCTCCACCTTTTCGACATAATGCTCGTGGATGCGCCGCGTCAGGTAGTTGGCGACCAGGATGTAGGCTTCCAGCGCGCTGCCATAGCGGCCAAACTCCAACACGATGTGCTTGCCCGCTTCGATGTAGGCCACGATCTCCTTGACCGATTTGCCGAGCGCGTTCGGCTTGAGGAACTCGAAGCGCTCGAAGCGCCGGACGCGCCGCTGCAGCGCCTGGACCGACGCCGGGCTGGCGGCGGCTTGCTCGCGCAGCTCGTCCAGCAGTTCCGGCTGGGCGGCGATCAGCTTGCGGATCCAGTCGTTGCCCCACAGCTTTTGCAGCTCGTAGGCCGCGTCGATCATCGAGTCGCTGAGGTCGAGCGTGGTCTTGAGCATGGCCAGGTCTTCGGGCTGGATGTCCTCGTAGCCGATGGTGACCACGTGATCGGCCCGCGCGCCGCGCCGCCGGGTGGCCTCGTCGTCCAGCGTGAAGATCGAGACCTTGTCGCCGAATAATTGCTTGAGTCCTTTGGCCTGCGCCCCGCGCTCGTCCTTGACCGCCCAGCCGTAATCGTTGTGCATGTCGAAGATCAGGTTGACCGCCACCTGGTTCTTGATGATGCCCGCCAGCAGGATGCGCGTCAGGAAGCTCTTGCCGGTGCCGCTCTTGCCGAAGACGCCCACCGAGCGCTCGACCAGCCGCCGCAGGTCCAGGTTGATCTGCGTCTCTTCCAGCTCCAGCGGGGCGCCCACGTTGAAATGGGTGGCGTCTTCCTGGCCGAACACGTCGTTGACGTCCGCGGCGGTCGCGATCTCGACCGGCATGAAGTGGCTGGGGATCGTCTTGACCGGGCGCGGCTCGCCCTCGTCCTCGTCGATGGTCAGCATTGGCGCGACGTGCAGCGTGCCGAAGGCCGCCGTGCCGGTGTAGACCGCCGCCAGGAACGGGTCGCTGAGGTCCGGCGGATCGCTGCGGATGGCCGGGTTGGTGGTGTCGAGCATGATGTCGGTGATCATGCAGAAGAAGCGCTTGGACTGGCCGCGCACGACCACGTAGCGCCCCACGGCCAGGTCCTCGATGGATGTTTCGCGGTCCAGCTTGACATCCAGCCCCCGGCTGAGCGAGCCGCCGACGACCACGCCCAGGCGCTGCCCGGCGGCGATCAGGCTTGGGGCGGCTCCCGCCGCGCGAGGGAACCAGTCGTCCAGGTTATCGGTGTCGGGGAACAGGGGATCACGTGTGGACATGGGTCATCCTTTTGAAGTCAGAACTTATGTTCTATTATAACACAGGGCCGGACTGAATCCCAACCCTCTACCTAGCCAGGATTCCGGCCCTCACGCCGGTTTGATCAACTGCAGCACGTGCTGCAGGCGCGGCAGGTCGTTGGCCAGCAGGCCGGTCAGCCGCCGCCCCGCGCCGATCAGAAAATCGAGCCGCTCGCCCGGCGGGCGCACGCTGGCCGCCTGCAGCAGCGCCGCCGCCACCAGCTCCTCGGTCGGAAAGTCGCCGTTGGCGTTCAGCACCAGCCGTAGAAAGTCCAGCCGCTCGGTGAAACGGAGGATCGTCTCAGTGTCGCACAATTGCACCGGGTCCAGGCTCAGCGGCGGGCGCGGCGGCAGGTTGTAGTAGATGCGGTCTACCTGGACATAACCCACATTCACCACGCCGATCTCGACCGGCACCATCCGGTTTTCGCGCTGGTCGCGCTCCACGGACGGCTTGATGTTATTCGCCAGGATCAACTGGCGCACCAACGGGTCGTCGTCGATGCTGATGGTGTGGATCAGGCCGATCACGTCGATGTCGTTGAGCTGCCCGTGCCGCGTGCGGACGAACGCGCCAAACGAGGGATGCACGATCTCCTGGCTGCGCGTGCCACACACAAACCCGACGGTGCTGGCGCGCAGCACACTGCCGATGACGGGCTGCTGTAAGGTTTCTTCGTTCATGCTGTTCATTCCATCTCCACAAACCGGGCTATTTTGGGCGGTAGCGCGTGCGACCATGCCGCACGGTTTTGGATTCTAGTTTTTCGGATCGCTCGACGAGCTGCTCATTGCGCCGCAGCTCGATCTCGATCATGTCGTCGAGCTGGGCGCGCTCGGCGGCGCGAATCACGGCCAGCTCGTCGGCGCGGGTCAGCGCGTAAGGATAGCGCCACATGAGCTGGCACTGGTCGAACGTCAGCGCGTGGACGCAGTCCAGCAGGGGCTGGCTGCGCGCGACCCACATCGGCATTTCGACCCGGGCCAGGTGATAGCCCTCCTGGTGACCCACATTCAGGTAAAAGAACGCGATCTCGTAGCTCTCGCCTTTGTCGTGATAGCGCTTGTTCTGCGGCGACTGCTGGACCATCACCGCCGAGCGTTCGCCGGGCTGCAGCAGGCGGAACATCAGCCGCTGGTCGATCAACCCTTCCAGCTCGCCGTTGTTCTTTACAGCCGCCTCGCGCACGTTGTCATCCTCCAGGCCCAGCAGGTGCAGCAGGCTGATGACGAACGCGCTGGTGGGGCGGTCCACATAGCCGATCAGGCTGGCCGACTGGCCGTACGTGCTCGCCGCCGAGGCGTGCGTGTCGTGCAGGTGCACCAGCGCGCCCAGATAATCCTGCTCCAGGCGTTTGCCGTCGGGCACATCTTTGCCTACCCAGAACAACAGCGGCCCATCGCTGATCGCCAGCAGCGGGCTGTCTGCGCTGCGGCGGTTCCACGTTTCGCGGGCCAGCATCTGCACTTCGGCCACGCTGCGCCGCGCGTTGACCGCCGCGTTGGCGATGGCCTGGCCGTTCTCGTCGCGCACGTCGCTTTCGCTGTAGAACAGGGCCGGCTCGGTGATCTGTTCCGGCAGATCGTCGGTGCCATGATGGTACACGAACACGCCGATGTTCGTCAGGTAGTACAGCGCGGCGGCGTGAATGCTGGGATAGACCTGCGAGCCGTCCGCCGCGATGATCGTGGCGCGGCTGGGCAGAGGCGGCAGCGGATAGGGGGCGTTGATCGGCTCATTGAGCGGCGCCGCGCCGCGAAACCCGACGTCCCGCTCGCGCGCCAGTTGGATCCGATCGTGGATGGCTCCCAGGTCGCCCTGGGCCAACAGGCGTTCCCAGGCCGCGTCCAGCCGTTCGCTGAGGGTCATGTTGCGCGCGGCGAGCGCCCGGCCCATCCGCTGGACCTGTGGTTCGACCTTATTAAACTCTAATGTCACCGGTCACACCCTTTTGTTTTCACGACACCATCAGGAGTCAGTGTAGCACTAATGTTCTGATGCGTCAAGTCGCCCGCTGAGCGAAAAAAACGGGGCCGCGCACGGGCGGCCCCTGGTCGTACAAGTTGGTGGGCGGTTGGCGTTACTGGCTCAGATAGCGGGCCAGCGGGCTGGCCTTGGCCGGATTGTCGGTGGCGCCGAAGCCGTTGAGCGCGAACTTGACATCATCCACCTGGAACGAGCGCCCTGGCAGATCCTCGTCTGGCGTCACGAACTGCTCGAGGGGGGTGGCCTTCGACGGGTTATCGGTCGAGCCGAAGCCGCGCAGGTAGAAGGTCGCGTCCTCGGTCTGGAAGGCGCGGCCCGGCAAGCCGCCGAAACCGGCGATACCGCTCGTCTCGTTGGCGGGCTGCGGCGTGCCCTCGAAAAGCTGCAACGAATAGCCCCCGGTCGAGCTGCCCTCGTCGATGCCGGCGCGCGTGGCGGCGATCACGTACCAGCCGCTTTCCGGCAAGCGGATCGCGATCTGCGCGTTCAGGTCGCCCGCGCTGTCGTCGTCTTCGGCGATCACCTGGTCATTCGGATCAAGCAGGCCCAGGTATGCGTCGAGCCCGTCCGCGCCGGTCATATTGATGGTGACCATCTGGCCTGCTTCGCCGTAGAAGTCGTACAGGTGCATGAAGCTGTTCGCCGTAATGCTCCCGCTCACGGACGCGCCAAACGCGATCTCACCGAGGTATTCCATGCCCGCCGGCATGGGTTGGCTGACCGGGTCCGGCGTATCCTGTTCGGGGACGCCGACCAGCAGCGAGTACGCGCCGGACGACTTGCCCAGGTCTATCCCGGCGCGCGTCGCGCCGACAAGGTACGTGCCGCTCTGCGAAATGCTCAGCAGCAGGTAAGAGTCGGTCTTGGCGCCGCCGATATCGGGCCCGCTGTCGTCGTCTTCAGCCAGCACATTGCCATCCTCGTCCGCGAAGACGACGTACGGGTCGAGCATGGAGCTATCGGCGAACATGGCGACCACGACATCCGTGCCCGCCTGCAGCTCGACTGAATAGATCTGGAAGAATGAACTGTCGTCGAGCTGGCCGCTCACCGGCTCGGCCAGCACCAGGTCGCCCATGAAATACACGCCTGGCTCAATCTCCTCTGGCCCAGATGTATACGACACGTTCTGCTGCAGGCCGGCGCCGCCGGACAGCTCCAGCGAATAATTGCCCTGCGACACGCCCGTGTCGAAGTTGTAGCGCGTCGCGATGATCAGAAACTGGCCGCTCGAAGGCAAGGTGGTTTCGATCAGGGCGTTGCTGTTGCCGCCGCTGTCGTCATCTTCCACCAGCACCTGCTCGCTGGTCGCTTCGATCAGGCCCAGGTAGGGGTCGAGCACGCCGTCGCCAGTCATCGTGATCCGGATGCGGTCCCCTTGTTGGCCGTTGAACTGCCAGATCTCGAAATAATTCACGTTGTTGAGCGTGCCGTACACGATATCGCCGTAGTTGATCATGCCACCGGCGGCCTCGGCTCTGGTGATGGTGGGGACCAGAGCGGCCACCAGCGCCACCACCACGATTACTGCCACCCACTGAAGAGAACGGAACCGCTTCATGTTTTCCTCCGACAGTCGTTTAACCGACGAGTTATGAGCATGGTGAAGGTATGATATACCGACGATTATAGTGGTCCGGTGGGCGAGCGCAAAAGCTGTCTCACCGTACTTGATCGCAGTATGGCGCCCCGGCGTGACCGCAGCGTGACCGGAAGCGTGACTGCGAAAATCCACCATGGCGGCCCGTGGTCCGGGCGCTGCGGCGCGTTTCCCCAAAACAGCGCGCCCTGGCTATAATAGCCCACTAGATGCAGTGAGTATTGTGACCTGTTGGCACTGGATGGCGCTGTATGAGCGAGTGGTTACCGCACACCCTGGCCGAGCATCCCTGGCGCAACCAGAGGCAGCTCGTTACGACCGTGGCACTGATCGTCATCGTGGGGATCATCATCGGCGCGCTGTACCTGATCCAGACGACGACGACCACCACCACGGTGCGCACGCTCGACGACATGAACGAGCAGCGCGCGCGGCTGGAGCGCGACAACGAGCGGCTGCGCGCTGAGATCGCGGAACTGCAAAGCCTGCCGCGCGTGATGACCAAGGCGGCGGAGATGGGCTTCCGCGAGGCGGACACCGAAGAGATCCAGTACATTTACGTCCAGGGCTATCGCTACAACCGGCCCCTGTTCACGCCCACGCCGACTCCCGCCCCGACGAGCACGGGCGCCGTGTACGACGAAACCCTCAGCGGCTGGCTTCGCAAGCAGTGGGACAATTTCCAAAAGCAGTTCGAAACCTGGCGAAACGAGCGCTGACAGGCGCGCCCAGCGCCTCGCGTGAGGTTGGGCGTGCCCTTTCCCACGGGCGAGAGCGTCGCGCTGAACGGGCTTTCTTTCGTCGCGCCGGACCGGGGATGGCTCGTTGGGGATTATGGCGTTATCCTTAAGATAGGCACCTTGACCGGGTAGAGCGTGTCCTGCTACCATGGTTGAAAAAGAATGGGCAGCGCCGCCCGTGGGGAGCGCGAGGGCTGTCCAGGCACATCAAGCGATGTTCCCGTTTACATTGTGGTGTATACGTGAGTTTTGGGGCCAATTCTGAGCGATGATTCACAACGAGACCTTACAACGACGATTGACGCTTGTGGGCATCGGCCTGATCGCGATCAGCGCGATTCTGTTGGTGCGGCTCATCTCCTTCCAGTTCCGCATGGATCCGCAGATCAAGCAGACGTTCGCCAGCCAGGCTGAGAACCGCTACAACCAGACGGTGGAAGTGATGCCCAATCGCGGACAGATCTTCGACCGCAACGGCCATCTGTTGGCCGGTAATTCGTTTGAGTACCGCATCGGGATCAGCCCGAACCAGGTGGTGGACCGGCAGGAAACCGTGGCCCAGCTTGCCCCGCTGGTGGGCATGTCCGAAGACCAGCTCTACCGGCGGCTGCTGCCCGATGAGAACGGCGTCTACGCGTCCTATGCCTTGCTGGCGAGTGTGGTCAGCTTCGAGACCGGTCAGGCTATCGCTGACCTGGACATCGACGGCATCATCATCGAGCCGCTGCCGACGCGCATCTATCCGCAGGGCGACCTCACCGCGCAGATCGTCGGGTTCTTCGCCGGGTCGGAATCGGCGCGCACGCGGCGCGGCTACTACGGCGTGGAAGGCTTTTACGAATCGCTGCTGGCCGGGCAGAGCAAGCGCGTCACCCGCAGCACGATCCCCATCGTCGAGGAGCGCGGCACGTCCACGTTCACCGTGCGCGATGGCATCAGCCTGGTGTTAACCATCGACCGCGATCTGCAGTATCTGGCCCAGGAGATTCTCGACACGGCGGTGGTGAACCACGGGGCTACCGGCGGCACGATCCTGATCATGAACCCGCGCAACGGCGAGATCCTGGCGATGGCGAACAACCCAACCTACAAGCCGGAAGATTTCTCGCCCGAAAACCTGCAGTTGGCGCGCAACCAGGCCGTGGCCGACGCCTACGAGCCGGGCTCGGTGTTCAAAGTTGTCACGATGGCGATGGCCCTGGAGCTGGGCACGCACGACCTGTCGTGGACGTACTACGATCCGGGTTGTTTCGAAGAAGCTGGCGTGACGATCTGCAACTGGGACCGCGCCTCGCATAACAACCCGACCTTCGCGCAGGTCTTCATCGAATCGCTGAACACGGGCACCGCCACGATCTTCAAGCAGATGGCCGAGCGCGGCGGCGGCCTGGAAGTGGTGTACAGCATGCTGCGCGAATTCGGCATCGGCAGCCCGACCGGCGTCGACCTGGAAGGCGAAACGCCCGGCATCCTGGTCGAGCCCGGCGATCCCAACTGGAACGAGGCCCAGTTCCTGAACAATAGCTATGGGCAGGGTGTGTCGGTCTCGACCCTGCAGATGCTCACCGCCATGAACGCCATCGCCAATGACGGGCTGATCATGCAGCCGCACATCGTCAAGGCGCGCATCGATGGCGACCAGATCATCGAAACGCGGCCCTCGGCCAGCCACCGGCCTATCAGCGAGGAAACGGCGCACCTCGCCCGCGACATCATGGTTCAGATTGTGCAAGATCCGGCCAGTCTCGACGATTATCACTTTGAGGAATATCAGGTCGCGGGTAAGACGGGCACCGCCCAGATCCCGACGCCCTATGGCTACGACCCGAGCGGCTCAATCGCGTCCTTCATCGGTTTTCTGCCTGCCGATGACCCGGTTGTATCGGTATTGGTCAAGCTCGACCGGCCCGCGGGATACTGGGGTAGCAAGACGGCCGCCCCGGTCTTTCAGGAGCTGGTCGACCGGCTGGTCGTCCTGATGGAGATCCCGCCCGACAGCGAGCGTTTCCAGCTGATGGCGCAGGGGGGCAGCCCATTTAACCGGGAATACTAGCGGGTTACGTGGGGAGTCTGGACAGGTGGCGCGCCGCCTGTTAGGATTCGTCCCATCGACAGGCGCCGACATGGCAGCGAGGACGATATGCGCAACGCTCAACCAACCGGCTTCAGCGGGATCATAGGGGCCCGGCGCATCGTGCGAGACGTGCCGGTGTGCACGGGGCGGTGAGGGACCGATGACGCCCGAAATCCCGTTTGCTCTCACGCTGGGCGCGATCACCTTTCTGCTGACGGCCATCTGGGGCAGCCCCTTCGTCGAAGTTCTGCGGCGGCTGCGCATCGGCAAGCAAATCCGCGAGACAGGCCCGCAGTCGCACATGGTCAAGACCGGCACGCCCACCATGGGCGGCATTTTGATCCTCGTGCCGGTGGTGCTCATCACGCTCGGTCTGAATCTCGCCCGCCTGATCCAGGAAAGCCTGACCGGCTCGAGCATCCTGCTGCCGTTGTTCGTGCTCATTAGCTTCGGCATTCTGGGCGCCATCGACGATTGGGAAGGCGTCCGCGGCCTGCGCGAGCGCGGCGAGGGCATTCGCGCCCGGACCAAGTTCGCCGGCCAGGTCATCCTGGCGGTCATCACTGCTGGGGTGATGGCGTTTGTCGGTGGCGGGTTCCAGAATGCGAATGGCGTGTATATCCCGCTGGTGCCCGGCTTCATCGAGCTTCCAGTCTGGATCTGGATTCCGATCGCCGTGGTGATCATCGTGGGCTTCAGCAACGCGGTGAACATTGCCGACGGGCTGGACGGGCTTTCCGGCCTGATCACTGCCAGTGCGTTCGCGGCCTACGGCGTGGTCGCCCAACTGCAGGGCCAGACGTTCCTGGTGCAGTTCAGCTTCATCATGGTCGGCGCGTGTTTCGGCTTCCTGTGGTACAACGCGCACCCGGCGCAGATGTTCATGGGCGACGTCGGATCGCTGGCCCTGGGCGCGGCGCTGGCGACGGTCGCCCTGATGACCGGCCAGTGGCTGCTGCTGCCGCTGATCGCCATCATCCCCGTGGCCGAGGTCGCCAGCGTGATCTTGCAGGTGTCCTATTTCCGCCTCACGCATGGCCAGCGCCTGTTCCGCATGACCCCGATCCACCACCATTTCGAGCTAGGCGGCTGGAGCGAGACGCAGGTCGTGCAGCGGTTCTGGCTGGTGGGAATCCTCTCGGCAATGGTGGGTGTATCGTTGGCGCTGCTGCGCTGATCGGGGATGCGCGGCGCGCGGCGGCGTATCCCAGGCCCAAAGGCAGGCAGATGGTGGAACAGCAACTGATCGGCCAGACTATCAACGGGTACGTCGTCGGCGAGACGATCGGCGCCGGCGGGATGGGCTGGGTCTACCGCGGGGCCGAGGCCGAGACGGGGGCCCCCGTCGCCATCAAGATCATGCAGCCGTCGTTCGCCCAGGACGCGAGCTTCCGAACGCGGTTCCTGCGCGAAGCGGAGTTGATGATCGCGCTGCGCCACCCGCACATTATCCCCGTGTATTCCTATGGCGAATGGTCCGGCTATCTGTACATCGTGATGCATCTGGTCCGCGGGCCATCGCTGGAGCGCATCATCCCCCACCACCGCTTCACGCCGCTGACGGCCTGGCAAATCGTCCGCCCGGTGACCGACGCGCTGGGTTTCGGCCACCGCCACCACGTGCTGCACCGCGATCTGAAAACGGGGAACATCCTGCTCGAACGGCGCGGCGAGGGCAATCACGTCTTTCTGACCGACTTCGGGCTGGGCAAACGGCCCGGCCAGGACATGACGATCACGGCGTCGGGGGTGTCGGTCGGCACGCCCGAGTACATGGCGCCGGAAGTTGCGATGGGCACCCGCGCCGATCACCGCGCCGATCTGTATTCGATCGGCGTGGTCCTGTACGAGCTTTTATTGGGACGCCTGCCGTTCCAGGGCAAGAACGCCCAGATGACCGCGCTGGCCCATGTGGATGAGCCAGTGCCGCGCCCGCGCCTGATCCATCCCCAGTTCCCCCGCCGGCTCGAAACGCTGCTGCTGCGCGCGCTCGACAAGGACCCCGCGAACCGCTTCCAGTCAGCCGAAGAGATCCAGCGCGCCTACTACGACGCCGTCAAGCTGATGGACAACGACACGCGCCGCACCTGCTATTGGAATACGCCGGCCCGCTGACGGCGCTCGCCACCCCCAAAATTCGCCAAACGTTTGATCATTGTGTCGCCACTGTGTATAATGCGCACTGCACTTCGAGAAAACCGGAGAACGAACTTCATGGAGTCCAACAACCGAAGCCTCGGTGACGACATGCTGTCTGACGAGACCATGCCGGATGCCGAGCACACTACCGCCGAAACTCAACCCGAGTTGCCGGCAGACGTTCAACCAACTGAAAGCCTTGCGAGCGAAACTACGCCAGACGAGCCCACCGCTGCTGAAATAGAGGAAGTGGAGGCGCCAGAAGGCGATCTGGAGATCCGCGACGACTTCGAGCCCGCTGCCGACGAGGCAGCGGACATGGAAGAGCCAGAGGGCGATGCGGACACAGGCGATGCTCTGGAACCCGTCGCTGAGGTAGAGGAAGTGGCCGAGTCGGAGGGCGATGCGGATGCTGGCGACGACTTCGAGTACGACGCCGGTGACGATCTGTCGGACGACGACGCAGACGACCGGGACGATGACGATCAGTCCGGCGAGCCTGCGGATGAAACGGCGCGTATTCGCCGCGGCGTCATTATCGAGGGCACCGTTGCCGCGACCAGCCCGACCGAGGTCCAGGTGGACCTGGGCGAGGGCGTGATCGGGACGGTCGCCAGCCGCGAGCTCGAACGCATGGACCGTACCGCGCTGGAGGCGCTCGAGATCGGCAGCCCGGTCCGGGTGTACATCGTGCGCACGCAGGGGCCAGATGGCCAGCCGGTGCTGTCGCTGGCCCGCGCCGAAGAAGAACACAACTGGCAGATGGCCGTCGAGCATCATGAGAGCCAGCAGGTGTACTTCAGCAAAGTGGCCGGCTACAACAAGGGCGGCCTGATCGTGCGCTTTGGCAAGGTGCGTGGCTTCGTGCCCGCCAGCCAGGTCAGCCGCGAGCGGCAGCGCCGCGCGGTGGGCGAAAGCCCCGAGGAACGCTGGGGCGGCATGGTCGGCGAAGATATTGCCGTGAAAGTGGTCGAGATCGACCGCGCGCGCAACCGCCTGATCCTGTCCGAGCGCGCCGCGGCGCGCGAATGGCGCGAGAAGCAGAAATCGCGCCTGCTGGACGAGCTGGCCGTCGGCGAGATCCGCAAAGGGCGCGTGATCAGCCTGGCCGATTTTGGCGCGTTCATCGACCTGGGCGGCGCGGATGGCCTGGTGCACCTGACCGAGCTTTCGTGGAGCCACGTCACCCACCCCCGCGAGATTCTGGAAGTGGGGCAGGAAGTCGAGGCCCAGGTGATCAGCGTCGACCGCGAGCGCAAGCGCATCGGCCTGAGCCTGAAACGCCAGGAAAACGACCCGTGGCAGCAGGTGGTCCGCAATTACGAGGTTCACCAGCTTGTCCAGGCCACCGTGACCAAGCTGACCAAATTCGGGGCGTTCGCCCGGCTGGTCGATGCGCCGGAGATCGAGGGCCTGATCCACATCTCCGAGCTGGCCGACTACCGGGTGAGCCACCCGCGCGAGGTCGTGCTGGTGGGCGATGTGCTCACCCTGCGCATCGTCAAGATCGATGCGGACCAGCGGCGGCTGGGGTTGTCGCTGCGCCAGGTGGACTCGGCGAAGTACATGGACCAGGACTGGCAGGCCATCGCCGAGGAATTCGAGCAGCCAGAAGCCGAGACGGTGGAAGTTGCGCCGGAGACCCTCGAGCCGGAAGCCGAGACCGTGGAAGTGATGGCGGAAGCCGCCGAGCCGGAAGAAGACAGTGTGGAAGTGACGCCGGAGGCCACTGGGCCAGAAGACTACGTGCCGGTCAACGAGAACGAAGACGACGACTCGCCCGCGGACGACGATGCTCCCGAGTCGGTGGAAGACGACATTTAACCGTTCAACTCCTCCGTAATCGTAGGCAAATCGAGGCTCTTTCGCAGTGGGCGGACAGGGCCTTTTTTGCCATACTTGACATACTTGAGAGTCATCAACGCGCCGTGGCTATGCTACAATTGAAGTAGAGGCGCCCAGCCAGTCGTGAAGGGCCGGAGAGCCCCTGGCCCTTGCCGCGATTTTACGGTTTTATGATGGAGGAGACTGGCAATTGCGGTCCAGACTCCCCTAAAATCAACAAGGATAGGACACTCCCGTTATCGTAACCATTGCCCGCTCTTGCGCAGGCGCAAGCTGTTGTGCCAGAAACGGGATGAGGAGAGACCACACAATGTCGAATAAGATGGAGCGCTTTACACAGCGCGCTCGGCGTGTCCTGAGTTTGGCCCAGGAAGAGGCCGAGCGGATGCAGCACAGTCACATCGGAACCGAGCATCTCCTCTTGGGGCTGATGCGCGAAGAAGGTGGTGTGGCCGGACGTGTCTTGCGTGAGTTGGGGCTCCGGCAGACTCAAGTCGAGCAGCTTGTCGAGAAACTCACCAACGCCAATAAGCGCCCTGGCGTGACCCGGATGGATCTATCTCCGGCGACCAAGAAGGTGCTCGAGCTGGCCGTCGACGAAGCCCGTCGCATGGGTCATCACTATATCGGAACCGAACATCTGCTACTGGGCTTGGTGCGCCATCCCGAAGGCGTCGCGATGGACGTCTTCAAGGAGCTGCGCATCAGCCCGGATGAGATTCGGCGCCAGACGCGCCGCGTGCTGCAGGAGAACCCGCTGCAGACGTCGCGCCGCTCGCTGGAGGCGCCCCAGGACCGCGCCGCCCGCGCCTCGGTCAAGACGCCGATGGTCGACCAACTGGCGACCGACCTCACCGCGCTGGCCGAAGAAGGCAAGCTCGATCCGGTGATCGGGCGCCAGATGGAGATCGAGCGCGTCATCCAGATCCTGAGCCGCCGCCAGAAGAACAACCCGGCGCTCATCGGCGAGCCCGGTGTCGGCAAGACGGCCATCGTCGAAGGGCTGGCCCAGCGCATCGTGGCGCGCGACGCGCCCGCGCCTCTGTTGGGAAAGCGCGTGCTCCAACTGGACGTTGGCTCGCTGGTGGCCGGCACGATGTACCGCGGCCAGTTCGAGGAACGCCTCAAGCGCGTGATCGAGGAGCTCAAGCAGGCCAACAGCATCCTGTTCATCGACGAGGTGCATATGCTGGTCGGTGCTGGCTCGGCGGGGAGCAGCGTGGACGCGGCCAACATCCTCAAGCCGGCGCTGGCGCGCGGCGAGCTGCAGTGCATTGGCGCGACGACGCTCGATGAGTACCGCCGCCACATCGAAAACGACGCCGCGCTGGAACGCCGCTTCCAGAAGGTGATGGTCGAAGAACCGACCATCGAAGAGACGATCGACATCCTGCACGGCATTCGCCAGCCGTACGAGGAGCATCACAACCTGGAGATCACCAACGAGGCCATCGAGGCGGCGGCGACCCTGTCGGCGCGCTATGTGCCCGACCGCTTCCTGCCCGACAAGGCCATCGACCTGATCGACGAAGGCTCCAGCCGGGTGCGCATGTACAAATCGCCCGAGTCATCGCGCGTCAAGCGCCTCGAAACGCAGTTGTCGATGGCGCGCGAAGACCTCGAGCTGATGACCGATGAGGTATCCGAAGACCAGCGCGAGAGTATGCGCGAGCAGATCCAGGAGTTCGAGGCCGAGCTCGAGGAGTATCGCAGCCACTGGAATCCGGAAACCCAGCGCGCCCGCCTGACGTCGGAAGACGTGGCGGAAGTGGTCGGCATGTGGACCGGCATCCCGGTCACGACCATCGCCCAGGAGGAATCCGAGCGGCTGCTGCAGATGGAAGCCGAGCTGCACAAGCGCATCGTCGGCCAGGACGAGGCGATCGACGCGATCAGCAAGGCCGTGCGCCGGGCCCGCGCCGGGTTGAAGGACCCCCGCCGCCCGATCGGGTCGTTCATCTTTCTGGGGCCGACGGGCGTCGGCAAGACCGAGCTGACCAAAGTGCTGGCCGAATTCATGTTCGGCAGCGAGGACGCCCTCATCCAGCTCGACATGAGCGAGTTCATGGAGCGGCATACGGTTGCCCGCCTGACCGGCGCGCCACCCGGCTACGTCGGTTACGAGGACGCCGGGCAGCTCACCGAGGCGCTGCGCCGCCGCCCTTACAGCATCGTCGTGTTCGACGAGATCGAAAAGGCGCACCCGGAGACCTTCAACATGCTGCTCCAGATCATGGAAGAAGGCCACCTGTCGGATGCGCGCGGGCGCCGGGTAGACTTCCGCAACGCCATTATCATCATGACGAGCAACGTCGGCGCCGAGATGATCAAGAAGGGCACGACCCTGGGCTTTGGCCTGCCGGCGAGCGAAGGCGGCGCCGAGCAGGATTACCAGGAGATGCGCAAGAACGTGATGGAGAACCTGCGCCGCGCGTTCCGCCCCGAGTTCCTCAACCGTGTGGACGCCACGATCGTGTTCCGCGCGCTGACGAGGGAAGAGATCGCCGAGATCGTCGATCTGGAAATGAAAAAGGTCAACGAGCGGCTGGCCGAGCGCGCGATGTCGCTCACCATCACCGACGCGGCCCGCACGTACCTGGCCGACAAAGGCTACGATCCAGACTATGGCGCGCGCCCGCTGCGGCGGCTGATCACCAACCTGGTCGAGGACAAGCTGTCGGATGTGATCCTGGCAGGCAATATCAAGCTGGGCAGCACGGTGCGCGTCGATTACGATGCCGAGAAGGACGAGCTGACCTTCACCGAGGTCCAGCCGGAGGAGCCGGTCAGCGAACCAGCCTGACCCTCCTCGCGCAAGCAGAGCACAGCGGCTCCCCACCACGGGGAGCCGTTTTTGTTAGTGGTAGGTGTGTCATTCGGGCGAAAAATTTCGCAATTATTCACATACGGGAGAACAGGAGTTGTGGTATTCTAAAACAAAGGTTGGGGACAGTACATGGCCGATTGCACGACTGGTGGGGGAAATGACGATGGCCTATTCCGTACTCATTGTGGATGACGACAAGGAGCTGCGCACCATTTACCGCATGATCCTCGAACGGCAGGACTATGTCGTCTACGAGGCGGGGAACGGGGCGGAAGCTCTCAAGTTCTTGATGAACCAGACACCCGATGTCATGGTGATGGACATGCTGATGCCCATGTTGGGCGGCGAGGCGTTGATGCAGCGCGTGCGGCAGATCCCCTCGCTGAAGAACATGCGCGTGGTGGTCTTGACCGCGTATCCCCGGTTTCGCGATTCGGCGCTGCAGCATCAGGCCGATCACTTCCTGGTCAAGCCGATCAAGCCCAAAGATCTGCTGGAAGTGATCGCCGTTGCGGTGGAAGAATCGATCATGGAAGGATGACCCGTCCGACCTGAGGGACCCGTGACGGGCGCGCGCGCCGCGCCATTCCCCGAAGTGAGTACCTCTGCGCCACCAGCGTGTATCTCCGCCTGTGTGGCGGTTGTGATGTTCGAGAGGCCGCGCTACAATCGCACCGGCATCTTCGCTATAGGAGCACGTGTATGACCTTCGCCAAGCGGCCCGTTGGGCGGCGCCGTCTGGTTGGTGTGGCGCTGGCGGCGGGGCTGGTCTGTCTGTTGGCCGCGCTCCATCCGGCGGCTGCCGGACCGGGCGAGCAGGCTCCCACGGCTACGCCGGCGCCGGTGAGCGGCGTGACGGCCGTGGTGGCCGTCGAGCGGGCGTTTGTGTTCCCCGTCCCCGACCGGCTGGCCGAGCCTATCACCTACCTGTACGAGCGCGAGCGCGTTCCCGTGCTGGCGGCAGCGGCGGACGGCGTCTTTTTGCAGGTGACGGTCGGTGAGCAGCCGGGCTGGATCCTGCGCGCGCAGGTGGAGCTGGAAGGCTACCCGGCGCCGCTGGCGGCGGTTGACACGCCGGCGCCCTCGGCCACGCCCACCGCCACCGTGCCCCGGCCCACGCCGACGCCGATCTTGCTGGCGACCGCGACTTCCCTGCCGGGCAGTCCCACCGATCCGGCGCCCCTGGGGAATGCGACGCCAGCGGCGGATGGGACGCCAGCGGCCGGCGACGCGACCGCGGCGGCCAGCGATCTCCCCGCAGTGGTGCCCGGCTCGCCGCCGCCGCTGACGATCACCCTGCCCGAAGGCTGGGAGGCGCTCGACCTGATCGTGCCATTCGAGTCGCTGGCCGGCGATCTGACCGAGGTGCCGCTGACGATTTATTTCGGGCCGCTGCCCGGCGATGTGCATGGGTATATTTATCTGTATTGGGGATTCCCGAACGTTGCGGCCCTCAGTGGGGAGTACAACCTGTGGGCGGACGGCGTTCAACTGCTGCGCGGATCGCTGATCGGCGAGTCGTGCACGCTGGGCTTGTACGAGCAGAAGCTGTTCAGCATCGGCGGGATCGAGGCCGTGGGCGCGTCGTACCAGACCAGCGACTGCGTCGAGGAAACGGACACCGCCGGCTGGTTTGGCGTGGTGCGCGTGTATGATGGCTCGTTCGCATTCTTCACAGCGGTTGAGCCGCTGCACGCCATCGTCGACCAGCGCGATGCGCTGCAGGCCATCCTGGATTCGGTTGAGTTCTTGCCACCAGAAGACGAGTAGGATCGTTTGACGTCTCAACATCACCAGCGCATAGGCGTGCATGTCGTCGACAGCCAGGGCTGTCACATGGAGCCATGTACCGCCGCCAAAGCGCGCGCATTAGTCGAAAAAGGCAAGGCGGTTCCCCGTTACGACGAGACGGGCGCCTTTTACATTCAGCTCACTTACCAGCCCGAGCCGGTCCGGGGCCGGCGGCGCGCGCGCAAAAACCGGCGCCGGCTGCCGCCCCTCCGCATAGTGCCCACGCTGCCGCCGGCGCGTGGGGCGGGCCAGGCGGACTGGCAGCAGTTGATGCTGGATGCCATACTCCACCACACCGGCAACGGGAACGGCGCCAGCCGCTTCGACCAGTTGGTGGTGATCGACGTCGAGTCGACATGCTGGGACACCGCCCCGCCCGAAGGCGAGGAGAACGAGATCATCGAGATCGGGGTCTGCGTGGTCGACGTGGCGTCGGGCGAGCGGCTGGCCCGCGAGAGCATCCTGGTGCGGCCCGAACGGTCACAGGTCAGCCCGTTTTGTACGGCGCTGACCTCGCTCACCGCGGAGCAGGTTGCGGCGGGGACCTCGTTCGCCGAGGCGTGCCAGATCCTGCGTGAGCGGTACAGCACGCACCAGCGCGTCTGGGCCAGCTACGGGGATTACGACCGGCGCCAGTTCGAGATTCAATGCTTGCGGCGCGCGGTCGAATACCCCTTCGGCCCCGGCCATCTCAACGTGAAAAACCTGCTGGCGACGGTGTGCGGCCTGCCGCGGGAGGTGGGGATGCGCCAGGCGATGGAGAGCCTCGCCCTGCCGGTGGAGGGCACGCTGCATCGCGGTGTAGATGATGCGTGGAATACCGGCCTGTTATTATCCGCTTTGATCGGACGCCGCCGGGCTCGCCTGATGGCCTAGCGAGTGAGGAGTACCCGAGTGACTCGACGGATCGTTTTGAGTGGCATCGTTCTGGTGATGGTTCTGGCTCTGACCGTGCCCGCGCTGGCTCAGGCTGGCCCGAACGGGGCAGGGCCGGTGAATGTCGCGCTGGATTTCCAGTGGATCCGGCAGGGGCAGGTCGGGGTTGTGCGAGTCAACGGGGACGGCATCGCCGAAGCGCGCGCTGTGTTCCAGGAGCGCGTGTTCTATTTCTACCCGGAGCGCGACGGCTTTATCGGCCTGATCTCGGCCAGCATGGAGCGCGACGTCGGCGCCTACGTGATGCAGGTCTGGATCAAATATGCGGACGGCACCTCGGAACGGGTGGACCGGTCGGTCCAGGTGAACTACGGCGAGTTTGGCCGGTCCGAGGTCACGATCTCAGCCTCCCTCATGCCGCTGCTGGAGCAGGATGTCAACCAGGGCGAGCTGGACCGGCTATCGAACATCTTCACCCGGTTCACGCCCGAGCGCTATTGGGACACGGGGTTTGTGCTGCCCAGTGGCAACGAGCAGATCGACTGGTTTGGCGCCTATCGGCTGTATAACGGCACCTACTGGTACCAGCACACCGGCCTGGACATGCGGATGGGGATCGGGACATCCGTCAACGCGGCGGCTAGCGGGCGCGTGATCCTCTCGGAGATGCTGCCGATTCGGGGTGGGTACGTGCTGATCGACCACGGCTGGGGGATCTACACCGGCTACGCGCACATGTCCGAGCGATTCGTCGTGCCCGGCGAGTGGGTGCGCCAGGGCGATGTGCTCGGCCTCAGCGGCAACAACGGCCGGTCTTCGGGCGCGCACCTGCATTGGGAAGTGATTGTCGGGGGCGAGTGGGTCGATCCGCTGGCCTTTCTGAACTTGAGCGTCGTCACCCCCGCGGACTAAGCCGCCCGGCTGACGCGACGACCGGCCAGGAAGCCAGGCCGGTCAGCAGGGAGTGATCGGGAATGCACGGCTTGCGCGAATGGCTGATCGGCCCGCCGCTGCCCACCGCCCAGCTCGGCGCCGAGCGCCTGAACAAGATCCGCGCCCTGGCGGCCTTTTCGCCCGATGCCCTCTCGTCGATTGCCTATGCCAACCAGGAGATTTTCCTCGGCCTGGTCGTGGCGGGCGCTGCCGGACTGGCCTACTCGTGGCCGATCGGGCTGGCGATTGCCGGGCTGCTGGTGGCGGTCGCGCTGTCCTACAATCAGACGATTCACGCGTATCCTGCTGGCGGCGGGTCGTACACGGTCGCCCGCGAGAATCTGGGCACGCAGTGGGGGCTGGTCACCGCGGCGGCACTGATGATCGATTACACGCTCACGGCGGCAGTCAGCCTGACGGCGGGCGTCGCGGCGATTGCCTCCGCGTTTCCGGACCTGTGGCCCCACCGCACGGTGCTGGCGCTGGCGTTCCTGGCGTTGATCGCGATTGCCAATCTGCGCGGCCTGCGCGAATCGGGCACGGTGATGGCGATCCCGGTCTACCTGTTCCTGGTCTCCTACCTGGGGATGCTGGCTTATGGGTTGGTGCGCGCCGCCACCGGCGAGGCGGGTTCGTTCGACGTCACGGCGCCCGTGGCCCGCGAGCCGGTGACGAACATGCTCATCCTGCATGCGTTCGCCTCAGGCTGCACGGCGCTGACCGGCATCGAGGCGATCAGCAACGGCGTGCCGTCCTTCAAGCCGCCCGAATCGCATAACGCCAGCCGCACGCTGGCGGTGATGGCGCTGTTGATGGGGACGCTGTTCGTGGGCAGCATCGGCCTGACGCAGCATTTCGCGGTCGTCGCGCCCGCCGACGAGACCATCCTCTCGGCGCTGGCCCGGCGCGTGCTGGGATCGGGCGCGGCCTATTTGATCGTGCAGACGGCCACGCTGCTGATCCTGGTGGTGGCGGCCAACACCAGCTTCGCCGGGTTCCCGCGGCTGGTGTCCATCCTGGCGCAGGATGGCTATGCGCCCCGCCAGTTGTCCTTTTTGGGGGACCGGCTGGTCTTTTCGAACGGAATGCTGCTGCTGGCCATTCTGACCGGCGCCCTGATCGTGGTGTTCGGCGGCGATTCGCACGCGCTCATTCCGCTGTTTGCCGTGGGCGTGTTTCTGGCATTCACGCTGTCGCAGGCAGGCATGGTGTTGCATTGGGTCCGGCTGCGCGGCGCCGGTTGGTGGGTGAACGCGGCGATCAACGGGCTGGGCGCGCTGGCTACGCTGATCACGCTGGTGGTGGTCGCCTACAGCAAGTTCCTCGAGGGCGCCTGGAT
This sequence comes from Aggregatilineaceae bacterium, assembly GCA_040767355.1. GTDB lineage: Bacteria > Chloroflexota > Anaerolineae > Aggregatilineales > Aggregatilineaceae > LM3-B42. The sequence goes on along the minus strand of JAXGOS010000003.1, from coordinate 365,111 downwards.
CGTGATCGTGCTCATCCCGCTGCTGGTCGTCGCGTTCCGCGTGGTGAAGGATCATTACCGGGAGATCGCGCTCGAGCTGTCGCTGAGCGGCATGGTGCCGCAGTCCGCACCGCCGCGCGCGCCGCGCGTCGTCCTGCCGATCTCCGGCCTGCATCGCGGCGTGATCGAGGCGCTGTACTACGCGCGCTCTATCTCCGACCAGGTGATCGCCGTCTATGTGGAGATCACGCCGGGCGCGGCGGATCGCATCCGGGACAAGTGGGATCAGTGGGGCCAGGGCGTGCCGCTGGTGGTGGTGCCCTCGCCGTACCGGTCTGTGGTCGGTCCCTTTCTCGAGTTTCTGGACCGTTTCGACCAGGAGCAGGACGACGGGCAGTTGGCGAGCGTGCTGCTGCCGGAATTCGTCCCGGCGCGCTGGTGGCAGCATCTGCTGCACAACCAGACCGCCTGGCTGATCAAGCTGGCGCTGCTCTACCGGCGGCGGCGCTATGGCGCGGTACGTGCTATCATCGACATCCCGCTCCATTTGCGAAAGTGAGGATCATGAAACCCTGGACGGTACTATCGCGGCAAGAACTGCTCGACCGGCGGCCCTGGCTGCGCGTGGCCGCGGAGCACGTGCGGCTGCCCAACGGCCATGAGATCCCCGACTTCTACCGGATCGAGATGCCCGAATGGGTGCAGGTCTTCGCGGTGGATGGCGAGGGCCAGGTCGCCATGATCGAGCATTACAAGCACGGCGCGGGCATGACCTCGCTGGAGCTGCCCGCCGGGTATATCGATCCCGGCGAGACGCCCGCTGAGTCGGCGCGGCGCGAGCTGCTGGAGGAAACCGGCCTGGAAGCGGACGAGTGGCACTCCCTGGGCCGCTATTTCATCGACGGCAACCGGGGCTGCGGCGCGACGCATGTGTTCCTGGCGCGTGGCGTGCGCCAGGTGGCCTCGCCCGCGCTTGAAGCGAGCGAGATCCTCGCGCAGCGCCGCCTGCCGCTCGACGACGTGCGCCGCCTGTGGCTGGACGGCCAGCTGCGCAACCTGGGCACGCTGGGCGCGGTGGGGCTGGCCCTGGCGATCCTGGAGCGTGAGCCATGATCCGGGTGCGTTCGGCGCGGGCGGTCGATTTGCCGGGCGTGGCGGCGGTGCTGGAGGATGCCTTCAGCGACAAGCTGCGTGTGATGGTGTCGCCACAGCCGGAGAAAGTACGGGCGCTGATCGAAATGTCGTACACCGGTCCGGTGCAGCGTGGCTACGACGGCCTGCTGGTGGCCGAGCGCGACGGGCGCATTGTGGGCACGCTGCTGGTCGGGCCCATGTATTACACGCCCCAGGAAAACCGCGCGATCGAGCATTATGCGGTTCGCGCGCTCGGGATGCCGCGCATGCTGCGGGCGGCGTTCCTGTTGTGGTTGATCAGCCACCGCGCCGAGCCGGGCGAGGCCCACGTGACCGACGTCGCCGTGGCGCGCGACTATCAGGCCCAGGGCATCGGCCAACTGCTGATGGAATACGCCGAGCGCTGGGCGCGCGATCACGACCGCGCGCGGCTGACATTGTGGGTGGCCGAGAGCAACCAGCGGGCCATCCACGTCTACGAAAAAGCCGGTTTCTCGGTGGCGCGCACCCGATCCAACCTGCTCACCCGCTTCTTCTTCGGTATCCGGCGCTGGCACTTCATGGAAAAGCGCCTGGATCAATCGTGATCTCTGGCGTCATTTTACGTCCCTTTAACGGGCTGTTGGTGGTCGTTTTAGATCTATCCGTTACACTCGTTGCAGACTGTGTTCGTAACCTGCGGCCCGGCTGCGGGTTATGATGTGTGATCGAACCAGAGAGTCGAGCGTCCGGGGAAGACGGGATGCGGGTCGCGCTATTTACCGAGACATTCCTGCCCAAAGTGGACGGCATCGTGACGGTGCTCGTCCTGCTGATGGATCACCTGATCCAGCGCGGGATCGAGTTCGTGGTGGTGGCGCCCAAGCTCGGCGACGAGATCACCCAGTATCGCGGCCAGAAGGTGATCGGCGTGCCGGGCGTGCGGTTCCCGCTCTATCCCGAGCTGCGCCTGGGACCGCCCACCTTGCACACCTACCGCGAGGTGCGCGATTTCCAGCCCGACATCGCGCACTTCATCCACCCCACGCTGGTCGGCACCGGCGGCCTGATGATGGCCAAGCGGCTCAGCGTCCCCACGCTGGCCTCGTTCCACCTGGACCTGGCGAACATGGCGCAGTATTTCGGGCTGGGCTTCCTCGAGCCGGTGGTCTGGTGGTACACGCGCACCAATTTCAATGCGGCCGACTATGCCCTGGCGCCCTCGCGGCTGGTGCAGAATGACATGCTCCGCCACGGCGTGCGCAACGTCGGCCTGTGGCGCCGAGGTGTGGACGCCGAGCAGTTCCACCCGCGCCACGCCAGCGCCGAAATGCGCGCCCGGCTGAGCGACGGCCATCCGGAGGATACAATCCTGCTGTATGTGGGCCGCCTGTCGTCCGAAAAGCAGATCGACAAGATCCGCGCGGTGCTCCAGCAGGTGCCCGGCACGCGGCTGGCGGTTGTGGGCGACGGACCGGCCCGCGCCGATCTGCAAGCGCAGTTTGCCGGGACGCCCACCAAGTTCATGGGGTACCTGCGCGGCGAAGAGCTGTGGTCGGCGTTCGCCAGCGCCGACATTTTCGTGTTTCCCTCGGCGCTGGAGACTTTCGGCCTGGTGCTGATCGAGGCGATGGCGGCCGGGCTGCCAGTGGTCACCTCGCGCGTGGGCGGCGTGGACGATATGGTGCGCTCTGGCGTCAACGGCTATGTGTTCAACGTGGGCGACGTGCGCGGTATGATCGACGGCGTGCGCGCGATCCTCAGCCACAAGAACAAGCGACACGTCATGGGCCGGAACGCGCGCATGTTCGCCGAAACCCAGGCGTGGCCCGTGATGATGGACGAGCTGATTGCCTGCTATGACGATCTGATCACCGGGCGCCAGCCCTCGATCTAAGCCCCGAGACCGCTCGATGACAGGCGATGAGCGTCCCCACCCTCCACCGGGACGCTCACCAGATGAGGACAACCCGCCGCCATCGCCGCGGGTTATTTGTCGATAGCCAGAGGGTGTGCCTCGAAAAAGTCCCAGATGACGTCCGCCGCGCGGATGTCGGTATTCACCTGCCCGGCGATGGCCGGGTCGAGCCGTTCCGGCACGCCGGGAAGATTGTGCCCGCCCCCGTCGATCGCGTAGAAATGGACGTCGGCGTCGTTCTGGCAGCCGCCGAACGCGTACAGAGTAACGCGCGTCGCGGGCTGTTCCGACGCGGCGGGCAATGCCTGCGAGGACGTCGCTTCCGGCTGGCAGGCGTTGTGTAGCGCCCAGAAGAGCGCCGTGTCGGGCGCGGAGAGCATGATCGGGACGTTCTGGATCGTCTCGCCGGCCCAGCGCACGACGATGTCATGCGTCCCGTGGATCAGCAGCATCGGCGCGGGCGGCTGCCCGTCGCACAGCTCGAGCAGACCGACGCCCGCCGTCGCGCTCACGCTGGCGAAGGCGGCGAAGGTGTCCGCCGCTTCGCAGGCCACCCGCTGTGTCATGAAGCCGCCGTTGGAAAAGCCGGTCACGTACACGCGCCGGGGATCGATGTTCAGGTCGCGGCTCAGGTCTTCGGCCAGCGTTCGCAGCAGCGCCACGTCATCCTGACCATTGTCCACGAAACCGGCGAAGCCGCGCGCGTAATTCCACTCGTTCCCCGAAACAGCCGCCCCGAGCGGCTTGCCGTCGGGGTAGACCACGGCGAACCCTTCCGCCGCCGCCACGCGGTTCATGTCGAGCAGGTAGGCCAACCCGGCGCCCGTGCCGGGCCGCCCGTGCAGCGCGATCACCAACGGCAGCGGTTCGGCGGGATCGGCCGTGGGTGGGACGTAGAGGCTGTACTGGCGCGGAAAGCCGCTGTACAGCGGGCCATGCGCCGAGCGCGTGAAATCGAGCGGCGCGCCGCCGACGAACTGCCCGATCAGCCGGGTCGCGTCAATCCCCGCCTGGTTGAGCGTGTAATCGCCGGCCCGCGGCCAGTTGCCGCCCACGTCCTCCAGGCTGTACACGGCCACGGATGTCCCCTCCGCGCAGCCGGTATAGACCGCGTGGAGGCCGGTCGGGTCGAGCTGGACGCGGGCCAGATCGCACGCGTTCCGCCGCGCCCAGTAGGCGGCAGTCGCCTGCGCGCTCAAAGTCGTCTGCGGCTGGTCCCCGGCGGCATCGTCGTAGGTCCGCCCGGCAGGCGGGTAATCGTCGTTCTGCGCGCCATTGAGTACCAGCACCGGCAGCGGCGCGGCGGCCTCCCGCGGGCAGGCATCGACCAGATAATCCCACATGAGCGCGCCGACGACGGCCACCCCCGCCAGCCGCTCCGGCATTTCGCAGGCCAGCCGGAAGGCCATCGACCCGCCGCTGCCGCCCGCGCCGACGGCGAAGATACGCCCGGGATCGACAGCGTAAGTCGCGCCGATCTCATCCAGCAGCGCCGCCAGAAAGCCGAGATCGTCCGTGGTCGGCAGATCGGTCAGCCACCCGGTCTGTTCGCGACCATCGTTCCAGTTGAGGTCGAGGCTGTCCGGGTAGGCCACGATCGCGTTGTGCGCGTCGGCGACGGCGTCCAGGCCGGTGAGCGCCTGCATAGCCTTACCCGACGAGGCGAACGGGTGCAGCGCCAGGATCAGCGCGGCGGGCTGGCTGCCATCGTAACCGGGCGGCAAGGCCAGCGTCACCGCGCGCTCATGCCCGTCGAAGGTCAGCCGCAGGAGGGATGGCGCGTCCTGGGCGGCGGCGCGCGGCAGGAGCATGAGAACCAGCGCGAGCAGCAAACAGGCAGTGGGCAGTCGGGTAGATCGCATGGCGCACCTGTCTCCGTGTGGTCGGTTGTAGTGTCTTATACGCAACAGTCGGCTCCACCAACCAATCCACGGCGCGTGGCGCGCGGGCGGGCGCTGCTAGGGCGTGCGCGGGAAGTGGTACAACGTGTTGCCAGACACCACATACATATTGTTGCCGAGCACCGACCCGGCATAGATGCCCGTCAGCGCGCCGAACGCGTCCGGCATGTTGCCGGGGCGATACGCGCCACGGAACGTCCCGGCCCAGGACGTCTCGTAGATCGTCTCGTTCACCACGTCCAGAATGTACAGGTTGCGCGACGCGGGATCGTTGTCCACGAACAGGGCCACACCGCTGCTCAGCGTGCCTGCCGGGTGATCCTGGTACACGAACGGCTGCATCTCGGCGAATCCTTGGGCGTCGCGCCGGTATTTGGACACGCTGCCGTTGGCGAACAGGATGTAGATCGACCCGTCGTCACCGATGCCCAGGTCCACGGCGGTGCTCAGGTCGGGGCGGCTCTCGCCGACGAAATACTCTTCCGGCGCGTTGCTGTAGCGCCGCTCGCCCGCCGGCGGCACATAGCGCCAGATCTGGTTGGCGCCGGCGTCCAGCACGTACAGGTTGGATCGGAAGACGGCAATGGCGACTGGCCTGACCCAGATCCCGTCGGTCACCAGTTGTTGGGCGCTGGCGAAAAATGTGGGCGAATAGGACACCAGCACGCCGTCACGGCCCAGCGCGATCAGGACGTTGTCGTGTACCGTGCCGCCGCTGGTCAGCCACTCGATGTCGAACAGATCGCCGACGGTGTACGCGCCCACCGCCTGCCCGCGGCGAATGATCGGTGCCTCGTCGCGCGTGGTGAGGCTGTCGCCGCGCTCGTTGAGGGTGTCGTGATACACCGCGCTCGCCGTCCGGTCGAGCGTGTAGAGATCCACGCCGCTGTTGGAGATGATTGGGCCGGCCAGGTTGGCGTTGCGGCCGAACTCGTGCATCACGGTCAGGTCGCGCCGCTGGACGCGGTCGTAGCAGTCCAGATAGTTACGCGCGTCAGCCTCGATGCGCAGCACCGTGTCGTCATTCGGCCGGAAGCGGCCAGCCTGCTCGGCCAGTTCCAGCACCTCGACCCAACTGGGGCGCAGGGTGGCGTTCTCGCACCCCTCGCCGGAGAGGGTGATCGCTCTGTCGTAGGCCGTCTGAGCGCGCTCCAGATACACCTCAAAATCGCTCTGGCCCTGCCGCGACAGCGCCACACCCACCACCACGATCACGATCACCAGCGGGATCAGGATCGCCAGGCCGATCGCCACGTTGGTCGGGATGCCCTGCCGCCCTTCGGCGTCCGGTTCGGGCAGGATGCGATTGAGCAGCGCCGAGAACCCGTTGGTGATGAACAATAGCCCGGCCAGGATGGCGCGCACCCCGTCGCGCAGGCCCTTGCGCAACCGGTAGCTGGCGCCCTGGATGGCCGAGGGGCCGCGGGCTTGCGTCGTTTGGGCGACCTGGCTGGCGGCTTCTGACACCTGGCTGGCACGCCGCCGCACATGGCCCACCATGGCGCTCACCTTCGGCTCCGGGTCCGGCTTGGGTGCGGCAGGGATGGGAGCGGGTGCTGGCCTCTCGCTGTCCATGACGCGGCGTTCTGGCTCACGTGGGGCCGGCGCGATCGGGGCGGGGGCGATTTCCGGCGGCTCGTAGTCCGGCTCGGGCTCCGGCGCAGCGAAGGCTTCCGGTGCGGGCGCGGGGGTCTCCACGCCGCCGGGCAGCGCGAACTGGATCACGGTCGCGGATGTCTCGCGGCCCGCCAGCGGCTTGAGCTGCTCGATCATGTCCGCCACCGGCCCGGCTTCGAGCGCGGCGGCCAGGTCTTCGTCGCTCGCGTCCAGCAGGCCATCATTGGCCAGCAGCAGGCTGTCGCCCGGCTCGACGCGATAGCGCGCAAGCTGCACGTCTGGCTCGTCGTCGGCGCCCAGCGGCGGCAGATTCAGACCCAGCAGATCGTGGCGCTCAGCGGGAAAGCTGTCCAGCGCACCGGCCTGGGCCAGCACGGCAAAGGTGCGCCCGCAGCGGGCGGCGAACAGATCGGCGCCGCGCAGGACGAACGCCGCGGCGCTCACCAGCAGGCGGGTGCCCGCGTTGCGCTGGATCTCGACCAGGTGCTGGTGGATGGCCGTCAGGGCTTCGCGCAGGCCGCCGGTCACGCCACCGCCGCTCATGAAATAGGCGTTGGCGGCGACGTGCGCCAGCTCCTCGTAGAACGCGGCGGACGCGTGCTCTTCGCCGGTGGGCGTGACCAGGATGAAGAACGTGTCGCCCTCGCGGATGCGCGGCGCCCGGCGCGGGGCGCTCTCGACCAGCGCGCCCGGCGGCGTCAGCCTCACGGCGCGCCCGCCGACGACCAGTAAGTGGCCTGTTGAAACCTCAAATTCGCCTGTCATAGACAATCATCCGCTGCGCGTAAGGTCGATCATGCGTCAACCTGATTGTACCCCAAACGGGTCATACCGCGTGAGCGAGTTCGACCAGCCGGGGAACCTGGGTCGCGATCACGTCGCGCTCGCTGCGCCACTCGAACAGCGGGCCGATCCCCCCGTACTCGAACGCCATCGCCCACGGCGCCGCCCATTCCCCGGCGCGGACGCGGTCCAGCACGCGCCCCACCCAGCGCCAGTCCTCGCCGGTCAGCGCCAGGTGATCGCACACGCGGCCGTCCGGGTCGCGCCCGATCCCGGTGACGTGGATCTCGCGCAGCCGCTCGCCGGGCATCTGCCCCAGGTAGGCGGCTTCGTCCATGCCTAGGTGGCGGGCGGCCAGGCGCGCGTGGGAGATGTCCAGCAGGAAGCCGCAGCCGGTCTCCTCCACCACGCGGCGGATGGTGTCTGGCAGGACGGCGGGGCGGGGTGTCTCGCCCGCGCGCCCGTAGTACGGCACGTTTTCGATGATCACCTGATCCGCGCCGAAGCGCTCGACCAGCGCTGCCGCCCCGTCGAGCAGGCACTCGAACACGGCGCGCTCGTCGCCCGGATCGGCCGTGTCGACCGGCATGTCCAGAAAACTGCCCCGGGCCGGGATGATGTGCGCGTTGATGTAGGGCGTGCTGGTTTCGTCCCGCCAGCGCGCGGCGGCGTCCAGCGCCTCGGCGGTCAGGTGGCGGCGGTCGGTGCGCAGCTCGAAATGGACGTAAACGGGCCGGTAGGCGCGCGCGGCGGCGATCAGGTCCGGCCAGTCCGGGCATTTGAAACGATCGATGTCCAGCGCGCCGGCGTCGAGCAGGCTGGCGGCCTGAGGCGAATAGTTGAGCGCGAATTGCATGGGGCGTGTGTCCTAGGGAGCGAGCGGTTTGTAAGCATAAAAGCCGCGCCCGGTCTTTTTGCCGAGATGCCCGGCGTAGACCTTCTGGCGCAGCAGGGGCGCGGGGTGGTAGCGGCTCTCGCCTAGATAGCGCTGCAGGGCCTCCAGCGTGCCGACGACCACATCCAGGCCGATCTCGTCGGCCCAGGTGAGCGGCCCGCGCGGGAAGTTCATGCCGAACTGCAGCGCCGCGTCCAGGTCTTCGATGCTGATCCCGCTGGCGGCCAGCGTGCGGACGGCCTCGTTAATGATCCCGCAGACGATACGCGGGCGGACCAGGCCCGGCGCGTCCGGCACGCGCACCACATCGAAGCCCAGCTCTTCCCAGAAGCGGCGCGCCGTGCTCACGGCCTCGAAGTCGGACTGCAGCGCGGGCGCGAACTCTACCAGCCCGGTCGTGGAGAAGGGCGGCAGCAGGCCGTAACCCACCACGCGGCCCGCGTGCTCGGTCCAGCCGGCGACCTCGGTGGCGCTGGCGGCCAGGGCGCTGGTCAGCAGCGGCGCGGCGTCCGGCATGTTAGCCTCGATGCCTTCCACCAGCCACAGCTTGCCGGACTGCGACTCGTTCAGGCTCTCGATGGCGATCTGGCAGCGCGTCGCCGCGCGCACCATACCGTCGAGCACGGCCTGATCTTCGAGATCGTCCGACAGGAACAGGTCCACTTTGTGGTTTTTGGCGCGGCAGATTCCGGCCAATGTGTCCACAAACGGGACCTCACCCACGATTAACACCCGCATCCCACACTCCGCGCTGTCCGGCCCGGATCAGCCATCCGAATAAAAGCCGCGCCCATTCTTGTGGCCCGTCAGGCCCGCGTCGATCATGCGCCGCAGCCGGGGATGGGGCCGGTAGGGCGCCGTGTGGTAGGTCGCCTCATAGAGCGTCTGCGCCACGTCGAAGGCCGAGTCGACGCCCACGAAATCCATCAGGCGAAATGGCCCCATCGGGAAGCCCGCCGCTTCCATCAGGCGATCGACCGTCGGCACGTCCAGGCCGCCCTCGTCGAGCAGGCCCAACGCCTCGCCGAAATACGCCTGCGCGACGCGGTTGACGATCAGGCCGGGCGCGTCCTTGACCACGATAGGCGTCTTGTGCATCCGCTGCGCCAGCTCCACCGCGCGCTCGATCACGTCCGGGCGCGTCAGCTCACCGCGCACCACTTCCACCAGCCGCATGATCGCCGCCGGTTTGAAAAAGTGCAGACCGATGACGCGCTCCGGCAGGCGAGTAGCCGCTGCGAGGGCCGTCAGCGAGAGAATGTTGGTGCTGGTCGCCAAGATCGCGTCGGGCCGGACGGTGTCATCCAGCGCGCGCAGCACGGACTGCTTCACCTCCAGGTTGTCGGGCACGGCCTCGATCACCAGATCGGCGCCCGCGCAGCCCGCCAGCTCGGTGGTCAGCGTGAAGACGCGCTTGGCCCGCCGTCCGTCCACCGGGTCGATCTTGCTCAGGGCTACGCCGCGGTCGATGCCCCGGCTGATGCGCCCCAGCGCCTGCCGCAGCATGTGCTCATGGATGTCGTGCAGGATGATCGCTTCGCCGCCCAGCGCGACTGCCTGGGCGATGTCGGATCCCATCGTTCCTGCGCCCACGATTGCGACCTGCATGTTGGCTCCTTGATAACAAGATCAGGCGCTATTGTAGCACAGTCGGCGGGTCCCGTCAGTTGCGGGCACGCCTGAGAAGCGCGCTGGCCGCCAATGGCGTTCTGCCGAAAAACCGGTACACTGGTGAGTGACCCGATTCACCCGGAGAAAATACCCGGTCTTATGACGCCACTCGACCGCGACGAACAGCACATCTACCGGCAGATTCAGGAGCACATCGCTGCCTCGGCACGCTACGCGCCCGTCATCGTCGAGCAGGTCGGCACGGTCGATGTGCTGTTCCACCCCGACCATCCCGATCCCCATCTGAACTGCGCGCGCCCGCACGACGGAATCGCGTGGGTCCAGCCGCGCGATCTGGCGGTCGCGTTCCGCGCGCTCGAACGGCTGGGCCGCGTTCCGCGCTTAGTGTTCGAGGACGCGCTGGTCCCGCCGGGCTTCCGGCAGCAGATCGAGGCGGCGGGATTGATCGCGGACGACGAGCGCGCCCTGATGGTCTACCGCCCCGTGCTGGGGCCGGACCCGCCGGGCGAAACGCCGCGCGGGCGCCTTCCGGCGGCCATCGATCCCCCGGTGACGGCGTCCGTGGCGCGCACCCCGGCGGACCTCTCGACGTGGTTGTGTGTGGCGCGGGCCGGGTATGATCCGCGTGACGCGCCGGTGGTGGATCTGGAAGAAATCGAGCCGCTGATCGCCGCCACGCGCGACGGGCACGCGGCCTATATCCTGGCGAGTTACACCGATACGCCGCTGGGCGCGGCCCGTGTGGCGCTGCGCCCGCCCACCGCCCAGCTTGAGATGGTGACGACGGCCCCACTATGGCACGGGATGGGGCTGGAGGCGGCGCTGGTGACGGCGGCGGTCCGGGCCGCGTTGGAGCAGGGCTGCGATATCGTGTTTACGATCGCACCATCGGCGGAGCAAACGCGCCTGTGTTATCGCCTGGGATTCGTGCCGTTGACCTTGATCTTGAGTTACTGCCCTCCCGCCGAGTTCGCGGGCCGGGAGACACGGCCCGAAGGAGAACATGATGAGCCAGACCTGGTCGAGCCTCTTTTTACAGACGCATGACAGCCCGGCAGTCGCCGCCGTCCTGCGCGACATTTTAGAGGAGCGCGGCTACGCGCCCTACGATCCGTTTCCCGGCGGGGAAGGCACGCCTCCCGGCTGGTCCAACCTGGTGCGGCAGTTCGTGGCGCCGGCGCAGGCGGGTTGGGTGCGCGTGCTGGGCGAGCCTGTCGAGGCGATCCTGCCGGAGATCAGCCGGCGGCTGGCCCTGCCGGTGATTCACGGCTGGCTGGACGAACAGGACGGCGGGTTCGTCATGATCGAGGGCGAGGCGCGCCACACCGATCCGGTCGTGTTCGAGCGCTATTTACGCCCCGGCGAGTCGCTCGAGCGCCTGCGCCGCGCATGGCAGGGCGAGCTGCCGGTCGAGCCGGTGGCGATCGCCGAAGGCTTGCCCTCCGAGATCCGGCAGCTGGCCGAGGAAAAGGGCGTCGACACGCGTAAGGCGCGGAATATCTTCGAGCGGATTTACGACAGTCTATTCGGTAGGCTGATGAAAGACGCCAGTCCGGAGGAGCGCGAAGAGCAGGTTCAGGCGCGCGCGCTGGTGATGGACGGGGGCAGGGACATCTGGAACAGCCTGTCCGGCCAGCGGATGCGCGCGGTGGCCGGGGTGCTGGCGCTGCCGGACACGTGGCGGGCACCCGACATGGAGACCCTGCGCGAGGCGTATCACGTCCACCGCCTGCGCGAGCGCGCGCCGCGCATGGCGCTGATGCCCGGCGACAAGCAGGCGCTGGCCGCGGTGCCCGATGCCCTGTCGTACGTGCCGGTGTACATGGGCAAGGCCTAGATCGCGCATGGCGAAATCCGACCGCGAGCGGTGGGATCGCCGCTACGCCGATCCGATCGCCCGGCTCAAGAAACGGGGGCCTAATCCGCTGCTGGTGCGCCACGCGCTCCCTGTCCGGCCTGGGGGCCGCGCGTTGGAGCTGGCTTGCGGGCTGGGGCGGAACGCCATCTGGCTGGCCGGGCAGGGGTACCGGGTCGACGCAATCGACATCAGCCTGGAGGCGCTGCGCCATGCCCGCGCCGAGATGCAGCGCCGGAACGTAAGCGGCGTGAATTTCATCCTGGGCGATCTCGATCATTTTCCGCTGCCCGATATCCCGTACGATCTGGTGATCGTGTTCCGCTTTCTGGACCGGGCGCTGTTCCCCACCATCCGCGACCGGACCCGGCCCGGCGGGCTGGTGATCTACCAGACGTTCAACCTCCGGCGGCTGGAACTACACCCCACCTTTTCCCAGGAGCACCTGTTGCGCCCCGGCGAGCTGGCCGGTTTCTTCCCCGGCTGGACCATCCTCGAAGCGACGGACGAGGGCGATACGAGCTCGTTCGTCGGGCGCAAGCCGGCGGACGGGTGAGCCGTCGCCGGGCGTCGCGCGGTGCGGTATACTTTGGGCCGGACAGGACACCGGAGCTGAAAGCGAGCGAAAACAGGATGGCTTTTCCGCGTTGGGTCGAAAACATTGTCGATGTCTGCATGGCGATCCAGACCGGCGAGAAAGTGCTGCTGATCACCGACGAGCCAATGGCCGTGATGCGCCAGCAGTTGGTGGAGCGCATCGTGCAGGTGGGGCCGGGCGAGCTGTGGACCTACACCGTCGCCGACGCCACGCGCCCGCTGCCGCATTATCCCGCCGCGCTGTACGAGCTGGCCGGACAGGTGGACGTCGTGCTGATTTTCGAGCACCGCCGCAACCCGGAGATCGAGACGCCGCGCGCGCTGGAGATGGTCGAGGCGGTCGAGCGCGGGCAGGCTCGCTTCGCGTCCGGACCGATGATCAACGAGAGCATCCTGGAGCACGAGCTGAGCGCCGACTACCGTGAGATCGCCAGCCTGACCAACCGCCTGGGCGACCGGCTGGACGGGCGCTCGCACGTGCGGATCACCACGCCGCTGGGCACCGACCTGGCGATGGAGATCGCCGGGCGGAAGGTGATGCGCGACACGGGCCTGTTTCACAAGCCGCGCGATCACGGCAATTTGCCGGCGGGGGAGTGCTACGTCGCGCCGATCGAGGACCGGACCAACGGCGTGTTCGTGGTCGACAAATCGTACCCTGGCATCCTGATCGACGAGCCGATCCGCCTGACCGTCGAGCGCGGGCGGGTGGTGGACATCGCGGGTGGGCGCGAGGCGCGCCAGTTGGAGGACATGCTCCGCGAGGGCGAACGCAAGCCCTACGGCGAAGGCTGCCGCGTGGTCTGCGAGTTGGGCATCGGTACCAACCCGAACGCGCGGCTGCAGGGCAACGTGCTCACCGACGAGAAAGTGATGGGCACGGTCCACATCGCGATCGGGCACAACGCGCTGGCGTCGTATGGCGGGCAGAACCGCGCCCCGCTGCACCTCGACGGCGTCATCGGCCAGCCGACGCTGGTCGTCGATGGCGCGATGCTGATCGACGGCGGGGCGTACCGGGTGTAGGGGCAGGAGAGCGAGGATGATCACCGCACTGGTTACCGGGGGGACGGGCTTCGTCGGGTCGCACGTGGCGCGGGCGCTCGTCCAGCGCGGCTACGGGGTGCGCATCCTGCGCCGGACGACCAGCCGCCTTGACGCCATCGCTGATCTGGACTGCGAGCACGCCATCGGCGACGTGATGGATCCCGAGTCCCTGACTGCGGCGATGCAGGGCGTCGATTGGGTGTTCCACACAGCGGCGGTGGCCGATTACTGGCGCAACGATCCGGCGCGTATCTACGCCGTCAACGTGGACGGCACGCGCAACGTGCTGCTGGCGGCGGAGGCGGCGGGCGTCAAACGGGTGATCTTCACCAGCAGCGCGGCGGCGATGGGCTACCGGACCGACCTGCGCCCGGTCGATGAGTCGGTGCGCTTCAACTTCGACCAGCACATCACGCCCTACGGCCACAGCAAGTTTCTGGCCGAGGCGGAAGTCTACCGCGCGATCCGGCGCGGGCTGGACTGCGTGATCCTCAACCCGACCGTGATCATTGGGCCGGGCGACCTGAACCAGATTTCGAGCAGCGTGGTGGTCGAGGCGGCGCGGGGCAACGTCCCGCCGACCGCGCCCCCTGGCGGCGTGACGCTCATCGACGTGCGCGACGTGGCCGAGGCGCACGTCGCCGCCGCTGAGCGCGGGCGCACCGGCGAGCGCTATCTGCTGGGCGCGGTCGATCTGACGCACAAGGCCTGGCTGCGCCTGACCGCCCACACGGTGGGCCGCAGCCGGATGGCAGTGACGCTGCCGGCGCCGCTGGTGCGGGGGGTGGCGGTCGCGGCCGACGTCCTGCGCCGCTATGGCGTCCCAGTGCCGATCGAAGGCAACCAGCTCCGCCTGAGCACCAATATGATGTTCTACGACTGCCGCAAGTCGTGGCGCGAGCTGGGCGCGCCGAGCGTCCCGATCCAGCAGAGCCTGCGCGAAGCCTACGAGTGGTACCGCGCGCACGGCGATCTTTAGCGGCGGACGGGTGGCCGGGCGCCGGTGATCGATCGCTGCTCGCCGCGCCGCTTCACTTGCCCCGGACAGACCCCCAGCGTACACTAGCAGCATCGCTTACCACGCCACCGAGGGCCGCGCGATGGATGCCAACCCGTACAACCCACTCCAGCCGATGACGGATCCGCATCGTTTCTTTGGCCGGGCCGATGTCTTCGCGTTTTTCCGGCAGCACCTGGTTGGCACGCCCCACGCTCACGCCCTGGTCCTGATCGGGCGCTTCGGGCTGGGGCAGAGCTCGATCCTGCACCAACTCCATCACCAGCTCGATGAACGCTACGTGACGTGCATCGTGGACCTGGGCGCGCCGGAGGTCGAGAGCGAGGAGCGCTTCTTCGCCACGCTGATGGACGAGATCCGGCTGGCGCTGGAGGACGCCGGGGCCAGCACCTACCGCCTGCCCGACTGGCCGCCGCCGGAGGACGAGTCCGGCGCGCCGGCGCCCGAGCTTCGCGCGTGGTTCCGCGATGAATACATGGATGTCGTGCTGGCCGCGCTGCGCACCCGGCATCTCGTGCTGGCGCTGGACAATGCCTACGTGCTGCTGGACGCCATCGACCGGGGGACGCTGCCCGCCGATCTGCTCGATTATCTGGCCGGGCTGCTGCGCTCCGACCCCCGCCTGGACATGATCGTGGTGCTCGACCAGGCGGTTGAAGACCGCGCCCTGAGCATCGACCTGATGAACGATCCCGCGCTGCACATTCGCATCGCGGAGCTGGGGCGCGACGCCGCCGCGCGCCTGGTGACCGAGCCGATCGAGGGGATCTGCCATTACGAGAGCGGGCTGGCCGAGCGGATTCTCGACCTGGGCGGGGGGCATCCCTTCCTGCTGCATTCGATCTGCCGCCTGCTGTTCCGCCGGTCGGAGGAGCGCGGCCACGCCGGGCCGATCACCAACCTCGATCTGACGGCCGTGTACGACGCCGTGGTCGAACAGGCCGGGGACGTCTACGGCCCGCTGTGGGAGCGCGCGCCGCAGAACGAGCGCCTGGCGCTGCTCGCCCTGATCGATCTGCTTGAGGCGGGCGGTGAGCCGACCTCGTTCGAGACGATCTACGACCGCCTGACCGCGAGCGGGTATGCCGTCAACCGGACGCAGCTCGCCGCCGCGCTGCGCAGCCTGGGTTACCAGGGCCTGATCCGTTCCGAAGCCGATAGCTATTCCCTGAGCGCCGGGCTGGTGGCGCGCTGGGCCAAAGCCAATGCCGAACCGCTGCACGCTACCGCGCCCAAGCGCGGCGCGCCCGCCGACCGGTCGCGCTGGATGCTGGGGCTGGGTCTGGTGGCCGCCGTGGCGATCATCGCCGGGCTGGGGATCGCGGCGCTGGCGGGGGTGTTCGATGCGGACGACGACGGGACCGAGCCGGCCCAGCCCGCCGCGCCAACGGTGACGCTCTCGCTCAACCTGGAAGCCACGCGCCAGGCGGACTACGCCACCCAGACCGAGCAGGCGCGCCCCACCCGCACGCCCACGCTGACGCTCACGCCGACTCGGACGCTCAGGCCAACCCGGACGCTCACGCCAACCGACACGGCGACGCCGTCCGACACACCCACGCCCGCACCGACCGATACCCCCACGGCGACGGACGAGCCGACCGCGACGCGCACGCCGCGCCCGACCCGTACGCCGGTGCCCACCGACACGCCGACTGCCACTGCGACGCTGGCCGATACGCCCACGCGCACGCCATCGCCGATGCGTACCGCGTCGCCCACGCGGATGCCAACGCTCGAACCAGGGGACTAGGTGAGGCCGCGTTGCCGCACCGATCGGCCCGCGCTATACTTCGCCGCATGGGGAATCCAACCGTCCTGAAGCGCTTCGTTCGCGCCGCGGCCTGGCTGCTGGCCGTCAGCCTGATCGCGGTGGGGTGCGGCCCGGTGGCCGACGTCATCGGCGATCGCAAGCCGCCCACGCCGACGAGCGTCCCCTTCTCGACGGCCACGCCGGGCGGGCGGCTGTCGGTCTGGCTGGTGACGCCGACCGGCCAGTTCAGCAGCGACTCCGCGCCGGGCACGCCCGCGCCGGGCAGCATTCCGGGCGGCAACCCCGTCGGCCCGGCGGCGACCGCGACCGCGGCTATCGCCACCATCCAGGCCGCCACCCAGATCGCGGCAGCGCCTCCGCCCGCGCCGAACTACCAGCCCAGCGAATGCCCCGCTCCCGGCTCGCCCGCGCCCCCGGCTCGCCCCGATAATTTCAACGAGGCCAGCGCGATCATTGGCCGGTACCTGTCGGCGGGCGGATCGTCGACGGTGCTCGAGGCGACGCTGCGCAACTGGGGCGCGCTCACCGATACCGGCGGCGTGGTCCAGGCCGATACCGACCTGACCGGCGACGGCGTGCTGGAAGTGATCGTCACGCTCTATAACCCGGCCACTTATAACCCCGACGCGCTTCTCAACGCCGGGCAACTGCTGGTCTACGGCTGCGATGGTGGCGGCTACCGGCTGCTATATGGCACGCAATTCAACCCCGGCGTGGCGCTGCCGGTGCTGGGCCGCGTGGGGGATATGAACGCCGACGTGCGCAACGAGCTCGTGTTCTATACCGAGACGTGCAGCGCCGCGATGTGCACCAAGGACGCCAAGATCCTGACCTGGAACGCCATCGTCGGCGCGTTCCAGGAGCTGAACAACGGCCAGATCGTCGCCATCAACGGGCGCGTCGGGATCGTGGATGTGGACGGCGACGGCGTGCTCGAGCTGAGCGCGCAGATCAACCCGCCGGGCAATGCCTCCACCGGGCCGCCGCGCAGTGTGGTCGATATCTGGGATTGGAACGGCGAGGAGTACGTGCTTGCCCTGCGCGAGTCCGAGGGGTCGCGCTACCGTATCCACGCCATCTACGACGCGGACGACGTGTTCCGCAACGGGAGCCTGCGCGAGGCGATCAGCGCCTACGCCGAGGCCCGCGACGACGGTGACCTGCTGGCGTGGTCGGTGGCCGGCGAGCGCGAAATCCTGCGGGCCTATGCCGCCTTCCGCATCATGATCGCCTATGCACGCCTGGGCAACGCCCGCGCCGAAGACTGGTTCAATGTGCTGCAGGGCGAGAACCCGCCCGGCTCGTCCGGCCACGGTCTGGCGCAGATGGGCGCAGCCTTCATGGACAACTTCCGCGCCACCGGCGACGCCCGCGCGGCCTGCGCCGCCTCGCTGGGCGCGGGGGCGGGCGTGCTCGGCGCGCTCAACAGCTACGGCACCAGCAACCGGTCCTACCAGTTGGGGGATCTGTGCCCGTTCTGACGCCCGGCGAAACGCCGCGCCAGGTCTACGACCGGCTGTGGGCCGAGGCGCAGGACTGGTTCGCGGCGGGCCGCGCCCGGCTCGATCCGCATCTGCCCGATCGCTCCGGCGACGAGCGGCGCGGGCTGTCGCTGATCATCCGGCCCGACGCGCCCACCGTCGCGCGGGTGATGGCCGCTCTCGACGGGCTGCGCCAACGCGCGCCGGGCCAGCACCTCTATCGCGCTGACGAGTTGCACATCACGGCCCTGTCGCTGATCGGGGCGGCGCCGGGCTTCGACCTGGACGCCGTGCCGCTGGACCGGTACCGGGCGGTTCTGTCCGGTGTGTTTGCGGAGGTTGCGCCGTTCGCGGTGCAGTTTACCGGGCTGACGGCCAGCCCGGAGAGCGTGATGGTCTGCGGCGACGCGCCGGGCGACGCGCTCAACCGCCTGCGCGACCGGCTCCGCGAGCAGTTGGCGGCGGCGGGCCTGGGCGCGACGCTGGACCGGCGCTACCGGAGCGTGACCGCCCACATGACGATCCTGCGTTTTCAGGCTCTCCCGCGCGATCTGCCGGGGCTGGCGGCGTACCTGGCGGCGCTGCGCGATCACGCTTTCGGGCAGTTCGACGTCGAGCAGGTTGACCTGGTGACGAATAACTGGTATATGTCCCATGATGCGGTGACCGTCCTGGAGCGGTACGCGCTGGAAGGCTGACGCTCCTCCCCCCTGCGCACCCGCCGGGTTATACTGACACACGGTTTTTCAAGCCCTGACTACGCCGGAGCTCTCGCACACATCACAAGGTGGTTCTGCCATGTCCGATCTGTTGGAATTTTTCACCGCTCGCACTGAGCAAATGGTTGAGAAGCTGGGGCGGCTGGTCCTGTTCGAGTCTCCTTCGCACAGCAAGGAGCACGTCGACAAGCTGGCCGAATATGTCGCCTGGATGTGCACAGCGCTCGATGCCGAGGTCGAGGTCTACCCGCTCGAACGGGCGGGAGACGTGCGCCTGGCGAAGTGGAACACCGACGCGCCCGGCAAGCCCATCATGATGCTGGCGCACCTGGATACCGTCTGGCCCGTGGGCACGCTGGAGACCATGCCGCTGCGCGAAGAGGGCGATCTGCTGTTCGGTCCTGGCGCGCTGGACATGAAGGCCGGCGTCGTGGTGGGGCTGGAAGCGATCCGCGGCCTGCGCGACCGGGGCGAGCTGCCCGACCGCCCGATCTGGCTGTTCCTGAATACTGATGAGGAGATCGGCAGCATCAACACGCGGGCGCTCATCGAGGAGAAGGCCGCCCAGGCCGGGCTGGTGCTGGTGCTGGAGCCCGCCGCGGAAGCCGAGGCGCTCAAGGCATGGCGCAAGGGCATCGCCCGCTACGTCGTGCGGACGGTGGGCCGCGCGGCCCATTCCGGCAATGCGCCGGAAGCCGGAATCAACGCCGTGATCGAGGCGGCCCACCAGGCGCTGTATATGCACAGTCTGAACGACCTGAGGAACGGCACGTCCGTTTCGGTGACGGTCATCAAGGGCGGCATCGCGACCAACGTCATCCCGCCGGAAGCCGAGCTGGAAGTCGATGTGCGCTTCCTCACGGCGGCGGAGGCGCAGCGCGTGGACGGCGCCATCCAGCATCTCACGCCCGTTCTGCCCGGCGCGGATGTCATCGTGGAGGGCGGGATCGACCGCGGACCGATGGAGTTCAACGAGCAGATGATCCGCGTGGTGCGCCAGGCGCAAGCCATCGCCCGTACCCTGGGCCTGGAGCTGCGCGAGGATGGCAGCGGCGGCGCCAGCGACGGCAACTTCACCGCCGCGCTGGGCATTCCCACGCTGGACGGCCTGGGCGCGGGCGGCGTGGGGATGCACGCCGCGCACGAGCAGGTGGCGATCCGCACCCTGCCGCGCCGGGCGGCGCTGGTGGCGAAGCTGTTGTGCGACTGGGACATGGACGCGGTGTAATCGCGCTGCTGTCTGGTCCGCCATAGATAGAACGCGACGCCCGGCCCCTGTCTGCCGGGCGTTTTGTGTGGCTCAGCCGCGCGCCGCGTCCAGCGCAGCCAGTAGCTCGGCGCGCGTGGTGATGCCGCGGATCGTGTCAATCCAGGCGCGCAGGTCCGGGCTGAGGGCGCGCAGCTCTTCCAGCCCTGGCCCGATCGGGTCCGCGCCGCCCGCGCCCGGCTCGCCCTGGTACCCGCCATAAAAGGCGAAATACGCCTGGTTGAGCTTGCGGATCGGGTGGCCGTGGCGGGCGAACTCCCGCCGCCGGTATTCCATGACTGTCTCCGCCGCTTCGATCTGGCCCTGGCTCAGCAGAAAGTCCACCTGGACGCGCGTCAGGTTGAGCTCTCGGGCGAAGTCGAACGGCCCCTCCACGTCCGGATCGCGGGGTGGGGAGTCCTCGTCAGCGGGTGGGGGCAGGGCTGAGGGCGCACGGAACGACGGGTAGACCGGCGGGGGGCTCTCCGGGTAATAGCGCGCCATCACCTTGAGCGCGATCTCGCGGCCAAAAAACGTGGCTGCCGTCTCGTTGAGGATGCGCGTCTCGGCCAGCCGCGAGTATTCCAGGCCGAGCGGGAAGAAAAACAGGTAGTGGTGCGCCCACTCATGGGCCGTCACCTCGACGGCGCGGGCGATGCTCGCCGTCTCCACGATCATGCTGGGGTACATGCTCAGCCCGCCCAGGGGCACGACCAGCGACGACACGCCCAGCTCCCGGTCGATCCGCGCCTCGAGTTGCTCGCGCTCGGGGACCGGCAGCGGGTCGAGGTTGAGATCGACGGCGAATTCGATCCGGTCGCGCGGGGAGATGACCAGCAGTGTCGGCACCGGCGTCACGTGCATCGAGACGGGCGGCAGCACCTGGCCCAGCAGCCCGAACCCCTCGTCGGCCAGCACAGCGGATACCTGGTTTTCGAGGATGCTCTCGACCAGCGGCTGGCGCTCGGCCAGTTGGACGCGCAGGGCGTCGCGCTCGCCGCGCAGGCCGGACGTCTCGGCGGCGGGATCATCGATCGCCGGGTCGCTATAGATCGACTCGATCTGATTTTCGATCTGCCGGGTCTGGTCGAGCAGGGCGAAATAGTCCACGACCTGCGCGCGCGCCGCGTCGTGGTCCAGATAGGGCCCGGCGCCCAGCAGCTCTTCCTGGGCCTTGGCCCATAGCGCGTCGACCTCCCAGCCGACGTAATCGAACAGGTGCGGGCGAGCCAGCGCCGTCACCCGGGCGCGCAGCGATGTGTCGCGGAGCGTGCCATCGCCCAACAGCGCCAGCAGGACGATCAGCAGGCCGAGCCGCACCGCCGTCCGCCACAGCCAGCGAACCAGCCGACGGGCAGCGGCCAGCGACGCGGTGAACCTATGCGGGCGGTCGATCGGTGTGGTGTGGGCCATGAGTCGATTCTAGCAGCAGATCCTCAGGTCTACTTCAACTGTATCACACGTGATGTCCAAATGGCGGCGGTGATGGCGCGCGTGTGGGGAGATTGTGCCCGTCGAAAACAGTGCCAACCCCGTTTTGTGTCTTGACATATTTGGCATCCGGGCCGATCATAATCTAAATGTTGGTGAATAAATTGGTTCGGAACGCGCAAACCCGCAAGGCGAGGGTTTTTTATTTTTTATGGGGTTCGCTTGATGGGGTGCCTTCGGGCAACGGAACTTCATAAACATGGAAAACACAGACGACTCATCATCACTGACTACATCCGAACTGGCCGAGCGCAACTTCACGCGTCTGGTGCTCGACATTGCCTGGTTCGGACTCGCCGTTCCGGCCACGGCGCGTTTCCTCTCCGTGTACGCTATCCGGCTCGATGCCAGCCCCGTGTTGTTAGGCTGGTTGACGGCCCTACCCGCGATCATCGCCCTGGCGACGTCCGGACTGTCGGCGTGGTGGCGCCGGCGCCATGCCACGACCGTTCAGGCGATCGTGTGGCCGGGCCTGGGCTACCGCTTCATTTTCCTGCTGCCGGCCTTCACGCCCTTTTTGCCGGAGGCGTGGCAGCCCTGGTGGCTGGTGCTGGCGGTGGCGCTGCCGGCCTTTCCACAGGGCATCTCGTCGGTGATGTTCCTGGTGATGCTGCGCGAGAGCGTCGAGAACTCGCGCATCACCGCCTTGATGAGCCGCCGGTCGCTGATCTTCAACGTGACCGTGGCGGTGGGCACGTTGGCCTTTGGCGTGTGGCTCGAAGAGGCGCCCTTTCCGCTCAACTATCAGGTGATGTTCCTGGCGGCGTTCGTCTTCTCGCTGATGAGCTATCTGAACGTCCAGCGCGTGCAGGCGCTGGCGCCGGAGCCAGTCACCCCGGAGCCGGGCGCGGTGGCGCCGGTCAAGCCGTGGAAATCGCTGGCCTTTCAGCGCGTGGCGTTCATTTGCATCGTCATGCACGTGTCGTTCTTCACGCTGTCGCCGATCATCCCGCTCCACCTGGTGGACGGGCTGGGCGCGAGTGAAGGGTTCATGTCGATTTTCGCCGTGGCCGAGCTGATCGCCGCCGCCGCGATGGCTGCCCTCACGAACCGGATCGTGCGGCGGATCGGCACCCGGCCCACCATCGCGGCGGGCATGTTCGTCACCGCGGTCTCCAGCCTGATCCTGGCCCTCACACCCTATCTGCCGGTGACCCTGTTCGCCTCGGCGCTGTCCGGCGCGGGCTGGACGGTGGCGGCGATCAGCCTGTTCGCCTTTTTCAGCGAGAACACGCCCGCCGACAGCCTGACGCCGTATTCGACTCTCTACAACCAGATTGTGATGCTGTCGGTCTTCGTCGGGCCGATCCTGGGCAGCCAGCTCGCCAGCAGCTCGATCGACCTGACGGCGGTGCTGCTGATCGGCACCGTCCTGCGGGTGATCGCCGCACTGCTGATCCCGCTCGACCTGTTTGGCCGGCCCAACCGCCAGCGCCGGGCTTTCTCGGCCCGCGGCCTGAAATGACGCCTCCGCCGCCCCACGCCGGGGCGGTTTGGTTTCACGGCTTGCGCCGCAGGTCTTTCCGGTACTCTTTCAGCGCTCGCTCGTAGTCGCGCTCGGCAAAGCGCGGGCTGTGCAGCCGGGCCCAGTCCAGCGCCAGCTTGCGACCCACCAGCCGCCCGGCTTCCTCGCAGCGCCAGTAGCCGGTGTGGCTGACCAGGTTCCAGCCGGTGAGCCAGGTGCCCGCCCCGACCGCCCGATCGATCACGCCCGCCGCCCGGTACGACTCGATGGGCTCCAGCGGGAACGCGATCGGGTCCTGCGGATCGAACAGGTTGAGCCACAACCCGCCGTCCGGGTCGACGGTGATCGGGCTGTCCAGCGCCTCGCGGATGCTGGGCTGCTGGCCGTAGGCGTTGTTGCGCAGGCTGTAGAGCGCCATCGGCGAGCCCATCGCCACGAAGTTGACCAGCGACAGGTTCGCCTCGTGCAGTACGTGCGGCTGCGCGGCCCGCTGCGTGTGATCCCACACGTAGTCCGAGGCGATCACGCTGCCCAGGCTGTGCCCGATGATGGTCAGGGGAGCCGGATCGCCCGCGCGTCCCTCCGCCCGGCTGGCCTCGCTCAGCCGGCTCATCGACCGGTCGACCTCGCCGTGGATCGCGCGGTAGACGGCGTTATCCGGGCCGCCCTCGTAAGCGATCACGTCGCCCAGCAGCGACACCAGATTGCGCCGGAAGGCCAGCGTCAGCTTGAGTCGCGCGAACAGGCCGGTGCGCCCGAACATCACGCGCAGCAGCGCGTCCTGGGGTTTCTGGGTGACGGCATCCCACAAGGCCGCCTCGAAGCGCAGCGCGCTCCCCGCACGCGCCGCGCGCCCATCGACGTCGCGGAGGCGCAGTTGGCGGAGCGCCTGGTCGAAGCCGCGCCGGATGCCGTCCTGTAGGGGCCGGGCATAACTGGTGTTGCGCCCGCCCGATCCAATTCCGTGCACGATCAACACATTGAGAGTAGTCATGGTGCCACCTCACACGCGCTCGAAGATGCCCGCCGCGCCCTGGCCGCCGCCGATGCACATCGTCACCATGCCGTAGCGTTTCTCGCGGCGGCGCAGCTCGTGCAGCAGTTGGACGGTCAGCTTGGCGCCGGTGCAGCCCAACGGGTGCCCCAGCGCGATCGCGCCGCCGTTGACGTTGACGATCGCGGTGTTCAGCCCCAGCTCGCGGATGACAGCCAGCGACTGCGCGGCGAACGCCTCATTCAGCTCGATCAGATCCATGTCGTCGAGCGATAGCCCGGTTCGCTTCAGCACGCGCGGCACGGCAGCGACCGGCCCGATGCCCATGATCTCCGGCGGGACGCCCGCCACGTTGAAGCCGACGAAACGCGCGACCGGCGCCAGGCCCAGGCGCGCCGCCGTCCCCGCTTCCATCACGATCACGCCGGCGGCGCCGTCGCTGAGCGGGCTGGCGTTGCCGGGCGTGACGGTGCCGTTCTGCTTGAAGACCGGGCGCAGTTTGGCGAGCGCCTCGACCGTCGTGTCGCGGCGGAGATGCTCGTCCTGATCGAAGGTGATCGTCTCGACCTGGCGCTGCCCATCCACCAGCCGCACCTCGTCGAACGTCACCGGCGCGATCTCCTCGGCGAACTTGCCCGCATCGACCGCGGCGGCGGCCTTCTGGTGGCTGTGATAGGCGAAGAGGTCCTGATCCTCGCGCGCGATGCCGTACTGCTCGGCGACGCGCTCGGCCGTCAGCCCCATGCCCATGTAGATCTCCGGCTGGCGCTCGACCGAGTCGAGGTAGGGGCTGATACGAAAGCCGGTCATGGGCACCAGGCTCATCGTCTCGACGCCCCCGGCGATGATGATGTCCGCCCCGTTGGCGATGATCCGCTCGGCGGCGGTGGCGATGCTTTGCAGCCCGCTCGAGCAGAAGCGGTTGACGGTTTGGCCCGGCGTGCTGACCGGTAGCCCCGCCTGGAGCGCCGCGATGCGAGCCAGATTCAGGCCCTGGGGACCTTCAGGCATGGCGCAGCCCAGGATCACATCGTCGATCGCGGCGGGATCGAGCTTGCCCGCCGTCTGGTCGAGCAGCGCGCGGATGACCGCGGTCACCAGCGCTTCGGGGCGCGTGGTGCGAGTGGTGCCCTTTTTAGCACGGCCCACGGCCGTGCGCGACAGGGCGACGATAACCGCTTCGCGCATCAGTTTGCCTCCTCTAGATCCAGTTTGACAGTGAATGTGGTGCCCTGGTCCCACTGGGCCAGCGATTGGCTGCCGGGTTGGCCTCGCGCATCGAGTTCGGCCATTTCCCTGGTCCTTTCTCGCCCGGCGTGGCGCCTTAGTTGCGCAGCGGCTTGCCGTATTGCAGCATGTGCGCGATGCGCTCGTGCGTTTTCGGCTCGCGGCAGAGCTCGACAAACGCGGCGCGCTCCAGGTCCAGGATCACCTGCTCGGGCACCCAGCCCGGCTCGGAGAGATCGCCGCCGCACAGCACGTACGCGATCGCGTTCGCGATGCGCGCGTCGTGCTCGGTCGCGAACCCACCTTCGAGCAGGGTATAGACACCGGTGCGCAGCGCAGCCAGCGTATCGCGCCCGGCGGCCCAGATCATCGCCGGTGGAGGCGGCGTGTACCCGCTGGTCGCCAGGTGCAGCGCCTCGCGCTTGGCCTCGCCCAGCAGGTGCCCCTTGTTGAGCACGATCCGGTCGGCGGGCGTCAGGAAGCCCATGTCGCGCCCCCCCCGGGCGCTCTCGGACACTTTCGCCAGGGCGATCTGCTCGAAGACCTGCTGCACGTGCGGCAGTGCGTCGGCGTTGGGCGTCTGCATGACCGGGTTCACCTTGCGGCGGAGCATCTCCTTGCAGCCAGTGCCCGCCGGCAGCAGGCCCACGCCCATCTCCACCAGCCCGATGTACAGCTCGGCGTGGGCGACGGCGCGCGCCCCGGCCATGGCGAATTCCGCCCCGCCGCCCAGCGCCATCCCGAACGGCGCCGTGACGACCGGCCTGGGCGCGTAGCGCAGCGCCTGGAACAGGTCTTGCAGCTCGCGCGTGATGGCCTCGATCCGGTCCCATTCGCCCTGCTGGGCCAGCATCGCGATCAGGAAGATGTTCGCGCCCGCGCTGAAGTGCTCGCCCTGGTTGCCGATGACCAGCGCGTCGAAATCGGACTGCAGGCGCTCGAGCGCCCGCCAGCCCATGGCGATGATGTCGTCGTCGATGGCGTTGGCCTTGCTGTGAAATTCCAACAGCGCCACGCCATCGCCCATGTCGATCAGGGACGCGCCCGCCCGGCCCTCGATGCGCTTCCCGGCGGCGCGCAGGTCGCGAATGGCGACGGCGCGCGGATCCTTGTCCAGCGAGGCGTAGGCTCCCCGCGCCGGATCGTAGACGCCGGTCACCACGCCGCCATCGTCGCGCTGGTAGAAGGCCGGGCACCCTCCCGCGACCATGTCCTTGACCCAACCGGCCACCGCGTAGCCATCGGCCTCCAGGCGCGGGATCGTCTCGGCCACCCCCAGCGCGTCCCAGATCTCGAATGGGCCGAGCTCGTGGCTGAAGCCCCACTTGTTGGCGTTGTCGATCGAGGGGATGTCGTCGGCGATCTCGCCCAGGCGCCGCGCGGCGTAGGTCAGGTAAAAGGCGTGCAGGTGCCACAGGTACTCCCCGGCGCGGTCTTCGGCATTCACCAGAGCCTTGATGCGCGCTCCGGTATCCTCGATGCCCCGGAACTGGCCCACGCTCTCGAAGCGGACCTTCCCCGGCGGCCCGTACTCGAGCGTGGCCGGGTTCAGCGTCCAGAACTCGCGGCTCCCATCGGGCTGGTCCACGCGTTTGTAGAACCCCTGACCAGCCTTGTTGCCCAGCAGGCCGCGCGCCAGCATGGCCTCCAGCAGCGCGCGCGATCCCGGATGGGCCAGCACGTCGCGCGCTTCGTCGTGGGGAATTGCCCCGGCCAGGTTCTGGTTGACGTGCGCCATGATGTCCGTGCCGATCAGGTCCAGCAGGCGGAAGGTGGCCGTCTTGGGCCGCCCGATCAGCGGGCCGGTCAGGTTGTCCACCTCGGCGACAGAGTAGCCGTGGTCGAGCGCATAATTGACGCCGAACGTGCCCGCCACGCTGATGAAGCGGTTGGCGATGAAGTTGGGCGTGTCCTTGCAACGCACGACGCCCTTGCCCAGGATGCGCTTGCCATAGGCTGCCATGAAATCGAGCACGGCGGGATCGGTGTGCTCGTGGGGGATGATCTCGAGCAGGGACAGGTAGCGCGGCGGGTTGAAGAAGTGCGTGCCCAGGAAATGGCGCTGGAAATCCTCGCTGCGTCCCTCGGCGATGGCGCGGACGGGCAGGCCGCTGGTGTTGGTCGAGACGATCGCGCCCGGTTTGCGAATGGCATCCAGCCGGGCCATCAAGTCGCGCTTGATCGCCAGATTCTCGACGATGGCCTCGATGATCCAGTCGGCATCGGCCAGTCGATCGATGTCGTCTTCGAGATTGCCGGGCGTGATCAGCCTCAGGTCGTCGGGGTGGTAAAGCTGGGCGGGGCGGCTTTTTTCGAGAGCTTCCAGGTTCTTGAGCACAAT
Organism: Aggregatilineaceae bacterium; assembly: GCA_040767355.1. Taxonomy (GTDB): domain Bacteria; phylum Chloroflexota; class Anaerolineae; order Aggregatilineales; family Aggregatilineaceae; genus LM3-B42. The sequence continues at coordinate 338,018 of JAXGOS010000003.1, read as the reverse complement.
CGCGTTGCGCCGCTCCGGGAGATCGCCGGGCGCGCTGTCCGGGGCGGGGATGTCCAGCAGGATCACCGGCACGCCGACCCCCGCCAGCAGCGCCGCGATGCCGCCGCCCATCGTGCCGGACCCGATGACACCTGCTTTGCGAATCTGAAAGGTCATTATTCGCTCTCCTGTGATGCTAAACTGTAATTTGTGGAAAACCTGCGCGACTTTGTGGGGCGGTTGTCAGGATCGGCGCCAGAGTGCGCCAAGCCGCACCACAATGACTCCATTATGGCACAAAATTTCGGAGAAATACGGCCGGAATCAAAACGAGCCGGTGAGGCTCGTTAGGAGACGTGCAGGCGGCGCAATCTAGCCCTGGCGCTGTTTGTGCTTCGGATAGGCCGAGCACATCACATACAGGCGGCCATTGCGGCGGACAAAATAACACTTGTCGCACATCTTGCGTACAGACGACCGTACCTTCATGAGAACCTCACCTCCCCGGATGATTTTTTGGACTATCGCCCGACGCCGCCGGGGATAGGGAACTTGAATCGATCGGGACGCGCCCACCTGTGGGCGGGACAACCGGGGGCCTATTATAAACGAAATCGGCGCAAAATCCAGGGCCAAGCTGGCGGCGCGCGATCTCACCCTCGCATCCCGCCCTTGAATCCGGTATGATAGCCTTTGTTCTCATCCGTATCGTAAAAAATCCGCCGGTGGGGTGCTGGAATGTCGCGACGCTCGAACGCCTATTATTTGCTCAGCCTCGGCTGCTCGAAAAACACCGTCGATTCCGACTCGATGGCCGCCCTGCTGGAAGGCGCGGGTCTGCGCGGCACCGACGACGCCCGCCGCGCCGAGGTGCTGATCGTCAACACCTGCGGCTTCATCGAGTCCGCCCGCCAGGAAAGCCTCGACGCGCTGCGCGAGCTGGCCGCCCACAAAGCGCCCGATCAGTACCTGATCGCCGCGGGATGCCTCTCGCAACGCTACGGGCGCGATCTGCCGCGCCAGGTACCCGGGCTGGACGGCGTGATCGGCACGCGCCGCTGGATGGACATCGTCGACCTGGTGCGGCGGCTGCGCGCGCGCAAACACCCGGAGCCGGTCTACCACCTGCCCGACGAGGCCGTGACGGTGGGCACCGACGAGCGCGGCGTGAGCCGGGTCGCGGTGCAGGGCGCCAGCGCCTATCTCAAGATCGCGGATGGCTGCCGCCGCCCGTGCGCCTTCTGCGCGATCCCGGCCATCAAGGGCACGGCGGTCAGCCGCCCGGCGGATCGCATCCTCGACGAGGCGCGCCGCCTGCGCGACCGCGGCGTGCAGGAGTTGATCCTGATCGCCCAGGATACGACCGACTACGGCCACGACCTGGGCCAGAAAGACGGGCTGGCGGCGCTGCTCGACCAACTCGTTGTTGCCGTGCCAGACGTGCCCTGGATTCGCGTGATGTACGCCTATCCCGGCTACGTGACCGACCGCCTGATCGAGACGATGGCGGCGCACCGCCAGATCGTGCCCTACCTCGACATCCCGCTCCAGCACGCCGACCGGGCCACGCTGCTGCGCATGCGCCGTCCGGCCAACATCGACTGGGTGCACACGACCATCGGCAAGATGCGCGATGCCATGCCCGACCTGGCGATCCGGACCACGTTCATCGTCGGCTATCCCGGCGAGACGGACGAGGAATTCGAGACGCTCGTGCAGTTCGTCGAGCAGATGCAGTTCGACCGCGTGGGCTGCTTCACCTACAGCTTCGAGCCCGGCACGCCGTCCGCCGACCTGCCCGATCAGGTAGACGAGGCGATCAAGGCCGACCGCCGCGACCTGCTGATGAGCGTCCAGCAGCCGATCAGCCTGGCGCGCAACCAGTCGCTGGTCGGGCGGACGCTGGATGTGCTGGTCGAGGGCCACGCCGAAGCCACGGACGAGGACGGCCATCCAACCGGCGAGATCATCAGCCTCGGGCGCTCCTACCGCGACGCGCCGGAGATCGATGGCTACGTGCTGATCGAGGGCGAGCTGCCGACCGGAGCGCTCGTGCCGGTGCGCGTCACCGGGGCGATGGTCTACGACTTGATCGCCACGCCCGATCGGGTCCCGCAGCAGGTGATCGCGCCAGGGACGATCCTCGGCCCGCGCGATTGACATCCTCCGGACTCGTGCTATCGTAGAGAGCGCTGTGCCGCGCTCTTTTTGATTCTGCGACTCTGCCGGAATGGAGCCTGTGAACCGATCGCGCGCGTTCACCCTGATCCTCGCGCTGGGCGGGGCGTTCGCCGTCGTGCTGGCGACGGACTTGTTGCCGTGGCTGCGCGGCGACGTTCCCTGGATTCCGCTGTTGGGGCGCTGGATCTGGCTCCCGGCAACCCCCCGCTGGCTCTGGGTCCTGCCGTGCGCGCTGGCGCTGGCGATCTACGTGATCGGGGCGATCCGCCTGCTGGACCGCGCCCCGGAGGCCCGCTATCCCGTCCGGCTGATCCTGTGGGCCTTCAGCGGGGCAGTCCTGCTCTGGCTGCTGCTGCTCACGCTCGAAGGCCGCCCGCTGTTCGTGTTGTTTGCGCGGTCGGCGTCGGTCATCACCGGCGGCTACCCGCACGCCGCCGTGCTGGCAGACGATCTGAACCACACCCTGCGTCATTGGCCGGATTTCGTGGCGCTGTACCGCGCGCACGCCAACGTCACACCGCCCGGCGGCGTAACGCTCAGCCCGCCGGGGCTGCTGGCCGCCTACGACGCCAGCGCCAGTTTGCTGGCGGCCGCGCCCGCGCTCGCGGACCGTCTCGGCGGGGTGGTGCGCCCGCTGCAGTGCCAGAACCTGTTCATCATGACCTGGACGAACGCCGAGCTGGCGAGCGCGCTGCTGCAGATGGCGATGCCGCTGTGGGCGGCGCTGGGCGTGGCGCCGCTCTACCGGCTGGGGGTGCTGGTCTTCGACCGGCCGCGGGCGCGGCTGGCGGTGGTGTTGTGGGCGTTGGTGCCCGGCCTGGCGATTTTCCAGCCGCGCTTCAATGTGTTCTACACGCTGATCGCGCTGCTGGTGCTGCTGGGCGTGTGGCGTGGCCTGCTGCGCGACCGCCCGCGCTGGATCGCCGCGGGGGGTTTCGCCCTGTCGGTGGGGATGCTGTTCAACCTGTCGCTGGTGCCGCTGGGGTTGCTGGCCGGCCTGATCATCCTGGGCTGGCGGCTGGTCCGGCGACCGGCCCGGCCCCGCGCCGCGTTGGTCGATCTGGCCGCGTTCGGGCTCGGGTGCGCGTCGGCCTGGGCGATCTACTGGGCGCTGGGCGGGCTGTCGCCGTGGGAGCTGGCGCAGACGTCGCTCGACCAGCACTACGAGATGTACCGCCCCTATTGGCCGTGGCTGTTCATGCACGTCTACGACATGTTCATCTTCGTTGGGGTGCCGGTGGCCGGGCTGGCGATCTGGCGGATCGTCCGGCTGCGCCGGGCCCGGCGGCCCTTCACGCCCGCCGACGTGATGGCCGGGGCGGCCGCGCTGGCGCTGGCGATCCTGGTGCTAAGTGGCACGGCGCGCGGCGAGACCGGGCGCGTGTGGCTGTTCTTTGCGCCGGTGTGGTTGCTGCTGGCGGCGGATGTGCTGGCCGATTTCCGGCGGCGTGAGCAGGTGGCCTTCCTGGCGGTGCAGGCGGTCATCGTGCTGGTGATGTCCGGTTTTCTGCATCCGAACTTCACGGCCCTCACCGAGCCGCCCCAGCCCGCCGAGGCCGAGGGCGCGCCGACGTTTGTCACCAACCATACCTTCCGGCGCGGCGGGGACGCCGTCACGCTGGCCGGCCTGACGGTCGACGCGGCGCCGGGCAGCGTGGTGCTGCACCTGCACTGGCGGGCCGAGGCGCAGGTCGAGCGGCCCTACGCACTCTCGCTGATGCGCATCGCGCCGGGCGGGGCGCCCGAGGTGGCCATCACCTGGAACCCGCTGGACTGGAACTACCCGCCGACCTGCTGGTCGCCGGGGCGGACGTTCGTCGATACCGTGAACGTTCCGCTGGGCGAGGATCCCGCGCCGGGCGAATGGGTGTTCAGCCTGTCGGTGCTCGACACCGAGACCGGCGAGTCGATGCTCGTCACGGGGCCGGACGGGCAGACGTCGCCGCAGGTGGGCATCGGCCCGGTGACGGTCCCGGCGGGGTGACGCCGCGCCGGTGTGATCCACCGGCAGGACGGTAGACGCTTTACTCGGTTTTGGTGAGGGTGATGGTCACGTCGGCGGGCAGCGCCAGCCCGGCGGCCACCTCGACCGCTTTGATGATGCCCGATGGCACCGGGCAGGCCGCGTGCGAGCAGAACTCAGCGGCTTTTTCCAGCGTCAGGGGCATCTGGCGGCGGAAGGTAAACTCGCGGAACGGATCGACCTCGGTCAGTGATTCGGCCAACTTGCGGATGGCGCTGCACTCGCTCTGGATCGCCAGCCCCACCCGGCGCGGATCGTCGGTGGCGCGTGCCTCGACGACGGTATGAAAGCCACAGATTCCTGCGTGAATATCGGCGCGGGCCACGGTGTTATCCTTTCAGCAGTGGGGTCACGTCACGATCGAGAATGGCGCGGTTGATCATACCCGGCGGCCAGGCCTTGACCAGCGCTCCGTCCGGCCCGATCAAAAACGAGCTGGGCAGGCTGCCGCCGGCGTACTGGTCGAAGACGGTCCCGGCGGCATCGAGCGCCACAGGGAAGCCGAACCCGTTTTTGGCGATGAACTGCTGCACCGGCGCGACGTCTTCCATCACGTTGACGGCCAGCACGGTGAAGTTGGCGTCCTGGTGCTCCAGGTGGTAGGCGTTGAGATCGGGCAACTCGGCTTTACATGGCGGGCACCACGTTGCCCAGAAGTTGAGCAACACGTAGCTGCCGCGGAAATCGGCCAGCGCGATCTCGCTGTCCAGCCCTGGCAGCGTGAAGTCGCCCTCGCGCGGCTGCACGACCTGGACCCCCGACCGGGCCGAGGCGCTCTCATTCGCGCCGGCGCTGTCGCGAGTCGCCGCCACGATCATCAGCCCGGCGCCAACCATGACCAGGACGGCGAGGATCGCCAGTGGGAGAACATCGGATTTCTGGCGTGTTCGATGGTTTTTTCGTTTGGCCATACAAAGGGATCCCAAAAAAGTGTCTGCGCTCGGATGATCGTCGTGTGTTTAGATGCAGCGCCGCGCGGCGGGTTGCATGCGTGGCCCCACAAACAAGCGCCCCGGCGCTGGCGTGCGCGGGGCGTCTGGGTGACTCAGGTGGGGCATCCGGGCGAGCGGGCGGCCCGCTACCCGGTCGTATCGCCGGTTTCCTCGCCGGTCATGTCGTCGCCGGTATCCTGCTGGGTCGAGTCGATGACCTGGAACTGCGTTTGGGACATGAGCTGGCCGTCGAGCAGCATCTCGACCATCCAGCTTCCGGTGGGAAAGGTCGGGCCGTCGGGCACGATCGAGCAATAGGCGCACACATCGACCCAGTCCTGTTGGGGAGTCCAGCATTGAGCGTCTTCGAAAAACAGCGAGCCATTGGCGTACCAGCGCGCGCTGAGGGTCGATCCGGCTGGCAGATCGGCGATGCGCGAGATCACGTAGATGGTGTCTTCGGCGGCTTCGAAGACGGCCGTTTCACCCAGCGGGCAGTCCAGATCGTCGCGGCCCGTGGCTGTCGTGGTGTTCGAGAAGTTGGAGGCCTGGCCCGGCGGCGTGGGCGCGCCTGCCGGGGCCTGGGACACTTGCCCGTCTGCCGGAGAGCCGCCTGCGCCGGGGGCCGGCGTGGCCTGGATGAAGCCAGCGCCGCCCAACTGGAGCATGGTCAGCGTTGCCTGGGCGGACACGGCGGTCGCTGCCGCGTTGTTCGCTTCGGCCTGGAGCACGATGCCCCGGTCTGCCGTCATCTCGAGGGCGGCCAGCGTGGCCGCCGGGGTGCCCATCTCGTTGATCGTGGCTTGCAGTTGGGCGTTCTGTGTCTCCAAATCAGCCACGCTCGGTCCCCCTGAGAAAGCGCCACAGGCGCTCAACAGCATTCCTCCGACCAGCGCTACCAGCCCGCTTCGAATCGACAAACGCATACCATCACTCCTTCTACCGACGTAAGCCGTACTAGTGTAACAAAAAAGCGCCATAGTTGCCCTATGGTCTTTGTACGCCGGGGTTTTGGGGGGAGGCGGAAAATGAAAAGCCCCGCACAGGGCAGGGCTTCTCGGTCGGATAGCGCGGACGATTACAGGTTGGTGATGATGTTCGAGAAGATGTTCCCGATGGCCGGGCCAAGCAGGGCCAGAATGATAATGACCACGACGGCAACCAGAACGAGGATCAGAGCGTACTCGACGAGACCCTGGCCTTCTTCACGCGGAAGGTACAACATGATGATTTCTCCTTGGTAGATTGATTGGTTGATAAATGGCGATTAGCTTGACAAGGTGACCCTATAGTAGCATGGACGAATTATGAATGCAATAAGCCACCTGCTAGTTTCACGAATTCTTCATAAACGAATCAAATCCTTGACACAACCGCCCAATCCGCGTGGCTGGCGCGCGCTGTTTGCCGGGAAGCGGTCCTCACGCCATAATTGGCGCCATGGCAACACAGATCATCCAGCATGGTCGGGTGACATGGGTCAACGTCGAACATGTCACGCCCGAAGACATCCAGCAGCTCCGGGAGATGTATCCCCACTTCCACCCGCTCGATCTGGAGGACTTGCAGAGCCGGATCGAGCGCCCGAAATTGGATGAGTACGACGATTACCTGTTCGTCGTCATGCAGTTTCCGCTGTGGGACCCGGTGCAGCGCGTGAGCCGTGCCGCCGAAGTCGATATGTTCGTCGGCAGCGGGTATCTCGTCACGGCTAGCGACGGCTCGCTCAAACCGCTGCGCACCCTGTTCGAGCAGTGCCAAACCAACCCGGAAGTGCGCGAGCAGTTCATGGGCCGGGGCGCCAGTAAGATCTTTTACGGGGTTGTCGACCGTCTGGTAGACTATATTCTGCCGATCCTGTACAAAGTGGACGCCAACATCCGCCACTTGGAAGAAGAGATCTTCACCGAGGATTCGCGCCAGGTGATGCAGGATCTGTCGTTCATTCGTCGCGACATCATCGCCCTGCGCCGCATCATTCGCCCGCAGATCGCCATCGTCGAAAACCTGGAGAAAGTCGACCGCCCCTTCATTCGCGAAGAGCTGGACGTCTACTTCGGCGACATCCTGGACCATGTGGTGAAGGCCTGGGAAATCGTCGAGGACCATCTCGAGGTGATCGACGGTATCGCAGATATGGCGAATGCGCTGGTGAGCTATCGCCTGAATGAGGTGATTCAGATTCTCACCGTGATCTCGGTCATCATGCTGCCGCTGACGCTCATCAGCGGGATCTATGGCATGAATGTGGTCCTGCCGCTGCAAGATCACGCTGCCGCTTTCATGGTGGTGATCGGCCTGATGTTTGCCATCGCGCTGTCCATGCTGCTCTACTTCCGCCATAGGGGGTGGTTGTGACTCCTGCTCCGCCTGGCCTGAAACCGGCTCGCACGATTCGCCATACTCGCGACCTGGTGCGCCTGGTCGACGAACTGAAGACCCACGCGCTGCTGGCCGTCGACACCGAATCCAACAGCCTGTACGCCTATTATGAGCAGGTGTGCCTGATCCAGCTCTCCACCCGCGACCAGGACTACATTATCGATCCGCTGGCGATCGATAATCTGAACCCGTTGGGCGCCCTGCTGGCCGACCCGGCCATCGAGGTCGTCTTTCACGCCGCCGAATACGACGTGATGACCCTGAAGCGCGATTTCAAGTTCACCTTCGCCTCGATTTTCGACACGATGCTCGCCGCGCGGATCTGTGGCTGGCAGGCGGTCGGGCTGGGGACTATCCTGGCCGACCAGTTTGGCGTCCGCGCCGAAAAGCGCTTCCAGCGGGCCAACTGGGCGGCGCGCCCGCTGGCGGCGGATCAGCTCCTCTACGCGCAGATGGACACGCACTACCTGCCGGCGCTGCGCGACCGGCTGCTGGCCGAGCTGACCGCGCAGGATCGGCTGGAGGAGGCTTTCGAGACGTTCGCCGCGCTGGCCGATCTGCCGCCCGCCGAGTACCGTTTCGATCCGGAAGGGTACTGGCGCATCCACCAGGCGCAGGACCTGCGGCGCGACCAGATGGCGCTGGTCCGCGAGCTGTACCTGCTGCGCGATTCGCTGGCGCGCCAGCGTGACTGCCCGCCAGTCAAGATCTTCAGCGACCCGGTGCTGGCCGAGCTGGCCCGAATCGCCCCCCGGCGGGTCGATGACCTGATAGGCATTAAGGGCCTGAGCTCGCTGCAGGTCCGGCGCTTTGGCGCGGCGATTGTGGAGAGCATCGCCCGCGGGAGCCAGGCCGATCCGCCCCGCCCGCCGCGCCGGCCCACCCCACCGGACCCGGTCGTGCAGGCACGCTACAAGGCGCTGCACACCTGGCGCAAAGACCAGGCCGCCGCGCGCGGTGTCGAGTCCGATGTGATCGTCCCGCGCGAAACGCTGTGGGCGCTGGCGCATCGCAGCCCGACGCGCCTCGACGAACTTGACGATATTCCAGGGTTGGGGCCGTGGCGGCGCGCGACTTACGGCTCGGATCTACTGGACGTGCTGGCGCGCGCCGACACCGACGACTCATCTTGACCGGCTGCCCGTCTACTATTCGCTTTTGCTGCAACAGATCGAAGAGGGTCTTATGAAAATCACATTCCATGGAGCAGCGCGAACCGTCACCGGGTCGCAGCATCTAATCGAGGTCAACGGGCAGCAGCTGCTGCTCGACTGCGGGCTGTATCAAGGCCCGCGCCGCGAATCGTTCGAGCGCAACCGCAATCTGCCCTTCGACGCGTCATCCATCGACGTGGTCATCCTCAGCCACGCGCACATCGATCACAGTGGCAACCTGCCCAACCTGGTCAAGAGCGGCTTCCGGGGCGATATCTTCTGCACCTTCGCCACGCGCGACCTGTGCTCGATGATGCTCATGGACAGCGGCAACATCCAGGAGCGCGACGCTGAGTTCGTCAACAAAAAGCGCGCGCGCAAGGACCAACCGCCGATCGACCCGCTGTACACGGTCGAGGATGCCGTCAACAGCCTGGAGTATTTCAACGCCATCGGCTACCACCGCCCGCGCGAAGTGGCGCCCGGCGTCACCGTGACGTTTCTGGATGCGGGCCACATGCTCGGCAGCGCGATCGTCGTGCTCGATATCGAAGACCGCGACGCCGGGCGCGACGTGCGCCTGGTCTTCAGCGGCGACCTGGGCCGCGAGGGCATCCCGATCATCCGCGATCCGGAGCAGGTCGATCACGCCGACGTGCTGATTCTGGAGAGCACGTATGGCGACGGCACGCACGAACCGTACATGGTGTCGGAGGGCAAGCTGGAGAAAATCGTCAACGACACGTACAAACGCGGCGGCGCCCTGATCATCCCTTCCTTCGCCGTCGGGCGCACGCAGCAGTTGGTGTATTCGCTGAACAAGCTGATGGTCCAGCGCGATATCCCGCCCCTGCCCGTATTCGTCGACAGCCCGCTGGCGATCAACGTGACGTCTGTCTTTCGACTCCATCCGGAGGCGTATGACGACGAGATCCGCAAATTCATGCTGGCGGAGGGCGATCCGTTTGGGTTCGATTCGCTGCGTTATACGCGCTCGGTCGAGCAGAGCAAAGAGCTGAACTTCCTGCGCGAGCCGTTCATCGTCATCAGCGCCAGCGGCATGGCCGAGACGGGGCGCATCCTGCACCATCTACGCAACCGGATCGAAGACCCGGCCAACACCATTCTGATCGTGGGGTGGCAGGCGCCCGATACGCTGGGCCGCCGGCTGGTCGAGCGCGAGCCGGAGGTGCGCATCTTCGGCGAGGAGTACCAGCTCAAAGCCAATGTCGAGGTGCTCAACGGTTTTTCGGGCCACGCCGACCGCAATGAGCTGCTCGCCTGGGCGGAGGCCATCACCAAGAAGCCGCGCCGCACGTTCCTGGTCCACGGCGAAGAGGCGCCCGCGCTGGCGCTCCAATCGGCGCTGCAATCACAGGCCGGGTACGAGCAGGTCGATGTGCCGGAGCTGCACCAGTCATTTGTCCTGGCGTGATGGGCCGGGGCGCGGCACACCGACACAACACACAGCACAGGGGCGCAGCGCGCGCCCCTGTCTTATCGGCGCATCAGGATTCTTCGGAGAGCGGCGAATTCGCCACGACCGCCGGCGTCTCGGTGCCCGGATCGGGAGCCGGGCGCGACGTCGCCCGCGCCGCGGCGGCGCGCTCGGCGCGTTCTTCCGCTTCGAACTGCTCCACCAGTTGCTCTTCACGGGCTGCCAGGCGATAGCGCCAGTAAATCCAGCCGATCATCGCGACCATGATGATCGCCATGGCGGCGTAGCCCATGTACATATACTCGATATTGTCAGGCATCACATTGTCCTTACTGACTACAGCTCCGCGAGCACTTCCATCTTGCGCCGTGACACCCGCTGGACCAGGTTTTCGAGCCGGATGCGATGCCAGATCAACACAGCCGTGATGACAGCGAAGGTGAACAGGTTGAAGAACAGGGTATCGCGAATACGATCGGTCACGTCGAAACTGCCGGTCGGATCGGCCTGGGTCGGCCCGGCCACGACCGGGTGAATGGTATCGGGGCGGATGCGCACGATGATGATCGTGAACAGCACGCTGGCAAAGGCGATGATCCCGTATACCGCCGCGAACCGCCGCTGGCGCTCCGGGTCTTCGATGCCCGAGCGCAGCATGAGATAGGCGGCGTAGGCCAGCCACATGATCGCCACACTGGTCAGGCGCGGGTCCCAGGTCCACCACGTATTCCAGATCGGCTTGGCCCAGGTCATGCCGGTGATCACGGTAATGGCGGACAGCCCCAGCCCGATCTCGACGCTGGCCAGGCCGAGCGTGTCCCATTTGGCGTTGCGCGTGCGCAGGTAGGCGATCCCGGCCACGACGGTGGCCGTGAAGGAGAGAAACGCGCCCAGGAACGATCCCAGGTGCACGTAGAATACGCGCTGGACTTCGCCCTGCGTGCGTTCCGGCCCGACCCAGAACAGCGCCAGGTAGAGGGCGATGGCGAACAGGATGACTGCCGCCACCGTCAGGCCCTGCAGGGCGCGCGTGCGTTGTGGAGAATAAGCCATGACGATCTGCTCCTCGATCAAACGATGCGGACGATTCCTCAGCATGTGAACGCGCGGTCAGGTTGCGCTGTTCGGTGTTGTCTTCAATATTGTATACGTAACCCGTGTTTATTCCAGATGGTCACTCTTCGACAATGTAATCGAACAGGCTGTACGCCCCCGCCAGGAAAATCACATCGGCCACGGCCAGCAACTGGATCCACGGCAGCCAGTCCTCGGACGGCATGCCGTTCAGGATGGCCGCGCTGCCTCGCACGGCGCTGATCAACACCGGCAGCGACACCGGCAGCAGCAAGATCGGCAGCAGCGTTTCGCGCGCGCGGGCGTGCACGCTCATGCTGGCGATCAGCGTGCCGATGGTGGTGAAGCCGACACTGCCCAGCAGCACCATCACGATCAGCAGCGGCTTGATCAGGCTGACGTTGAACATCACCGTGAGCAGCAGCATCAAGACGAAGGCGATCACCAGCACGAACAGCAGATTGCCGATCATCTTGCCGAAAAAGAGCGCGCTGCGATCGATGGGCGCCAGCAGCAGCGCGTCCAGGCTGCCGCGATCTTGCTCGGAAGCCAGGCTGCGGCTGAACCCCAGCATCCCGGCGAAGACGACCGTCACCCACAGCACGCCGGCCACCACGTTCTGGCGGGCGTCGGAGTCCAGCTCCAGGGCCAGGCTGAAGACCATGACGGTCATCAGCGTGAAAAGGACCATCGAGTTGATCAGCTCGCGACTGCGGATCTCGGCGCGCAGGTCCTTCCACGCGATGGCGCCCACGGCCTGCCAGTACGGCGTCACCGGGCGCCGCCGGGCGGCGCGCGCCGGGGCCTGAGCCTGGGCCTTGTCGGGGGTGGCGGTCGGTTCGACGCTCATCGTGTGGTCGCTGCTCCTGTCACGTCGGAATACAGCGCGGGCAGCGCGTCGGGATCGACCTCCGCGCACGGGGCATCCAGCGCGATCTTGCCCCGGCTGAGGATCGCGATCCGGTCGGCCAGGGCGTGCCCCCGGCGCAGATCGTGCGTCGTCATCACCACCGTGCGCCCGCTGACCGCCACCTCGCGCAGCAGCGTATCGAGCAGCGCGGCGGCGTCCTGGTCCAGGCCGGTGTACGGCTCGTCCAGCAGCAGGATCGCCGGATCGTGCAGGATAGCGCGCGCGATCGCCAGCCGCTGCTGCATGCCCTGGCCGAAGGTCCGCACCACGTCCTGGCGCCCGGCGTGCCAGCCCGACGCGCGCCAGGATGGCATCCGGCGGCGGCGCTGATCGGCGGGTAGGCCGTACAGCCGCGCGAAGAGCAGCAGGTTTTCCTCGGCGGTGAGCGTGTCGTACAGCAGGGCAAATGGCTCACCACGCCGAGCCAGGCCTGCACGAAATCGGCCTCGGCGGGTAGATCCCAGCCGCCGATGCGCACCGTACCGCCCGTGGGGCGCGACAGCGCCGCCAGGATGCGCAGCAGCGTCGTCTTGCCGGAGCCGTTGGGTCCCAACAGCGTCAGGAACTGGCCGCGCTCCACGTCCAGATCCAGCCCGCGCAGGACGGGGTTCCAGCTCAAAGGTTTTGATCAGGTTGCGACTTCGATCATCGGCGTTTAACTGCTATGGCGGACAGGCTGCGACCGCTCGCAGCCTGTCGTGAGGCGCTAGGCTTCGTCGTCATCCAGCAGCGGGAGCAGGCGCTCTTTGAGCACCGCCCGCCGCCGCAGATAGGTTTCTTCGTCCATGAAACCGGCTTCGTAGGCGTTGTCCAGGTCCGCGATGGTCTTCAGGAGCACCTCTTTGCCCGCCGACTCATCGGGCGGCTGCCACGTATCGACCGGAGCCTGGGGCGCGCCACGCTGGCGCCACCACAGCACGCCCGCCAGGGCGATCACCGCCAGGCCGGCCCCGGCCAGGATGTAGGGCAGAGGGTCCGTGTCGGAGTCGCCGGACTGGCTGTCGGTCGCCATCACGTCGAGCGTGCGGGTCGGCCTACCGATCAGCTCGAAGGCCAGGCGATCGTCCGCCCGCAGCGGCTGGAGCAGGTCGTGCGCCTTCACCAGCGAAAAATCGCGCTCCGGGTCGATCTCCTCGCCCGGCGCCAGCTCGCTGACGCGCGCCCCGCCCGCCATGACCCGGTAGCGCCAGTCGCCTTCGACGTCGAGCTGGTCGCTGGCGAAGGTGACCGTATCGTTGGGCAGCAGCACCGTCGCGTCGAGGACCGGGTAGCCAAAACTCTGTTCGAGCACAGCCCCGTCGGTGTACGGCAGGTAATACGCCACCGTGATCGAGTGGGTTTGCCCCGGGCGCAGCGGCCACGTGTCTTTGACGACGGGCACGCCGTCTTCGACGATCACTTCATAGCGCTGGCTGCCTTCGGTCTGCATGGGCTGGATGCCGAACGCGCCGACCGGCAGCTCCAGTTCGACCGAGACGGGCCAGTTGTTGGCTGCCATCTCGTCGGTGGCCACGATCTCATCGCCGGTGTTCGCCAGCTCCAGCCGCAGCCAGACCTCCAGGCCGAACTCGTTGATCGGCGCGTAGTTGATGAGCATCTGCGCCCAACGCACCGCCACCGATGACCGGTCGGTGGTGCGCTCGTAGAGGATGATTTCGGTATCGATGGTCTGCTCGTTGCCCTGAATGGCCGGGATCTGAGCGCCCTGGGGAACGTCGGCGTAGTTCGTCTGCACCAGATAGATATACCCGGTTCCACGGGCCACGTTGGTGAACTCGAACGTGTTGTCGTCCGTCGACGTCGTCTCGTAGATGTCGATCAACTCGCCGTGGGGATCCAATGCGTACAGGTCCAGCGGCAGGCCGCCGGGCAGCGAGTCGCCGTCGATGGTGCCCTTCACCAGCCGGCCCCGGACGGTCAGCGTTTCTTCCGGCGCGGCGTCCTCGGCGGCTGCCTCGGCGTCGTCAGCGGGCGTGACGACGGCCTGATCCGCCCCGGTTCCGGCCATCATGGACTCGACGGTGAACTCCAGCATGAATTTGACCAGGCTGTTGATCTCCTGCTCGCTGAGTTCGTCGGCATAGGTGGCTGGCATGATGTTCTGGTAGCCCTCGACGACGTAGGCTGCCGGCTCGACGATGGACTGGTACAGGTAATCCGCGGCGGACTGGCCCTCGACGCGCGTAGCGGCGCGCTCGGCCATGCCGCCCAGCGACGGCCCCACGCCCTCCGCCGCGCCGTGGCACGAGGCGCACTCGGCCAGATAGATCTGGCGACCCTGGTCGAAATCGGCGCCGTCCAGGTTGGCGAGCACATCTCCCGCCGGCCCCGCCGATTCCGCGGCGGGCGCGGTGGCTTCCGGCCCGGCCTCCTCCGCTGGAACGGCGTCCTGGCTCGTGGGGTCCGGAGTCTGGGTGGGGAGCGCGGTGGGCTGCGGCAGAATCTCGATCTCGTCGACGACTTTCGGCTCGCCGGACATATTGACGCCGCACGCGCTCAGCGCCAGGGCCGCCGCCAGGGCGACGACAAACCACAATCGATGAACAGTCGAATCACGCATAGAATACAATCCGGTCTTCACAGTGTTGAAGGCGAACCAGCTTCATTTAGCTTTGGCCACCGCGTTTGATTGGCGGAACGCGGCGACGGCTTCCTCGATCCGGGCGTCCTGCACCGCCACCTCGGCCTCCAGCTCGTCCAGGCGCTGGGTGATCGCCCAGGCCAGCCGGATCAGGTGCACGCGCTGGGCTGCGTACGTGGAATCGGGCAGCTTATCCATATCGTAATCAAAGTCCAGGTCGCGGATGGCTCGCAGGACGCGCATTTTTTCATCCCACAGGATTTCGATGGCCTGGTTTTGGCGCACGGTGCCGCGCCCCGAATTGCGTTTTTGGGTGGGGGCGGGCTTGCGTTCGAGCAGAGGAAGCAGGGCCACGAAGACGACCGTTCCCACCAGGACGACTGCGATGATCAGGCTCGTTACAGACATCGATAGACTTCACTTTGAGTACGCATCAGCTCTGCAAGGCGCGCTCGATCTCGGCGCGCAACTCCCGCTCGCTGGCCGGAGCTGGAATGTGCCAGGTAATTTCCCCTTCGGCGTTGATCACGAACGTCTCTGGAATGCCGGTGATGCGGTACTGGTCTTCGATGCGGCCTCCCCGATCCGGTGCGTTGGGATAGGTGATGTCGAATTCGGCCATGTAGGCCACGGCGTCGCGCTCGATGTCGTCGGTATTGATGCCCAGGAACACCACGCCCTGATCCTGGTACTCGCGCCAGACGCGCTCGAACACGGGCGCTTCGTCGCGGCAGGGCAGGCAGTAGCTGGCCCAGAAATTGACCACCACGACGTTACCCCGAAAATCGGCCAGATTCAAGCGCTCGCCCCGGCGGTTCAACTGCTCGATATCGAACACCGTCACGCTGAACTCCGGCGCCGGGCCTTCCGTCGGGGTGGACTGGTTGCGCTGGTAGAGCGCGTACCCGATGACGAAGAGCAGGCCCACGATGATCAGCATGGCGGTGACGCCGAACGCCGAAAAGCGCTGCTGGACCGGTTCGGCCCCTTCGCGCGGCGGGCCGCCGGCGGCCTGTTCCAACCAATCGGGCAGATCGGTCTGCTGCGGTGGGTGTTCAGTCAACTGGTTCTCGCTCATGATTCAAGACCCTCTAACTCGCGTTCCAAACGTTCTAGATAGGCCGGATCGACATCCTCCGGCACCGGGCGCGCCTGCAAGCCGCTCCCCGAGCGGCGGACGATCTCGCCGGTCTGGCGGCCGCGCCGGCGAAACTGGCGCACCTGCAGCGCGCCGATCAGGCCGATGATCAGCACGATGGCCGCCGGAACGGCAAACGCCAGGATGCGGTCGGTGGTGCTGCGCGGCAGCGAGGCCACGTCCGCGCCGTAGCGCTCGACGAAATAATCCATGATCTCGTCCTGAGTCTGGCCATCGCCCAACATCCGCGCGATCTCCTCGCGCCACAGGCGGCAGGTCACGCTCTCGCACTCGTCCAGCGGGATGCCCTCGCACACGTCGCAGTACATCCGGTGGGCGATCGAATTGACCTGGTCCCAGGTGACGCCGGGCGGCAACTCGAACTCGCCGTCCTGGGCGCGCGCCGGCGCGACGTCGACCATCAGCGGCGCCAGCAGCGCCAGCAGGACGGCCAGCCCGGCCAGCAGGCCGGTTTTCATGCTCGTTCGTGGCAGCATCTAGTCACCTCCCCCGGCGCGCGCGCCGACCGACTCGGGCGGCACCGCCAGCTTGCGCGCGACCGCGTCCGGCTGGCGTGACGGCCATAGCGCCACCATTGTCCCCAGGATCAGGACGATGCCGCCCATCCACACGAAACTGATCAGCGGGTTCAGGTAGGCGCGGAAGGTGACCGTGTTGCCCGTCCAGTGCGTGATGATCGCGTAGAAGTCCTCGGCGACCGTGCTGTAGTTGCCGGGAATGCTCATGTTGGTGCCCGGCGCGGGCATCCCTGTCGCGGGATCGGTCGTCATGAAGATGTCGCGCCGCGGGCGCACGTTGGCGACCAGCTCGCCATCCTTGTACACCGACATCCGGGCGACGATCATGGTGCGGCCATCTTCGGCCTGGGCTTCGTACAGCCCGTTGTGTTGCAGCTCGTAGTGGCCCAGCGCCAGACGCTCGCCCACGTTGAGCGTTTGCATCGTCGTCTTCTGGAAACCCGAGCTGCCGATGATGCCGATGCCCATGACGACCATACCCAGGTGGATGAAGTAGCCGCCATAGCGCCGCCGGTCGCGCCGGACCAGCGCCAGCAGCGCGGCGAGGTAGTTCTCGCCCCGGCGGTGCCGCGCCGCCATGCCCTTCCAGATCTCGACCAGGGTGGCGGCGCCGGCGAAGGTGACCAGGCCGTAGCCCAGCAGCGCCCACGGGCTGTCGGTGCCGGTGGCGACCAGGTAAGCCATCAGCGCCACGGCCAGCGCGGTCGGCACGATCAGCGAGCGGCCCAGGCGCTCGGCGGTGGTCCGGCGCCACGCGGCCAGCGGCGCGATGCCCATCAGGATGAAGATGCCCATCAGGAACGGGCGCACGACCGGCGGGTAATAATCCGGCCCCAGGTTGATGATGGTGTCGCGCAGGCCCAGGTCGACCAGGATCGTCGTGATCGCTTCGGCCCACGACCCCCACAGCACCACGACCGTCAGGCCCAGGAACATCCAGTTGTTGAGCAGGAAGAAGCTCTCGCGGCTGAACACCGAGTCGAGCTCGTCCGCGCCGCGCAGGTCGCCGCGCTCCTGGCGCCAGGCCAGCAGCGCCACGCTCACCAGCATCGACAGGCCGAGGAAGGTGAACATCGGCAGCCCGATCTCGGATTCGGCGAAGCTGTGTACGCTGCTGACGACCCCGCTGCGCGTGGCAAAGGTGCCCAGCACCACCAGCAGGAAGGTCGTGATGATCAGCAGCATGTTCCAGAATTTGAGCATCCCGCGCTTTTCTTGCACGACGGCGCTGTGCAGGAAAGCGGTGCCGGTTAGCCAGGGAAGCAGCGCCGCGTTCTCGACCGGGTCCCAGCCCCAATAGCCGCCCCAGCCGAGCACGTCATACGCCCAGCGCCCGCCGAGCAGCAGCCCCAGACTGAGGAACAGCCAGGCGACCAGCGCCCAGCGGCGCGTGGCGCGCAGCCAGCCGGAGCCGAGCTGCCCGGTTGCCAGCGCGGCAAAGGCGAACGCGAACGGGATGGTGAAGCCGACGAAGCCCAGGTAGAGCATCGGCGGGTGAATCACCATGCCCAGGTGGCGCAGCAGCGGGTTCAGCCCGTTACCGTCCGCCGGGTGAAAGACTTCGGCCCCATCGGGCGCGAACAGCGCCGGTTGGATGCGGCCTGTCTCCGGCGTGACCCAATAACGTTCGAAGGGGTTCTCGATGAAGTTGTTCAGGATCAGAAAGAAGCCGAGCGTGGCCATCGTCACCGCGATGACGACCGGCATCAAGCGGCGCTCGGAACGCCAGTTGAGCAGCAGGGCGGCGAAGGTGAAACCGCTCATCAACCACGACCAGAACAACAGCGACCCGGCCTGGCTTCCCCACAGCCCGGTGACCAGGTAGAAGGCGGGCGTGTTATTGTCGGTGGTTTGCCAGACGTACGCGATGCTGTAGTCGTGGTCGAGCATGGCGTAGACCAGCAGCCCACACGACCCGGTCAGCAGGGGGAAGGTCGCGATGGCCGCGTTGCGAGCGCTGGTCACCAGCGCATCGCGGCGGGCCGACATGCCCACCAGCGCCGCGACGATGGCGTAGGCTGCCGCCACGAATGCCAGGCCAGTGGCGATGATGCCGATTTCTGCGATCATGGCGTGGTCTCCAATCGAATAACAACCAAGCAG
Source organism: Aggregatilineaceae bacterium (assembly GCA_040767355.1). Lineage (GTDB taxonomy): Bacteria > Chloroflexota > Anaerolineae > Aggregatilineales > Aggregatilineaceae > LM3-B42. The sequence continues at coordinate 319,584 of JAXGOS010000003.1, read as the reverse complement.
CAAGCGATGACCGAATGCGTCAGCAGTCGCTCCCCCCCTCTAGCCGGGAACGGACTCGCGCAAAGTGCCGCGCTTGCTGCCTGTGCTGTCCGACGATAAGCGTTCTATTTTCTAAAAATTCGTCAGATATAATACTCGATCTCCACCGCCGTTTCCACTTCACCCCCGTGACAAATGGAGCCATTTTCCGCGCCAAGAGGCATTTTGCATCAACGGCGGTCGATATATTGCGCGCTGATCCGTCCGTTCGACCGGCGTGTGTAGGACTGTGTAAGATTATGACAAAAACCGCGCGCAATTCCATCCCAATCGCGCAGTCTCGAGTCTAGGATGTGGGAGGCTCGCTTGCGGGCTGGCCCGTCTTCTCGTCCTCTACCAGCGCCGTAAACCGCATGAACGCCCGTTCCTGCGGGCTCATGTCGGGCGGGTAGATCGTATCGTCATACGTTTCCAGGATGCGGTAGCCCTGCTTGATATAGCTTCGCACGGTGTGCGGGCTGATCCCCATTTCGTCGGCGGCCAGCTCGGCGGACATGCCTTCGACCACGCATAGCTGCAGCGCCTGGCGGATGCGCTCGGTCAGTTCGGGATAGGTGCGGCGATCCGGCACCACGCGGGCGCGGAACAGCCGGTCTTCGAACTCGTCCTTGAGCGCGTCCTTCACGCTCTGGGTCACGATGAAATCGTGCGCCTGAGCCCACACGATCGCCCAGGCGATACGGATGCGCAGCTCGTCGCGCAGCAGGTACCCGTTGACGCGCGCTTTCACGCACGCACGCAGCGTGTCCATGTTCAGTTTCCGGTCGAGCACGAGCGTCATGACGTTGGGGATCGTGTCCTCGATGTGCTTGACCAGCTCCGCCAGCTCATTCGGCGTATCGGCGGCCAGCGCGTCCAGCAGCACGACATCCGGCCATTCGGTGTCCGGCACCCGGCGCACGTACTCGACCACGGACTGCATGGTCTCGGCCAGATGCACCACGCGCGTGCGCCGGTCCCAGGCCAGATAGCTGTTGATCGCCTGCCGGGCGTAATAGTCCGTGTCCAGCACCAGCACTTTGAGGTTGGTTCTTCCGATCATCACACCCTCCTGCATCGGGCTAACTAGCCGGGCCAATCTCAAATACCAGCGGCTTGTAAGGCACGCTATCCAGCGCGCGGCGCAGCGCCTCGTCGCTGTCGAACGGCACGCCGGGCAGTTGCCGCGCATCGATCCACAGCGTCAGCGGTCGATCCAACGGGAAGGGGTCGAGCGTCATGCCGCGCGGCCCATTGCCCGCAATCCGCAGCAGTACGCGCTCGCCGCCGCCGACCGGCACATCTTCGAGCGTTTGCTCGTGGACGGGGCGCATGCAGACCACCAGCGACAGATAATCCCACACCTGCAGCAGGCGCAGGTTGCACAGCAGGGCCTGTTCCTCGACCGCCAGGGCGTAGCGCGGATGGCTGGACAGGGCGGCGATCGTCTGTTTCTCCCACGCCCGGCGCTCCTCGAGAAACGCATGAATCCGGCTGCGGGCTGGCGGCGGATCGGCCAGGAAGCGCAGCCGCTTTTCGTAGAGGTCCGAGCAGTGCAGGCTGGTGAGCAGGCCCGCATAGCGGTTCTGGACGAAGACGGCCTGTATGCTGTCGGTCCAGATGCCGAAGTGATCGTCCATGTCCATCTCGGTGAAGGTGCGCGGCTGGCCTTGGGGATTGATTTGTGGGGAACGCTCGGCGCGCGCCCACCCGGCGTCGTGATTGGTGGCGGCGATGACCAACTCCTCGTGCAGCGACAGGGTCGAGGTCCCCTGCCCGATCCAGTGCCCGGCGATTTGGCCCGAAATGAACGCGTGGGCGGCCTGGTGAATCAGCCAGATGGAGTCGGGTTCTTCGCGTCGGATCATCCTGGTTAGTCCTTCCCATGCCTGGTTACGGCGTTATTGTAGCGCAGTCAGCATGGTTGATCTATCTCAACCGGCCATCTCGATCATGCCGCGGGAATGAGGCGTTTGAGGGGCAAATCCGCAGCACGAACCGCACGACTCACCTACACTATGCCACAAAAGGTGGTTGCCCTGGCGCGATTCGGCTACAATCTTCAGGCAAGCCAGGATCATCTTTGTGTTATCGGTAACCTTAAAATCCAGGCGAGGTGGCAGTGTGATAACGGCTTTACGTGCAATCCTGATCGCGATGGTAGGTGGAATGGCGCTCTTTGGCCTAGTGGACACCGGCGCCAGTTATGAGAGGCCCGTCGCGCCTACTCGGGCCGCGGCAACGTCCAACCGGTGGGTGATGAACACCGAGCGCGGCTTCATTTTCGGCTGGCCGAATTCGGCCGATCTGCCGGGGCTGGGCGCCCTGGTCTTCATGCCCCAGAATACCGTCAGATTTGCGTCGCAGATGCAGCCCGAAGCCCTGAAGATTCCGCAGGGTCGCGTGACACTGTTCAGCTATCACGATCAATACGACTATGCCTGGTTCCCGTGGAACGAATTCGTGGCCTACAACGACGCCGAGATCGCAGCGGGGCGTCCTTCGATGCTGATCACGGCGGGCGGCCAGCCGGTGGTGGCGTTCGCCGACGAGCCGAATGGCCCGCGCCAGGCCGTGAACATCGGTGACGACCGGTTCATCAACTTCTGGATCAACGAGTACGTGCGCAAGCGGCTGTTTGCCAATCCGGCCACCGGCGAGCCGTACCCGTATGCCAACATGTGGGTCGGCATCGACAACGCGATCTTCATGCAGGGCATTTTCACGCCCAGTACGGGATGGGACGCGCCCTTCCCGCAGTCGGAAGAGGAATATCGCCAGGCGGCGATGCACTTCTTCCGGCGCGTCAAGGAGCTGGCCCCCGATATTCATGTCATGGCCAACAACGGATCGCTGGCCGACGAGAACGCGTTCCGGGATGTGTTCGCGAATATCGATGGGCTGATGGCCGAGCGATTCCCCCACGTCGATCTGACCGATGCGTATCTGAAGGCCGACAGCCTCAAGGTGCTGCGCCGCCTGATCTGGTTTGGCGAGCAGGGCCGCGTGACGATGGTCAAGTCGATCATCCCGATGGACAACCGCGTCGAAGAGCACGTGCGCAACGCGTATATGGCCTACCTGATCGCGCGCGGCGACAACTCGTTTTTCGGCCCGCACGCCGGGCAAACCGCGGACCCGCTGCCGGAGGGCTACTACGCGGGGATGCAGCAGGTGTTGGGCTGGCACACAGGCCCGGCTCAGGAGATCCAGCCGAACGTGTGGACCCGGCAGCACCAGGGCGGCATCGTTTATCTGAACTGGAGCGACGCCCCGGTGACGCTGGCGGTCTCCGAAGGGTACGTCGACCGGGCCGGTGCCCCGGTGACGGAGATCACCATCCCGGCCAACAGCGGCGATTACGTCGCCGTCATCCGCCCGCACGACCTGCCCTAGCCGCGCCGTACGGGCTAGTTAGGTCGATCATCTGAGATCAACCGGACAGGCTGCAGCAGCGTCCGGTCGAAAGAAGCGATGGCCGCCGGGTCCATCGCTTCGAGTTCCTGGCGCACGCGCGCCGCGTCCGCTTCCAGGCGGCGCACATCCACCCCCTGGCACACGTCCGGCAGGATCGCCAGCCACTGCACGCTGCGGCGCAGCATTTTGAGCGCCCCGGCGTGGTTGCCACGCGTGATGTGGTAGTAGGCCACGCCCACCTGCAAGATCGCCCGGTAAAGCTCGCGCACCGGGCCGTTCTCGATCATCCACAGCTCTTCCAAAGCGTCGTGCTGGGCGTAGTAGGCGCCCGCGTTGAAGCGCTCCACGCCCAGCCGGGCCAGCGGCGGCAAATCGTCCCCGCACTGGCGGGCGAGCGCCTCCGCCGCGGCCGGGTCCAGCCCGCGCGCCAGCCCGCCGATCCGGTCCAACCAGTCGCCGTCCGGACTGTCCGGCGCGAGCACGCCATCCGCGCCCGCCCCCGCCGCCCGGTCCGGATCCAGATCGCGCGCGATCACCAGGACGGGGATCCGGCGCGTGGCCTGGTCGGTCTTGATGCGCGCCACCCGGCCGGGCCAGTCGGACAATGTGCCATCGACCAGCGCCAGGGCCGCGTGCCAGTCGGCGAGCTGCTCTACCAGGCGCGCGCGGTCGTCGCACGGCAGCACGTCGAAACCGTGATCGCGCAGCAGAGCCGCGATCCGGCCTGCCCAATCCGGCGCCCCGATCAGCGCGATGAGCGGGCGTGTCATGTTAGAAGCGCTCGCGGATGAAGTCGAGAATCACGGGGTCGAGGCGGCCAGCGTCGGCGGGCGTCCAGCGTTCCTCCAGGTTTTCGGTACCCACGAAGGCCCAGAACGCATCGATGGTCGGGCCGTCCCACGCGCCGTCGACCGGTCCCTGGTAATAGCCCTGCCGGGCCAGCAGCGCCTGAAGCTCGCGCGCCAGCGCCGCGTCGATGGGGATCCGGCGCGCCGGGTCGGTCTGGCCGAAGTAGAGCTGGTGCAGCTTGAGCAGCCCGGCCAGCCGCCCGACCGGGTCCGGATCGTCGTCCACGCGCAGGTCGAGGTAGCGATCGTTGTCGCCGCCGTAGCCGCCGCCCGGCGTGACGACCAGCACCGCCGCCGATTGTTTGCCGCGCCGGTCGCCCCCGGCGGCGTCGCCGGCTGCCAGCGCGGCGACCAGCCGCGCGCCCAGGTCGCCGGGCGCGGACTCGAACGCGGTGGCCATCGCGTCGAGCGTCTCCGGCCCGGTCAGGATGTTGCCCTGGCAGGTGTAGCCTGGCCCGGCCCGGTGCCCCGCCCAGGCAAAACACCCTGCGCCGGTGAACGCCGCGCTGCGGCCCTGGGCATCCACGCAGGCCACCTGCCGCCGGTCCCGCAGGGGATCGTCGCGCAGCAGGCGGTCGAGCGTCTCCTGGGCGCTCAGCCCGCCCGCCATCAGCTCCAGCCCGGCAGGGCCAAAGCTGACCCTGGCGAAGGCCTGGGTCGCCACCGCGCCCGCCCCGGCGCGGGCCCAGTTCACCAGCGCGCCCGCCGCCAGGAATTTGCTCGCCACAGCGACGCCCCATGCCCGCGCGGCGGGGTCGTGGGCCACAATCGAAAAGGTGTGCAGGGTGGGCATGGTCACCGGTCCTCTGCTGGGCCTAGAAGGGCGGCTCGCCGTCGAAAAACAGGTTCCACCACAGGTGCCAGTTGGGTGTTTCCGGCTCGGAGGGGGGCGCGCTGACGAAGACCGGCGGGGGTGGTGTGGGCGTGGTCAGCTCGTCACCCACCGGCACCGGGATGACCAGCACCTCGCCCTCGCGGACCAGCTTGCCTTCGGTGTGCGCCCACTGCTCGATGTAGGTCTCGCTGGAGGCGTAGTCGCGCTGCTTGAGCAGGTCGATGTGCTGCGTCGCCAGCACGTCGATCGTCGCCTGGAGCCGCTGGCGCTCGTTGTCCATCTGCTGGCCGCGCGCGATGCGCCCGCTGAAATTGATCACCAGCAGCAGGCCGATCGACAAAATCGCCGCGAATACGATCTGCAGGCTGGAGATCTGCTGGGGACGCTCGCGGCGCGGAGGCCGGGGCGGCGCGGTGTCGGTGCTAAGCTCGTCGGTCACGGTTTGTTCCTCGGTATCAAACGTACCACAACGCACCGATCCGGGCAATGAAAAAACCCAGGCTGGTGTGCAACCTGGGTCTCTGGTGCCGAAGGTGGGAGTCGAACCCACACCCCCGTAAGAGGACTACGCCCTGAACGTAGCGCGTCTGCCAATTCCGCCACTTCGGCGCTGTGTATGTCATTGTAACGTGCTTGCGCCGCCTGTCAAGACTGAATCCAAAAATCGGATACAGCCCGGCCCGATCACCCGCTGAAGCGCCAGTCCTGGACCGTCCGGAACCGGTCGCTGGGCGCGCTCATGAACGCGATCTGGACGCCCTCCAGCCGGGCGTCGGTGGCGTAGATGTACAGCGGGTAGTAGAGCACGATGGCCGGCGCGCGCTCGGCGAATAGCTCCTGGAAGCGCTCGTAATGCGCGACGCGGTTGATCCCGTAAGGCTCGCGGCGGGCCGCTTCCAGCGCTTCGCTCACGCGCCGGTCGTCCATGCCGCCGAAGTTCTGGCCGTCCTCGGCCTGTCCCTGGTGCCAGAAGACATACGGGTCGGGGTCGGCGTTCGGCTCGAAGCTGAGCTCGACCAGCGCCGCGTCGAAATCGCCAGCTTCCAGGCGGCTCTGTAACGTCGCCGCGTCCACCGTCTCGACCGCGGTGGTGAAGCCAAGCTGGCTCCAGCTCGCCGCGACGTCTTGCGCCAGCGCGCCCAGCGCCGGATCGTCCGGCGTCAGGATGGTGATCGCCAGTACGGGCGGCGCTTCGGGCGCGGGTAGTTCTTCGGTGGCTTCCTCAGCGGGCTCGGCAGGCGGCTCTCCCTCGCCCTCCGCGGGCGGCTGGCTCTCGCCTTCAGGCGCGGGCGCGTCTTCAGCGGCGGCCTCAGTGGAAGGCTCATCCGCACCTTCCGCGGGGGGCTCACCCTCGCTCGAGCCTTCGGGAGCAGCGTCCGCGGCGGCTTCGCCCGCCGCGGGCTCCGCCTCGCTTTCGGGCGGGGCGGGCGGCGAGTCCAGCACCGCCCGCGCCGTCTCCAGGACAGCCTGCGCCTGGGCCAGATCATAGGCCGGCCAGTCGCCGGGCCGGTAGGCCCACGAGTTGGGCAGCAGTGGGCTGTCGGCCAGAATCGCCCGCCCGCCCAGGTGCGTGGCGACCAGGGCCGCCCGGTCCACGGCGTGGGCCAGCGCCAGACGCACGCGCTGGTTGCGCAGGAACCAGACCGAATCGCGCTGCCAGTTGTAGATCAGCACGCCGACGTGCGGCTCGATGGCTGTGTACAGACTGAGACCAGGAACCTGCTGGGCCTGTTCCTGCCGCGCCGGCGGCACGCGCCCGATACTGTTCACCTCGCCCGCGTTGTACGCGTCCAGCGCGGCCTGGAAGTTGGGATAGGTGCGAAAGACGATCCGGTCGAGCGCGAAACCCTCGACGCCTTCGGGACGCTGGCGGTAGACCGGGGCAGCGCGCAGTTGGATGCCGTCGATCTCGCCCTCCGAGGCGGTGAGCGTCTCGATCTGGTACGGGCCGGTGCCGATCGGCGCCAGGTTGAACCGGTGCTGCCCCAACTCCTCGACGGGCGCGCCGCGCAGCGCATGCGCCGGGACGATTCCGATCCGGAGCTGGTCGAGGAACGAGGCCAGCGGCTGGGTCAGGCGGAAGCGCACCAGGAACTGGTCCAGCGCCTCGACCTCGACCGTGCGCCAGAATTCGTGGAGCTCTGGTGCGCCGGGGAAGAGGGGGTTGCTCAGCAGGTCGAACGTGAACGCGACGTCCTCCGCCGTGAAGGGAATGCCGTCCTGCCATAGAATGTCCTGGCGCAGGGCCACAATGTATTGCAGGCCGTCGCGCGAGATCGTCCAGGATTCGGCCAGGTCGGGCACAATCTCGCCGTATTCGTTGGAGGCGGTCAGCCCCTCGAAGATGAGCGAGGTGATGTCGCGATCGACCGGGTTGTATGTCGCCAGCAGCGGGTTGAGCTTGCTGATGCGGCCGATCAGCGCCTCGACCAGGATCGATTCGGGCGGGACCGGCGTTGGATTGGGCGGCAGCGGCTGGGTGTCGAGGGTGGGCTGGGGCGAGGGTTGCGGGGATGCATCAGCCGGCGCAGGGGTGGCGGTGGGCGCTGCCTGGGCGGCCTGGGGCGTCTCGTCGGGCTGGGTGATCAGCGCCAGCGCCATCACGATGCTCGCCATCACCAGGGCCAGAAACGGCCAGCGTAGTCCCTTCAGCATAATCTCCTCCTGAAACACAACGAGGTGTCCTGCACGCATGCAGAACACCCCCCATGTGATCGTGATTGGTTTGCTGGTCTGCGCGGGCCGGTTAGATCTTCTGAATCAGCAACTGGATGATGGCATTGGCCAAAAACGCGACCGACAGCCCGACCGTGATCTGGAACAGGGTTTTTTCCAGGCCGCGGCGAGTTTTGGTAATCCCCATGCTGTCCGAACCGCCGAACAGACCGCCCAGCCCCTGGCCTTGAGCCTGGAGGACGATCACGACGATCAGGGCCACGGAGGTCAAAATCTGGATAAATTGCAGTGCGTCTTGTACGGACATGTTGAGTCTTTCTCCTCGGTGTCAAGCGGGGCGAATTATAGCACGCCTGCGCCGGGTTGCAAGGGTGAGTCTGGCGCGCCGGGGGCGCGGGCCGGGCTGTTCCTGCCCGCGCTGGGGGGCTCGCCCACCGCGAAAAACCTATTGTCAAGCGGGCGAGGTTCGGGTAACATTAGGATGACGCGGGCATGGTGTAGCGGTAACACAACAGCCTTCCAAGCTGTCATCACGGGTTCGAGCCCCGTTGCCCGCTTCCAGCGCCCGGACGACCGGGCGTTTTCGTCACCGGGCCTGTAGCTCAGCGGTTAGAGCAGCCGGCTCATAACCGGTCGGTCGCAGGTTCGAACCCTGCCAGGCCCACTCTCGTCGACCAGTCACCTGTTCAAAACAGGCGGCTGGTTTTATTTTTTCCTTATATCTGCCCCCAACTTATAAAATCTTAGAAAATTACTGACGGCCATATTGAATCTGGCATGTTTGGTCTGGTATGATAGATTTGTGCGCCCATAATCTTGAGGTAAAATGGCCGAAGTGTTGAGGGCGCGGCGAGTTCTTTAAGGGTTGTTGCCAGGCCGGTCAGATCTACGGGGAAAAGAGGAGGGATGCATAGTCTAAGCCCCATGAGTACGAAGACTTTTTTCAGGCGCGCGAGTCGTCACCTCAAGCGCATCGCTCCCCTGGCAGCGATGGACGCCGGCATCATTCTGGTCGCCTATTTTATCGCCTACTCCGCGCGCACCGCGTCGACGCCCGATCTGAAACTGGGCGCCGAATTCATGACGTTCGTCGTCGCCCTGACGCTGATCTGCCTCTACCTGTCGGGCGGCTATCACCGCTTGTGGACGCGTACCAGCGGCCACGATGTGACGGTCATCGTCCGCGCGACCCTTGGCGCGGTGGCCATTATCACCGCGGCCAACTACGCGATCGAGCCGCGCCCGCTGCCGACGGCGGTCGTGTTGGTCGGCCACACGCTCGCGCTGATCGGGTTCGTGACGGTGCGCTATCGCTCGCGGGTGATCAGCGGCGCCACATGGCGCTGGCGCGCGATCTGGCGCCGGGAATTCCCTGAGCAGGAAACACGCGTGCTGATCATCGGCGCTGGCGACGCTGGCCAGACCACCGCCTGGCGTCTGAAGCACCGCGCCCCAGCAGGCTCGAATTACCGCGTGGTGGGCCTCATCGATGACGATCCGGCCAAGCAACATCTCTACGTGGAAGGGTCCGAAGTGCTCGGCACCCGTGCCGACATCCCGCGCATCGTGGCCGCGTACAACGTGGACCTGATCGTGGTCGCCGTGCACAACATCACCGGCCCCGACTTCCGCGATGTGCTCGGCTACTGCGAGCGGACCAAGGCCCGGATCAAGGTCATGCCCGACGTGTTCGCCGTGATCACCGCGGATACCGGCACGACGGTGCTGCGCGACATCCAGCCCGAGGACCTGCTGGGCCGCCAGGCGGTCGGCTGGCATGAGGGCGTGGACGTCTCGCCAGTCAGCCAGAAGGTCGTCCTGGTCACCGGCGCGGCAGGTTCGATTGGCTCCGAACTGTGCCGCCAGATGCTCAAGTACGACCCGGTCAAGCTGATCCTGCTCGACAACAACGAGAGCGGCCTGCACGACCTGGTCACCGAGCTGATCACCGAGGAGAACCGGCACAAACTGGTGCCCGTCCTGGCCGACATCACCAGCCGCCCGGTGTTGGAGCGCATTTTTGCCCAGCACCATCCCCGCGTAATCTTCCACGCGGCGGCCTACAAGCACGTGCCGATGCTCGAAGATTACCCGGACGAGTCCATCCGCGTGAACGTGGGCGGGACGCGCCAGGTGGCCGAGCTGGCGATGGAATTCGGCGCGGAGCGGTTCGTCCTCATCTCGACCGACAAGGCCGTCAACCCCAGCAGCGTGATGGGCGCCAGCAAGCGCGTCTGCGAGCTGATCATGCATGCCCTGGCCGAGCAGTGCCACAACAGCACGCTGTACAGTTCAGTGCGCTTTGGCAACGTGTTGAACAGCCGGGGCAGCGTCGTCCCGACTTTCAACCGCCAGATCGACGCGGGCGGGCCGGTCACTGTGACCGACCCCGACATGTTCCGCTATTTCATGACCATTCCCGAGGCGGTGAACCTGGTCATTCATGCCGCCTGCCTGACCAAAGGCGACGATCTGTTCATGCTGCAAATGGGCGACGAAGTCCGCATCCTGGATCTGGCCGAGCGGATGATCCGGATGCGCGGGCTGCGGCCCTACATCGACATCCCGATCGAGTTCACCGGCGTGCGCCCCGGCGAGAAACTGCACGAAGAGCTGCACGACCACGTCGAGCAGACGGTGCCGACGATCCATCCCGGCATCATGCAGCTCGTCACGTCCACCAACGGGCGCCACGTGTCACGCTTCATGGAGCGGGTGACCCGGCTGACGAACGAGGGGTTGTGCCCCAACAGCGACCCGCTCGAGCAGTTGCGCGCGATCATCATCGACGATTTCACCCAAAGCAGGGCGCCGCTGCCGGAAACCCCGGCAGAGCGGCCAACCCCGGCAGAGCCGGGAAACCTGACCGACCTGGCGCAGTCCGAGCCTGTGCCCGCCAAGTGATCCTGTCCCCGACCTGACTCGCCGCCGCTGGCGAGTCAGGCATTTTCCCAGCGCACCGTGATGTCAAACCCGCGCGCCCGCGCAGCCTCCACGAACGTCGACGCGCGGATGGCCCGCTCCATCGGCCAGACGCCCGGCGCCACCTGCCCGCGCGCGATGAACTCGGCCATGATGCCCGCGTGCCAGCCGGTGATACGCTCCATCGCGGTGAAGCCCGTCGCCGGGTCGTAGCGGTCGATCAGGTCGATGATCACGGCGCGCGGCGATCCGCCAGCATCCAGCCCGACGCCCTTGGCGCGCATGACGCACACATCCTCGACCACGGGCGCGCTGAGCTGGGGCGCCAGCAGCGCGTGGAACACCTCGCGCGGGATCACGGGCTGCCCCTGGACCCTCACCGGCTCCAACTCGAACAGGCCGAGCTGCTGGTAGGCTTTGAAGGTGGCGTAATGGCCCGGCCAGCGACAGGTTTTGTTCTGGTAAACCTGCAGCTTGCCCTCGAAGGTGTACGGCGCGGTGCTCGTCCCGCCGGTGGTGGTGAAGGCTTCCAGCTCGCCGACGCCCTCGAACGCCAGGTGTTCCAGCTCCTCGAACGCGCCGACCATCGTGATCTGTCCGTCGCGCAGAAAAGCGACCTCGCCATAATACTCGTTGGTCAGCCCGTTGATGTTGAAGGTGAGCTGGTAATTCCACGGCGGGACCGGGTTCTGGGGCAGCCCGCCGTCCCACAGGTAGACCTCGCGCGGGGCCAGCCCTTCGCCCTCCAGCAGCTCGACGGCATACGCGCCCAGCGTGTTGTTCATGCCCGGCCCCATGCCGCAGTCGGGAACGATGGCGATGCCCGCTGCCTTGGCCTCGGCATCGCGCCCGAGCTGGGCCAGCACGGTCGGCGTGTGCCCGCCGTAGTCGACCATACTCACCCCGGCGCGCAGCGCCGCTTCCGTCGCCTGGGGGATCCACTCGAACGGCGCCCCGCACAGGAAGACGTCCAGCCCAGTGAGCGCCGCGACCAGGGCATCGCCGTCGCGGGCATCCACCGGGCGCCCCTGCGCGGCTGCCCGGCCCAGCAGCCGGTTGATCCGCTCAGCAGCGCGCTGGGCCACGTCCGCATCGCGATCCATCACGAGCACGCTGGCGCCGCCGCCGCGCGCGACCATATCATACGCCGTGGCGACTCCTTGCCGCCCCGCGCCTACCACACCATAGCGGAAACCATCCATATGATCTGTCCTCTGGCTTGCCCGGCGAATGGACCCAGTAGTATAGCAGCGGGTTTTTTCTGGCACGAGCCGCCCGGTTCCCCGCCCGCGCTCGAATTTGACGGCACGGGGGGCCACCAGTACACTTCTGCACAGAGTCAGGCTGGGGACGTACGCGATGGCAAAACCACATATTCTGATGCTCACGCCCTATCTGCCCTATCCACCGACGAGCGGCGGGCGGAGCCGGACGTATAACCTCGTCAAACACCTGCAAAACGACTACGCTATCACCCTGGTTTGTTTTGGCCGTCCCGAGGAACGGGCGTTTGACCTGAGCCCCCTCCAGGACCTGTGCGACCTGATCGTGGTGGATCGCGCGCCCAGCCCCGGCACGCTCAAGGCGGCGGTGCTCAGCCTGACGTCGCTCCGGCCGGTGACCATGCGCCTGTACCGCACGCCGGAGATGCGGCGGACCGTCGCGCGCGCCCTGGCCGACAAGCCCATCGACCTGATCCACGTCGAGTCGTTCTACATGCTCCAGAACCTGCCCACGCGGTTGGACATGCCGGTGCTGCTGTCGGAGCCGGCGATCGAATATGTGGCGTGGGGCCGCCATGCCCAGGTCGCCAAGTCGTGGCTGGCGCGGCCCGGTATCGCGCTGGAGGCGTTCAAGATGCGCTTCTGGGAGCCGCGTGCCTGGGCCGAGGCGACAGTCGTCGGCGTGATGTCCGCGGTCGACGCGCAGGTGGTCAAGCGGGCCACGCCCGGCGTGCTGACCGTGATGGCGCCCAACGGCGTGGATACCGACTTCTTCCGGACCGATCGGGCTGTCCCGCGCGACAGCCGCACGGCAGTGTACATGGGCGACTACAAATACTTCCCCAACACCGACGCGGTGCTGTATTTCGCCGAGGAGATCCTGCCGCTCATCCGGGCCCAGCGTGGCGATTTCTCGTTGACGCTGCTGGGCAAAGACCCGCCGCCGGAGCTGATCCGGCTGCACAACGATCCTGGCAGCGCCGTGACGGTGGCGGGGCTGGTGGACGACACGCGGCCTTACCTGCAGGGGAGCGCGGTGTTCGTGTGCCCGCTGCGCAGCGGCAGCGGCACCCGCTTCAAGCTGCTCGAGGCCCTGGCCTGCGGCTGCCCGGTGGTGAGCACCTCGGTAGGCTGCGAGGGGCTGGGCGCGGTGGACGGCCAGCACATGCTGATCCGCGACACGCCCCAGGCATTCGCCGATGCGGTGCTCGCCCTGCTCGACGATCCGGCGCTGGGCGAGCGCATCGGGCGCGAGGGACGCGAGTGGGTGGTCCGCCAGCATGCCTGGACCCACAGCGCGGCCCTGCTGCGCGATGCCTACGACAAGCTGATCGGCCACGAGCACCCGACACCGCACCTCAATCGCGCCCAGCGCGACGCGCTGCGGGGTCAGTTGCAGGATGCGATGGACCGGAGCGAGGACCGCGAGCGCTAGCGCCCGCCTTGGCGCGGCTTGTGGCGCTGGATCGCATTGAGCAGGCGCGGATAGTCCGTGTGGCTATAGGTCGAAATCCCGAAGGCGCGGGCCCGGCCCAGGCCAGCCATCATCCCCACGATCGCATACAGCGGCGGCAGCGCGCCGTCCACGACGATGATCTGGCCAAAGTGCTCTGTATCGCGGTCGCGCTGCTGCCCGCGCCGGATCAGGGTGTGGTCTTCGATGGACGCGATGGCTGCCCACGGCACCCAGGTCCCCCGCCACACCAGCGGCTTGAGCCACAGGCCATCCGGGTAGACGGTGACGTGCGGGTGCTGGACGGTCAACAGCAGCAGGGGCGCGGCCAGCGTCGCCAGGAAGAACGCCATCAGCGGCAGCAGCGGCAGCCCATAGCCGATGCCCAGCGCCAGCAGGCCGATCACGCCGAAGACGATCCCGGCCAGTCCCGCCGCCGCCAGCCAGCCGGTCAGCCGCCGCCATGTCCGCCGGGGATAGGGGTGGTCGGAGAGGGGATCGCCAGAGTGGCTTGGCTGTGATGGCACGTCAGTCCTCCTGGAGCACGCGCTCGATTATACCGCCAAGTGCGTTATACTTCCGTCAGCTATCCTGACGACTCGAGGACCCCCTGTGACCGACGACACGTTTGAACTGACGCTCGATGAAATGGTCCACGGCGGGCAGACGCTGGGACGCCACGCCGGGCGCGCGATCTTCGTGCCGTACGCCATTCCCGGCGAGCGCATCCTCGCGCGGCTGACGGACGACCGGGGCCGCTACGCCTTCGCCGCCGGGGCGACGCTCCTGGAGCCATCGCCGCATCGTGTCGAGCCGCGCTGCCCGCATTTCGGCCCGGGCGGCTGCGGCGGGTGCCATTTCCAGCACATCGACTACGCCGCCCAGCCTGGCTACAAGCGCGACGTGGTGATCGACCAGCTCACGCGTATCGGCGGCTTCAGCGATCCGGTCGTGCATCCGACTCTGCCCAGCCCGGACGCGTGGGTCTACCGCCATCACGCTACCTTCCACGTCGACGCGGAGGGCAGCCTGTGCTTCGTCGGCACGGACAACCAGACGCTGATCCCGATCGAGGAGTGCCACATCATCCGGCCCGAGCTGCTCGACCTGTTCTACGAGCTCAACCTGGACGGCATCCCAGAGCTGGATCGCGTCCGGCTCCAGTCCGGATCGGACGGCGACCTGATGGCGATCCTCAGCACGCGCGACGATGAAGCGCCGGAGCTGGAGGTCACCCTCCCCGTTTCGATCAACTTCCTGCTGAGCGACAACGAGCCGGTCAACCTGATCGGCGCCAGCCACGTGACCTATACCGTGCGAGGCCGGCGCTTCCGCGTGACGGCGGGCGGCTTCTTCCAGGTGAATTTGCCCCAGGCGGCGGCGCTGGTCGATCTGGTGCTGGACCGGCTCGACCTGCGCGGCAGCGAATCGGTGCTGGACCTGTACGCGGGCGTCGGGCTGTTCACGGCGTTCATCGCCGAGCGCGCGTCGCTGGTCACGTCCGTCGAAAGCTACCCGCCCGCCGTGACCGACGCCGACGAAAACCTGGCCGACCTGGACAATATCGACCTGATCGAAGGGAACGTCGAGGACGTCCTGCCGGACCTGGAGGGGCCGTTCGACGCCGCCGTGCTCGATCCGCCGCGCACCGGCCTGGACGTGCGCGCGCTGGACGCGCTGGTCGCTCACGCGCCGGGCCGTATCGTCTACGTGAGCTGCGAGCCGTCCACGCTGGCGCGCGACGCCAAGCGGCTGGTCAAGCACGGTTACCGGCTGGTCGACGTGCAGCCGGTGGATATGTTCCCGCAGACGTACCACATCGAGTGCGTAGCCTTGATGTCAAGAGATTAAAGTCTGGCAAGCCGCGTAAATCGCAGGTTTCAAAGAAGTCAACGATAGAAAGAGGGATCACGACTGGTTTTCGGGATGAGGCGATAAATCAGTCACCGGTTAAGGGGGTGATATCTCTATGGAAGAAACGTCCATTGCTCCATGCGGGATGAACTGTAGTCTGTGTGTTGCTTTTCAATTTCGGGAAAGAGACGTGAACAAAAAGGGGTTTCACAAGAAATACTGTCCCGGCTGCATCCCGCGAGGAGAAAACTGCACCCACATGGGGGATCAATGTGAACTGCTTGGAAAAGGCCACGTTCGATTCTGCTTTGAATGCGACGTTTTTCCATGCGCGAGATTGAAAACGCTGGATAGGCGTTACCGCACAAAGTACCACATGAGCATGATAGAAAACCTTGAATTCATAAAAGAACATGGCATAGAGAGGTTCCTGGAACAGGAAAAGGAAGAATGGCGTTGTCCGAAATGTGGAGGGGTCGTTTGCTGCCACAACGGACTATGCTTGAACTGTAATCTTGATACCTTACTCCAGAACAAAAAATACCGATGGAACGAGGAATAGAATGATGGACTCACTCAATGATCATATCCGGGAATATAAGACCCAATTAGACAAAGGATCCATTCAGAAAGCCTATAAGGGAATCATGGTATTCATGTCAGGTCTGAGTGCCTATCTGGCCAGGAGACATCCCGATTATTCCGTCAGTGCCTTGTATTATGGTTATATGGACATGACGTACTTCGCCTTTACTCCTGCCGATTTGAAGAACAAGAAGCTGAAAATTGCCATCGTATACCTGCACGAACCAGGCAGATTCGAAGTCTGGCTGGGTGGGAGCAACCGGAAGATTCAGGCAGAGGTTATCGAGCTCTTGAGACACAAAGATATCGGCAAATATAAACTGTCGCAGAGTCTTCCCGGTGTTGATTCCATCATTGAAGCAACTCTGGTGAACCAGCCTGATTTCGATGATTCCGAAGAACTCAAGCAACAGATTGAAGGCAAGACGCTTGAGTTCATAAACGACGTCAGGGCTTTATTGAGCTAGTTGGAAGATTCCCGCCAACATACCGTATCGAGTGCCTCGCGCAGTTCGAGCGCGGCCGCTGAGAGCAGTGGGCTGCGCCAGATCCATTCGTCTACAATCTGACCACGCAGTTTCATGGTACTCACGTCATTAGGAAAGAGAGCTGCTCATGTTTCGATTGACTTCGATTGCGTGCCTGGTTGCGGTCCTGTTCGCGCTTCCGCTGGCGGCGCTGGCCCAGGACCTCACCGAGACATACACGACCCTCGACGGCACCCTCACCTTCAACTATCCCGGCGGGTGGGTGACCCAGGAAGAGTTCGGATCGATCCTGCTCGCCAACTCTCAAGAGACGCTCGACGCGCTGCTGGAAGGCGCCGGTGAGATGAGCGCCGGACAGGCCGCCATCGTGGTCCTTCCGCCGGTGGCGCTCGAGGCGCAGTTCGGCATGATCGGCCTGGCGCTCGACCAGGGGCCCGCCGTGGCCATCGACGAATATATCGCGCTGGTGGGCCAGGAGTCGTTCGATCAGGCCGAAGAGCTGACCATCGGCGACAAGCCCGCCGTGCGAGTGACGGGCGACCTGGGGGGCCAGACTCAGACGCTCTACGCGGTCGATCTGGGCGAGGGCGGGCTGGCGATGCTGGCCGTGGCCGCGCTGCCGGATGAGCTAGGCCGGGTGTCGTCCACGGGCGAGGCGATCATCGCCAGCATGGACGCCAAGCCGATGGCCGTGCCGGTCGAAACCGGGGGCGTGGTCTGGCAGCAGGTGCGCGAAGTGAACGAAGACGCGATGGCGAGCGAAGGCTACAACCAGGTGAGCGCCGTCGCCGTGGGAGCGGATGATACGATCTACGTCGCCGATGGCATCGTCGGCATTCACGTCTTCGAACCGGACGGGACCGAGCGCGAGACGATCCGGGCGCACGATTTCTTCGGGTTCATCAACGATCTGGCGATCGATTCCAGCGGCCGGTTGTGGGCGGCCGATTTCAGCGGCAGCGTGTTCCAGCTCAATCCGGATGGCACAATGGGCGTTTCTCTGGCGCTGTCGGAAACGGGCGACATGATGAGCTTTGGCGTCAAGGTGGCCGCCGGGCAGGATGGCAACCTGTACGTGCTGGTCCCGGTCACCAACCCCGAGGATGACTCACAGTCCGGCGAAGTGATGGTCTTCGACTCGACCGGGCAGTTGCTGCGGTCGTTCACGGTCGGCGGCGACGAGTTTTACTATGAAGCGGAACTGGCATTTGGCCCGGATGGCAACCTGTACGTGCTCGAGCTGTATGGGCAGACGGGCGTGAAGGTCTTCGACCCGGAGGGCAACCTGCTGCGCGAGGGACTGGGCGCGGCCAGCCTGTTCGGTGGGGCCAGCGCGCTGGCCGTGGCCGCCGATGGCTCGATCTACGCCGCGCTGCCGCAAAGCCCGATCTACCACTTCGCGCCGGACGGCACGCTGCTGGGCCGGTTTGGCGAGTCGCAGTTCACGCTGGCCGAGATCGATTTCGACCAGGAAGACTACCCCGCCTTCGAGCCGGGACAGTTCTACGAGATCAGCGGGCTGGGCGTCCTGTCGAATGGCGATATCGTCGTGGTGGACAGCAATCCCAGCTTCGTGCAGGTCGCGCGCCTCGCGTTCAGCGAGTAGCACCAGCTGTCACTTTCACTGCAAAGACCAATCCCCTCGGCGCCGCACCGGGGGGATTTTTCGATCGCGCCCCCGTCCGCCCGGCGTGCGCTATAATCGAGCGCTTGTGTGCCATTTCATCCCAGCAAGGAACCTGTATGGATACCCAATCGCTTGATCTGAGCGCCGTTTTGGAGCGGGCCGAGTCCATCGCGCGCCAGGCCGGGGCGCTGCTGCTCCATTATTTCGAGCGCCCGCGCGGCGCCAACCATAAGAGCACCAACATCGATCTGGTGACCGAGGCCGACGGCGCCTCCGAGGCGCTGATCGTCGCCGCGCTGCGCGCCGCGTTCCCCGATCACCACATTCACGGCGAGGAAGGGGGCGGCTACGGCCCCGATCCCGACCAGACGCCGTATCACTGGTGGGTCGATCCGCTCGACGCCACGACCAACTTCGCCCACCGGCTGCCCCATTTCGCCGTCAGCCTGGCCCTCTCCGACCCGGACCTGTGGCCGCTGGTGGGTGTGGTGTACGACCCGATGCGCGACGAGATGTTCAAGGGGATTCGCGGCCAGGGCGCCTGGCTCAACGGGCGGCGGATGCACGTCACGAGCGTGGCCGATCTGTCGCAAGCCCTGGTGACGACCGGCTTCCCCTACGATCGCTGGACTGCCGAAGACAACAACGCCGCGCGCGTCGGACATTTCGTCGTGCGCACGCAGGGCGTGCGGCGCCTCGGCTCGGCGGCGCTCGATATGTGCTACGTGGCGGCGGGGCGCTGCGATCTCTATTGGGAGCGCGGACCCCAGCCCTGGGACGTCCAGGCCGGGATCCTGCTGGTTCACGAGGCGGGCGGCAGGGTCAGCGATTACAGCGGCGAAATGACGCTGGAGGCGCGCCGGGGGCATGGCATCCTAGCCTCCAACGGGCACATTCACGATCAGGGCGTGGCCGTGCTGACGCTGGGTGATGCCGCGCCCCTGCCCAAACGGGAATAGACCGCGCGGGCTAGCGCCGCCGCTTCGCCAGCAGCGCCAGGATCGCGTCGCGCTCGTCGCCGGAGCTGAGCTCCACGGCTTCGATGAAGTTGTCGACGCGCGCGAGGGTGCTCTGGCGGGCCAGCCGGTAGAGCAGCGCGGTGAGGTCTGGCTCGCGCGAGGCGGCCAGCATGATCGCGCCGTAACGGTGCAGATCGGCGGAGCGCGTCCGGGCGAGCATGTCCTCCAGCAGCGGGTAGAGATCGGCCATGCGCCCCTCGACGATGGCGTTGACGATGCCGCTGCACGCGACGGGCGAGTCCAGCGCCGCGAACGACTCAGCCAGCGACCGGTAGAGCGCGGGCGGGAGCTCGCCGCCGAGCAGCTCCAGCGCTTTGCTGACCACCTCGCCCTTGCCCTCTTTGATGAACGATTCGCCCAGCAGCAGCGCGAACTGGTAGATCGGCAGCGGCTGGCCGCAGTGGGCCAGCACGGCCAGCGCCGTCAGCGATGGCTCGCCGCTGAGCTGGGAGGTGTCCGGCTCGCCCAGCAGCTTGACCGCATAAGCGGCCGCCAGCCCCGGATCGACGGCCAGCAGCCCGACCAGCGACGCAGCCCGCAGCGTCTGCGCCGGCGGCCCGCTGTACGTCGTCGCCCCGCGCACGTACAGATCCACATCGTCGCGGTGCCGGATTGCGGCCAGCAGGCGGATGATCTTCTCGCGGATCAGCCCGCCGCGGTCGCGGTCCTCGTGCTCGAAGTAAACCAGGGCCTTCTCGCGCAGGGTGGCGCGGTGAGCGTCACCCAACAGCGCGCGCACCTCGTCGCGCTCCAGCGCGGCCAGCGCCGCGTCGACATGTTCCCGGCTGCGCGTGGCGGCCAGCAGGGTCAGGGCGCGGTCGCGGCGCTCGGCGGGCGTGGTCGCGCTCCGGACCTGGCGCAGCAAATCAGCTTGAGACATGAGTTGAGCCTTTCTCGTCCCCGCTACAGGTCGAGGACGTTGCGCTTGAGCTCGTCGAGCATCTGCCAGGTGAGCAGCTCGCGCAGGGTGACGCCATACACGAGCTGGTCGCCGTCGAACGCGATCCGCCAGTCCTCCCGGTGCGAGAGGTGCGCGCCGTCCTCGCCGGTTCCCCGGTTGGGCAGCGGGCGCGCGGCGGCGAAAAAGTCGATCAGCGGGATGTTGTAGGCGGCGGCGACCTCGCGGATTGCCTGGTTGTAGAGCGGCGTGAGCTCGGGCCGGAAATCGTCCGCCGCGGTGAAGGTGGTCAGGACCGGGATCACGCCGTAGCCGATCAGCGTGGGGATCACCCGGTACATATACGTCCGGTAGTGGTCCAGTGAGTAGAACAGCATGTCGTTGAGCGCCAGGTGAATGATCGCGATGCTGGGCCGCTTGAGCCGGTATTCGCAGTCCAGCGGCGATTCGGCGGCGGTGCACAGCGCCGGGTTCGACCACGTCGGGTCGAGGATCATGTCGTATTTGAAGCCGGAATGCTCGGTCAGGTAGGCCGCGCTCAGCGATCCGGCCCCGCTGAAAAAGTCGATGGTTGGCTGCAAGTAGGCGTACTCGCCCAGCGTGTAGTTGCCCTCGGCGAACGAATCGAGGAAGCGCCCCTCCACGTTGACGCTGTCGCCGATCAACAGCAGCGAGCGCGGATCGTTGCCCAACTGCTGCCCGTGGGCGAAGATGCGGCGCGCCTCCTGCAAGATGTCCCCCGACAGGATGACCTGGCCTGACTCGCTCGCGGCGGCGACCGGCGTCGCGCCGTCTGGCTCGACCCAGGTCACCGGCAGATTCTCCACCGCCGCATTCTGCACGCGCAACAGTTCGCCCAGGATCCAGCCGGGTCGCCCGTCGAGCGTCATCACCTGAAGCCAGTTCAGGTCGGCGGTGCGCCCGACGAGTTGCAGGGGCGTGTTGGGCGGCAGCGTGTCGATCAGTTCGTAATCCAGGCCCGCGCCGTTGCGCAGATTCACGCCGAACTCATCCGAGGTTTGCGCGTCGGTGCCGCCCGGCAGCACGGCGGTGGGCGGGAGCGCCAGCGTGGGGGACGCGGTCGGGCTGGGCGGGACGGTCGCTGCCAGGGCCACCGCCGCCAGCGGCGCGCCGTCCGCGCGGTCGGCCACCCAGGCCGACACCCAGGCCGCCTGGTCCGGCGCCAGCGCCACCAGATACCAGACCGTGCCCTCGTCGTCGGCTGCATAGGCCAGCGCGGCGAAGCGCTGCCCGGCGCCGACCGTCCCGGCGATGTCATAGGTCGTGCCCGGCCCGGCCCGAGCGTAGGCGCCCACCTCGCTGCTGATCACGATCTGCACCGGGGTCGGCGTGAACGTCGGCGCGGGCGTGGCGGTGCCGGTGGGCGTTGCGCTGGGCGGGATCGGGCTGGAAGAGGCGGTCGGCGTCAGGGTGGTCGTCGATGTGGCCGTCGCGGTGGGGGGCGGCGTCGGGCTGGCGGTGGGCGTGATGCTGGGCGTGAAGGTCGGGGGCGGCGTCAGTTCCGGCAATACCATCAGCGTGGGGACGGGTGGCTCGTCCGCCTCGCCGCACCCGGCAGTGATCAGGGCGACTGCGGCCAGCAGACCCGCTCGCGCCAGGATATCCCGCCAACCCATCAGGCGGCGGCCCTCCTGCGGCGCGCGATCCGCGCCTGGCGGAGCAGGCGGCGGCCCAGGGCGAACGCCACCACCACTGCCAGCAGCCCGATGACGATCTGGCCGGGAAGCGTGTTAGCCGCTTTGAGCACGTACCCGCCCGCGATGCGGATGGCAGCCAACACGGCGATCGCCGTCCACACGGCGGCCAGCACGCCGAAGACGGCGAAGACGATCTCCTCGCGGGTGAAGCGCTCGCGCTTGCGCAGCTTGTCGCGCAGCGGCTTGCCGATGAACGCCAGGCTTCTTTCGCGCAGGCGGGGGATTTCCAGCCAGTCCATCAGGATGTAATAGCCGTCCAGCTTGAGCAGCGGGTTGAGGTTCATGAAGCTGGTCAGGTAGGTCAGGATGGCGAAGCGGTAGAGCACGCTCGCCACCGCGCCGCCGGGCAGCGCCAGGATGACCAGGCTCGCCAGTCCGCCCAGGAAAAAGCCCGAATGCGGCCCGGCCCAACTCACCACGAGGCGCGGGCGGCGCGGCTCCATCCAGATGTCGGTCGTGTCGACGAACGCGGCGGGCATGCCGAAGTGCAGTAAAAAGCCGCCGCGCCGCACCTCGCGCCCGTAGTGCTTGGTCGCCAGCGCATGAGCCCATTCGTGGATGAACAGGGTGATCGCCTGCAGCACGTATAGGGAAACCAGCGCGGCGATCGCGCCCGCCCCCGCTCCAGCGATGAACGCCACGTCGCGCTCGATGAACCCCAGGAGCAAACCGGCGAAGACCACCGTCCCGACGACCATGATCGCGAGCATCGCCCACTGGACCAGCCGGGCGAACAGCCACCTGCCGCCCGCCTGGTACGATCGCGTGATCCACCCGTCGATGCCGTGGATCGCCAGCTCCGTGTTGGTGAAGCGGCGGATGATCTGCCGCCACCACACGTCCGCGCGGCGCTGGGCGACGCTCTGGTTCACCGCGCCGTAAATATCGACCAGCGGCTCGATGAAGCCCTTCTGTTGGAGCTGGTCGAGCAGCATGATCAGCCCGCCGATGGAGAGCTTGCCGTATTCGAGCATGAAGGCCACGGCGATGTCCTGCACGCTGGTCTCGCCATCCATCTGGTCCCACAAAAAAACCTGGTCGGCGGTCAGGCGCAGGTACGCATCCGTGCGCAGGTTCTTGAGAATCCAGTAGGTGTCGCCGCGGGCATCGGCCAGCTTTTTCAGCGCGTAGCCGGGTTTGCGCCGGGGGAAATAGGTCGTCAGGTCGCGGGCGCGCACCTGCTGGGCGAAGACGCTCTCGGTCGGGCGGCTGAGCATCAGCGTTTCGTCGGCGGAGCGCTGCCACACGCTCTCGGCTTCCGGACGGAGCATCATCAGCGTGCCGTCGAGGTCCAGCCCGCCTTCCGCGTCGGACCGGGCCAGGACCGCATCCCACACCGGCAGCAGGCCCGCCCGGGGCAGGATCAGCGTTTCGTCGGCGGCTTCATGCCACAGGTCGAGCCGTTCCCGGTCGCGCTCGAGATGCTCGCGGCGCAGCAGGACGGTCTCGTGGTCGAACTGGTCCCACACGCCCCCCACGCTGCCCGTCACGACCATGTCCCACAGACCCAGGCCGGCGCCCGCCGCCGGGGCCGGCCTGGCCGCGATCTGGTCGTCCAGGCGATCCCACAGCCCGCCGGTGTCCTTCACGACTGCGCCGATGTTGCGATACACGTTCGCCATGGGTCGTTACGGGCTGCCCAGCCGGAACAGCAGCGTGGTCTCGCCCAGCGTGATCACGGTGCCATCGGCC
This sequence comes from Aggregatilineaceae bacterium, assembly GCA_040767355.1. GTDB lineage: Bacteria > Chloroflexota > Anaerolineae > Aggregatilineales > Aggregatilineaceae > LM3-B42. The sequence goes on along the minus strand of JAXGOS010000003.1, from coordinate 296,311 downwards.
AGCGGGTGCGGCTCGTTGGCGGTCACGGGGAGGCCGTTGACCGTGGTGCCGTTGGCGCTGCCGAGATCGGTGATCGCCCACTCGCCGTTGGGCTGGAGGTCGATCTGGGCGTGGGGCCGCGACACGGCGCGATCCTGCAGCGCGACATCCCACGTGGCGTTGCGCGTCGCCCGCCCGATCTTGAGCGTGGGCGTCAGCAGCCGGATCTCGGCGCCTTCCTGCGGCCCGGACGTAATATGCAGGGTGGGCTGGCCGCCCGCGCTCGCCGGGACGACCAGCGTCCCGGTCATCTTGGCCTGCTCGTGCTCGGCCTCGGTGACCAGCGCGGAGAAGGTGAGGACCGGCACGTACAGGCGGATCACGTCGCCGTGGGCCAGCGGGAAGGGATCGCTCAGCGGCTTGTCGTTGACGAAGGTGCCGTTAGCGCTGCCCAGGTCGGAGATCATGAAGATGCCGTCGCGAAAGCTGATCACGGCGTGCTGGCGCGAGACGTGGCGCTCGGGGATCGCGATCTGGTTGTCGGGGCTGCGCCCGATGGTGACGGTCGCGCCCTCGGCCAGCACTAGCTCGCGGTACTCGCCGGAGGTCGGATCGGTCCAGCAGACCTTAGCCAGGCCTGCGGCTTGTGGCTCGCTCATGGGGCATCAGTCCAGATACGGCATTTCGATCGGTTCGGGCTGGGGTTTGCACACGCCGCACCAGACGGCGTCGGCCACCACCAGCGACTTGGGGACTTTCTTGCCTCCGACATACACCGAGATGATGTACGTCATCGACTTGATATGGTGGCCGCACACGGCGCGGCCACACCAGCGGCAGATCGCTTCCGCCTGTTCGCTGCAATGCACGCATTTCATGAGCCGGGATCCCTCCCACCGAGCGGATGATGGTGAGGAGTATACACCTGCCCGGTGAGATGGAAAAGGCCGGACCGCCGCGCGCAGGCTGCCGCGCCGGTCTAGCCCGACGGTGCCGCGCCGGAGTCGGGCGGCGGCCCGTCCGGATCGGGGTCAGGCTCGCGGCGAAGGACAAGGGTCTGCGATCCAATCTGGGTGTCATCGGTGTGCAGGGTGCTGGTCACCGGGCCGGGCGTTGCCGGCTCCGCGGGCGGTTCCGGCGGCGCGATCGGTGACGGGATCGGCGGTGGATCGGGGAACGGCTCCGGCTCGTCTGCATCGGCCCGCGCGTCGATCAGCGGGGGCGTGGCATGGTCCCGGCTGGCGACTTTCTCGAAGATGACCGGGGTCGACTCACCGTCCATGACGCGCGTCTCCGCGACCACGCGCGCCCGCGCCTCAGCGGTGGAGGGAACGAAAAACGCGAAGTCGGCCTGGTCGCCGGACGCGTCGAGGACCAGCTCCAGGCCGTTGAGGGCCACGAAATCGCGCGCGGTCGCCAACTCGAAGAGGGTATCCTGGTCCCGCCAGTGATCGCCAAAACTCGCCAGCAGATCGTCGAAGGTGGCAGGCAGGGGCGTGTTGCGTGTGAACCGGACGCGGAACCAGATCCCATCGGCCGCTGCTTCCACTTCCAGCCGGACCCCGCTCCCCTGAGTGAAGGCCGCCGAATACAACAGCAGGAGCGCCTCTTGCAGCGTTTCCTGGTTGGCATGCAGCAGCGGGTCGCCCTCCAGGCGCGGGACGCTCGAGAACTGCAGTTGAGTCCCCAGCCAGGCCAGCAGCGCGTTGGCGTGGAAGGGGTGCAGCGCGCCCTCGGGGATGGCCTCGCCCAGCTTGAACCGGATCAGGTTCGACCAGGCCGTGAACAGATTCAGGACGTTCGACACTTTTGCCGTAGCGAGGTCCTGCCAGTAGCCGGGCGGCTTGTCCTGCGCTTCGGGCATGTTGGTCAGCGCGATCCCGCTGAGCGCCGCGCTGAGCGAATCGGCGATCCGGCTATAGAGCAAGAATTGAAGCTCGGCCAGCGATTCCCAGTCGATCTTGTGTTTCATCCGTGGGCACCTTGATGCTTGCCGGTCTGGTAGGTGTAGTGTACCACGGGGATGGGGCGCAAAAAACCGGTGCGGAGCCGGTCACGGCCCCGCACGGCTGAGAACGCGTGATGAACCGCCGCTCCGCGAGGCTAGACGGTTTCCATCACGTAATCGGCCACCAGGACCGGCGTTCCGGGCTGCGCCACATAAGCCCGAACATCCTTCAGCGATTGGTTGTAGATGCGCAGCAGCTCGCTGTCCGGCTCTTTGAACCGGCGCAGCGTCTGCAGCGTGCACATCGTACAGCCGCGCATCGCCCGGTAGCTGTCCGTCTCGCACGGCATGCACCCGTTGACGCGAATCATGGTCAGCATCAAGGCCAACACTTCTTCGTGCGTCTCGGGCAGTTGCGAGATACGGTCGATCAGGTCGCGCCATGCATCCCCGCGCGCGTCCCGAAGGTGAGGAATGACGTAGTGCGGAAACATTAACTCATTTTTAGTGTACATCCCACCCGATCCTCTGACCTGCTAGGGCTCCCCGTGAACAGTTTTGTAGCGGACCCTTTACCGCGACAGACGATAGTTCTTAGCATATAAAACGTACCTTAAGTATCATATCCTACTCCGGTCCCGGTTTGGGTTAGAAAACGGTTTGTGAATTTTGGTGCGACTCTCCCATGTTACCCGGCGCCTTGGCGCCGCCCGGCCCACGTCCGCGCGACGGCAGACGCATCGCACGGTACAATGATGCCATAGTTTCCCCGTCACGGGGTATTCCTGGACCTGTGGAGGACTCTGGATGCAAACCCGGCTGTATCGTTATCTCGTGTTGGCCTGTATCGTTTTGACCGCGGCTGTTGGCCCGTTGGGCGGCGCCCTGGCCCAGGGAGACAGGCGGCCTTATTCCAGCCCGGCGCTGGGCATCGCGTTTGACCTGCCCACCGGCTGGGAGGTGGCCGTCGAGGACAACCGGCTGGCCGCCGCCGCGCCCGACGATCTGGCAGCCCTGACCAGCGGCACCGCGCCCGCCGGGCTCAGCCTGCGGATCGTCATCGGCACCTTCAACGAGCTGGGCATCGTCGAGGCGACCGACCTGCCCGGCCTGCTGGCGCGCCTGGTGCCCGGCAGCGCCTCCGCGCCGGAGCCAACCCCGGCCCAATGGGGCAACAGCAGCGGCTACGAGATCCTGGTGACGCTGCCCAGCGAGGGGATCACCACGCGGGTCGGGCTGCTGGCCGTGGCCGGGGGTCGCGTGGCGGTCGTGCGCGGCATGGCGCCGAGCGCCGCCTGGGATAGCGGGGCCGGCGCCACGTTCGACGCGCTGGTCAGCTCGCTGAATTTCACGCTGCCCGAGCGCGACGAAGCGCTCATCGACTCGATCACGGCCAACGATGGCGGCGTGTTGTGGCATTTCCAGACGGCCCAGCCGGGCGATTGGCGGGTGGTGCAGGCGGGCGGGATTACCTTCGACCCGTATGACGTGATGTACATGGTGGTCGGGCCGGGTGGCGTGCTCGCGATCAACATGAGCACCGGCGAGCAGATCAGCTACATGGGGCCGTGGGCGGAGGGGAATTTCGTGGACGTCGTCATGAGCCCGAACCTGCGGCTGTACATGGCGAACGCCGCCGACAACACCGACACCGCGATCACGATGGTCGACCGCGCCGGGAATTATGGCGGCGGCTGGGGGACGCGCGGCGACGGCGAAGGCCAGTTCGCGCCCGGCATGCCGCAGACGCTCGCCTTCGCGCCGGACGGCAGCCTGTGGGCCGTCTCCGAAGGGCACGCCAGCGGGATCCGGAACCGGCTGTACCAGTTCGACACCGTGGGGAATCTGCTTCAGACGGTCGATCTGGAGGCGATCAACCCCGACCTGTCCGGCATCCGGCTGGATATCAACCCGCGCTCGGGCACGATGTACCTGATCGGCGCGACGGGCAACCTGAACGTGGTCGACGCGGATGGCCAGCCGCTGGTCAAGAATCTCGCCGCCGAGATCTTAGTGGACGTCACGCCGACCGATATCGCCATCGCCCCCAGCGACAACATCATCATCGCGCTGGAAGCGCCCGGCCTGGACGGGTATGGCCTGCTGGAGATGAGCGTCTCCGGGCGGCTGCTCGACGCGTTCGGCTTTCCCCACGACGCGTCTCAGGGGCGGGGCTTCCTGCCGGGCGAATACCAGCGCCCGGCGGGGCTGACGGTCGGACCCGATGGCACCATCTACTGGACCGAAACCGATCCGGCCACCGGCAGCACGCAGGTCCAGCGCTTCACCTTCACCGGCGACGGGCGGCTCCCGCTCGGCAGCGAGCAGGCCGCCAGCCCGGACGATCCGATGACCGTCCTGGGCGCGGACCTGGCGCAGGGCGGCGGCCCGATCGGCTACGGGCAGAGCGTGCGCGGCGCGCTCAACAACCGCTACCCGGCCCACTCCTGGACGTTCGAGGGGCGGGCGGGCGACCACGTGATCATTACGATGGTCGATCCCAGCGGCGCCGGGCTGCTCGATCCCAAGCTCGCCCTGCGCGACCCGCAGGACCGGGTGATCGCGGCCAACGACGACGTGGGCACCAACCCGCCCGAGGGCATGACACAGCGCGACGCCCGGATCGACTTTTTCCTGCCGACGACCGCCACCTTCACCATCGAGGCGGGGCGCTTCGGCGGGCGCGGCGACTATATCCTGACGCTGGAACAGGTCGCGGCGGAATAGCGCCGGTTGGCGGCTATCCGTCGCCAGTTCACCCGAGAGGTCCGCGCAGCCTCTCGAGTTTTCCTGCTGCCGGTCACCGGACCCTGGCAGGCAACAGCGCGGCGTAGTGGGACCAGATGGAGGAGCGAAAATTATGCAGCACGTCACCGGATCATTCCGCGGCCTGGGCGACGTCTCGCTATTCACACAGCGGTGGCTGCCGGATGGCGATCCGCGCGCCGTGGTGGTGGTAGCCCACGGCATCGGCGAGCACAGCGGGCGTTACGCGCATGTCGCCCAGGCGATGGTCGAGCGCGGGTACGCCGTCGCGGCGCTGGATCACCGGGGGCATGGCCGGTCGGAAGGGCCGCGCGTCCAGGTCGACCGCTTCGACGATTTCGTAGCCGACCTGCGCACCTATTTCGAGGCGGTCCGCGCGGCGCATCCAGGGCTGCCGGTCTTCGTCTACGGGCACAGCATGGGCTCGTTAATCGGCCTGCTGTTCGCGCTGCGCTACCAGGACGACCTGGCCGGGCTGGTCACCACCGGCACGGCGCTCAAGCTGGTTGGCATCAACGCGATCACGCTTACGCTTCTGCGGCTGGCGAACCAGATCGTGCCTGGCGCGCGCCTCATCCCGCTGGGGCTGTCGGGAGCGCGCGGCATCAGCCGCGACCCGGCGGTGGTGGCAGCCTACAAAGCCGATCCCTACGTGGTACACGGCCTGCTGCGCGTCGATATGACGCTGCGGGTGATCGAGGCCGGGCAGCAGTGTATCGCCGGGCTGCCGGCGCTGCGCCTCCCGTACCTGGCGCTGCACGGCGGTGCGGACCCCATCTGCCTGCCCACCGCCGCTGCGATCATCCGCCAGCGCAGCGGATCGCCCGCTACGACGGTGACGGTGTACCCGGACCTGTACCACGAAATTCACAACGAGCTGGGGCAGGCGCGGGTCATCGGCGATATGATCGACTGGCTCGACGCGCATCGTGAGCCTTCCTGACCCCTATACAGTGCTTAAAAAGCATATGCGGCGGCCTGCGATCGATTTTTTGTTGACAAATGCAGCGGGCCGTGCTACACTGAATGGGCTATCAGGAGAAGTGGGAATGTCTGGCGGCGCTAAGCAGACGATCAACCAGAATGCCGTTTATTCCCGGCAAGAGGCCGCTGAGATACTCGGCGTCAGCCTCAGCACTCTCAAGAAGCTGATCGACGCGGGCTACTTGCGCGTCAGCCGCCCCGCTGGGGTACGGCGTGTGTTCATCCAAGGTTCTAGCATCTTCCAGATGCTCAACGAAACTGCAGTGGAAAGGCAAGTTTGAATGGAACCCGGTTCGCCCAGTTCCACAAGCGAACTAGACAGCGTTGATGACGACCGGCGTAGCCGGTTGAATAGCCGATCCGAAGGCCATCACGAATATACGAACCTGTTCCGCGCCGCAGCGCCGCATGCTGCGCTGTTGGGCGTCTACGTTAACAACGACACAGGGTTCCACGCCGGGGTGAGGAAGTTGCCCTAGGCGCTGCTGCTTGTGGCTCGTCCCTTCTCCGGGGCGTGGAACCGACCGATGAGTTCCACGCCCCGGTTGCGTTTATGTTCGGGGACGCAGCCTGGGCAAGACGCCGGCCGGGATCGCCCGGCGCGGCCCGTCCCGAACACCGTCTCCAACCGCAAGGGAGGGTGTCATCATGATGACGCAGACCCACACGCCGCATAACGCGCCGCTGGCTATGGACCGGGCGTGGTTCGAGAGCGTGTATCAGGCGCTCGACCAGTTGCACGATCATGCGTGCGCTGGCAGCCTGAACGCCCTCTCGCCGGTACGCCCGGCGGAGATCGTCGGGTGGCTGGAAGAGTTCATCTACACCGCCCAGGAGACGATACTCGAAATCCGGGCTCACCATCCTGGTGAGACAGTGACGAAAGCTGAGCGTTTCAGCTAGAAGGCGAGGCAGCTATGGCAGGTTCAACACACCCAGCCAGGCACCAACACAACACTATTCGCTTCGCATTCGTCACCCTTGACGAACGGTAAGGACGGTCGGGGTGGCGGATGCCACTCGACCGAACAGAATCGCACCGATCGAACGGATAGAAGTGAGCACGAATTGCCCCGCGCGTATTGGAAGTGGCGGGCCGGCGACGGGTCTGAGAGGTAGTGGAAGGTCGCTCGCCCGGGGGATGGATGGGGCGCATTTTAACAGGGTGGACTGATCGAACGGCCTGCCCGGCCACCGGGCGCTGGGTCTGTGTGAGAGGTGATGTGCGGATCATGGGTGTTGGCTCCCTCTCACACGGGCCCGCTTGAGCCGCTATTAACGACATCGTACCGACCGCAAGAGGTTGTAGGGCACTACGCCAGAAAGGATACAGGCACATGGGGAGTTGCTGCTAGACATCCTGAAATTCGCGCTGGTGGGGCTGTTGGGCTTCATGCCGCTCCTGGTGATCCACTGGTCCGACCGGCATCCCAGGTGGATGATGCGGGCCAACCAGGCCATGACCTCGTTGGGGATGCTCAAAGCGAGCATAGGGGTCGTGCTGTCGGAGTGGGCATCTCATTTGCCGCTGCTGTAGCCGGGAGCCGGCGATCAGCCATCTGCCGGGCGGAAGCTGTCGAACAGGTTGAGCAGGGTGGGCACATCCACCGGCTTGACCAGGAATTCACGGCTGCCTACGTACTCCGCCCACCGGACATACTCTTCCAGATCGTAGGCGGTGATGGTGACGATCGGCGCATCCACGCCGCGCTCGCGCAGCACCTGGGCCAGCTCCAGGCCGTTCGTGCCGTCGCCAAACCGGATATCGGTCAGGATCAGATCGGCATCGCCCGGCTGGATGCGGTCGAGCGCCTCGTCGGCGGTGACGTAGGTGGTGAGGGTATCGCGCGTGTGGCGGGCGACGCGCTCGACCAGCGCGCGGTTGGCGGGATCGTCCTCGATGTAAATGATGCGCATTTCCGGCTCCTGTTCAACGATATCACCCGAATCTTATAGACGGATCGCAAAAAATCAACTTCCCGCCCCCGCCCGTGACGCACCGCCCGCCCACCGATCATCTCGCTATAATCTGGTATAGACGGAAATGACCCGGTATGCCCCGGCGGCATTCGAAAGGAATGGGCCATGGACGGCAACGATCTGCTTCAACTCGGCTTTCGCCCCGGCAAAGCGCTTGGTCTGGCGCTGCAAGCGGCCCAGGCGGCAGTCGACGCAGGTGCGTCCCAAGAGGACGCATTGAGCGATCTGGCCGAGGTGCTCGGCGCCCCGGCTGATTACCTGGACGACCCAGTTTATGGCCGGGTGGCCGAGGCGCTGGCCGCCTTCGAGCGGCACCGCGAGCGCACGGCCGGCTACGATCTCAACACCCCCGCGCCCTACAAAGTGTGGGGCGCCGAGGAGATCGAGCCGGGCGCGCTCGAACAGATGAAGCGCGCGGTGCGGCTGCCGGTGGCGGTGCGCGGCGCGCTGATGCCCGACGCGCACCAGGGCTACGGCCTGCCGATTGGCGGCGTGCTGGCCACAGACAACAGCGTGATCCCCTATGCCGTCGGCGTGGACATCGCCTGCCGGATGCGCATGACCGTCTTCAATGCCTCGCCGCAGATCCTCGACCAGGGACGCGACCGCTTTCGCGCCGTGCTGGAAGAGCAGACTCGCTTCGGCGCGGGTAGCGAGTGGGAAGTGCCGCGTGAGCACGAGGTGCTGGACGATCCGGCCTGGACCACCCACCCGGTCGCGTCGCGCTTCCGCGATATCGCCCGGCGCCAGCTCGGCAGCAGCGGGTCGGGCAACCATTTCGTCGAGTTCGGCGCGCTGCAGGTCCACGCGACGATCGACTCGCCGCAGGGCACCATCCCACCGGGAACGTACCTGGCGCTGCTCAGCCACAGCGGGAGCCGCCGCTTCGGGCTGGAGATGGCCGAGCACTACACCAAGGTCGCCATGCGCCAGCGCGCCACCCTGCCTAAGGATTTCCAGCACCTGGCCTGGCTGGACCTGGACGACGAGGCCGGCGCGGAGTACTGGGAAGCGATGACGCTGGCCGGAAAATACGCCAGCGCCAACCACGCCGTCATCCACCGCCAGATCGTGGATGTGCTGCGCATCCCGGTGCTGGGCGGGATCGAGAATCACCACAACTTCGCCTGGAAAGAGATCGTCGATGGGCAGGAGGTGATCGTCCACCGCAAGGGCGCGACGCCCGCCTCGCGCGACGCGCTGGGCGTGATCCCCGGCAGCATGAGCGCGCCGGGCTTCGTGGTGCGCGGCCTGGGCAACCCAGAGTCGCTCGACAGCGCCGCCCACGGCGCGGGCCGCCGCATGAGCCGCAAGCAGGCGTTCCAGACGTTCGACTGGGAAACCGTCGAGCGTGACCTGCGCAATCGGGGCGTCGAGCTGATCTCCGCCGGGCTGGACGAAGCGCCGGACGCCTACAAGGATATCCGCCAGGTGATGGCCGACCAGGCCGACCTGGTGGTGGCGCTGGCCGAGTTCCACCCGCGGCTGGTCAAGATGGACCCCGGCGGGCGCCCGCGCTATGGCGGCGGGGGCAAGAAGGGCACGAAGCGGCGGCGCCGGTAACGCATTTGCGGCGCGGGCTGGCGTTGGGACACAATAGGCGGGGCGTTATCTGGCGGGCAGTGAGGCACGTATGACCAACGACATTCTGGCCCAGGCGGGCGCATGGCTGGACGCGGGCGAGCCGGTGGCCCTGGCGACCATCGTCCGCATTTTCGGATCGTCGAGCCAGCCGCTCGGCGCTCGCATGGCGATGACCACCGGCAACCGCTTCGTGGGCGCGGTCAGCGGCGGCTGCGTCGAGACCGACGTCTACGAGACCGGCCTGGTCGTGCTGGACAATGGCGGCTCGCTGATGCTGCATTACAAGCACGTCGAGGACCCGCTGATCGAGATCGGGCTGAACTGCGAGGGCATGATCGACGTGCTGGTGGAGCGCATCGACCGCGACGTGTGGGCGCTGCTCGCCGAGCCGCCGTTAGGCAGCGTGACGGTGACGCTCTGCTCGCCGGACCAGCCGCGCGATCCGGACGCGATCCATGCGCGGGTGATGCCTGACGGCGCGACCTCGGCCCCCCTGCCCCCCGCCGTGATCGAGGCGGCGCTGGCGGCGCTGGACGACGACAAGCCGGTGACGGCAAGCCTGCCTGGCAACCGGGTGGCGCTGCTGGAGCCTGCCGTGCCGCCGCCCACGCTGCTGATCTTCGGGGGCGACCAGGCGGCGGTGCCGCTGGTGCGGCTGGCGCGGCAGATCGGCTTCCGCACCGTGGTGACCGATGCGCGCCCGGCCTTCGCCACGCGCGAGCGCCATCCCGACGCCGACGAGGTGATCGCGGCGTGGCCGGAGGAGGTCGTCGAGCGGGTAGGCGTGGACCGCCGGACGTTCGTCGTCTCGCTGAATCACGAGCCGCGCTTCGAGGACGCGATGTGCTTCGCGTTGGCGGGGCGGCCCGTGCGCTACCTGGGCGCGATCGGCAAGCCCGTCCGCCAGCAGGAGCGCGTCGAGCGCCTGACCGCCGCGGGCTTCGACCTGAGCCAGCTCCCGCCGATTCACACGCCGATCGGCCTGGACATTGGCGGCAAAACGCCCGAAGAGATCGCGCTGAGCATCCTGGCGGAGATCGTCGCAGTGAAAAATGGGCGGCCCGGCGGGAAGCTGTCCGCCTCCGGCTGACTCTGACCCTAGCATATGGCTCGGGTTTGCGGTATGATATTCCCTCGCAAAATCGGACGTCAAGGAAGGCCTGGACATGAAGGTTATTCTCAAGGAATACGTGTACAAGCACGGTGTTGCGGGCGACGTGGTGAAGGTGTCCGACGGTTTCGCGCGCAATTATCTGATCCCGCGCGGTCTGGCGGTCAAAGTCACGCCCGGCGCGCTGCGCGAAAGCCAGCACCTGATCGCACAGGCAGCCAAGCACCGTGAGGAGCTCAAGAGTCTCGAAAACGAAGTCGCGGCTAAGATCCACGGCGTCGAGCTGGTGTTCGGCATGAAGGCTGGCAAGAACAACAAGCTCTACGGCTCGGTGACCACGATGGATATTGCCCGCGCGCTCGAAGAGAAGACGGGCGTCGATATCAACCGCCGCCGCATCAGCGAGCGCTCGCTGCGCGAGCTGGGCATTCACGAGGTGCCCGTTCGCATCAGCACTGACGCCTCGCCGGTCCTGCGCGTCGTGATCGTGCGCGAGGAAGAGGTCGCGGATTATCTGGAGGGCAAGCCGGTGCCGAGCCTGGTCCACCTGGCTGAGGAAGCCGCTGCCGAAGCCGAAGCGGAGGCGAGGGCCCAGGCCGCTGCCGAAGCTCAGGCCGCGGCCGAGGCAGAAGCCGCGGATGCGGGCGAGACCGCCGACGAGGTGGTTGGCGAGCTGGCCGAGGAACTCGCCGCCGATGACGACATCCCCGCCGAGGCGGAAGCGGACGAGTAGGGACGGTTAGCTGGCCGTGCCAGCCACGGCCCGAACCGATGGAAATCCAACAAGAAGGCTCACGCGACGTGATTGCCTTTGTTGTCCGCCATGTGGCCTGCGCCGCCTGTGGTGAGGCCTATGCCGAGGACAACGTGAGCGTGGTGCTGCACAACGACCAGCAGTTGGTGCTCGAGGCCCGCTGCGAGGCGTGCCAGGCTCAACAGGTCGTCACGGCGTATGATCGGCCCCCGTACGAGCAACTGCACCGGGCGGAGCCGGTTGTGCCTGCCGTTGTGACGCAGGACGACGTCGACGGGTGGTCGACCTTTTTGGACGACTTCGCCGGCGACGTGTACGATCTCCTGGCCCACTCCTGACAGCGGGCCGGACGCATAAGCGCTGCGGAGCGGGTGTAGTCAAAACACCCGCTTTTGGTTATGATCCGCCCGATGGCAGCGTGGCAGTTGTGCGACTCCCTATTGAGGAAAGCAGATCGACGGTGAGTCAAGCAGAAATCCTGGGACAGCGTCTGCGCGAGGCGCGCGAGGCCAAAGAGCTGTCGCTCGACGAGACCGAGCGGGCGACGCGCATCCGCGCGCGCTTTCTCGATGCGCTGGAGCGCGGCGATTACTCGATGATGACGCCCGTCCAGGCGCAGGGCTTTCTGCGCAACTATGCCCGCTTCCTGGGGCTGGACCTCGACCTGCTACTGGCCGAGCTGCCCGCCGGAGACGAAGGCGGGCGCCGCCGTCGCGCCGAGGAACCGCCTGCGCCTCGCCAGACCGCGCCCCGCCAGACGGGCCGGCTGCGCTCGCCGGTCGCTCCGGTCATCCAGGCCGGGACTCAGGCCGCCGAGCCGCCCCGGCGCCGCAAGCGCGGGCGGCTGAGCAGCATCGCCGCGGTGCTGATCGCCGGGGGAATCGTAGTGGCGCTGGTCATGGGCGGCACGCAAATCATCGAAAACCTGGTCTCGACCGACGAGGGCGCGCGCGTGGATGACCTGATCGAGACACCGCCGCCGACCGTGCCGGGCGAGCCAGCCACCGAAGACCAGGCAGGGCTGCCGCCGGGCGATGAAACCCCCGCCCCAACCGACGACCAGGCCGCGGGCACGCCGGGGCTCACCGAAGGGCCGGCCACGCCGGCGCACGGTTTCACGCCGCCCGCTCTCACCGGCACGGACGTGGTGGTGGATATCCAGGTCGTACAGCGCACGTGGGTGCGCATCGTCGTCGATGGCGCGGTGACCTACGAGGGTGCCGCCCGGCCCGGTGACGTGCTGCGCTATACCGGCGAGCAGAGCATCGCCGTGCGAGCCAGCAACGCCGCCGCGCTGCAGCTCACCGTCAACAACCAGCCGCAGGGCGTGCTCGGCGAGCGCGGGGCGCTGTTCGACTACACCTTCTCGCTCGCCGGGGCGGAGTTCCCGGTGGCGACTCCGCCGGGTGACGTGTCGGGGAGTCCCGCAACCCCGGCGCCGATGGCCGCATTGACCGCAGCGTCGCCGACCGGGGCGACGTTGCTTTTTACGCCGGAAGGCGATCTGCCGCCGCTGGTTGCGGGCGAAGGGGGGGCGCCTGAAGAGGCAGGGCTCGCGCTCGACACGCCGACCTTCACCCCCCTGCCGCCCGAGGCGCTGATCGACGCCTCGCCACCGGCCACGCTGGAACTGGTCCCCGGCGAGGGCGGCGCACCCAGCGAGGGAGGCGCGCCGGCCGATATAGCCGCGGCGGCGGAAACGCTCGAACCTGAGGCGACGCCCACCCCGTCCCTGGAGCCGACTGCCGAGCCAACTACGGAGCCAACCGCCGCACCGACCGCGACGCCAGCACCATCTGATACGCCATCGCCGGAGCCGGTCCCGACTGCCACGTTGGAAGACACGGCGACGGTGACGCCCGCGCCGACCACCGCGCCATCGCCCACACCGACCTTTGCGCCGACTGGCACGCCATCACCGACCGCGATGCCGTCACTCACGGCCACGCCCACCAACACCGTCACACCGTCGCTCACACCCACGCCCACCAGCACGGTCACGCCGCCGCCCACGGCCACGCGGACACCAACCGCGACGGCGACGTACACCCCTACCGTGACACTAACGTCCACGGCCACACGCACGCCGACGCCCACAGCCACGCCTACCGCGACCCGCACGCCGACCCTGACGCCATCGCGTACGCCGACGGCCACCCCGTCGCGTACGCCCAGCCCGACGCCGACCGCCACGCCTACCGTGACACTGACTCCCACTTGGACGCTGACGCCCACCATCACAGCGACGCCCAGCTTCACGCCGACCGTCACGCCGTTTTTGCCGCCGCGCCTCACGCGCACGCCGTCCCCGGTGCCCAAGCCCTGATCCGGAGCTGACCGAATGCCCACATCCCCCAATCACGCGTTGTTCGCCTTCTTCGACGATCTGGCCATCCGTTGGGACGCCATGCAGTCCGCGGAGCGGGGCGCGCACCTGGCGCGGGTGCTGGCTCCTCACGCCGGGCTGTTCGCGGGGGTCCGGCGCGTGCTCGATGTCGGCGCGGGGACGGGCGCGTTTCTGCCACACCTGCGGCGGCTCGCGCCGGACGCGCGCATCGTGGCGCTCGATCTCTCGGCGGCGATGCTGGCGCGCGCTCAGGCCAGCGGGCGCGGCGGCGAGCGCGTTGCCTGGCTGCGAGCGGATGCCCAGGCGCTGCCGGTGGCTTCGGGCCAGATGGCGCTGGTGACCTGCCACGACAGCTTCGCCCATTTCGAGGATCGCCCGCGCGCCCTGGCGGAGTTCCGGCGGGCGCTGGCCCCCGGCGGGCGCCTGCTGATCCTGCATGACATCAGCCGCGAAAAGCTGAACGCGATCCACAGCGGGGCCGACGCGCCGTGCGTGCGCAGCCACGTCCTGCCGCCGGTGGACGATCTGGCGGCGCAGGTGGCGGCGGCGGGCTTTGCCGTGCTGGACGCCATCGACGCGCCCGACCATTACCTGGTGACGGCCCGGCGCACCTGAGCGTGCCCGGCGCCCAGCCAGATCGGGTGCGTCTCAGATTCGGGGCAATGAGTTCACCATGGAGGGCACAGAGAAAGAAGGATATTTTGAGAGTGTCTCCTAAATCCCTCTCTGTGATCTCCGTGTGCACTGTGGTTAAAAGTCCGCCCTGGATTTGAAATGCGCCAGCCGGATCGCTCGCGCGGGTTTTCGCCAAAGCCGTGATACACTGTTGAAGAGATTTCCGAGAGCGACCGGAGCGTTTCTATGACCCCTTCAATCCCCTCCTCACTCCGTCTGCTGGTCATCCTGGCGCTGCTGCTGCCGGGCATAGCCCCGCTGCGCCCTGTCTCCGCGCAGGACGACGCCGGGCAGATCGAAGCGCTGGCCCTGCGCGCCCACCTGCAAAACCTGCGCACCGACAATTACACCTTCTGGATCGGGGGCAACCTGGGCGACCCGCGCAACGCCCCGGTCCGCACGGCGCTGGGCGATACCCTGGACAACTGGCAGCTCGCCGGGCTGAACGGCGACCCGCCGGTGACCTTCGACGACGTGACGCGGCCCACCCTGTTGAACTTCTGGGCCTCGTGGTGCCCGCCCTGCCGCCTGGAGTTCCCGCATCTGACGCGCGTGGCGCTGGCTCCCGACGAGCACGCCTTCGACGTGCTGTTCGTGAATATGTCCGACCAGGAAGACGACGCCCTGGCCTACCTGAGCGGCCAGCCGCCTGGCATACACACCGTTCTGGACGAATCTGACCGGTTGGCGCGCCGCAGCAGCGTGCTCTCGATCCCGACGACGCTACTGATGGACACCAGCGGCATGGTGCTGGCGGCGCACGTCGGCGTCATGACGCCCACCATCACCGCGTTTTTCGATGCCGTGGCGGCCAGCCCCGGCGTGGGGACGTTCGTGGCGGCGGATGTCGCGGATATCCAGCCGCAGGCCGACCTGCTGCCGGTCGATGTCGACGCGGCGGCGCCGATCGCAGTGGGCGAGACGGTCCTGGGCACGCTCACCCACCGCGACTTCCAGCACGCGTACCGGTTTGAGGGGCGGGCCGGCGATACGGTCAGCGTCAGCCTGCGCGAAGACTCGTCCGAGCTGGACGCCTACCTGGTGCTGATGACCGCCGGGGGCGAGCGGCTGGCCGAAAACGACGATGCGGCTGGGACGGATGCCGCCGTCGAGGTCACGCTGCCCGCAGATGGCACGTACCTCATCGTCGCCACCCGGTTCCTGGAGGCGGAGGGCTTCTCCAGCGGCGACTACACGCTGACGGTCACCAGCGCCAGCCAGCCCGGCGGCGATGGCTCGATCCTGGCCTATGGCAGCGTCACGCCGGGCAGGGTGAGCGGCATCGATCCGCGCCGGTTTTACGGCTTCGAGGGCCGCGCGGGCGACGTGGTCACCGTCCGCCTGGAGCACGAGCCGGGCGCCGTGCCGCTCCAGATCGAGATCAAGGATCCGGACCTGGACCGGCTGGCCGTCAGCGAGGAGTCCGCGGGCGGGGAAGTGGCGCTGACGGTCGAACTGCCCGCCGATGGCGATTACCGGATCGTCGTCTTCCGCCAGCGCACGCGCGAGCGGGACAACGAAACCTACACGCTGGCGCTCGACGTGGCCGGGGAATCCGCCGCACCCGTGGATGGCGATGCGGCAGGTGCGCTGGCTTACGGCGCGACGGTGAACGGCGCCCTGGGCGAGGAGAATGTCGAAGATCGCTGGACGTTCGAAGGCCGCGCCGGGGACGTGATCACGTTGGTCATGGCGCGCGCCGTCGACGATTTGGGCGGGCTGGACGGGTATCTGGTGCTGCTGGGGCCGGACGGCGCGACGCTGGCCGAAGTCGATGACAGCCCCGACGATGTCATGCCGCGCCTGGACCAGTTCGCCCTACCGGTCGACGGGACGTACACCGTCGTGGCGACGCGCTTCGGGTTCGCCAACGGCTTTTCGTCCGGCGAATACAGCCTGACACTGGAGCAGGTCAGGAGCGTGGGCGACTCCGCGCCGGACGCTGCCGCCGGGCCGCGCTGGATCGATCCCGCCGACCTGCCGCCGGACCTGCGCCGGATCGCCTATAACAGCCGCGCCCTGGGGACCATCGACGCGGGCAACGTGGACGACTGGTACCTGTTCCACGGGCGAGAGGGCGACGTCATCCGCCTGCACATGGCCGCCGATTCGGGCGATCTCGACCCGTTTCTGATCCTGGCCGATGGCGACGGGATCGAGGTCGCCAGCAATGACGATGCGCCCGGCGGGACGACTGCCGCCCAAATCGACGCCACGCTGCCCGCGACCGGCGCCTATCTCGTGCGCGCCACGCGCTATGGCTTCCAGAATGGGCCGTCGAGCGGGGACTACACGCTCGCGCTCGAAAGCGAGGCCGCCCCGCTCGACCTGGACGAGCTGAACGCCGCCGTCGCGCTGTCGTACGGCGCGCCGGTGCGCGGGACCCTGAGCCTGGGAGACGTGGGGCAGCAGTACACCTTCGAGGGCCGCGCGGGCGACGCGATCACGATCGCGGTCCGGCGGGCGAGCGGAGATCTCGACCCGGCGCTGTCGCTGCGCGGGCCGGATGGCAGCGAGATCGCCTTCAGCCGCGACTGGCTCTCGGCCGCCGAAGCGCGCATTGACCGGCTGGTGCTGCCGGACGACGGCACTTACACGCTGGACGTGATCCTCGAGGACCTGAACACCGGCGGCGATTTCGACCTGCTGCTATTGGCCCAGACCCAACCAACCTCGCCGGCGGGCGCGTTCGTCGCCGCGCCGGGACTGGACGTCGAAATCGTGCTGGTCTGGGCCGGGGAGGCCGACCTCGATCTGGCTGTCGCGCCGCCGGATCCGGAGAGGCCGGGCGAAGTGACCGGTCGCGCCAACGATTTCTGCGGGGAGCAAGCCGCCGCGCCCCAGGAGCGGATCGTGTGGGCGGAAGACGCCGCCCCGCAGGGCCTGTACGCGATCACCGTCCGCTACGCGTTCGACTGTGCTGGGACGGGCGAAGCCGTGCCGTTCATGCTGGCGATCGTCGACGCGGGCGCCGTGGTCGACGTCACGGGCGGGACGCTGGCGCATCCCGGCGATTCATACGGGACACTGCTCGAGGCTGGTAAATAAGTTTGGGTGAGCCATAACGTAGCTTTAACGCAGCCTGCTTATGATCAGTGGTTGGAAGGTATGACCTGCTTTGCTCAATTGCGTTGCGCACGGCTGCAAAATCATGTGAAAAAATGTATAATGCTGGTGTCCGTGCAGTGATGAGTTGAGATCGACTCCATGATCGAAGGACACGTTCTACTCCTGAACGGAGGCACGTGGGAGCCGCTGACGGTGGTCAGCATCCCGCGCGCGATCAACCTGCTGCTGGCCGGAAAAGCCATCGTTGTGGAGGAATCGGGGCGGTTTTTGCGCACCGTGCGCGACAAATTCCCGGTTCCGTCGGTGATTGCCCTGCGGCATTTCATCAACGTGCCGCGCCGCCACGCCCACTGGAGCCGCCAGGGGGTGCTCGTCCGCGATAATTACACCTGTATTTACTGCGGCGCCACGCTGGGGATGGTGGTGCGGGGCAAGACGCTGACCAAGCGCGAGCTGACGGTAGATCACATTCTGCCTGTCTCGCGTGGGGGCAAGAATACGTGGTCCAATACGGCGTGCGCGTGCTTCGCGTGCAATCACCGCAAAGGCAACCGTCTGCCGGGCGAGGCCGGGCTGCGGATGCTGTGGGAACCGAAGACGCCGCGCACCAGCTATCTGGTGATCGAGATGGGTAGCGGCCCCGCTACCTGGAAGCGGTATATCGAGATTGGAAACGACCGCTGATTGCGGTCGCACGCCAGTCAGGTCTGAGGCAATACGGCGCAGAGTAGGGCGTATTGGCGGCTGCCCTACTCTGTTGTTTCAGGCTGCTGCACGGGACGCAGTCAGCGGTTAGTGGTGGTGAATCCGGCGCGAGTCGGAGGTGAGCGTCCCGGCCAGGTACGCCGCCAGCGCCGCGTCGACGGAGGGTTGATCGACCAGGTAGACGGTCATGCCCATCGCCTGGGCGTGATCCAGCGCCGGGCTGCCGATCCCGCGCACGATCATCACCTGGCAGTCGGCCATCTCGGCGAACTTGGGACCGTGGTCGCGGTGGTGATGGTCGTGCTCATGCTCGTGGCCATGATCGTGCTTGTGCTCGTGGTGCTGTTCGTGATCGTGATCGTGATGATGCCCACCCTCGCCGCGCGGGCGCACCTCGCGAGCGATCTCGCGGCCATCCTCAACCGTCACGGCGACCACAAGCGGCGCCCGGCCAAAGTGTGCGCTGATCGTCTGGGGGTCGTCACACACAAAGCCGATGGTCTCTTTTGCCATGGTGAACCTTTCCTGGTTATGATCCAGCACGATACAGGTTTAGATGCTATCCAGGCTCCGGCGTTGCGTCAACGCGTCCACTCCGGTTGAGATATAATGAGCGCGGAGCAGTTCCTACGGAGGTCGGATTTGATGAAACGAATGATCCCCATCCTGATGCTGGCCGCCATCCTGACCGCAGCGCTGGCGCTGGTCCCGGCCCAGGTCGCGGTTGCCCAGGACGGGCACGGCCCGGAAGACGAAGGCGGCGTGGCGGGCGGTGAATATGCCCCCCAGCGCGGCGCGGCCCTGTATGCCGAATTCTGCCAGGCGTGCCACGGTCCCCAGGGCGAGGCCGCCGGTGATGGCCCGGCGTTCGTGGCTATCGAGTACGATCCCGACACGGCGCGCGCGATCATCGCCGGGGGCCTGGATACCACACCGGATGACGGCGCGCTGATGCCCGCTTACGGCGAGGCGGAAGGCGGCCTGCTCGACGAGGCGCAGCTCGACGATCTGTTGGCCTATATGGCGACGTGGGAGACTGGCGACACGCCGCCCCTGCCCGCCCCCAACATCCACAGCGACGTGGAGCATGTGGCGGGCTTTGCGGGCGATCCGGAAGCGGGCGCGGTGGTCTACGCCGCGTCCTGCTACGGCTGCCACGGCGCCGAGGGACAGGGGCGCGGTGTCGAGAATTTCCCCGGTTTTGACGTGTCGGGCGACACGCTGGCTGTCGTCCGCACCGGGACCGGCAGCGACACGATGCCCGGCTTTGCGGCGGCGGCTGGCGGCCCGCTGAGCGAGCAGCAGCTCGACGACCTCGACGCGTATCTCGCCTCGTGGACGCTGCCCCCCGATCCGGCCGAAGCGGCCAAATCCGACATCCCAAAGGGCACCAACGTCCTGCTGATCGTGATGGGCGCGGCGGCGATCCTGGTGGTTGGCGCGGCGTACATGTCGCAGGTGGTGCGCACGGAGACCTGATCGCTATGGCCGGACAGGCGATCACGGTGTGCCCGCTGGATGAGTCTCACCGCGCCTGGGCGATCCAGATGGCCCGGGACGAATGGGCCTCGCAGATTGTCATCTCGCGCGGTGTCGCGCATGATGTGGCCGCGCTGCCGGGATTTGTCGCGCTGCTCGGCGGCGAGCCGGTTGGCCTGTTGACCTACCACATCGCCGGTGATGCCTGCGAGATCGTCACGCTGAACAGCCAGGTCGAGCGGCGCGGCGCCGCCACGGCGCTCATCGAAGCGGCGCGCGCTCATGCCCAGGCCGCCGGATGCCGCCGCCTGTGGCTGATCACCACCAATGACAACTTCCCCGCTATACGGTTCTACCAGAAACGCGGCTTCTACCTGGTCGCGCTCTATCCCGGCGCGGTGAACGACGCCCGCCGGATTAAGCCCGACATCCCCTTCCTCGGTATGGACGACATCCCGATTCGCGATGAGCTTGAATTCGAGATTGTGCTATAATTGAGCAGTAAGTGCGCTTGTTCATTTTCTTGCAGGAGGAAGGGATGAAAGGGTTTTTCGAGGAGTTTAAGCAGTTTATTGCACGGGGCAATGTTCTCGATCTGGCGGTCGGTATCATCATCGGCTCGGCGTTCACGAGCATCGTGAACTCGCTGGTGAATGACATCATCATGCCGCCGATCGGCATGTTGCTGGGTAATGTCGACTTCAGCGATCTCTTCATCAACCTGACCGACACCGATTACGATTCGTTGGCCGCGGCAAAAGAGGCGGGGGCTGCCACGATCAACTACGGTGTGTTCATCAACGCTGTGATCACATTCCTCATCGTCGCCCTAGTCGTGTTTCTCCTGATCAAACAGGTTAATCGTTTCTTCCCCAAGCCAGCCGAAGCGCCGTCGGAGCCTATCGCCAAGAACTGCCCGTACTGCATGACCGAAATTCCGATCAAGGCGACGCGTTGCCCCAACTGCACATCGGAGCTAAAGGAGTAACGAGTAACTACTGCCCAGTTGGTGTGTTCTGGTAAGTAGTAATGGTGGGAGCCATCCCATCATGAGAGAATGTGTTGACAATAGGAGATAAACCATGATTGGCAACATTATCGCTTGGATAATCGTTGGTGCGATTGCAGGGTGGCTGGCGAGTGTCGTGATGGGTACCCGGCGCGGTCAGTCACTAATCGAAGATATCGTGGTTGGTATCGTCGGCGGCTTGATCGGCGGTTTCATCCTCGATGTCCTGGACATCGGCGGGGAGGTAAGCGGCCTGAACATCGCCAGTATCGTGGTCGCTTTTGTAGGTGCGATCATCCTTTTGCTGATCCTGCGGGCAGTGAGGGGTAGCGCGCAGGTCTAGCAAGCGCTGCGGTAATCGTGGTCGACACCAAATGGGCCCCGCCTGGATCTGACTGGCGGGGCCTGTTTTCAAACACAATTGGATCGCTGCGCCGAAAATTGCTACAATCGTCATTGACCTTCAACGGATGCGCCAGCCAACTGGCCTGGCAGGGATGAGCGAGAGACAATCATGGCCGAAATTCAATGGGAAAAGAATCGTGTCTTGCCCGAAACCCGGCGCGCAGCCAAGCGCAGCGGGCGCTGGAAATTCATGTTGGCGGGAGTCGTGATCCTGGCGGCCATCGCCTATCTGTTGTTTTCCAGCACACTGATCGGCGCGCGGTATTACGTGACGGTGGATGACCTGCTCGGCGATCCGGACATGCTCGGCAAGACGGTGCGTGTCTCCGGGGCGGTGGATGGCGATCCGTCATTCAATCCTGAAACGCAAGAACTGACCTTCATCATCGCGAACATTCCGAACGACAACGACACCATTCGCGAGCAAGGTGGCCTGGCGTTTGTGCTTCATCAAGCCGTGGAAAACCCCGACGCCACTCGCCTGAAAGTGGTTGCTCACGACAAGGAAATACCGGACCTGCTCCAGCATGAAGCCCAGGCGATCCTGTCGGGCAAGCTGGTCCAGGAGAACGGCGAATACGTCTTCCAGGCGGACGAAATCACGCTCAAGTGCCCGACCAAGTACGAGGAAGACGTGCCCCAACAGGTCCAGCAGTAGCTCGACCACCAACCATGAGACTCCAGACGCCGGATGCCCTCCGGCGTTTTCTTTTGGGGATGGCGCGCTGGCCCTGTGTTTTGCGCAAAGCCTGTCCCGCGTGCTACACTACCGGCGATTTGTGCTGGGGGGAAAACAACACTTTGTTAATGGTGGAGAGTGGAAATATGCGGCTTAGTCGATCCCCGGTCACATGGTTGGTGTGCGTCGCCGTCGTCCTGGCGCTGCTGGTCGCTGGGATGCCCGCCTGGGCCCAGGAAGGGGCGGACGCCACCGTTGCCCCCATTATGTTGAACATGCG
Organism: Aggregatilineaceae bacterium; assembly: GCA_040767355.1. Taxonomy (GTDB): domain Bacteria; phylum Chloroflexota; class Anaerolineae; order Aggregatilineales; family Aggregatilineaceae; genus LM3-B42. The sequence continues at coordinate 274,557 of JAXGOS010000003.1, read as the reverse complement.
ATCCGGTCCCGGCGATGGCTACGCCGTGATCGTGCAGCTCCCGCGCGGCGCTGAGCTGGCGCTGCTGGCCCGCGATGACGTGCCCGACAACGGGCTGTGGGTCTACGGCCAGGCCAGCACCGGCAACGAAGGATGGGTACTGTCGGACTATGTGACCGTGCGCGCCGGGCTGGACCTGGGCGCGCTGCCCGTTCGCCCCGCCCCGGACGTGACGGATGCCCCGGCGGCCCCAGCCGATCCGGAGCCGGCTCCGGCGAGCGCCCCGGCGAGTGGCTTTCCGGCAGGCAGCGGCATCCCCGCCCAGACGACCGCCGAAGTTAATTTGCGCGGCGGGGCGGGCACGGGCTACCGCATCCTCGCCACGCTGGATGGCGGGGTGAGCGCCCTGGCCAAGGGGCGCAACGGCCCTGGTGACTGGATCTTCGTGACGACGGGCGGGCAGGATGGCTGGCTGTACGTGCAGTTCGTGCGCCTTCTGTCGAGCAGCATCGAGGCGCTGCCCGTGGTCGATACGGTCGTGACGCAGGTAGCCGCGCCCGCGGCGGATGATGCGGCTGGGGCGTCCGGCGCTGAGCCCGCGCTCCGCCCGGTCAGCGGCGGGCCAGGGCTGACCGGCTTTGGCTACGGCGGCCACGTGGACAGCTTCGCCTATCCCAACCTGATGGCGTCGGCGGGCATGACCTGGGCCAAGCGCCAGATCCGCTTCACGATGGGCACGCCGGGCAGTGTCGCGGCAGGGGCCATCGAGCAGGCGCATGGCAACGGCTTCAAGATCCTGCTGGGCATCGTCGGCCAGAAGGACGACATCAACCAGCCCGGCTATTTCGAAGATTACGCGCGGTTTGTGGGCGAGGTCGCCGCGCTCGGCCCGGACGCGATCGAAGTTTGGAACGAGCAGAACATCGACCGCGAATGGCCGGCGGGCCAGATCGATCCGGCTCGTTACACCCAGCTTCTGGCGCTGGCGTACAACGCGATCAAAACCGCCAATCCGAGCGTCGCCGTGATCAGCGGCGCGCCGGCGCCCACCGGGGCCGAGGGCACGTTTGGCTCGGAGCGGGTGTGGAATGACGACCGGTACGTGCAGGGCATGGCCGCCGCCGGAGCCGCCCAGTACATGGACTGCATCGGCGCGCACTATAACGAAGGCATCGTCAGCCCCAACCAAACCAGTGGCGATCCGCGCGGGAATTACTTCACGCGCTATTTCTGGGGCATGGTCAACACCTACTCCAGCGCGTTCGGCGGCGCCCGCCCGATCTGCTTCACGGAGCTGGGTTATCTGACCCCCGAAGGGTACGGCCTGCTGCCGGAAGGCTTCATCTGGGCATCGGATGTCAGCCTGGCCGAGCAGGCCCAATGGCTGGCCCAGGCCGTGCGGCTGGCGCGCAACAGCGGGCGCGTCCGGCTGGTGATCATCTGGAACGTGGACTTCACCAACTACGACATCGACCCGATGGCGGGTTATGCGATCGTGCGGCCCAGCGGCGCGTGCCCGGCATGTGACGCGCTGGCCCGTGTGCGATAGACTCCGGCGAGATGAGGCCGGGGCGTCGCGCCGAGGATGCCTCGCCCGCGGAACAATGCAAGATGGAGCGTGTGAAAGCCGATGAGTTCGCATGAGGATCGACCCGACTCGACCCGCCGGCCGCGATCGACGCCGCCCGGTCCGGTCAAGCCCAAGGCCGGCTGGCAGGTCGACACCCCCGCCGAGCACGGCGGGCTGCCCCAGCCGCAGTCGTTCCCGCGCTTCGCCGACGAGAGATCAGTCCGGCGGCGGCGCCGGGGCGGCTGTTTGCTGCCGGTGTTGGGGCTGGGCGGGATCGTTCTGGCGCTGGTGATCCTGGGCCTGTTCCTGCCGCCGGTATCGCTCTGGGAGACGATCGACGAAGCGCTCAATGATGGCGGCGACGAGGCGAACGGCAAGCTGGTCATCGACGGGCTGGAGTTCGTCGAGCTTGACGCGGACGCGCCCCGCCTGGAAGTGGCAGGCCTGGCGCTCGCCGCCGCCCCCGGCGATCTGGGGGATGCCTTTGGCGTGCACGTGGTGGCCCTGCCCCCGGCGGATTACCTGGCCAAGACGACCCCCCCCCAGGGCTGGCACTGCGCGACGGATCTGCCCGCCAGCCATGCCCTCGCCAGCCAGGTCTACAGCCTGACCCAAACCGGGACGGCCCCCGCCGCGCTGACGCTCGACGTGGCGACGCTGCCCGAGGCCACCGCCGATCCGAATGCCCTGTCGCTCTACGGCTGGGATGCGGGCGGGAATGCGTGGCAGTTCCTCCCGGCCCGGTTCGTCCCCGAGACCGGCGCCATGCAGGCCAGCCTGAGCTATGTGCCGCGCTGCGTGGCGGTTTTTCGCGGCGCGGGATCGGCGCGCGCAGTGGATGTCACGCTGTCGCCCGCGGATACCGCTGTGCCGGAGATCGTCGCCGCCAACGCGCGCGTTTTCCCCGGCGACCTGCACCCGACTGCTGCCGGAACGCTCCAGGGCGTGATGGCTCCCGGCTTTGACACGAGCCAGGGTTACGCCGTCCTGCCCTTGATCAACAATTACGATGATCCCTCGGTCATAGAAACGACCAACATCCGCCGGATTCTCGAAAATCCGGCGCTGCGCCGCCAGCACGCCCGCCAGATCGCGGCGTTCGTCACGGCGGCTGCCGAGGGCTACGCGGGCGCGGCGATTGACTACCGCGAAGTGCCCGCTGACCTGCGCGACTCGTTCACCGCTTTCGTGAACGATCTGGCGAACCTGCTGCACGGGCAGGGCCGGGGCCTGACGGTCGTGCTGCCCGCGCCGCAAGGCGGGCCCGGCGCGTGGAACACCGGCGGCTATGACTGGCCCGCCATTGGCGCGATCGCCGATGACGTGGTGGTCCGGATGCCGTCGGATCCGCGCGTGTTTGCCGAGGACGGCCAGGCCGGGGCGATCATGGCCTGGGCCGGGACCCAGATCAATCGCAACAAGCTGCTGCTGGGCCTGTGCGCGCTGAGCGTCGAAGAGCAGCGCGACTCGACCTGGATGCCTGTCACGCTGGACCGGGCGCTGGGCTTTGCGGGTGGTGTCCGGATCAGCCCGGCAGAGTCCATCCAGCCCGGCGCGCCGTTCGAAGCCAGCCTCGTCCCGCCAGAGGGCGTGCAGGTCGAATTTGGCTACGAGGACTCGGTCAAGATGCCGGTCGTGCGCTACCTCGACGCGGACGGCAGCCTGCTGCGCGCGATGTGGCTGCTCGACCCGGTCGCCCTGCGCTACCGGCTGGAGCAGGCGACGGCTTACAACCTGAAGGGCGTCTTTGTCTTCGATCTGGCCGCGCCGGGCGTGCTGCCCGGCCTGGAGACCGAGCTGTTGGCCTATCGCCTGAACCAGCCCGGCGCGACTGAGCCGGTCGATCTCTCGCCTGAGTGGATCGTGCGGGCGGGCGAGACGGAGATCGGGCGCGCCACCGCTGCGACCGGCGAGCCGGTCACGTTCGAGACACCAGACGAGCCGGCAGCGCTCATCGTGGAGGCGCGCATCGCCGGCGTGGCGCTGGGCAGTGCCGCGATCGAGGTCGTGGAGCCGACCGTGCTGCCCTCGGTCGAGTTCCAGCCGCCCGCGGAAGAACCCGCCGAAGGTGAGACCCCCGCAGAAGCGGACGCTGTGGCGGAAGCGCCCGCCCCCTCCGGTGACCTGAGCGCGGAAGGGCTGGTCCTGCCGGCCATCGATCCCGCGATCCTGGCGGCGGACATTGGAAGTACATTCGAGGCAGGCGGTCACATCCAGCAGTTCGGCGGTCCGACGGTGCTGGCTGCCGGGCGGATGGGCCTGCGGTGGATCCGCGTCGAGATCGCGTTCAGCCCGGGCCAGCAGGCCGCCGAGCACCAGCGCACGATCGAGTACGCGCAGGGCAACGGGTTCAAGATTCTGCTCAACGTGAACGGCGATCCGGCGGAGTTCGCGGGCGCGGGCCTGGCCAATTATGCGGCCCAGTACGCCGAATTCGTGGGCGGACTGGCGGCGCTGGGCGCGGACGGGATCGAGGTGTGGCGCAACATGAACCGGGCCAACACCTGGCCCGCCGGGCAGATCGATCCGGCGGCGTATACCTACCTGCTCGCCACGGCCTTCGAGGCGATCAAGACGGCCAACCCCGGCGCGCTGGTCATCACGGGCGGGATCGCGCCCACCGATGCCGCGGGCGAGGCCGGGCGCGCGGAGACGATCTGGAACGATGACGTGTATCTGGCGGCGCTGGCCGAAGCCGGGGCCGGGCAGTACGCGGACTGCGTCGGCGTGCGCTACGTGCAGGGCGCTGTCCCGCCGGACGCCACCAGCGGCGATCCGCGCGGCGATTCCCCGGTCTATTACCTGCCGCTGGTCACCGACCGGGCGTGGAACGCGTTCGGCGGGGCGCTGCCGGTGTGTTTCACCCGGCTGGGCTATCTCTCGCCGGAAGGGTACGAGGTGTCTGAGGATGTCGCCTGGGCGCAGAACATCACGGCAGCCCAGCAGGGTGAATGGCTGGCCGGGGCGATGCGCCAGGCGCGCCAGGGGACCGACGGCAAGATCCGCTTGATGGCGATCTGGAGCATCGACGCGCCGGCCACCGGCGCGCCCGGCTACGGGATTCAGCGCCCGGACGGGACGTGTCCGGCGTGCGAAGCGCTGGCACCAGTATTAGAATAACGTAGGGCGATCGTTGACAAGTGGCCGCCTACATGCGATACAATGGAGCACCGCCACACACGAGACGAGGAGACACAGTCTATGCACACCAGTGTTGCAGCACGTCAGCGCCAGATACGCGGTTTTGTGGTGGCCTGGTTGGGCATCACGCTGCTGATGGGTGCGGTCACGTTCATCGGCATCTACTACGCGACTGGCCTGGTGGGCGATCAAAACAATGGCAGCAGCGATGATGTGAGCGTCGCCGCGCTCTCGAACGCGGAGGCCGATGATCTGGAGCAGGCCGCCCCCGAAGAAACGGTGGACCTGGGCCAGATCGACACGACCCCGGTCCCGACCGCTGGCGGTGACCAGCCGGCAGCCGTGGCGGCGGTCCCCGAGGTTCAGGCCGAAGCGGCAGCACTGGCCGCGCCGGATGGCCAGGGCGGCGCTGCTGAAGCCCAATTCGCGACGCCTGTCCCCAGCCCGACGCCAGTGCCAGTCGACAACAACGCGTTCCAACTGGGCATCCAGGTCCAGATGAATGCCGATCCTGAGGTGTACCGCATCTGGATGGGCGAAGTGCGCGACAAGCTCAAGCTGAACTGGATCAAACAGCAGGTGCGGTGGGAGAACATCGAGCCACAGCCCGGCCAGTACGACTGGGGCGGGCTGGACGTCACGTTCGATCTCGCGGCGGAGTATGGCATCAAGGTGATGGTCAGCGTGTTGACGACGCCCGAATGGGCGCGCGAGTCGGGCGCCCCGCTGAGCAAGGTCGGCCCGCCCGCCGACGCGCAGGTCTTCGCCGAGTTCCTCACCACCATGCTCAGGCGCTATCCGGACCAGATCCACGCGGTCGAAGTCTGGAACGAGATGAACATCGATCGCGAGTGGGGATCGGTGCGCGGGCTAAGTGCCGCCGACTACGTGACGATGCTGACTGCGGCGCGTGACGCCATCAAGGCCGTCGATCCGGGCATCATCGTGATCAGCGGCGCGCTGTCGCCCACCGGCGTCAACGATGGCGTGGGCGCCTATGACGATTTCGTGTACATGGACATGCTGATCCAGGCCGGGGTGCTGGACATCGCCGACTGCATCGGCGTGCACCACAACGGCTATAATATCGGCCCGAACGTGCCCTGGAACAACGTCCCGAACGATCCGACGGCGCGCTTCCGCGGCCCGTTCGACAACCCGCATCATAGCTGGTCGTTCTACAGCACGCTGAACGGCTACGCCCAAAAGATCCAGCAGGCGGGCAGCGACAAGAAACTGTGCATCACCGAGTTCGGCTGGGCCAGCACCGAGGGCCTGGGCGGCACGCCGCGCTCGTTCGAGTTCGCTGACGATAACACCCTGGCCGAGCAGGCGCAGTTCTTCGGCGAGGCGATCGAGCTCATGCAGGACTGGGGTTTCGTCTGGCTGGCCTTCATCTGGAACCTGAACTACGGCGCCCAGAGCGGCTGGGATCCGACCAACGACAACGTGCCTTACGCGCTGCTGCGTCCCGAATGGCATCCGGCGCCGGCCTACGAGGTGATCGCCGGGTTCAACTTCCGCGGGGAGTAACCCCGCTGGCGGCAACCTGCCGCGCGAGGTGCCAGCGACCAGCCGGGCCTCACCAATTTCACAGATGACCGGGCGGGCTCCGTGCCCGCCTGTGTTTGCCCAAACAGCGCGTACAGCGCAAAAGGAGTTCGATCGGAGTGACGCAGTTGAGCCCGTCATCGGGACGAGCCCGGCCCCGCCGCAGGCTGATCGCCGCCGGGGGGTTGATCGCGCTGGCGCTGGCCCTGGTCCTGGCGGGCGCCTGGTGGTTGGCGCCGGAGGACGACAAGCCCGCGCCCGGCCCCACGCCCACCCCGCCCATCCCGCGCGATCTGGCGCCGGAGGCCGTGACCGAGCCCGCTTTCCCCTCGCTGACCTACGGGATTCACACCTTCCTGTGGTGGAACGAATCGACGCGCACCTATGACCTGGACATGGTGCGCCTGATGAACTTCACGCACGTCAAGCAGCGCTTTTCGTGGAGAGACATGGAGCCGGAGCGCGGCGAGTGGCACTGGCAGCAGGCTGACGCGGTGGTGGCCGAGGTAGCGTATCGCGGGCGCGAGCTGGTCGCCCGGCTGGACGGCCCGCCGGGCTGGGCGCTGCTCGACCCGCTCCCTGACGATTCAGCCCAACCGGCCCTCGACCTGGCCGCGTGGGGGACGTTCTGCGGGACGCTGGCCGAACGCTACCGGGGCCAGATCGCGGCCTACCAGGTGTGGAACGAGCCGAACCTGCGCCGCGAGTGGTTCGACATGCCGCCCGACGCGGCAGGCTACGTGGCGCTGCTGCGGCCCTGCGCCGAAGCGATCCGCGCCGCCGATCCGGAGGCGATCGTCATCTCGGCGGGGCTGGCGCCGACCGGCACCTGGCTGCCCGAAGCGATCCCCGACACGGACTATCTCCGCATGATGTACGATGCCGGAGCCGCGCCCTGGTTCGACGTGCTGGGCGTCCACGCGCCGGGCTACGGCGAGCCGCCGGAGCTGTCGCCGGACGAGGCCGAGGCGGTTAAAGGCCACCGCTGGATGTGCTTCCGCCACGTCGAGGACATGCGCGCGATCATGGTCGAGCGCGGCGACGCGGCCAAGCAGGTCGCGCTGCTGGAGGTGGGCTGGACGACCGACCCGCGCGAAGATTCGGACTACGCCTGGCACAGCGTCACCGAGCAGAAGCAGGCCGAGTATCTCGTCGGGGCTTACCGGTGGGCGGCGGAACACTGGCGGCCCTGGGTCGGGCTGATGGTCACCATTTACATGGCCGACGTCAACTGGACCCCCGACGACGAGCAGTACTGGTGGGCCATCGACCTGCCCGGCTTCCCGCCCAAGCAGACCCGGCAGGCGTACATCGACCTGGCGAACATGGAGAAGATCATGGGCGACACCGTAATCCCGGCCCGCCATCCCGGCTCGGAAGAAGCGACCATCGTCGAGCCGTTGGGGCCGCGCCCGGACGGACGCGAAGACTGAAACCGTGTTACAATCAACCCTGTTTCTCAACCTCACCGTTTTCGCTGCAGGCCCCGGCAAGGGACATCGCCAGGGCTAGGAGACATGTTGAACCGACGACGTGAGTTAGTCCTGGTGACAGCCCTGCTGCTGCTGGCCGTCGCGCTGCGGGCATGGGATCTGTCGCGCCTGCCGCCCGGCTTCCATGACGACGAGCTGGCGTACATTCGCATCACCGAGACGGTGCGGGGCGGCAACATCGCGGTGTATTACCAGGTCGGGGATGGTCACGGGCGGGCCGCCATCTATCCCATCGCCAACATGCTGGTGAGCGACGCGGTCGGGACCGGGCTGTTCGGCTACCGGGTGCTCTCGTTGTGGAGCGGTCTGCTGTCGCTGGCAATACTCTACCGGCTGGCGCGGCGCCTGTTTAGCGTGCCGGTGGGGTTGGTCGCCCTGGGCCTCATGACCGTCAGCCTGCGCGCGGTGCTGTTGGCACGGACGGCCACGCCGGAGCCATTCGTTTCCTTGATCACGCTGATCACCATGTGGTGCCTGGTGGCCGCGTTCAACGTGCGCCAGGACGTGCGCTATCGCACCCCGCTGACGATGCCCTTTGCGATGCTGGCCCTGGCGTTCGGCCTGTCCGGCTATCTGCACTATACCGCGCTGGTGGTGGGGCCGTTGGGCGCGCTGTTCTTCGCCCACCTGCTGTTCACGCGCCAGCCGCTGTCGCGCCGGGTGTGGAGCGCCGCCGTCTTCGTGATCGTGCTGACGACCGTGATCGCCTTGCCCTACCTGCTCTCGACGCTGCGCGATCCGCAGTCCAGCGAGCTGTACGTGATGTGGAGCGAGCGCCCGCGCTCGGTCGCCGAGCTGATCGACGGCGCGTTGCACGCTGTCAGCGGCGTGATCTGGCGCGGCGATTTCCGCGTGACGGAGAACCTGCCGCCTACGCCGCTGCTGGGGCCGGTCATGGCGCTGCTGCTGGCGCTGGGCGCCATCGAGTCGCTGCGCCGCTGGCGCCAACCGCGCTACGCCCTGCTGCTGCTGGTGTTGGGCGCTGGCCTGCTGACCGATTTGTGGGTCGGCGTCGAAGCGACCTTCACCGCCAACCTGGTCGCACTGCCCGCCGTGTATATTCTGCCCGGCATCGGGGTGATCGTGCTCTGGCGAGCGCTGCGCGTGCGGCAGGCTGAGGCCGCCTGGCAGCCGGTCGCCCTGCTGCTGGTTGCGGCCCTGGCGGTCAATATCGTGCTCGTGCGCGAGCGCCTGTTCGACGACTGGCGCAACGATCCTGAGGTGGCCGAAGCCTATCATGCCAACCTGGGGAACCTGGCGGCCTATCTGGATCGCACGCCGGACGAGCTACCGGCCTCGCTGTGCGCCGCGTACCTCAACGAGCCGCACACGGTGGGCCTGTCGCCGCGCCAGATTCTGCGCGTGATGATGCACCGCAACGACATGCCCCTGCGCCATTCCGACTGCCGCGCAGGGCTGGTGTTCCCGAATGGCGGCGCGCCGATGCGCTTCATCTTCATGGACGTGAACGACCGCCTGTTGATGCCGCCCGAGCTAACCGATTGGCTGGTGGGCAGCCAGCCGCTGGTGGTTGAGGGGCTGCCGGTGGGGACCGTGCTGCGCGTGGACGTGGAGCAGCGCATCCGCGACGCGGGAGGCTACTGGGACCAGTTCTCGCCGGCCTATTACATGCCGTCGGCCATTCGCGGCAAACTGAAGGTCGAGCTGCCGGTGCCGCTGGAGCAGAACCTGACGTTTGCCGGTTACGAGCCGCGCGTGCTGAACGCCAAGCCGGTGCCGGGCGGCGATCCGGTCGTGCTGGTCACGTATTGGCGCGTGGATGGCAAGCTGCCGGACGAGCTGGGCATTTTCGCGCACCTGCTGGCCTATCCCGAAGGCGGGCAGACGGTGCCGCTCCTGGAGCCATGGGCCGAATCCAACACCATCGACGTGATGCCCGGCGAGCTGAAGAACCGCGATCTGTTCGCCCAGGTGTCCTATCTGTGGCTGGGCGACAGCGTCAAGCCGGACACCTACGCGCTCACCGTCGGCGCGTATACCGTCAGCGCGTCGGTGCTGGACAACCACCTCGACGTGATGGACCCGGCTGGCGGCAGCCAGGCGCAGGGCGACCGGCTGCTGCTGGGCGATATCGTCGTCAAGTCGGGCCCGTGAGCACGAGAGGGACGTAGCGTGATTTTTCTGGACGGCAGCCAGGGCGAAGGCGGGGGCCAGATCGTGCGGACGGCGCTTACGCTGAGCTGCGTGCTGGGCGTTCCGGTCCAGATCGAGAACATTCGCGCCGGGCGCAAACCGTCCGGCCTGCGCCCGCAGCACCTGACCGCCATCCGGGCGGCGGCGGAGATCTGCGACGCGGCGGTCGACGGCCTCCAGGTGGGCGCGCGCACGGTGCGCTTCGAGCCAGGCCGCCCGGCCAAACCCGGCCAGTACGAGTGGGCCGTGGGGACGGCGGGCTCGGCGCCGCTGGTGATCCAGACGGTGCTGCTGCCGCTGGCGCTGGCGGATGGCCCCTCGACGATCCGCGTGGCCGGCGGCACGCACGTTCCCGGCAGCCCGTCGGGGCACTATCTGCGCGACGTGGTGATGCCCGTCCTGCTGAGCATGGGCGCCGATCTCGAAATCTACATGGAAGCCTACGGTTGGATGCCCGAAGGCGGTGGCTCGATGAGCGTGCACCTGGCGGGCCGCGCCACGCTGGCCGGGCTGGACATGCGCGACCGCGGCCCGATCGAGCGCGTGTTCGGCCTGGCGGTCGGCTGCAACCTGCCCTCGCACATCCCGCAGCGCATCGCCAACCGCGCGCTGAACCTGCTGGAGACGATGGACGCCCCGCTCGATATCCGCCCCATCCGCACGCGCAGCATCAGCACCGGCGCGGGGATCTTCCTGGCGGTGGAGTACACCAATGGGCGCGTCGGCGTCGGCGTATTGGGGCGCAAGGGGATGCCCTCCGAGACGGTCGCCGAGCAGGCCGTCACCGAGCTGCTGGAGCTGCACGACAGCGGCGCGGCGACCGACGAGCACCTGGCCGACCAGTTGGTGGTCCCGCTGGCGCTGGCGCAAGGGCCGAGCGCCTACACCACCCGCACCATCACGCCGCACCTGATGACCAATGTGGCCGTGGTCCAGGCGTTTCTCGACCGCCCGATCGCGCTGGAAACCCGGCAGCGTCTGGTCACCATCGGCGAGTGACCGCCGGCGGCTTCATCGGTTACCCTGAACGACCCAACGAGAGGGGAGACGGCAACCCTGCCGGATCATGTTTGAGATCATCTTCCTAGGCACATCGGCGAGCGCGCCATCGGTCCACCGCGGGTTGTCATCCCAGGTGGTGATGGTCAAGGATCACCGCTACCTGATCGACTGCGGCGAAGGCACCCAGCGCCAGATCCTCAAGAGCGGGATCGGGTTCAAGCGGCTGAACCGCATCCTGCTGACGCACGGGCACCTCGATCACATTCTGGGGCTGGGCGGCTTGATGTCCACCTTCATGCGCTGGGAGAGCATCGACTCGCTGGAGATCTGGGGCGGCAAGTGGACGCTCGACCGCGTCCAGGACCTGATCTACGGCGTGGTGCTGCGCGGGGCCAAACCGCCGATGCCGCTTCACCTGTTCGACATCAAGCCGGGCCTGCTGTTTGACGACCGCGACTACACCGTGTCGGCCTTTCCGGTCGACCATCGCGGGCCGGGTTGCTTCGGGTTCGTCTTTCAGGAGAAATCGCGGCGCCCCTTCCTGGTCGAGAAGGCTGAGGCACTGGGCGTTCCCGCCGGGCCGGAGCGCGCTCGGCTGGTGCGCGGCGAGCCGATCACGCTGGCCAGCGGGCGCGTGATCCAGCCGGACGAGGTGCTGGGCGAGGACATCCCCGGCGCGCGGCTGGTGCATACCGGCGACGTCGGCGCGCTGGACGGGCTGGCCGAGGTCGCGCAGGGCGCGCACGCGCTGGTGATGGAGGCGACGTACCTGGACGAGGACGCCGAGATGGCCGCCGCGTTCGGCCACATGACGGCGGCCGGCGCGGCCCGCTTCGCGCGCGAGATCGGCGTGGGGACGCTGCTGCTGACGCACATCTCGCGGCGCTACCGCGAGCGCGACGTCATCCACGAGGCGCGGCAGATTTTCCCGAACACGTTTGTCGCGCGCGACTTCGACCGCTTCCTGGTGGCGAAAGGCCGCCCGGTCCAGAAGCTAGACACCGACGAGGAGACGTCGATCTAGCGGCGCTCCTGGAAGAAGGTTTCACCACGGAGATCACAGAGTGCACAGAGATTTTTCTTTTTCCTCTGTGTCCTCCTTGCCCTCTCTGGTCGGTTTTTCCTCGGATGTCGGCGCCATGGCCCGCCGGGGATGACTCTACAGCCCGCGTGCGTACAGTACCTGCGTGTACCCGCCGAGCTGGGCGTCCACTTCCAGCAGCGGCAGCGCGTAGTCCCACACGAAGGTCACCAGCGCCTCGTAATTCTGGCGAGCGGCCCAGTCGCGCAGCGCCATCATCAACAGGTTGTTGACCGGGCGCTTGGTCCACAGGTAGACATGCGCGCGCGCCGGATCGTCGCGGTCTTGCTGGACCAGGACATACGCTTCCTGGCCGGTGATGGTGATGTGCAGCCGGGCCGACTCCACCTCGACGATCTGCGGGACGCTGTTCCAGAAGCCGGGCGGCATCCGGTCCCACTCTTCGCGCGCGTTCTGGAAGCGGCCCAGCGGCATGTGCCAGCCGTCGATCTGAGCTGGATCGAAGGCCGTCAGATCGCCCGCTTTGTAGAAGACGCGTCCCTCGCCGGTCTTGATCACGACCCGGTGGCCGGTGTGCGACCGCTGGAAACGGTGATGCTCATAGAGCGCGGCGTCCGCCTCGCCGTTCGAGACGGTCACCCGCCTGCAGTGGATCGCCTCGGCCATCTGCACGATGTACGCCAGCAGCGCGCTGCTCAGCCCCGCGCCCTCGTCTTGGGGATGGATCGCCAGCCTGGAGATGTTGATATGGTGGCCGAACGGCTCTGGCTCGCGCCCGATGAACACCTCCGCCTCCGCGCCCACGCGGCCATCGATCTCGGCCACCAGCGGGATGCCATCGCTGCCCCGCAGCAGGTTCGCCAGATGGACTGCGCACATCTCCACGCTGGCCCACGGGCCGCCCACCATCCAGCGCTCGAACAGCGACAGGTCGGCGTAGTCCGCCGGCACCGGCTCGCCATTGACATCCCGGCGAGTCCAGGTGGTGATATTGGCGTTATGGAGCGCGGTAATCTGTCCTGCATCGGCCAGGGTCGCCTGGCGCACCGTAATTTGCGACATCAGCATATCCTCACATGTTCGGATCAGGCTGCTTCGGCCACCACGCACACTTTTTTCACACCGAAGCGCTCGGAGAACCCTGAAAGCGCAGACCAGGACGACGGGAATCGCGGTGTATCGCCCGCGCCAGGGTACGCCCGTGTGTCGATGGCGTGGTCTTCACTGGCGGCATCCGTATCGCGTTCGATCAGCTCGCGCCCGGATGGCGCGCCGTTCAGCCAGGCTATTGATCCTTTCGGGCAGCAGCTCCCGTATAATCATCGATCAGGCTTACATCACCTATTCTAACATAGCCGGCGGTCTTGGGAACCTGGCTCTCTGGCCCAGAAAACCGGCTCGTCCGCCCTTCAAGCGGCGTGAATCTCTGTTACCATTGGGCAAGGCAAGACCCAGAAGGAGGCATCACCCTGTCACTCCACGTCAACGAAACGGGAACACCAGCCACGCCGAGCATTGTCTTTTTGCACGGTGTGGGCACCAGCGGCTGGATGTGGGCAAGACAAGTCGCCGCCCTGGCCGATTTCCACTGTCTCAATGTGGATTTACCCGGTCACGGCAGGAGTAACCATGAGACCTGGGTCTCTCTGGCGAACACCGCCGCTCAAATCGCGGAGATCATCCAGGAGCGCGCTACCAACCGGCGAGCTCATATCGTCGGGCTGTCGCTCGGTGGCTATGTCGCGCTGGCCCTGCTGGACCGCCATGCCGATGTGCTGGATCGGGTCGTCATAAGCGGGGTCACTGCCGCGCCCTGGCCCAACCGGGCGCTGCTCAACCCGCAACTCGGGCTGATGTCCGTCCTGTTGAAACGGGGCTGGTTCGTGAATATGCAGGCAAAATCGCTGCACCTGTCGCCGGACATGCAAGCTGCCTTCATCGAAAACCTGCGGGCGATGTCCATGCAGGTCTATCGACAAGTTTTTCGAGAAGGAGCCCGGTTTCATGTGCCGCCCTCTCTCCGCACTGTGGATACCCCCACGCTGGTCACGGCGGGGAGCCGCGAATCGAACATCATCAAGCAAGCCGTGGGCACGATCGCGCACATGATGCCCAACGCGCAAGGACGGCTCGCGCCTGGACTGGGTCACGGGTGGAACGTCGAGGCTCCCGACCTGTTCAACGCGATGGTGCGCGCCTGGATCACCGGTAGGCCGCTGCCAGGCCAATTGCAGGCGGTCAACGGCGGTGACGGCACCAGCCGGTGATGCCAGTTTGCCCCGCCTCCAACCCGCTGTTCACCCACTTGGGGGTTGCGCGATTGGGAGGGGGCGGTAAAGTAGAGCGGTACATGGAGCACCTGCAATCCAGGCGAAGGAGGACAAGCTTGACCGCGGATGACCTGTTTATTTTTGCGGGGGCATCGAACAAGCCTCTTGCCCGTGCGATCTGTGCTTACCTCGGTGTCCCTCTCCGTCCGGAGCGTACCAGACGCTTCAGTCATGGAACCCTGCGAGTCCAGTTGGGAGAAAGCGTGCGCGGCAAGGATGTCTACATCGTCCAGTCGCTGACAAACCCGGTGCACCGGAACCTCATGCAGCTGCTGATGATGCTCGACATCGCTCGCCACGGCGACGCCGCCCGCGTGACGGCTGTCATCCCCTACTACGCGTATGGACGTTCGGACAAAAAAGACGCCCCTCGGATTTGCATAACCGCCAAACTGGTCGCCCAACTGATCGAAGCCTCTGGTGCCGATCGCATCATTGCCATGACCTTGCATTCGCCTCAAACCCACGGCTTCTTCGACGTGCCGCTCGATCACCTAACCAGCATGCGCGTGATGATCGACCATTTCAACAAGCAGGACCTGACCGACACAGTGGTGGTGTCGCCCGACGTCGGCTATGCCAAGCAGGCCACCAAGCTGGCTTATGGCCTGGGGCTCCCGCTGGCGGTGGGCAGCAAAGTGCGCCTGGACGACTCCGAAGTGGAGATCAAAACGGTGCTGGGCAGCGGCGGCCCGGCCACGCGCCGAGCCATCGTGATCGACGACGAGATCGCCACTGGCGGCACGATGAAAGAGATCGTCGAGGTGATGTTCGCCCAGGGCACGCGCGAATTCTCGCTGGCGTGCACGCATGGCCTGTTCACCGGCGATGCCATCAGCCGGCTCAATGCGCTGGAGATGGTCACCGAGATCGTGTGCACGGATACCGTCTACGCGCCGCGCGCCGTCAAGGCCATCCCCAAGCTGCACGTGGAATCGATCGCGTCCGTGCTGGGCGATGGAATCCGCTGCAATCACGAAGGGAAATCGGTCGGCGAGTTGTTCACCTATTGGAACGAGGGCGTGCCCACCGACAGCTCGCTCGGCTAGCAGCGCCTCCGTCCACGGACCGGCGCGCGGGGCGCCGCCGCCGTGGGAATACTCTGAACCGGCTCCCTGGCCCCTGCTCGCACGCTGGGGGTTCAGGATACGCAGTGGATACGAGCACGATGACCATCACCCACCCGCCGACCAGGCCAGACGCGCTGGCCCCGCGCCGGGCGCGCCTCTGGCCGCTCTGGCCGGTTGTGCTGATCCTGCTGCTGGCCGCGGCGGCGCGCGTTCACGGGGCTGCCAGCCGCCCTGTCTGGACCGATGAAGGGTTTGTCGCCTGGGCTACGGCCGATCCGGACCTGGGCGAAGTGTTCGACCGGATCGAAACATGGGACCGCCACCCCCCGCTGTACGTCTTCACCGTGGCGACGTGGCGCCAGCTCGCCGGGGACGCGCGGATCGCGCTGCGCTGGCCCGCCATCGCGGCGGGCTTGCTGTCTGCGGCGGTCGTTTACCGCATCGGCGCGGACTGGCTGGGGCGCGGCCCGGCGGCGTACGCCGCGCTGGTCTTCGCCGTGTCGGAGATGGCGGTCTATTACGGGCAGGAAATTCGCGATTACGGTTGGTTGGTGCTGGCCGTCAGCCTGATGTCGTGGCTGTTCCTGCGCTGCCTGCGCCGCCCGCGCCCGCTGCTGCTGGCCGCGTATGCCCTTAGCATCACCTTCATGCTCTACACGGTCTACCTGGGCCTGCTGGCGCTGGCCGTCCAGGGGATCATCTGGCTGATCTGGCGCGCGCCCTGGCGCGATAAGCTACGGCTGGCGGCAGCCTGGATTGCCGCCGCGATCCTGTTCGTGCCCTGGCTGGTCGTGCTGCTGCGCCAGTACGACCGGGGCTACAACAGCGTCAGCCAGGGGATCAGCGATTTCCCCGGCAGCTACGAGACCGCGCTCGACACGCTGCGCCCGGTGATCGAGCTGCTGCTGGGGGGCCAGCTCGCCCTGACCGGCGGGCTGTTCCTGCTCAGCGCGTGGGGGCTGGCTGGGTGGGCTATCCCGCGCCGCAGCTTGCCGCCATCGCTCCGGCCCCGCCTCCCGGAGCGCGCCCGGCTGGCCGGGCTGTACCTCGTGCTGGCGAGCGGGGGGCTGTTCGCCTTCATGCTGATCGCCAATCTGTGGATCGGGCTGGTGGCGGCGCGCACGCTGGCCTACCTGACTCCCGCGCTGGCGCTGGTCTGCGGCTGGGGCCTCTGGCTGATCCGGCCCGCCGCGCGCGCCCTGTTCGCGGCCCTGCTGGGGATCCTCAGCCTGGCGAGCGACCCGGTGATCCAGCCGCGCATGGATGTCGACGCTGCCGCGCGGGCGCTGGCGGCGCAGGCGTCGCCCGGCGATCTGGTGATCCTCGAAACGGGCTGGGACGATAACGCTTTCGAGTACGAGCTGTCGCTCGCCCTGCCGGACGGCGTGCAGACAATCCGCACGCTGCCCTGGACCGGCGATCCCGGCCAGGCGGTGCCGGTCGTGCCGCAGGTGGAAGACCGTGTGCGCGCCCATCGCCGGGTGTGGGTGGTGCAGTGGCTTCAGCCATCGCAGGTCATCCCCTGGCTGGAAGCGGGCGACGCTGGCTACCTTAAGGCCATCGAGCGAACCACACCCACCGGGGCACAGTACGCTATCGCCTACCCGGACGACCCGGCGATTCGCACCGTGCTGTTCGAGCGGCCCGACCTCACCGGCGATCCGCTGGTCTTCGGGGAGACGCTGGCGCTGCACGACATCGTGCTGCCGGACTCGATTCGGGCCGGGGAGCGCCTGCATGCCGATCTGTGGTGGGTGGCGCAGGTCCCGCCCGCGCTCGACTATTCGACGGGCGTCTTTCTGCTGGACGGCGAGGGGCGCGTCGTGGCCGAGCACAACGGGCCGCCCGGCGATGCACCGACCACCGCCTGGGCGGTGGGCGACATGGTATACGACCGCCACACGCTGGCGCTGCCCGGCGACCTGCCGCCCGGCACGTACCGGGTGATGGTCAACGCCTACTGGTATGGCGACCTGGAGCCGCTGCGCGTGAACGGCGAGGCGGCGGCGGTGGTCGGGCAGGTCACGGTTCGCGAGCGCTGAGCGCGAAAGGCACACCCGCATGGAAAAGGCCCTCGAACGACGTCCCTGGCTGGTCCCGCTGATCCTGGCGGTCCTCACGGTGATCGTGCTCAGGCCGGTGATCATCCCGACCGGCGCCGGCCACATCCTGAACGGTAAGGACCTGCCGCAGATGTTCTATTTGCTGCAGGGGTACATTCGCCAGACGCTGCAGGACGGCGAGTTGCCGCTGTGGATCCCGCACCAGTTCATCGGCCTGCCGCTGATCGGCAACCCGCACGCTGGTTTCTTCTATCCCGGTATGTGGGCCGTCTGGCTGATCGGCGAGACGCGCGGCATCGGCCTGATGATGGCCCTGCACGTCTGGCTGGGCGCGTGGGGCATGGCGCGGCTGGCGCGGAGCTTTGGGGCCAGCCGGACCGGGGC
This sequence comes from Aggregatilineaceae bacterium, assembly GCA_040767355.1. Taxonomy (GTDB): domain Bacteria; phylum Chloroflexota; class Anaerolineae; order Aggregatilineales; family Aggregatilineaceae; genus LM3-B42. The sequence goes on along the minus strand of JAXGOS010000003.1, from coordinate 256,778 downwards.
GCTGCTCGGCGGCGTGGTCTATGCTACCAGCGGGTGGGCGGCGGCGCAGTTCTTCTCCGGGCATTTCAACCACGTGATGGTCTTCGGCTGGGTGCCGTGGGGATTGGTCGCCTACCGGCACGCCCTGGCGCGCGAGTCGTGGTTTGCCGTCCTGCCGGGCATGGCCGTGTTCGGGCTGGCGCTGCTGGCCGGGTTCACGCCGCTGATGGTCTATCTCGTGCTGGGTCTGGCCTTCGTGTGGGCGTACCACGTCGCGGGAAGCGAGGACCCGGTCCGGGGATCGCCGCCGGGCTGCGGCTGGGCGCGATCGTGCTCGGCGGCGCGATCCTGGCGGGGGCGCTGGTCCTGCCCTCGGCGGAGCTGACGCGGTTGGCGGTCCGCAAGCCCGGCAACCTGTCCTTCGCCAGCCGCTACGCGCTGCCGCCCGCCCAGGTGATCTCGGCGCTGGCCGTGCCGGGCCTGTACGGCAACCCCACGGTGGAGCCTTATTACTACTGGGGCGCCAATTTCGTCGAGGAGTTCACCGCCTACGCGGGGCTGCTGCCGCTGCTGGCGATCCCGCTGGCCTTCCGCTGGCCCCGGCGCGAGGTCTGGTTCTTCCTGGCGCTGATCGCGTTCGGGCTGGCGATGAGCCTCGGCCTGGAGGGCGCGCTGCTGCCGTTGCTGGTGCGATGGGTGCCGGGCTTCGGTTTTTTCCGCGTTCCGGCGCGGGCGCTGCTGCTGGTCGTGATCGGGTTGGCCGGGCTGGCGTCGCTGCTGGTCACCGCGCTGCAAACCAGCTCGCTCGAAGAACGGCGCGCGGCGCTGGCTCCGGCGCTGCGCCTGTGGCTGCCCGCCGGAGCAGCGCTGGCCTTCGGGCTGGCGATTGTCTTCTCCGGGTGGTATGCCAGCGCCAGCCACGTCGAGCCGATGCCGCTGCGGGCGACGTTGGTCGCCGGGGCGCTGGCGAAAGCCGGGCTGATCGCGTGTGCCGTCTGGGTGGTCCTGTGGCTGTGGACCCGGCCGGATTCCAGAGCGCCCGGCTGGGCGCTGGGCCTGACGGCGGCTCTGATCGTGCTCGACGCGTGGCACGTCGCGATCCCGATCATCACGGTGGACAAAGTGCCCGAGGCGCCGATCTGGACGGGGGCGCGCGCCAACATCCCGACCGGGCCGGATGCCCGCGTGCTGATGCGCGAGCCGTGGACCGGCCCGATCAACGGGGCCAGCGTCACCGGGCACCTGCACGTCCTGGGGTACGACCCGCTGCCGATCGACGCGTTCGACCGGCTGCAAGACGCGACCGATGCGAATGATCCCACCGCGCGGGTCAATACCTTGCTCGGCGTGAAATACGTCCTGTCGGGCGAGCCGTACGATGATCCCGCCTTCGAGCTGATCGGCATCGCCTACGACAGCTATTATTATGAGCGGGTCGATCCCTTCCCGCGGGCGTGGGTTGCCAGCGAGGTGGTCGTCGAGCCGGACGACGGCGTGGTGCGGGAGCAGATCGCCGCGCCGGACGTCAATATGCTCGCGACCGCGTTCGTGGACGAGGCGGTCGCCTGCCCGGTGGGCGAGGGCGGCGAGGCGACCATCACCGAATACCGACCCAACGATGTGACGGTCGAGGTCAGCGGCGGGGGCGGGCTGCTGGTGCTCAACGACCAGTATTACCCTGGCTGGCGGGCGACGGTCGATGGCGACTCCGCCGAGATCGTCCGCGCCGATACGGTCTTTCGCGGGGTGTGCGTGCCGCCCGGCGCGCATACCGTCCGGTTCGAGTACCGCCCGCGGTCGCTGGTGGTGGGCGTGGTTATGACCGCCGCTGGGTGGCTGGCCTGGCTGATCGCGGTGGCGGCAGGCTGGCGGCGCGGGCGGATCACCTGACCGTTACGGGGGCGGCGGCGCGCCATCGGGGCGGGACGGCAGCCGGAGGGTGAAGGTGCTGCCGTGGTGCAGCGTGCTGCGCGCGGTCAGGTCGCCGCCGTGGCGCAGCGCCAGCAGGCGTGCCACCGGCAGTCCCAGGCCGGTCCCTTTGCCGCTGGAGGCCGTGCTGCCGCGCTGGTGCTGGAATGGCTCGAACAGGAAAACCAGCTCGTCCTCGCCGATGCCCGGCCCGGTGTCGCGCACTTCCACGATCACCATGTTCTCCTCGGCCCAGGCGGTCATCGACACCTCGCCCGCCGTCGTGAACTTGACGGCGTTATCCATCAGCGTGATCAGGATGTAGCGCAGCCGGTCGATGTCGGCCCACACCGGCGGCAGATCGCCATCGATAGTCATGTTCAGCGCCAGGTCATGATCGCCGTAGGCGGTCTGGTGCAGGGCATGGGCCGCGTTCATCACCTCTTCGAGCAGCGGCGGCAGTGCCACCCAGGCCAGGTTCAGCTCCATGTAGCCGGTTTCGATCGAGGACAGATCGAGCATGTCTTCGATCAGCGCCTGGAGCACGCGCCCGTTTTCGAGGATGCGGCGCTGGCGGTCGAGCGCTTTATCCGGCACGGCCCCATAGACGCCGCTGAGGATTGTCTCCGAGTAGCCGATGATCGCGTTGAGCGGGGTGCGCAGCTTGTGCGAGGCGTTGAGCAGGAACCGCGATTTGAGCATATGCGCCTGGTTGGCCTGCATGGTCGCCTGGGCCAGCTCGCGATTGGCCGTCTCCAGTGCGTCGAACAGGCGCGCGTTGTGGATCGAGACCGCGATCTCGTTGGCGAGGCTCTCCAGCACGGCGATCTCGTCGCGGGGAAATGCGTCCTGGTGGTCGTCTTCCAGGTTGAGCACGCCGATCGTCTGCCCGGCGAAGACCAGCGGGATCGCCAGCTCGCACCGGCTGGCGGGCAGCGCCAGATGGCCCTGGTAGCGCGCGTCTTCGGATACATCCGGCACATACACCGTCTCGCCATAGCGCGCCACCCGGGCCAGCACGCTGTGATCGGCATCACGCAGGCTGATCGGCTGGGCCAGGGCGTCCTGCCGCGCCCGGACCGGCGCCAGAGTTCGGGCGTCGTCATCCAGCAGTAGAATCTCGACGTGGTAAATCTCGAACCGGTCTTTGATCAGGCCGGTCACTTCGTCGATCAGGGCCTGGGGATCGAGGATCGTGGCGACCTTGCTCGACACGTCAGCGGCCACTTCGAGCTGCAGGGCTTTGCGCGACAGCTCGCGGGCGCGCAGCTCGACGATGTCTTCCATCTCGTGGGTGTAGGTGTCGATCTGGCGCCGGCTCTCCTGCAGCCGCCCGATCATGGCGTTGAACGCCGCGCCCAGCTCCGCGATCTCGCGCTCGGCGCTGGACGGCAGCCGGATACGGTACTGGTAGTCGCCCTGGCTGACGGCACGCGCGCCCTGGTGCAGTTTGGCGAAGGGCGCCAGCACGGTTCGCATGGTACGCTGGATCAGCGCTTCGCTCACCAGCGCGGTCAGCAGAAAGGCCAGCCCCCACAGCACCGCCCCGCGCGCCAGGGTCGGCAGGATCGCGGCCAGCGGCGTCTCGGTCAGGACGAACAGCTCCGACTCCGGCAGGCGCTCGGCGCGCCCGATGACCCACTTCCCTTCCAGGCCGCGATAGACACCCAGGGCGGGTTCGCCATCCCGCGCATGTTGTACCGAGTCGAACTCAGCCGGATCGCGCTCTGGCGCGCGGTCCAGGTCCGGCGGCGCAGCGAGCACCGTCCCCGCCTCGTCCAGCAGGGCCGCGTAGCCGTCAGGCACCTCACTCACCGTGCCAGCCCACAGCCGGGCGGGGTCCAACTCCGCGACGATCGTCCGCGTACCGTCACCGGTGGGTGCCCGCACCGTTATCGCTGGAGCCGCCGCATCCCCTGCCGCGCGGCTAGGCGATGCGCGAGGCGTATCGAGCGCGACTGCGCCGCCCGCATCCGCAACCCGCACCGAACGCAGGGCCGGGATCGCCGCCTCCAGGCTGGTCGGGACTTCGCCAGATGCCGCGTCCGCCGGGAGCGTCGCGCCGGCAAAGGCCAGCAGCCGCTGCGCATCGTCGAGGGCGCCCTGGACGTTGACCGCGATGTGATCGGCGGCCGATTCGTGAAGCTCGAGCAGCGCGTGCCGCCGTTCGAGGGCGATGATCACGCTGGCGCCCCCCGCGACGAGGACCATCAGCAGGTTCAACCCCAGGAAGAATGAGAACCGCCAGCGCGCCCGCAGGCTGCGCGGCTGGCCGGGGCTGGGCGAAGGAGTCGGTTGGATGGCGGCTTCGCTCATGTGCTCGTTCATCATTGTGAAAGCATTGTGATATTCAAAAGGCCATTATAAGGTGATTGGCAGATGCGTACCAGCCTGCCGGATTCTGGGCGGTATTGGGCAAATGGCACCATTCCTGCGACACTCTGGAAAGGCCCCTCTCGATCGTTTTCCCGGTTAGTCAGATGGAAGTCTATGGTAGGTACGCCCGCGCGTATCAGTTTTGATTCTGTCAGGCGGCCGGGGCGAGGCGGGTAGACTCACGAGCGGAGTACGAAAAGGAAAACATTATGGCTCAAGCAAAAACCAATGATACCGTCAAGGTCCACTACACCGGCCGCCTCAACGATGGGACCGTGTTCGACTCTTCGGTGGAGCGCGAACCGCTCCAGTTCACGCTCGGCGAAGGCCAGGTGATCCCCGGCTTCGAGAACGCCGTGCTGGGCATGACCGCCGGCGAGAGCAAGACGATCACCATCGCGGCGGACCAGGCCTACGGCCCGCGCCGCGACGACCTGGTCCTCGCCGTGGGGCGCGACCAGTTCCCGCCCGACATCACGCCCGAAGTCGGCCAGCAGCTTCAGGTCCGGCAGACGAACGGCGACGTGGCGCTGGTCACCGTGACCGAAGTGGGCGAGGCAGCCGTGAAGCTGGATGCCAATCACCCGCTGGCCGGTCACGATCTGACCTTCGATATCCAGCTCGTCGAGATTAGCTGACTCCCATCCGCGCCGCCCGCCCGCACCAGGCCCAGCGCGGCACGGCGACAACCTGACCGCAGCGCCCGCCGATCCCCCTGGCGGGCCATGCTGCGTTGTCCTGGCGATCCGCAACGCGCCTCGGACCAAAACCGCCCGCTTTGGCAAGCGTCACGGACACGTTATACTGTCAGGCTGTCTGGAAACCACTCACTCAGGTGCGACATTGACGCAATTACCCACTCCCTCGCCGCGCGCCGCTGTCCGGCTGCGCTGGCGCCACAAACTGCTGCTGATCGGGTTCGGACTGCTGCTCAGCGTCCTGCTGGTCGACGCGTTGGCGCGGACGCTGCACCTTATCCCGCGCCCCGGCAATGACGACTACCAGGCGATCAGCCGCCGGGTCGGCGTCATGCTGTCTCCCTACGACCGGTTCACCACGCGGGGATTCGTGCGGGGCAACACCGAATTCGAGGTCGACGTCGAGCTGAACGCGCTGGGGCTGCGCGGCCCGGACATCGATCCGGCGCCGCCGGAGGGCGCCACGCGCATCGTCGCGATCGGGGACTCGTACACGGCGGGATGGGAGGTGCCGCTCGACGAGCGCTGGACGGCGTGGCTGGGGGACCGTCTGAGTGCGGGCGACCAGCGTGTGGAGGTGGTCAACCTCGGCGTGCCCGGCTTCGGCACCGATCGGGAATACCTGCTCTACCAGGCCTACGGGCACACGCTGCAGGCCGATATTGTGCTGCTGGTGATGTACGTCGAGAACGATGTCAGCGACAACGCCATCGCCCAATGGGAATCGCCCGATCTGCTCGTCCAGACGCGCCCGTTTTTCACGCTGGACGAAGCGGGCGCGCTGGTCGAACATCCGTGGGAGTACGCCGACCAGACGCGGCCCTATCTCTACCAGGACTTCCCTGATAATGTGATCGGCTGGCTGAACGCCCATTCGATCACCTACCGCGTGCTGCGCGACGCGCCCGGGCGGGTGTGGGATGCGGTGACGGGCGGCGATGAGGGCGGCGGCGAGGACGACGACTCGCCAGACATCCGCCTGCCCGCTGCCGATGTGCTGTCCACGCCGTTGGAAGCGTTCTTCACCGAGCCGGACGAGGCCTGGGAGGAGGCGTGGCGGCTCACCGAGGCGCTGCTGGCTGCCTTCCGCGATGCGGTGGCTGCGGACGGCGCCCAGTTCGTCGTGGCGATTGTGCCGCCGCACATGATCGTGCAGTACGACGACTGGCGGTACGAGCCTGCCCTGGAAGAGTCGGGTCGCGAGTGGGATCTGTGGTATCCACAGCGACGGATGCGGGCGCTGCTCGACCGGCTGAATATCCCGGTGATCAACCCCACTGTCGCGTTCATGGATTTTCACGAGCAGACCGGGCAGCACACCTATTTCGTGCTCGACCGGCACTTCAACCGGACCGGAACCTGCCTGTTCGGCACGGCGCTGGCGAACGAGCTGGCCGCGCGCGGCTTCGTGCCCGCGCCGCCGGGCAGCCCGATCGATCCGGCGGCGGCGTGCGGTTCAGGCTAGCGCGCGGACATCCCCCACGATCGCGGCGGCGCGGCGGAATGCGGTCGCCATGTTTCGCCCTGTCACGAAAGCCACAAACCGGCCAGGAACTTGATCTGCTCGATCTGCTGGTAGACCTCGCCACCCTCGTGATCGTTGTAGGGCCAGACGCGGATGTCTTTCGGCCCGGCGTAGTGGTTGTAGGCGGCAAAGACGGTCGAGGGCGGGCAGATTTCATCCATGAGCGCGACCGAGAACAGCGCCCGCGCGCGCGCTCGCACGGCGAAATTCAGCCCGTCGAAATAGGACAGCGTGCGAAAGACGGTCGCGACCCGGTCGCGGTGGCGCTTGCAGAACGTGACCAGCTCGTAGTAGGGCTGCTTGTCGGTGATCTCCATCGCGCGGCGATAGTGGCACAGGAACGGCACATCCGGCATGATCGCGGGCAAGTCGGGCATCAAGCCGGCGAGGGCGAGGCTGATCCCGCCGCCCTGGCTGCCGCCCGTAGCGGCCACTCGCGCCCCATCCACAGCGGGGTGCTGGCGCGCTGCTTCGACGGCCCGCACCGCGTCGGAGAACACGCGCCGGTAGTAATAGGTCTTGGGATCGAACACGCCCTGCGTCATGAAGCCGGGCACGGAGGGATTCGCCCCGTCGGCAGGGATGTCGGGCGTGTCGCCCTTCAGCCAGACGCTGCCCTGGCCGCGCGTGTCCATGACCAGGTTGGCGAACCCGGCGGCGCTCCACGTCAGCCAGTTGATCGGGAACCCGCGGCCGCCGCCGTAGCCGATGAACTGCACCACGCAGGGCAGTGGCCCCTGGCGCTGGCGCGGCAGCAGCAGCCAGCCTTTGACGGGCTGCCCCCCGTACCCGGCGAAGGTGACGTCGAGCGTTTCGACCGTCCGCAGGCCAAAATCGACCGGCTCGAACCGGGCATTCAGGGGGTGCTGGCGCGTCTGGTCCAGCGTGGTCTGCCAGAAGGCGTCGAAATCGTCCGGCTCGTCGCGCTCGGGCAAGTAAACCTGTAACTCTTCTAGCGGCTTGTCATAAAGAGGCATGACTGAAGTCCTTTCTGGCGCATCTCAATCGTCCGGCGAAACCACGCCGGTGCTGCTACTCGTTCACCAGGCACACCCGGCCCCTGGGCGCCCGCGTGGTATGCAATGGCGTTTGGCGGGCACGATCGTCTGGCCCGTGTCGTGAAAACGCGCGGGCCGGCCCGGGCTCACTCGGCGGGCGGCGGAAGGGGGATGTCTTCGATGCCGCCGGCGTCCTCTTCCGGTGGCTGGCCGGGGCTGGCCCCCGGCAGCGTCCCGCGCGGGATGTCCGTCTCATCGGCGGGCGCGCCCGGATAGGGCGGCTGGGCGCGCGGCGGTTCCGCACGGGCTGCCAGCTTCGGCTCGATGACTCTCACCGCCTCGATGACGGCCGGATCGTGGGGGCTGATCGCCCGCGCCTGCTGGACGTAGCCCCAGGCCTGCTCCGGCGTGTCGGCCAGGTTCGCCATCTGGAGCCAGGCGGGCACGTGGCGCGGCTGCATCTGGAGCACGCGCGTGAAGTGCTGGCGCGCTTCATCGGGGCGACCGCCCAGCGCCGCCATCACGCCCATATTGTAGTACGTTTCCGGGTTGCCGCTGGGCGTGGGGATGGATGTCCGATCCGGGCTCGGCGGGAAGACGGACGGGCCGCGCCCCGTAGTGCGTTTGGCGGGCGCCTGACCCAGGCTGGTGCTGGCCGACTGGCCGCCGAAGATGCCGCCCGCCACGATCAAGCCCAGGAACAGGAGCTGGATCGGGAAGGTGACCGACGCACTGCAAATGCACAGGCCGTACAGGATGAACACGCCCAGGCCGATCGCAGCCCCGTAGCCGATCGCCTGCTGGGGGGACTCGGCGTATTTGCGCGCGGTGCGGCGGGCCATGAAGAATGTCGCGCCTGCCGTCAACGCCCACGCCACCATCGACAAGACGCTGAGCGCCGACGAGGGCTCGGTCGATTCCTTGATGATGCGATCCATCTCTTCCTGGAGCTGGTCTTGCTGTTCTTCGAGCGTGGCGTCGGAATCCAGCTCGGATACCACGTCCACCACCCGGACCATCGCGTAGACAAATTGGGCCGAAAAACTGAAGACAATCCCCAGCACGAACGTGAGGAACACCGCCTGAACGACGCGGCCTGGCTGGATATTCTGAAAGGACATGGTTGCCTCAACCTGCACGGGAAGCCGTCGCTGGCCCCAGTATAACACGCCGGGGCGTCCCGAGGACAAAACGAGTCCGGCGTGGAACGGCGCGCGCTACAACGCGGCGAGGTCTGCGTCGAGTCGCTTCAGGACGCGCAGCGCCCGCAGCGTGACCCACTTGCTCGGCTGGCCCTTCTGCTCGACGTCAATCCACATCTTGCCGTGATACCCGTACTCGAGCTTCCAGCGCCCCTGGTCGTCCTGTTTGGACAGCACCAGCGCGACGGCACTATCCAGCCGCGGGTCGTTCACCACACCGGCCCCGGTCAGCGCCTCCAGGTTGAGCAGCACGTCGGTGACATATCCCAGCGGGTAACCGAACTTGAACCAGCTCGAGTTGACGCGTTCCTGGTAGGGATAGTCGGCGCGCGCGATGTCATAACTCAGCAAAAAATCGATGCACGCCCCGATGCCCTGCTCGACCGCCGGCGTGCGTCCCTCGGCGGGCACGGCGCCCAGCGCCCACAGGGCGCGCACCGCGCCCCAGCCGCAGGGCAGCCCGTAATTGGCCGCGCAGACGAAGTCCGGCCCCCGCAAACCGCTCTTGAAGTAGGATGCGTACCCATCGCCGGTCACGGACCGCGCCAGCCGGTCAACGGCTCGGTTCAGCCGTTCATCGGCCCGCACGCCCAGGTCGAGCAGCGCGCGCACGACATTGCCCCACAGGCAGTGGATCGCGGCACTGGGCGTGCCGTTAGCCGAGAACGCCCCGTCTTTCGTCTGGGCGTGGACGAAGACGTACTCGACGGCACGGCGCACGCGCTCGTCTCGCCCATCCGCGCCCAACTGCGCCAGGAACAGCAGCGACCAGAGCGTGCCGTGATATTTCGGCCCATAGCCCGGCCCTGGCTTGACCCAATAGCCCTCCGGTTCCTGCGCCGCCAGGATGGCGGGAACGGGGCCGGACGCCATCACGTCCGCTCGCGCGGCCATCACATCGGGGTCGTCAGGCCGGCAGCCCACCAAATCGCGCAGGGCGAAGAATCTGATGCCGGGGTTGGCCGCATCGCGCTCCAGCAGCCAGGGGAGCGGATTGCTTTTGAGGTGTTCTGACCACGCGCCCATCTCGAATTCCTCCCGAGACTTCTGTGTCGCTGCATCCATCGTATCACGGAATGGCCGCGAGAGCGCCGGGCAGACGGACCGGGTTGATCAAGGGGCAGGACGCGCCCTCACGCCCTCTCCGAGGGGGCATGGGCCACCAACCAGCGCCACACCAGCGCCATCGACTGCACATCTGCCCGCTGGTAAAGGCACGCGCGGGCCAGGGCGTCCAGGCTGCCCGTTTCCAGCCAATGCTGGTAATCCAGGTACGCGGCGAACCAGTCCTGGTATCCCGGCCACGCAAAGCCCAGGTGGGTGGATACGGGCTTGATCGACGTGCTCTTGAGCGGCAGGCTGACCACCCGCTTGAGTGTGGCGTTCAGGTCGTGCATGCGCGGCGCCAGTTGTACCCTCACGTACTCGGGAGCCGACCCGCGCAGAATCGCCGCGTCGTAGCCCGACCAGTGGAAGATCGGGCGGCTGTCCTCGCTCACCGCCGCCGCGAACACTTCCCAGGCGGCGTCGCTGTCCGGCGCGAGGGTCACCTGCTGACCGTCGGGGAGCGCCAGCGGCTCGGGAAGCTGCACCGGCGCGACCAGCGTGATGTGCGTCTGGCCATCGCCGTCGCACCAGCCCATGCACCAGGGGACCGTGCGGCCGCCGATCTCCCATGTTTCCAGGTCGAACATCCAGCCCGGCTGGCGGCACACCTCCGGCAGCGCGTCCAGCCACACGGGGCGGTTTTCCAGCCACGCCTGGGCGTTGGCGCGAATACGGGGCGCGGTCCTCGGGCCAATGCCTTTGATCGTTTGCAGCTCGTCCGGCGACCGGGCGACGAGGTCCTCCAGGCGGGCAATCCCCGCCGCTTCCAGGCTGGCGCGGGTCGTCCGCGAGACGCCGTAAAGCAGGTCCAGGCGTTTGTCGTGCTGCGCGACGCCCTGGCAGGCGGTGAACCAGTGGCAGGTGGCGCAGTGCGGCTCGATGCGAACCGGCGGCTCCGGCGCGCTGGCGGTCAGGTGTGCCGCGCGCAGCAGCGCCGCCATCAGGCGATCCTCGTCGTAGTCGTGGGCCAGCCGGCGGCGCGGTCGTCCCAGTCGGTCCGCGCCCAGCCACAGCTCGGCGGGTGGGACCGTGCCCTGCAGCAGGCCCAGCAGCCAGACGTAGAGATCGAGCTGCAGCCAGTCGGCTTCCTCGGGTTGGCTGCGCTGCTTGATTTCGACCGGGGAATAGACGGTCTCGCCGTGATGCCAGACGCGCAGCAACTGGTCGGCGCGCCCGCGCAGCGTGTAGACGGTGTCGCTCAGGTCGAGCGGCGTCCGGACCTCCAGGCAAGCGCCGAGGATGCCCGGCACGCCCCGCCGCATCAGGTCGCGCGTGGCGGCGACACCCTCCTCCCAGGACGCGATGTCCACCGGCTCGATCGGCCCGGCGGTGGCGGCGTGGACCCGATCCTCGTGCTGGCTGCCGAGGGCGTACAGGCGCAGCGCTGCGGGCGCCGGCGCGTCGCGCAGGGCCGGATCGGCGCGGGCGTCCAGCCACACGCGCCGCTCGCACATCAGCAGGTGGCGGAGGGCCTGGGCGGTGATGACCGCGCTGTGGGGGAATTCGGCTGTCATGCTCCATCATGCTCCGCGATGAATCGGGTCGCCTGGTCGGCAGGCTAAGGCGGCGTCGTTGGGCTTGCCTCTATTGTACCGTGCCCGGCGGGCGGCAGACCGCCCCAAAACTGGCGCGGGGCGCGTCTCAGATTCGGAGCAAAAAACTCACCACAGAGGTCGCAGAGGACACGGAGAGCGGTATTTTGAGAGTCTCTCTGGAATCAATCTATCTCCGTGCTCTCTGTGTACTCGGTGGTTCCAAACTCGCCCCAGATGTGAAACGTACCCCTGGCGCGCGCCCTTGACACGCTCTGTCGTGCATGAGATAATATGACCTGCGACCCGTGCCCCTGTGCCGGGTCGTTGCGTTATACTTCCCAGGTGCATGTGCGCCTGGGAAGTTTTGTTATCCCAGGTGCGAGGAGGCGGCATGTCCTGGAAACGTCCGTTTTTCACGCTATGGATCGGGCAGGCGTTTTCGTTGTTGGGCAGCCAGTTGGTGCAGTTTGCGCTGGTGTGGTGGCTGACACGAACGACCGGATCGGCGTCGGTGCTGGCGACGGCATCGCTGGTCGCGCTGCTGCCGAACGTCTTCCTCAGCCCGGTGGCGGGCACGCTCATCGACCGCTGGAACCGGCGCGCGGTGATGCTCGTGGCCGACAGCGGGATCGCCCTGGCGACCCTGGCCTTGATCGGCGTGTTTGCCGCCGGTGAGGCGCGGCCCTGGATCATCTACCTGGCGATGCTGGTGCGCGCGATGGGCGGCGTCTTCCATATGCCCGCCATGAACGCATCCACGTCCCTCATGGTTCCGCGAGCCGAACTGGGGCGCGTGCAGGGGATGAACGCCGCGCTGAACGGCTCGATGACCATCGTTGCGCCGCCGCTGGGCGCCCTGATGATCGAAGCGCTGCCCATGCAGACCGTGCTGGCCGTGGATATCCTGACGGCGGCGCTCGGCATCGGCGCGCTGGCCGTGGTCCACGTGCCGCAGCCAGTGCGTGCTGCCGCCCCCGGCGCACTCAACGTGCGGCGCGATCTCGCCGAAGCGCTGCGCTACATGCGCGGGATGCCGGGCATGATGATTCTGCTCGCCATGGCCGTCGCGATCAACTTCGTGCTGATTCCCGCCGGCACGCTGCTGCCGTTGCTCGTCAAAGACCATTTCGGCGGCGACGCTCAGGCGTTCGGCTGGATGGAATCCTCGTATGGCATCGGCGTGGTGCTGGGCGGCGTCGCGTTGAGCGTATGGGGCGGCTTCGAGCGGAAAATCGTCACCTCACAGATCGGGGTGGTCGGCATCGGCATCGCGCACGTGGTGCTGGGCGTCACGCCGGGAGCGTGGTTTGCGGTAGCGCTGGCATCGGTCTTCGTGGCCGGCTTCATGATGTCGTTCAACGGGGCGATCTACGCGGTGCTGCAGTCCACCATCGTGCCGGAGATGCAGGGCCGGGTGTTCACCCTCATCACGAGCCTCGCGACCGGAATCGCGCCGCTGAGCCTGGCCATCGCCGGGCCGCTGGCCGAGGTGCTCGGCGTGCGGTTCTGGTATGTCGTGGGCGGGCTGGTGTGTATCGTGATGGGGTCGCTCGCGCTGGTCATCCCCTCGGTGGTCAACGCGGAACGGCTGGCGGCGGAACGCGCGGCGGGCCTGGCGGAGCAGACCTGATTGCGCCCACCTGGGCAAAAACCCAAGCTTGTGGCATCATCGCGCCCTATGAACCACGCGGACCACGTCCAATTGCTACGCGACGGCATGCACGCTCCCGGCGGCACCTGGGCCGATTTCGGCTCCGGGCACGGCGCGTTCACGCTGGCCCTGGCCGACCTGCTCGATCCAGATGGCCAGATTCACTCGATCGACCAGGACGCTGCCGCCTTGCGGGTCCAGCAGCGCGCCCTGCAAGCCCGCTTCCCGCAGGGGATCGTGCACTACCGGGTCGCGGACTTCACCGCGCCGCTCGATCTGCCGCCGCTGGATGGCATCGTCATGGCGAACGCGCTGCACTTCGTCCGCCACAAGGCGCCGGTGCTGCGGCGCATGCTCGGCTATCTGAAGGACGGCGGGCACCTGATCATCGTCGAGTACGATACGGACCACGGCAACCGCTGGGTGCCGTTCCCGCTGAGCTACGCCACCTGGGAGCGGCTCGCCCGGCAGAGCGGCTTTGCCGCCACGCGCCGGCTGCACGCCGTCCCCAGCAGTTTCCTGGGCCGGATCTATTCGGCAGCCAGCGTCAAAGCGGGGGCGGAGTGAGGTCCGTCACCGCGATCGAGCGGGCGCGCCGCACACGCCACTATGGTTAATCCAGGCCATTCGACCTATCCACCAGCGCAAGGAGGCATCCATGACGGAATACGTGTGTATCGGTGTCCCGTACTTTCTCGGCCAGCGGCTCGACGCGCGCACCGAGGTTGACGCCATTCGCGCCAGCGGCATCGCCGGGGAGCTGGGCGCGGAGTGGCTCGAGATCGCCCCGGACGTCGCCGCCAGCCCCGACCCCGTGACCGCCGTCAATCGCGCCCTGGCCCAGGCTATCGCCGCTCGCCGCGACCGCTTCCCGATCATCTTCGCCGGGGACTGCACCAGCGCCATCGGCGCGGCCAAAGGGCTGGAGTCCGGCGAGGGTCTGGGCGTGGTATGGCTCGACGCGCATGGGGACTTCAACACGCCCGAGACCACGCCCAGCGGGTTCCTGGGCGGGATGCCGCTGGCGATGCTGGTCGGGCGCGGCGAGCAGTACCTGCTGGAGGGTGTCGGGCTGGCGCCGCTGCGCGAAGCGGACATCATCCTCACCGATGCGCGCGACCTGGACCCCGGCGAAGCGGTGGCACTGCGCGGGAGCGCCATCACCCACCTGCCGGACCTGCGGAGCCTGCTGACCGCCCCGCTGCCCGCTATGCCGCTCTACGTCCACCTCGACGTGGACGTGGTGAACCCGGACCAGATGCCCGCGATGAGCTACACAGCGCCGGGCGGACCCTCGCTGGAAGACACGGCGGCCGTGGTCCGGCGCGTCGCGCGCGAGGGGCGAGTCGTCGGGCTGCTGGTGGGCCTGTGGAACGATGACCTGGCGACCGATGACTGTCCGTTGCGAGGCACGCTTGCCCTGGTGCGGGCGTTTGTGGAGGGGCGGCGGGGTTAGATGCTGCCCGCGGCGCAGGTGGCCAGCGGGCGGGCTCTACCCCCACACTGGCCCAGGACACAAAAAGACCCCGGCCGGTCTCGACTGGGGTCTTCGTTCAGGTAGCGGGGGCAGGATTCGAACCTGCGACCTCCGGGTTATGAGCCCGACGAGCTGCCACTGCTCTACCCCGCAACGTCGCCAGCGTTGGATGCCAGCGGAGTGCTATCATACCAAACCCAGTCCTAACCGTCAAGGGTTAGCCCGGCCGGGTTTGGCCTTCACCGCCTGGGATGTCTAAAATGTGCGTAGTAGTCGCCCGCCCTCACCCGGAGATCGAACCCAGCATGGACATCCACGAATCTCTATCGCGCGCGGAACTCTTGAAGCTGTTGGACGTATACGCTAAAAACTGGCTGGCACACGACGGGAGCTGGTTTCTGGCGCTCGAGGAAGCCTACGGGCACGAAGCCGCCGTCGAGATGGATGTCCGGGCTTGGGAGCGCTTCGCCGAGGCTGAAGCGCGCCGCATCATGCGCGCGTTCGACATTCCGCCCGGTGGAGGGCTGCCCGCGCTGGCGAAGGCGCTGCGCTACCGGCTGTATGCGCGCGTGAATCCGCAAACGGTCGAGTGGATCGGCGATCACACCCTGATCTTTCGCATGGTCGAGTGCCGGGTCCACCAGGCGCGCCTGCGCAAGGACCTGCCGCCGTTCAACTGCCAGCCGGTCGGCATCATGGAATTCTCGACGTTCGCCCGCACCGTCGATTCGCGGATCCAAACGCGCTGCCTGACCTGCCCGCCCGAACCGATGGCGACCCCAGGCTGCGGGTGGGAGTTCACGCTCAAGGAAGACGAGACCGCTCATGACCAGACCTGATTCCGCTCCATCCGCCGCGCTGCTCGAAGCTGCCGCCGGGGAAGCGCTGCGCGCGCGGGGGCTGACGATTGCCACCGCCGAGTCGAGCACGGGCGGCCTGATCATCGCCCGCCTGACGGATCGCTCGGGCAGCTCGGCTTACGTCATCGGGGGCGTGGTCGCGTATGCGGACGCCGTCAAACAGGCGGCGCTGGGCGTGCGCGAGCAGACGCTGATCGATCATGGCGCAGTCAGCGAGCCGGTCGCGCGCGAGATGGCCGACGGCGCGCGCCGCGCGTTCGGGACCGACGTCGCGCTCAGCGTGACCGGCATCGCCGGGCCGACCGGTGCCACCGCCACCAAGCCCGTCGGCCTGACGTATATCGGCCTCAGCACGCCCGATGGCACCTGGGTGCGCCGCTTCGTATGGCAGGGCGACCGCGCGCACAACCGCCGCGAGTCGGTGGATGCCGCCCTGCGGCTGCTGCTAGATTATCTGGATGGGACGCTGGCATGACCTTTCGCGTGACCGAAGTCGAAGCCATTTATTCGCCGGACGGCTGGCCCAGGCCCATCACGCTCCTCTGGAATGGCGAAATGCTGCCCGTGATCGACGTGGGGCGCCGCTGGAAAACGGAGGGCGGGATTCACATCCTGGCCCGCGTGCCGGACGAGCGCGTCTTCGAGCTAAACACCAACGGGGCGCTGTGGCGCGCCCGCGTGATCGCCTTTCCGCCCGGTGTGGTGTAGCGTTTTTGCGGTTTGGGGCGCTCTCCGTACAATTGAGAGCGCCGCTGCGCGGTCCGGGCACCATCCGGGGGGACGGACCTCTATCGACGACGCGCCTAGCTGCCGAGGTCACGCGCTGATGAAATACCGTGTCGTTATCGTTGCCTGCCTGTTTCTGCTGCTGAGCGCCTTTCCGGCCCTGAGCCGCGCCCAGGACGGCACGCCCGTTCCCACCCCCGCCGACGATCCCTATGCCGATCTGACGATCGAGAGCCTGCTCGCTCGCAGCTATGGCGCGGGGACGCTCCAGGTCCACCAGGTGATGGAGACGCGCCCCGGCTTCACGCGCTACCTGATCTCCTATCCCAGTGACGACCTGACCATCTACGGCTTCATGAACGTCCCGGACATGGCCGGTCCGTTTCCCGTGATCGTCGCCATTCACGGCTACATCGAGCCGTCGATCTATGCCACGCTCGACTACACCACGCACTACGCCGACGAGCTGGCGCGGGCCGGGTTCCTGGTGCTGCATCCCAACCTGCGCGGCTACTGGCCATCCGACAGCGGGCCGAATATGTTCCGCGTGGGCATGGCGGTGGACATCCTGAACCTGATCGCGCTGGTGCGGGCGTGGGGCGGGCAGCCGGGCGCGCTGGAACAGGCGGACCCGGACGCGATCGGGTTGTGGGGGCACAGCATGGGGGGCGGCATCTCGCTGCGGACCATTGCCGTCGATGGTGGTGTGGATGCCGCCGTGCTCTATGGCGCCATGAGCGGCGACGAGCGGCGCAATTTCGAGAAGATCATGCAGTGGTCGAGCGGCAGCCGGGGCCGGGCCGAGCTGGGCATCCCCGACGACGCGCTGCTGCGGATTTCGCCGGTCCATTACCTGGACCGCATTGAAGCGGCGGTGAGCATCCACCACGGCGCTGCCGACGAGCTTGTGCCGCCGGAGTGGTCGCAGGAACTGTGCGAGCAGTTGTGGGCGCTTGGCAAAACGGTCGAGTGTTTCTCGTACGAGGGCCAGCCGCACACGTTCTATGGCGATGGCGACCGGCTGTTCATCCAGCGGACGATCGCGTTTTTCAACGTCTGGCTGCGCCAGCCTTAAGGGGCTGCCTTCGCGGCGGCGCGGCTCTCGAAGCGCGCCCGGTCGACAATGAAGCGCTCGTGTGTGCCCTCGGCGACCGGCTCGACCGGGTCCGAAGCGCTGACGTCGAACACCAACCGGCGCCCGTCCACCTCGCGCAGGCTGGCCCGCGCCGTGACGGCCTGGCCGACCGGCGTGGCCGCCAGGTGCCGCACGTCGATGCGGACGCCCACCGTGGTCATCGCGTCCGGCAGGTGGCCCGCCAGTGCAGCGATCGCGGCGCCTTCCAGCAGCGCGATCAGCGCCGGGGTCGAATAGACCTGCACGCTGCCGCTGCCCAGCGCGGCGGCGGTCAGATCCGCCGTCACCACGACGGAGGCTTCGCCCGTCAGGCCAGGCTCAAGGCTGGAAAAACTGGTCATCAGCACATCCTCCTCGCGCCCATACCGCGCACGGCGACACTCTTGATCGGCCAAGACAAGGGCGGGGGAGAGGGACGCCAGTCGTCAGCGCCTGTCCCCCGCCGTGCGCCGGCTGGCGGCGCGCTAGCCCAGCTCGTCGAGTACGTTCTCGAGCGGCACCCCGTCTTCCAACAGGGTGAAGATCCGGCGCAGGTACTCGATCGGGATGCTGCCGGACCACACCTGCCCGTCGGGCAGCTTGATCGCGGCCGGGTCAGCGCCGTCTACGCCGAGCAGCACGGTCGGCGTGCCGGTCAGCCCGTTGTCCATGAACCGGACGCGGAACTCGTCGAGCTGCGGCTGGTATTTCTGGTCGTCGATGCAGGTGTTCAGGGCATCCATGTCCAGCCCCAGCGCCTCACTGCCCAGCAGGTCGTTGATCCCCTCGCGGGTGTAGGCTTCGTTATAGCCGATGTCGACGTAGCCCTTGAACAGGGCGGAATACGCCGAATAGCCCTTACCCTGCTCGGCGGCGCACATCGCGGCGAGGCTGGCCGCCGTGGCATACGAATCGCCCGCGATCAGCGCCAACTCGATCTGTACCCGGCCCGGATCCACATCCAGGGCCACCAGCCGGCTGATGGCGAAGCTGTAATTCGCGCAGTGGCCGCAGGTGAAGCTCAGGTATTCGACCATGTCGATCGGCGCGTCGTCCTCGCCGTAGACCAGGCGCCCGCTCTCGGCCAGGCTGGCCTGCAGCGCCGCGTCTGCCGCCGCGTAATCGGGCACAGGCGGGTCGATCTGCATGCTGTCGAGGATATCGATCACGCCCTGGTTCTGATCGGGCACGGCCACGGTCTGAGCGTACAAGACCCCACCGTTATCGTCGTAGGGGATCAGGATCAGGTTGTTGATGACACCCTGTTCCTCCTCGTTGAGGATCACGCCTTTGCCGTCGCGGCCCGCCACGACGAAGTCGGTCACCTCGACGCCCGACTCCTCCGCGATCGGCGCCATGGCCTGCTCCAGGCTGGTGTCGGGACCCAGCGTGGGGATGCCGCGCAGCGTGATGAACGCGCCCTCGCCCGCTTCGAGCACCTCTGGCGACACCAGCGCCATGTCATAGTCCTGCGTGCCGCTGAGGGCCTGCCAGTCGTCGGGCAGGGTGAAGACGATCCCGTACTCTTCCCATTCGTACGTCTTGGTGGGCGGATCGTCCTGGCGCAGCGGCGGCGGGGTAACCGGCGGCACGCGCGACGCCAGCACGTGGATCGCGCCCGTGCCCCGCGCCGATAGCCAGCCGTCCGCCCGCTCGATGCTGCTCGTGAAAGCATCGACCACCGGGCGAAACGCGGTCCAGCCGCTTTCGTCCGCCCCGAAGAAGATGACCACCGCCAGATCGCGCTCGTCCATGGGGATCGTCAGCGCACGGACGTGCAGCGGCGCGGCCGGATCGTCGTCCAGGATATCGTACGTCACGCCCGAATACCCGGCCACCGTGATGGCCACTGGATCGGTCAGCGTGCTCCGGTCGCCCGTGGCGGCCAGCACCACTTTGCGCAGGTCCAGTCCCGTCGACCACGGCACGGTCAGGCCCTGGATCAGGGTGGCTTCGGTCAGCGCGTCTGGGCTGGCAGCCAATCCCTCGACGGGATCCACGGTCACCGTCCAGTCCGCTGGGAAGGACAGCACCAGGCCCGCGTCCGCCCAGGCGACCTGCTGGGGAAGCTGGATCGAGGCCACGCTGGCCGAGCTGCTCTCGCCGAGAGGCGCCATCGCCGCGCCTGCCTCACCGAGGGTGATGCTCTGGCTGATCGCCTCTAGCACCGGCAGCAGATCGGGCGCTTCTGCCGTGCGCACGATGTAGGCCACGCCGAGCGCGGTCTGGTCGTCGAGCGCGATGAGCGTGATGCCGCCCACCGTGGCCGGGTTGGCCCGCTCGAACGTCAGCGAGCGCGCGGGGCGGTCGCCCCACGCCTGGGCGCTGCTTTTCACCACGCTGCCGCTGGCGGGCGCATAGCGCGCCAGGACCGCGTCGAGCTCGTCTGGCCCAGTGTCCGCCACGGTGAACAGGATCACCTCCGGCCCCGCACCATCGCTCACATCGCGCCCGGCGGGCCGGATGCTGAGCAGATCGGCGGACTCGACCGCCGTCCAACCGGCGGGATACGACAGCGCCACGCCGTGGGCGCTCCAGGCGAACGTCTCGGACAGGGGCGGGAGCGTCTGCGCGCTCGCCGATGCCGATCCGGCAAACAGGCCGAAGACCGCGACAATCGCCACTAACAACCACATTTCAACTCGTTGAATCATCATTCTTCTCCATGCATCATCTCTTTCCTGCGCCCCGCCGCGATGGGCAGATTATAGCTACTGCCTTCCCAACCGCACACTGCCGGACGATTGACACGCTTGCGAATTGCCCTACAATCAGGCGCCATGAGCACCTTTCTCAGCGGGATGATCATCGGGTTTTCCATCGCCGCGCCGGTCGGGCCGATCGGCGTGCTGTGCATCCGGCGCACGCTGGCCGATGGGCGGCTGCACGGGCTGGCCTCTGGCCTGGGCGCGGCCAGCGCCGACGCGATCTACGGCTCGATCGCGGGCTTCGGTCTGACGGCGATCTCCGGCTTCCTGGTCGCGCAGGGCGACTGGCTGCGGCTGATCGGCGGTGTGTTCCTGGTGTATCTCGGCGCGCGGACCTTCCTCACCCGGCCAGCGGAGCGTCCCGCCGGGGCTGTGGGGCGTGGCCTGGCGAGCGCGTATGCGTCCACTTTCGCGCTCACGCTCACCAACCCGGTCACGATCCTGTCCTTCGCGGCGATCTTCGCCGGGCTGGGCCTGGCCGAGCGCGAGGCGGATTACGGCGCGGCCGTCGCGCTGGTGGCGGGCGTCTTCAGCGGATCGGCAGCGTGGTGGTTGCTGCTGAGCGGCGGCGTGAGCCTGTTCCGGCGCGCCTTCACGCCCTCCCGCATGCGCTGGATCAACCGGCTGTCGGGCGCGGTGCTGACCGGCTTCGGCGTCCTCGCGCTGGCCGGCGGCCTGATCTGATACGCCCGCCGGGGCCAGGGCCGCGGGGCGGGCGTATCGCGTTCACGCAGGCATGTAGCGCGGCTAGATGACGTTCAGGCCATCCAGCAGCACCAGCAAGACCAGCACCGGCGTCACGAACTTGACGGTTCCGAAGAACGCCTGGATGATGCGCTCGTTCCTGAGCGCGCCGCTGTTGCTCAGCGCGCGCTTCACCTGGTCAAAGCCCCACACCCACCCCACGAACACGCTCAGGAAGAAGCCGCCCACCGGCAGCAGCACGTTGGATGTGGCGTAGTCGTACAGGTCGAACATGGTCTTGTCGGCGATCGTGAAATCGGCCAGCGTGCTGCTCGACAGCGCCGCCGGGGCGCCCACCAACGCCAGCAGCACGATCGTGATCACCGTCGCGCTGGTGCGCGAGAGGCCCGTCAACTCGTCGAGCACGGCGATCGGCACTTCCAGCAGCGAGAGCATGGCGCCGGTCGCCGCGATGGCCGTCAGCACGAAGAACAGCACGATGAAAATCTCGCCGAGCGGCATCGAGGCGAACACCGCCGGGATGGTGATGAACAGCAGCGACGGCCCGGCATCGGCGTTGAAGCCGAAAGCGAACACCGCCGGAAAGATGGCGATCCCCGCCAGCAGCGAGATGGTCAGGTCAGCCAGCATCACTTTGGCGGCTGTCGTGGGAATGTTCTGGTCCTCGCGGAAGTAGCTGCCGTAGGTGATCATGGTGCCCATGCCGATCGAAAGCTTGAAGAAGGCCAGGCCCATCGCCACCAGCACCACCTCGCCCGTTAACTTGGAGAAGTCGGGCTCCAGCAGAAAATCGAGGCCCTCGCCCGCGCCGTCGAGCGTCAGGCTGCGCACGCACACGATGATCAACAGCACGAACAGGATCGGCATCAACCGCTTGGTGGTGCGCTCGATTCCCTTCGAGACGCCCATGATCGCGATCAGCGCGATCATGATCAGGACGATCCACTGCCAGATGAGCGACTGGGCCGGCGAGCCGGTCATATCGGCGAATTCCGCCGACGTGCTGGCCGGGTCGGTGGAGAGGATCGTGCCGGTCAGGGACTTGAAGATATAGGCGAACACCCAGCCCGCCACTTCGGTATAGAAGGCCATGATGAGGAAGGCGGCCAGGCATCCGGCCACGCCGATCAGCCACCAGGGTTGGCGCTTGGGGGCCAGCTTTTGCAGCGTCCCAATCGCGTTGGCTCTGGCCCGGCGGCCCAACATTTGCTCCGAGATCATCACCGGCAGGCCGACCAGCAGCGTGCTGATGATGTACACCAGGATGAACGCCGCGCCGCCGTTTTCCCCGGTGAGGTAGGGAAACTTCCAGATGTTGCCCAATCCCACCGCCGAGCCGAGGGTCGCTGCCAGAACCCCCAGCCCAGTCGTGAATCCATCGCGCGTCTTGAGTGCCCCCATCGCGCGGCTGCGCCTGGTGTCGTTTCGCTGTGACATGAAATCCCCCATTTCTCGGCATGAAAAACTCCCCGACCAACCGGCACACAGCGCCGAATCCGGTTGGGGAGACGGTCAAAATTGTTATTTTGTGAAGCTGTTCACAAATCACCGACAACTATACTGTGGGATCGGGGACCTGTCAACACGGGTTCGCGCGCCGCGGACAACCGCCCAGGGCCGGAAATGGCGCATCGTCGGAACAGCCGTGGAGGACCCTGGCACGCCCAACTATGCTAGAATATATGTTCAGTCTGATTGGCGAGCGCCGTCACGCGGAGATCGAGCGCGAAACCGGCGCGCCTGCGAGCAGGCATTACCGTGGAGAGAGTGATACCAGAGAGGAGCCCACCATGGCCGAACGGCCGATCATCGTTCTCGACGCCCCCTCCAACCTGGGCTTGCGCCCGCCCGAGACGGGAGTCGCGCCGGGATGTTACAAACTCCCGTGGGCGCTGCGCGATCGCAGGCTGCTGCCCGCGCTGCGCGCCGCCGACGCGGGGGCGGTTGTCCCGCCGCGCTACCGCCCCGAGTGGCAGGCCGGCGACGGCGATCGGAACGCCGAGGCGATCGCCCGGTACTCGCTGGCGCTGGCGGACCGCGTCCAGGCGTTGCTCGATCCGGGCACCTTCGCGCTGGTTCTGGGCGGCGATTGCAGCATCCTCATCGGCAATACCCTCGCGCTGAAACGCCGCGGGCGGTTTGGGCTGGTCTTCATCGACGGGCACTCGGATTTCCGCCACCCGCAAAACGCCCCAGCGATCGGTGCCGCCGCGGGCGAGGATCTGGCGATCGTGACCGGCCGGGGCGACTCGCGCCTGGTCGATCTGGAGCAGCGCGGCCCCTATGTCCAGCCGGAGGACATCTGCGCGGTGGGCATGCGCCCCAGCGACGTGTACCTGAGCGAGGTGCAAGAGCTGGGGATCCAGGTGATCACCAGCGCCGAAGTCGTGGAACAAGGGCCGGAAGCGGTCGCCTCCCAGGCGCTCGAGAGGGTCACCGCGGCGACCGAGGGCTTCTGGATCCACCTGGATGCTGACGTGGTGGACCAGGCGGAGATGCCCGCCGTGGACAGCCCGGAGCCGGACGGCGTGCCCTTCCGGGTGCTCGCGCCGCTGCTCAAGCGGCTGGCCGCCTCGCCCCACTGCGCCGGGATGGAAGTGACGATCTACGATCCGGATCTCGACCCCGGCGGGGCGTGCGCCGACCGCCTGCTGCGCTGTCTGGTGGAGGCGCTGGGGCGCGGCTAAATCTCGACAGAGTGCGAGAGGAGATGGCGGTCTTGGCCGGGCGGCTCAGTATCCCAGGTCTAGCTCGCCGGTCCAGCGGTCGATCTCGGCGTACAGCAGCTCGGCAAGCGCCAGCAGGCGGTTGAGCCGTTTGCTGTCCTGGCGGGTGGGCTGGTCGATGCGGCCGCTGTCGATGGCGTGCGTGATTCGCTGCAGCAGGTCGAGGGCCCGCTGCGTGCGCGCCTGAATATCGTCGAGATCTTCCCACAGGACGAGGTCGGTACGCATCGTCGATGTCCTTTTGACGCTGTGCTGAGCGGTTACCTCACTATACCCTACAAGAATGCCCAAAGCATTGGATATTTTCGCCAAGAGAGCATAGTACCAGCGCGAGGTGCAGGATACACTGGCGCTGGCCATCCTCGAGGGGCATGTGCGCGAAGGCGACACCGTCTACGCCGATCTCGCGCCGGACGGCGATCACCTGGGGTTCAGCGTGATCGAGCCGGCGCTGGCCTGACGGCCGTGCAAAACAAAACGGGGACCGTTCGCAGTCCCCGTTTTTGATTCCCGTGCGCGTTCCGGCGCCAGCTCAGCCGAGCAGCGCGCGCACCGTCTGGGCCGCCTCCGTCCGCGCGGCTTCGACCTCGTGCCCGTCGCGCAGCCGCTTGAACTTAACCCGGCCCGCCTGGATCTCGTCCGGCCCCAGGAAGGCGACGACCTGCGCGCCCTTGCGGTCGGCGTACTGGACCTGCTTGCCGATGGCGCGCCTGGGGTTCATGTACGCTTCGGTGCGGATGCCCGCCGCGCGCAGCTCGTTGGCCAGGGCCAGCGACGCGCCCTGCGTCCCCTCTTCGAAGACCGACACCAGCACCTGCACCACCGTGCCGGTGATCTCCGGCGGGTACAGGTTCAGCAGGTCCATCAGATCGATGATGCGCTCGATGCCCAGGCTGGAGCCGGTCGTCGGCATGCTCTCCTTGCGGAACAGGCCGATCAGCCCGTCGTAGCGCCCGCCGCCGGTCACGCTGCCCAGGTTGTCCGGCTTGGTGATCATCGTCTCGTAGACCGGGCCGGTGTAGTAGCCCAGCCCGCGCACCATCGCCAGGTCCACCGTGAACTGGTCGACGCCCATCGCGTCCAAGTGATCGACCATCTGCTCGATCTCGGTGATGCCTTCCTGCGCGATCGGAATGCCGCGCAACTGGTCGCGCACGCTGCCCAGCGCCGCCAGCCCGTCCTCGCGGTACTGCAGCAGGTCCAGCATGCGCCCGATTACGTCATCGGCGATGCCGCTGGCGCCCAGCTCTTTTTTCACGCCGTCCAGGCCGATCTTGTCCAGCTTGTCGATGCTGCGGTACAGATCGCCCAACTGCGCCTCCGGCACGCCCGCGTAAATGCCGATCCCGTTCAGGATCTTGCGGTTGTTGATGTGCACGGTGAAATCGGCAAAGCCCAGTCGCCGCAGCGCGGTGGTGAGCAGGCTGACGATCTCGGCGTCGGCGGCCATGCTCGCCACGCCCACGACGTCCACGTCGCATTGGTAGAACTCGCGGTAGCGGCCCTTCTGGGGCCGGTCGCCGCGCCACACGGGCGCGATGTGATAGCGCCGGAAGGGCATCGAGAGGTCGTTTTCGTGCATCGCCACGTAGCGCGCCAGCGGCACCGTCAGGTCATAGCGCAGCGCGAGCTCTTCCTTGCCGCCGGGGTGCTGCGCGTGGAAGATCAGCTTGTCGGCTTCTTCGCCGGACTTGCCCAGCAAGGTATCGAGCATCTCGAGCGCGGGCGTGGCGATCGGCTCGAAGCCGAACGTCTGGAACACGTCCGTGATCACGCCGAAGACGTACTCGCGCTTCAGTACTTCGTGCGGCAGAAAGTCGCGCATCCCTTTCGGCAGCCGGGTGTTGATCGGGGCCATGGGCATCCTCTCCTGGAACTGGACACAAAAAAAGCGTGGCGGCCACTGTCCACGCTTCTGACGCAGGGGGTACGGGTCGCCTGATTATGGCTGGTTGCCGGAATGATGGTGCTGGTGGCGGACCCGCGCTGGCATGACTGTCTCCCTCGTGCGACTGGTACAGGAAAGTATAGCGGGATCGGCGGGCGTTGTAAAGCTGCTGGCCGATCGGGTATAGTACGGGCTCCGGACGCGCGCAAGATGGACCTGATTGAGGGAAGGATGGGCGGACCATGAGCGATAAAATTCGATGGGGCGTTCTCAGCACGTCGCGGCACGCTGCCGCTACCTGGATCCCGGCGTGCCAGGCATCCCAGCGCGGCGAGGTGGTGGCCGTCGCGAGCCGCGACGCTGGCCGCGCCCGCCAGTACGCTGACGAGCACGGCATCCCGCGCAGTTTCGGCGACTACGAGAGCTTGCTGGCCTCGCCGGACGTGGACGCCGTGTATATCCCGCTGCCCAATCACCTGCACAAAGAATGGACGATCAAGGCCGCGGGGGCGGGCAAGCACGTGTTGTGTGAAAAGCCGCTGGGCCTGGACGCTGCCCAGGCCGAAGAGATGGTCGCGGCGTGCCATGCGGCGGGCGTGACGCTGGCCGAGGCGTTCCAGTGGCGCCACCATCCCCACGCCGAGCGGACTCGCGAGCTGCTGCGGGATGGGGCCATCGGCGATCTGCGCCTCATCGAGGCCGGCTTCACTTTCCCGCTGGGCCGGGATGGCGATGTGCGCTGGGACCCGGTCAAAGGCGGCGGCGCGCTGTACGACGTCGGCTGCTACCCCGTCGCGCTGGCCCGCTACGTGACCGGGGGGGAGCCGCTGAGCGTCACCGCCCAGGCGACCTGGGGCCAGACCGGCGTGGATGATCTGCTGGTCGCCACGCTCGAATTTCCGGGCGGAGTCTTCGCCAAGCTGCATGGCGGCTTCAACCTGCCGCTGGATCGCTATTTCCGGCTGGTCGGCACCGAAGGCTCGTTGCTGGTGGATTACGCCTACAACGCCAAAGCCAACCGGCCCAATATCATCCGCCAATACGGGCCGGACTGGGAGCTACAGTCCACCATCGAGCTGGCGCCGGTCGATTCGTACACGCTGATGATCGACGATCTCAGCGCGCGCCTGCTGGCCGGCCGGGCGCCGCTCTTCCCTGCCAAGGATGCCATCGGCAACATGCGCGCCATCGACGCGCTGTATCAGGCCGCGCGCACGGGCCAGACCATCCGGGTGGCGGGTTGACCTCAGGCCGATCTATGTGCCCGGAGGAGTAGAGATGTTTCGCATGTTTCGCAGAGCACCTTGGATAGGGATCGCGCTGCTGCTGGCCGCGCTGTTGGCCGGGTGCGGCGAAGACGAGGAGGTGGCCCCACAGCTCGTCGGCCCCTCCGTGACGCGCACGCCCGTGCCCACCGAGTCGCCCGATGCCGCGCCGACTCCCGGCGCGGTGACCGTGCCCGCGCATGTCGAGTCGATGACGTTGGGCCGCGGATCAGCCTGGGCTTTGGGGTGGTCCGCCCGCGGGCTGGTGATCAACAGCGCCACCGGGACGTGGATCGCCGACCTGTTCGGCCCGCTGGCTCTGGCCGATCCGGAGCTGGCCTACCTGGCCTTCAGCTCGGATGGCGCGCACCTCATCGCGCGGGACGCGAATGGCGCGGTGACGCTGCGCGATGCCGAGTCCGGCGAAGTCGTGGCTGCCCTCGACAGCGATCTGAGCTATTTCACCTCGGCTTTCAATATCGACGGCTCGCGGCTGGCGGTCCTGATCGGGCAGCAGGTCGAAGGGGTCGTGATGTTTACGGCGGGCGCCGCGCCGGGCTCGTGGGGCGTGCAGGAGGGCCGCGTGCGCGAGCTGGACACCGCCACCGGCGAGGTCCTTGCCGAGTACGAGGTGCCCGAGCCGCGCGTGCTGGGCCTGACCTACACGCCGGATGGCGCGCTGCTGCTGGTCGGTACCAGCGACAATCTGCCCCAGTTCACCCCTGGCCTGCTGGGCACCGCGCCGGAAGTGAACGTCGAAAGTCTCGATCTCGACCTGCGGCTGTGGGACCTGGCGGCGGGCGAGACGCTGGCCACCATCACCGACACCGAAGGGGCCATGACCCAGGTTGCCCTCAGCCCGGACGGATCGCGGCTGGCCGGGATGAGCACCAAGATCGATCAAGGCACCTTCGTCACGCTGACTGATACGCTCACCGCCGTGTGGGATCTGCCGGGCGGGCAGCGGGCGCATACCGTGGACATCGACCGGCAGGACCGCGTCTCGCTGCTGGCGATCAGCCCGGACGGGGCGCGGCTGGCGCTGGCTGTCAACGAACAAGGCGCGCGCACGTCCGGCGTGTCGTCGGTGCTAGGCCGCGTGGACATCCTCGACCTGGCGAGCGGCGAGCTGCTCCACTCGCTGACCGCCGATCCGCTGCAGACCGGCTTCGGCGAGGCTTTCCGGGGGCTGGCCTTCGATCCGGCCGGCGAGCGGCTGGCGGCCCTGACAGTCAGCGGGACGGTCGTCGTGTGGGACGTCGCGGGGGGCGACGTGCTGCACACACTGGACGCCTTCAACTACGCGGCCAGCAGCCTGGCCTATTCCGAGGACAGCGCTATTCTGGCCTCCGCCGGCATAGACGGCACGATCCAGGTGTGGGACACCACCTCCGGCGAGCGCCAGACGACGATCTACACGCCCTTCCCGCGGATGAATCTCGTGTTCGACCCGGCGGGGATGCTCACCGGGATAGGACGCGACGTGTTGATCGTCCAGCGCTGGGATCCCGCTACCGGCGAGATGCTCGGCGGTCCGGGCGGGCTGAACGCTCGCGGATCCATCACGCTGGCCCTCGATCCGTCCGGCGAACGCGTGGCAACGGCCAGCGGCGGCGGCACGGTCTCGATCCGCTATACGGAAACCGGCGAGCAGGACGTCATCCTCGCGCCGCACCAGGTCAGCGCCATCGCTTTCAGTCCGGATGGATCGCGGCTGCTCACCGGCGGCATGGACGGCTCGATCCTGCTGTGGGATCTGGCGGACCGCAACAGCCCGCTGGCCCGGCTCGACGGGCATACCGGCGTAGTAACCGACCTGCGCTTCGCCGCTGCCGGAACGGTCCTCTCCGCCAGCCGCTACCCGGCCCTGTCTAGCGCGGCGAGCTTCGAGATAGCGGCCCGCTACACCGATCCCGACCGGACGCTGCGCCGCTGGGACGTCAGCGGGGCAGCCGGCGGCGGGCCGATCCAGCCCGCCGAGACGCTCCCCTTGCCGGGGCCGGACCTGCCGCCCACCGATCAGGCGGTATCCATGGGCCTCGACCCGGCGTTGATGGGCGGCGCGCTGAGCCCGGACTTCGGCTGGCTGGCGATGATCGATCCGGACGAGGGCCGGGCGATCACCCTGTACGACATCGCCAGCGGGGAGGCAATCGCCGTGCTGGACACGCACGAGGCGCGTGTCGCGGCGCTGGCGTGGTCGCCCGACGGGACGCGCCTGGCGTCCGGCGATCAGAACGGGCTGATCGTTCAGTGGGAGATCGGGGTGGTGGAGTAATTTCAGGGCGCGGTGATGCCCATTCCGGGCCGGGCCGGGGTATCATAGTAGTGAGAACGCCATCATGCCGGGGGGGAGGCAGCCTTGAATGACGAGTCGATGAAATCCGCGCCCGATCCGCTGGCCGGGAAGCATGTCGTTGTGTTCGGGATGGCGCGCCAGGGCAAAGCGCTGGGCCGCTGGCTGCCCACCCTGGGCGCGCGTGTGACGCTCTCCGACACCCGGAGCGCGGAGGCGCTCGCCGCTAGCGTGGCCGAGTTCGCCGGGACGCCGGTGCAGTTTGCGCTGGGTGGGCACCCTCTCGAGCTGCTGGACGACTGCGACGTGCTGTGCGTGAGCGGCGGCGTGCCACCCACGCTGCCGATCGTGCAGGAAGCCTTCCGGCGCGGCGTGGCCGTCACCAACGACGCCCAGTTGTTCCTGGAGCGGTGCCCTGCCCCGGTGCTGGGCATTACCGGCAGCGCCGGCAAGACGACCACCACCGCGCTGGCTGGCGCGATGTGCCGCGCGTCGGGCCGGACGACCCACGTGGGCGGCAACATCGGCGACGTGCTGCTGGATGTCCTGCCGCGCATCGCGCCGGAGGACATCGTCGTGATGGAGCTGAGCAGCTTCCAGCTCGAGCTGATGACCGCCAGCCCCACCGTGGCCGCCGTGCTCAATGTGACGCCCAACCACCTGGACCGGCACGGCACCATGGAAGCCTACACCGCCGCCAAGGCGCGCATCTTCCAGAGCCAGCGCTCGTCCGACGTGGCCATCTTTGGCTACGATGACCCGGTCGCCCGCCGCCTGAGCGCGGATGCGCCGGGCCGCATGGCTTTCTTTTCGATGCAGCGGGCGGTGGTATCTGGCGCCTATCTGGACAGCGACCAGATCGTGATCGCCAGCGGCGACAGCGCGCCGGGCCTGGCGTACCAGGTCGTCTGCCCGCGGTCGGCGATCCGGCTGCGCGGCGAGCACAACGTCCTCAACACGCTGGCAGCGTGCGCCGTCGCCGGGGCGGGCTATGTTCCGGCGGAGGCCATGCGCGCGGCCATCGAAGCGTTCACCGGCGTGGAGCACCGCCTGGAGACGGTCGCCACGATCGGCGGCGTGACGTGGGTCAACGACAGCATCGCCACGGCGCCGGAGCGCGTAATCGCAGCGCTGCGCAGCTACCGCGAGCCGGTGGTGCTGCTGGCCGGGGGGCGCGACAAGAACCTGCTGTGGGACGAGATGGCCGCCCTGGCCGTTGCCCGCTGCCGGGCTGTGATCGCCTTCGGGGAATATGGTCCCCAGGTAGCCGAGCATATCCAGCGCGCGCGGCGCGAGGTGGCGGGCGCGCGTCTGGAGCGCGTCGAGGTGGTGGCCGGGTTGGATGAGGCCGTCGCGGCGGCGCGGCGCTGCGCCCGGCCGGGTGATGTGGTGCTGCTCAGCCCCGGCGGCACCTCGTACGATGCGTATGTCGATTTCGCCGCGCGCGGCCAGCACTTCCGCGATCTGGTTCGCGCCATGTCCGAGACTGGAAAGGAACAGCCATGAACTGGACCAACGAACCCCCCGCCTGGCAGCATGACGGCAGCCGGATCACGGTGACCGCCGGGCCGAAGACCGATTTCTGGCGCAAGACGCATTACGGTTTCATCCGCGACAACGGCCATTTCTACGGCGAGCCCGTCAGCGGCGATTTCGTGGCCGAGGTCAAGGTATCCGGCCAGTACCGGGAGCTGTACGACCAGGCCGGGCTGATGGTGCGCCTCGACGAGACGACCTGGATGAAATGCGGGATCGAATACGTGGAGGGCGTGCAGCACGTCAGCGCCGTCGTCACCCGCGATTTTTCGGACTGGTCGGTGGTCCCGCTGCCGCACAACCCGCCGTCGATCTGGCTGCGCGTGACGCGGCACGGTGACGCCCTGGAGGTTCACTATTCGCTGGACGGGTCGGCGTATCAGATGCTGCGGCTGGCCCATCTGTCGCTGGAGCCGGCGCTGGCGGTCGGCGTGATGTGCGCTGCGCCGGATGGTGACGGCTTCGCGGTCACGTTCGAGGGCTACCGCGTGAGCCAGGACCAGTAGCATCGATCGGGGCATCGGGGTATTGTAGACGGAGACCGATCGCGAGTGAGCATAGTTGAAAGTAGGAGTGATGTCCGATCCGCGCTACATCGAAGACGATATTGATTTCAACTATGCGGATGCCCTGGCCCAGCCACGGCACGCGCCTCACGCCGCGCCGCAGGTGGATATGCAGCGGGTGGCCGAGCGCCGCCGCGCCTACGCCGCCGGGTTCGACCTGTACCTGATTCTGGTGGTCGGTGTATTGTGCGCGATCGGCCTGCTGATGGTCTACAGTGCGTCGATTGACGTCAGTTACCAGGTCACCGGCGATCCGGACAACACCACCTATTTCTTCCTGCGGCAGCTCCGCTCGATGGGAATCGGCCTGGTGATGCTGGTGCTGCTGGCGCGGCTGGATTACCACATCTGGCGCCCGATCTCGATCGCGATGATGTTGGGCGTCATCTTGCTGCTGATTCTGGTGCTGCGCTTCGGCGAAACGCGTTTTCAGGCCCAGCGTTCGCTGTTTCAGGGCTCGCTCCAGCCCGGCGAGCTGGCGAAGTTCACCGTCGTCATCTATATGGCGGCGTGGCTGGCGGCCAAACAGGCCCGGCTGGGCAACATCTTCTACGGGATCATCCCGTTCAGTGTCCTGGTGGGCACCATCGCCTTCCTGATCGTGCTCCAGCCCGACCTTAGCACGGCGGCCAGCATCCTGGCGACCGCGCTCAGCATGTTTTTCATCGCCGGGGCCGACTGGTTCCAACTGCTGGCCATCGGCGGGGTGATGGGCGTCACCGGCTGGCAGTTGATCACCCGGATCGAATACGCCAGCCAGCGCCTGGCCGCCCACACCGCCGCCGTCGAAGACCTGACCCAGGCCAGCGATCATGTCCAGCAGGCGGTGACGGCCTTCATCAACGGCGGGCTGTTCGGTGTGGGCCTGGGCGAGGGCAAGCAGAAATTCGGCAACAACCTGCCCTTCCCGCATACGGACAGCATTTTCGCGGTGATCGGCGAGGAGCTGGGACTGGTCGGCACGTTTTTCGTGATCGCACTGTTCGTCCTGTTGATCTATCGCGGCTTCACCATTTCGCGCTACGCGCCGGACGTGTTCGGCGGGCTGCTGGCGGCGGGCGTCACCTGCTGGCTGGCCTACGACGCCCTGCTCAACATCGCGGTGATGACCGCCATCGTGCCGCCGACCGGGGTGCCGCTGCCGTTCATCAGTTTTGGCGGCTCGTCGTTGGTGGCGGCGCTGGCCGGGATCGGCCTGATGCTGAGCGTCTCGCGCGCCATCAGCCAGAGCGCGCAGCCGAAGCGCCGGCAGTAGGCGGGCGGGGAGCGGAGGGGGCATTTGCGCGTGATGATTTCCGCCGGGGGGACCGGCGGCGGCCTGTTTCCCGCGCTGACGGTGGCTCGCGCCCTGCGCGACGAGGCGCCGGGCGTGTCGCTGAGCTTCGTCGGCGCGCGCGGCGACATGGCCCGCGAGCTGGCCCGGCGCGACGGCGCGTTGTTCGACTCCTACCACGAGGTGCTAGCTGGGCCGCTGCACGGCGTCCCGCGCCTCGAGCAGATCGCCAACGTCTTCCGCACGCTGATCGGCATCGTCCAGGCGCTGATCCTGGTCATCCGGCTGCGGCCCCAGGTCCTGTTCCTGACCGGCGGCTGGGTCGGCGGCCCGGCGGCGGTGGCGTGCTGGTTGCTACGCTGCCCGGTCGTGATCTACGTTCCTGACATCGAGCCGGGGCTGGCGCTGCGTCTTCTGGGGCGCACCTTCGCCCGCACGATCGCGGCCACCGTCGAGGAGACGGGGGCCTATTTCCCCGGCAAGCAGGTCGTCGTGACGGGCTACCCGTTGCGCCCGGAGTTCCGCGAGGCGGATCGCGTGTCCGCCCAGCGCGCCCTGGGCCTGGACCCCGATCGCCAGACGCTGGTCGTGTTCGGCGGGAGCCGCGGCGCGCGGAGCATCAACACGGCACTGATCGCTATCGCACCGGACCTGCTGGCCAGCGGCGTGCAGATCGTGCACAGCACGGGCCAGCTCGACTGGCCGGAGATGCAAGCCTGGCACGCCCGACTGCCCGCGGCCCAGCAGGCGGAGTACCGGATCTTCCCGTTCGTGGCCGAGATGTGGGACGTCCTGGCCGCCGCCGACCTGGTCATCAGCCGGGCGGGCGCCGCCACGCTGGCCGAATATCCGGCGCTGGGCGTCCCGGCGATCCTGGTGCCGTATCCCTACGCATGGCGCTACCAGAAGATCAACGCCGATTACCTGGTGGGGCGCGGCGCGGCGGTCTTGCTGGAAGACGACCGCCTGAAGGATGATCTGCTGCCGCTGATCCGGGCGCTGCTGGGGGACGGCGCGCGGCTTGAGACTATGCGCGCGGCGGCGAGCTCCCTGCGCCCGCCGGATGGCGCGCGCGCGATTGCGCGACTGCTCCTGCGGACGGCAGGGCACGAGGTGGATGATGCGTCCGGCAGCTAGCCCCTATTGGCGCGATGGACAAGTTAGGCGATACTAATACATGATCACGACTGGCAGGGGACGAGGCTGATGATACAACTATCCACCTTTTTATGGGTCATGATCCTGATGTTCGCCGGCATCGGGTTTATGCGCGGCTGGGCGAAGGAGCTGGTTGCCACCGCCGGGATCGTGTTGGCCTTGTTCACGCTCAAGCAGTTCGAAAGCATCGTGATCGACCCGCTGACCAACGGCGAGCAGGCGTCCAAGTTCTATCTGCAGGCGACTATTCTGCTCATCATCGGCTTTTTCGCCTACCAGACGTCGCCCGAAGCGTTCCGCGGCCTGTCGCGCCGCTCGTCCAATCGCGAGGGGCTGCAAGAGGGCATCCTCGGGGCGCTGGTGGGCGGCCTGAATGGCTACTTGCTGTGGGGCTCGCTGTGGTGGTATATGGATAATCTCGAATACCCGCTCACCAACCATATCGTGCCAGTCGTCCCTGGCTCGGCCAGCGCCGATATGGTGGATATTCTGCCCCTGAGCTGGATGCTCGGCGGCGATGGCAGCCTGCTGTCGCTGCTGATGATCGGCCTGTTCATCTTCGTGATCGTCGCGATCATCTGATTCCCCGGCCCCACGACACACCCGGATCACGTTTGCGGAGCGCGTCAACGCGAATAAACCACCATGCACCAGCCCGGACACCCTATTCATATTGTCGGTATCGGCGGGTTCGGCATGTCCGCCATCGCCCGCATCCTGCTCCAGCGGGGATACACGGTCAGCGGGTCGGACCTGCGCGCGAATGAGCTCACCGGGGCGTTGGCCGCCGAGGGCGCGACGATCTACCAGGGGCACGCCGCGGCGCATATCCGAGGCGCGGCGCAGGTGATCACCTCGTCGGCCGTGCCGGACGATAACCCGGAGGTCGCCGCCGCCCGCGCCGCGGGCATTCCCGTCCTGCGGCGGCGCGATCTGCTGGGCGAGCTGATGGCTGGCCAGATCGGGATCGCGGTCGCCGGGACGCACGGCAAGACGACCACCACCGCCCTGCTGGCCCACACGCTGATTGAGGCCGGGCAGGACCCGACCTACATCGTCGGTGGCGTGATGCGCAACACCGGCACGAATGCGGGCGTCGGGCGCGGGCCGCATTTCGTGATCGAGGCGGACGAGTACGACCGGATGTTTTTGGGGCTGCGCCCGCGCGTGGCCGTGGTGACGACGATCGAGCACGACCATCCCGACTGTTTCCCGGCGGAGGCCGACGTGATCGAGGCGTTCGAGCAGTTCGCCGATCGCCTGCCGGAGGATGGCCCGCTGGTCGTCTGCGCGGACGACCGGCTGGCCCGCGCGCTGGGCGAGCGCCGCCGCGCCGCCGGCAAACCGGTGATCACCTACGGCTTGCGGGCCGATCGCGCGCCGGACTGGTTCGCCGCCGATCTGGCGCCTGTCGCCGCCGGGGGAATGCAGTTCACCGTCCGGCATGGCGAGCGCTCGCTGGGCCGGGCGGCCGTGGCGCTGGCCGGCGCGCACAACGTCCAGAACGCGCTGGCTGTGTTGGCGGTGGCGGACCACCTGGGCGTGCCGTTCGCGCGCGCCGTTCCCGCGCTGGAGACGTTTCGGGGCGCCGGGCGGCGCGGCGAGATCATGGGGCTGGCCGGCGGCGTGACGGTGATCAGCGATTACGCGCACCATCCCACCGCCATCGCCCTCACGCTGGAAGCATTCCGCGGGCAGCCCGGCGTGCGCGATCTGTGGGCGGTGTGGCAGCCGCACACTTACGTCCGGCTGCGCGCCCTGGCGGACGATTTCGCCGGGGCGTTCGGCGCGGCGGATCACGTGCTGATCACGGACGTCTATTCCGTGCGCGAGACGGTCTCGCCGGGGCTGGACGCGCCCGCCATGGCCGGGCGCTTGCGCGCTGCCGGACATCCCGACGCGCGCTACACCGGCGGGCTGGAGGCCACCGCGGCGGTACTTGTGGAGGATGTCCGGCCTGGCGATTGTGTGTTACTGTTGTCGGCAGGGGATGCGCCGCAGATCGGCGTGCGGGTGCTCGACGCGCTGCGCGCGCGCGACCAGGAGGATACACCATGACCGATCGCTATGCGACCCTCGCGGACCGCTTTGGTGTGGCGCTCAAGCGCGACGAGCCGTTGGCCCGCTACACGGTGGCCCGGCTGGGCGGCCCGGCGGACGCGCTACTGGCGGCGAACAGCACCACCGACCTCACCGAGGCGGTGACCCTGGCCTGCCAGGCGGGCATCCCGTGGATCATCCTCGGCGGCGGGACCAACGTGCTGATCTCCGACGCGGGCTACCGGGGCCTGGTCATCGTCAACCAGACGAAGGGTGTTCGCTTCGAGAACGGCGGGCGCGTCGTGGCCGAAAGCGGCGCCAGCCTGTCCACGCTGGCCCGGCGCTGCATGAACCAGGGCCTGGCCGGGCTGGAATGGGCGGTGAACGTGCCGGGCACGGTCGGCGGGGCTGTGGTCAACAACGCCGGCGCGCATGGCGGCGCGATGGCCGACTCGGTGCGCTGGATCGAGGTCTTCACCGTGCACGACCGGCCCCACATCGAGTTGTGGTCCGCCGGACAGATGCGCTACGAGTACCGGAACTCCGTGCTGAAGGGGCAGTCTGGCTGCCAGGTGGTGCTGGCGGTCACGCTGGCGCTGGAGCCGGGCCACGATCCCGAAGCGCTCAACGCGCGCGCCAGCGCTTTCGTCGCCCACCGCAAGCGCACCCAGCCGCCAGGAGCAACGCTGGGCAGCATCTTCAAGAACCCGCCGGGCGACTATGCCGGGCGCCTGATCGAAGCGGCCGGGCTGAAAGGCACGGCGCGTGGCAGCGTGGAGATCTCGTCGGTGCACGCCAACTTCATCGTCAACAAGGGTGAAGGCACCGCCCGCGACTACCGGGCGCTGATCGAGCAGGCGCGCGCGGTGGTGCGCGAGAAACTGGGCGTGGAGCTGGAGCCGGAGATCGAGTTCGTCGGGACGTGGGACTGAAGGCGGTAACCGGGGCAGTCCGGGTCTGTGTCGCGCATACAACCGGGGACTGCGCCTAACTTAATAACTGAATAGTGTGGGCGCATTGGACAACCAGCGCATGTTGGATTATAGTGGGATTATGTGTGGGAAATCTCGGCGAGTGCGACTACAATAGTACTAGCACAGCGGGGGAGCACCGGCGCCTTGTCACAACCGATCATCAGCAGCAGCGTAACCAACGATGCCCTCTTCAGTTGAGACCAGGCCGCGGCGTGCGCGCCGCGATCCGGGGCATGTGCGCCCGGTGAGTGAATCCGGATCGACAGGGCGCTTGCGCCCTTTACCTCAGCGTATGGCGCCGCGCGCGCGCTGGGAAACAGCCAGCACGCGCAGTGTGGCCCAACGCCGGGCCGAGCGACGCGCGCGCAAACAGGTCGCACAGGCGCAGCGCACCGGCACGACCCGGCGCCGCCGGGTGCATCCGCTCGCCATTCTGAGCTGGCGCGCCGTGTCGCTGGTGATCGCGGTCGGGTTGGGCATTGTGCTCTACCTGTTTCTAACGTCGGACGCATTTTTCGTCCAGTCGGTGGCGATTGGCGGCGAAAAACACCTGTCGCGCGAGGAGATCTTTCGCTTTAGCGACGTCGCGCAGCGCCATATTTTCTGGATCGACCCGGCCGAGGTCGAACAGCGGCTGGAGCAGGTGCCGAATATCGCTGACGCGTCGGTGTACGTCGGGTGGCCGCCCGACATGGTCCAGATCCTGGTGGTCGAGCGCGAGCCGGCCCTGATCTGGGAGCAGAGCGTCCGGGTGTGGGTGGATGTCAACGGTATCGTGATGAGACAGCGCGAAGACCGCCCCGACCTGCTGCGAATTGTCGTGCCGGATGCGACCGAGCCGCTCGACGTGGGGCAGCGCATCCCGCAATCGATCATCGATGGTGCGCTGTATCTGAAGCGCCGCTATTCGAATATCGACGTTTTGTTATATGATTCGTTGAAAGGGTTGGGGTACCGGGACGGACGGGGGTGGACAGTCTGGTTTGGCGATGGCGCTGAGATGGACGTCAAGTTATTGAATTACAACGCCATCGTCGAAGCGGTTGTCGCGCAAGTACAGCCTGGCGAGATTGTCATGTCCGACCCAGACCGGCCCTACTATACTGTTCTGTGGCGTAAATAACTGAGCTGGCGGGTAATGGGCGATCTGGTTGTAGGAATCGATGTCGGTACCACCAAGGTGTGCACCCTGGTTGGCGAGGTCCGCGACTCGGACATCTACGTGCTGGGTCTGGGCATCGAGCCATCGAGCGGGATGCGCAAGGGGATGGTCACCGATGTGAACGCGCTGACGGCTGCGATCTCGTCGTCGGTCCACAAGGCCGAGCGCAGCAGCGGTTACGAGATCGGGCGCGCCTTCGTGTCGATCGCGGGCGGGCACATCGAGTCGATCAACAGCAACGGGGCGGCGGGGGTGTCGGCCCAGCGGGGGGTCCAGGTGGCCGATCTGGAGCGCGCCATGGAAGCCGCGCGCGCGGTCAGCCTGCCTCACGGGCGTGAAGTGCTGCACGTCATCCCGCGCAGTTACAGCCTCGACGGCCAGACGGACCTGCGCAGCCCGCTGGGCATGCTGGGCTTTCGCCTCGAAGTCGAGGCACACATCATCACCGCGTCCACGGCGAGCATCCACAACCTGGAGCGCTGCGTCGAGGGGGCGGGGGTGAAGGTCGATCGCTTCATCCTCAACCCGCTGGCCTCAGGCGACGTGATCCTGACCAACGAGGAACGCGAGGCCGGCGTCATGGTGGTTGATATCGGTGGTGGCACGACCGACCTGGCGATGTTCATCGATGGCGCGGTGTGGCACACGGCGGTGATCGCCGTGGGCGGGCACCATATCACCAACGACACGGCGGCTGGCCTGCACCTGCCCTTCGAGCTGGCCGAAGCGGTGAAGCTGGAATACGGCCACGCCGATCCCAAGGCGGTCAGCCCGCTGGAGGCGTTCCCGATCCAGCCGTTCGGCGAGGAACTGCCCAGCAAGGTGCAGCGCGCCGACCTGGCGCATATCATCAACGCGCGCGTGGCCGAGATCTTCGAGCTGATCATGCAAGAGGCCAAGCGCAGCGGCTATGATGGGCTGTTGAAGGCGGGCATCGTCTTGACCGGGGGCAGCAGCCTGCTGCCGGGGATCAAGACCGTCGCCAGCGAAGTGCTGCGGATGCCGGTGCGCGTGGCCCAGCCGGAGAACCTGACCGGCATGGCCGAGGCACTGAAAAATCCGTCATACAGTACCAGCGTGGGATTGCTAAAACTGGGCTTGATCATGGATCTTGAAGATGATCGACGCCTTTCGCTGCGCCAGAATGGATCGGACCGGCATGGACCCAATCTCGGGCGGTTTTTCCGCCGGGCGATTGACCGGCTTCTGCCGCGCGAAGAGAATGAGGTTTGAGCGCCAAACGCCAAATGATTAGCTAGCACGGCGAATCATATAAACATTTTCGCTATTTTAAAAATGCCGTACAATAGGCAGAAGCAAATTCGACGTTACCCGGAGGTTTGGTTTGCAGGCCACGCACGGGCCGCCGGGGGAGATCATTGCAGACCATTAGGAGGGTGCATTCATGACGGACGCATTGCCCATGGGAGATAATTTCGCCAGCATTAAGGTGATCGGGATCGGCGGTGGTGGCGGTAATGCCATCAACCGCATGATTGAAGAAGGGTTGGGGGGGGTCGAATTCATCTCGATCAACACCGACGCGCAGGCTCTGCTGCTCAGCAAAGCCAAGACTCGCGTCCGTATTGGGGATAAGCTGACGCGCGGCCTGGGCGCCGGCGGCAACCCGGAGATTGGACGCAAGGCCGCCGAAGAGAGCGCCGACGAGCTGTATGAAGTGATGCGCGGCGCGGATATGGTCTTCATCACCGGCGGCATGGGCGGTGGCACCGGTACCGGCGGCGCGCCGGTGGTGGCCCAGGTCGCTAAAGAACTGGGAGCCCTGACGATCGGCGTGGTCACCCGCCCCTTCACGTTCGAAGGCGCGCGCCGCATTCAGTCCGCCGAGGCGGGCATCGAGGCGCTCAAGAGCCAGGTGGATACCCTGATCGTGATTCCCAACGACCGGCTGCTGCAAATCGTCGACAAGCGCTCCAGCCTGCAGGAAGCGTTTGGGATGGCCGACGACGTGCTGCGCCAGGGTATTCAGGGCATCTCCGAGTTGATCACCGTGCCCGGCCTGATCAACCTGGACTTCGCTGACGTGCGCACCATCATGTCCGAGGGCGGGGCCGCACTGATGGCTGTGGGCCGCGCTACGGGCGAAGATCGCGCCCGCAACGCCGCCGAGGAAGCGATCAGCAGCAGCCTGCTCGACGTCACCATCGACGGCGCGCGCGGCATCCTGTTCAACGTGACCGGCGGACCGGGCATGAGCCTGTTCGAGGTCAACGAGGCCGCCGCCATCATCAAGGAGACGTCGCACCCGGATGTCAACTTGATCTTCGGCGCGGTGATCGACGAGAACATGGGCGACGAGATCCGCATCACGGTGATCGCCACCGGGTTCGAGCAGTCGCGCGTGGCGACGCGCCGCCCGGTGAACGCGCGCGAGCGCGTCAGCAGTAGCACCCATGCGCCGGCGACACGCGCGGAGCGCCGCGCTCCCGAGCCGCCGCCCGCGATGGTCGAGCCAGAAGACGAGGCAGTCCCCGCGCCTCCCAAGCAGCAAGCTCCTGCGAAGAACGTGGGCGAGGGCTTCGTGCAGCAGGTGTACGACACCGACAATCTGGACATCCCGGCCTTTTTGCGGCGCCGCTAACCGGGCGTCCATACCGGGTTGGCGCTGCCGCGCGCCGTAAGTCGGGCGTGCGGGAGTGGCCTGTCCGTCGATACCCTCCGCGGAATTGCCTTCCCATCCAGGTAGCTTTGGCCTGCCTGCCTGGGGGGAGGCAATTTGCGTTTTTTTCCCAAATACTCTAACCTTAAATTATCCCGAAACAGTACTCTGGTACTATAGGCTAGAATGTCTGTTCATGTTACAGTGATAACCACCTCACCGCCATATATAGGGCTAAACCTGGGGTATACCCCCTATATCTGGGGGTCGTGTGTTTTTTACAGGCGGTGAGGGCGCTCTTGCGGCCATATATTCCGTTTGATACCTGTCCAGAAAAGAGACCGTTATGAAGTGCCCATATTGTGGTGCGGAAAACCAGCTCCGCGTCGTCGATACCACCCACGATTCGGACGACGGAATCCGGCGCCGGCGCGAGTGCAAAGCGTGCAGCCGGCGATTCAGCACCTACGAGCGGGTGTTGCGGGCCACGCCGATGTTGATCAAGAGCAACGG
This sequence comes from Aggregatilineaceae bacterium, assembly GCA_040767355.1. Lineage (GTDB taxonomy): Bacteria > Chloroflexota > Anaerolineae > Aggregatilineales > Aggregatilineaceae > LM3-B42. The sequence continues at coordinate 216,192 of JAXGOS010000003.1, read as the reverse complement.
CGATCGCGAGGCGTTCGACCGCGAGAAATTGATCCGGGGCATTCAGATCTCCTGCGCCAAACGGCCTATCCCGGCGGCAGACATCAACGATCTGGTCGAAGAGATCGAAACGTTCCTGCAGCACATCGGACAGGACGAAGTCTCGAGCCGGGTGGTGGGCGACATGGTCATCGAAGGTCTGAAACGGCTGGACCCGATCGCCTATATTCGTTACGCAATCGTGTATCTTGGGTTGGACAATCTGACCAGCGTGCGCGACATGCTGGACAGCCTATTGGGCGATCAACAAGGCCATGCCAACGCCAAGGTGTCTGGTGCCGCCCCTGGCGCCGCGGATTCGGGGAAGAAATCCGCGTCCATCACCGCCGGGAGCCAAGGCGAACAGTCACCTGACTCGTCGTCCTGACAAGCAAACTGTAACCGCATAGGGATTGGGGAGCCTGGCTTCTTCGCAACCAGGACTTGCGACTTACGTTCGGCACATGCCAGGCGAAGTTCATGGAGGAACAGCAGGTGGGAGCAAAAAAGCAGACCAAATCGGTTGATCCACGGGCTAACGGCTTCAAGAAGGTCCCGCTGCCGCCCGATCTCAACCGGGCGATTCCGCTGACCGATAACGCCCGCACCGTCCTGCGCAAGCGCTATCTGCGGCGCGGCGACGACGGCCAGCCGGTCGAGACGGAACAAGAGATGTTTTGGCGGGTAGCCTTTCACGTGGCGAAGGCAGAAGACGAGTTTGGAGGGGACGTCGAGGCAAACGCGCGCCGCTTTTACGATCTGCTGACCAACTTACTGTTTTTTCCTAACAGCCCTACTTTTACCGGAGCCGGTACCCCACTCGGACAGCTTGCCGCCTGTTTCGTGCTCGCCATCGACGACGACATGGGCCGTACCGGCTCTGGCATTTTCGAGACGCTGCGCAACGCGGCGCTGATCCAGCAGACCGGCGGCGGCAACGGCTTCTCGTTCAGCCGCCTGCGTCCCAAAGGCGCGCTGGTCAAGTCGTCGAGCGGGCTGGCGACCGGGCCGGTGGGCTTTCTGCGCGTGTACGATGAGGCCTTTGGGGAGATCGCCCAGGGGGGGTGTCTCATCCCGGAGACGTTGGTCTTCACCCAGGATGGACTTTTGCGCCTGGATGAGCTCGTTCCAACCGGCGACTCGGGTTGGTATTCTCACGATGTGACCGTGGCCACAGACGACGGCCCGCGCCGTTCGCGCCGGGGCTTCAACAATGGCACAGTCTCCGTGCTGCGGGTGTCAACCAATATGGGTCTCACCCTCACCGGCACGCCGAATCACAAGGTCAAGGTCATGACGGATGACGGGCCGGTGTGGCGCCGTCTGGATGCCCTGGAACCGGGTGATTCGATGATCGTGAAGCTGGGACAGCACGCCGGGCGCTCGCAGGCGCTCAGCCGCCCGCTGCGCCAGCATGGCAACCAGGTCATGCCCGATTTCCCGCGCGCCCTCGACGAAGAGTTCGCATTTTTCCTGGGCTATATGGCTGGCGATGGGTTTGTTGCCAGAGGAAGTAGCGATCATCGCATCGGCGTAACGGTCGCTCACAGCAGCTACCTGATGCGCGAAATGCCCGTTCTGATACGCCGGCTGTTTGGCGAACACATTACCATCCACACCCTGCAGAAACCGGATGACGCATCGGTGACGTTCGCGCTCGATAATCGTGCTGTCAAAGATTTTCTGCTCCTCAACGGCCTGGACAAGACGTCGAGCGCGACGGTTGGCGTGCCGCGGCTGATTCGCCAGAGCCCACCGGAGATCGTTGGCGCGTACCTGCGCGGCCTGTTCGAAGCCGACGGCGCTTTGTCTCACCACTATCCACAGCTCATGAGCTCCTCGCGGCGGTTGATCGACGAGGTTGCATCGCTGCTGATCGGCCTGGGCTGCCCGGTGCGTATTTCGCAGCAACCGGAAAGTGTTGACCGCTACGGGACACAGACCGTGTGGGCGCTGCGCATCCAGTCATTCTATGGTCTGCAGAACTGGAAGACCTGGGTGGGCTGCGATCCCGAGTCGCGGTTCGCCCCCTGCCTCGACTTCCAGCCTGATCTGACACGCGAAACCGCGTATCCTCTACCGGCTGCAGAGTATTGGGTTGGACCCGTGCTGGAAGCCACACAAATGGCCCAGATAGACGCTCGAGGGCGCGGCCAGGGGAAGAACTTCCGGGCTACGTCGCCCCAATTGCGCAAAAAACTGCTGCGCTACACGCGCGGCGAACGGAACCTCAGTCTGTCGGGATATGCGCTGCTGCGCGAGGAATATGACGAGTTTGCCCACCATGCGCGCCCGGTCGATGACCTGTGGTTTGTTACCGTCGAGCAGGTGGAGCCCGCTGGTGCGGCACTGACCCTGGATATCGAAGTCGAAGATAACCATACCTACCTGGCAGGCGGCATTGTAACGCACAACTCGCGCCGCGGGGCGAACATGGCCGTGCTGCGCGTCGATCATCCCGATATCAAGGAATTCATCACCTGCAAAACCAGCGAACACGCGATCACCAACTTCAACATCTCGGTTGGCATCACCGATGCCTTCATGCGCGCCGTCGAGGACGACACCGATTTCGAGCTGGTGAGCCCGCAGGACGGCAGCGTCTGGCACACTGTGCGCGCCCGCGAGATCTTCGACATGATCGTCAAGCAGGCGCATCACAACGGCGAGCCGGGCGTGCTGTTCCTCGACACGGCCAACCGCGAGAACCCGGTCCCGCACCTATACGAGCTGGAGAGCACCAACCCCTGCGGCGAGCAGTTTCTCGGGCCGAACGAGAACTGCTGCCTGGGGTCGATTAATCTCGCCCGGCACATGACCGCCGATGGGCGCGTGGACTGGGACAAGCTGCGCGCCTCGGTCGTGACCTCGACGCGCTTCCTGGAGGATGTAGTCTCGGCCAACGCCTACGTGCCCGCCGTGCCCGAACTGGAAGAAGCGGCGCATCGCGTCCGGCGGATTGGCCTGGGTATCATGGGTCTGGCGGACATGATGTACACGCTGGGTGTGCGCTACGGCTCTGAAGAAGGGCAGGAATTCGCCAGCCAGATCATGGAGTTCGTGCGCTTCCACACTATGCGGACCAGTATCGACCTGGCCAAAGAGCGCGGCCCCTTCCCTGGCATCGCGGGCAGCATCTACGATCCGGAACACCTCACCTGGCAGCCACCGCGGCCGTTGGTTCCGCACGTGCGCGACTGGGGGCGACCGGCGCTGGACTGGAACGAGATTGTCGAAGGGATCAGACAGTACGGCATCCGCAACGGCGCCCAGATGACCATCGCGCCGACCGGGACGATCTCGACGGTTGCTGGCTGCGAGGGCTACGGCTGTGAGCCGGTCTTCGCCCTGGCCTACATCCGTTATGTCAACGATAACGGGCAGTCGCTTGCCCTGCAATACACCAGCCCGTTGTTCGAGCGCGCGCTGCGCCGGGCCGGGCTGGATGATGACGCGATCGAGACCATCGTCACGCAGGTCAACGAGACAGGCACGTGCCAGCAAATCGAAGCCGTGCCGCAGCCGCTGCGCCAGGTGTTCGTCGTCAGCAGCGATGTGACCGCCGAGGAACACGTCCGGATGCAGGCGGCGCTGCAAGCCTTCACCGACAACGCGATCAGCAAGACGTGTAATTTTCCCGAAGACGCCACCGAGGACGATGTCGCCAAGGCGTATATGCTCGGCTGGAAGCTCGGCTGCAAAGGGCTGACCGTCTACGTTACGGGCAGCCGCGAGAAGGTCGTGCTCGAGACCGCAGAGACGCGCAAGAGGAAAGAAGGGGATCCGGTCGAGCAGCAGGTCCTGTTCAACGAGGAGAAGAAGCCGCGCCCGCGGCACCTGTCCGGCAAGACGTACCGCGCCCGGACGCCGCTCGGCACGACATATGTTACCGTCAACGAAAACGGCGAAGGCAAGGGGCAGCCGTTCGAGGTCTTCATGCACACGTCCAAGGCGGGCTCGGAAACCGCGGCGGTGTCCGAGGCGCTGGGCCGCCTGATCTCGTACATTCTGCGGCTGAGCTCGCCGGTCAGCCCGCGCAACCGGGTGAAGGAAATCGTGCGCCAGCTCAGCGGCATCGGCGGGATGCGGTCGATCGGCTTTGGACCGCAGCGGGTCAGCAGTCTGCCGGATGGCGTGGCCCAGGTGCTGCAGGAATACCTGGACGAGAGCGAGGAAGACGAGCCGCTCCAGGCGCCGCCCGTGCCGGAGACGCAGCTCGCGCTGCCGATCAAGACTGCCAAGCTGGGCGACCTGTGCCCGGAGTGCGGCGCGGCGACGCTGGTCAAAGAGGAAGGTTGCAGCAAGTGTTATAGCTGCGGGTTCAGCGAGTGCTAATGCATGAGGCGGGGTCTGCTGCTGGGGTGGCAGACCCCGTTTTTGGGCTCAAACGATGATTTTTACTCTTGTCAAATCAGGTTTCTTGATCTATACTGTTCCAATCCACGCGGGCGTGGTTCAGTGGTAGAACGTCTCCTTGCCAAGGAGAAGGTCACGGGTTCGAATCCCGTCGCCCGCTCAGGAACATCGCCGCCGGTGGGGGCCTCCCCGCCGAGAAAACGCCCGCCGTGGCGTTTTTGATTCCGCGCGCGGGTGGGGTGGGGGAGCCGTGTTCACAGCGAGACTGCCCTATTCGGCCCTCCGCCCGGCCCGGTAGCTCTCCCACGACGGCACGCCGAGCCGCCCGGCGACCTCTCGGGCATCGTGGTAGCCGCAGGCGAAACAGTGGATGCCGTGCGTCTCGTAGCTCCAGCCCGCCGAGGGGTGCCGGTCATCATGGAACGGGCAGCGGAAATTCTTGCTGAACCCCCGGGCGTCGGGCGGGGAGATATCCCACGCCCGCACTGCCGCCGGCTCGACCACCTCGACGCACCACGCTTCGTACAGGGCGTCACGGCCGGCGGACAGGTGCGGCAGCGGGCGCTGCACGAAGGCGGGCTGCTCGTCCGGGGGAAAGGGCTCGAACATGGCTTCGTAGACGGGCAGCCTCTCCAGGGTCGTCCTCAGCCGCGCCCCTCCGACTTTGACCAGCAGGCGCCCGATATCGCCTTTGCTGCGCGGCGGGAAGGGCAGGTGGTGCATGATGACGCGAATCGACGTGTGGCTCACCGCGCGGCTCACCTGGATGACGAAACGCATCCCAGCCCGGTCACGGTCGGGCGCCAGGTGCAGGACGCGCACGCCCAGCCGCGCCAGCTCGGGCGCGAACCAGGGCGGCATACGGCGCGTCTCGCCATCGAACAGGCACGTGGCATTCCGCAGCCCGCCTTCCCACAGCGCCCACACATCCGGCTCGCCCGACGCCAGCCACAGGATTCCACCGGCCAGCGCCACCGCGTCGCCCAGCCTGCCATCGACATCGTAGAGCCGGACGGCATCCGGCTTGTGTGGCAGCCACAGGTACTTGGGCGTGGCGGTGCTGTCGAAGGCTTTCCAGCGCCGGGCGTCGAGCGCCGGGTGCACCGGATACTGCCAGCCGTCGCCGCGCGGGGTGATGGCGAAGTGCTCGATGGTCGCCGGGGACAGGCCGCGCTCGGCCAGCAGCGCGCGCCAGTAGGGCACGAGCTGGTAGGCGGTCGGGCGGGTTGGGGCATGGCTACCGGCGGGCATGGCGGCACCTCCCTGTGGTTCGTTTCTCTCTTATGATGATAGCACAAATGTTCTGTTTTGGCCAGCGGTTCCTCCGGGGGAGACAGGGGCGGACCAGTCGGCCCACACAAAAACCCCGGCCTATCGCCGGGGTTTCGTGCTCCTCATCCCGTTGCGCACGTGCCGTGCGCTATTCGCCGGGCGCCCGGTGTTCCATGGTCAACCCCAGCAGCGAGTCGGCGCTGGGGAAGCCCGCCCAGAAGAGTTCCTCGGTGCTCTCATTCGCGACTGCGGGTTCCACGTCCAGGTACTTGCCGTAGTCCGCGTCCTTGAGGTGAATGCCCAGGAACGCGGTCACAAAGTGCTGCACAATATTGTTGCGCCGGGCGCCGTCCCACACCGGCTCGGAGAAGTGGCTGAACTCGACCGCATTGCCGTAGGCTTCGGCGGGGGGCGGGTTGGGGGCCACATTGTGCCGCGCATTGGCGAAGGTGAGCAGGTAGCGATCGGCATTGGTGGCCTCTTCGAAGATCAGCCGGGTGCCGTTCTCGTAACCGGATACGTTGTCTTTATCACCGGCGACGAAGAGCACCGGCAGCGTGATGCCCGCCAGGGTTTCGGCATCCCAGAAGCCGGCGTTGCGGCCCCAGGGGGCCAGGGCTACCACGGCCTTGATGCGCTCGTCCATCGACGCGAGATAGTCGGCGTTGCCCGCCTGCCGCACGGCCAGCAGTCCGCCGGGAACGCCCCAGGCCAGATCGACCCCCGCTTGGGTGATCCCGCCGCCCACGGCATTCAGCGCGCCATAGCCGCCCATCGAATAGCCGACGAGGCCGGTCAGATCGGCGTTGACCAGACCCGCCAGGAAGGAGTCCGCGCCGGGCTGCCCCAGCTCGGCGGCCTTATCAACCATGAAGAGCATGTCCAGCGGGCGATTGAGCAGGGTGCTGGCGAACACGCCGCCATCGGCATACGTCGAGTCCGTGTGATCCGCCGCGAGTACGACATAGCCCTTCGAGGCCAGATTCTCGGTCAGGTAGGTCAGCAGATAGCGGTTGCCGGGGTAGCCATGGGCCACGATGACCAGCGGGTACGGCCCGCCGCTGAGGTCAGGCTCCGCGTCGCGCAGGGCGCGCCCCGGCCAGTTGAAGGGGATCGCCGGGCGCGTTTCGTCGATGGCGGGCCGGCCCAGCATGCTCTCGTATTCCGTGTAAGCTTCCACGCCCTCCGGGATGATCGCCGGATACCAGATTTCGACCGTCAGGGGCCGGTCGTAGGTGGGAACATCCTCGCCCTCGACATAATTCACGATGTCAATCTGGCCTGGGTTAACCCACTCAACGGTCTGCACGCCGACGCCGTATTCGCCACGGTACGCCAGTTCAGGCGCGTCGGGGCGCGGATCGCCGGGGAAGAAATCGGGGGGTGTCCCTCCCTGGGCGAAGGAAGGCAGCGCCAGGGCCAGCATGAGAACAGTGGTCAAACAAGCAGCCAGAAGTCTTGTCATTGCTAATCTATCTCCTCAAAAGATACGGCTAGAAACGCGCTCTATATCCATAACGGCACAGGTGGCGCGAGAGATAAGGAGCTATGAATCATAGTATAACACAATGTGGCTATCCGCGGGCGCATCCCTCGAACACCGGCAGGCGGACAAGCGGCGGCGCGCCGGCCCGGCGGCCCCAAATACCAACCTCCAAACCTACCTTTTGGCAGGTGTATCCCCCTTCGCGACCTCGTATACTGGAACTGTGATCAACGGAAACCAGCGCGCGAGGAGGCATCGCCCATGTTCGCATCACCGTCCTCTGTCACCACGTCGACTCGCTCCCAGGAAGGGCAGCCGGCGCCGGATCGCCGCCCGGTGCTGTCCGCGCTGAGTAGACTGCTCCACGTCCGGCGGGCGGTCGCGCGCGCGCCGCTGAGCACGGGCCGGACCATGACGCCGCCCGCCATCAACCACCTGCACCCCTTCGTGTAACGTCACGATCACCGGGCCTGAAACGGCCCGGTTTTTTTGGCGATCACCCCCTCACTCCTCCCCACCCACGTAGCGGAACGGCCAATCCTCGGCCTGCGGGACCAGCCCCATCTCGACGGGAAGCCGCATCATCTCATACAGCGCATTGCTCAGCCGGTACTCCGACCAGAAGCGGCCCAGGTGATAGCCAGCCTGCCACACGCGGTACAGCGCGCCGCCCCACACCGGGCTGTAGCGCAGCACGCTATCCAGCGCGTCGTCGTCGGCGCGGCGGATCGCGTCCAACAGGCGCGCCGCTGTGTCCGCCTTGACGCGCCCCACAAACGCATCGATCGCGTGCTCGCTTCCCGGCCCGACGATCAGCCGGACCGTCTCCGGCAGGACCACGGCGCCCCACAACCGGCCCGGCGCGTCCGCCGCGCAGGCGTCCAGCCCGGCCAGGGCCCGCCGCGCGTAGCGGGGCGCGGCCAGCAGCGGCGCGTTGTCGATGACCGTCAGGATGACCTGCGCGTAGCATTCACCCGGCCCATCCGCCACCGGTTCACCGTCGAGCCACGCCAATTCTTCCATAAATCCTCATAAAACTCTCATCTTTATTTGATATAACTGAGCTACAAGTGATTTTGCAGTGCCGGAGGGCCCTCATGAAACCATACGCCGCTCTCGTCGGTGCCGTCTTCGGCGGTCTGCTCACCCTGCCCCTGATGGCCCTATTATACCTGGCCGACCAGGCCGGTCTGCCCCTGGTCATGTACGATCTCTTCGACTGGCTGGCGCGCGTCCTGCCCGGCAACATCATCATCAACAGCATCGAGACGATGGTCGAGATTATCAACGATTTGAACCTGGGCGCCACCGACTCGACCGCCAAGACCCTCGAGCACCTCGCGGCGCTGGCGCTGTTCCTCGCCATCGGCATCCTGACGGGCGCCATCCTGTTCGCCATCCTGGAGCGCCGGGGCGCGCCCTTGACCGGCGCGGCGCGCTTCGTGCCGGGCCTGATCGCCGGGCTGATCGTCGCCGTGCCGGTCATCTTCATCAGCCGTGATGTCAACGTCACCGCCAGCGCATCCGGCACGACCAGCGCGGCCTGGATCGCGCTCGCCTTCCTGGCCTGGGGCGCGCTGCTGAGCTGGGCGTATGCCCGCTGGACCGCCGCCGGCGCGCCCGCTTCGCTCGAGTCCAGCGCAATCCCCGCGCGCGCCGAGCCGGTCAGCCGCCGGCAGTTTCTGATCCAGGTGGGCGGCGCGACCGCCACCATCACCGTCGTGGGCGCGGGGCTGGCGCGCCTGCTCGAAATCCGCGACGAGCGGGCTTACGAGGACCTGATCGCCGACCGGCGCGAAGCCGTGTTGCCCCCCGGGCTGCCGAACGAGGGCGCCAGCGTCGAACCGGCGCCGGGCACGCGCCCGGAATATACCCCGCTCGAGGACCATTACCAGATCGACATCAACGCGCGCCCGCCGGAGATCAACGAGGACGACTGGCGGCTGGCGATCACCGGCATGGTCGAGCGCCCGCTGACACTCACGCTGGACGAGATCAAGGCCAATTACGAGCCGGTCGACCAGTACGTGACCCTGGCCTGCATTTCGAACCCGGTGGGCGGCGACCTGACCAGCACCACGCGCTGGACTGGCGCGCGGCTGTGGGACGTACTGGCCGATGCCGGCGTGCAGGACGGCGCGACCTATCTGCGCATCACCAGCCAGGACGGGTTTCACGAAATGGTCGATCTGGCCCTGGTCGAGACGGAGCCGCGCATCATGCTGGCCTATCACTGGGACGGCATCCCGCTGCTGTACAAGCACGGCTTCCCGCTGCGCATCTACATCCCCGACCGCTACGGTATGAAGCAGCCGAAGTGGATCACGCAGATCGAGGTCACCGACCGGTACATCGAGGGCTATTGGGTGGAGCGCGGCTGGGACGAGGTGGCCCAGATGCGCACGACCTCGGTCGTGGACGTGGTCGCCAGTGACAGCGCCTTCGAGCGCGACGGCCAGACGTGGGTGCCGGTGGGCGGGATCGCTCACGCGGGCGCGCGCGGCATCTCCAAAGTCGAGGTGCGCGTGGATGGCGGCGAGTGGGCCGAGGCCGCCCTGCGCGAGCCGCTCTCCAGCACGACGTGGGTGATCTGGCGCTATGACTGGCCGTTCGAGGCCGGGCGCCACACCTTCGAGGTGCGCTGCGTGGACGGCGACGGCGAAAACCAAAGCACGGCGGACACCGGCACGTTCCCCAGCGGCGCGACCGGCATTCACAGCCTGACGCGCACGCTCTGACCGCGCGCTGCGCGCCCCGCCTGCCTGATCACTCTCCGCTGCCCGCGAGCTCGCCTCCTGGGCAGCGGCGCTTTTCTCCGGCCCGCTACAGGGGCAGTAGTAGCGCGTTCGCGGCCCGTCCGGTAAAGTCGGGCGGCGTGATGGGATGATAGGCGGCAAGACAGCATGGATGTCGTGATCAGCGAGCCCGTGGCGGCCGACGCCGACGGGCTGGACAGCGCGCCCTCGGAGGGCATGGTCCGCGCAACTGGCGTGATCGCGCTGGGCAACGTCGCCAGCCGCGTGCTCGGGCTGGTGCGCGAGATGATGCTCTCGACGCTGTTCGGCGCGGGCGTGGCGGTGGACGCGTTCAATCTGGCGATCGTCGTGCCGCGCAGCCTGTACGACCTGCTGATCGGCGGGCACGTCAACTCGGCGCTGGTGCCCGTGCTCAGCGAGTACGCCGCCCGCGAGAACCGGCGCGACCTGTGGGACCTGGTCAACGCGCTGCTGGCGCTGGTGGTGGTCACGCTGTCGGCGCTGATCCTGGCCCTGGAGCTGCTCGCCCCGCAGGTGATCGGCGTGGTCGCCAGCAGCAAAGCCACGCCCGAAGTCATCGACGAGGCGACCCGCCTGCTGCGTGTCACCGCCCCGGCGCTGTTGTTCCTGAGCCTGTTCGCCGTGCTCTCCGGCCTGCTGTACGCTCTGCGGCGTTTCACGTGGCCCGCTTTCGCGTCCGCCGTCTTCAACGGGATGATCGTGCTGGTCACGCTGGTGCTGCATGGCCGCCTGGGGATCACGGCGGTGGCGGTCGGCTGGCTGGTCGGCGCGGGCGTCCAACTGGCGCTGCAAGCGCCCGGCCTGCGCGACGCGCGCCTGCGCTTCAGGCTGCGCGGCCTGCTGGGCAACCCCGGCGTGCGGACCATCGGCCTGCTGTACATCCCGGTGATGGCCTCGCTGGCGCTGGATGTGCTCGTCAACCGGACGTTCAGCTACAACCTGGCGTCCAGCACGGGCGAGGGCAGCATCAGTTACATGAGCTGGGCCACCACGCTGATCCAGTTCCCACAGGGGCTGGTCGCCATCGCCATTTCCGCCGCCATCCTGCCGACGCTCTCGCGCCAGGCGGTCCAGGCGGACGGTCTGCCCGCCTTCAAGAACACACTGGGCCAGGGGCTGCGGCTGGCGATCGTGCTGATCATCCCGGCGACGGTGGGCCTGTTCGTGCTGGCCGAACCGGTGGTCAGCCTGCTGTTCGAGCACGGCAAATTCACCGCCACCGACACGGCCTTCACCGCGCTGGCCCTGCGGCTGTACCTGCTGGGGCTGCCCTTCGCCGCCATCGATCTGCTGCTGGTGTTCGCGTTCTACGCCCGCCAGAACACGCTCACCCCGGCGCTGGTCGGGCTGATCAGCCTGGCGGCGTACATGGTGGTGGCGGTCGTGCTGCTGCGCTGGTACAGCTTCTTCGCGCTGATGATCGCGGACTCGGTCAAACACCTGGTCCACACGTCGGTGTCGGCGTGGCTGCTGTGGCGCGGCCTGGACGGGTACGGGGGCCAGCGCCTGACCTCGACTATCCTGCGGACGCTGCTCGCGGCAGCGGGGATGGGCGTGCTGGCGGCGCTCGTCATGATCGGGCTGGAAGCGGTCGTGCCGTTCGGCGGCATCCCCGCGCGCCTGATCGTGGTCGGCGTGGCGGGCGCAGTGGGCGTGACCTCGTTCAGCCGGTTCGCGTCGCGGCTGGGGCTGGAGGAATGGCGTTGGATGCGGCGGCTGGTCGAGCAGCGGCTGGGGCGCTAATGGCGCTAGCATCCTGGCAGGGCGCTTTGTATAATCGCGGGGATAGACATCACCGAGTGGGGATAATGGCTTGACCGACAAACGGCCACAACCGGTGTCACCGGAGCTGTACACCGAAGAGTATTTTTTGACGGCGTGCGAAGGCTACGAGGATTTCATCGCCAGCGACGGCGAAAACCTCTCGCGCCGCCTCAAAGCTGCCTTCGAGTTGGCCGCGGTCGAGCCGGGCATGAAGGTGCTGGACGTGGCCTGCGGGCGCGGCGAGATCGTGCGCCAGTGCGCGCTGCTCGGCGCGGACGCCTACGGCTTCGACTACGCCCACGCTGCGATCAAGCTGGCGCGCCAGGTGCTGGCCCGTGGGGCGGATGGCGCGACCGGGATCATGGCGCTGGCCCGGGCCGAGGCCAAGCACTACCCGTACCCGGACCAGACGTTCGACCGCGTGCTGATGTTCGACATCGTCGAGCACCTGCACCCCTGGGAGTTGCACGCCTCGCTGCTGGAAGCCCGGCGCGTCCTCAAAGACGATGGCCGCCTGATCATCCACACCGCGCCCAACGTGTGGTACGATCGGTATGCATACCCGGTGGTGCGCGCCTTCCGGCGGTTGGCCGGGCAGGGCGCGAGCTACCCCGCCGACCCGCGCCAGTTCCTGGTGGAGCACAACCAGGACGTGCATGTCAACGAGCAGTCGCTGTTTGGGCTGCGCCGCGTGCTGGATCGGGCCGGGTTCAAGGGGCACGTCTGGCTGGACTCGCCGCCGCAGCACCGGCACGAGAACGCGATCCTGGCCGCGCTGCGCTTCGCGCTGTTCCACTGGCCGCCGTTCCGGTGGTTTTTCGAGCGCGAGGTTTTCGCGGTCGCGGCTAAGAAGCTGTGAGGATAGGGTGAGTATGCGCGACAAACGTCCTGTCGACGAACTCTCCATCGAGGAGCTGGAGCGCATTCTGATCATGCGCCGCCGCGAGGCCCGGCAGGAACGGCTGAAGCGCTACGACAGGCGGGGCCGCCGCGTGGCACAGGTGCCGCCGCCGGTCGAGATGGCGGCGGACGCACCCGGCGATCCCGCGCCGGAGGTGCCGCCGCAGCGCCATGAAGCCGCCCAGGACCTGCCGCCGCTCGAGCCGCCGGTGACCTACGATCTGACCGACGACGTGCCGCGCTTTGAGGATGACGACGAGGGCGAGATCGAGATCCTCGCGCCGCGCAAAACCAAACGCCCCACGCCGTCCCCGTCCGCGGCGCCTGCCCCCGGCCCGCGGCAGCGCTCCGGGTTCGACCGGCTGCTGCTGGGCGTCGAGGTGTTGGCCGTGATCGGCATCATCGGCGTGCTGGTGGTGGGGGGCTATCTGATCGCCAACGAGAGCAGCAAGATCGAAGCGTTGGAGCAAAAATCGGCGGACATCCAGCGCGAGGCCGAAGCGCTGCGCGCCACGGTCACGCCCGCGCCGCTGCTCAGCGTGCGCCTGTCCGACTACGTGCTGCCGGGCGGCCACTACTCGCCCGACGAGGCTGGCGGCGGCGAGGCGTTCAACCTGGAAGAACTGCCCGAGAGCGTCCGGCCCCTGGCGATGGCCCAGCTCAACATGGCGCCCCAGGCCGCGCTGGCCACGCCGCAGCCGGCCAGCCCGGTGCAGATCGAGATCCCGGCGATCGACGTCAGCGCCTCGATCTATGGCGGCGACGACTGGTACTCGCTGCAAAAAGGCGTGGGGCACTTGCTGGGCAGCGCCAACCCCGGCGAAGACGGCAACATGGTGCTCACCGCCCACAACGATATTTACGGCGAGATTTTCCGCTACCTGGAACGGCTCGAGCCGGGCGACGAGGTGCGGGTCATGGCGAATAACCGCCGCTGGTATACCTACGTCGTGCGTGAAAAACAGATCGTCGATCCGGACGATACCTGGGTGCTGGCGGGGGGCAACCAGCCCATTGTAACGCTCATTACCTGCCATCCCTACCGCGTGGACACGCGCCGGATGGTGGTCTTTGCCGAATTACAGCCGAGTTGATTCTGCTCAAAAGGAAGCATGATGACGAAGAAAAGTCGTAAGCCCAACCTGCCGCAAGATACGCTGGAACGCGCCCGCCGCGAGCTCTACGGCGCTGCCGCCGTCGAAGAAGCGAAGCCCGCGCCCCAGGCTACCGAAACCCCCAGGGCCAAACCGGTCGTACAGCGGCGCGCCGTCCTGACCAACGAGGCCGATCTGCGGCGCGAGTACGCCTACGTGCTCTCCGACCTGCGCAACATGGCGGTGCTTTCCGCGGGTCTGCTGGCCGTTCTGCTTGTGTTGTCGCTGTTCATCTAGCCGGGGAAGTCCTACACGGATACAACCGCTGTCGCGCCGTGGCGGCGAGCGCCTGACGGAAGACGTGGTCAGGCGGAGTCGTCCGGCGCGCTGCCGTTTTCCAGGTCCGCTGGCGGGCGGCGAGCGCCGGTGTTCTGGCCCTGCAGGGTGAGCTGGGGCGCCGGGCCGGAGTCGCCGCCGCGCGCGCCCCGGCCGCCCACGCGCTCGATCGGGACCAGGACGCTGATCTTGGTGCCGCGCCCTTTGGCGCTCTGGATGCGCAGCGTGCCCTCAATCAACTCGGCGCGCTCGCGCATGTTGACCATGCCCAGGCTGCCGCGCTGGTCGTAGCTGGCATCGACTGCGCCGACATCGAAGCCCACGCCGTCGTCCTCGATCTCGACCACGACAAATGCCTCGCGCCTGTAGAGTCGCACCCAGATCTGCTGGGACTTGGCGTGCTTGCGCGCATTATTGACCGCCTCTTCGATGATGTAGAACAGCACGCCCTGGGCATTGGTGTCCAGGTACTGCTCGATGTCGGTCTGCCCGCGCAGCAGCACGGTCGTGTCGTGCGTGTCTTTCATTTTCTCGCTGAGTTGGCTCAGCGCGGCGAGCAGGCCCTGCGACTCCAGCACCAGCGGGCGCAGCGTGAACAGCATGTGGCGGATCTCTTTGGTCGTGCGGCGGGCCAGGTCCTCGACTTTCCACAATTCCTCGGTGGCCTGCTGGGGCTGGCGCTCGAGCAGGCGGCGGATGTAGTTGACGCGCATGGCGATCGCGGCGACGCTCTGCGTGGGGCCGTCGTGCAGATCGCGGGCCAGCTTCTTGCGCGCGTCCTCTTCGACCTCCACGATACGCTCTTTCTCGATGACCAGGTTCTGGTAGAGTACGGCGTTTTGCAGCGAGATCGTCGCCTGCGTGCCGATAGCCGCCATGAGCTCGACGTGCTCATCGGAAAAGGCGTTGGGCAGCTCGCAGCCGAAGACCATCACGCCGTAGTTCTCGAAGCCAGAGCGCAGGGGAATCGCCAGCACCGACTTGGCATCCTGGAAGCCGATGAAATAGCGCAGCTCCGGATCGCGCGAGGCATCGCCGCCGAAGACCGGCTCGGCCTGTTTCAGCGCCAGCCCCAGGATCCCCCGGTGGCCCGGCACGGCGACCGCTTCATCGGAGCGCGCCAGGCGGCGCGAGCTGACCACACGCAGCATGTTGTCCTTGCCCTGGAACAGCAGGACGGCGCTCATCACGCGCACGTCCGGGTCGAGGTCCGCCAGCCCCAGCGTGCCAATCGTCTGGGCGGCGTCCAGCACGCGCCGGTGGTCCAGCGTGGAGCTGAGCGTGTTCGCCATCTCGTAGATAGCGCGCGCCCGTTCGCGGGTGATGCGCAGGCGCTGCGCCTCGGCCTCGAGCGCGCTCCGGGTGTTGCCCACCGCCCCACCTCTGGCCCGCAGGACGATTCCCAGCAGGCCAAGCGCCAGCAAGCACACCAGCCCCAGACCCCAATCGACCCATGTCGAATCGGGCGGATCCGCCAGTTGGAACAGCGCGATCAGGCTGAACGCACCGGTCGCCAGCCAGGCGAGCGCGGCGCCGGCCCCGCCGAAGCGGTACGCTGCCGGGAGTATCGCCAGCGCGCCCAACGCCAGCAGCGGCAGCAGTGCGCCGTCGAACAGCCAGAAGAATGTCGCGGCGAGCGCGCTGTCGAGCAGCAGGCTGGCGGCGCCCACCAACCGCTCGCTGATCCGGCCCGATACCGACAGCAGGCCGGCCAGCAGGCTAGCGCCCGCCGCCACCCCGAGCGCGATGAACAGGTGGGACGTGTCGGCCAGGCCGTCATCGAGCAGCGCGGCGTGGCCCGCCCAGACCAGCAGCGCGGCGCTGGCCAGAAACAAC
Source organism: Aggregatilineaceae bacterium (assembly GCA_040767355.1). Taxonomy (GTDB): domain Bacteria; phylum Chloroflexota; class Anaerolineae; order Aggregatilineales; family Aggregatilineaceae; genus LM3-B42. The sequence continues at coordinate 200,353 of JAXGOS010000003.1, read as the reverse complement.
CAGCGCAGCCAGAACAGGGCCTGGTCCAGACGGTGGGCGGGTGAGAGACTCGACACGAATACGCTCTTTGCCGTTTCAGTGCAGGTCGATAGAAACTAAAATGCCGCAGTGCAGCCTGCGGCATCTTGAGTCGCGAGTGGGCGCGAAGGGACTCGAACCCCTGACCTCACGGATGTGAACCGTGCGCTCTAACCAGCTGAGCTACGCGCCCACAGATGCGCGCATTATAGCACCAACTCGACAGGCTGACAAGGGCCACGACAGCCTACCAGAATACTATTGATGTTGCGCCACATTATAGCTATAAACAAGATAAAGGACGATCCAGCCGCATCAATTGTCTGGGAAATGTTGTGTGTTGATTAAAATCACGCATCCTCGATCAATTATCGATAAATATAGACTATAATTATTGAGACGGCACAACGCAGACACACCTGAAACGAGAAAAGGAAATCGACGTGGGCGCTGTGGTGTTGGTTGGCTTCGTGTGGCTCATGGTATCCATCCCGGTGGGGATGCTGGTCGGCAGCCTGCTCCGCCAGCAGCAGCCCCTGCCGCCGCCTGACCGCGTCCCGCGGCAGGCCAGCCCGCGCCCCGCGCCGCTCTCTGGCCCGGCTACGACGACTCCGGGCCTGGTGCTGTGGATGGATAAAACGCATCATACAACCGTTCATTCGCCTCGTAAAACGTTACTCCCGCCTCCGTGATCACCACCAGGTTCTGAATCTCGCTTTGTGGACGCCATACCTCGCGCACCAGCGGCGGCTGCCGGTCGCGAAGCTGACGCAGCACGGGCCACGGCCCGGCCTTGCCATATCCCCGCCCGTCGTAGGGAATGCCCGCCCGCCCCGCGATGTAGAGCTGGCGCAAGGCGCGCCACTGCGCTTCGGTGAGTAAGTGCGACATGCTGCGTCCCCGTGATCGGCCCCCAGGGTGCCGGTCGCGATCAGCGCGTGAGCCACAGGTTGAGCGCGAACACGCCCATAATTGCCGCGCTGGCTCCGAACTCGACGACGAAGCTCACCAGGTACAGCTTGAACGTGTTGTGCCCCGCCTTCACCGCCCGGTTCAGCTCGCCGGCCCGCATCAGCTCGAAGGCCAGCGCGCCACCCACCATGCCGATCACCGTGCCCAGGATCGGCACCGGGATGGCGAGCGTGCCCACCAGCCCTCCGGCCAGGCTCCCGATCGTCGACAGGCACGAGCTGCCCTCCATCCGGATCCCGAAAAACTGCATCCAGACTTCCGACGTCGACCCGGCGATCATCAACACGGTCATCAGCGCCAGCGCGGGATACCCCACGCGATCGAACCCGTCGATGACGGCGAAGATCGTCCCAATGCCCCACACTAACAGCGGGCCGGGCATGAACGGCACGACAGATAACAGGCTGCTGATCGCCATCAGAATGAGGGCGATGGCAATCAGGGCGGAGTCGGCAAGTTCCATCGGCGTGTGCTTTCCGGGCCGTGGCCGGGCGGCGCGCTCTCCAGCACGCCGCTCGCCTCACGACCGACCCCGCCTAGCGAAGAGGAAAGGCCAGGTACTGCCCCTCGACGTAATCGCCATAGGGGTCGAACGAATAGCGCAGCTCCAGCGCGCCGGTCAGCGGAACCTCGAAGCTCAGGCAGCCGTTGGCCGTCGCCCCAACTTCCATGTCGATGTAGTCGAACAGGCAGTCAGCGACCTCGTCGATGTAGATCGAGTCCAGCAGATTGCCCGTCGAATCGCTGATCTGGAAGTTGTCCGGCCCGATCTCCGCGACGTAGTCCGGGCCCAGGTTGCGCGTCGCCAGGTCCACGATGAGCAGGGCATAGCCCGGCGCGGCGACCGAGGACGTATCCGACTCGGGCACGAAGCGCGCGCTCTGGACGGTGACTTCCACGGCGTAGGTTTCGTCGAAGTCCTCCACGTACAGCGGGCCGAACTGCTTGGTCTGGGGCCCGGCGAAGGTCAGCGCCTGGGGCGGCCCGGTCTGCTCTGGCACGTCCGACACGGCGGGCGGCGCATTGGGATCCATCACGGGCGGGGGCTGGACCACCTGCGGCGGTTGTTCCGGCTGTGTCTGGGCGGGCGGCTGCTCCGCGGCAGGGCCGAGCGTCCATTCCGCCGGGCGCACGTCGCGGAAGGCATCCGCGCCGAAACCGAACGGCGCGCCCAGCGCGTTGATCGCGTCGTCATCGCGCTGGCGGTAGTTGGCCAGCCGTTGCTGCATCTCGCTCACGCAGGCTGTGTCACTCACGCCGCCGCAGGTCAGCAGGTGCTGGAGATTGCTGTACAGGTAATAGGTCCACAGCATCGCCGCGTCGGCGCAGCCGGGACGGTCCAGGTCTTCGATCTGTTGGAGGTGATCGTGCAGGTAAGCCCTGGCGTTCGGGACCGACATGCCCTGAGCGTCGAGCACATCCTGCGTGGCGTTGCGCCACGCCTGCCGCTCGGTCAGCCAGATCTGGACCTCGTTCGGATCGCAGTCCGCGCCGGTCGGGTCCTGGGCCTGGGCGGGGAAGGCGGGCACCAGCAGGGCCAGCACCAGCAGGGTTAGAATCGCAGCTTTGATCGTCATAGACAAACCACCCACTTCTCCGTGTTGTTCGACTTGTGTGTGGCTATTGTAACGTCATTCAACCAGAATCGGGAATTGGCTCGTCCGGTGCGGGTGGCCCCAGCCGGAGGATGATCAGCAAGCTGACGAGCGCTACCAGCCCGCGCCACGCGGCCACCTGCCACGCGTCCGCCGGGCCGAGCAGCGCCGCCATGATCTCGGCCGCAGCGTGCAGGAAGATCGCGCCGAACAGCCACCCGATCTGCCCGCGCAGGAACACCTGTAGCACGATCCAGCTCAGGGCCATGTGCATCACCAGCGGCAGCGTGCCGTTCAGCGCCTCGGCCAGCGCCCCGCTGAGCAGCGCGCCCAGGTCGTCCGGGCGCTCGGCCCCGGCGCCCAACAGCGACGTGCCCAGCCCGATCGCCAGCACGCCGGTGTAGATCGCGCCTACGCTGCCATGCCCCAGCCCGATCATCAGTGCCTGGGGCCGGGTGACGGTGCTCCGCGCCAGGAACTGAAAGCCGAACAGCCGCGCCGTCTCGTCCACGAACCCGGCCAGCACGCCGAACGCCAGCGCGCCGATGGGCAGGATGCCCAGCAGCGCCCGGTCGATCAGCGCCAGGGCCAGCGCCCGGACCATCAGCGCGCCGATGAACGTCAGGATGCCGACCGTCAGCAGGGCATGCGGCAGCCCGAAGCGCCGGTGCAGCCAGGCGGCCAGCGCGCCCACCGTGCCCAGCAGGCTGATCCCGACCAGCAGGATGAGGATCCCGTAGAGCGCCACGCGCCGCGCTCAGCGTCCTGGCGGGGCGAACTGCGCTTCCAGCCAGTCGATGGCCGGATCGCCGCCCCACTCGTGGGCGCCGGGGAAAAAGTGGCTCGCCACGCGATCCTCCGCGCCGAAGACGCGGTAGACCCGCCGCAGGTCGTCCAGGGCGCGGCGCGTCGCGTGTGACGGGAAGATCGGATCGCGCTCGCCTGATTCGACGAAGACCGGGCGCGGCGCGATCAGCCCGGCGATGTCGGCCATGTCCGCCACGTTCAGAATGCCGGGGATGTAGTTGCACGCGCAGTGGCGCACGGCCATGATCGAGTCGCGGAAGGTGTTGAGGTAGCCGCTGATCACCGCGCAGGTGATGCGCGGCTCCAGCGCGGCGGTGAACAGCGTGACCGTCCCCCCGCCGGACAGCCCAGCACAGGCCAGGCCCGGCGCGGCGGGCTCGGCGCGCGTCTCGATGTAGTCGACCAGCCGCAGCATGTCCCAGGCGCGCAGGCCGATCAGCGTCTTGCCGCACAGCAGCGCGCTCATGCCGGCGACGTGGCACGACGACTGCCACGCCGGGTCGAACGCGTCGCGCAGGGGCGAGTCTTCCATCCGGTCGCCCAGGGCGCGCAGCACCGGGACGAACACCAGGAAGCCGCGCCGGGCCATCTGGCGGGCGTAGTCGTAGTTCAGCTCGCCGATCAGCCCGGCCTCGACCGGATCGGCAGGCTCGCCGGTGAGCAGGCGCGCGCCGCCCGTGCCGTGCCCGTGCACGGCGATGACCCGCCGCCAGGGCGCGGACCCGCCGCGCGGGATCAGCACGTGGACCGGCATGTACTCGCCCGGCTGGGTCTGTATGACGAGCGTCTCGCGCGTGACGTCCCGCCCCTCGACTCGTTCAATGACATGCGGATCGAGATCGTAGCGCGCCGCGGGGAAGCCGCCCAGCAGCCGGACGATCTCCTCGCGCAGCGCGGCCTGCCACGCTTCGGCCTCGGCCCGGTCCCCGGCGCGGAAGGCCATCCGGCGCGGGGCGTCGTCGGCCCAGCGCCACAGTCCCGGCAGGGTGCGCAGCTCGAAATCGGATAACTTGGGCATACGTCTCTCCTGTGCGTGGTGCCCGCCCTGAGAGTAGTGTACGGCGTTCGGGGCGTAAGGCAAGCGCCGGGTTCGGGCGTGAGGCGTCCAGCGGCGGAGCGTGTATGATTGGATGATACCCGCTGCACCAGGAGGGGCAATCCCATGAGCACGACACTCGGTTTGATCTCCGACACGCACCTGCCCGACCGCTGCCGGGCCTTGCCGGAGGCGGTCTTCGACGCGCTGGCCGGAGTCGACCTGATCCTGCACGCGGGCGACGTGGGCGAGCTGTCCGTGCTGGACGAGCTCAGCCGCATCGCCCCGGTGATCGCCGTCCACGGCAACGACGAATTGGCCGGCGCGCCGGACGTCCTGCCGGGCCGGCAGGTGATCGCCCTGGCGGGGCGGCGGATCCTGCTCAACCACGGGCACCATCCCGATCGCGCCGAGGAAATGGCGGACCGCCAGGTGGACGACTGGCATCCCAAGCTGGCGCGCTGGGCCGGGCTGGCGCGGGCGGCGGGCGCGTCGGTCTTCGTGTACGGGCACACGCACGTGGGCTGGGCCATCGAGCATGACGGCGTGTGGCTGGTGAACCCGGGCGCGATTGCGGGCGGCAACCACATGCTCCGGCAGGCGCGGCAGACGGTCGCCCGCATGACGCTGAACGGGGGCCAGCCGCCGGACATCACCTACCTTGATCTGGCCGATCTGGACCGGCCTTTTGCGCCCGCCGTCGATCCGGACGCGGGCTTCCTGGCGGCGTTCGCGCGCGTGGCCGAATCGATCGTCTCGCCCGCGCTCGAGGCAGAGCGCGGCTGGCTGATGGAGCACGTCTTCTGGCCCGCGCCCGACCCGGTCCGTGACGCGCTGCGCCGCCTGATGTACCGCTGCCTGGACGGGGAACTCGCGCTGATGGATGTGCCCGACTTGGCGGCGGAGCTGCTGGCCGCGCCGGACGTGCCCGCGGAGGTCAAAAACCGCGTGCGCGCCCGATGGGGCGCGGCGTAACTGGCGCGTAACTCGCGCGGCGTATGGTACGATCACCAAGAGAGCCGTTTTTGTTCATCCGACCCTGGAAAGACTTTATGACAGCCATCGACCTCCCCCCGATCGGCATCGCGGGAACCGGGACGTACATCCCCTCGGCGGTCGTGACCGGCGCCGAGATCGCCGCGCGCACCGGCCTGCCGGAATTCGTCGTGCTCGAGAAAATGGGCATCCGCGAGATTCACGTCGCCGGGCCGGACGACACGATTACCGCCATGGCCAGCCGGGCGGCCCAGGCCGCGCTCGATGATGCCGATCTCGATCCCGCCGATCTCGATCTGGTGGTCTACCACGGCAGCGAGTACAAAGACCATATCGTGTGGTCCGCCGCCTCGAAGATCCAGGACCTGATCGGCGCGCGCAACGCCTACGCGTTCGAGATGTACGCGCTGTGCGCCGGAGCGCCGATCGCCTATAAAGCCGTGCGCGACATGATGCGCGTCGATCCGCGCCTGAACAACGTGCTGCTGGTGTCCGCCAGCCGCGAGAACGACCTGATCGACTTCGGCAACATGCGCACGCGGTTCATGTTCAACTTCGGCGCGGGCGGCGGCGCGATGATCTTCCGGCGCGGGCTGGAGCGCAACCTCGTGCTCGAGTCGGCGGTGCGCACCGACGGCTCGCTGGCCGATACCGTCGTCATGACGCCCGCCGAGGGCGATCCGGCGCTGCTACCGCCGGAGATGGGCACGCTGCACGGGCGGCTGGACGTGCGCCACGCCGAGTACATGGCTGAGCGGCTGGGCGCGGTGTCGCTCGATCGCTTCGTCGAGGTCATTTCCGAGGCGGTGCAGCTCAGCGGGCGCGACCTGCGCGACGTGCGCTTCCTGGGCATCACCCATATGAAGAACTCGTTCTACCGGGAGATTCTGAGCGCGATCGGCCTGACGCCGGAGCAGTCGGTGTACCTCGACCACTTCGGCCACATCCAGAGCGTGGACCAGGTGCTGGCGCTGGAGCTGGGCCTGGCCCAGGGCAGAGTCCGCGATGGCGACCTGATCGTCCTGGCCGGGGCGGGCACCGGCTACACCTGGAGCGCCACGGCGATCCGCTGGGGCTGAGCGAGGGAAGGGCGCATGACACCATCGGCTTTGATCGTCTACGGGGGATATGCGGGCCACGAGCCGGAGAAGACGACCGGGCTGGTTGCCGGCATGTTGGGCGCGCTGGGCTTCGAGACGGTCCAGGTGCCGGAGCTCGCCCCGCTGGCCGACGCGGCCTATCTCAGCGGGTTCGATTTGATCGTGCTCAACTGGTCGGTGGACACCATCACCGACGAGCAGGTGGCCGGGTTGGCAGCGGCGGTCGAGCGCGGGACCGGCTTCGCCGGGTGGCACGGCGGCCAGGGCGTCACGCTGGAGGGCAGCGGGTCGCTAATGTTCCTGGCCGGCGGGCGCTTCGTGGCGCATCCGGGCGGGAAGGTGCGCTATACCGTCCAGATGGCCGACCGCCAGCACCCGATCACCGCCGGGCTGGACGATTTCAGCCTGCACTCGGAGCAGTACTACATGCTGGTCGATCCGTCCAACCGTGTGCTGGCGACGACGACTTTTGGCGGCGAGCACCTGCCCTGGATCGCCGGGACGGTGATGCCGGTGACGTGGGTGCGGCGCTGGGGCGCGGGGCGGATCGCGTACTGCGCGCTGGGGCACGACGCCGCCGAGTTCGAGATTCCCCAGGTGCGCGAGATGGTTCTCCGCGGGCTGCTGTGGGCGGCGCGCGCGTCGGATTAGGTTGAAAGAAGGGGCGTTATGGACAAACACTTATCGAACCGCGTGGCGCTGATCACCGGGGGCGGGCAGGGCATCGGCAGGGCGGTCGCACTGCGCTTCGCCGGGGAAGGCGCCAAGGTGGTCGTGATCGACATCGTCGCGGAGTCGGCGCGGGCCGTCGCGGACGAGATCAAGGCGGCGGGCGGCGAAGCGATGGCGGTCACGTGCGACGTGGCCCGGCGCGACCAGATCGACGCGCTGGTGGGGCAGGTGCTGGACGCCTACGGGCAGATCGACATCCTGTGCAACAACGCCGGGATCACGCGCGACGCGCGGCTGGTCAAGATGACCGAGGACGAGTTCGACTCGGTGGTGGACGTCAACCTGAAGGGCGTGTTCAACCTGACGCAGGCCGTCGCCCCGCACATGATCGATCGCGGCTATGGCCGCGTGATCAGCGCATCGTCGATCGTCGGCCTGTACGGCAACTTCGGCCAGACCAACTACGTCGCCACCAAGGCGGGCGTGATCGGCATGACGCGCGTGTGGGCGCGCGAGCTGGGGCCGAAGGGCATCACCGCCAACGCCATCGCGCCCGGCTTCATCGCCACCGACATGATCAAGACCGTGCCGCAGAAGGTGCTGGACGACTTCGCGGGCCGCACGCCGGTTCGCCGGCTGGGCACGCCCGAAGACGTTGCCAACGCCTACCTGTTCCTAGCGTCGGAAGAGTCCGGCTTCATCAACGGGATCGTGTTGAGTGTCGATGGTGGGTTGGTGGTGTAAACTGAGATCAACAGCGCGCGGCGAGTTCCCGCCCTTCTGACTGAACAGTGTTGTTTGAGCGAGCGATGATCGAGCAGAAGTCCAGTTTCGTCACCGATTTTCTCCAGCGGCGCGCCCAGCTCACGCCGGATAGGCTCGCCGTGCGCGACACGATCGCCGGGCAGGACATCACCTACGCGGCCTGGAACGCCCAGGCCAACCAGACCGCCAACTTCCTGCGGAGCCTGGGCGTCAGCGAGGGCGACCGCGTGGCCGTGCTGGCGACCAACTCCATGGCCTACATGGACGTCTGGATGGCCTGCGGCAAGATCGGCGCGATTCTGCAGAATCTCAACTGGCGGCTGGCCCCGGCGGAGCTCGAAGGGCTGATCCACGATGCCGGTCCGCGCGTCCTGATCTACTCGGACGAGTTCAACGAGGTGGTGAACGCGCTGCGCCCGGCCATCCCCGGCGTGCGGCACTTTGTCGCCCTGGCGCAGCCCGCCGCGCCCGCCGACCCGCCCTTCGCCGAGCGCGACGCCCATCCCGCCGAGCTGGCTGCGCCGCGCCCGGATCTCGAGTGGGACGCGCCGTGGGTGATCTGCTACACCGGCGGGACGACCGGCCTGCCCAAAGGCGCGATCCTCTCGCACGGCAACATGACCTGGAACAGCATCAACACCGTGATGAGCTGGGGACTGGACCAGAACGACGTGTCGATCCTCACCTCGCCGCTGTTCCACACGGGCGGGCTGAACGTCTTCACCCTGCCGCTGATTCACTGTGGCGGGGCGAGCATCCTGTGCCGCGGCTTCGATCCCGACCAGGTCTTCGACCTGATCGAGGGCGGCGACGTGACGCTGTTCTTCGGCGTGCCGACCATGTTCGTCGTGCTGCAGGGGCACCCGCGCTGGCCCCAGGCCGATTTCAGCCGGCTCAAGCTGGTGATCAGCGGCGGCGCGCCCTGCCCAATGCCGGTCTTCGAGCGGTTCTGGGCCAAAGGCGTGGACTTCAAGACGGGCTATGGCCTGACCGAAGCCGGGCCGAACACTTTCTGGCTGCCGGGCCCGGACGTCCGCCGCAAACCGGGCGCGGTCGGCTTCCCGCTGATGCACGTGGACGTGCGCGCCGTCCGGCCCGATGGCTCGGTATGCGCGGCGGGCGAGCCGGGCGAGTTGTTGATCCGCGGGCCGCACGTCACGCCCGGCTATTGGAACAACCCGGCAGCGACCGCCCAGGCCATCGTCGATGGCTGGCTGCACACCGGCGACCTGGCCGTGTGCGACGATGAAGGCTATTACACCATCGTCGGGCGGCTCAAGGACATGATCATCTCCGGCGGCGAGAACGTGTACCCCGCCGAGGTCGAGAGCGTGATGTACCGCCACCCGGCGATCAAAGAGGCGGCGCTGATCGGCGTGCCGGACGACAAGTGGGGCGAGGTCGGGCGCGCGGTGGTCGTCGTGGAGCCGGGGAAGGCGCTGGACGAAACGAGCCTGATCGCCTTCCTGCGCGAGCAACTGGCCCGCTACAAGGTGCCCAAGTCGGTCGTCTTCGTGGACGCGCTGCCCAAGACCGGCGCGGGCAAGATCGACAAGAAGGCGCTGGTGGAGCAGTATGGAAACTGAACAGGAGAACGGCACATGCCAACAGCAGCGATCGGCGATCTGAAGATGCACTATCTCGACCAGGGCAGCGGCCAGCCGGTGGTGCTGATCCACGGCAACACGTCGAGCAGCGCGTGGTGGGAATATACCCTGGAGCGGGTGCGCGGCGATTATCGTTTCATCGCGCCTGACCTGCGCGGACGGGGCGATACCGAAGGCCCGGCGGCGGACTGGACGATCGAAACCCTGGCGGACGACGTGCGCGGCCTGGTGGAGCACCTGGGACTCGGCTCGGCGCACTTCGTCGGGCATTCGCTCGGCTCGGACGTCGCGCTGCAATATGCGCTCGATCATCCGGCGGACGTGAAAAGCCTGACGCTGCTGAACCCCGGCTGGGTGGCGGGGGACATGCCCCCCATGCTGGCGGACGCGGCGCGCATCGCGGCGATGGTCGCCAACAAGGAGCAGCTCAAGCTGGCGCTGCGGGCGACCGCCATCCATCACCCGGACGACGACAACTGGAAGCGGCTTGAAGCCGCCAGTCTGAAGCAGAAAGATGAGGCCAGCCTGCGCGGCCCGGCGGCGCTGCAAGCCTGGGCCGTGGCCGACCGGCTGGGCGAGCTGGCCGGCATCTCCACGGTGATCGTGCGCGGGGCCGACGACCAATTCCTCAGCACGCACGCCGTGTGCTGGGCCATTCTGGACAATCTGCCGGGCGCGCGCTATCTGGAGATCCCCGGCGCGTCCCATTCGCCCAACGTCGAGACGCCGGACGCCTGGGTCGCGGCGCTGCTCGAGCATCTCGCCAGTGTAGAATAGGAACAGGGTGATGCCGCGTCACGCGCAGATCGTCAGCACCGGGCGCTACCTGCCCGCCAGAGTGCGCACCAACGCCGAGTTGGATGCGCTGCTCGGCGAGCCGGTCGACCAGTGGCTGATCGACAACGTGGGCATCCGCGAGCGGCGGCTGATCGCCGACGACGAGGTCACATCCGATCTGGCGGTGCATGCCGCGCGCCAGGCGCTGGACCGGGCCGGGCTGGCGCCCGCCGACCTGGACCTGATCATCGTGGCGACCGACACACCCGATTACGTCTCGCCGGGCACGGCATCGGTGGTGCAGTTCAAGCTGGGCGCGGCCAACGCGGGCACCTTCGACGTCAACAACGCCTGCGCCGCGTTCGTCACCGGCGTGGACATCGCCAGCCGCTACATCGCCACTGACACAGCTTACGATCGCGCCCTGGTCGTTGGCGCGTACGGCATGACGCGCTTCGTGGACTGGACCGACAAGCGGACCTGCACTCTGTTCGGCGACGGCGCGGGCGCGGTGATCCTGGCGGCGGGCGACCGGCCCGGCTTTCTGGGCGCGAACGTCAAGTCCGACGGCGCGTTTCATGACTACATGGGCGTGTTCATCGGCGGGACGGTCGAGCCGACCGGCGGCGACGGCACCCGCCCCCAGCGGCTGGAGATCCGCAAGCGCTTCCCGCCCGACACGAACAACAAAGGCTGGCCGCCGCTGGTTCGCGCGCTGATGGATAAGCTGGGCCGCCCGGTGGAGGCCATCGACAAGATTTATTTTACCCAGCTCAACCTGCGGACGATCGAGAGCGCGATGGGCGACCTGGGCCTGCCGATGGCGCGCACGCACACCACCATGGACCAATGGGGCTACACGGGCTCGGCATGCATCCCGCTGGCGCTGGATGACGCGATCACGCAGGGCATCGGGCCGCGCCCGGGCGAACTGATGGTGTTCTGCGCCAGCGGCGCGGGTTACACGATGGCCGCCGCGGCGTTCGAGTGGACGGCAGACTAGAGTCTTTTGGAGATCGCTGATGTACATTGGGGACACGCTGGCGCGGCGCGCGATCTACTCACCCGACCGGCTGGCCGTGGTGGATGCGGGCAAGGCGGGCCGCCCGCATTACACCTACGCCCAGTTGAACGAGCGCGCCAACCGCTTCGCCAACTGGCTGCGCGACGTCGCCGGGATCACCAAAGGCGACCGGGTGGGCATCGTGGCCTTCGATGGCGTGGAGTTCCTCGACGCCTTTTTCGCGTGCGGCAAGCTGGGCGCGATCCTGGCCTGCTACAACTGGCGCATGCACTGGCGCGAGCTGGTCCAGGTGATGGACGACACCACGCCGCGCGTCCTGATTTTCTCCGACGAGTTCAAGGACTCGATCGCGCAGGCGCTGCCCCACGCGCCGAACGTGACCTACACCCTGCACATCGAGGGCGAGGGAATTCCTGGCAGCCGCCATTTCGAGTCCGCGCTGCAGGCCGCCCCCGCTGATCCGGTGACGACGGAGTCGGTGACCGGGGAAGACACCGCCGCGCTGATTTTCACCGGGGGGACGACCGGCGTGCCACGCGGCGCGCAGATCAGCCACCGGATGATCGGCTGGAACACGCTCAACACCGTGATTCACGACATCCTGCCCGGCGACACCACGGTCAACGTCTTCCCGATGTTCCACACCGGCGGCTTGCTGGTCTACACCACGCCGCTGATGATCGTCGGCGGGACGGTGGTGCTGGTCCGGCGCTTCGACCCGGCGCTGGTGCTGGACCTGATCCAGGAATACAAGGCCGACTTCTTCGCGGGCGTGCCGACCATGTACCAGATGCTCACCCAGGCGCCCAACTGGCCGGACGCCGACCTGAGCAGCCTGCGCTTTTGCACCAGCGGGGGCGCGCCGCTGCCGGTGACGCTGGTCGAGAAGTTCCGCGATGAGAAGGGCGTGCGCTTCAAGCAGGGCTTCGGCATGACCGAGTTCGGTCCCGGCATTTTCGCGCTGGCGCCCGAAGATGCCATCCGCAAGGCGGGCAGCATTGGCCGGCCCAACTTCTTCGTCGATGCGCGCGTGGTGGACGAGCACAACCGCCCGCTCGGCCCCGGCGAGGTGGGCGAGCTGGTCCTCAAGGGGCCGTCGTTCTGTTCCGGCTATTTCAACCGGCCGGACGCGATGGCCGAGGTCGTGGACGAGGATGGCTGGTTCCATACCGGCGACATGGCCCGTTATGATGACGAGTGGTATTTCTTCATCGTCGATCGCAAGAAGGACATGTTCATCTCCGGCGGCGAGAATATCTACCCGGCAGAGATCGAGCAGGTGCTCTACCGGCACCCGGCGGTGCACCAGTGCGCCGTGATCGGCGTGCCCGATCCGAAGTGGGGCGAGGTGGGCATAGCCTGCGTGGTGCTGGCGCCCGGCGCCGCCGCTACCGAGGACGACCTGCTGGCCTATCTGCGCGAGCATCTGGCCGGGTTCAAAGTGCCCCGCTCGGTGGCTTTTCTCGATGCGCTGCCCATCTCGGCAGCGGGCAAAATCCTGAAGCGCGAGCTGCGCGAGCGGTTCGCGGATACCGGGTGATAACGACGTGATTCGACTGTGCAGCCGCACGGTATGCCGTTGTGGAGTGTAAAGGAGGCAGCACTGCGCACCAATACCCTGATTTCGCACACGCTCTTCACTGTCCTGGTGATTACCAAAAGGAGTTTTGACCATGCGTAAACTATCGTTGAGCTTGCTGGTTGTCGTGATGATGCTGGCGCTGGTCGTGATGCCGGCCTATCGAGCGGACCGGATCGCCCACGCGCAGGACGGCGAGCCGCTCAAGATCGGCCTGATCACCGACCTCTCCGCGGTGCTGGCTCTGTACGGCATCGAGCTGCAGAACGGCTTCACCCTGGGCCTCGAATACGCGACTGAGGGCACGATGGAAGTCGCCGGTCGCCCGATCGAGATCGTAGTGCGCGACTACGCCAACGATGCCGACCTGGCCGCGACTCAGGCCCGCGAGCTGATCGAGGTCGAGGGCGTCGAGGTGTTGATCGGCGCGCCGTCGTCGGGCGTGACGCTGGGCCTGGTCGATATCGCGGCGGAGTATGACGTCGTGCTGTTCGCCGCCCCGGCGGCAGCGTCGTCGATCACCGGCGAGTTCTTCAAGCCGACCACCTTCCGCGCCTGCCGCAACAGCTACCATGACTGGTACGCGCTGGGCAGTTGGGCGATCGACAATGTCGGCACCAAGTACATCGAGCTCGCGCCGGACTACGAGTTTGGCTACAGCTCGGTGCTGGCCGCCGAGGTTGCCTTCAAAGAGCTGGGCGCCGAGTTCGTGGGCGACGCCATCTACGCGCCGACCGACACCACCGAGTTCACGCCCTATCTGCAGCGGGTCATCGACTCGGGCGCTGATGGCGCCCTGCTGACCTGGGCGGGCGCTTCGTCGATCAACCTGTTCCAGCAGGTGGCCGAGCTCGGCATGCTCGAGCAGGGCGCGCGCCCCGTCATTCTGACTGGCTTCAACTCCAATGACATCACCATCGCCTTCGCCGACGAGTCGCAGATCGGCAATATCGGCCTGATCGTCTACCACTACACCGCGCCCAAGACAGAAATCAACGACTGGCTGGTCGCGCGCCACAAGGAAGTCTACAGCGACGTGCCGGACCTGTTCACCGAGTGTGGTTTCGCGACCGCCCAGGCGCTGGTCGCCGGTCTCGAGTTGGCGGAAGGCTCGACCTTCACCGAGGACCTGATCCCCGCGCTAGAGGGCCTGGAGTGGGAAGGCCCGAAGGGCACCTACTACATGCGGTCCGAAGATCACCAGGCGCTGCTACCGATGTACGTGGTCCAGTTGGCCAACATCGACGATCCGGACCAGGCCTTCTACACGCTGGTCGCCGAAGTGTCGGCTGAAGACACCGCGCCGCCGTGCGAAGCGGGCGCCGATCGCAGCAGCGACGCGCTCGACTGCACGCCGGTGGCCGAGCGGGGCGAGTAGTCCCGTTCGCCTTTTCCGGTTTTCCGTGGTGGGGGGCGCGCCCGGTGCGTCCCCCACGAGTCAAGCGAGCAGACGTATGTCGGAACAAACAGACCTCCTCGAAGGGCGCGGGTTGACCAAGGAATTCGGCGGGCTGGTCGCTGTATCCAACGTGGACATCCGCGTGCGCCAGGGCGACCTGCACTCGATCATCGGCCCCAACGGCGCGGGCAAAACCACGCTGTTCAACCTGCTGACCGGCAACCTGCCTCCGACCCGCGGCCAGGTGTTCTTCAAAGGGCAGGACATCACCGGCGAGCCGCTCTATCGCCGCGTGCACCTGGGGATCGGGCGGTCGTTCCAGATCACGAACATCTTCCCCAACCTGACCGTGCTGGAAAACGTCCGGCTGGCGGCCCAGGCGATGGGCCGCGACAGCGCCAAGTTCTGGTGGCATTACCGCCGCTTCAAACAGTATGAGGTCACCGCGCTGGACGCGATCCAGCAGGTCGGCCTGGGCGACAAAGCCGGGATTCTGGCGCGCATCTTGCCTCACGGTGACCAGCGCAAGCTGGAGCTGGCGATCCTGCTGGCCTCCGACGCCGAGCTGCTGCTGCTCGACGAGCCGACCGCTGGCATGGCGACCGAGCAGGTGCCGGTCTTGATCGAGACGATCCAGCGCATCCAGCAGGCGACGCACAAGACGATCATGCTGGTCGAGCACAATATGAACGTGGTGATGAATATCTCGGACCGGATCACGGTCATGCACCAGGGCGAAGTGCTGGCCGAAGGCACGCCGCGCGAGATCTCCCAGAACGAGACCGTCCAGAAAGCGTACCTGGGCGAGCTGTACGGCGATTTTGCCAGCATGATGGGGGGCGACGTCCAATGAGCGCCACACCGGCTCCGGCCCATATTCTCGAAGTGCGCGGCATTCACACCTTCATCGGCGAGTTTCACATCCTGGAAGGCGTGACGGTCGAGGTGCCGCCGGGCAGCATCACCGTGCTGTTGGGACGTAACGGCGCGGGCAAGACGACCACCCTGCGCAGCATCATCGGCCTGGCGCCGCCCCGCGCGGGCGAGATCGTGTTCAACAGCGTGCCGATTCACGGGCTGCGCGCCCACAAGATCGCGCAGATGGGCATCGGCTACGTGCCGGAGAAGCGAATCATCTTCCGCGACCTGACCGTGGGCGAAAACCTGCTCATCGCCGAGCGCGAAAAAGGCGACCTGGATCGCAAGGCCGATCTCATCTTCGGCCTGTTCCCCGACCTCAAGCGGCTGTACAACCTGTCCGGCGGTCACCTGTCCGGCGGCCAGCAGCAGATGCTGGCGATTGCCCGCGCGCTGGTGGCCGACAACAGCCTGCTGCTGATCGATGAGCCGAGCGAAGGGCTGGCCCCGGTGCTGATCGAGCACATGATGGAGGCCATCCGCCAGCTCTCGGCCAGCACGACCGTGCTGCTGGTCGAGCAGAATTTCCAGGTGGCCAGCCAGCTCGCCGAGCGCTACGTCATCATCGAGGAGGGCATCTCCGTGCACAGCGGCCGGATGGCCGATCTGGTGCAGGATCAGGCCCTGATCACAACCTACCTGGGCGTCGCGTAGGGACCGGAGGAGACCATGCAGACCTACCTTACCAATTTGACGCCCCAACACCGCCGGTCGTGGCTGCTGGTGGTGGTCTATGTCGCGTTCCTGCTGGCGCTTAGCTGGCTCGATTTTGGCTTCAACACCGCCGGGCAGACGGTCTTCCGCGGCATTCTGTTGGGGATGCTGGTGTTCCTGGTGGCGTCCGGCCTGTCGCTGATCTTCGGCCTGCTGGACGTGCTCAACTTCGCGCAGGGGGCGTTCTTGCTGATCGGCGCCTATGTTGGCTACGACATCTACCAATCGCTGGATGCCAGCATCGAGGTGCGCTTCCTGGCGGCGATCGGCGGGGCGGTGCTGTTCGTGGCCGCCATCGGCGCGATCATGGAGACGGGCCTGATCCGCCCGCTGTACGAGCGCCCGATCTTCCAGATCGTGCTGACCTTCGGGCTGGCGGCGATTTTCCTCGATCTGGTCGAGCGCGCCTACGGGCGCAACCCCAAGCAGCCCCTCAGCCCACCGCCCCTGCTCGACGAGAAATTTACCCTGTTCCAGCAGAACCTGAGCGTCTACCGGCTGTTCATCATCGGCCTGGGCCTCGCCATGATGATCGGCGTCTACCTGCTGCTCAACCGGACCCGCATCGGGATCATCATCCGCGCCGGGGTGCAGGACCCGGAGATGGTCCAGGCGCTGGGCATCAACGTGCGCCGCGTGTTCACGCTGGTCTTCATCCTCGGCTCGGCGCTGGCCGCGCTGGGCGGGATCGCGCTGGTGCCGTACCAGGGCGCGACGCTCGAGATGGGCAACCAGTTCCTGATCCTGGCGATCGTCGTGGTCGTGATCGGCGGCATGGGCAGCTACGAAGGCACCGCCGTCGCCAGCATCGTCGTCGGGCTGACACGCGCCGTGGCCGAGCAGCTCTCGCTGGAGCACTTCGACGCGCCGGTGCTGGCCGAAACGTCGATTTTGTTGCTGATGATCGCCGTCCTGCTGGTGCAGCCGAGCGGCCTGTTTGGCAGGGGGGAATGATGATCGAGCGCACCGTTTACCGCAGCATCGACCGGATCGGCGATCCGGCGCTGCGCCGCGCCGCTGAATCACTGGCGCGGCTGATCCTGGAGAACTGGTTTTACGGCCTGGTGGTCGTATTGCTGTGGCTGTTCCCCAACATCGTGGCGGACCTGTCGGGCAGCGAAGTCACGCCGCGCCGCCCCACCGGTGAGTCGACCTTCTGGCAGAGCGAGATGGCGCGCGCGCTGGTGCTGGCCTGCCTGGCGATGAGTTACAACCTGCTGTTCGGCTACAATGGCATTATCTCGTTCGGCCATGCGCTGTTCTTCGGCGCGGGCGGCTACATCACGTTCATTCTGCTGGCGCGGGTGGACCGGTCTTACCAGCAGGAAGCGCTGGTCCTCGTGTTAGCCGTGGTGCTGGCATTGGCGATCTTCGCCCGGCCCAACGTCCGGCGGCTGGTGACGCTGGCGGTAGGCGGGGTGCTGCTGGTCCTGCTGCTGGTGCCAAGCGCCCCCAGCATGACCTTTTACCAGGCGGCGGCGCTGGCCGTGCTGGGCAGCGCCGGGCTGAGCTTGCTCTCCGGCGTGGTGACGCTGCGCCTGCGCGGGATCTACTTCACCATGTTCACGCTGGCCCTGGCCGAGATGTTCTTCGTGCTGGTGAAAAGCGGCACGTTTCGTAACATCACCGGCGCGGAAGATGGCCTGGGGTTCGGCGACCTGCTGCCCGATGCGCTCAACCCCACGCCCACCGGCGACGGCAGCCGCCTGCAGATGTACCGCCTGACGATCGTGTTCTTCGTGATCGTGTTCCTGGCGATCCGCCGCTACCTCAACTCGCCGGTGGGGCGCGTGATCGTCGCCATCCGCGAGAACGAGGAGCGCGCGCGGACCATCGGCTACAACACGTTTTTCTACAAACTGCTGACCATGATCTTCGCGGGCGTGATCGCCACGCTCAGCGGCGTGCTGTTCGTGATCTGGGCGACCGATAAGCGCGTGCACCCGGAACTGCTCAGCCTCAAGTTCACCGTCGATCCGCTGTTGCACACGCTGATCGGCGGGGTGGGCACGCTGACCGGGCCGGTGGTGGCCGCGCTCGGTCTGAGCCTGGGCGAGACGTACCTGCGCAACGAGACCTTCACGCTCGAGACCGGGGTGCTCGGCCTGATGGCCATGTGGCAGTTCGCGGTGGCGCTGGTCGTCGCGCTGCTGGTGCTGTTCCTGCGCCGCGCCTTGCGCCCGGCGATCCACCGGCTGGTGGGTGAGGGGGGGCGGTGGTCCGTCGTGGGCGCGTACCTGGGCCTGTGGATCGCCCTCAGCGCGGCGGCGCTGCTCATCGGCGGCCAGATCGTCCCCGATCTCGAGCTGAGGGACGAGACGCTCAACGTGTCGGATCTGTGGGACCTGTTCCTGGGGATCGTGTTCGTCGTGGTGGTGATGCTGCTGCCGCACGGCATCGTCGGCACGTGGAACCGCTTCTGGATCACGCGCCGGGTGCGCCGCATGGAGCGCGCCCTGCAGCGCGAAAAGGCGCCGTAAGCCTCAATCCCCGGCCATGCCGCCCGCCGGGACGCCCGCGGAGACGTCGGCCAGATGCGCCGGCGTCTTGGCGCGCAGATCGGCGGCCAGGGCCAGCGCGATGGCCAGCAGCGCGCCTTCCAGGGTGAACAGGGTGCTGTAGGCGATCAGCGCGTCGCCGCCGGTGAGCCAGCGCATGGCGTCCACCACCGCGCCGCCCAGCACGCCGCCCATCGTCTGGCCGATCTCCGCCGCGGTGCCCCACACGCCCATCATCAGCCCGGCGCGGGCGCTCGTCGTGTACTCGATCACGGCCGTCAGTAGGCCCGCCATCGACAGGCCGGTGCCCAGCCCCAGGACGAATACCAGCCCGCGGAACAGCGCCGGACTGCCCAGCCACCCGGCCAGGATGAACCCGGCGAACACGGCCACGTTCAGCGCCAGCCCGGCGCGCAGCGCGGCCAGGTAGCCGGTGCGCTGGATCAGCCAGCTCCCGCTGGCGAGCATGGCGATGATGGTGCCCGCGCCCCACATGGCCGTCAGGCGCGTGGTCTGGGCGACGCTCATGTCGAGGACCAGCGCGCCGTAAGGTTCCAGCAGCACGTCCTGGGCCAGCGTGCCCAACACGCTGAGCACGACCAGGGCGAAGAAACGCCGCCCCTGCGGATTGCTCAGCACGACCGCCCGCACCGCCTCGCGGAACGGCACCTCGGCGGCTTGGCGGCTGAGCGCGCCGGCGGCGGGCTGGCGCGGCTCCTGGTGGATCACGGCGACGGCGGACAATCCCGCGAACAGCGCCGCGATCCCGACCACGATCGCCACCAGCCGCGTTTCGTCGTAGGGGTCCAGCAGGCGGCCCAGGACAATCGCGCCGCCGAACAGGCCAGCGAACATGGCCACCTTGTAGATCGTCACGGCGCGGGGGCGCTGGTCGCCGTGGAAGACGTCGGCCAGCAGCGCCTCGAAGGTGTTGCTCGCCAGCGTGTAGCCGAGCGCGTAGGCCAGAAAAGCGGTCAGCGTCCCGCCCACCAGCACGGGGCCGACTGCCGCGATGTTGGTCACGATGAGCGTGGCGCCGATCACGCCCAGCCCGGCGACCAGCCCGCCGAGCACGATGTACGGCTCGCGCCGCCGACCCGCGACGGGATGCCCGTCGGAGAAGTAGCCCAGCCAGGCGCGCGCCGGGGCGACCGCCAGCGAGGCGGCGAAAAACAACCCGACCAGCGAGGCGGGCAGGTCCAGCTCCACGATCATCACGCGGTTGAGCGTGCCGCTTACCAGCACCAGCATCAGCCCCAGGCCCAGCGGGAAGCCCGCCAGCCGCATGTAGTGAATCCAGCGCCGCGCCATCACACCCATCCGTATAGAGGTTTTTTCAGGTTTCCTGGCAGATTATACAGATTTTTGTGATGAAAAGCATACTTTTTAGCTCAGCAGGGAGCGCGCCAGCCCGATGAGACCGCCGCCGAGGATCAGCCACGTCGAGTTGATCTTGAAGCGGACCAGCAGCACCGCCGCGCTGGCCGCCAGCGCCACCGTGACCCCATCTCGCAGAGCGTCCTGGCCCAGCTCCAGCGTGACCGCCGCCATCAGGCCCAGCGCCGCCACGTTGACGCCGTCCAGCAGCCCGCTGAGCCACGGCGAGCGGCGCAGGCGCGGGATGAACGGGTTGGTCGCCAGCACGAAGACGAACGAGGGCAGGAAGATGCCCACCGTCGCCAGCAGCGCGCCCGGCAAACCGCCGGTGACATAGCCGATGAAGGTCGCCGTGGTGAACACCGGGCCGGGCGTGACCTGGCCGATCGCGACCGCGTCGAGAAGCTGCTGGCTGGTGAGCCAGCCGAGGCGCTCCACGAAATCGTTGCGCAGGAAGGCCAGCAGCACGTAGCCGCTGCCGTACCACACTGCGCCGATCTTCAGAAACGTGAGGAACAGGGTGCCCAGCGAGAACGTCACGCTGGAACTGGCCGCCGGAGCCAGCAGCGCGCCGGGGATGCCGGATAGCGCGATGATCGGCGCGCCGATTCCATTGCGCAGGCGCCGCAGCCGCGCTGCATTCCGGACCAACATATATATCGCGCCGCCGCCAAACAGCAGCGCGATCTCGTTGAAGCCGAGCAGGTAGAGGGCGAACACCGCCGCGCCGATGACCGCCAGCAGCCGCCCCTTGACGGCGGTGCGCAGCAAGCCCCACATCGCCTGGGCGATGATGGCGATCACGACCGGCTTGATGCCATACAGCAGCCATTCGGCGGCGGGCGTCGTGCCGTATTCGACGTAAAGCACCGCCAGCGCCAGCACGATCAGCGTCGCCGGGAGTGCGAAACCCAGCCCCGCCGCGAGCAGCCCGCGCCAGCCCGCCCGGACGTACCCGACATGGAGCGCCATCTCCGACGAGTTGGGGCCGGGGATCAGATTCGTGGCGCCCAGCAGGTCGAGAAAATGCTGGTTGGTGATCCACTTGCGCCGCGTGACGACTTCGTCACGGAACATGGCGATGTGCGCGGCGGGTCCGCCGAACGCCACCGCGCCCAGCCGCAGGAACAGCAGGGCCACTTCACGCACGGGGCCTTTGGCGTCTGGGGAAGGTTCGGCGAGCTGGGGTGGGGTCATCGGCGGTGCCTCGTTGGCCTGGTGAATTGCGCGCAGATTGCCGGGCTACTCCGGCTTGCCGTAGGCCGCGACGATGTGCTCGTACATCCCGCGCGGCAGGACGCGGACCAGCGCGGCGTTCAGCCGGAAGATCAGCGGGTGGAAAGCGAAATAGGTGGGGTCCTCGACGTGGTGGAAAGCGCGGCATTCCAGCCCGGCGGCGCGCGCCAGCGCGTCGATCTGGCGGCGGGTGTTGGCGCGGTAGACCACCGGGAACGCGTCGGACTCCTCGCGGCCATACAATCGGGGCACCAGGCGCGCTTGCAGCGGGCGCAGCGCCCGGTTGAGCAGCGCGGCGGGGCTGTGGGCGCTCGGCGCGACGAAGATAAACGCGCCGCCGGGCCGCAGGACGCGCGCCACCTCGCGGAAGGCCCGCGCCGGGTCGGGCAGGTGTTCCAGCACCCAGCTCGCCAGCGCCAGGTCCACGCTGGCGGCGGACAGCGGGATCGCGTCCGCGCTGGCGACCGCGCGCGGCAGGTCCGGCAGGCGGTGCTCGACCAGTGAGCGGAGATCCGGGTCGAGCCCCAGCGGGCGATCCGCCGCCGGGCCGAGCTGTTCCAGCACGCCGCCGCGCCCGCAGCCCAGGTCCACCACGCGCATCCCCGGGCGCAGGTGCTGGCGGATCAGGTCTTCGTACTGCTCGGTGGCCGGGCGCCAGCCGGGCCGCAGGGATGCATACTGGCGGCGATAGGCGTTCTGGCGGTCGAGCGACAGCGGCATGGATCGCTCACCCGACCGACACCCGGCTGCCGTCGGGCGTCTTGGTGACGTTGATCTGCACCGGGAAGGCGTCGCGCAGTTCCTCGACGTGCGTGATCACCAGCAGCAGGTCGAAGTGATCCTGCACGGCGGTGATGGCCTCGACCAGCCGCTGGCGGCCTGTCTCGTCCTGCGTGCCGAAGCCCTCGTCCATGAACAGCGTGCGAAGCTGCGCCCCGGCTCGCCGGGCCAGCATCTGACTGAGCGCAACGCGGATCGCGAAATCCACGCGGAATGCCTCGCCGCCGGAATACGTCTCGTAGCTGCGCGTGCCCAGCTCGTCGCTGATCAGGATGTCCAGCGTCTCGGCCACACCGCCGGTGCGCTTCTCGCGCTGCGTGTCCAGCCGAACGTGCATCCGGCCCTCGGTCATGCGGGCCAGCAGGTGGTTGGCGGACTCTTCCAGCTCGGGGATGGCCGCCTCGATGATCATGGCCGGGACGCCGTTCTTGCCGAAGGCCGCGCGCAGGTCCTCGTAGATGCTCTTTTCGGCGCTCAGCTCCAACTGCCGGGTCTCCAGCTCGGCCTTGCGCTTGCGGGCGTTTTCCAGTGCCGCGAGCGCCTGCTGCGCCCGGATCACGCTCTCCTCGGCGCGTTTTTCGGCCGTGCGGCGCTGGCGGACCTCCTCGTCGCGGCGGCGGGCCTCCTCGACCAGCTCCTGCAGCCCTTCGATCTCCGCGCTGGCGGCGGTCACTTCCGCCTGTTCCTCGGCCAGCACCTTCAGCCAGCGATCGCGCCGCGCCGTCGCGTTGGCGAGCGCCGTCTGGACCTCCGGAAGCTGCTGGAGCGCGGTTTCCAGATCGCGCTGGCGGCGGTCGAAATCCTCGTAGGTGGAGAGCGTCTCGCGCACCGCGCTGTGCGTGTCGGAGTCGTAGCCCAGCGTGTCGATCTCGGCCTGGATCGCGTCGCGCTGCGCCTGCAGCTCCTGGGCGTACGCGCCGGACTCGAGCAGGTCGTCCACCGCCGCCAGCCCGGCTTGCTCCGACCGGATCGTGTCGGCGGCATTACGCGCCGAGTCCAGCGACACGTTGAGGGCGGCGGCGCGGTCGCGCAGGGCTTGCAGTTTGCGCAGCTCGACCTCGATCGCCTCGATGTCGGCGCGGTGGGCCGCGATCGTCTCGGTGATCTCGGCCAGGCGCGCCTGGTTGCCCCGGTGCCGGTCGCCGCGCTCGGTGCCCTCGGCCACCAACTCTTCCAGCAGCGCCGCCTTGCGCGCCTCGTCGAGCGGCTGGCCGCACGTCGGGCAGGTGGCCTCGGCAGCCTGCACGTCCTGGATCCGCGCCTTGATAGCCTGCATCTCGCCGTACAGCGTCTGGTTGAGCGCGCGCAGCTCGGCTTTCTCCTCGTTGAGCGCGTTGATCTCCTCGCGCAGGCCGTCGCGCCGCGCCTCCTCGCTTTCGAGATGCTCCACCTCTGCCTGCACATCGGCCAGATCCGCCTGGATGGCGTCCAGGTCGGCGGCGGTGCGCTGCGCGGTGGTGATGCGGTCGCGGTGCACGCTGGCCTGCGCTTCGAGCTCGGCGCGAGCGGTCTGGATGCGCGCGGTCACTTCGTTGAGCCGGTCTTTGATCGCGCTCATGGCCTGCAGCTTTTCGCCGAGCTGCTGGTCGGCTTCGCGCGCGGCCTGAAGCTGGGCGTAGCCTTCCTGAATCGACTCGCGGTTCTCGACCACGCCCTGCAGGTGCTGGATCTGGTTTTCGTGCCGTTCCAGCTCGGCCTCGATGTCGTCCAGGTCGGCCTGTCGCTGCTTGATGCGGTGCTGGGCCTGGGCCAGCCGCGCCTGGGCGGCGTTCATCTGCTCCTGGGCGCCAGCCACCTCGTTATAGCGCGCCTCGGCTTCCTCGCGCAGCGCCGCCGCTTCACCCAGTGCCGCCGTTGCCAGCTCCAGGTTACGCACCAGGGCGGGCTCCTCGGCTTCCTGCTGGGCGATCTCCTGCAGGCGATAGTCGATCACGCCCAGATCGTGGTCGATCTGGCGCAGCGTTTCTTTGGCGCGCTCCTCGTAGGTCTTCCACTGGTTCAGCCCCAGGATCTCGCCGAGGATGTCCTTGCGCTGGGCGGGCGTCTTGGTGGTGAAGGCGTCGGCGCGGCCCTGCTGCAAAAAGGCCGAGTGGACGAATGTCTCGTAGTCCAGCCGCAGCAGGTCGCTGATCACCTTGTCGGTCTCGCGGATCGAGGGGGCGGTCAGCGGGCGGAACTGGTTCGCCTCGCGGTCGAAGATGAACAGGTCGAGCAGGCTGCGCCCCGTGCGCGCGGTTTTGCCCTTCTGGCGGCGGCGGACCACCCGGTAGAGCGTGTCGCCCTGAAGAAAATCGAGCTGGACGAACATGTCGGACTGCCCCTGGTGGATCAGGTCGTCGTCGCTGCGCACACGGGCCTTGCCCCACAGCGCCCAGGTGATCGCGTCCAGCAGCGATGATTTGCCCGCGCCGTTCGGGCCGGTCAGGCAGGCCAGGTGAATCCCGTCGAAGACGATCGGATCGGGCTGGCGATAGGCCAGAAAGTTGTGAAGTTCAAGTCGAGTCGGCAGCATACGAAACCTTCAATACCATCCGGTCCAAACCATCAGAGCGACCGGCGGGCGACGGAACGCCGCCGGTCCTGAGCGTCTGGCTCATTCTTCCTGGGTGAAGATCCGCCGGGCATGGTCGACCAGGACCGCGATCCGGTCGGGCGGCATCTCTTTGCTGCTCAGGTACCGTTCGAGCAACTGGTCGGGGTCCAGCCCTTCGGGCGAGGTGCCCAGGCGCAGGCGGGCCGGGCGCTCGACATCGCGCTGGATGGCGGCGACGTGGTTGGCATGCGCGTCCAGCAGCGCGCTGTGAATCAGGCGATCTTGCAGCAGCAGGTCGGTTTCCGGGTCGGCGGTGATGATCACGCGCACGATGGCGTCGCGCAGGTCGTGCCGCGCGATCGTCTCCAGCACCACCTGGTTGGGGTCGCCGGCGCGGCGCACGTCTACCCGCAGGGTGACGAACGGGCGGCAGCCCACTTCGACGAACTCCCATCGGGCGCGGCCTCGCTCCACCTCGGCCCACACGAAGCCCTTCTTGTCGGCCTCTTCGCCGAAGTCGATCCGCTCCAGGCTGCCGCTGTAGACCACAGGCGGGACGTCGGCGCGGCCCAGCGTCAGGCACTGGTGTTGGTGGATGTGCCCCAGGGCCACGTAATCCCAGACCGGATCGGCCACGGTGCTGAGCATCACCGTCACGTCGCGGCCCAGCATCACGCTGCGCTCGCTGCCCAGCACCGCCCCGGAGACGCTGAAATGCCCGGTGAGGATGCGCGGCATGTCGAAGTTGCTCGCTTCTTCGGCCAGCTCTTGCAAGCGCCGGTCGAGTTGCTCGCCCAGGACGCCGTCGATCTGGGCGATGGTCCGGTTGTGCGGCAGGTCCACATCGCGCAGCAGGTGGTTGCGCACAGGATAGGGCGCGGTCCCGACCAGCACCGGCCCGCGCTTCGTCTCGACGGTCAGCAGCGTGTAGTCGCGCCCCAGGATCGTATTCGGCACGCGTAGCGTCTCGTAGATCTCGATGCTCGAGGCGCGCTTGTCGATGTTGGGCAGGTCGTGATTGCCCACCAGCAGCACGACCGGGCACAGCGCGGCCAGGTCCTGGATGCGCCAGGCGAACTCGCGCTGGAAGGTCGGGTTAGGGTTGCGCGACTTGAACGCGTCCCCGGCGAAGATGGCCAGGTCCACTTTATGATCGCGCGCGTAAGCGACCATCTCGTCCATGCGGCGCAGAAAATCGACCACGCGCGAGCTGAGGCCAGTGGCGGGATCGGTGCGCCCGTAGTTTTCCATGCCGATATGCACGTCGGCGAAGTGTAGCAGGCGGATCGGTTCAGTCATATGCGAATCACTTCTGGCAGGTTAACCGCCGCTGCGGGCGATGGCGTCCACTACGGCAGTGTGCAGGTACCCATTGGTGACCAGCACGCCGCGGTTGTTGGTCATGCGGGTGCCGCTGGTCCAGTCGATGGACTGGCCGTAGATATCGGTCATGCGCCCGCCGGCTTCCGTCACGATGGCGTACCCGGCGGCGTGGTCCCACATCTTCTCGAAATAGGTGGTCTCGGGCACCACGCGCAGCAGGATGTCGCCCATGCCGCACGCGACCATGGCGTGTTTGTCCTGGCTATCCAGGCCGCGCTGCGGCGCGTCCGGTCCGCGCCCTAAAAGGCGCGCCACGTCGTCGATCAGGCTGAGATTGGTGTGATCGCTCTCGAAGCTGGTGAGCAGCGTGGCCCGCGCCGGATCGGCGGTGGCCGACACGCGAATCGGCACGCGCTCGCTGCCGCCCAACGCCTCCATGAACGCGCCGCCGCCCTGGCTGGCGTAGGTCAGCACGCCCAGATCCTCGGGTGGCACCTCTTCGTCGCTGTAAAAGCCGGGGCTGGCCAGCACGCCCGCGACCGGCTCCCCGTCAATCAGCAGACCGATTGCCACGCAGTAGTGCCGCCCACCCAGGAAGCCCTTCGTCCCGTCGATCGGATCGATCACCCAGGTGCGGTAGGCGGTTTTCTGCTTGCCGAAGTCCAGCCAGGCGCAGATCTGCTCCTCGAACACGTAGCCACCCAGTGCGTCGGTCACGTAGCGCTGGACGAGCGCGCGCTGCTGGTCGCTGAGCAGCAGCATGAACTCCTCCGACCGTTCTTCGGACAGCACAGCATCGTCGGGGAAGTTCTCGGCCAGGGCGTTGCCGATCACGGCTTGTGAGGCGTAGTCGGCGATGGTGACCGGCTCGCGCCCGCCCTTCTGGGCCGGATCGACCAGCTCGGCCTGGATCATCTGGCAGACGGAGGCGGCCATGCGGGCGATCGTCTTGGCTGTTTCGAGTTCGTGCGACAAGTTCACGCGGTTTGCTCCCTGATCGTCAACAATCCGCGCGCTATTGTAGCGCACTGGACGGGCCGGCGCATCTCAGCCGGGGACCGTTCGCGCCGTCCCGGCCTCATAGGCGGCGCGGTACTCCGCCAGCGTCATGCCGGTGATGCCCCGCCCGGCGATGAACTGGAACAGCCGCTCCAGGTGATCGTACAGCCGCTCGATCTCGGCCTCGTTGGCGAACAGCGGGCTGCCGCCCGGCATGAATTCCGACGAATGCTGCATGAATTCGAGCACGGGCGCGCCCTCGGCCAGCACCCGATCGACCAGCGCCTGCATCTGCCCCAGGTTGCGCCCGTTGGGGCGCAGCCAGACGTGCTCGCCCCCGGCGACGCGCTCCACGACGCGCTGCGCCGGTGTGCCCCTGACTTTGGGCAGCAGCGCCGCCGCGATCGGGTTCCGCGTGGGCCGGATCGTCATGGGCACCTGGAGCAGCGGCGAATCGCCCGGTCTGCGCAGATCGTGCAGGTCCATGAAATAGGGCTGGTTCGGGAAGTCGGTGAAGTCCGAGCCGCCGGTCCCGTCGGGCGCGCCCAGGCTGCCGCGCCACGACACGCCGGGCGTCACCGAACAATCGACCGTGTATCCCCGCTCGACCAGGGCGCGCGCCACGCGCTCGTCGAATCCCCAGCGCCCGGCCCGGTGCGAGGCGGGCGCCTGGCCGAATGTGTCGGCCAGCAGGCTGTGCAGCCGGTCGATCTTGGCGGCCAGCAATTCGTCGGGCAGCTCGAACAGGTAGACCATATCCCAACGCGGATCGTATGTCTGCCCTTCCAGCGGTGGGGAATTCCAGGGATGGATGTGCAGGCCGATTTCGCCGGCGCCGCTGGCGAGCACATCGCGCCCGAACTGCTGGAAGCGCGGATCGATGGCCATCTCGTAGTTAGTCAGGTAGACGGGCTTGAACCCGTACTTTTCGCACAGGGCCTGGAAGCGCGGCAGGTACCGCGTGTTTTCAGTGGTGACCGTCTCCGGGTGCGACCAGATGTTGTCGCCTTCGGTGTCGATGGTGATGATGAAGACTGTATCCATAGGATCTCCCCTGTGTTGCCAGCGCGTGCCGTGTCCCGCCGCGTAGATTCTAGGCCAAACGCGCCCGGCAACCAAAACGCCAGCCGGGCGGCTGGCGCGTATACCCCCGGACGGATTTGAACCGCCGACGCCAGGTTTAGGAAACCTGCGCTCTATCCTCTGAGCTACGGGGGCGTGGACTGGAGAGTAGTTTACCACGCCCGGAGGGGTTTTCAAGCGCGAGATCCTCGCCCCAGCCGCCGCTTGAGCGCCCCATACGACTCGCTCAGCCAGCGAGCGTAGCGATCCCCGAACCGATCGCGGACGAGCATCACGACGCCGCGCCGCACGGCCAGGACCGGCTGCTGGCGCAGCGCTCGCCCCCAGTAGGCGAGCCGGTGCCGCGACCGCCCTTGCGCGCCCGCCAGGTCCGCCAGGTGCAGGAACGCCTCGGCGCGGTCGGAGCGGGTCGCCCAGCCCAGGCCCGGCAGATTGCGCAGCATGGCCGTCTCGCGGGCGCGCAGCACGCCCGGCTTCTGCTGCCCGGTCAGCGAGGCGGGGTGCTCGCGGTACAGGTACAGATCGCGGTGCAGCGCGGCGATCGGGAAGCAGGCCGAGACGCGCAGCCAGTAGTCGTAATCCTCGGCCAGAACCAGGTCTTCGGCATACGGCCCCACCGCCTCCGCGACGGCGCGGCGGTACAGGAAACACGGCCCCACCACGGATTTGTACATCAGGGCGCGGCGCTCCGGCGCGCGGACCGTCCCGGTGACGGCGCCCTGGTCGTCGATCAGGCTGTAGTCGGCGTACACAAGCCCGACGTCCGGGTGATCGTCCAGAAAGCGCGCCATCTCGGCCAGCGCTTCGGGGCGATACAGGTTGTCGTCGGACGTCCAGGTGAGGTACTCGCCGCGCGCGGCTTCGAACCCGGTGTTGAGCGCGCCTGGCAGCTTGCGGTTGTGCTCGTGCCGGATCACGCGGATGCGCGCATCGTCGGCGGCGAGACTGGCGGCGATCTGCGGCGTGGAGTCGGTCGAGCAGTCGTCGACGACGATCAGCTCCCAGTGCGGGTAGGTCTGCGCCTGGCAGCTCTGGATCGACCCGGCCAGGAAGCGCGCGCCGTTGTAGACCGGCAGCACGATCGACACCAGCGCGTCCCGGCTCATCGCGCGCCGCGCTCCAGCAGGATCGCCATGATGCGCTCCGCGGCGTGCCCGTCGCCGTAGGGATTGCCGCCGCGCGCCATGGCCGCGTGGGCGTCCGGATCGCGCAGCAGGCGCTCGGCCTCGCTCACGATGCGCTGGCGCGAGGTGCCCACCAGCCGCGCCACGTTCGCCTCCAGCCCCTCCGGGCGCTCGGTCGCTTCGCGCATGACGAGCACCGGCACGCCGAAGGTCGGCGCCTCTTCCTGAATGCCGCCGGAGTCGGTCAACACCAGCGCGGCGCGCTTGAGCATCTGCACCAGCGAGTGGTAATCGAGCGGGTCTAGCAGGTGCACGTTGGGCAGGTCCGCCAGCAGCTCGCGGACCGGCGCCTGCACGTTGGGATTCAGGTGGACCGGGTAGACGAACTGGACGCCCTCCGCGGCGAAACGCTCCGCCAGGTCACGGATGGCCAGGCATAGCTCGCGGAAAGGCTGGCCGAAGCTCTCGCGGCGGTGCGCCGTGACGAACACGATCCGGCCTTCCAGGGGCAGCCCGGCCAGCGGCCCCCTCGACCAGTCATAGGGCTGCGCGGCCATGTCCAGCAGCGCATCGACCACGGTGTTCCCCGTCAGGTAGACGTCCTCCGGCGGGCAGCCCTCGCGCATCAGGACCCCCCGCGCGTGCTCGGTCGGCGCGAAGTAGGCATCGGCGGCGAAATCGGCCACGCGCCGGAAGATCTCCTCCGGGAACGGGTGCCACTTGTCGCCGGTGCGCAGCCCGGCCTCGACGTGCCCGAACAGGGCGCGCCGGAAGTGCGCCACCATCGCCGCGGCGAAGACGGTCGTCGTGTCGCCCACGCCCAGGATCCAGTCGGGCTGCACGCGCTCCACGATGGCATCCAGCTCGGTGAGCAGGGTGGCGCTCACCTGCGCCAGGTTCTGATCCGGCTCCATGATATCCAGGCTGATGTCGGGCCGGATGGCGAACAGGTCGAGCACCTGGGCCAGCATCTCGCGGTGCTGCCCCGTCGAGCAGACCACCGACCGGATCGCGTCCGGGCGCCGGGCGAAGGCTTTCAGCAGCGGGACCATTTTCACCGCCTCGGGCCGGGTGCCGAATATGCTCAAAATCGTCAGCATGACACACTCCTACGAACGCGACGCCGATTTCACCACGCCCAGCCGCGCCAGGACGGGCCGCAGCCCGGTCCGATCGATCACGAAGCGCGGTCCGGCGCGCAGCGCCTCGTCCCACGGCTTGAGCCGCTGCCGCCGCTGCCATTTCCGCCAGCGCTCGTCCGCGCCCGGGCCCCACAGCCGATCCGCAATCGCCGGCGGGGGGTCGGTGTCCTGGCGGTCCCACTCGTCCCAACAGGCGCGCATCAGGCGCGGGTCGGCGGGCTTGAGCGCGTCCCAGTTGCCGCTCCGCAGGTGCACGATGTTGTCTTCCACGTTCTGCCGGGGATCGCCGGTGCCGCTCACGTTGCGTGCGCCCTGGGTGAAGATTCCGCCCAGGCTCTCGCCCGCGCAGAAATCGACCAGCCGCCCGGCGCGCACCAGCCACTCGAAATCCCCGGCGATGTGGAAGTGTTCGTCGAACGGGCCGACCCGGTCGTAGAGCGCCCGGTCGAACAGGTAGAACGTGCCGGTGAGCGAGGTGCGCTCGAACACCGCCCGGTCAAAGGGCCGCGCCGGGACGTCGATCTTGCGCCGGGTGGTGAACAGGCCCCACCAGCGCCGCTCGCGCAGTATGGCATACGGGAAATAGATCAGCGCGCAGCCCTCACGGATGCGCCGCTGCCCCTCGATCAACGCCTCGGCTTCGCGGGCGTCGTCGGCGTTCCACACGCCGATGCAGCGGCCCCGCGCGGCCCGCACGCCGCGATTCCACGAGGCGTAGATCGTCTCGCGCGGCACGTGCAGCACCTGGACCGCCAGCTCGCCGGACTCTCCTGCCGCGACCAGCGGGGCCAGCAGCGCGCGCTCGCGCTCGGTGGCGTCGTTGGCGACGATCACCATTTCCAGCGACAGACCCGCGCCGCGCACCTGGATCGCCACGTTCCGCACATGACTGGTATACGCGGCAAGGTAGGGCTCGGCCCGGTAGAGCGAGGTGATCAGCGAGATGTCCACGGCTCGCCCTCGGCCGGCCCGAACGCGGCCAACGCGCCAGACACGTTCCCAATACAGGTCGCGCCCTGCTGCGTGTCGTACGGAGCCGGGCCGGGATTGTTGGTCAGTTCGAGCATGAACGCCATGGCGGGATGCAGCGCGGGCGAGCGCCGCACGATCGCGCGCTCCAGCGCGATTGACAGGGCACGCCAGCCATAGAACAGCCCGAAACGGCCCCATTGGTGGCGCATCCGCTTGAGCCGCCACAGCGCGCCCAGCCAGGGCCGGACGCGCTCGAACGCGGCACGGTCGTCGCCGGCCAGGTGCCGCTCGTAGATCGCGGTCAACTCCTGGCGGCGGCGCCCTCCGCCGGAGCCGGACTTGTGCGCGCCGTGCAGCCGGTAGCAGGCGACCGTCGCCGGGATGGCGGCGGGGCGGGCCAGCGGCGCCAGGCGAATGAAAAAATCCCAGTCAAACGCGTAGGTCAGGCTCTCGTCGAGCGGGCCGGCAGCAGCCCACAGGTCGCGCGTCCACAGGCAGCCCGGCTGGTCGAAGGCCAGGATACGGCGGAGCATCTCGGGCGAGAACGCCTCGATCCGCGGCTGGAGCCGGACCGGCGCCGCGCGGGCGCCATCCTGAAAGCGGATCACCGCGCCGCTGGCCCAGGTCGCGCCGGTGCTGGCGGCGGACTCGACCAGCGCCCGCAGTGCGCCGGGCGCGTAGCAGTCGTCGCTGTTGAGCCAGCCCAGCCAGCCGCCGGTCGCGCGGGCGAAGCCCAGGTTGATCGCGCTGCTCTGGCCGCGATCGGGCTGGCTGACCCAATGCGCCAGCCACGGCGCGTAGCGCTCGATGATCGCCGCGCTGCCGTCGCTGCTGCCCCCGTCCATGACGATATATTCCAGGTCCGGATACCCCTGCAGCAGCACGGAGCGGATCGTCTCTTCGAGAAACGGCGCCTGGTTGTAGGACGGCGTCACGATGGTGACGCGCGGCCAGGGGCTGCCGTCCGGGAGCGCGGCGGGGACCGGCGGCGCTTGGACGGTCCAGGGCCAGCCGGAACGTCCGGGCGGCGGGGCGGGCAGGTCAGCGAGAGCCGGCATGGGGCTATCCCTTCCCCGCCAGGATCGCCGCGTAAAGCTCGGCATAACGCCGCGCCTGGAGCTCGATCGAATATTCCTGCACGGCAACCCGGCGGCAGTTCTCGCCCAGCGCAGCGCGGCGATCGGGGTCGCGCAGCAGGTCCGACAGGGCGCGGCGCAGCCCTTCGACATCGCCCGCCGGGGCCAGCGCGCCGGTTTCGCCGGGGCGCACCATGTCGCGCGTCCCGCCCGCGTCGAAGGCCGCCACCGGCGTCCCGCAGGCGAATGCCTCGATCACCGTGTTGGGCAGGTTGTCTTGCAGCGACGGCAGGGCGAAGGCGTCTGCGGCGCTGTACACCAGCGACAGCAGCCGGTCATTGTCGATGCGCCCCAGGTGCAGGTGCGGAAACGGCAGCTCCAGCGCCGGGTTGCTGCTGCCGACGGAGAGCAGGCGCAGGCCGGGCACGTCGT
Organism: Aggregatilineaceae bacterium; assembly: GCA_040767355.1. GTDB lineage: Bacteria > Chloroflexota > Anaerolineae > Aggregatilineales > Aggregatilineaceae > LM3-B42. The sequence goes on along the minus strand of JAXGOS010000003.1, from coordinate 167,799 downwards.
CCAGGCCGCGCAGCGCCTCGACGAGCAGGGAAAAACCTTTGTAAGACTGGTCGATCTGGACAGCCACGAACAGCACCGCCGGAACGCCCGGCGGGATGCCGAGCGCGTCCCGCGCCGCGGCCCGGTCGCGCGGGGCGAAATCGTCCGTGTCGATGCCGTAAGGAATCACCGTGACCGGGAACCGGCCCAGCAGCGCACTGCGCCCGGCCTCGGCGGCCAGCCACTGGCTGGGCGTCACGATGTGCAGCCGGCCTTCCGCCACGCGCGCGAAGGTGTCCTGCTTGCGCTGCCAGATGTCCCGCGCCAGATCGTCCGGGCGGTCAGAGCCCAGAGCCGGGCACGCCCCGCACTGCCCGCTGAATTTGCCGCAGCCCCAGTCATGATGACAGCCGCCGGTGAAGGGACTCATGTCGTGCAGCGTCCAGACGACCGGCGTCCGCGCTGGAACTGTGCCGAAGAAGCCCCGGTAATCGACGAACTGCGCGATCCAGTGCAGGTTGATCACGTCCGCCGGGGGGAGCTGCGCGACCAGCGCCGCGCCGTGCTCGGTCCGGTCGTCGCTGAACCACTCGCCGCGCCGCCGGGTGGACGCGTAGCGGGCCAGATCGCGCGCGATGCGCTCGCGGCGCAGGCGGCGGACCAGGCGGCTCCGCAGGTCCATCGGGCGGCGGAAGGCGATCACCGACGGATCGCGGCTGGTGTGGCGCTCGACCAGCATGGTCGAGTCGTGGCCAAGCGTCCGCAGACCGCTGTGAAGCCTGTAAGCAGAGCGGGCGGCCCCGCCGGTGACGTCGTAGGTGCTCAGGTGCAGGATCTTCATGGCGCCTCACCGAGCGGCGCGAAGACGTCGCTCACATCCAGATCCAGCCGTGCGGCGTACTCGCGCCGCACGCGCCCGATCAGCTCGTACTCCGGGGCCAGCATGTCGCGCAGCCGGTCGCGCTCGTCCACGCTGATGGGCGGATTATTGCTTGCCCGCTTGGCGTGGCGCACCTGGAGCTCGACGCCCAGATCGCTGGCCAGTTGATCCAGGCTGCGCTCGAAATCTTCTACGAACAGGACCCGCGAGCAGCTCAGGATATTGTCGAACGCTTCATTCAGGTCGAACGACGCCGAGAACATGTAGATCTGGTTCTGCAGGTGTTCGCGCGGGATATTGTCGAGAAAATCGCTGAAACTGCTGCCGAGCCAGGGCCCTTCGTCCACCATCCAGGGTTTCGGCACGTTGTTGTCGCGGTAGTTCACCAGCATCTTGTAGTGCGACACCACGCGCCCGACCGGGTCGCGCAGGCAGGTGAATGTGTACGTGCGGGGCGGTAGCGCCAGCCGGTGCATGGGGATGTGCGAGAAGGCGTAGAAGTAGCGCCCGCCCTCGATCAACACCTGGCGCCAGCCGACGAAGATCTTATCTCCGCTGATCAGACGGTAGGACTCATGCATGCGGCGATACACGTCCTGTCCGTCTTCGCCCCCCAGCGACAGCATCGCGTGGTTGAGGCTGGTCCCGGCGGCCTTGCGGACGTGATAGAAATAGATCCGGCGATAGTCTTCCGGGCCGATGTGGTAGCGGCTCGCCAGCCAGATGTAGGGCACCTCGTGGATGCCACGCACGATCTCGCGGCGGATGATGTGAAAGCGGCGCCGTAACCGGAATACCCAACTCATAAGCGATCGAATCCCTACCCCTTCACATACCGTTCGATGATGCCGACCAGCTCTTCCATGCGCTGGCGATAGGTATGGTCGCGCAGTGTGCGCGCCTGCCCCGCGCGGGCGATGGTCTCGCGCTCGGCGGGATGCGCCAGATAATACCGGATCTGCTCGGCGCATTCCTCCAGGCTGTGATACGCCACCACTTCCGTCCCTGGCTCGAACAGCTCGCCCAGATTCTGCTTCCAGTCCGTGATCAGCAGCGCGCCCATACCGGTCGCCTCGTAGAGCCGCATGTTATTGGCGTAGGGTGGCACGCCGCCGTGATGGACGTTCAGCGTGATCTGGCTGCGGCCCAGCGTCCGGAACAGGTCCGGCCCCCACGCCTGTCCCTGGTAGCAGCGGCGGATCGGCGAGTCGGGGCGCAGCCGCTTGACGTCCGGCGCCCACACCTGGATGTCGACCTGCTCGCATAGCGCCTCGACGAACTCGGTCCGGTTGCTGTGGATGTCGAAGAACGAGCCGATGAAGCTCACCGGGACGTCGCGCTCCGGCTGGCCGATGCGGTCCAGCACGCGCGGATCGAAGCCGTAGAGGACCAGCTCCGAGGGCACGCCCCGCTCCCGGAACCAGTCCACGAATGGCGGGAACGTCACCAGGACGAGGTCATACGTCGCCCAGTCGTAGCCATCCGGCAGCGGCGTCGAGTCGTGCAGGCCGACCATCAGCCGCGCGTAAGGGCGCATCGTTTTCAGGAAATCGGTCGGGATCTGGTTCATCGCCGGGACGAGCAGCACGTCGGGCCGGTAGTGCCTGATCTGCGCCTCCAGAATCTCGGTGATCCAGCGTTTGTTGGTGTTCCAGTGCGGCCAGGGGACCACTCCGCGCCGCAGCCGGAGGCCGGGCGTGCGGTCTGGCGAAAAGCGGGCGCCGTGCTCGCGGGCCCAGGCTTTTTGGGTGTGCGGGTCGTTGACGCGGATCTCGTGCGCTTCGTGGCCCAACTGCGCGAGGTTGTAGGGGTAGAACGTCGTGCCGCCGTGAAAGCCCTCGATCCGCACGCGCACCTGCTCGTCGTAAGGCCGTTTGTCCAGGCCCGGGTGCGTGGTATACAGCCACTGTAGAAGCTGTTCGTAAATGCCGTTGAGGATCAGGAATTTCATAGCCCAGGTTCCATGGTGGGGCCGGCGACTCCGGCCTCGCCTCGCACAAGCACAGAAACGCCATCCATGGCCGGGAAATTCAGGAAATAGTCGGCCACGAGGGCTTCGTCTTCGATCAGCTCGGCCAGATAGAGGTGAACCAGGTTGTGCGCGTAAGCGAGTTGGGGATAGCCCCCCGCGCGGCCCAACCAGCGGTTCCCATAGCGGATGATCCGGTCCGCCCAATGGCTGCGCGCGGGATAAGCCGCGTGCTGCACGGCCAGCGCGTGCCTCGCGGGCATCTCCCAGAACGTCTTGACCAGCTTCCCCACCGACTGGTTCAGGTGCGGCGCCTCGTCGAACACGGCGCAGCGCTGGCCGGTGATGAGTCGGTGCGCGTCGAGATCCAGAAACTGGAAGGCGGGACGCGTGCTGGCGGTGTATACCTGCCCCCAGCCCTCCGAATTGCGCTCCGTCTCGTGCTGGTGCCGCATCCGGTGCTGTTGAATCCGTCCCCAGGCGCCCACCGGCATCAGCTCGAACGAGCGAAAGCCGGAGTACGGGTGCCACTGGTGGAACAGGTGCGTGCGATCGTTGAGCCAGACTTCGTGCAGCCCGGCCCGTTTCAGCCGGTGGTTGAGATCGATGTCCTCGATGCCCCAGTAGCGGTAATACTCGTCGAACCCGCGGATTTGCTGCATGAGCGCCGTGGGCACGCACTGGCAGCCGCCGTACTGCGACCAGTCGCCGCGATCGAGGTGGGGAATGTGGCGATCCAGGTGCGCCCAATCGTCGAAGTACTGCGGCAGGTAGTAGGGCGAGCAGTACAGAACCCGGTCCGGTGCCGCGTGTTCGAGCAGGATGGCGACGAAGTCGGGCGGGAAGATCATGTCCACGTCGGTGGTCATGACGAAAGCCGACGCCGCCCGCCGCACCCCGATGTTGAGCGCCCGCGCGCGGCTCCACGGATGGCCGCGCGTCTCGGAGTAGATGTAGCGGCAGAAAGGGTGCTTCGCGGCGGCTGCCTGAGCGGCACGGGCTGCCGCTGGCGCGCTGCCATAGTCGACGACCACGACCTCGAAATCCGGCAGGGTCTGGCGTGCCAGCGACTCCAGGCAGCGATCGAGCAGGTCGATCGCCCGATCGCGGAAACCAACGACAACCGTCAGCGCGGGCGGCTCGTTCATGACGGCTCGTCGTACCCGGCCAGCTCGCAGAGATCGCGGTATACCCGCGCCGTCTGGGCGGGCACTGGCTCGCTGGACTGGCTGCGCTTGAGGCGGGCCTCCGGGAAGCCGCGGTCGATTTTGGCGTCGACGAAGGCTTCCAGCCGGTCGAGCCCCTCCGGCGTGAGAAGCTGGTTGTAGTGCAGGAACAGCCAGTCGCCCTGGTGGCGGTGCTTCTCAATCACGTGCCGGTACATCAAGTTCCAATGCTCGAACCCTTCGCCGGTCGAGATCGAGATGCCCTGCAGGTATTTCTTAGCCTGGACTTCTTTCTGGATGCTCGCCACCGTGACCTCGGGCTCGCGAAATACGCAGATGAACGCGGTATCGTTTAGGAAGGGGCGCCAGGCGGGCAGCGTGTAGCAGAACATCGGCGACTTGAAGGCGTACGGTTCGTGTTTGAGATAAGCGCGCAGCCGCGCGCCAAGCTCGGGCGTGATCACTGGCTCGCGGTCGACGGGGACCATCGCCAGCCAGCGCGTCAGACGCCTGAGCTGCCGGTTGAACTGCGGATAGCGCAGCGGTTCGCGCAGGCCCAGCCGCCGCAGCAGGCTGTCCCAGCGAGGGGTGAGTACCATGCTGTCGAGGATGTCCTCGTTGAGAATCCCCAGCTCGTTGGTCTCGAAGTATCCCTTCGGATTGCTCTCGCTGGGCGCGTGCAGGTTATCGCCCATATAGTAGCCGGCGCCGTAGAGCGTCCCGGCGACCATGCTGGTGCCGCTGCGCCCAGTGCCCAGGACAAAGCAGTTTCGCATACCCTATCCTTCGCCGTTATGGTTGGCCTGCAGATACCCAAGCTGGCGCAGCAGATCGCCCGCGATACGCTCCATGGCGGGCGTGAGCGCCGTCACATCGACGGGCGCGGTGCGGCGCTGCACCTGGCTCGCTGCGAAGTCCCGCATGGCGGGATCCGGTTCGACGTCGATGAACTGCTCCAATGCGATACAGGCCGCTACCGGGTCGGCCAGCAAATCCTCGTAACGAAGCTCCAACCAGCGGGCCGCGGGCAGCCTGTGCTGGGCGTTCAGGCAGCTCATCACGCTCAAGCGCCATTCCAGCAGCCCGCGCAAGACCGGTTCATTCCCGGCCAGTTCCGCCAGGGAACCCAGGCCCTGCTGCCGGGCATATTCGGCCAGCAGCGTCCACTTGTAATCGTCGCGCCCGAACCAGGCCAGGCTATCCCGCACGCGCTCGATAGACCGGGCCACTTCCAGGCCATTGCGAAGCAGATGCACAAACAGCGCGCCGGGAAACATCGCAGCCAGATACGCAATCCGGAAGCTGTTGATCGGCAACTTTTCGACCAGTCGTGTCGCGTTCTGCTCCCGGACTTCAGCCGCAAAGGCGCGGGCGAGCTGAGCCTGAACGTCCGGCCTGACGTCCTGCTCGGTCATTGCCAGATGGCGGCGCCCCCACCGCGCGGGACGCTCCCAGACGTTAGTCCGGGGGTCGAGCTTCCAGATCCGGCGCGGTTCGTTGAGATAGGCCAGCTGCGCATGTTGCTCCAGGAGCCGCCCCAAGATCGTCGTCCCCGAACGCCCGCAGCCCACGATGAACACCGGGCGATCGAGGACCGCGCCAGCATCGTCTGCGATCGAGGCTGTGGTGAGCGCTCGCCAGCGGTGGCGCGCCGTGGCCCACCAGTCGGATAACGTCTCAAACGGCATAGCGAGAGTCTACCTGCACGCGATCAACCGGCATGTTCGGTCACGCGGTGGGCCCAGCGGTGCTGCACGACGATCAGGCCCCGGTTGTTTTTCAGGGCCATCCCGCTGCCATAGACGTCTTTTTCAGTGACCTCAAGGGTGATGACGTCGTCCAGCTGCACCAGCCGCTCGACGCGCTGCGCGACCAACCGGACATCCATATAGTACTGCCCGCCCGTCACAGGCAGCGACTCGACAGTCAGCTCGACGCACCCGCGCGGTCCCAGGCGGGGGATGTCGAAGCCGCTGATCGGCACGGTGCTGAGGCGGAAGATCTCCTGCCCGAACATCGACCGGAACCGGACCACAAACGATGGCACGGCGATCTCGGGATCGGCCTCATAGGCGATGCGCACCACGAGCGGATCGTTCGTGCGCAGCAGCCGGAGCGGCTCACCATCGACGGTGTGCAGGGACACATCCGCGATCCGGATGTCTGTCCGATCTTGCGCGGCGAGCACCTCGCGGTTGACGTGATAGGCCAGGTTGGCGCCCGCCTGATCGGGCGCGCCGGACCCGTGAAGATACTGCGTGATGACCTTCGCCACTTCGGGATCGTCCAGCGCCACGCGCCCCTCTTCCAGCAGCACCGCCCGCGAGCAGAGATGCTCGACCGCCGCCATATTGTGGCTCACGAACAGCACGGTCCGGCCCTCGCTGGCCACATCACTCATCTTGCCCAGACACTTCTTCTGGAACTCCGCGTCGCCCACCGCCAGCACCTCGTCCACCAGCAGGATGTCCGGCTCCAGGTGGGCGGCCACGGCGAACGCCAGCCGCAGATACATGCCGCTGGAATAGTGCTTGACCGGCGTGTCGATGAATTTCTCGACACCCGAAAACGCCACGATCTCGTCGAATTTGCGATCAACTTCCTCGCGCGACATTCCCAGGATCGCGCCGTTGAGGTACGTGTTCTCGCGCCCGGTGAGCTCAGGATGAAAGCCGGTGCCCACTTCCAGCAGCGAGCCGACGCGCCCGCGCAGCCGGACGGTGCCTTCGGTCGGGTTGGTGATGCGCGTCAGGATCTTGAGCAGCGTGCTCTTGCCTGCCCCGTTGCGCCCGATGATCCCGATCACCTCGCCGCGCTCGACGTCGAACGTCACATCCTTGAGCGCCCAAAACGTCTGCTTGCTCGCGTGTATCGGGTTTTCGCGCCGCGCGATCGAGCGGGCGACTTGCCAGGGCCGGCTGATGGAATCGCTCAGCGTTTCGGCCAGCGTGCGCTCGCGCGCCTGGAGCGCCCCGATGCGGTATTGTTTGCCCAGCCCGGCGATCTGGATCGCGAGTGTCTTGTTCATGCCTCACACCACATCCGCGAACGTCTTTTCCAGCCGCCGGAAATAGTACGCGCCGCCGATCAGCAGCAGGACGGCGACCACCGCCGACACGGCGACCATCGGCCCGGGCGGGCTGCCTTTGCCCAGCAATGCCCAGCGGAAACCCTCGACCACGCCGACCATCGGGTTCAGACCGTAGATGGTCTTCCACGGATCATTGAGCAGGCTGGCCGGATAGACGACCGGGGTGGCGTACATCCAGAACTGGGTGATGAAGCCGATCAGGTAGTGGATGTCGCGATATTCGGCATTCAGCGCGGCAAACCACAGCCCCACGCCGAGCGCCGTCACCCCCGCCAGCAGTAAAAACAGCGGCAGCCAGACGATCGAGGCCGCCGTGGGATAGATGTCGTAATAGATCATCATGCCGAACAGCACGAGGAACGACAGCAGAAAATCGGGAATCCCGGCCAGCACCCCGGAGATCGGCACCACCAGCCGCGGAAAGTAGACTTTCTTGATCAGCCCGGAACTGCCGACCACGCTGTTGGCGGCGCGCGCCATCCCGCCCGCGAAAAAGGTCCACGGCAGCAGCGCGGTGTAGTTGAAGATCGGGTAGGGCATGCCATCGGATGGCATTTTCGCCAGCCGGCCGAAGAAGATGCTCATCACGATCATCGTGAAGACCGGCTGCAGGATCGCCCAACTGGCGCCGAGCAGCGTCTGCTTGTAGCGCACCTTGATATCGCGCCAGGTCAGGAAATAGAGTAGCTCGCGGTACTGCCACAGCTCGCGCAGCCCCAGCGATACCCAGCCGTGCGCCGGTTCGATGAGGATGATGTCGTCTGAGTCATCGGCGGTGGGGGCCAGCGGTTGTGATTGAGCGTTGGAGAGCGACATCGAACACAGACTTTCTATGCCCTGGCGCCGGAAAACCTCGCCGCGCCACCTGCGGGCCATACGGGTGTGAGCGTGGCGCCTATTGTACCCGGCGGAATATCCGTGTCAACCGCTGCTCGCCTGATGCACCCGGGCGCGTGGCGTGTGATCCCGCTCTTGACAAAACGAGGACTCTTCGAGTTAAATAGATCTGTCAACAGCCGCCGAAGGCTGGTTGCGACGCGCATCATCCTTAGCCCCGTCCTTCATCGTACGACGGGGCTTTTATTTGTCAGGGCTGCGCGCTGGACAGCGCAACCTCGTAGACGCGCGCGCCGTTGTCGTCGTACACCAGGCGCAGATAGGGTACGCTCTCGATTCCCTCGGCGCGGTACGCCGCGGCCTCGTCGAGCGGGGGGCGCCAGCGGATCATGTCCTCGAAGCGCTCCGGCTCTCCGAAAACTTGCGGCACCAACACGTACCGCACGCCGCGTTCGATGAACAGATCCAGGTAATTCGCCTCATCATTGCCCGGATCCAGCCAGAAAGCGCGAAAGGCGGCTTGCTCAGCCTCGGCCCCCTCGGTGTGGCGGAAGAACGGCTGCGGGCGGAAGTAGACCGTGTCGCGCTCACTGATCACCGGCGCCCAGTCGGCCTCGTGCGGCCCCGGATGGTTGAGCACGCGCGCGCCTACGGGCGCATTATCGCGCAGCCAGGTCATGGCGTCCACGTCGGCGGCGGACGAAAATGCGCCGTAAAACGACAGGCGCTCTTTGCTGGCCTCCAGCACCGGCTCGAAGAACACAACCCCCGCGACGATGGCCGCCAGCGCCAGCGCCAGGACCGGGAAGGCCAGCCGCCTGATCCACCGGTCGGTGCGCTCCGTGCCCAGCCGGTCGGCCAGCCACAGCAGGCCCATCCCGCCCAGCACGATATACGGGATGATCGGCCCGTGCCAGGCCAGGCTGAACGGGTAGTCGTACTTGAGCAGCGGCGCCACGACATCCGGAAACGTCGACTCGAGCACGCCCAGCGTCGAAAACTCGACGATGGCCACCAGCCAGACCAGCATCAGCAGGTGGATCGGCTTGCGCTGCCGCAGGCCGATCAGCGCGCCGATCGCCGCCAGCCCCACGATGATCCCGCCGTGCATGAAGACCAGCGTGCGCCAGTGCTCGCGCTCGACGGTGAACGGCGATTCGATGTTCGAGCCGAGCAAGTCCGTGAGGCTGTTCAGCCACGGGGCGGCGATGCCCAGCGCCACCAGCGGGATCACGGCGGCGATCACCAGCCAGGACGCGACGCGGGGCCGGGATCCGCTGAGGACGAGCAGCACCAGCCATGGGACGTAGCCGATGATCAGAGCGATAGTCGTGTCCGGTTGGCTGAGCGGCACGCCCGCCAGGCAGATCGCCGCGAACAGCGCGCTGGACCAGCGCCACGTCTGCAGGAAGTGCAGCACGAACGTCAGAAACGCCAGCGCGAAGGTCAGGCTGAGCAGCGCCGTGTAGTGCGAGTCCATGAAGGCGGTGATCATGCCGGTGCCGATCAGCGCCGCCAGCAAGAACGCGCGCCCGGCGCGCCGCCCGTCCAGCTCGCAGCCCAGGTCGTAGGCCAACCACACGAACAGGACCGCTGTCGCGGCGCTGATCACGAGTTGCAGCGTGTGAATGCCCAGATCGAAGCGGGCGCTGAAATGCGCGACCAGCCCGATATAGCCCGGCGAGTAGAGATAGTCCGTCTCCGGGTGCCAGGGCGCCAGCGTGGTGAAGTCTCCGCCGTCGCGCAGGGTGAGCGCCAGGTAACCGAAGCCCTGCGCGTCCGTGTCGAGCGGCACCGGCAGGACCATCACCAGCGCGCCGAACAGCGCGACCAACACGACCAGTAAGGCGACATCGCGCTCGCCCGGCCAATGCCAGGGCGTCTGGTCCGGTTCGCCCCGGTAGTGCAGCGCGGTGAGCCAGGCCAGCAGCGCCGCCAGCCCGAAGGCCGCGACCCACGCGGCATCGCCCAGCGCGGCCGACCATCCGCCCATGGGCGCGAAGAACCAGGTCGCGTCCACGACGACGGCCAGAAACAGCACAGCGCCCAGCCCGATGCGCGCGCCACCGGTCGGCAGGATCGACGCGACCAGGGTTCCGAGCCCCAGCAGCACGCTAACCAGCACGAGATACGCGACAAGAGTCATGAAAGCCGAATGTATCCTTAGCGATCCAGAGGGCGGATGACGCGGGCCGGGTTGCCCGCCGCGATCACGCCGGGCGGAATATCGCTCGTGACGACGCTCCCCGCGCCGATCACGCTGCATTCCCCGATTGTAACACCCTTCAATACCAGCGACTGCATCCCGATGAACACCCCGTCCTCGATCACGACCGGCGCGGTCGCGCCATCCAGCGGGCGAGCCAGCCGCGCGGCCAGGTCCAGCGGGTGGAAGTCGGTGTCGGTGATGGTCGTGTTGGCGCCCACCCACACATCGTCCCCGATGGTGATCGACTCCTCGACGCAGATCGTGCCGCCGGTCATGCCGAAGCCGCGCCCGATCACCAGCCGCGCGCCGGGCCGCCGCGTCGAGAGGATCACCGGATGGAACGGTCCCAGCGCGTTGCTGTGCGGGATCGAGCGCAGCTCCAGGCCATCCCCGATCAGCAGCGTGCTGCGGCGGTGCTTCTGCAGAATCGGCACGCCGTAGAATCGCCAGCCGCGCCCCCAGCGCACGCCAGCCAGCGCGAAGATCAGGCGCGCCACCGGCCAGCTTGCCAGCCGGCGCAACTCCAGCCGGACGCGCCAGGGCGTGTCGAGCGCCATCCGGAGCGCTTCCGGCGAAACGACCGACTCGGGCGGCGCGACGTCGTGATCAGGCGGCTCACTCATAAGTATCCCTCGATGGTCTCTACGAGCTGGCGGGCGCGGTGGCGGAAGGTGTGCTCTTTGAGCAGGCGCTCGCGCGCGGCGGCGCCGATGGCGCGGCGGGCGTCGTCGTGAGCCAGCAACCAGCGGTAGCGCTCGATGGCTTCCTCCGCACTGCCCACCATGACCAGCTCCTTCTCCGGCTCGAACCAGGTCTCGATGCCCTCGTACGGGCTGCATACCATGCACGCGCCCAGCGCCGCCAGCTCGAAGGGCCGCGAGCTGGACGAGGCGAACACCGAGGCGTGCGCCTTGCGCGTGATCACCAGGTTGAGCTTGCTGCGGCAGGCATATTCGCGCAGCTTGCTGAACGACAGGTAGGGCAGCAGCGTCACGCGGCCCAGGTCACCCAGGTGAGTGCCACGCACCGCGAACGTCATCTCGGGCAGGGTCAGGCTGGCGTCGCGCAGCAGGGCGTCGATCCACTCGCCGCGATACTCGCGCCCGTGGCCGTAGAAGAACGCGTCCAGGTCTTGCGGCGCGTCCAGCGGCGCGAACAAATCCGGATCGGCGCCATAATACAGCGTGTGGACCTCGCGCGCGCCCAGCGCCCGCAGCCCCTCCGCCCCGCCCAGGCTGTTGCTGAAAAAGGCGGTGTATTCTGCCGGATCCGCGCCCTGGTAGATGCGGAAGCCGGACGCAAACCCGCGGAAGTTCGGCAGGCTGGCGGGCACGTCGCCGTCATAGAAGAAGACCGGCTTGCCGTGGCGCTCGATGATGTGGCGGGCCAGCCCGGTGATGTGGTTGAGCGGCACGGTGATGATCAGCACGGCGTCGATGTCGGGCTGGGCGGACAGGATGCGATCGATATGGCGCCGCCAGCGCGGCCCGATGAGCGTCTGCGCGACCCGGCGCACCATCCGGTCGGAGGCGCTCTCCGCTTCGCTCTGCGCGCCGGTAGCCTGGGCCTCGCGCGCGCCACCGACTCGCCGCCAGCTATCGCGCAGCAGCTTGAAAGCATCGCCTTCGCGCCGGGCGGGGTTGGGCGCGGCGCGCCACCAGGGCGCCTCGATGGCTGGGCCTTGATACGGTGTGGCGATGACCTCCGCGCCTATCTCGTACAGGCCCTTGAACAACTGCCACCAGGCCGGCGTCGCGCTGAACGGCTGGGTGAGGTCCAGCGACGAGACGATCACGAGCAGCTTCATGGCGCGCTCTCCTCCGCGATCAAATTCGCCTCCTGCAGCCAGTCCGCCAGCATCCGCGCGGTGAGGGCGTGCCCCGCCGGGGTGAAGTGCCCGTCGCCGGGGAAATATGCGCGCTCGGCGGCCACGCGAAACGGCTCCAGCAGGCTCAGCGCCGGGATGTCCTGGGCCGCCAGCAGCGCCAGGGCGGTATCGGTCGGCCGGTCGCGGTCCAGCGCGCCGGCGTCGAGGTCGGGCAGGCGCTCGAGCGTGGCGTCCCATTCCTCGTCGTAGACCTGCCGCCGGTCCGGAATCAGGAAGACGCCGAGCCGCGCCCCGTCCGCCTCGACAGCCCGCTTCAATGCGGCGAACGCGTGGCCCGTTGCCGTCCAGGCATCCGCCCAGGTGGCGTCCGGCGGCAGGTAGACGCCCATCGGCACGCGCAGGGCATGGGCGCTCACGTCGTCATCACCGCCCACCTCGACGCGGTCGGCGCTGGCGCTGCTGCCTGTCGCCCGCGCGACCAGGTGGCCCAGTGTCGTATTCTGGCGCAGCCAGGACAGAACGCGCCGCCCGGTCGCCATGCCCGGCTGGTGCAGCGCCCCATCCGGCGAGAAATACGGAAAGTCGACCGTCTCCACGTTGTTCCAGGCTTTGATCAGCGGCGCGTGGTTGTCGACCACGTCGTTCCCGACGTAGAAGCCCACCAGCACCAGGTCGGGATCGTAGCGCCGCCCCTCGACGGTGTAATACAGGTATTCCTGCGCCGTGCCCAGGCCGAACTGCCCCGCGTTGATCACTTCGAAGATCGTCCCGGCGGGCGCGCTGCCGTTGAGGGCCGCCTCCAACCGCCGCGCGAAATTGGCCTCGAGCGGGACCTCGCGCGCTTGCCCGTAGGAATCCGACAGGATCAGGATGCGGAACGTCCCCGCCGGTTTTTCGAGCGCGTGCTCGACGTCGTGCAGGCCGCGCGCGTTGGTCCGGACCTCGTTCTCGAATTCGCCGTCGCGGCTGGCGTAAATGTAGCGCTCGTGCGGGCGCAGCTCGTAGCCGGCGCGGCTGTAAAAACTCTGGGCCCAGCCGGGCAGCGGCTCGAATCCCAGCGCGACCCGCCCCGCGATCTCGATCAGGGCCAGCGCCAGGACCAGCCCGAAGCCCAGCGCCAGGACGCGCCCCAGGGCGGATGGCCGGCGCGCCGCAGGGACGTGACCCTCAGCCATGCGCCCGCTTCTTTCCGCGCCGCGCCAGCGCCCGTTCGTAGACGGCCAGCATGTTGTGGACCTGCCGCTCCAGCGTAAACTCCGCCTCGATTCGCGCCCGGCCCGCCGTGGCCATGCGGTGGCGCAGCGCATCGTCGGTCAGCAGGCGCGCCAGCCGGTCGGCCAACGAGTCGATATCGTACGGGTTCACCACGAAGCCGGTCTCGCCATCCTGCACCAGCTCGCGCCCGCCGCCGAAGCACGTTGTCACCGGCACCGCCCCGGCGGCCATGCCTTCCAGGTTCACCGTCGGAAACGAGTCGAACGACACCGACGGCGACACGACCACGTCCGCCAGCCGGTACGCTGCCATCAGCTCGCCGCCTTCCAGCCAGCCGCCGAGCACGATCTGGTCGCTCAGGTCGGGGTTGTCGCGCAGCATCCGCTCGGTGTAATCGGACGGGCGAGCCAGCACCAGCAGGGCGACGTCCGGCACGCGCTCTTTGACTTTGCGCAGGGCGGCGAACAACTGCCGGTCCCCTTTGTGGCGGCTGAGACGCCCGCCAAACACGATCACGCGCCGCCCCTCCAGCTTATACCGCTGGCGCAGCACCTGCACGCTCACCTCGGGAATGTCGACGCTGTCCAGGTCGATCCCGTTGTGGACTACCTCGAACGGCGGCAGGCGGTTGGCCTGCAGGGCATCGCGCAGCGCCCCGCTCACTGCCACCCGCGCGTCCATGTAGTAGACCATGGTGTGCCGGATCGACAGGTTGCGCGCCGGGTTCCAGCGCAGCCGCATCTGCCGGATATTGTAGCCGAACGGCAGACGGTAATCCCACCCGTCGCACTGGTCGGGACGGTTGGGGTCGATGAAGCGAGTCAGCTTGGCGTAGGCGAAGGGCATCACGTCGTGCGCGGTGAAGACCGTCGCCGCGCGGACGCGCCGCGCCAGCACCAGGCTGTGGTAGCTCAGGTGCTGGTGGATGTTGTGCGCGTTGACCACGTCCGGCCTCAGCTTGCGAAACAGGCGCGTGAGCGGCACGATTGTTTGCGGATTCAGCAGGCCGAACCAGGCGACCCAGCGCTCGGCATAGTTCGAGTGGATCGCGTGGACCGGGATGCCCTGGCGGTCTTCCAGCGCCGACGGGCCGCGCGTGCTGGTCACGAACGTGACGCGATGCCCGGCGGCGATCAACCCCTGCCCAAGCTGCCAGGCGATCTTTCCGGCTCCCCCTGGGCTGTCGGGGGGGAGCGTGTCGCTCAGGATGACGATGTGCATGCAGCGTACCAATTTGGGATCATCAAAGCGTCTTTAGCATAACACACGCGGCGGCGGTCAGGCCAGAGCCGCGTAGACGTCCTTCACCCGCCCCGCCACAGCGGACCAGTCCTGCGTCCAGGCATAGGCGCGCCCGGCGGCGCCCATCCGCGCCCGCAGCGGCTCGTCCCGCAGCAGCCGCGCGATCGCCCCGGCCAGCGCGTCCGGATCGTCCTGGGGCACGAGCAGGCCGGTTTCGCCCGCGATGATCGCCTCTTCGACGCCGCTGCGGGTCGTCCCGATCACCGGCAGGCCGCTGGCGCTGGCTTCCAGGAAAACCAGCCCGAAGCCTTCGAACCGCTCGCCCACGCTCAGCGAGGGCAGGGCGAACACGTCGGCGTTTTGGTACCAGCCGAGCAGCGCGTCGCCGGGAATCTGCCCGGCGAGCAGCACGTGATCGTCCAGGCCCAGCGCCGCGATCTGCGCCCTCACGTCCGCCAGGTAGGCCGGGTCGTCCTGGCGGCCGGTCACCACCAGTTGCACGTCCGGCACCCCCTCGCGCACATGGGCCAGCGCGGCGACCAGCAGGTGCGTGCCCTTACGGCGCTTGACTCCCCCCGACGCGAGGACGGTCGGGCCGCGCTTGTCCGGCGCGGGCGCGGGCGCCTGGAACCGGGCGAAGGTCACGCCGTTGGGGATGACAACCGGGTCGGTCCCCGGCAGGGCGGCGCGGACCTGCTCGGCCGTGTAGCGGCTGACGGCGATCAACCGCGCGCGGCGGTAGGCAGCGCGATACAGCCCGCCGGCCCACCGCCGCCGGACGGTCTGGGGAACGTACGTGCCGTGGGCCGTCACCACCAGCGGGCGGCGCCCGGCGATCCACGCGCCCAGCGGGGCGTAGGGCTCGGCGATGACGTGCAGCAGGTCGCAGCCGGCGGCGGCGCGGCGCGCGCGGGGCACCGCCAGCAGCGAGCGGGCCAGGAAGCCGCGCGGCGCGGGGACCAGTGCCGGCAGGACCGGCTCGACCCCGGCCAGCCAGTCACGGTCGGCGGGCAGCGCCGCGCCCGGCTGCGTCAGCGCGACGATCTCGACGCCCAGCGCGCTCAGCGCGCGCGCCAGATCGAGCGCGTAGCTCGCCCAGCCATAGGACGAACTGAGGTCGGGCGTCAGGAATCCGGCGCGCATCAGCCGCCCCCCTCGATGAAGGCCCGGATGCGCGCCGCCCGCGCCTCCCAGGTGTAATGTTGCGCGTCCTGTTGGGCCTGCGCGCCCAGCCGCGCGCACAGATCGCGATCGCGCCACAGCCGGAGCAGCGCATCGGCGAATGCCGCGATGTCGCCCGGCGGGGGCAGCAGCGCCGACTCGCCATCGCGCACGACTTCCGCCGTGCTCGGCAGGTTCGAGGCCAGCACGGCGCAGCCCGCCGCCATGTACTCGAACAGCTTGATGGCCGAGGCGTAATAGGCGAAGTGCTCGGTCCAGGGCAGCGGCATCGCGCCCACGTCCATTGCCGCCAGGTGGCGCGGCACGTCGTCCGGCGGGACCTGTCCAACCGCGTGCAGCCGGTCGGGCGGCAGGCCGAGCGCGGCCCACTGCTCGCGCAGACTCTGCACGCCCGCCTCCGGCCCGCCGACCAGCAGCAGGTGAATTTCCGCCCCGGCCTCCGCGGCGCGGGCGATGGCGTCGACCAGCGTATCTAGCCCTTTGGACATGGCCATGGTGTGCAGCCGCCCCGCGTAGCCCACCACGAACGCCTCCGGCGCGATGCCCAGGGCCGCCTTGGCGTCCGCCCGCGCGGGCAGACCGGCGAAGCGAGCGCGCCGGATGCCGTCGTGCTCCACCTGGACGCGCCGCGCGCCGAGCGCGCGGACCCGCTCGGCCAGGTGCCCGGTGATCGGGATGGCGCATGACCGGCGCAGCACAAAGCCCTGGGCCCGCCGCCCCAGCGGAGAACGGTGCAGTTGGTGGACCTCGTAGACCAGCGTGGCGCGCGGGCGGACCAGCGCGATCAGCAGGCCGATGAACAGGTCGCGCGTGTAGTAGACGTCTGCCCGGCGCGGCAGCAGCCACAGCGCCAGCGCCAGCAGGTAAGTGAGCGTCTGGATCAGAAAGGCGACGTGCGGGACGCGCTCCGGCGGGATCGCGCGGAACAGGTCCAGGCAGGGCAGGCGGCGCAGCGCGAAGGTCCGCTCGACGCCGTAATACGCCCACAGGTCCCCGGCGGCGCGCATCTGCGGCGAGTTGCGGCGGCGGGCGGTGACCAGCGTCACGGCGTAGCCGGCCCCGGCAAAGGCCTCGCACATCTGCGCGATCTGCAAGCCGTGAGCCTTTTCGGTGGGCAGGCGGCTGTTCGCCAGGTACAGCAGATCAGGCATGGCCCGCCTCCTCGCGCATCAAAGCGACCAGCCGGTCCATCAAGCCGTCGAGCGAATGGGCGGCCAGCGCCCGCGCGCGCAGCCCCGCGCCGAGCGCAGCGCGTTCCTCCGGCGAGAGAGCCAGCAGGCGCACGATGCGGTCCGCCAGATCGTCGTCGGAGGCGTCCGGCGGCAGCAGCAGCCAATCGCCCGCCTCGCCGAGCAGCGGCACGAAATCCGGGTTGGTGACGATCACCGGCTTGCCAGCCAGCATCGGCTCGAGCGCCCCCTTGTCGAACAGGCCCGGCGGGCTGAGGTTGACTGCCGCCGCGCAGCCCTGGATCAGCTCGGCGACGCGGCTGTGCGGCAGCGCCCCGGTGAACACGACCTCCGGCGCGGGATCGAGCGATTCAGCCAGCCGGTGCAGCGCGGGGAGCACGTCCGGCTCATGCTCGACCGCCCCGCCGACCAAGGCGACGCGGAAGGGGCCGGTCGCGCCGCCCGCCAGCGCTTTCGACGCGGCGCGCAGCAGCCAGTCCTGGCGCTTGATGCGCGACAGCCGCCCGATCATCAGCATCTCCGGCGGGGAGGTCTCACCCGCGCTGGCGGGGAACAGGTCCGCCTCGATGCCGTGGCCCATCACGACTACTTTGGCCGACGGCAGCGGGTAACTGCCCGGCGCGGCGGTCAGGATGCGCGTGGCGAGCCGCCGGGCCAGCCGCAGCTCCAGCGAGATCTGGCGGTGGGTGTACCAGTGCAGCAGCGGCTTGCCGTGCCGCCGGGCCCACGGCGCGGCGAAAATCACGTAGCGCGGGATCATGTGGCAGAACACGCCGTCCGCCCCCGGGACGAGCCGCCGCAGGTGCCCGGTCAACCGCGCCGCCTGCGCGATCCGCCCCGTGCCGGATTCTTTGCCCATGCTGTAGACGGTCACGTTGGCGGGCAGCGGCGGGTTGGCGCTTTCCTGGCAGATCACGTCGAGGTGATCCAGCCGGGCGGCGAGCGCCTCGACCCAGCGGATCATAAAACCGGCCCGTTCGTCGGCGGGATCGAGCTTGCGGGTGATCATCAGCCAGCGCATCTCATCGCCTCGCCCGCGCCAGCTCGAGCGTCCGCCGGAAAGTATCCACAACCGCGTCCAACTGGCGCTCGTAGTCGAACCGGGCCAGGACGTCCGCCCGGCCCGCCGCGCCCATCGCCCGCGCCCGCGCCGGGTCGCGCAGCAGGACCAGGATCGCGTCGCCCAGCGACTCTGGCGTGTGATCGGCCAGCAGGCCGGTTTCGCCGTGGCGGACGATGGCCTCCGCGCCGTCGCTGCGCGTGGCGGCGACCGGCGTCCCGGCGGCCAGCGCCTCGACCAGCACCTTGCCGAAGCCCTCGTGGCGCGAGCTGTGGGCGTAGACATCCGCCAGGGCGTAATACGGCGGCAGGTCCTGGTGCGCCACGCGTCCCGCCAGCCGGACGTACTCGCGCTCGGCGCGCGCTGCCAGATCGGGCCGCCCGGAGAAATCGCCCACCAGCACCAGCCGCGCGGCGGGCAGGGCTGCATGGGCGCGCGCGAAGGCATCCAGCAGCAGTTCGATGTGTTTGACCGGCCCCGGTAGCCCGACCCACAGCGCGACCGGGTTCTCCAGCGTCAGGTCGAGCCGGGCGCGCAGCGCGGCGAGGTCCGCTTCCGGTACCGGCACGGCGAACATGTCCACGTGCGTCGGCGTGGGGAGCACCGTCACGCGCTCGGTGGGGATGCCCAGCGCCCGGTAGTGGCGCTGCTCGCCCTCGGTCAACACGCGGTTAGTGTCCGCGCGCCTGACGACGAATTTGCCCAGCGCGTGCAAGGCGCGGTTGCGCAGCGGGCGCTCGCGGATCCAGTCCCGGTTGTCGAAAAACGAGCCGTGATTTTGCACGTCGAGCGGCAGGCCGAAGCGCCATTTCAGCGCCAGGCCAACCAGCCCGGTGGAGAATGGGTCCTGCGTGGTGACGACGTCGGCGGGGCGCTCGCGGTGGACCCGCGCCGCGCGGCGAACGGCCGCGACCGGGAACCACAGCGGCGCCGGCACGTTCGCCGGGTAGACGATCAGGTGGTCCGACAGCCGCGTGACGCGCCTGGCCCGCGCAGACGGGTTGTAGACGACGATCGACAGCGCGCCAATGCGCCGGGCGTATTCGATGTGGCGCTGGACGGTGTTGCCGTGCGGGTCGCCGAGCAGGCTGTTGTCCAGGCTGATCATCAGGACGTGCATACGCTCTCCAAGACTCGCTCCGTCTGCTCGACCAGCGTTGCCCAGCGGAAGCGCTCCAGGCCGGCGGCGGTGCCAGCCGCCAGCCGCGCCCGCACCTCGCCGGAGAACGCCGCGCGGATCGTTTCGACCAGCGCGCCCACATCGACGTACGGCACCAGCAGCCCGTTCTGGCCGTGCCGCACCACTTCGGGGTTGCCGCCTTTGTCGCTGGCGATGACGGGCGTTCCGGCGCGCAGCGATTCGAGCAGGGTGTGCGACAGGCCCTCGTAGCCCGAATAGAGGACGGTGTAATCCGCCGCGCGGAAATAGATCGCCAGCCGGTCGCGGGGCACGCGGCCCAGGAAGATCACCCGGTCCGCCACGCCTGCGGCGTCCGCCAGCGCGCTTAGGCGCGCCTCGTCGGGGCCGTCGCCCGCCACCACCAGCCGCACGTCCGGGACCTGGGCGATGGCGCGAATCAGGTGGTCGATCCCTTTCCAGGCAGTCAGCCGGGCGACGGTGAGCAGCAGCGGACCCGCGTCCAGGTCGAGCGCGGCGCGCGCTTCGGCCTGGGTGAGCGCGCTCACCGGAGCATCCTCGTCGAGCGCATTGTAGATCAGCGCCACGCGCTCTGGCTCGACGCCCCAGCCGATCACCATCTCGCGCAGGTACTGACTCGGCACGATCACGCGATCCATGCCACGCACTTCGCGGGCGCGCTGCCGCTTGAACCACTCCACGCGCCAATCATAGCGCGCGCGCTGGAAACGGTCGATGTCCTCGTCCGGCGCGATCCAGCCGCGGCGGACGGCGCGCTCCCAGGCCAGGTCGCCCACGATCTTAAGGACGCGCGGCTTGTTCCGCGCGCTGGGCCAGAGGGGCAGGCCCGCGCTGTGGATGTAGATCAGGTCGGCCCAGGGGATCGCGGCGCGCGAGGCCAGCGCGTATTCGGCGGTGCGGCGGAGAAAATCGCGGCGGGGGATGCGCTGCACGGTATAGGGGTATCCGCCGGCGGGGTCATCGCCGAAGGTCAGCACGCGCACGTCGTATCCGCGCACCTGCAACTCCGGCAGCAGCCGGTACAGATACGTGGCCGGCCCGCCGGATTCCGGATGGAAGATGCCGGAGGCGATGAACAGGCGCATCACGTTGTCGCCGATCCGTTCCGGGCCGGGGCAGCGAGGGCGGCCCGCCAATGGCTCCCGTGCGCTGCCGGCCCGGTCCCTGGCTTACAGGCGGACGACGCGCGCGGAGCCGGTATGGCCGCGCGTGGCGTTGCGCGTGTCGACTACCAGGCGGGCATGCTGCAGGATGAAGTCGATGTCAAACGCCGTGTGGTTCGTCACGATCACCACCGCGTCCTGCCCCGCCAGCCAATCCGCCGTCAGCGGCGTGCTGTGCGCCGCCCGCTCGCCCGACAGCCGCACCGACGGCACGTGCGGGTCGTGGTAGCTCACCTGCGCGCCTCTGCCCTCCAGCAGCTCGTACACGTCCAGCGCCGGGGACTCGCGCACGTCGTCGATGTCCTTCTTGTAGGCCATGCCCAGCACGCCCACCTGCGCCCCCTTCAGCGCCTTGCCGTCCTCGTTGAGCCCGCCCATCACCAGCTCGACCACGTGGTACGGCATCTGCGTGTTGATCTCGCTGGCCAGGTCGATGAAGCGCGCCGTGTAGTTCAGCGCCCGCAGCTTCCAGCTCAGGTACAGCGGGTCGATCGGAATGCAGTGCCCCCCCAGCCCCGGCCCCGGGTAGAACGGCATGAACCCGAACGGCTTGCTCGCCGCCGCCTCGATCACCTCCCACACGTCCACCCCCAGCCGCGCGCACATCAGCGCCATCTCGTTCACCAGCCCGATGTTCACCGCCCGGAACGTGTTCTCCAGCAGCTTGACCATCTCCGCCGCCGCCGTCGACGACACCGGGATGACCTGCCCCACCGCCGGCGCGTACAGCGTGCTGACCATCTCCACGCACGCCGGCGTCACCCCGCCCACCACCTTCGGCGTGTTGTGCACCCCGTACGTCGGATTGCCCGGGTCCACCCGCTCCGGCGAAAACGCCACGAACACATCCTCCCCCACCGTCAGGCCGTTCCCCAGCAGCCGCGGCAGGATCACCTCCTCCGTCGTCCCCGGATACGTCGTGCTCTCCAGCACCACCAGCAGCCCCGGATGACATACCCCCGCCACCGCGTCCGCCGCCGCAATCACGTAGCTCATGTCCGGGTCTTTCGTCTTGCGCAGCGGCGTCGGCACGCAGATGCTGATCGCGTCCGCGTCCCGCAGGTCGTCGTAGCTCGTCGTCGCCCGCAGCTTGCCCGCCGCCACCAGCGGCGCCAGCTCCGCCGTCGCCACGTCCGGAATGTAGCTCTCCCCCCGGTTGAGCTGCGCCACCTTCTCCGCCAACACGTCCAGCCCCACCACCGTGTAGCCCGCCTTGGCGAACTCCACCGCCAGCGGCAAGCCCACATACCCCATCCCGATGATCCCCACCTTCGCCGTCCGCCCCTGCAGACGCTCCAGCAGTCCTTGCTTGTAGTCAGGCATTGTCCTAGTCCTGTCGGCTAATTGTCGAACCGGTCACAGTTGGCACATGAATTGGCGCGTCCATGAAAAAAGCTGCGCGGAATTATAGCCCGCGGGGGGGCGCTCGACAATGACCATTGGCAGGCGCCCGCCTGACGGCCTTCACACTTGTGAAAAATATCACATCTCTTTCAGCCTCGCACATTCCCCTCCCGCGCGCTATACTGACAACAGACTCACGCCTTCGCGACCGGCCCTGCCGGTCGTACCATGCTTAACCGGGACCGAGCCACATGCGACTGGGGATCATCGGTCTGCCCAACAGCGGCAAGACCACCATTTTCAACGCCCTCACGGGCCTCAGCCTGCCCGCCGAGCCGTTCTCGTCCGGCCAGCTCGAGGTGCACACCGCCGTCGTGAACGTGCCCGATGCGCGCGTCGACCGGCTGAGCGCGGTCTTCAAGCCCAAGAAAACCACCTACGCCACCGTCACCTATACCGACATCGGCGGGCTGGACAAAGGCATCGGGCAGGGCGGCCTGAGCGGGCCGATGCGCAACGAGCTCCAGCAGGTGGACGCCTTTGTGCACGTCGTCCGCGCGTTCGAGGACCCGGCCGTGCCGCATCCCCAGGAGACGATCGACCCGATCCGCGACCTGGAGACGATCGACGGCGAGTTCCTGCTGGTGGACCTGCTCAGCGTCGAAAACCGGCTGGCGCGGCTGGACGAGGAGCGCAAGAAAGGCAAGGTCGAAAACAGGCAGCAGAACGCCATCGAAACAGCGCTGCTCGAACGGCTGCACGCCCAGCTCGAGGCCGAGCAGCCGCTGCGCGACGTCGCTCTGACGCCAGAGGAGCACAAGTCACTGCGCGGCTATGGCTTCCTGACGCTCAAGCCGGTGCTGGTCATCTTCAACGCCGGCGACGACGACCGCGACCCGGCGGCGGGTTTGGACTACGCCCACCAGCAGACCCAGGTGATCACGCTGCGCGGCAAGCTCGAAGCCGAGATCGCCCAGCTCGACGATCCAGATGACGTGGCAATGTTCCTCGCAGAATACGCCATCGACCGGCCGAGCCGCGAGCGGGTGATCCACCTGTCGTACGAGCTGCTGGGCATCCACAGCTTCTTCACGTATGGCGATGACGAGGTCCGCGCCTGGAGCCTGCGCAAAGGGGGCACCGCGGTCGAAGCCGCCGCCGCCATTCACACCGACCTGGCGCGGGGCTTCATCCGGGCCGAGGTCATCGCGTACGAGGATTTCATCGACGCCGGCAGCGTGAACGAGGTCAAGGCGCGCGGCAAGATGCGCCTGGAAGGCAAGGAGTACATCGTCCACGACGGCGACATGATCATCATCCGCTTCAACATCTGATGGCCGGTCCGGGGCGCGTCCTGGACCGCCGTTTTTTTTCCTCACAGCGCCCTTCCGAAATTGCATAATTCGAGATTGTATCAAATTCGGTTGTTTGATTCTACCGGGCTATTAATGGTTAAATATAGGTAAGGACGCGGTCCGCCTGCGTTCGCCAGTCCGCACCGGTACCTCAGCGGTTAGCGTGGGGAGGTGCAGTCATGTTCGAAAACGAGGTTCTGGTCTTCTGGCTGATTCATATCGTCATTGGTTTGATGGTTCCGGCCCTGGCGTATTTTGGCTGCTGCCGGGCGGATGAACCCGATCCCCACGAGATGCTGTAGTAACGGCGGCCCGAAAACGGGCCGATAGGTACCAGACAAACCGGGCTTGTCCCGGTTTGTCGCGTTTACAGGTGCTGCTCGAACCATGCCACCACGCGCGCTTGATAGGCGCCGGGATGGCGGTCGAAGACCTGGCGGTGTCCCGCATCCGGCACGCGCCACACCTGGGCCGGACCCGCCACCCGGGCGGCCAGCGCCTCGATCTCGTCCGGCGACACGAAGGGGTCTTCGTCGCCGTGAATGAACAGCACCGGCGCGCGAATCTGCCCGGCGATGCGGATCGGCGCGACGCGGTCCAGCCGGCAGCGGGCGCGGGCCGATCCGGCGAGGATCAGCGCCCAGGCCAGTGCGCTCGCCGCCGGGCGCGGCAGCCCTCGCGCGGCTCCCCACCCGGTCAGGAGGCGCACCCCCTGCGTGAAGGCGCCATCGACGACCACCGCGCCGATCCGCTCGTCCTGGGCCGCGACCAGCAGCGCCACGCCTGCGCCCATGCTGAAGCCGAGCACCCCGGCGCACACCACGCAGCGCTCCCGCGCCAGAAAGTCCAGCGCACCGAGCAGGTCGCGCTGTTCGAGCGCGCCAAATGTGACCAGCTTGCCGTCCGACAGACAATGCGCCCGGAAGTCGAACATCAGGACGTTGAATCCTGCCCGGTGCAGCGGCACCGCGTGCACCAGATCATCGTTCATACTCGTCCGCTGGCCGGGGCACAGGATCACCGTGCCGCGCGGAGCCGCCGGGGCCGGTATCCACCAGCCACCCAGCCGCAGCCCGTCCCGGCTGGGGAAGCGGACCGGCTCGTAGGGCATGGCGAAATCGGCGGGCGTGTCCGGGCTGCCGGGCGCGCGGCGGCGCATCAGCGGGATAGTCAGCGCGAGGCTCACACCCGCCCCCACCAGCAGCCCGATCCCCGCGCCCCGGAGCGGGCCTGCCCGGAAGGTGTCCATCATTCGTCCTTGTGATTCGCCCACCACTCGGTCGACCACGCGACCGCTTTCGGAATCCCCTCTTCGAGCGTGGTCGTCGGGTTGTAGCCCAGCAGCGCGCGCGCCTTGCCGATGTTCGCCACGTAGTGAGTCACCTCGCCCACGCGCGACGGCTCGATGGTCATGTTCGGCTCGACGCCCAGCGCCTGGCCGACCAGTTTCGCCATATTCACCAGGCTGTTGCCCTGGCCGTAGGCGAGGTTGATCGTGTGGTTGGCCTCGCCACCGCCCACCAGATAGTCGATGCCCCGGTGGATTCCATCGACGCAGTCATCGACATACGTGAAGTCGAGCACCTTCTCCTTACCGTACACGGTGATCGGCTCGCCCCGGCTGATCTTGCGGATGAACAGCGGGATCACGCGCTCCATGCGCTCGAGGTCGTTGTCGAAGCGGCCATAGACGTTGCTGAACCGGAACACCAGATAGCGCAAGCCGTAGCACTGCGCGTAGGAATAGATCAGCGCTTCGCCAGAGATCTTGCTGGCTGAATAAGGACTCTCGGTGAAGGCGAAGTCGGCGTAGGATTCCTCGGTGATGTAGCGGTGGATGTCGCCGTAGACCTCGCGCGAGCTGCTGAAGATGATCGGCAGGTTGTTGTGGCGGCAGAATTCCAGCACGTTGAACGTCATCACGATGTTCTTCAACGCGCGGTCGGGCTGTTCGACCAGCTCGTGCACTTTGGCATTGGCCGCCAGGTGCACCACGACGTCCAGGTCTTTCGGATAATCCACCCCGCCGATGCCCTTCTCATTGCGCTGGTAGGGCACGCTCAGATCCTGGAGCAGCGTTTCGATCTCGTGCGTCCAGGTATTGGGGCGCTGGTCCACCCCGAAGACATAGTGCCCTTCCTCCTGCAAGCGGAGCCCCAGATTGGTGCCAATCTGGCCGCTCGAACCGGTGATTAGTATGCGCATCGTTCCTCCTTGGTTGTGTGCGATAGGATGTTCAGCCTCGTGTATCAGGACCCGCCGCCTTCGGTGATGGTGATGCTGATCACGCGATCGCCCGGCGGCGGATCCGGGAAGTTGATCGGGTCGTTGGCGTTGCGCGGTGTCAGGCTCTGGACCACGTCCAGGCCATCGACCAAGACGCCGAAGATCGTATACTGGCCGTTCCATTCTTCGGGGGGCGCCAGCGGCGCCAGCGTGATGAAAAACTCGCTGCCCGCGCCATCGGGCGTGCCCGGCGGGTGGGCCATGGCCACCAGTCCCGCCCGGTCGAAGGTCAGGCCGTTGTCGTGCTCGCCGGGGATGGTATAACCCGGACTCCCGCGCCCGGTGCCGCTGGGATCGCCGGTCTGGGCCAGGTAGCCTGGCAGCACGTAATGGAATGTGTTGTCGTCATACCAGCCGCTGCGGGCCAGGAAGACGAAGTCATTGACCGCGATCGGCGCGTCGCGTGGGAACAGGTCGATCACGATGTCGCCCTTCTCGGTGGCGATGGTCGCGCGCAGCGGCCCCGCCGGGTCGATGGTCATGGGCGGGGCGGCGGCAAACTGGCGCGGCGCCAGCAGGGCCAGCCGGACCTCTTCCTCGAGCCCGAACAGATCGTCGCGCCCGCTGTAAGGGATGCCGTTGAACAGCAGCGTGGGCGCGCCGACGAGCTCGAGCGCTGCGGCATCCTCCAGCGCCCCGTCGATCAGGGGGGCATAGGCCCCCGCGTCCAGCTCGGCGTCGAAGCGGTCCACGTCCAGCCCGACGGTCGCGGCGTAGTCGCTCAGCGCGGCGCGGAAGTCCTCCGGCGCCAGATCGCGCCACTCGGCCTGGTGGGTGAATAACTGGTCGTGCATCGGCCAAAACTGCCCCTGAGCGGCGGCGGCTTCGCTGGCCTGGAGCGCGAGCGCCGCTTTGTCGTGGGCGCGGGCGTCCGGCAGGTGGCGCCAGATCAGGCGCATGGCGTCGGGGTAGCGGCTGCGCAGCACTTCAAGGTCGCGCGCGTAGCGAGCGCACGGCTCGCACTGGAAATCGCCGTACATCACCACCGTCAGCGCGGCGTCTTCCGGACCCAGGCTGTGCCCTTCGAGCGGCGTATAATCAGCGCCGGGCGTGGCCGTCGGCCCGGCGAGTTCCGAGCGCGCTGGCGAATCGGTGGGCGGGCTGGTGGTGGCGGTCGGTGGGATGGCCGTGGCGGTGGGCGGGAGGGGAGTCGCGGTGGCGGCCTGCGTCGCCGTCGCCGCGGGGTCGCTTGCCTTCTCCGAATCGCACGCGGCCAGCGCCAGCAGGGCCAACAGCGCCAGCAGTCCTATCCAGCGGCGCACAGCTAATCTCCCATATTGGTGCCCAGGCGGCGGGCGCTGATGATCCACGGGTGGTCGGGGGGGACGGTCTTGCGCCGGCCGGCCACCTGATCCAGCGGGACCGGCTCGGTGCCGTCGCCGCGCGCGGCGACCATCACCCCGTAGATGCCGTCCTGGATCATCTCGGCGCAGGCCGTGCCCAGGCGAGTCGCCAGCAGCCGGTCCGCCGCGGAGGGCGTGCCGCCGCGCTGCAGGTGTCCCAGGATGGTCACGCGCGACTCCAGGCGGGTGAGGTTTTCGAGCTGGCGGGCCAGGCGGACGGTGCTCTCGATCTGGGCAGCGGTCAGCTCTTGCAGCCGGGCTTCAGCGGCTTTTTTCTCTTTCTTCGTGCTAGCGCTAGCCATGTCCGCTTCCGCTTCGCGCACCTTGGCAGCGTCCTCTTTCGAGAGCGCGCCTTCGGACACGACCACGATGCTGAAGCGCTTGCCGCCCTGGCTGCGTTGGAGAATCGCCCCGGCGACGCTCTCCACATCGTACGGGATCTCGGGGATCAGGATCACGTCCGCGCCGCCGGCCATGCCCGCGCCCAGCGCCAGCCAGCCCGCGTTGTGGCCCATCACCTCCACCACGATGATGCGGTGGTGGCTGTGGGCGGTGCTGTGCAGGCGGTCGACGGCCTCGGTGGCGATGCCGAGCGCGGTATCGAAGCCGAAGGTGGTGTCGGTCATCGCCACGTCATTGTCGATCGTCTTGGGCAGGGTGATGATGTTGAGCCCCTTCTGCATCAGGCGATAGGCGTTCTTCTGCGTCCCGCCGCCGCCCAGACAGACCAGCGCGTCCAGGTTGTGGCGGTGGTAATTGTCAACGATCACATCGGTCATATCCAGGAATTCGTTGCCCATCGGCATCTTGTGCGGCTTGTCGCGGCTGGTGCCGAGGATGGTGCCGCCCACCGTGAGAATGCCGGAGAGCGCGCTGCCTTCCAGGCGCATGACGCGGTTTTCCATCAGGCCGCGAAAGCCGTCACGAAAACCGATCACGTTCATGCCAAACGAGTTTTGTGCCGCTTTGCCCACACCGCGGATGGCAGCGTTCAGGCCGGGGCTGTCGCCGCCCGCTGTCAGAATGCCAATGTGTTTCGCCATGCTGGTGATTGCCTCAATTCTTCTCGTAATGCGAGGAGCGACACTACTATAACCGTCCTGGGCCGATCCGTCTATCTGAGTAATTCGCGCCAGATCACCTCGCCATCGACCGTGGGGATGGGGGCGAACGCCAGGACGGCAAACACCAGGTTGATGATGCCAAACGCGTCGATCAACTGCCCCTCAACGGCCTGCCCAACGATCAGCGCGATGATGCCCACCAACAGGTTCATCACCGGGCCGCCCAGCGCCCGCCCCAGGTGGACGCGCCGCGGCAGGTGGCCCTGGTGGCCGCGATAGATGTTGATCTGGCGTGTGGCGGTGACCAGGTTGGCATCCATCGGGTGACCGACCAGCTTGCCGCCGATGATGTGCCCCACGCTGTGCAGCACATTGGCGATCAGCAGCAGGATGCCATAGCCGGCGCCCAGCAGCAGCCGCTCTTCGCCGGAGTCGCCCGCCCCTATGATCATGGCCAGCACGATTCCCACGGCAAGAAAGCCGGGCACGCTGGCCCAGGCCCAGGGCGTCACCAGCCACTGTACGCCCGCCAACGTGAACAACCGGCGGCGAGGGACGGTCTTGATGTCTTCGAAGACCATGAGCGGGTTAGCCATCGTTCACTTACCCTCCGTTCTCGAAAGCTACGCGTCGCATACCGCTATTGTAGCCCTATTTGTCTCTGGCACGGTACAATGCGGGCGGCCTGGAAATGCGCAGCATCGCGGACCTGCATCCTTCGTATAATACCGGGAGTCACCATGCTCAAACAGATGACCGCGCCGCGCTGGTTGGGCGTGATCGTGCTGCTCGCCGTGGCGGGACGGCTGGCGTTCATCGCACTCTTCAGCGACACGCTCTCGCTGCAGACGTCGGGATACGACACCTACGCCGTCAATGTGATGGAAGGGCGCGGCTATACCCGCTTCGATGACCGTGACGGCGATTCCGACCTGCCGCCGCTGTACCCGTTCTTCCTGGTGGGCGTTTATGAGGTCTTCGGGCGCGATCCGGTGGCCGTGGCGCTGGTCCAGATTGGGCTGGACGTGCTGACTGTGCTACTGATTTACTGGGTTGGGAGGCGCGTGGCTGGGGAAAGGGTCGGACTGCTGGCGGCTGCTCTTTACGGGCTGTACCCCTATTTGCTCTACCAGAACCTGACGCTCAACGATACCGGGCTGTTCATCCTGCTGCTGGCGGCCGGGATCGCGCTGGCCTACCAGGCGCGCGACCGGCGCGACTGGCGCGGGGCGGCCCTGCTCGGCGCGCTGTTCGGGCTGGCGGCGCTTACCAAAGCCTTCGTCCTGCTGATGCTGCCCCTCCTGGCGCTGTGGTGGTGGCGGCAGATCGGGCTGCGGGCGGCGATCCGGCTGGCCCTGGCGGCGGGAGTCGCCGCCGCGCTGGTGCTCGCCCCGTGGATGATCCGTAACATTCGACTGCACGATGCGTTTGTACTGATCAGCACCAATGGCGGCAGCAATCTGCACCAGGGCAACAATCCCTGCGTGGCGGATTATCTGGCGCGCGGTTGGGACGCGCAGTGGGTCAACTGCATCGAACTGGCCCCCGACACCCTGACGGAAGTCGAATCGGACCGCTGGCACCGCCAGCAGGCGCTCGATTACCTGCGCGAGAATCCCGGCGACTGGCCGCGCCTGTTCTGGACCAAGCTGTGGGTGCTGTGGAGCCCGGCGATCATGCCCTACGATCTGCCGCCCGATCCGTACCTGATCGACGACGCCGTGCTGCAGTACCACTCGACGGCGTTCGAGGTGGCGCGTGTGGTGCACCTGGCCACCTTTGGGCCGCTGCTGCTGTTGGGCGTGGCCGGCCTGTGGAGCGCGTGGCGGCGCGGCCTGTCGATCGGCCCGCTGGTGATCGTCTTCGTGACCATCACAGCCACGTATCTGATTTTCCATCCCTCGACCCGCTACCGATCTCCGGCAGACCCGTTCGTGTTCATTCTGTCGGCCTATGCGGTCACGAGTCTGTGGGACCGGATCAAGACACGCCGCGCAGAGCGCCGGACCGTTCCGAGAGAGGCGCCTTATGGATGACCTGAATTATCAAGAGAAACTGGCCGCTGAGGGGGACCTGTGGGGTCGCGTGGCCGAAGAACAGGCGGGGCAGGTGCCGCCCGACTGGCGTTATCACCGCGCCTTGCGCCATAACGTGGTGGTCCATGCGGGCGACATCGACGCGCTGCTGTCGCGCGTCAAACCCGGCATGGCGGTGCTGGAGCTGGGGTGCGCTTCGGGCTGGCTGACGCTGGCCATGGCACAGCGCGGGGCCGCGGCGCATGGCGTGGATATCAGCGATCGGGCGATCGCGGTGGGGCGCGCCTATTACGAGTCGATCCGGGACGCGGTGCCGGGCGCGGTCACCTACAGCGTGGCCGACCTCAACGCGCTGGACCTGCCCGCCGTGACCTACGATGTGATCGTGGCTAAAGGCGTGCTGCACCACCTGGTGCGCCTGGAACACGTTATCGATCAGATCTTCACGGCGCTCAAGCCGGGCGGCCTGTTCTGGATCTCCGACACACTGGGCGACGAGTCCCTGTCGACGACGCTGGTGGCTGGCGCGCTGACGCTGGTGCTGCCCACCCAGGTTTCCTACCGCGAGAAGCTGCGCGGTCTGGTGCGCTTTGGCCGGCATGCGCCGGAGCGAGTCAAGGCCAGCATCCAGGCGGATGGCCTGTCGCCGTTCGAGGGAGCGGGCCGCGATCAGGATTGGACCGAGCTGGTCACCCGACGCTTTGTCATCGAGCAGACCCAGCGCAAGCCTGCCGTGACCGGCTATGTCACCGCCCAGCTCGCGCTGCCGGACCGCATCGCCATTCCGCTGCTGCGCGCGCTGGCCCGGCTGGATCGCTGGCTGGTTCGCCTGGGCGCCCTGCACAGCACCGGCGTGGTCGTCGTCGCGCGCAAACCGGCGTGAGGCGCCATGGACCTGCTGCCTGTGATTCCCTGCTCGGCGCGCGCCCGGACGGCGCACCGGGCCGCCTGTCGGCGCCCTAGCGGTCCGTAGCGGACCCTTTCGTGTTGACCCTTAGGCGGTGGCGCTGGCGCGGTTGTGGGCTGGATTGGTTCCCGCGTCCAGCGGCGTCGCGCACCAAGTGAGGCTTGATGAACGGTAAGTCAAACGAACGTGCTGGCGAGGTTTCGGTGATGATGATGGACGGTGGCGGCCAGGTGGCTCTGCCAGTGGCGCGCTGCCTGGGCCAGGTGCCGGGACTCAGCCTGCATGTCGTATCGGACGAGGCGGCTGTGCCGCTGCGCTTCTCGCGGCACCGGACCTCGTTTCACGTGCGGCCCCTGGCGACCGATGAGCAGCGCCTGGCAGCTGCCCACGACGTGATCCGGCGCGTCCGGCCCGATGTCCTGCTGCCGGTGTTAGGAGATGACGTGCGCTTCCTGTCCCAGCACGCGGCCAGCCTGCCACCGGACGTCCGGCTGGCGCCTACGCCCCCGGTCGACGCGTTTGATACGGTGGTGAACAAGTGGCGCCTCGCCCAGTTTCTGGAGCAGCAGGGCCTGCCCTGCCCGGCCACCATCTTGTATACGGCCGATGACGCGTTCGAGCGGCGGCTGGCCGCGCTCATCTTCCCGGTGCTGATCAAGCCGGTGCGCGGCAGTTCCGGCAACGGTATTCGCCAGTTCGACACGCCGGACGCGCTGCGCGACGCTCTCCAACAGCAGCCCGACGCCCAGGGCCTGACGATTGTCCAGGAGCTGCTCCCGGGCTACGATATCGACTGTAGCGTGCTGTGCCAGGATGGGGCGTTCCTGGCTTACACCATCCAGCGCGGATTCATGGCCCGGCCCGGCGCGTTCGCGCCCCCCGCCGGCATCGAGTTCGTGCACGACGAGCAGGTCTATGACGTCACACGGCGGCTGATGGCGGCGCTCGGCTGGACGGGCGTCGCGCACGTCGATCTGCGCGTAGACCAGCGCGACGGGCAGGTCAAGATCCTGGAAATCAACGCCCGCTACTGGACCAGCCTGGAAGGATCGCTGAAGGCCGGGGTCAATTTCCCTCACCTGCACGTACTGGCCGGGTTGGGCGTGACCTTCCCCATGCCGGACTATCGGCCTGTGCGCTTTGTGGCCGGGGATGTCGGGTTGATCCAGAAAGTGCGTTACCCGCGCCGGACGCGCTTCTCGCTGGGCGAGACCAATCTGCGCTATATGCTCGGCGATCCTGTGGCGGAAGCGATCCGGTTGGGGCTGCTGGCGAAGCGGAAGTTTCTCTAGGCGGAAATGGGCATGAACCTGCTGCATGTGATCCCCTACTACGCGCCCGCCTGGGCCTACGGCGGCGTCGTGCGGGCAGCAACCGACCTCACCCGCGCGCTGGCGGAGGCGGGCCACACCGTCTGGGTGCTGACCACCGACACCCTCAGCCCGGCGGCGCGCATCTCCGTCCGCGAGGAGATCGTCGACGGCGTGCGCGTGATCCGCGTCCGCAACGCGAGCAACACCCTGCGCGGGCGGCTCAACCTGGCCTCGCCGCTCGGCATGGGCCGCGCCGCCCGCCGCCTGATCGCCGAGCGCGGGATCGACGTGGTGCATTGCCACGAGTTGCGCACGGTCGAGAACCTGGCCGTGGCGCCAGTGGCGAACGCGCTGGGCGTGCCGCTGGTCGTCTCGCCGCACGGCACCCTGCCGCTCGACACGGGGCGCCCGGCGATCAAGCGCGGCTGGGACCGGCTGGTGGGGCGCGGGCTGATGCGCCGCTTCGACCACGTGATCGCGCTGACCGAGGACGAGGCCGCCGACGCCCGCGCGATCTGGGCGGCGCGGGGCCTGTCCCTGCCCGACGACCGGATCAGCGTGGTGCCCAACGGCGTGCATCTCGCCGAGTTCGCGGCGCTGCCGCCCAGCGAGGCGTTCCGCGCGCGGTGGGGCCTGGGCGCCGGGCCGGTCGCCCTGTTCCTGGGGCGGCTGCACGCGCGCAAGGGGCTGGACCTGCTGATCCCCGCCTTTGCCGAAGCCGCCAGAGGCGTGCCGGACGCCCGCCTGGTGATCGCCGGGCCGGACGAGGGGATGCTGGCGGCGCTGCGCGATCTGGCTCGCGAGCACGACCTGGGGGAGCGAGTGATCTTCACCGGGATGCTGGACGGGCCGGACAAGCTGGCCGCGCTGGCGGCGGCGGACGTGTTCGCGCTGCCGGCGGTGGGCGAAGGGTTCTCGATGGCCGCCCTCGAAGCGATGGCATGCGGGCTGCCCGTCGTGCTGACGCCCGGCTGCCATTTCCCCGAAGTGGAGCCTGCCGGGGCCGGGCTGGTCGTCGAGCGGGCGGTCGAGCCGCTGAGCGAAGCCCTGCGGGCGCTGTTGACCGATGCCCCGCGCCGCGCTAGTATGGGGCAGTCGGCGCGCGAGCTGGTCGGTGCGCGCTTCACGTGGCCGCAGGTGGTCGCCCGGCTGGAGTCCGTGTACGACCGCGTGCTGAGCCGCCAGAAAGGAGCTTCGCAGTGAGCGCAGTCAAACAGGCTGAGGTCCCGCGCGAGACGATCGCGCCGGGGCGCACCCGCTACCTGGCCCACACCGATCACCTGATGATGGTCGTCATCGACTTCGAGGACGGCCCGGCGGACCAGCCCGATCCGCCCCATTCGCACCCGCACGAGCAGGTGACGTACGTGGCGGCGGGAGAGGTGCTATTCTTCCTGGATAAGGCGCCGCACCGCCTGGGTCCGGGCGACATGATCACCGTCCCGCCGGACGTGCCGCACACGATCCAGCTTCTGAGCGATCGCGTACGGCTGGTGGATACCTTCTCGCCGATCCGCGAGGACTTCCTGAAGGCATAAGCGTCCATGCTCGATACCGCGCCCGGCCTGCCGGAGTCCGCCGATCCCGCTCCCGGGTTTTCGTCGGCGGTCGCCAAACGCGCGGCCCGCAACGCGACGGCGCTGGCGCTGTCCGCCGTGGCGGCCAAAGGGCTGACGTTCGTCTGGCAGCTTGTCCTGGCGCGCTGGCTGGGCTCGGAAGGGTACGGCATCTACGGCACGATCGGGGCGCTGCTGGCTGTGGGCGCGGCCATCCCGGAGTTCGGCATGGGCATGATCGTCGTGCGCGACGTCGCCCAGCGCCCGGCTGAAGCATCCCGCTACCTGGGCGCGACGCTCAGCATGCAGCCGCTGCTGGCGGGCGCGGGCTACGCCGTCTTGATGCTGGCGGCGATCCTGCTCGGCTACGACGCCGAGCTTCGCGCGCTGCTGGCCTTGGCCGCGATCAACCTGCTGGTCGACGTGCTGGGGAACATGTGCCACAACCAGCTTCTGGCCGCCGAGCGCATGGTCATCCCGGCGATCATCAGCACGGTGCACATCATCGTCCTGGTGATCCTGGCCGGGACGGCGCTGGCGCTCGATGGCGGGCTGTGGGGCCTGTACGCCGCCACGCTCATCGCGGGTCTGCTGCGGACCGGCGCGTACTGGATCGTGCTGCTGCGGGGCGGGACGCGCCCGGCCTTCCCGGTCGATCGCGCCGTGGCGCTGGGCCTGCTGGCCAACGGCGCGCCGCTCGCGCTGACGGCGTTCCTGGCGCTGGCCTATACCCACACCGACAAGCTGATCACGACCGCGCTAATCGGGGCCGAGGGTACCGGCCAGCTCACGGCGGGCTTCGTGATCGTGTTCGGCGTGATCGAGCTGCTGAGCACGACCGTGCTGGTGGCTGTCTTCCCGATGATGTCGCGCGCCTACGCCGACCGGATGCGCGCGATGTTCGAGTTCATGATCGAGAAGCTGTCGTTCTTCACGCTGGTGATCAGCCTGCCGATCGGCATTTTCACGTCGCTGTTGGCCGTGCCGCTGGCGGCGCTGCTGTTCGGCTCGGAATACACGCGCACCGCCGATGTGCTCCGGATCCTGATCTGGTATACGGTGGTGACGATGGTTGCCAACGTGTTCGCCCAGGCGCTGCTGATCGAAAACCGCCAGCGCCGTACCCTGGCGATCCGCAGCGCGGGGCTGGCGATCAACGTCGCCCTGAACCTGCTCCTGCTGCCGCGGATCGGCGTGCCGGGCGCGGCGGTCGCCAGCCTGGTCGCGGAGTGCATCGTGCTGGCGCTGTTGGTCCGGTCGTTCACCTTCCCGCCCGGCTGGTGGGCCAATGTGATCCGCCGCCTGGTCCGGCTGGCGGCGGCGGGCGCGGTCCTGGCCGGGATCGTGCTCGCGCTGCGCGGGGCCCATCCCCTGGTGGCGGCGGGCGCCGGCGCCCCGGCTTATATCGGGCTGGTGCTGGCCAGCGGGGCTATCGCCAAAGACGACTGGGACCTGATCTACCGGCTGGCCATTGCCATGCCCGGCGGGACGATGATCGGGCGCTACTGGCAGCGGCAGTTAGGATGAGCGGATAGACCTATGTGCGGAATCGTTGGCATCATCGATCAACGCGGCGCCGGGCGCGCCGATCCCGCGCTGGTCCGCGCCATGAGCCAGACCATCGCCCACCGCGGGCCGGATGGCGACGGCTTCTTCCAGTGGCCTGCCTCCGCGCCGCGCGTGGCGCTGGGGATGCGCCGCCTGAGCATCATCGACCTGAACACCGGCGACCAGCCGATCTTCAACGAGGATCGCAGCCTTGCGCTGGTCTTCAACGGCGAGATCTACAATTACGTCGAGCTGCGCAAAGAGCTGGAGACGCGCGGCCACACGTTCCGCACCCAGGCCGATACCGAGACGCTCGTCCACGCCTACGAAGAATTCGGGCTGGACGTGTTCGGCCACCTGCGCGGCATGTACGCCTTCGCGCTGTGGGACGAGCGCGCCGAGCGGCTGGTGCTGGCGGTCGATCACGTGGGGATCAAGCCGCTGTACCTGGCCGAGCACGACGGGCGGCTGCTGTTCGCGTCCGAGGCCAAAGCCCTGTTCGCCGATCCCTCGCTGCCGCGCCGCCTGAACCTGGCCACGCTCGACACGTTCCTCAGCTTCGGCTACATGATCGGGACCGACACGCTGTACGAGGGCATCCGCCGCCTGCCGCCCGGCCACGCGCTGATCGTGGAGGGCGGCGGCACGCGGCTGGTCGAGCACTGGAACACGCGGTACCCGACGCCGCTCGACCGCCCGACCGGCCGCGAAGCCGTGGTGGCCGAAGCCCGCGAGCGCCTGATCGACTCGGTGCGGCTGCACCTGCGCAGCGACGTGCCGCTGGGCCTGTTCCTGAGCGGCGGGGTCGACTCCGCGACCATGCTGGCGCTGATGAGCCGCCTGGAGCCAGGGCGGATCAAGACCTTCTCGGTGGGCTACGACGTGGGGCGCGGCGCGGACAATCCCGACGACGAGACGCTCAACGCCCGGCGCATCGCGGGGCACTTCGGCGCGGATCACCACGAGCAGATCATCACCGCCGACGACTGGTGGGACTTCTTGCTGGCCTACGTCTACCACCACGACGAACCGAACGCCAACCCGTCGATCATCTCGCTCCAGGCGCTGGCTCAGGTGACCGCCGAGCACGTCAAGGTGGTGCTCAACGGGACCGGTGGCGACGAATTGTTCTGCGGCTACCGCTCGCACCGCCGCTTCCCGTGGGTGATCGACACCGCGGCCCGGCTGGACCGGCTGGTCTCGCGCGGGGCGCGGCGCAGGCTGGTCGGCGGCCCGTGGGGGCGCGTCGAGACGCTGTATCCCGCGCTGCGCCGGCGGCGGATCATCGGCGCGCTGCCCGCTTACCTGCCGGAGTGGCGCGCGCTGTTCCTGCCGCTGGACGAAGGGCTGCGCCGGCTGGCGTCGTTCGAGGGGCTGGCCTTCTCCGACGCGCTGCGCGACCAGCTCTACAGCCCGGCGCTGCGCGCTGCCTGGGAAGGCGCGCAGCACAAAGAGCGCACCTACGCGGCGATCCTGCGCCGGGCCTGGGCCGACGATCCTGGCGACCTGGCCCAGGCGCTGGCGATCCACACCTGGCTGCCCGGCAACGGCCTGCTGTCGCTGGACAAGGTGACGATGGCCCACTCGCTTGAGGCGCGCGTGCCGTTCTTCGACCCGCCGCTGCTCGAGTTCGCCATGCGGGTGCCGTCCGCGCTGCGGCTGCGCGGAAACAAGGTCATCCTGCGCGAGGCGATGCGCCCCGACCTGCCCGATTTCGCCGTGCAGCGCCCCAAACAGCCCTTCGGCACGCCGATCCTGCGCTGGTTCGATACCGTGCTGAGCGAGCGGGTGCGCGCCGTGCTGCTCGACGAACGCAGCCTGGGTCGCGGCCTGTTCGAGCGGGCCGCGCTCGAGACGCTGCTGGCGCGCCACTTCAGCGGTGCGATCGAGCGTGTGGAGGTCGTGTTCCGCCTGCTGCTGTTGGAACTGTGGCAGCAGTCCACCATCGACGCGCCGCCGCACGTCCCGGCGCCCCTCGACAAGGCGGGAGTTCCATGAAAATCCTGATCGTGGCCGATCTGCACCACCCCGAAGAACTGGCGAAGGCGCGCCAGGCCGCGCTCAAGCCCGAGGACCAGCCGCTGCTGTTCCCGCCGTCGCAGGGCGCCTTCTTCTGGACGCGCGCGCTGCGCCGCCTGGGCCACGAGGTCGAGGCGTTCATTCGCAGCGATCCGGCGCTGTTCGGCGCGCGCGCCAGCCGCCTGCACAAGTTCACTGGGCGGCGGGGCCCCGGCACGCTGGCGACCGCGCTGGCCCAGCGCGCGCCGCGCCTGCATCCCGATTACCGGCTGCGCAACCGGCGCTTCGTCGAGATGGTCGCCCGCACCCGCCCCGACGCGATCTTCCTGACCGGCGGCAACTGGGTGATATACCCGGAAACGGTGGCGGCGGTCAAGGCCGAGTCCGGCGCGGCCATCGTCTACCTGAGCGGCGTGTCGCCGATCGTGTTCTCGAATGCGGTCGAGCGCGCCGCGGCCCGGTCCTACGACCTGGTGATCGTCAACGACCACTATCACGGCATCCAGTGGCTGGAGCTGGGCGCGCGGCGCATGGAAACGCTGCCCATGTCCGCCTGCGACCCGGAGTTCCATCACACCTTCGAGCTGACGGACGCCGAGCGCGAGCAGTACGCGTGCGACGTCGGCTTCGTCGGGACGCTGATCCCGCACCACCTGTACAGCGAGCGGATCGCGGCCCTGGAAGCGCTGCGCGATTTCGACCTGGGCATCTGGAGCGTGCACGAGGTCCCGCCCGCCCTGCGCCCGTACTATCGCGGCCCGGCGCTGGGCGAGCAGATGCTGCGCGTGACGGGCGCCGCCCGGCTGACGGTCAACACGCACGGCGATTTCATGCGCTACGGCGGCAACATGCGGCTGTTCGAGGCGTGCGGCGTGGGCACTTTCCAGATCGCGGACGACCGGCCCGGCGTGGCGCAGTGGTTCACTCCCGGCGAGCACCTGGTCACTTACCGCGATCACGATCACCTGCGCGAGCTGGTGGCGACTTACCTGGCGCACGACGACGAGCGGGCGCGCATCGCGGCGGCGGGGCAGGCACACGTCCACGCCCACCACACCTACGACCAGCGCATGGCGCGCCTGATGGCCCTGGTAGCGGAGATTCGAGCGAGCTGAGATGAGCGATCTGTACGACAAGACACGCCAATCGTGGGAAGACATCTGGGCCGAGGCCAGCGTCGATATCGAGTTCGAGGTGCTGGACCAGAAGCGCACCCAGGAAACACTGGGCGTTTACCCGGCCTATCTGTCCAAAGAGGGGATCATCCTCGAGGCGGGCTGCGGCCTGGCGACGGTGCTGATGAAGCTGCGCGCCATGGGCTTCACCGTGATCGGCCTGGACTACGCCGAGCGGGCGCTGCACACCGCGCGCGCCTACGAGCCCGCGCTCGACCTGCAGGTGGGTGATGTTCACGCCCTGCCTTACGCCGACAACTCGCTGCACGGCTACCTGTCGTTCGGCGTGCTGGAGCATTTCGAACACGGCATCATCCCCGGGCTGCGCGAGGCCAACCGGGTGCTCGTCCCCGGCGGCACGCTGGTGCTGACCATCCCCTATCCAAACGTGGTGCACCGGCTGGTGCGGCTCAAGCGGCGGCTGCGGGGCCAGAGCGTCCTCACCGACGACGATTTCTACGAGAGCACCTACACCCAGCACCAGTTGATCGCCGCGCTGGAGCAGACCGGCTTCGAGGTGGTGTTGTGCGTCCCCACCAGCCACAGTTACACGTTGTGGGGGCTGGGCGGGCCGTTCCGCGCCAAAGGGTATTACCGCACCTCGCGGCTGGCCGACGCGCTCGGCGCAGTTCTGCGCGTCGTCGCGCCGTGGCCGTTCAATTTCACCACCATGCTGATCGGGCGCAAGGTGCGGCACGTGGGCCGCTAGTATCCCTCGACCGGACAATCCGCCGGGTTGCAGTACACCACGATCTCGAACTGGTGCCAGTAGCTGACGTCGTCCGGCGTCAGGTTTGCGGCGGGCCAAGGCATGCGCGGGAAGCGCACCAGCTCGATCCACTCGTCGCGCAGGATGGCGCGGATACCTTCTTCGCGGGCGATGCTCGCCTCGTCCGACCGCGCGCGATCGCGCAGGACGGCGTGCGGGAACGCGTCGGCATACACGATGATCTGCGCCCGCGCGCGCTGGACCTGTTCGGGCGTGCGCTCGCCCGCGAAGGTATAGGCCGTCTCGTAATCGAGCGGGTCCAGCGGGACGTTGTACGGCTCCAGCAGCAGCACGCGGCTGCCGCGCGGGACATGCTCGTAGATCCATTCCTGCGCGCGCAGACGGTTGTCCGGTGTGGCGATCCGGAAGACGAACAGCAGCGAGAGCGCCCCGATCCAGGCGAAGGCCAGCGCCAGCCCGGCCCAGGCCAGCCGCGGCCACTGGGCGCGTAGACGCGCGACGCCTGCCCCGCCCAGCCGCGGCCACTGGGCGCGTAGACGCGCGACGCCTGCCCCGCCCAGCACCGCAAGCACCGGGATCAACGGCGGCAGCAGGTTGTTCTGCAGGCGAATCCCTGGCAGTGCCAGCGCGGTATACACCGCCAGGTAGGCCAGCAGGACCGCGCCGATCCACGCGCCCTGCCAACGCTGGCGCCACGCAGCGATCGCGCTTGCCGCGCCGAACCCTGCCGCCACGAGAGCGAGCGGGCCGATGCCTACCAGTGCCAGATAGCGCCAGTGGACGAACATCGAGTCCGGCCCGCGCCCCGCCGTGAAGCCCGGCCCGCCGCCGGCCACGCGGTACCAGTCCAGGATGTCGCGAATCTGGCCGGTGACCTCATCCGTGGCGAAGACGATGCCCGGCGTGCCGAGCGCGAACCCCAGCGGCATCATGCCGAAGCCGAGGATCACCGGCAGCGGGCGGCGGTGGCGCCACCAGGCGGTCAGCAGAGCCAGCCCGGTCACCAGCCCGATCACCGCGAAGTTGTAGCGGGCGGCCATCGTCAGCCCGACGAGCAGCCCGCCCAGGGCATACAGCGCGCTCTCCGGCAGGCGAGCGGGGCGGGCGTCTTTCAGGATGACGAGCGCGGCCAGCAGCGACACGGTGGTGAGCAGGGTGGCCTGGGCGTTGGGCGTGGCGTAATGGGCGTGCTGGACCATCAATGGCGACAGCGCGACCAGCCCGGCGGCGGCGCGCCCGGCGAAGGCTCCGAAGGCCAGCCGCCCGGCGGCGTAAACGAGCGCGACGGCCAGCAGCGTATACAGCGCGGACAGGTAGCGGGCGGTGACGTATAGCGCGAACGGGGCGATCGCGCGATCGTTATAGTCCAGGTTAACAGGCAGATCGCTGGCCCCGGCCAGGGCGAACATGCCGATGTTGGAGTAGATGTTGAGCGACGGGTTGTGATAATAGTGCGGGTTCCACTCGCCGGTGTGCAGCATCCGGTAGGCGAGACCGACGTAAGCGAACTCGTCCGGGTGGTACACTGTGACCGGGTGGAGCCAGGCGTTTTGCACGGTCGAGGGCGAATAGGCTGTTCTGGGTCTGCCGTGGGCCAGCCCCAGCGTGTAAAGCGCCATCGGAATGAGGAGCAGCACCGCCCAGCCCCAGGACCGTTTCATGCTCAATGACCTTCTGCCTACCACGCACCGGGGCAATTATACTCGAGATCGGCGTCGTGGCTGTGGTCGCTGCGTTTTCGCCCTTCTTCAGGCCGTTTCTTTTACGCTATACTTGGGCTGCCCTGTAGGAGGACGGGATGCGCCTCTCGACGGTCATCTGTAACTACAACACGCGCGACGAGCTGGCCCGCTGCCTGGAGTCGCTGGAGCGGACCAGCCGCGACTTTCCCCACGAGATCATCGTGGTGGATAATGGCTCGCGCGATGGCAGCGCGGGCATGGTCCGCGAGCGCTTTCCGAGCGTGACGTTGATTGACACCGGCGCGAATCTGTGGTATTCCGGCGGCAACAACCGGGGCATCCAGGCCGCGGCGGGCGAGTACGTGCTGCTGCTGAACCCCGACACCGTGATCGTCGAGCCGCTGGCGCGCGTGGTGGAATACCTGGACGCACAGCCCGGCGTGGGCGCCCTCACCGCGCAGGAGCGCTTCGCCGATGGCCGCGCGATCTTCACCGCATCGCGGCTGGCGGGCTATGCCGACTTCGTGCTGAGCTATACCCTGGTGGGCGCGATTCTGCGCGGCCCGCGCGAGCGCCGCCGCCGCCGGATGTGGTACGACGGCTGGGGGCGCGACAGCACCCGCCCGATCGAGGTCGCGCCGGGATCGTTCCTGCTGGCGCGGCGCGACATCCTGGCCCGGATCGGCGGGTTCGACGAGCGGCTGAAGCTGTTCTTCACCGACGACGACCTGTGCCGGCGCATCCTGGGGACGGGCGCGGCGATCCATTACGTGGCCGATTACTGGCTGGTCCACGACGAGCACGCCAGTATCGACCAGGTGCCGCGCCTGACACAGCGCGTGTATTTCGAGGACTTGCTGGCCTACACGCGCAAATACCACGGTATGGCCGCGGCTTGGCTGTTGGCCGCCCTGCTCGTCCCCACGCGGATCGGGATGGCGCTCAAACGCGCGGTGAAGCGATGACCGGCAAGCGTAACCTGATGTTCGTCTCGTCGTACACGGGCCTGGGCGGCGGCGAGACGATCCAGCTCAACCTGTTTGAAGCGCTCAGCACCGGCCGCTACCAGCTTCACCTGGTCGTGCCGGGCGAGGGCCAGTTTGCCAAAGGCGCGCGCCAGTTGGGCGTCCAGGTGCACATCCTGCCCTTCCGCGGCGCGACGACGTGGTTCGTCCCCGCCATCTGGACTCGCCTGCCGGCGGCGCGCCAGTTGCACGCCCTGGTGAATCGCCTGGACATCGACGCGCTAGTGAGCAATTATCACGCGCTGCCGTTCGCCGCGGCGGCAGCGAAGGCGGCGCGGGTCCCGGTGACATGGTATTCGATCGGCTGGTGGTTCCCGGTTCGCCCCTGGCAGCGCGGCTTCTTCCGGCGCGACGTGACGCAGATCGCCGCCGCCTCGGCGTCGGTGCGGGACCGCTGGCTGAGCCATTCCCCGGTCGTCCCGCCGGACCGGGTGCCGGTGATCTTCCCCGGCGTGAATCCGGACACCTTCCACCCTGGCGTGGATGGCGCCCCGATCCGCGCGAAGCTCGGCATCGGGCCGGACGTGCCGCTGGTGGTGATGCTGGCGCGCTTCCAGCACGTGAAAGGGCACGACGTCTTCCAGGCGATGATCCAGCACGTGCACGCCCAGGTCCCGGAGGCGCGCTTCGCCGTAGCGGGAGAGAACGTGTTCGGCGTGCGCAAGGACGAGCAGTACAAGCTGGCGATGCTGACCCACGCCCGCCAGGATCCTGTGCTCAGCCGGACGCTGACGTACCTGGGCTTCTACGAGGACCCGCGCCCGGTCGTCGCCGCGGCGGATGTGGTCGTCTGCCCGTCGCGCTTCGAATCGCTGGGCATGGTCCACCTGGAGGCGATGGCGATGGCGCGCCCGGTCGTCAGCATGAACAACGGCGGCCCGGCGGAGACGATCCGGGACGGTGTGACGGGCTTCCTCGTCCCGCCCGAAGACCCGGCCGCCCTGGCCGAGCGCGTGGTGCGCCTGCTGCGCGACCCAGCGCTGCGCGCGCGCATGGGAGAGGCCGGGCGCGAGCACATCCTGGCGAACTTCACCGCGGACCAGTTCGCGGCGCGGTTTGCGCAGTTGATTGACCATTTGCTGTGATGTATCGAGAATAAGCCTATGGATGTCTTGCTCATTTCGCGCTGCCCGCCTTTTCCGCTGTATCACGGCGACCGGCTGATCCCGTATCACCTGGCCCGGGAGCTGTCGGCGCGGCGCTATCACATCGACCTGCTGGCCTTCTACCAGCGCCCGGAAGACGTGGCCGAGGTGCCGCGCTACGAGAAGCACTTCAACAGCGTGACGCTGCTCCCGGAGCCGCGCCGGTCGCTGCGCAGCTACTGGCAGCGCCAGCGCCAGCCCGCCCGGCGCTTCCCCAGCCGGGCGAGCGAGAGCTGGTCCCCGGCGATGTGGGCGGCCATCGACAAGGCCATCCGCGAGCGAGCGTACGACGTGGTGCACCTGTTCGGCGGCGTGCATGTCTACGAATACTGGCCGCTGGCCAGCCAGCTCCCGAACCTGATCGTGCCGTACGAGTCCTATACCCTGTGGCTGGAGCGCGCGCTGGCCGAAGAAACGCGCCGCATCCCGCGCCTGATCAAGGGGGTGCAGCTCCGCATGGCGCGCCAGTATGAAAGCTGGATGTTCGAGCGCTACCAGCGCGTCGTCGTGCTGACCGAGCTGGACGCCCAGGCGCTAACCCGCCTGAACCCGGCCACACCCACCGCCGTCATTCCCAACGGCGTGGACCTGGATTACCTGACGCCAACCGGCTACGAGCCGGACGAGCCGACGTTGCTGTTCATCGGCAATTACGACTACCTGCCCAATCGCGACGCGGCGCTGCGGCTGGTCCGCGACATCTTCCCGCGCATCCGGCAGCGCATGTCCCGCGCGCGGCTGATCATCGTGGGCGGCAATCCCCCGCCGGAGCTGCGCGCCTATGCGTCCGAGAGCGTCGAGATCACTGGGCGCGTGCCGGACACGCGCACCTATTTCGAGTCCGCGCTGATCTTCATCAGCCCGCTGCGGTTGGGCGCCGGGATCAAGAACAAGATCCTGGAAGCGATGGCGATGGAGACGCCGGTGGTGGCGACTCCGCTGAGCTGCGACGGCATCCCCGTCACGCCGGAGGAGCACGTGCTGCTGGGCACCACCGACGACGAGCTGGCGAACGCCGTCTTCCGGCTGTTCCAGGATCCCCGGCTGCGGCGCCATTTGCAGCGCAACGGGCGCCAGTTGGTCGAGCAGCAGTTCACCTGGCACCATGTCGCCGAGCAGTACGATGCCCTGTACGCCCAGGTGATCGATGAGCACCGCCGACGCGTGCTGTCGGACGGCGAAAATCACAATTGGTCCTGATTGGACCTGTTGCTGGTCTTAGAGCCTTGTTAAGATAAAGACATGGACGAGATTCTGATCGCCAAGGATTCGGTCGAGCCGATCTACCAGCAGCTCGCGCGGCAGCTTCGCCTGCAGATCGAGCACGGGCACCTGGCGCCCGGCGACCGCCTGCCCCCCACGCGCGATCTGGCGCGCCGCCTGAAGGTGGGCCGCATCAGCGTGGTCAACGCCTACGGCCAGCTCCAGGACGAAGGGCTGATCGCGGCGCACCCGGGGCGCGGGACGTTCATCACCGGCGCGCGCGCGGTGCGGAGCGGGTCCGGCCTGCGCTGGTCACAGGGGGGCGCGCCCAATGTCAGCATGCGCGAGCTGACTCGGATGGCCCGCCAGCCCGGCGTGATCGCGTTCAGCGGGGGCACGCCGCC
Organism: Aggregatilineaceae bacterium; assembly: GCA_040767355.1. Taxonomy (GTDB): domain Bacteria; phylum Chloroflexota; class Anaerolineae; order Aggregatilineales; family Aggregatilineaceae; genus LM3-B42. Next base: position 123,494 of record JAXGOS010000003.1, on the reverse strand, counting down.
GGAGGAGTTCCTGCCGGTGGAGGCGCTGCGTAGCGCGATTAACACTGTGCTGGATCGCGACGGCGCGGCAGCGGTGACGTATGAAGATGCCGAGGGCTACCCCCCGCTGCGGGCGTGCATTTCGGAATATGTGACCTCGCTGGGGATCCAGTGCCACCCGGACGACGTGCTGATCACGGGCGGGGCGCAGCAGGCGCTCGATCTGGCCGTGCAGGCCCTGTTGGGCGAAGGGGATACCCTGGTGACGAGCAACCCCACCTACCTGGGGATGCTCGATATCGCCCACGTCCGGCGGGTCAGCCCGGTCGGGATCCCGGTCGACGCGGATGGGATGCGCGTGGACCTGCTGCAGAACGTGCTCGAAGACCGGCGTCCGGGCCTGATCTACGTCGCGCCGACGTACCACAACCCGACCGGCGCGGTCATGCCGCTGCACCGGCGCCGCCAGCTCTTGCAGCTCGCCCGGCGCTATAATATCCCCGTGCTGGAAGACGCGGTCTATCACGAGCTGGGCTACGCGGGCGCGCCGCCGCCGCCGCTCAAGGCGCTGGACGAGGACGGGAGCGTGCTGCACGCCAGCGGCTTCTCCAAGATCCTGCTGCCGGGCACGCGCATCGGCTACCTGATCGCAGGGGGCGACCTGCGCGACCGGCTGGCGCGCGTCAAACAAGCAGCCGATGTGTGCACACCCGGCCTGAACCAGCGCGCGATGCACCTCTACCTGGCGAGCGGCGCGTTGGTCGGCCACCTGAACCGCGTCCGGGCCGAGTTGCGGATGCGCTGCGAGGCGGCCTGTGACGCGGCGCGGCGGTACCTGCCGCCGGGAGCGCGCTGGGAAGAGCCGACGGGCGGCCTGTATCTATGGGTCCAACTGCCCGACGACGGGCCGACTGCGGCGGAGTTGTACGTCACGGCGGTTCAGCACGGCGTGGCCTACGCGATCGGCACGCTGTTCCACACCGATGGAGGCGGTAACCGGCATATCCGCCTGAATTTTGCGACGCAGCCGCCTGCGCGTATTGAAGAGGGGTTCCGGCGGTTAGGCGAAGCCTGGAAGGCGTGGCAGGCGAGCTATGGTCCGGCGGTGCGTCGCACGCCGATTCTGTAGGGGGAGTCCTGGTGCGGCGCGAGCCGCGCCGGGAGAAAAGGAATACAGTTTATGGTACGTGTATTTCGCCAGGTCATCCTGGTGATCGTGTTGGCGGCAGCGAGTCTGTCGCCGGTTCTGGCCCAGGAGCGCGATCCTCAGGCGATTGTCCAGGCCATGGTGGATCACTTGCTGGCGGGGGATTTCGAAGCGGCCGTGGCCGATTTTTCGCCGGAGATGTGGCAGGCGCTTCCGCCCGACACCATGCAGACAACGTGGGAAGGGCTGGCTGAGCAGGTCGGCGCGTTTCAGGCGCTCGTGGGCGCGCCCCAGGTGACCGAGGCTGAAGGCGTCACACTCGTCGTGATCACGATGCAGTTTGATGCTGCGCTGCTCGACATGCAAGCTTCCGTCAGCGCGGGCGGCCAGATCACCGGCCTGTACTTCCGGCCCAGCGAGACGGCAGTGCCAGTCGAGGCGAGCGCCGCCGACATTCCCGCCGATCTGCCCGGCTACATCGATCCCGAGGCATTCGAGGAGCGCGCGATCGTGCTCAATGAGGGCACGGACTGGGAGCTTCCCGGCACGCTGACGCTGCCTGTGGGGAAGGGACCTTTCCCGGCGGTGGTACTGGTGCACGGATCCGGCCCGAACGACCGCGACGAGACGATAGGCCCCAACAAGCCGTTCCGCGACCTGGCGTGGGGCCTGGCCACCCAGGGCGTTGCTGCCCTGCGCTACGACAAGCGGTCGTAGGTCCATGCTGGGAAGATGGCCGCTCTGGAGAGCATGACGGTCGATGACGAGGTGATCGCGGATGCGGTCGCCGCCGTGCGCCTGCTGCACCAGACGGACGAGGTGGACCCGGATCGCGTCTTCGTGATCGGGCACAGCCTGGGCGGCCACCTGGCGCCGCGCGTGGCCGCCGAGGCGGACGGCGTCGCTGGCGTGGTGATCCTATCGGGGAATGTTCGCCCCCTGCAGGATTTGATCGTGGTTCAGACCGAATATCTGCTGGGGCTGGACGGCGAGCTTTCCGACGAGGATCGCGAGCAGGTCAACCGGCTCGAACAGGTCAGGCAGGCGATTGAGAACCTCAACGCGGCCACGCCCGGGATGTTTTTCGGCGCACCGGCGACCTACTGGATCGACCTGCGCGACTACGATCCGGTCAAGGTCGCCCGCTCGCTGGATAGGCCGCTGCTTATTCTGCAAGGCGAGCGCGATTATCAGGTGACGATGGATGACTTCGCACTGTGGCAGGAGGGGTTATCGGGACGGGACAACGTGACATTCATCAGCTACGCGCGCCTGAATCACCTGTTGATGAGCGGCAGCGGCCCCAGCAGCCCAGCGGAGTACGAGCAGCCTGGGTACGTCGACGCCGCGATTGTGGCCGATATCATCGGCTGGATTAGCGAGAATTGACACTGTCAGGAGATGCGTTGGATTCGGACATGGCCGTCCGCGCACGGTGAACCATAAATCAGGGAGAGAACATAATGGCAGACAACCCAACATCGAACAATGGTGCCCAGAAAGGGACCGACACGCTCAAGCGCGGCCTGGCGCAAATGCTGAAGGGTGGCGTGATCATGGACGTCGTGACGCCTGAGCACGCCAAGATCGCCGAGGATGCCGGGGCCGTGGCGGTGATGGCGCTGGAGCGCGTCCCCGCGGATATCCGCGTGCAGGGCGGCGTGGCCCGCATGAGCGATCCCGGCCTCGTTGAGTCGATCATGGCCGCGGTGAGCATCCCCGTCATGGCGAAATGCCGCATCGGGCATTTTGTCGAGGCGCAGGTGCTCGAGGCAATCGGCATCGACTACATCGACGAGAGCGAAGTGCTGACGCCCGCCGACGAGCAGTATCACATCAACAAGCACGACTTCAAAGTGCCGTTCGTGTGCGGCTGCCGCAACCTGGGCGAGGCCCTGCGCCGCATCGGCGAAGGCGCCGCGATGATCCGCACCAAGGGCGAAGCCGGGACCGGCGACGTGGTCGAGGCCGTGCGCCACGCGCGCACCGTGCTGGGCGAGATTCGCCGCCTGCAAGCGATGCGCGAGGACGAGATGATGACCTACGCCAAGGATATCGGCGCGCCGTATGATCTGGTGAAGGAAACCGCGGAGTTGGGCCGCCTGCCGGTGGTGAACTTCGCCGCGGGCGGCATCGCCACGCCCGCCGACGCGGCGCTGATGATGCAGCTTGGCGTGGACGGCGTGTTCGTCGGATCGGGCATCTTCAAGAGCGGCGATCCGGCCCGGCGCGCCAAGGCCATCGTCGAGGCGACGACGCACTACACCGACCCGAAGATTATCGCGGAGGTCAGCCGCGGGCTGGGTGAGGCGATGGTGGGCATCAACGTGACGGCCATGCCCGCCGAGGAGCGCATCGCCGGGCGCGGGTGGTAAGGCGGAACACTCCGACGACACAATCGATAGAACGCGCGCAGCGCCCCGGGAGGGGCGCTTTTCTTTGGGTGGGCGAGCGTCGACATGCTGGCGCTGTGCGATCCACCAACCGCGCGGGCTCGTCATGATGCTGGAGATGTGCTAGAGTGACGAGCAGGCTTCCTGGAATTTGACGGGATTATCGAGGCTATCCCAGACTCACACCGATTTTGCTGGATGCTGGATTGAATCCCATCTCACCGTGGAGAAACTAAATGCGTGCTCGCACTCAACTTCGATCACTGCTGCCAGGTGCCTTGCTTATGCTGTTCCTGGTCCTCGTTGTGTCTCTGGACACTTGGGATGTCGCGGTGACTCGACCCTGGGCCGGAATGAATTCCGATCATTTCGTGATTGGAAGTATGTATCACAAGAACATCGACCCGAATCTCTTTCAGCGCGACTTTGTAATCTCCGACCAGAATGCCTATTCCTTTTATACACCTTCATTTCTATTTCTCGTTGAAACCATTGCCAAGACCTTCACCGACGGGCAGTTCATTAAGGCTGTGGCGTTGCTGCGGGGACCCATTCTGATAGCTTTCCTGCTAGCAGCGACTTTGCTTTACTGGCATGTATCAGATTCGCTTCTGGTGGGATTCATTCTTGCACTCGTGTCAGCGAGCGGCATGGAGTCGCTCAAAACATTTTGGGATGTAATCGGACTGCATGCCATGTTACCGCGCACGGTAGCGATGCCGGTGCTGATGTTGGCAACATACACGTTTTTCCGCACGTACGAACCTGACAACCGGGAAAAATCCTGGCTGTGGATCGCCACTGGCCTGTTGATCGGTATTGTCTCCAACCTGCACCCGCCTACTGGAATGGTCTTTGCAACGACCGTTGGCATCGCCTGTTTGCCAGTCTGGTTCAAGCACGGACGCCGGCAGTTGTTGAGTATTGGCTTGCTCGTTGCCGGCGTAACCCTCACGGGGCTGCCAATTCTGCTAAGCGTGCTCGATGCGGGAACCGACGGGGGCGTTCCTATTACGGATTTCCAAGCCTATGCTGAGGTATTCCAACTGCGGGTGGCCATGTTTCCGTTCCGCCCTGCCAGCGGCCGTCACTTTTCTCCCACCCGATCAGCAGTTGTGGATCGGCGTGTTGTGGTTGCCGCTGACTCTGCTGTCCTGGTACGCCATGCGGCTCAACCAACGATCGTGGACTGCGCTTCCGTTCCTCCTGGTTCAGATCGTGTTCATGTGGCTGTTGCAGGTCCCGCTTGGTGTTTGCCTAGGGGTGGCTACGTTCTACATATGGCGCTGGTATATTCGCGATGAAGCGCGCGAACTACGTTGGATGGAATTTGCGGCGGCAATCATCTTCACATCGTATTTCCTGTCGGTCATTCTACGGGTGGTATGGGTAACATTTGAGCTCCCGGCGTTGACCTCCATCGTGTCGCAGTTTCCGAGAGGATCGCGGCTACTTGTGCTGCCGCTCACTGTGATCGGAGCCCGGTTCATTGTTCACCTTGCCCATCATTGGGCAGAGTTGCCACGGTCCCGCGCATGGATTGAATTTCTGGCGTTGCTGGGGTTGGTCTTGTTTAAGTCTATCGCCACTTTTCATGTGGTGCTGTTCTTCCTGTTTCTCCTGCGTGATCGTGCCGCCATCTGGCGCCGCGAACAACCTCTTCTATTCGCCACCTGGGTCGCACTTACTGCACAGATCACATACACAATCCTGATTGGCGAGATTCCGTTGGCTCCACCGATGATTGCTGTCGCCCTGGGAGTGTGGACATGGATCGTGCTCAAGCGGGAGCTAGCAGGACGGACAATCGTGATTGTCGGTGTGCTGCTGATAATCGTGGTCATCAGCAGTTTGATGCTCTCCCCATTTAACGCCAGGAGTGGGAATGACAACCCGGGCAAGACAGCAGTCGAACAAACTCTCGACGCCGCCAGCAAGGCCGTTGAGATAGGTGCCAATACGTATCTAGTGTATGCCGCCGTTGCTGGGCTTATATTGTATTTGTTGCACGATCGCAGAGCCTCGCTCTCACTGCTGCACTGGAGCGTTTATTTCTATGCGCTGGTGGCGTTACTGGTTGTCGTTCAGGCGCTTGAAGTGACAGGTGTGACGCGCCTGATTGCCGAGGAAACGGAGCCCTCGGTGCCTTACCAGATCGGCCACTGGGCGCGGGAGAACACCGATACCGCATCATTGTTTTGGTACCGCGATCTGGATGGAGCATCGGACAGCTCCGAATTTCGCATGTGGTCAATGCGTAGCCTCTACAGCAGTTTCAAAGACCTGGGTGTATTCGTCGCCTTTTTCCGCGCGGGCGAACTGGAAGCAGAAGTCATGCGATGGATGCGTCTCATGCAACTGGATAGCGCCGAGTTGTTGCGCGAAGCTGAGCGCGGGGGGATCGACTATCTGGTTCACCCACTTGATGATCCCTTGCCCTTGCCACTTGTGTACAGTTATCAGAATATGGGTGTCTTCCGATATCGAATTCCCCCGAAAGATGTGCATTCTGAGACCGTAATTGGGGAACATCTCAGCCTGTTGGATGCTGTGCTCAGCCGAGATCACGTTCATGCTTGCGAAAAGTTTACGGTAGAGACCTGGTGGAACCTCGATCGATCTACAAATCACTTCTATATACCGATTGTGTCAATGGAAAACGATATGGGGACACTTGGGCACAGCACCAACCTGCAACCCATTCGCCTTCCCGCATACTGGGAAGCGCATACACCCGTCCTGGACACGCGCGCGCTGAGCGTTCCGTGCGATGCCGCACCGGGCGATTATGGGCTGAGATTGGCGCTCTATCAGTCAGAAAGACCCACACCCTCGCCAGCCGACATCTCAAATGGGGAACAACTGCGGAATAGCCTGCTCTTGCCAACGATTACGGTCATTGACAAATAAGATGAGATAGGAGCCCCCATTACCTCTGCCGGGCGTACGCGACGTGGAGATCGTGGTACAGCGCCTGGAGATTGGCGTGGTGCAGCTCCTGCACCAGCCCGTTGAGGGGAATCCGGCTCTTGCCGCAGCTCTCGATGTCGATTGCGTTCAGGGCCGACGGCGGCTCGTGGTTCTTCACGCAGCGCTCGACATGCGCGCGAATTGTGGCCAGATAATCCAGGTTGTTCTGGATAATCTCCTCGATCTCGCCGCGCAGCACTACCTCGCCGTGCCCCTGCACCATGTTCTCGTACCCGCCGTCCTTCAACGCGTTCAGGCTGCGGACGAAATCGTCATAGCTGCCGTCCACGAAATACGGGATCGGCATCATCGTGTCGGCGGCGAACAGCACGCGATCTTCTTTCACCAGGCACACGATCGAGTCCGGGCTGTGCCCCGGCGAATGCCACATCTCGACCGTCTTGTTGCCCAGGTGCACGCTTAGCGTGCCGCTCTCGAAGACCATGTGCGGCAGCACGATGTGCACATGCCGCAGGTCGGGCGCGCTCTGCTGCGCCTGCCGCAGCCCCTCCCGGCCACGCGTCGCTAGCAGGTCGTAGCATTTGGCGTGCGAAACCACCTGGGCCCCTTCGAAAAAGCAGGTGCCGTAGGTGTGATCGGCGTGGTAATGCGTGTTGATCACGTAGCGGACCGGGCAGTTAAGGCGGGTTTCCAGAAAGGTCTTGATGGCGCGGGCCTCTTCGGGAAACACCAGGGTATCGATCAGGATCGCCCCTTCCGAGGTGATGATAGCTCCCGCGGTGACTTGGGCATACAGTTCGCTGGTAAAGACGTAAATATCATCGGCGACGCGTTCACGCTGCATAACGTTATGAGCATCCTGAAACTGGGGTTGGCCACAGACTGGCCGAAGTATAACGATTTGCGAAACCGGAATCAAGACTAAAACACCAGCGCCCCCGTCCGATTGGACGAGGGCGCTCGATAAGGCCTCCCGCCATGCCGTGTGCCGCTGTGTTTTGAACCTGCTTTCGCAGGTGGGTCATCTACCTGGCACTCCCGCTTTGGAGTTAACCTAATGCGTTCGTGACCAGACGGGGATGCCCTTAGTTTGGGTGTTGGCTCAAAACTATGTGCGGATCACGCGCACGGCAGGGTTGAGTTGAGTTATACCACGCTTCGGACGCCCTGTAAAGTCAGAATTACCGCTGCACGGGCGTTTTTAACCACCTATTAATCTCGCGCCAGCCCTCCTTGACATCGAGCCTGGATCACCATGCAGGCAGGTTCGGCACGAGGTAGGTATCCAGCGCATACCACGCGAAAAGCGCCAGCCCGAACAGCGCGGCCAGCGGCAGCCAGACCAGCGCCCGCGGCGTTTCGCGCAGCAGGTACACCGGGCCGCAGGCGCCCACCGCCACCACGCCCGCCAGCGGGATCAGCGCCGGGTAAAGATAGCGCCCCTGGAACTGCACGAAATCCAGGTTGTACAGCAGGTACGCGGCCACGACGAGCGCCAGCGCCGCCGCCAGCACGAGCAGGCCGTCGCGCTGGTAAACGCTCAACGTGCCGGGCCAGCTCGCGCGCCACGCGAAGACGATCGCGCTCGCCACGAGGGCCAGCGAGAGGGCCAGCAGGCCGCGGTACACGTTGGTTGGCATGGGCACGGCCATCCAGCCGAACTGGCCCCAGAAGCTGTGGAAGGTCGTTGTGGCGTAGTTTTCCAGGTACTCACCCGTGCTGCCGCCGTACATTGTGTCGATGTAGTCGCCGGTGCGCGGCTGGCCGATGGTCACGGCGTCGTGGCGGCCCAGCCCGGTGAAATCCGTCCCGCCGTAGACGGACAGGTTGCGCGCCCACCACAAGCCGCCGATGATCAGCGCCGGGACCAGCACCCAGGCCAGTTGGCGGATACCGTGCGGCACGATCCACCGCTCGCGGCGCCAGCGCAGCAGCACCGCCAGCACTGCGATCCCGGCCACGAAGTAGATCGTCGTCTTGGTGACCAGCGCCAGCCCGACTAGAACGCCCAACAGCGCGGGATGCACCCGGCCAAACCGGGCGGGAGGCGCCCCGTCGCGCCGGTTGCCCAGATAGATGACCGCCGCCAGCAGCATCCCACCGGCGACCAGCTCCGCCAGAGCGTCGTTGCTCACGCTGCCCATGACGGACAGGCGCTGGGGTAGAAACGCGACGAACGCCGCACCGGCCAGCGCCATGACCGGCCAGCGCCACAACACCAGCCGCAGCGTCCCCCAGGCGCACAGCACCACGCCCGCGCCGATCACGGCCGTCCACAGCCGCATGAGGGTGAGATCGCCGTCCGACAGCGCGTAGACTGGCACCTGCAGCAGGTAGTACAGCGGCGGCTGGTGATCCTCGTACTCCAGTGTGTCGAGGCCGGGGCACGGCACGCCTTCCGGGGGCGCGCTGCACTCGGCCAGCGCCGGATCGAAGTTCGCGGCGGTCAGCGCGTCCTGGTACGGCTGGTTCCAGTCGCCCAGCTCCAGCACCGGCAGATCGCCATCGTCAACGATCTGCCGGACGTAGTTGTAATGAGCCGGTTCGTCCGGGGCCTGCCAGTCCGGCGTGCGGATGGCGTAAGCCCCGGCCAGGGCCAGGTAGACCAGCAGAACGGCGGCCAGCGCGCTCCATTCCAGGCGGCGGGGGATCATCGCGGCTTTGCCTGGCGCTCGCCCGGCACGTGGACGTCGTCGCGCGGCTGGCCCAGGCGAGCGCGCTCCTCGTCCACCAGCGACGGTTCCAGCTTGCGAAACAGCGGCTGCGGCTCGCGCAGGGCCTGCCCCACCGGCAGCCTGCCCGGCTCCCAGCGGCCGCTGGCCCCGGCTGGATCGTAGGTCAGCGCCTGGTGCGCGCGCTCGGATTCCTGGTAGGTCCGGATCGCCTGCTTGCCGAACAGTGCGCCGTCATAGCCCAGGAACTCGTGCACCTGCTGCGATGTGAACGGCAGGAACGGCGCGAACAGCGTCTTCAGGCTGTCGATGCAGCGCAGGGCCGTGTAGATCGTGGTCGCGGCAGCCTGCCGGTCCTCCTTAACGACCTTGAACCACGGCGCGCGGTCCAGGTAGCCGTTCACCTCGCGGGCCAGCGCCATCGTCTCGGTGAGCGCGTCGCGCAGCTTGACCGCGTTCAGCAGGTCGCCGATCCGATCGAAACTGCCCTCGACCTGCTCGATGATCGCGCGGTCCATCTCACGCAGCTCGCCCGGATCGGGCACGGCACCGTCGAAGTGCTTGTGCGCGAATTTCAGCACGCGGTTCACCAGGTTACCCCAGGCGGCCAGCAGCTCGGTGTTGTTGCGCGTGACGAACCCGTCCCAGCTCCAGTCGGAGTCGCGGGTTTCGGGCGCGGTCATGGTGATGTAGTAGCGAATCTGGTCCGGGTGGTAGCGCTCGAGGATGTCCGGGATCCAGATCGCCCAGTTGCGGCTCTTGGAGAACTGCTGGCTTTCGATGTTCATGAATTCGTTGGCGGGCACGTCGTACGGCAGGTTGATGTGACCGTCGGCCTCGGTGGCGTACAGCCCATCGATCCCCAACAGCTCCGCCGGCCAGATGATAGTGTGGAACTCGATGTTGTCCTTGCCGATGAAGTTGTAGATCTTCGCGTCCGGGTTGTACCACCACTTCTTCCAGGCGTCGGGCTGGCCGGTGTTGTGCGCCCACTCCACGCTGGCGGTGAAGTAGCCCATCACCGCCTCGAACCACACGTACAGCCGCTTGTTCTCCCACCCGTCCAGCGGGACCCGGATGCCCCATTCGATGTCGCGCGTGATCGGGCGGCCCTTGAGATCGCCGACCTTGTTCTGCGACACGCGCAGCACGTTCGCGCGCCAGTGCTCTTTGCTGTCGGACAGGTATTCGCGCAGCGGGTCGATGAAGGCCGGCAGGTCGAAGAAGTAATGCTCCGTCTCGCGGACGACCGGCGTGCTGCCGTCGGTCTTGCTGCGCGGGTTGATCAGGTCTACGGCATCCAGCAGGCTGCCGCAGTTGTCGCACTGGTCGCCGCGCGCGTCGGCGTAGCCGCAAATCGGGCAGGTGCCCTCGACGTAGCGATCGGGCAGAAAGCGCTTCTCCGTCTCGCTGTAGAGCAGGCGCTGCTGTTGGATGTAGAGGTGCCCGCGTTCCAGCAGCGTCAGGAAGATGTCCTGCGCGATCCGGTGATGGTTCTCGGTGTCGGTGTGGGTGAACAGGTCGTAGCTGATCCCCATCTTCTTCTGCGTTTCCAGAAACCGCGCGTGGTAAAACTCGAACACCTCGCCCGGCGGAACGCCCAGCCGGTCCGCCTCGACCGTGATCGGCGTGCCGTGCGCGTCCGACCCGCTGACCATCAGGACGTGGTTGCCCTTCAGCCGGTGGTAGCGGGCGAAGATATCCCCCGGAATATAACACCCGGCCAGGTGCCCGGCGTGCATATCGCCGTTGGCGTAGGGCCAGGCAAGGCTAACGTGAATGGTCTCAGGCATGGTATTCTCCCTTGTGCGTGCTAGGGGCCGGGGCTATCGCTTGCCGGGCCGCGGACATTGTAACAGGGTAACAGGCCGCCTCACCACAACAAAAAAACCGCCGATTTCTTCTCGACGGTTTGCTTGCCGTGACCGGGTTGGCGGCTGCGCGGGCTAGCCACGCGCGAAACGCCATCGTCGGAGTGGATCCGACCACGGCAAGCGCGGCATCCGCATCATGGCGCTCCAGGCGCCCGTTGAAACCCGAATTGCTGCGTTCATGCCCTCAACTATACGGCGGATTCAAGAGGTTGTCAATGGAATTTCAGGGGCGCGGTACGGGGCCGCGCCCCTGGTCGCAGGTGCTATTCCGCGCCGAGCGTCCCGACCAGTTCCACCGCGTCGATCTCGTTCCAGTCGCCGGTGATGGTCTGGTCCAGATGGATGATCACGCCGTTCACTGGCGCCGTGGCGTTGGGCACGTCGACACTCAGCACGCCGGGGCACTCCGTCCCTGGATCGGCGCTGTCCGGCACGGGCACGGTGCCGCTGCCGTCGGCCAACACCAGTTCGATGCCGGTGATCGCGCCGGGGTTGTAGACCTGGTAAATGTTGACCTGGGTCGGCACGACACCAGCCATGAAGCTCACCGTCAGCGTGTCGACGCCGGTCGGCGTGGCCGAAGCCCAGGCCATCGCCTGATCGCCGCACCCGATTGAGTCGGGGGCGCCGGTCGCCTGCAGCACGCTCCAGCCGCTGGTGCCGTACTGGCTGGTGGCGCTCGCCCCGGTGGCCCACTGGTGAAGCAGACCACCTGCTACCGCGCCGGTGATGCTCACCGCGTCGATCTCGCTCCAATCGCCGGTGATCGTCTGGTCCAGGTGGATCGCCGCGCCAATCACCGCGTTGGGCTCGTCCAGCGCCAGCGAGAACATGCCGGGGCACTCCGTGCCCGGGTCGGCGCTGTCGGCCACCGGGACGGTGCGGCCGTTCGCGAGAATGAGATCGACGCTTGTGATGGCGCCGGGGTTATAGGTCTGGACGATGTCCAGTCGAGTCGGGATGACCGGCAGCGGGAACTGGACGGTGAGCACGTCCTGACCAGAGGACGTCTCCGAAGCCCAGGCGGTCGCCTGATCGGCGCACTCAGGCGAGTCGGGGGCGCCAGTGACCTGCCGCGCGCTCCAACTGGTGTCGCTGTACTGGCTCGTCGCGCTGGCGCTGGACGCCCACAGGCTCACCTCGCTGCCCATCTCCAGCACCCCCACCAGCTCCACCGCATCGATCTCGTTCCAGTCGCCGGTGATGGTCTGGTCCAGGTGGATGATCACGCCGTTCACTGGCGCCGCAGCGTCAAGCACGTCGATACTCAGCACGCCGGGGCACTCCGTCCCGGGATCGGCGCTGTCCGGCACGGGCACGGTGCCGCTGCCATCGGCCAACACCAGCTCGATGCCGGTAATCGCGCCGGGATTGTACGACTGGTAAATGTTTATCTGGGTGGGCACGAGTGGAATGTCATAGGTGACCGTCAGCGAGTCAACGCCGGTTGCCTCCGCTGACGCCCAGGCCGTCCGCTGATCGCCGCACGCGAACGTATCCGGCGCGCCGGTAACTCGCAGCGCGCTCCAGTCACTCTCGCCATACTGGCTGGTGGCGCTTGCCCCGGTGGCCCACTGGCGCAGCGTCACGACCGGCTGTTCCGGCTGATCCTGGGCGCCAGCAGGCGCGGCCAACAGCCCCATCACGGCCAGGCAAATGATCAGGGTACACCCCCACCGCACGACCGATCGTATGTCAGGCATGGTGTTCTCCTCCTCAAAAATAAAGTCGAACACGCCATGCGGCGTGTCGTCGTCACAACCTCATTATAGGTCGGAATGCTGCGGCGCGTCCGGAGTACCTGTGGGGGATGTCAGCGCGCGAGGAGGATGCTGGGCGGGGCAAGAGCAGGGGAGACGCACGGCGGCCCCCGGCGCGACAGGGCCGCCATGCACGCAGGTCTGAGTGCTCTAGATTCTGACCGCGGCGATCACGTCGTCGATGCGGCGGAGCGTCTCGTCGTCCAGCTCGATTTCGATGGCTTTGAGCGTGTCGTCCAACTGCTGGGGGCGGGTGGCGCCGGTGATGGCGCTGCTCACGCCCGGCTGGCGCAGCGTCCAGGCGATGGCGAGCTGGGCGCGCGACACGCCTAGCTCGTCGGCGATCGGCTTCAGGCGGCGCACCGTCTCGATCACTTCCTCACGATAGTGGCTGCTGCGCAGCCAGTCGAATCGGGCCAGGCGGCTGTCATCCGGCACGGCATCGTCGTACTTCCCGGTCAGTACGCCGCTGGCGAGCGGGCTCCACACCACCAGCCCGATGCCGTTCGGCTCGGTGACCGGCAGGATCTCGCTCTCGACGCGGTCGCGGTGCAGCATGTTGTAGTGGGGCTGCTCGACCTGCGGCTTGTAGAGGTTGTAGCGCTCGCACAGGTCCAGCGCGGCCTGGATCTGCGTGCCGCTCCACTCGCTGGTACCCCAGTACAGGATCTTGCCCTGGTGGATCAGATCGTCCATGGCGCGGACGGTCTCCTCGAGCGGGGTTTCTTCGTCGTAGCGATGGCAGAAGTAAATGTCCAGGTAATCGGTGCCGATGCGCTGCAGCGACTTGTCGATGCTCTCCATAACATGCTTGCGCGACAGCCCGCGGTCGTTGACCTCATCGCTCATCGGCCAGTACAGCTTGCTCGAGATGACCAGCGTGTGGCGCGGGAAGTCTTTGAGGACGGCGCCCATCATCTCCTCGGAGACGCCCTTCGCGTAGATGTCGGCGATATCGAAAAAGTTAATGCCGCTCTCGTACGCGTGCGTGATGATGTCGCGCGTCAACTGCCTGTCGGTCAGGCTTTCGCCGAACGTCGTCCAGCCGCCCAGGCTGAGCTCGCTCACCTTGAGGCCGGCCTGCCCCAATCGACGGTATTTCATAGCTAATTCACTCCTTCGTGTACGTGATGAACCATTGCGTGTTTTAAGCGAAATGGCGCGAGGTGCCCACTGGCGCAGTGGCACCGGGCCGGGTGCGGAAAACACACAGCCCGGCGCGTGTCGTAGGGCTGGGCTGTGACGAGAGCGAATGACGCGCGTGTGGCGATCAGCGCGCGGTGGACATCGGCATGATGACGTGGATGAAATCGTCGCGCCCGGCGGGGCGCACCACGCCCGGTGACGTCGGACCGCTGGTTTCGAGCACCACCTGCTCCTCGCGGATCACGCTCAGCACGTCGATCAGGTAGCGGATGTTGAACGCCACTTCGATGGCCTGGCCTTCGATGCTGGCATCGATCGGCGCTTCGGCGTCGCCTTTTTCCTGCGACTGGCCCGCCACGACCACCCGGCCCGGCACCGTCGGCATCCCGCTCGGCTCGATCAACACGCGGGCGGTATTGGCCGAGTCCTTGGCGAAGACTTCCGAGCTGCGGCAGGCGGCCAGCAGATCGTCGGTGTAGGCCAGGATGCTCGTCTCGTAGCGGCGCGGGATGATCGCTTCGTAATCGGGGAATTTGCCCTCGATCAACTGCGAGACCATCACGACGTTGCTCAGACTGAACATGACCTGGCCCCGGCCTTTGGGCAGCGCGATCTGAAGCTCGTCATCTTCGTCGCTGATCACGCGGCTGAGCTCCTGCAGCGTGCGCGCCGGGACGATGAGCGGCTCGCGCTCGCCCGCGTTGAATTCGAGCTCGGTGGTGCGCACCGACAGGCGGTAGCCATCGGCGGCAGCCAGGGTGAGCACGTCGCCCTCGAAGCGCATCAACACGCCGGTCAGGATCGGGCGGTTGTCCTCTTTGGCCGCCGAGAATACCACCTGGTCGACCATTTCCTTGAAGGTTCGCGCCTTGATGGCGATGGCCTGCTCCGGGTTGAAATCCGGCATGGAGGGGAACTCGGCGGCGTCCATCCCCTTGATGTTGGCCGTTTTGCCCGCGCAGCTCAGGTGCAGCGTCAGCGTGCGCACGTCCAGGTCGAGATCGACGCGCTCGGGCGGCAGGGTGCTGATGAAGTCTTGCAGCGTGCGCGCCGGGACCGTGATCGACCCGCCCGATTCGACCTTGGCGCCAATCCACGCGCTGATGCCCAGCTCCAGGTTCGTGGCCGAAAGGCGCAGCCGCGCGTCGTCGGTGGTCAGAATCACGTTCGCCAGGATGGGCAGGCTGGGCCGGCTCTGGATGGCGCGGCTGACGATGCTCAGTCCCTTGTGGAAATTCTCTTGCAGAACGGAAACGCGCATACCTAAGTCTCCCTACCAAGCAGGTTGCCATGCGCGACACAAACGCGCGCTGCGACGACGCATTCAGCAATTATACCCGGCTGGCAAGTCGCCGCCAAGCGGCAGGCCCGGTCAGCAGCCGTTGGGAATCGAGATATTGGGCCGCGCATCCAGCGAAGGCACATCCAGCTCGTAGCGCAGCGTCAACATGCCGGACACCGGCTCGCTGCCGGACAGAATGCGCACGCCCCGCGTGGTGACCGTCAGGTCATAGCGCAGCACGGCGTTGAGTGACGGCGCAATCCACAGATCGGCGTCAATCGAGACGAAGCTGTCTTCATCCAGGTGGATGGCGGGCAGGCGCACGTTGTCGGGTGTGAAGGTGTACTGCCAGACCGACACGCTGCTGATCTCGTCCTGGTGACCGGTCGGGACGGCCTGCGACACCCCGCCGACGATCTGCCCGGCGGAGAGATCCGCGATGACGGACGCGTTATCGCCGCCCGCGCTGCAGACGCCGTTGGTGTCCACGATGTAATAGTCGTTGCTGAGCCGGACGCCTTCCAGCCGGCGCGGGTCGTCGTCCGGCGAGAGCGCGCCGCCCTCCACGCGCAGCACGACGCGCCGCGCTTCGCCCAGCTCGTCCACTTGCACCGACAGCTCCAACTGGCCGTTGGCGGACTCGCCGGTCGAGTCGAAGGTGCCCTCGAAGCGCCCGGTCACCAGGTAGCGCCAGCCCTGCCGTTCCGACAGGCGCGCGTCAATGGGATCGAAGTTGACGAGCTGGTAGCCGGCGGGCGGGGCGTGCTCGGTCAGGAAGATGGCCGTCGGCAGGGTATCGAGACGGGCCACCGTCGGCACCGGCTCATCGGAGTCGGCGAGCGAGCAGGCGGTCAGGGCGACCAGCAGCACCAGCAGCAAACCCAGTCTTGATCGTCGGCCATTCATCGTGTGAACCGCTCCATGTCGTTCGACCTGCCCGATTATAGCGGTTTTAGCGCCATGCGGACAGGTAAGAATTGCGGTCCGAATTGTCATCAGCGGGCAATACGGTTCTGTATTGCGGTGAAACAGCCCTCTTCAGGTTATTGACAGAATACGAGTTTATGGTAAAAATTAAATATCTAGAGAAGTGGGGTAACTGGGGGGTTGGCCTGAGATGCTCCGCCACCGTGTAGAATTGCGCGTGGTGTCTGCTCATGTCTGGCAAAAATGGCCGGGTTGTACTGGTATATGAGGTTGTCGTGGAATGAGTTCGTCAAGTTCTCTTGACAGGAGCAGAATGCGCTTATGTCTACATACGTTGAGGTGGTGGCAGAAACTCCGTTCGCGGAGTTTGAGAAAAAGCTGCGCGGCAGGCCCATCGTCATCATCTACCCGCGCCATCGCGGGCGTAACGCGCTCGTCGCCATGTTTTTGCAGCACTACCAGGAGAATGTCGTCTATTACAACCTGACGCCAGGCGACACCAGCCTGAAAGCGTGGCTGCAGCACATGGTCAAGAATGCCATGTTCCCCGAGGAATTTGGCGGTCAGACGCGCGCTGCCCTGGCGGCGAAGGGCTCACCCGAAGACCTCGCCGAGGCGCTGGGCGCTGACCTCGCCGCGCTGCGATCCGATTCCTACATGCTGCTGCTGGACTCCTTCGACATTCTCAAACCAGACAAGACGACCGATCGTTTCTTCCGCGCGCTGGCGGATGCCCTGCCCGGCCATGTCCGGGTCGTAATCAGCGCACGCCTGCTCGACCTGCAACCCTGGAACGACCTGCTGCACGCGGGCAGTGTGGGCGTGGTGGGCAACGAGGAAGCGCTAGGCGGCGGTATTTATGGGGAAGATCCCGCCCTGGGACAGCTCGAAGTGCTGGCGCTGTCGGGTGGGCACGTCTACATCGACGGGCGCCCGGTGACCAGTTGGGATGGCTCGCTGCCGCGCCACCTGTTCTACTTCTTCGTCGATCATCCGATGGTCACCCGCGACCAGATTTTCGAGGTCTTCTGGCCGCACATGTCGGTCAAAGAGGCGACCAATGTCTTCCACGTGACCAAGCGCAAGATCAGCGAGCGCCTGGGACATGAGCTCACCAATTACTCGGCCGGGTTCTATGTGCCGTCGCCCAGGTTGTCGGTGCACTACGACGTGCGGGTGTTCGAGACCGCCGTCCAGGCGGCCATCGAGGCGGAGGGCAACGCTCCGGCCCACTGGTACCAGGCGGTTCAGGTCTACCGGGCGGATTTCCTGCCCGATGTCCACACGCCGTGGGTCGAGGCGCGCCGGGCTGAGCTGAAGAACAAGTACGCTCAGGCGCTGATCGGGCTGGGGCGCTACCACCGCAGCCGGGACGAGCTCGACGCCGCACTGGGGTACCTGCTGCGCGCGCTGCGCGAAAAGCCGGACTGGGAAGACGTTCACCAGGATGTGATGCTGATCTATTACCAGCAGGGCCGCCGCGCCGACGCCATCGACCAGTACAAGCAGCTCACCCAGACGCTCCAGCGGATGTTCAGCATCCAGCCTTCCAAAGACACGCGCGAGCTGTACAATGTGATCTCGGCGGTCTAGTCGCCACTCCGGCAATCGCCTACCTTCACAGCGCCGCCGCCCGCGGCGCTGTGTGTTTCAGTGGGGAGAGGGATCATTGAGCGAACCACCGGGCGCGATCGAGCGCCGGATCAAAGATGGCCCGTTCACGCTGACGGTCACCGTCACGCGCGACAAACGGCTGCGGACGTCGGCGCGGTGGACGCTGCGCGACGACACGATCGACGTGCGCGTGCCGGCGGGCTTGCCGTCGCGGCGGCTGGAGGAGTTGCTCGATGACGTGGTGGCGCGCGTGCTGCGCCAGCGAGCCAGGGCGCGGCGCCGCAACGATGGCGATCTCGAGCGCCGGGCGCAGGCCCTCAACCGCGCCTACTTCGGCGGGGAGCTGCGCTGGCACTCGATCCGCTGGGTCAGCAACATGACGCGCCGGCTGGGAAGCTGTACCTCGGGCGGCGCGACCGATGGCGACATCCGCATCAGCGACCGGATTCGCCACTGGCCGGACTACGTGGTCGATTACATCATCGCGCACGAGCTGGCCCACCGCAAGCACCCCAATCACAGCCTGGCGTTCTGGGACTATCTGGCGCGCTATCCGCATGTCGAGCGGGCGCGCGGGTTCATCGAGGGGATCGCCTACGGGCAGGGCGCCTCGCCGGACGACCTGCTGTGACGCTCAGCGCCGGATGATCACGTCGCAGGGGGGCACGACCTCGCCGCCGCTCAGGATCAGGCGGAGACGCACCGCGTAAAACCCTTCGGGCCGGTTGGTCATATCGATCCCTTCGGCCAGCATGTCGTCGACGACCGGCGGCGCGGGCAGGCTCTGCCCATCCGGCGGCGCGCGCACGATCCGCCATTCGCTGGGCAGCGCGTCCGGCTCGACGGTCTGGCCCAGGTAGCCTAGCTCGACCACGTAACTCCACATTTCGGCGTGCTGCGCCGTGCCAAACACCGAGAACATATCATCGACCGGCTCATAGTTGACCGGCGTGCGGATCTGGATGCCCGGATCGAGGCAGAGCTGGCGCAGGCGGTCCGGCGCGGCGCCGGGCGCGGCGACGAGGTCCGCCGGGGTGGCAGTCGGCGCGGCGAGTATGTTCGCCACCTGCTCCAGGCCGCCGGGGTTGATGAACGCGTACACGATCCCCGCGACATTCAGCGCCAGCAGCACAGCCAGGATGATCAGCAGGCCGGCATACGGGCTGCGCCACATCCCGACCAGGGTCAGCCAGGGCGATTCCAGCGCGCCGAGGCGATGCTCGCGCATCCAGGCGGAGATGGCCATCCAAGCGGGCGGGTTGGCCGCCTGGGCCGCCGCTCGCGCGCCCGAGCGAGCCTGCGCGGCCCGCCGGGGTGAGGCGTAGGGCGCCGCCTGTTCCCACCAGGGGCGGGCCGGGTCCGGCGCGGGCGCGGTGGTGGTATGGGATGCCTGCCGGGGGCGCGGCTGGTGCGGAATGTGCGGCCAGCGCAGCCGGTCATATTCCCGGCGCAGGTGCGTCTGCCGCAGGATGCCGTAGGCCTCGTTGACGAGCTGGACCTGATCGGTCGCCCAATCGACGCGATCCGGGTTGCGGTCCGGGTGATAGGTCCACACGCAGCGGCGGTAGGCCTGGCGCACCTCTTCGGTCGTGGCGGTCGTCTCGATGCCCAGGATAGCGTAATAATCCCGCGCGGGATTGTAGGTGAGCTTGCGGCGCATGATTCCCCGTTAGCGACGCCCGTAGCGCTGTTCGGCTTCGGCGAAATCTTCCGGATCGACTTCCAGCATCACAGCCCCACACTGGCGGCAAACCTGGGCGTTCACCCTGACCATGTGGCGAAACGGGCGCAGCAGCCGCGAGATCTTGCCCAGCTTGAGCGCCTTGGGCGCCAACTGCGCCTGGCGGAACTTGTCGCTGTAGTCGATCATGTACGCCGAGGCGAGATCGACCGACCCGCAGCGCACGCACTGCCACTGCAACGCGAGGCTCCCTGGCGCCGCCCCAGCTTCAGGGATGGAGCGCGGTGGGGCCACCGTGGGCGGGGTGAAGTGACTCTGGTCGGACATGTTGAACCTTTCTGGTTAGGCTGTTGTCCCGATTATACACGGTCTGCCCGCGTCAAAAATGAAAACTTCGTGAAAGGGCAAAACTTTGGCGGGCGCTTCGCGTATGTATGGATAGACGTGCAGATTCGATCGTTATCAAGGCAGCCATCGAGGAGACGGAAGATGCATCGGAACATGCTCACTGGTGGAGGACGGTTTGTGGCGGCCCTGGGGTTGATTGCGCTGGGGACGATACCGCTGTTTGGATTTAGCGCCATTTGGCCGCTGACTATTCTGGCGCCGGGACTGGTCTTCCTGGCCATGTCGTCTTCGGGCGGCAGGAGAACCGCGCCCTTCGCCATCCCTGGCATGCTGGTCGCCGGGACCGGCGCGCTGCTGTTCTTCCAGAACCTGACCGGCCACTGGGTGAGCTGGTCCTACGCCTGGACGCTCTACGGCGTCTTCCTGGGCCTGGGCTTCATCCTGATGGGCAAGCTGATGGGCGATGACACGCTGCCCGCGGTGGGCCGCGGGTTCGTCAAAGCGGGCGTGATCGGCTTCGTGGCGTTCGCGTTTCTGATGGAGGTAGTTTTCAACGCGGGCGGCGCGGCGTGGCTGCTGTCGGCGCTGCTGATCGCGGGCGGGCTGATCCTACTCGCTCGCACGCTGGCGGGCCAGCAGAGGCACGCCGGGCGCAAGATTAAACGCAAGCGCCGCGAGGACGCGCTGTTCACCGGGCCGATTGTGTACGGCTCGCGCGTAGTCCGTTCGTCGAATGGCTCGCGCATGGTCGCGCCGGAGCAGGATGATCTGCCCGCCAGGCCGCGTGGGCACCTTAACTAGGGCATTGCGCGTCTCCCACCTACACCGTCTCTCAGACAAAGCAAAAGCCACGACCGCGCAGGTGTGGCTTTTTCGTGTGTGGCGGGGAGGACAGGATTCGAACCTGCGAACCGGTTTAAGGCCGGTTAACCGCTTAGCAGGCGGCCCCAATCGTCCACTCTGGCACCTCCCCGATCGGGTCATGTTGGCGGAGGGAGAGGGATTCGAACCCCCGGAGACGTGTAACGCCTCAGTGGTTTTCAAGACCACCGCCTTAAACCACTCGGCCATCCCTCCGGGTGACCATCCAGAGAAACTCCCCCCGGATGCCCCAGAAGTATAGCATGTCCGGTAGGGGCGGTCAACCGTGATTCGCGGATGCCGCCCCTCGCTGCCAACCGCCGCTGTCTTGACTGCGGGGGCGCGCCGGGTACAATCCGTGCTTGACAATCAAATACCTGGAGAAATACCCGTGACCCACAGTGTGACCTCCTCCCCCATCATCGTGACTGACGCAGCGTGCGACCTCCCCGCCGATATGATCGAAACCTATGGCATTCACGTCGCGCCGCTCACGATTCTATTCGGTCACGAGGCGTTGCGCAGCGGCATCGACATCACGCCCGACGAATTCTATCGGCGGCTGGCCGAAGGCGGCGTGCACCCCACGACGTCCCAGCCGACGCCGAACGAGTTCGCGGATCTGTACCGGCAGTTGGCCGCCGAGGGCCGGCCGATCCTGTCGATTCACCTCAGCGAAGGGCTGAGCGGGACGGTGAACGCCGCGCGCCAGGCAGCCCGCAACGTGACCGAAGTACCGGTGACCGTGCACGACAGCGGCACGCTGACCTCGGCGCTGGGGCTGCAGGTGTTGGTCGCCGCTCGCGCTGCCCAGGCGGGCTATCCGGTCGAGCAGATCCTGCCCATGCTGCAGCACACGCACGAGACCGGCGGCATGTACTTCACCGTCGACGATCTGTCGTACCTGCATCGCGGCGGGCGGATCGGCTCGGTCAGCTACCAGCTCGGCCAACTGCTGCACATCAAGCCGATCATTACCGTTGCCAAGACGGGCCCCAAGGTGGGCACCTACATCCAGGCGGGGCGGGCGCGCAGCATGGCAAAAGCCATCGATGTCTTCGTATCACAGATCGTCGAGCAGGTGGGCGCGGGCAGCAAGCTGCGCGCGATCTCCCTCTACGGCGACAGCCCGGAGCTGGCCGAGCAGCTCAACCAGCAACTGGCGGGGACATTCGACTGCGTCTATCTGGCGATGATGCCGACCGCGCCGGTGCTGGGCGTGCATGTCGGTCCGAAGGCGCTCGGCGTGGGCTTCGCCGCGGGCGACTGGCCTGTCTGACTTGTGGTTTGGGCCGCGATGCTGCTATGATCAGGCTTGTGGTTGCGGTGACGGCCAGGAGAAGTCGCAATGCCAGACAATATTGCTAACGGGGACAACGCCCAGGCGCCAACGGAAGAGCGCCTCCGGAACTTAATCGAGAATCTGTCCTCGTACATCGAATACTATCACGGCGGATCGGTGGAGTTGGTATCGTTCGATGGTAAGGTGGCGCGCGTCGTATTCGGCGGGGCGTGCGATGGCTGCCCGCTCTCGCTGAACACGCTCCACGGCTGGATCGCCGGCACGGTGCGCCAGTTCTTTCCGGATATCGTCATCGAAGAGGCGCCCGCGGGCCACTAACGGGCGGCCCACTCAGGACTGTACGGCCAACGCTCTGCTGACCGGCAGAGCGTTCTTTGTTGTTCTCCTAGGGGGCAACCATGAAAAACTGGGGCATGTTCTGGCTTCTGGGTCTCATCTGGGGATCGTCGTTCCTGCTGATCAAAATCGCCGTAGACGAGCTCGGCCCGCTGCCGCTGGTTGCCGTGCGCATCGGGCTGGCCGCGCTGGTCATGGGGGTCTTTCTGTGGGTGACCCACCGCGCGCTGCCCCGTGGGCGCACCGAGCGCGCCGCGCTGCTGTTCGTCGGCGTGATGAACACGGCCGTGCCGTTCACCCTGATCACCTGGGGCGAGCAGGATATCGACAGCGGCCTGGCAACCGTGCTGAACGCGACCGTGCCGCTGTTCACGCTGGTCTTCGCGCACGCGGCGCTGGCCGACGAGCGCATCACGCCGCAGAAGCTGGCTGGGCTGCTGGTCGGGTTCGCCGGGGTCGCGATTCTGGCGGGCCGCGACGCCGAGTCCGCCAGCCCGAACCCGGTCAGCGGGCAGGCGGCGGTGTTGCTGGCCTCGGGCTGCTACGGTCTCTCGGTCGTGGTGATTCGCCGCTACCTGCGCGCCGTCGAGCCGATGACCATCGCGGGCGCCTCGCTGATCGTCGGCGCGATTGCGGTCGTGGCCGTCACGCTGGCCAGCGGCGATCTGCCCGATCCCGCCGTGCTGAGCGCGGACACAGTGCTCGCCGTGGTGACGCTGGGCCTGCTCAACACGGTGGTGGCCTATTTCCTGTTCTACCACCTGATCGATACCTGGGGCGCGACGCGGACCACGCTGGTCACGTACGTCATGCCGCCGGTGGGCGTCACGCTGGGCGCGCTGTTTCTGGATGAGGCGGTCGACTGGAAGATCGTCGCCGGCGCGGGGCTGATCCTCGGCGCGATCGTCCTGGTCAACTGGCGCCGGCGTCCGGCGCTGGCCATGCCCGCCGCTACCGATCCGTCGGGCTGCTGCGCGGACTGACGCCGGACTCGTAGCGACAAGGGGAGACCATGTCGGGACTGGTCATTGGGGGGTTTCTGGCGCTGGCCGCGTGGGGCACCGGGCGTATGATCGTGGGATCGCGCCGCCGCCGGACCGCCCAGGCGCTGGTCAAGCAGTTCAACGCCGACTCGAGCACGCTGCTGTGCTTTCACAGCGAGTGGGGCCGCTTCCGGGTGGCGACCATCAACGGCGCGCGCACGCGCTGGCAGCCGTTCGTCATCGCCATCTCGCCCCGCCGGATCGCCATCCGCGATCTGGCGCCGGAGCCGCGCGGGGCGATCGAGTTCGCCCCGGCAGATCTGCGCTGGTTCGGGCGCCCGAAGAAGTACACGTCCGGGACGAATACCATCTGGCTGCACGTCGCCCTGGACGGGCGCTGGCAGCGCGTGGAGCTGCGGCTGACGCGCCTGCCCATGCAGGCCCTGGTCCGCGGGCTGAAACAGGTCGCCACGCCGGAGCAGGTGATCGCCTACCGCCGGCAGCGGCCTTACGTGCATTTTGGCCCGGTTCCCGCCCGGCCCGCCAGCCAGGACGTGTACGGCGCGTGGACGCTGGGCGAGCCCGTGTCGCTCTACCTCACGCCCGCGCACCTGGTCGTCCTCGCAGGGGAAACCGTCCAGCAGGCGATCCCGCTGGAGGCGATCCAGAACGTGAGCGCGGCGCGGCGCATCGATCAGCCGGACGAGGCGGGGCTGGTCCGTTTCTCGGCGGATGGCACGGCGGCGGCGTATGCCCTGGACGACCACGAAGCGTTCGCTGGGGCGCTCTCCGAGGCGGCGCGCCGCACGTTGGAAGACCCGGTGGCGTGGCAGCGCAAGAAGAAGAAATCCGACGACGACGATCTCGACGACGACGATGACGCCGATCTGTTTGGCTGACCGGCCTGGGGGCGTATAACAAGTATGCGACGGTGGCGGAGACGGGAGCGCGCGATGCTGCGGAAATGGATCATGTGGGGGATCGCCATCCTGATCGGCGCAAGCCCCGCCGCCGCCCAGGGGCCGGGCCAGGGCGCGGACGGCATCGGCGACGCGTATTATCCCGGGCTGGGCAACGGCGGCTACGACGCGCTGCACTACACGCTCGATCTGGCCGTCGATGTGGAGCGCAACGACCTCGATGGCCGCGCGACAATCGAGGCGCGGGCGACCCAGGATCTGGCCTCCTTCAACCTTGATTTCGCCGGGCTGGCGGTCGAAGCGGTGGCGGTGAATGGCGTGTCGGTCGAGTACGATCACCAGGACCGCGAGCTGGTCGTTGTCCCCATAGCCCCGCTGGCGGACGGCGAGCTGTTCACCGTCGAGGTGACCTACAGCGGCCAGCCGGAGCCGGTGCGCACCCCCGCCCTCCCCATTCGGATGGGCTGGAACAACTACGGGACTGGGATCGTGGTGGCGGGCGAGCCGGTGGGCGCGTCTGGCTGGTACCCGGTCAACGAGCACCCGCTGGACAAAGCCACCTATACGCTGCGCGTCACGGTGCCGCAGCCGTACGTCGTGGCGGCGAACGGCTTGCTGGAGGCGACCATCCCCCAGGGCGCGAGCATGACCTACGTGTGGGAGGCGCGCCACCCGATCGCCAGCTATCTGGTGACGGTCAACATCGACGATTTCTTGCTCCAGACCGCCGAGGGGCCGGAGGACCTGCCCATCCGCAACTACTTCCCCGCCGACCTCGCCGACGAGGCCGCCGCCGACTTTGCACCCACCGCGGACATGATCGCCTTCTTCAGCAGCGCCTTCGGCCCGTATCCCTTCGAGGCGTACGGCGTGGTGGTCGCCGACACGCCGATGGGCTTCGCGCTCGAGACGCAGACGCTCACGGTCTTCAGCCGCAACTGGGTGACCGACTCCGGATCCATCGAGGAGACGGTCGCGCACGAGCTGGCGCACCAGTGGTTTGGCGACAGCGTCAGCCTGGCGCAGTGGCGCGACATCTGGCTGAACGAGGGCTTCGCGACCTACGCGTCCTGGCTGTGGTTCGAGCACGCCAGCGGCCCGGCGGCGCTGGAGGAAGCCGTCTCCCGCACGTACAACGGCATTCTCGCGGGCGCGCGGCAGTTCACGACCCCGATCACCCGCGCCGCGTTGCTCGATCAGCTAAGCCAGCTAAGCGGGCGCGCGCTCGCGCCGGACGAGCTGGCCGAAGTCGTGCGCCTGCTGCTGCCCGACGCTTCCCCGGCGGAGCTCGAGCGTGCCCTGGCCGATCTGCCGCCGGATGGCGTGGCGGGCGCGGACCTGCCCGCGTTCATTGGGGGCTTGCCGTTCCAGCAGGTGGCCCTGGGCGGCGCGGACCTGGCCCGCCTGGGCGCGCTGCTCGGCTTCGACGCGTGGGGGGGGCACGATCTGCGCCTGCTCTACAACCCGTTCGCACCGCCAGGACTGGCTCCCCCCGACGACCTGTTCAACCCCGGCGTGTACTATCGCGGGGCGCTGCTGCTGCACGCGCTGCGCGCGCGGGTCGGCGACGAGGCGTTCTTCGACATCCTGGCGACGTACTATGACCAGCACGCCTACGGCAACGCGACGACGGCCGATTTCATCGCCGTGGCCGAGGCGGTCAGCGGGGAGGACCTGGGTGCGTTCTTCGACGCGTGGCTCTATGACCCGGTCCTGCCGGATATCCCGGAGATGAGCCTGAGCGCCGGGTTGTAAGCTAGCGTTCCCACTCGTCGATATCGGGGTGGAAATCCACCTGGTAGTCAGGTATGCCGAGCGCGATGCCGTAGCGTCGCGCTTCGTCGTACTGGGCCTGACTGGTGCGGTCGATGAGGAAAATCCGGTCTGGGAAGATGATATAATGCTGCGTCGCGTTTTTGAAGTCGGCGTACCACGCGCCGCTATGCGCGCGGTCGAGCGACTGGCTGATGGCTTCGGCGATGCGCTGCGCCTCGCCTTCGGGAATCTCGACGGTGTGCAGCGTCCACTGTGACAGCCAGGGTGTCCGGTGCGCCTCCACCACCTTCTCGACCCTGGTCGCGGTGATCTTCACCCTGGCGAGGACGGCCTTGTCCTCCAGGGATTCCTCGATGATGACTCCCTCGTAGTCGTTCATGTTCGCCACCTTTCCGGCCCCACTTCTGAGCGCGTCCGCTTGGGGCCACCCTACGATCGAGCGATGCTGCCAAAATTGTACTATGAAATTGCGCGCTTTCCCTCGGCGAGACACGGCTCATGCTGTATTCGGCCAGCGCGGTGATTTCTTACACTTGAACCCCCGCGGCGCGATTCTGTATACTGAGAACAAGATACCGTCCCGTATTTCTTACCCAGTCCGTTCGAGTGAGAGGAGAACACCATGGCCGCCACGTCGGAGGGATACGTTTTCATCTGCACCAAAGACGACGTGCCCGTCCGCGGAAAAAAGCGAATGCAAGTGAGCGATGTACACGTGCTGCTCGTGGCGTGTGAGTCGGGCCTGTACGCCATCGAGGACCGCTGCCCGCAGTCAGGCCGTTCGATCGCTCACGGCCAGGTGATCAACGGCGTGCTCACGTCCCCGATCACCGGCGCCGAGTATGACCTGCGCACGGGCCAGTATATCGGCGGCGGGTTATCACCGCTCCAGTCCGAGCGTCTGCGCACCTATCCATTGCAGTTCGACGGGGACAAGGTGTACATTCTGGTCACCTGATCCCACCGCATGTTCGAGTCCGCAGGCCCGCTGCCCCACCTGGCGCGGGCCTTATTGTTGGGATGCGGCCCGGCTGCCTATAATAGGGCGCAAACCGGGCAAGGGGTCTTTTTGCGAAAGGCGATTGAACATCATGGCGAAATACATTTTGGCGTTGGACCAGGGCACCACCAGCTCGCGGGCCATCCTGTTCGACGAATCGGGCAAGCCGCTGGTCATCGAGCAGCAGGAATTCCAGCAGATTTTCCCGCGGCCCGGCTGGGTCGAGCACAACCCGCACGACATCTGGCGCTCGCAGCGCGACGTGGCCCGCGCCGTGCTCGACCGGCAGGGCGTCAGTGCGGCGGATGTGGCGGCGATCGGCATCACCAACCAGCGCGAGACGACGCTGATCTGGGATCGGGCGACGGGTGAGCCGGTCTACAACGCGATCGTGTGGCAGTGCCGGCGCACTGCGGCCCTATGCGACGCCCTGCGCGCCGAGGGTTTTGACCAGACGATCCGCGAGCGCACCGGGCTGGTGACCGATCCGTATTTCTCCGGCACGAAGGTCGCCTGGCTGCTGGACAACGTGCCGGGCGCGCGCCAGCGGGCCGAGGCGGGCGAGCTGGCCTTTGGAACGGTCGATAGCTGGCTGATGTGGAACCTGAGCGGCGGCGCGCTGCACGTCACCGATGTGACCAACGCCAGCCGCACCCTGCTCTACAACATCTACACTGGCGACTGGGACGACACGATCCTGGCGCGTCTCAACATCCCGCGGGGCCTGCTGCCCGAGGTCCGGCCTTCGAGCGAGGTATACGGCGAAGCGGTGCCGCACCTGTTCGGCGCGGCGATCCCGCTGGCGGGCATCGCGGGCGACCAGCAGGCGGCGACCTTCGGGCAGGCATGCCTGTCGCCCGGCATGGCCAAGAACACCTACGGGACCGGCAGCTTCGTGGTGATGAACACCGGAGAGCAGGGTAAGCGCTCGGAAGCGGGCCTGCTGACGACCATCGCCTGGCAGCTCAACGACAGCCCGGTGATCTACGCGCTGGAGGGCAGCATCTTCGTCACGGGGGCGGCGGTGCAGTGGCTGCGCGACGGGCTGAAGATCATCGACGACGCGGGGAAGATCGAGCCACTGGCGGCCAGCGTCGAGAGCGCGGAGGGCGTGTATTTCGTCCCGGCCTTCGTGGGCCTGGGCGCGCCGCATTGGGACGCCTACGCGCGCGGCACGCTGGTCGGGCTGACGCGCGGTACCACGGGGGCGCACATCGCGCGCGCCACGCTGGACGCCATCGCGCTTCAGTCCCGCGACGTGCTGGAGGCCATGCGCCACGACTCCGGCATCGCGCTCAGCGCGCTGCGCGTGGACGGCGGCGCGGCCCGCAACAACCTGCTGATGCAGATCCAGGCGGACGTGCTCGGCGTGCCGGTCCAGCGCCCGGCGGTCACCGAGACGACGGCGCTCGGCGCGGCCTACCTGGCCGGGCTGGCGGTCGGCTTCTGGCGCGATACGGACGCGCTGGCCGATCAATGGACCCTCGAGCGCACCTTCGAGCCGCGCATGGCCGCGGGCGAGCGCGACGCGCTGATCGCCGGGTGGCAGCGCGCCGTCGAGCGGGCCAAAGCCTGGGAGCAAGCTTAACCGCTGGCCCGTCGCCGAAAGGATACACCGATGGAGCCCTATCGCGTTCCCCCCAACAGCCGTTACCCGCGCTGCGTCGATTGTCGCGCGGCGGAAGTCTTCGTCGACTGGCAGACCGGGCACTGGAACGTAACCCGGCGCGGCGCGGCGGCGCGGGCCGAGAACGGTCCCCAATTTCCGGGCGCATCGCTGCTGTTCGTGCGCGCGCTGGAGGTGGTCGGCAGGCACGATCGCGAGTCGGCCTTCTACCTGACCGAACAGGCATCCCAGCGCGCCGGGCTGGGCGTGCAAGTCCATGTGGATGATCAGGATGGCGCGTACGACTACGCCGGTCTCGACGACCGCGCGCTGGTCGACGTGGCCGCGCGGCACCATACGGGCTGCGGATTCGCGGGCGTGACCTGGGGCGACGAGGCCGGGGCGGTTGTGGCCGAGGCCAAGCGCCGCCATTGGCGCGTCCAATACCTGGCCGGGCCGAAGGACGGGCGCGGCGCGACGATCAACTACCGGCCCGGCGAAACGTTCGACACCGCCGCCGCCGTCGCCGGGGGCGCGTCGATCTTCAACCTGGACGTGCTCCCCGCGCGCCGCGTGTTGGAGAGTATAGAATCGCTGATCGTCGTGCGCGGCTTTGCCGCCGAAGCCGAGGCGTGGATGGTGAACGCTTTCGGCGAGGTGGTGACGATCCTCGGCGGCATCGCATCGCCCGACGAGGTGCGCGAGCTGCGCTGACGATCGCGCCCTGTCGACTGCGTGGGAGAGAACAGGATGAGCGTTGTCCGCTTGTTAACTGGCCAGCACGTCCGGCTGACCGCCATTACCGACGACGACCTGCCGGCCCTGGCCCGCTGGTACGAGAACACGGCGTTCCTGCGCCTGTTCGACGCCGAGCCGGCCAGTCCCAAAACGGCCAAGCAACTGGCGGAGATCATCGCCGAGGGGCAGAAATCGAAGACGGGCTTCGTGTTCGCCGTGCGCCGCCTGGACGAGGGCGCGCTGATCGGCTATGTCGAGCTGGACGGGATCATCTGGTCGCAGGGCACCGGCTGGGTGTCGATTGGCATCGGCGACCCGGCGCACCAGGGCCAGGGCTACGGCAGCGAGGCGTTGCGCTTGCTGATCGATTTCGCGTTCGGCGAGCTGAACCTGCGCCGCGTGCAGCTCACCGTGTTCAGCTACAACGCGAGCGCGATCCACGTCTACGAGAAGCTCGGCTTCCGGCGCGAGGGCGTCTTCCGCGAGTTCATCCAGCGCGATGGCCAGCTTCACGACATGATCCTGTACGGCCTGCTGCGCCGCGAGTGGGAGGGGCGGTGAGGTGGCGCCCCAGTTCCCGCCGCTGGACGAGCCGTACCGGACCGCGCTGCGCGAGGCGGTGGACTTCATCGTGGCGCGCTATGACCCGCTGGGCATCATCGCCAGCGGCACGATCGTGCGCGGGAATCCCGGCCCCACCAGCGATCTCGACCTGTACGTGATCCACGCCGCGCCGTGGCGCCAGCGGGTGCAGCGCCGCTTCAACGGCGTCCCGGCGGAGATCTTCGTCAACCCGCCGGGGCAGGTGCGGCGCTACCTCGAGTCCGAGCGGCGCGACGGGCGCCCGATGACGGCGCACATGCTGGCAACGGGCGCCGTCGTGCTGGACCGCGACCCGGCCATCGAAGAGTTGCGGCGCGCCGCCCGCGAGGCGCTCGCCCAGCCGCCCGATCTGCCCGCGCAGGCGCTGCGCTTCCGGCGCTACATGATCGCGACGGCCTTCGAGGACGGGACCGACGTGGCCGAGTCCGACCCGCTGAGCGCGGACATGATCCTGCATGGGACCGTGCGCGAGATGCTGCGCTACCGCTTTCTGAGCGCCAACCGCGCCATCCCGCGCGACAAGGACTTGCTGCGCGACCTGGAGACGCTCGACGCGCCGCTGGGCGCGCTGGCGCGGGCGTTCTACGGCGGGGCGACGTTCGCCGGGCGGCGGGCGCTGGCCGAGCAGATCGCGGATCGCGTCATCGAGACGCGCGGCTTTTTCGAGTGGGAGTCCGATCCGGAAGACGTGCCGGGCTAGCGGATGAACGGCCAGTCCGCCGGGCGCAGGATGTCGCGCCACAGTTGCGCCATGCCCGGCAGGACCGGCCCAGTCTGCTCGAGGAGCGCCTCGACGGGCCGGAAGGCGGCCTCGCTGATCTCGGCGTGATCGGCGTGCAGCGCCCCACCGGTGATGCGGCATTCGAAGGCGATCCCCACGCCGTGAATCTGGTCGCCGTTGGGATAGTCCGACTCCATGCCTTCGCTGTAGACGCCTATCACGCGCACCGGCTGGATGGTCAGGCCGGTTTCTTCGCGCACCTCGCGGATGATGGCGGCGGTCGTGGTCTCGCCCAGGTCCGCGAACCCGCCCGGCACGTCGAGCAGGCCATCGTCGACGCGCCGCGCGGTGAGCACGTCGCCCGCCTCGTCCCGGATCACGGCCATCGCGCCCGGCAGGATGACCGGTGCGTGGCCCACGTGCTGGCGCAGGATGGGGAAGTAGGGGCGGCGCGGCTCGCGCGTGTAAACCGGCTCCAGCACAGCGTCATGCGGCGAGTCCAGCGCCGCGCGAACCATCGCCCGGTAGGCAGGCGGGAACTGCGGCAGCGCCTCGTCGACGGGCATCCAGCACGCGGTGAGCGTCTCGCCGCCATCGGGGTTGAGCCGCCCGCCCGCCGGGCGCGCCACCACGCACACCGACCATGGCTGCACCTCGTCGCCGTTAGGATACAGCAGGTTGTAGTCCGGGTGGCTGAAGACGCCCACCAGCCGCTCGACCGTCACGTCCAGGCCGGTTTCCTCGCGCGTCTCGCGGACGGCGCAGGCGGCGATGCCCTCGCCCAGCTCCAGCGCGCCGCCGGGCACGCTCAGCCAGTCGAAATCGTAGCGGCGCTGCACCAGCATGCGCCCCGCCTCATCGAAGACCAGCATGGTTGTGTAGACCAGGTAAATCAACTGGGGGCCGACCCGGGCGCGCAGCCATTTGACATAGCCGTCGGCCAGGCTCTCGAACCGTTCCGCCACGATTGCACCGTCCTGTCTTTGTCGCATATACTACGAGGTGAATTCTACCGGGACAGCGGGCGGCTGTCACGCTCGAACCGATCCGAGGAGACCGTGCGACCCCCAGCGACTCAAGACAAGCCGGCGGCCCCAGAGCTGAACCTGGCCGGACTGCTGCCGCGCGCGGTGGCCATCACCATCGACGGCCTGATCTTGCTGGTGATGGAATGGCTGCTGCTGTTGGGCAGCGATGCGGCGGTGGGCGGTACTCTGGGCGTGGTGTTGGGCGGCGCGTATTTCTGGTTCTTCTGGACCGACCGCGCCGGCCAGACGCCGGGCAAAATGCTGATGAAGATCCGCGTGGTCAAGCTCGATGGCGGGCCGCTGAGCACGGCCGACTCGCTGATGCGTTATGGCGGCTACCTGATCAACGCGCTGCCGTTTTTCTTCGGCCTGGGCTGGATGTGGGCCTTCATCGATCCCCGGCGCCAGGGCTGGCACGACAAGCTGGCGCGGACTTGCGTCGTGGTGGCCGAGCCGCCGCTGGCCGAGGACGGGTAGGCGTGCGGGCGCATATGCTGCGAGAATCACAACACATCGATCCAGCATGTGGGGTGTTATATCACATGTTGGTCTTGCGGGAGATTACAGGGAGGGGAGTTATGTCGAATTACGCAGGCTTGGGATCGCGCCTGATAGCGCTGATCATTGATTCCATCGTGCTGGCGATCATCGGCGCCCTGGTGGCTACCATCGTGGGCGACGAAATCCTCGGCATCGGCGTCGGGTTCATCGTCGGCGTGATCTACAACTGGTACTTCTGGACGCGCAACAACGGCCAGACGCCGGGCAAGCAGTTGATGGGCATCCGCGTGGTGAAGGCCGACGGCAGCAAGGTGAACGATCTTGAGGCAGTCGTGCGCTATATCGGTTACTACATCAACACCTTTTTGCTGTTCCTGGGCTGGCTGTGGGCCATTCCAGATGGCAAAAACCAGGGCCTTCACGATAAGCTGGCCGGGACGGTCGTCGTCAAGGCGTAGCGTCGTGCGCGCAGCATAGCCGTTCCCGCAGGGGCGTCCAGGTGGCGCCCCTGTGTTGTTGGGCGGCCCGGTGGACTATTTTCTTTATGCGCGGAATGCACTACACTTGATATGAGCCGCGCGCCAGCAGGCCGATCGGTGGACCGCGCGGAGCGAAAGGAGCTGGGTGCCCATGGGGTTCGTGTTTCTCGCCTTGTTCGCTGTGACCCTGTTCGTGCTGTATATTGCTGTCCGGCGCGCGTGGGGCCAGACGCTCTTCAACGGCGCGATGGGCGCTATCCTCTCGACCGTATTCGTGATGCTGTATGCGCTCACCTACGAAAACAACTCCGCCGCACAGGCGATTCTGGCCGGCCTCGTCGTTGGTCTTGGGTTTTCCGTCATGGTGGTCATCATCGCCGTCTTTTTCCGGACGAACCAGCCCGGAACGGATGTCAAATTAGTCAGCCGACTTCCTCAGGAGGATATACCCGGTGGACAAAGACACGATCATCGTCAAACGCCAGAGTAAACGGCGGCCCCAGTTCTGGCTCAAGACCATTTTCAGCTTGGGGTTGTGGCTGATCTGGTGGCGCCAAGACTATCTGGCCCTCACCAACCGGTCGATCGTCCGGCACAGCGGAGTGTTCACCAAGGAGGAGCGCGCGGTGCCGCTCAACCAGGTGCAGGATGTCTCGATCAGCTACGGCATCGTCCGCCGCATCCTGGGTCACGGGGACGTGTCGATCGAGACGGCGGGCAGCAGCGGGACCGAGATTGTGATGCGCAATATCGACAAACCGGAAGAATTCCGCGCGCGCGTCTTCGAACAGATCGACATCTTCTACGGCGACGAAGATCGCGCGGGCGACAAGACCAAAGCCTGATTATCCTGCGCCAAGACATCGTCGCTGTACCTGGACGCTCGCCAAACCGCCGCCCTGCCGTCTTGTGGACGTAGGGCGATGGTTTGGCGGGCGTTTATTTCGGCGTGTTACAATGACATTCAACCAACCGCGAATGAGCCGGGCCGCTTGTCGCCCGGCCGGAGTGCGTTATGAACTATCCAAGGCAGACACAGCCGCCACCCCAGCGCCGCAGGCGTCCCAGACGAGGGCGGCAGCCGACCCCCAACCAGCCGCAGCGCAGCGCGCCGCCGCCCGGCTACAGCGCCGGGCCGGAATACGGCGCCCCCGCGCCCTACGCGCCCGGTCAGCCGAATTATGCCCCGGCTCGCCGGCCTCGACGCCGTGGGCGGCGCGGGTTCGCGCTCGGCCCGGGCTGCATCTTCGGCTGCGTCGGGATCGTGGGCGTGTTGATGTTCGGCTTCCTGATCACCGCCTTTTTGGTCTACGATTTCTACAGCGGCAAGCTCGAAAGCGAGATCGATAACCTGGAGCAGTTGGTCGACTACAAGTCATTCGAGACCACGATCATCTACGACCGGCATGGCAACGAGCTGTACGAGGTCTTCGAGGAAGGCCGCCGCACGCGCATCTCGCTGGACAAGGTGCCGCAGCACGTGATCGACGCGACCATCGCCATCGAGGACGGCACCTTCTACGAAAACCGGGGCGTGGACATCCCCAGCATCGCCCGCGCGGCGTGGCAGTATGTCCGCTACGGCTACATCGTCTCCGGCGGCAGCACGATCACCCAGCAAGTGATCCGCAACGTGCTGTTCACCGACGAATACCGCTACGAGCAGTCGCTCAACCGCAAGATTGACGAGGCGCTGCTGGCGGTGATCCTCACCCAGCGCATGAGCAAGGACGAGATCCTGGAGCTGTATCTCAACGAGATCTACTATGGCAATCTCGCCTATGGCATCGAAGCCGCGGCGCAGACGTACTTCAACAAGAGCGCCGGCGAGCTTACGCTGGGCGAGGCGGCTCTGCTGGCCGGGCTGCCCCAGGCGCCCGCCGACCTCGACCCGCTAAATCCCGATCCGAACATCCAGCGGCGGGTCATGCAGCGCCGGCGGCTGGTGCTGGACCTGATGGTCCAGGAAGGCTATCTCACCGAGGCGCAGGCGAACGCGGCCTATGGCGAGCAGTTGAGTTATGCCAGCCCCTACATCGGCCTGGAATCCGCGCCGCACCTGGTGGTGTATGCTCGCAGCGAGGTCGAAGACTTGCTGGTGCGCGAGCTGGGCCAGTCCGAGGACGAGATCCGCCGCCTGATCGCGCGCGGCGGGCTGCGCGTCTACACCAGCGTCGATATGGAGTACCAGCGGCTGGCCGAGAACATCGCCCGGCAGCAGGTCGCCGCGCTGAAGGGGCCGCACAACCTGAACAACGCTGCTGTCGTCGTCCTGCACCCGGAGACGGGCGAGATCCTGGCTATGGTCGGCAGCGTGAACTACGACGACGAGTCGATCGATGGCAACGTGAATGTGACCATTGCCCTGCGCCAGCCCGGCAGCGCGCTGAAGCCTTTCACCTATGCCGCCGCGCTGGAAAAAGGCTGGACCGCCGCCTCGATCGTCTGGGATACCGAGACGCACATCGGCGTCGCCGGACAGCCGATGTACACGCCGGTCAACTACGACGGGCAGTATCACGGGCCGGTCACCGTGCGCGAGGCGCTGGCGAACTCGTACAATGTCCCGGCGGTGCAGACGCTGCGGCAGGTCGGCGTGGATTACCTGCTGTGGATGATGCACCGGGTGGGCGTCCAGAGTCTGGCCGCCGATCCGTCGCGCTATGGCCTGTCGCTAACGCTGGGCGGCGGTGAAGTCTCTCCACTGGAGCTGACCACCGCCTACGCCGTGCTGGCCAATGGCGGCGTCTACGTGCCCAGCACGTCGATCACCTGCGTGACGGATTCCGACGGCGCGGTGTTGTACGAATACGAGCGCCGCTGCCCCGCCGAAACTCGCCTGACGGACCGCTCCAAGAGCGTGCTCGCCAGCGGCGCCCAGGTGATGGATCCGCGCGTGGCCTTCGTGATCAGCCATATCCTGTCGGACAACGCCGGGCGCACCCCGGCGATGGGCGCTAACAGCCCGCTCTATACGCCCGGCCTGCCGACCTCGGTCAAGACCGGCACCACCAACGACTTCAAGGACAACTGGACGGTTGGCTTCACGCGCAATATCGCGATCGGCGTGTGGGCGGGCAACACCGACAACACGGCGATGGTCAACATCTCCGGCTTGCAGGGCGCCGCGCCGATCTGGAACGAGCTGATGACTGGCATCTACGGCAACCCGGCCTTGCTGGACGTGCTTGGCCCGCGCCCGCCGGACGACGCCCACCTGCAGCCGCCGGGCGGCGTCAGCCAGGCGCAAATCTGCGACGTGTCGCGCACCAGCCTGCGCGATCCCGCGCTGAGCTGCACGCCGGGCCGGACCGAGTGGTTCCTCGACAGCCCGGCCGCCGTGCCGGACAACAGCGGCAACATGGTCGCGCCGCCGCCCACCGAGGTCCCACCGCCGGCAGCCAACGGCCCGCAGCCGGTCGAGGTACAGCCGGGCGTGATCCGCGTGGCGGTCTTCCCGGTCGCGCCCGATCTGGCCAACGCGGTGGCGGCGCTGGACACCAGTGGCCACACCATCCCGCCGCGCTACTGCCAGGTGCCGATCGAGGTCGTGAACATGGTCCCCGGCGTGCAGGAGCAGTTGTTCCTGGCGCCGCCGCCGGTGGAGGAGGACGCGTTCTACGCCCGGCGCTGGGCCCAGTCCACCGGCGTGGCGATCCTGCCGCAGTTCGCCTGCAACGAGCAGATGCTCTCCGCGCCAGCGCCGGGGGGCGCGCCGGGCGTGGCGGCGAACATCGTCTCGCCCGCCCCCGGCTCGACCATCTCGATCGCGCAGCAGTTGGACATCGTCGGGACGGCCAGCTACGAGCCGGGGCAGGCCCTGCACTACATGGTGCAGATCAAGGGCGGCCAGTGGCCGGACTGGGTGGTCGTCCACGACATTCACGCCATGTCGGTGACGAACGGCGTGCTGGAGTCCATTCCACCGGGCGGGCTGCCGCCAGGCGACTACAGCCTGCGCGTGATCGTGGTCGGCAGCGACGCGAACTGGCTGGCGACGTCCTACGAAGTGCCGTTCCGCGTGACGGGCTAGCCCGCGCGCTGAGCCCGTATGCTTCCACGAACCGGCCAGCGGTGAGGCGGGCCGGTTTGGTTTTCCCCGCCCGAAAGACCGTATAATGGTCAGCACCGACAATTGTTTTGAGGAGGTCATATGGAAGCGAAAGTGGCGGACCTGAAGAACCGCCTGCAGGAGATCTACGATCTCACCGCCGCCGCCGGGCTGCTCTATTGGGACCAGTCCACCTACATGCCGCCGGGCGGCGCGCCGGCCCGCGCCCGCCAGCTCGCCGCGCTGGAGCGCCTGACGCACGAGAAGTTCACCGATCCCGCGGTAGGCCGCCTGCTGGATGACCTGCAGCCGTACGAGGAGAGCCTGCCCTACGAGCACGACGACGCCGCGCTGATCCGCGTGACGCGGCGCCACTACGAGCGCGAGACGAAGGTGCCGGCTGAGTTCACCGCGCGCATGTCCAGCCACGGCGCCGAGTCGTACCAGGCCTGGACGGAGGCGCGGCCCGCCAACGACTTCAAGCGCGTGCGGCCCTACCTGGAAAAGACGCTCGATCTCAGCCGCGAGCTGGCCGAGTTCTTCCCGGACAAGGATCACCTGGCCGACCCGCTGATCGCTTACAGCGACTACGGCATGCGGGCCGAAACGGTGCGGGCCATCTTCGCGGAGCTGCGCGAGCGGCTGGTGCCGCTGGTGCAGGCGATCAGCGCCCAGCCCCCGGCGGATGACTCGTGCCTGTGGCAGACCTATCCCGAAGATAAACAGCTCGCCTTTGGCCTGGACGTGATCCGGCGCTTCGGCTACGACTTCGAGCGCGGGCGCCAGGATAAGACGCACCACCCCTTCGCCATCAAGTTCTCCATCGGCGACGTGCGCATCACCACGCGCGTGAAAGAGAATTTTCTGGGCGAGGCGTTGTTCAGCACGATGCACGAATCCGGCCACGCCATGTACGAGCAGGGGCTCGCGCCCGGCTACGAGGGCACGCTGCTGGCGCGCGGCACGTCGTCTGGCGTGCACGAGAGCCAGTCGCGCCTGTGGGAGAATCTCGTTGGGCGCAGCCGGGGCTTCTGGGAGTTCTTCTACCCGCAGCTTCAGGCTGTTTTTCCGGACCAGCTCAAGGGCGTCTCGCTCGACACGTTCTACCGCGCGATCAACAAGGTCGAGCGCTCGCTGATCCGTACCGACGCCGACGAGGTGACCTACAACCTGCACGTGATGTTGCGCTTCGATTTCGAGCTGGCGATGCTTGAGGGCCGGTTGGCGATCGCCGATCTGCCGGAGGCGTGGCACGAGCGCTTCAAGGCCGATTTCGGCATCACCGCGCCGGACGACCGCGACGGCGTGCTGCAGGACGTGCACTGGTTCAGCGGGCGGATCGGCGGTGTGTTCCAGGGCTACACGCTGGGCAACATCCTCAGCGCCCAGTTCTACGAGGCGGCGCTGGCGGCGCGCCCGTCCATCCCGGACGAGATCCGGCGCGGCGAGTTCGGTACGCTGCACGGCTGGCTCAAGGACTCCATCTACCAGCACGGGCGCAAGTTCACCGCCGCCGAGCTGACCGAGCGCGTGACCGGCGGCCCGCTGAGCGTGGAGCCGTACATCCGCTATCTAAGGGGCAAGTACGGCGAGTTGTACGATCTGTCGGGCGTGTAGAGCCGGGGGCGGGCGGGACTACCCGCGCCCGACGTAGTGCGCCGCGATCGAGTCGACGCGCCCGCCGTAGCTTTCGCCGAACAGGTTGAGGTGCGCCAGGATGTAATACAACTGGTAGAGCGCCCGCCGCTCCTCGTAGCCGTCGAGGGGATAGGCGGCGTGGTAGGCGTCGTAAAACCGCTGGGAGAACCCGCCGAACAGCTCGCTCATGGCGAGGTCCATCTCGCGGTGGCCGTAGCACACCGCCGGGTCGATCAGCACGGCCTGGCCCCGGTCGTCCAACAGATAATTGCCGCCCCACAGGTCGCCGTGCAGCAGCGAGGGCCGGATCGCGCCGTCGTCCAGCAGATCGGGCAGCCGGTC
This sequence comes from Aggregatilineaceae bacterium, assembly GCA_040767355.1. GTDB lineage: Bacteria > Chloroflexota > Anaerolineae > Aggregatilineales > Aggregatilineaceae > LM3-B42. Next base: position 84,854 of record JAXGOS010000003.1, on the reverse strand, counting down.
GATCAGCCGGGTGAGCAGATCCTCGCGGCGGGCGGGCAGCCGCCCGTTCCGGCGGGCGAGCGCCATCTGGAAGCCGATGCGCTGCCGGGCGTAGAACTCGGACCAACGCGCGGTCGGGGTGTTGGGCTGGGGCAAGCGCCCGATGAAATTGTCCTGGTCGAGCCCGTGCTGCTCGGCGGTGTGGCGGTGCAGCCCGGCCAACCCGGCGCCGAAGGCTTCCATCACCCGGTCGGAGCGCGCGCCGCCGGTCTCGATCCACTCCAGGACCAGGAACGCCGGGCGGGCGCCGTCCGCGTCGCCCTGGGCGATCACCCCCGGGACGCGCAGCGCGCCCGCCTCGCGCAGCAGTCGCAGGCCATAGGCTTCGGCGGGGAACATGGCCGGGGGCGCGTTGGCGCTCCACTTGACGAAATAGGGCGTCCCGCCGCAGGTGAACGACGCCGCCTGGTTGATGTCGCCGCCGTAGACGGGCCGCGCCGCCTCGACCGGGGCGCCCAACTGCGCGGCCAGCGCGGCGCTCAGCGCGGGAGGCAGGGCCATGATCTACAGCCCTTGCTCGGCGCGGATGTGCGCCAGCAGGCCCTCGGCGCCCTGCCGGACCAGCTTGTAGACCTCCTCGAAGCGCCCGTCATAGTACGGATCGGGCACTTCGCGCGTCGTAATGCCGTCCGCGAAGTCGAGGAAGCGCCGGACGACAGCCTGGCTCCCGTTCGGTAGCATCGCCCGCAGGTCGGCCAGGTTCGAGTCGTCCATGGCCAGGATGTAATCGAACTGGTCGAAATCACGGGGCGTGATCTGGCGCGCGCGGCCGTCGTAGGCGATGCCGTGCTGGCGCAGCACGTTGCGCGTGCCGCGGTGGGCGCTCTCGCCGATGTGCCAGCTACTCGTGCCCGCCGAGTCGACCTCGATCTGGTCGCTCAGACCGGCCTCATCGACCAGATGTTGGAGGACGCCCTCGGCCATCGGCGAGCGGCAGATATTGCCCAGGCAGACGAATAAAACGCGTACCGGCATGGTGTCGGGTCCTTTCATAGAGCGATCTGTCCGTGATCGATCAGCCAGCTCACGGCTTCCTGCACGGCCTGGAGCGACGAATAGCGCGGCTGGTAGCCGAGCAGGCGGCGGGCTTTGTCGATGCTGCAGTTCGGGCTGCGCGCGATGTGTTCCCAGGTGGCCTGGGCTTCCTCCGGCGCGACGGTGGCCTTCCACTCCTCCCACGGCAGGAAGCGCAGCCACGCGGGCTGGCCGAACCAGTCCGCCATCGCCTCGGCATAGCCGCGCAGGGTGAGCGCCGCGGGCGAGACGGTGTGAAACCCTTCGCCGACCGCGCTGCTCCAGTGGGTGATCGCGCCCATGAACGCCTGGGCGACGTCGTCCGCGTGGACGTGGTGCACCGTCTCCAGGCCCAGGTTGGGCAGGGTCAGTTCCTCGCCGCGCCCCAACTGCTCGAACACGCGTGGGTTGAAGTGCCCCGCCGGGTTGAGCGGCGCCCAGCCCGGCCCCACGATGTGCCCCGGATGGAGCGCCGTGGCCGGGATGTTGCCGCGCCGCGCTTCGTCCAGCAGGTACGCCTCGATGGCCGCCTTCTGGGTGCCGTATTCGCCGAACGGGCGGCGGGGCTGCATTTCGGTGGTCGGCACCTGGACGCTCGGCCCGTGAATCCAGATCGTGCCGCAGTGCAGCAGGTGCTGGACCTGCCCGCGCAGCGACTCGACCAGGTGCTGCGCGCTGGCGAGCGTGAAGCAGATCATGTCGATCACGATGTCCGGCTCCAGCGCCCGCACGCGCGGCCCGAACTCGCCGGCCCCCTCGGCCTTCTCGCGGTCGATAGCGACCTGGCGCACCGATTTCCACGCGGCGTGGGGCTGGTAAGGCTGGCGCTCGCCGCGGCTGATAGCGGTCACGTCGAAGCCGGCTTCGACCAGGCGCGGGACGAGGTAGGTGCCTACGTGGCCGCTGCCGCCAATGATCACTACGTGCATGGTGGTTTCCTCCTGGTGGGTGATGCGTCGCCGTATTATACCAGGCGCGATCCGCTGGCCGGGAAGTGTGCCGGGCGCGGCGTCAGTAGATGAACGGGATCAGCTTGGCGACGCGGGCCTGGTAGGCGGCGTAGTCCGGGAAGGTGCGCGCCAGCCAGCGCTCCTCGCGCCGCGATTTGATTTCAAAGAACGCCAGCAATATCACCGTGTAGACCAGCGTCAGCAGGCTGGCGTTCATCAGCGCCCATCCCACCGCGCCGACGATCAGCCCGCTGTAGATCGGGTGGCGCACGATCCGGTAGGGGCCGCTTTGCACCAGCGTCGCGCCGTCTTTGGGATGCGGTAGGGCCGACAGGTTATCGCCCAGCCACCACAGACCCGCCACCGCCAGCGCCAACCCGATCCCGCCCAGGATCAGCCCGGCGATCAGGGCGACGGCGCGCCACGCATCTGGCAGGTCGAGCCGCACATCGAACCAGCCGGGGCCGAACGCGATGAGCGCGAACAGAACCGACTGGATGACGAGGAACCATTCGCCGCGCGTGTTCTTCCACCACGCCGGGCGCGGGCTTTGGGCGGTCATAGGCGATGCTCCTGGTGACGTTCGGACTGTTGGAGATTGTAGCAGGGCGCGGCGGGCGGCGGGTAGTATACGGTCCCCGGCGCCTATGCTATACTACGGTCAGGAAGTCGTTCCCGCCCGCCCCCCTTGCCCCATCGACACGGATAAGGCTGAGACGCTGAACACCATGCCGACTGAATCCGACTTTCGCCTGATGCGCGAACGGATGGTCCGCGACCAGTTGATCGCCCGCGATATCGTCGATCCGCGCGTGCTGGAAGCCATGCGCACCGTGCCCCGCCACCGCTTCATCCCCGCGAACCTGCACCCGATGGCCTACGCTGATGGCCCGCTGCCGATCGGCAACAACCAGACGATCTCCCAGCCGTACATCGTGGCGCTGATGACGCAAATGCTGGAGTTGAGTCCGGACGACGTGGTGCTGGAGATCGGGACCGGCTCCGGCTACCAGGCGGCAATCCTGTCCCGGCTGGCGGCCTGCGTGTATTCGCTGGAGCGCTTCGTGCAGCTTGGCAACCGCGCCGCAAAGACGCTGGCCGAGCTGGGCTGCGACAATGTGGAAGTCCATATCGGCGATGGCAGCCAGGGCCTGCCGGACATGGCCCCGTTCGACGCGATCGTGGTCACGGCGGCGGCTCCGGCCATCCCCGGGCCGCTGCGGGGGCAGTTGGCCGACGGGGGGCGGCTGGTCCTGCCGGTGGGCGACGACCGCCAGCAGATGCTGCAGCGCGTGCGCCGCACCGGGCCGACCTGGAAGATCGAGAACCTGATCCCGGTGATGTTCGTGCCGTTGTTCGGGCGGCACGGCTTTCGCCCGCCCGATGATGAGCTCATCGACATGCCCGACGATGAAGAACCGCTGTAGGGGTTTCACGGAAGCTTATTCGGCGTAATGGTTGTCCAGGCGGCGCAGGTAGTCTGCGGCGAAGCCCCCGCCGTCGGTTGCCACCAGCGCCCCGGCCAGCTTCTGCACCTGCAGCGCGCCGAAGTGCCGGATCAGGCGGGTGATCTGTTTTTCCATGACGTCCATGAAATCGTCCCACAACACGCCCTCCGGCAAATAGGGCGCCCGGATCGCGCGCAGGCTGTTCAGGTAGGCGATCACCGGCTCGACCGCCGGAAAGTAGAACGCGCCCGGCAGATCGTAGCGGGCCACGGCGCGGAAGACGCGCGCCAGCCGCAGCGTGCCATTCTCGAGTGTGAAGTGCTGGTGCGGTACGGGGAATTCCTGGCGGGGATGGCCCAGCAGCGTGCAGGCGCGGCGCGCCAGCGTCTCGAATTCGGGCATGGTGTTCAGTCCGTTGGTCGTGGCAACCAGGCAGCCATCCGGTCGCAGCACGCGGTGGATCTCGGCCAACGCCCGGTCGATATCGGGCACGTGGTGCAGCATGTGGTTGGCGAGCACGACATCGAACGTGGCATCGGGGAACGGCAGGCGCTGCGCGTCGAGGTTCAGCGCATGCGTTTGGATGCTGTCGGCCTGCTCACGCGCCTTGCGGGCCATGCCCAGCGACAGGTCCCCGGCGATATATGCGCCGTGCGGCGTGCGTTCCTGCACCAGCTTGACGTAACTCCCCGGCCCAGAGCCGACATCCAGCACGATTTCGTCGCCCCGCCAGCGCAGCGTGTCGACGGCCCACTGCGCAAAATCCACTTTGGGGCGGCTGTACAACTCGTGGGTCCGGTAGCGAATCGCCAGGTTTTGGTCGTTGGGATAGGCCTGGGTGGTCAGGATGTCGGGATCGGTGCCCGGATTGGAGTTCATCATCGGTTGTGGTCCCACAATGACACGCACGACGCGCAAAGCAGGCAGCCAGGACGACCCAACTGCCCACATGGCTATTTTACCATTACCCAGGCCGCCCTGCCGATTTGACGGATCAGGCGACTGAGGACAGAATCGGGACAGGAGGAGGGATACGACGGTGACGGACAGCCAGCGGGTGCCTCCCATTCCCGAGTCGGACATCGCCGAGGTGGCGGCCGTGCTGCGCCGCAGCGCGCGCCCGGTCGTGCTGACCGGGGCGGGCGTCTCGAAGGAGAGCGGCATCCCCACCTTTCGGGATGCGCTGGACGGCCTGTGGGCCCAGTTCGACCCGCAGCAGCTTGCCACGCCGCGCGCCTTCCGCCGCAATCCCAAGCTGGTCTGGGACTGGTACGAATACCGGCGCGAGCTGCTGGCCGAGGCGCGCCCCAACCCGGCGCATCGCGCCATTGCGGAGATCGAGACCGTGCTGCCCCAACTGGTCGTCATCACGCAGAATATCGACGGGCTGCACGCCGCCGCCGGCAGCAGTGATGTCATAACGCTGCATGGCGATATCCGGCGCAACAAATGCTTCGCCAACTGCCAGGGCGATCCCACGCTGATCGACGTGGCCGCGCTGGCGTGGGATCGCGAGCACGGCCCGCCACGATGCCCGCACTGCGGCGCCTGGGTGCGGCCCGATGTCGTCTGGTTCGAGGAGATGCTGCCCGCCGTGGCGCTGGAACGGGCTTACGACCTCAGCCACGCCACCGACCTGATGCTGGTGGTGGGCACGTCGGGCGTCGTGCAGCCGGCGGCCAGCCTGCCCTTTGCGGCCAAGCAGCATGGCGCGACGATCGTCGAGGTCAACCCGGAAATGACCAGCATCACCCTGATCGCGGACTGGCACCTCTCCGGGCAGGCGGGCGCGATTCTACCGCTGATCGTGGCGGCCCTGCGCGCCGTGCCGGATCGCCCCCCGGAAGGGCCGCCCCATGCGTGAGCGACTCTGCCTGCTGCTGGCCGTGGTCGTGATCGTCTTCGGCGCCGGACCGGGCACCCTGCATGCCCAGGATGGCGGCGCCAGCCGGGCCGATGTGTTCGTCGGCGTCGATCCGGACACGGGCGAGCCGACCGTGTATTTCGTCGATGCGCTCAGCGGCCTGAGCACCGTCGTCGCCGCCCCGTTCGGGGTGGGCTTCACGCTGGTTGAGGACTACGTGATCTACCAGAAAGAACAGACCGGGGCGATCATGCGCGCCAGGGCCGACGGCATTCTGGAGCCGCACCCGTTCATCCGGCGCGGCGCGGACACGGCCTCCGTCACGTGGATCACCTCGCCCGACCGGAGGGCGATTGCATGGGTGATGGTCAGCACGAGCGGGACATCTGCCGTGTATGTGGCCCGCGCCGACGGGTCCGAGCTGAGCCAGCTCCCCATCACCACCCCGGCGTCGCCCCTGACGCTGGCGCCGGTAGCCGTTACAAACGATCTAGGACGCCTCGTGTACGATGCCGCCCACGCGCCGGAAGCCGGGCCGCCGTTCGTGGTCTACGACCACCTGGTCGCGTATGACATCCCGGCGGCGGCGTTCACCGACCTGCCTCAGGAGCCGAATTGTCCGTGCGGCGCCGCGTTTTCGGCAGATGGGCGGATCTTCGCCCGGCTCGAAGCGCCGGATGGGCGCGGCCCGTTCGCGCTGCACGTCTGGAATCTGCCCACCAACGCGGATTTCCTCATTCCCGCGCCGGACCTGGCCTACCGGCTGGCTGGCGATCTGATCGTGAACGCCACGGGCACGCTGGCGGCGTATGGAATGGCAACGCAGGTCGAGGCCGAGGCCGGGGCGCTGGAGGAGCAGTACGCGCTGGCGCTGGTGGACACGGTGGCCCAGCAGCAGTATGCTGTGATGAGTCCCGGCCCGGCGCGCTATCGCCCGCTGGCGTTCATCGATGGCGACAGCGCGCTGCTGCTGGCTGGCGTGTCGGATGGCGGCACGCACAAGCTCAGCCTGGCGACCGGCGAGCTTCAGCCGGTCTCGGACAAACTGTATCTCGGCAGCGTGACCGCGCCGTGAGACCCGTGGCCGCGGACACCAGCCCGGCCTGATGCCCTGGTGCCCCCGGCAGAGCGAAGGAAACTCTGATGCGAACTACCCTCACCCGTCTCCGCAAGCTGGCCCTGGTGGGCACGCTGCTGTTCCTCACGCTGATGGGTGTCGTGGGGACTGTGGAGGCGTCGGACGGGATGCGCGGGGATCGCTGCGTGGTGGCCGAGGGCGATTACATCGTCGAGGATTTCTATTTCATCTGCCGCATCATGGACGTGCGTGGGACGATCGACGGCGACCTGATCGGCGTGGCGACGGATGTCACCATCCACGAGACGGCGGTCATCACCGGCGATATCTGGGTGGCCGCCGGCCGCCTGACGGTCGCCGGGATGGTGGGCGACGATGCCCATTTCGGCGGCGTCACCCTGCGCGTGCTCGACCCGGCGACATTCTCCCAGGACCGGGCGGATGTGATGGCGGTCAGCATCAACGCTGAAATTCATGAGGGCGCGTTTTTGCCCGGCGATTTGCTGATGTACGGCTACCAGGCGCGCGTCGATGGCACGATTGGCGGCGATATCGATTTTGGCGGCGAGGCGCTGATCATCAACGGCACGGTCAAGGGGCGCGTCGATGCACAGGTGGGCGATTCCCGGCGCAGCGCGGACGTGCCTAACCTGCCGGTGTATGACCTCTCCTTCAGCAATCCCGGCCTGCGCATGGGGCCGGAGGCGAGCATCGAAGGGGATCTGGCGTACCGCTCGAGTTCGCCGGGCCTGATTCCACTGGGAGCGGTCCAGGGCCAGACCCGCTTCGAACAGACCGGCTCTCAGATGGACATTACCCAGGTGGCCGAAGCGGACGATGCCGCCGAGATTCTGGTGAATTACCTGAGGGCCACCGTGCGCGATGTGGTTACGCTGATGGTGATCGGCGTGATCGCGCTGCGACTCGCGCCGAAACTGATCCGGAGGTCGGCCCAGCACGTCCGGCGGCGAACTGTGCCCACGGTGGGCTGGGGCCTGATCACGTTCATGCTGTCGATTCCGGCCATGATCGTCGTGCTGGTGATTGGGCTGATCATCCTGCTGCTGCTGTACCTCGTGAATCTGGACGAGCTGATCGTCATGGTCAGCGTCGGGCTGGCGATCACCAGCTCGGCGCTGGTGGGCGGCTTCGCGTTTCTGCTGCTGTTCATGGGGCGGGTGGTCGTCAGTTTCACCATCGGCCAGATCGTCTACCGCTACGTGCTGCGCCTGCCGGAGGAGTTCACCTTTCGCCGGCATGTCGCCATCCTGGCGGTGGGGACGGTCGCCTACGCGCTGATCACCAACGCGCCGGTGCCGCCGATGGGGCTGATCGTCGAGCTGGTGACGGCGCTCTCGGGAGCCGGCGCGCTGGTCATGGTGGCGCGCGCCTGGGTCTACGAACCAGCGCCTGTGGTCGTTCCCCGGCAGACAATCCCGCTGTTGGTTCCGCCGCCCGCGCTCCCGCCGCCCGAGGATCACGTTGATATTCCGGGCATGGAGAACCTGCCCGAGGGTTTCACCGGCTTCGATGAAGACTGGTAATTCGCTCCGGCAGCTTGGAATCAACGAGGCCGTCCACTGGACGGCCTCGCGCGTTTTTATCCGCTTTGGTCCGGGCGCCCGCCTATTGGAACGACGCCTGGATTTCGTTGGCCGCGATGGTCAGCTCTTGCAGCGCGGTTTCCACATCGCCGCCGCTGGCGAGGAGATTGGCGAAGGTCGCTTCAGCCTCGTCGCGGACGACGTCGTAGCTGGCGATCTGCGGCTCGATGCGGGTCTCGCCCTGGAGCAGGTTCCACGCCTGTTCGAACTGCGGGAAGTCAGCGAAGTACGCGCCCATGTTCTCGGCGGTCGAGAAGCGCACCGGGAAGTAGTTGCTCACTTCGGCCCACTTCGCCTGCTGCTCGGCTTCGGTCATCCAGCGGACGAACAGCCAGGTCGCCAGCTCGGCTTCCGGCGTGCTCTTGGTGATGCTCACGCTGGCACCGTAGATGTCGGAAACTGGCACATCGGCGTAGGGCAGCGGGATCACGGCCCATTCGAACGGCTCGGCGAAGGCTTCTTCGATGCCACTCCGCACGAACGGCAAGCCGGAGGTCGAGCCCATGAAGAAGGCGGCCTTGCCGGCGGTGAAGGCGTTCTGGTCGCCGTAGTCTTCCGCGATCAGACCGGCGCAGCCGTCGTTGTACAGGTTCACCATGAACTGGATGTACTCGATGGCTTCAGGAGTCGCGTAGGTGTATTCGCCGTTGACGTACAGGTCGCCGCCCAGGGCGAACACGCCAGCCGCAATGTTCGAGGCGTCGGTGCGGACCAGATAGCCCACCTGGTCGCCGCCATCATAGCCGCTCCACCCCTGCTCGGTGAAGGTGCAGGCGATCTCGCGGAACTGGTCCCACGTGGTCGGCGGGGCTTCGAAGCCCAGCTCCTGCAGCGCGGTCAAGTTGACGTACAGCGCTTCCAGCGAGCGGTTGGGCGGGAAGCCGATGCGAGCCGAGCCATCGGGCAGATAGTCCTGGGTGAAGAAGGTCGGGACAAAGTCCGCGATTTCGGCTTCGTTGAGACCCCAGGTCTCGTCCATCACGTACACGTCCATGTCCTGGGTCAGGCCGCCAGCCAGGTAGTAGGCCGCCGACTGGTTCTGGTAGGCGACGACCAGCTCGGGGATGTCGCCTGTGGGGATGCCAGCGATCATCTTGGTGTAGATGTCGCCGTAGCCACCCTGGTTCGACGCCGAAACGGTGATCCCCCACGGATTGTTGGCATTGAATTCCTCGATGATGCCAGCCAGGAATTCTTCGCGCAGACCGCTGTGTTGGTGCCACCATTCGACTTGCTGCCCGCTGGGATCCACTCCCGCGAGCGGGCCTTCGGCGGCAGGCTCGACCGGCAGATCAAACGTGCTTACAAAACCGCTGCCGTCCTGCGCGCTCGCAGGGACCAGCGGCAGCGCGAGTGCCACTACCAGAAGTAAAGTAGCGAAAACACCCAATTTACGCATTTCGTTTCTCCTTAAGCTTGATGGAAGTAAGATACGATCTGGTTAGATCCTATATGCAAAAAACCATACCCGACGAGTGTGAAACTCACCGAAAGGTGAAGAAAGCGACAGGATCAAACGGGTTAAATTTCGTTAGGGTAGCCAACCCGCTTTTTCCTCAACAACAGACCATCTTAAGTGTATCCCGCCTTGACCCTTTGCACAATTCATTGGTGGCGCGTAACTGCGCTTTTTAATGGTTTTCTAACGTGGCTTAGCGCCAATTGGAGGTTCACTGTAGAATGACTTCATGGCTGAATCCTGCTTAGTTCGCCGGAGGAATCGTGACTGACCAGGCTAGTCCGAATTATCCCGATCTGCTGGGCGCGCTGACCGGCGGCGCTCGCCTCATCCTGGACCTCGTCCAGTGCGCGCTTGCCCTCGACCCGCCCCAGGTGCCAGCCGGACGGTTCGTCGAGCTGGTCTTGCTCCTGCAGAACGCGTCCGATATCGATATCGACGTGGTGGCCGCGCCGGACCTCCCGCAGCGCGATCTGCAAAACAACCGGGGCCGCTTTGGGACCAAAAGCCCGCGCGTGCGGATCGGCCTGCGCCCGGCGGAGGTCGGGTTCCTCCGGGTGCCTGTGTCCACCTCGCCGACCACCGCGCCCGGCCTGGGCTATGTGATGGGCGTGGCGCTCGACATCCAGCGGCTGGACAAACGCCCCCAGCGGGTCCGCGCGGCGGCTGGCGGCGGCACCTTCGTGGTCCAGGAACTGCCCCCAGCCACGCAGCAGCACCTGGAAACCCTGCGCGCGCTGCGCTTTTCGACGCACAGCGGCGGCAAAAAGAACACCATCCAGGCGCCGTTCGAGGTGCTGCCCCCCGCCATCAGCCCCCTCCGCGAGCTCAAGCCGGACTGGGTCAGCCTGTGGACCTTGCGCGACTACATGGACGAATACACCATCGCCCAGAGGGTCTGGCCCCAGGTCGAGTACGTGCTGCCCAGGCTGCGCCGCGAGACGGTCTTCATGCCGCTGGTCAAGAGCACGCAGGATCACTTCAAAGCCTGCCGGTACCCGCTGATGCCGCCCGAAGCCATATACATCGCCAAGTTGCTGACGCTGATCCTCGAGATGGGGATCGCGGAGCCGGCGCCCGACGCGCCGCACCCGGTCTGGCCGCGCTGGTTCACGCGGATGTGCCGCCTGCTGTTCCAGGAGCCGGCCCTCGCCGGCCAGGTGGAGCCGCTGGCCAGCCGCCTGATCTACACCGACCTGGTCCACGACGCGATCCTGTACGCTTTCACCAGCATCAGCACGGTGACCAACGAGCATTTTGGCACGCCCGAAGAAGCCGCGGCCTATGCCGATGGGGTGGTCGCCGCGCTGAACGATGAGACATCGCTCGGCTTCGAGCAGGCGTACTTCCCGCTGGTGTTGGGCGGCCTGATCGCCAACACCCGGATCACCATGCCGCGCGAGCAGACGCGCGAGACGGTTTTCGTCCTCTCGAAAGCGCTGGACAACCGCCGCGGTGAGCGCCGCGAGGACAACAACTTCGTGTTCGACATTGCGGACCAGCTCATCGAGCGCGCGCTCGATATGACCGACTGAGCCATTACACCGGGTATGCCATGGCCTGCGACGCGCGCATCGACCCGGCGGCGTTAAGGCAACGTTAATGTGCTTCCAACGTGAATCTGATAGCTCACCACCGGTTTTGGGTGTAAACTTGCACCATACCGTCGTGTCGCTGCTGGCCATTGGGCCGGCTGGCGCACTACCTTTCTGGACGACACGCTGACACCCAACACACAGGGCGCCAACGGCCCCCTGCCAGACCAGGTTGACGATTGAACGAGGAACAAACGAACCATGATGCGTTTTGATCGATTCACCGAGCGCGCCCAAGATGCCGCCGTCCGGGCGTACGAAATCTTGCAGCGTTACGGGCACAACCAGGTAGATACCGAGCATATGCTGCTGGCCCTGCTGGAGCAGGCCGGCGGCGTGATCCCGCAGATGCTCGAGAAGATGAACGTCGACCAGGAAGCGATCCGCGATCGCCTGGACGAAGTGCTCAAGGCCAGCCCCAAAGCTGCCATCTACGGCGGCGGCGCGGGCCAGGTCTTCATCACGCCGCGCGTCAAGCGTGTGGTGGATGTCGCCAACGAAGAGGCCAACCGCCTCAAGGACGAGTACATCAGCACGGAGCACCTGTTCCTGGCGATCCTCAGCGAGCGGCGCACCGCCGTCGCGCGGATCCTTTCCGAAGCCGGGATCACCAAGGATCGCGTCTATGACGTGATCAAAGAAATCCGCGGCGGCCAGCGGGTGACCGATCCGCAGGCCGAAGCGCGCTATCGCACGCTCGAAAAATACAGCCGCGACCTGACCCGCATGGCGATGGAAGGCAAGCTCGACCCGGTGATCGGGCGGGACGACGAGATCCTGCGCGTGATCCAGATCCTGAGCCGCCGCACCAAGAACAACCCGGTGCTGATCGGCGAGGCGGGCGTTGGCAAGACGGCCATCGTCGAGGGACTGGCCCAGAAGATCGCGACCAACGACGTGCCCGAAATTCTGATGGGCAAGCGCGTGGTGAGCCTCGACCTGGGCGGGATGATCGCGGGCAGCCGTTTCCGTGGCGAGTTCGAGGAGCGCCTGAAAGCCGCCATCGAGGAAATCCAGCGCTCCGAGGGCGAGATCATCCTGTTCATCGACGAGCTGCACCAGGTCGTCGGCGCCGGGGCGGCGTCCGGCGCGCTGGACGCCAGCAACATGATGAAACCGGCCCTGGCTCGCGGCGAGCTGAACTGCATCGGCGCGACCACGCTGGATGAATACCGCCAGTACGTCGAGCGCGACTCCGCGCTGGACCGGCGTTTCGCGCCGGTGTACGTCGAGGAGCCCTCGGTCGAAGAGACGATCGACATGCTGCGCGGCCTGCGCGACCGCTACGAAGCCCACCACAAGGTGACGTATTCGGACGTGGCGCTGATCGCGGCGGCTCGGCTGAGCCACCGCTACGTGACGGACCGCAAGCTGCCCGACAAGGCCATCGACCTGATGGACGAAGCTGCCTCCAAGCTGCGCGTGGCGCTCTACTCTATGCCGGACGAGCTGAAGGACATGAAGAAAGAGCTCGACCGCCTGGAAGCCGAGGAAGAAGAGGCCAGCCTGGTGCGCGATTACGAGCGGGCCGCGCTGGTCAAATCCAACCGGCTCAAGCTGGAGCAGGACTTCGAAGAGGAGCGCGAGCGCTGGCAGCGCGAGCACACGCTCGACGAGGTGGTGGACGAGCACGACATCGCCGAAGTCGTCGCCCAGTGGACCGGTATCCCGGTCAGCCAGATGATGGAAACCGAGGCCGAAAAACTGCTGCGCATGGAAGATGAGCTGCACAAGCGCATCATCGGCCAGGGCCCAGCCGTGGCGGCCATCGCCGACGCGATCCGCCGCGCGCGCAGCGGCCTGAAAGACCCGCGCCGGCCTATCGGCTCGTTCATCTTCCTGGGCAGCAGCGGCGTGGGCAAGACCGAGCTGGCCAAGGCGCTGGCTGAGTTCATGTTCGACGACGAGGACGCCTTGCTGCGCATCGACATGAGCGAATACCGCGAGCAGCATACCGTCAGCCGCCTGTTTGGCGCCCCGCCCGGCTATGTGGGCTATGAAGAGGGCGGCCAGCTCACCGAGGCGGTTCGCCGCCGCCCGTACCGGGTGATCCTGTTCGACGAGATCGAGAAGGCACACCCGGAAGTGTGGAACGCGCTCATGCAGATTCTGGAAGACGGGCGCATGACCGATGGCCAGGGCCGCACGGTGGACTTCCGCAACGCGGTGATCATCATGACCAGTAACCTGGGCACGGAGTTCGTCAACAGGGGCGGCGCGCTGGGGTTCGTGCCCAGCGGCGATCCGGACGTGGTGGCCGATCACAAGAAGATCGAAGAGGCCATGCGCAAGACGTTCCGGCCCGAGTTCCTGAACCGCATCGACGAGGTTATCATCTTCGAGTCGCTCTCCGTCGAGCAGGTCGAGCAGATGGTCGATCTGCAGATGCGCGACATCGCCAGCCGCATGGAAGAGCATGGCCTGTATATTGCCATGACCGAAGACGCACGCGCCAGGCTGGCGCGCATCGGCTTCGATCCACAGTTCGGGGCGCGCCCGCTGCGCCGCACGCTGCAGCGCTACGTCGAAAGCCCGCTGAGCATCCAACTGCTGAAGGGCGAGTTCGCGCGCGGCGATCTGGTGGAGGTCTTCGTCAACGAGGACGAGGAGATCGACTTCCGCCGGGTGGAGGGTGGCCAGGTGCCGCCGAACATGCACGCCGCCGTCGAAGAGGATGTCGAACACGCCGACGCCGAGTAACCGCGCCGCAGCCTGACGATAACAGCGACCGGGGCCGCCCTAAGGAGCAGCCCCGGTTTTTTGTGTGCCGGTCTTCTGCGCTCGCTACGGCAGATCGAAGGCGCAGGCCCGCGCCCCGATGCTGCATGTCGCCAGGATGTCGTCGTCGCGCCGGACCTCGAATGTCGCGCCGGGATCGCCGCCGGTCCAGAACTCCCGGCTGGGGGCGACCTCGCGCCAGGCGTGGCGCGTGTCGCAGCCGTCCGGGCGCGGGGGCGAGCCACTGGCGAGTCCGGTCGTCCAGATCTGGAAGCAGTCGCCGGGCGGCAGGGCACTGGGTGGCTGGCTGCCGCCGCTCCACTGGTCGGACTCGAACACCAGCCGCTCGCCCGCCTCCCTGGCCCGGATGAACGCCAGCCCGCTCACGTCTACCGGCTGATCCGCCCGGTTGATCAAGGCCAGCGTCTGGTCGTCGTAGGTCAGCAGGATCGCGCCGTCCAACGCATCCGCGGCGGCGGTCGGCAGCGGGGTCACCGGCACCGGCGCCGCTTCGGACGCCAGCGGCAGCTCGCAGGTCCCAGCGCCGAGCGGGCAGGTCGCCAGCAGATCGTCGTCCCGGCGTACCTCGAACACTGCATCGGCATCGCCGCCGAACCAGAACCAGCGCAGCGGCCCGACCTCGCTCCAGGCGTGGCGCCGCGCGCAGGACAGCGGCTGCAGGTCCGCGGTCGAGGCCAGGCCGGATCGCCAGATCTGGAAGCAGTCGCCGGGCGGCAGGGCGCTGGGCGGCTGGCTGCCGCCGCTCCACTGGTCCGACGAGAAGCTCAGGCGGCGGCCAGTCGCGTCCGTCCGCGCGAAGGTCAGCCCGCTCACATCGACCGGCTGGTCCGAGCGGTTGATCAGCGCGAACGCGTCGCCGTCGTAGACCAGGATCACCAGCGGGCCGTCCGCGCTGGCGGACCGGGTCGGCGCGGGCGTGCGCGTGACCGCCGGTGTCGCGGCGGTGGCGGTTGGCGTCGCGGTTGGTGCCAGGGTGGGCGTCGTGGAGGGCGCCAGCGTGGCGGGGGGCGGTTCTGCTTCCGTCACCTCGACGGTCGGGCGCAGGGTGGCCGTCGCCGCCGGATCGGTTGGGGCGGGCGCCGCTGCCGCGCTCGCCACATCACCGGGCTGCAGGTTCACCAGGCACTCGCCCGCCCCCACCACGCACGTTGCCAGGATGTCGTCCGCGCGGCGCACTTCGAACGTCGCCGCCGGATCGTCGCTGATCCAGAACCAGCGCGGCGGCGCGGCCTCGCGCCAGGCGTGGCGCGTGCCACAATCCGCCGGGCGCGGCAGGGTCGCCGTGGTGATGGTGGTCGTCCACACCTGGAAGCAGTCGCCGGGTGGCAGGGTATTGGGCGGCTGGCTGCCGCCGTCCCAATCGTCGGACTCGAAGCTCAGGCGCTCGCCGCCCGCCACCGCCTGGATGAAGGTCAGCCCGCTGACGTCGATCACGTCACCGGAGCGATTGCGCAGCACCAGCGTCTGGGCATCGTAGGTCAGGATCACCGGCGCGCGATCCGGGCCGGGGAGCGCCGTCGCCGTGGGCGGGGCGGTGGTGGGCGTATCCGCGGGGGCGGACGTGTCCGAGGGCGCGACCGTGGGAGACGCCGTGGGCGTTCCGGTGGAGCTGGGCTCCACAGTTGGTGTCAGCGTCAGCGTGGCTGTCGCGGTTTCGGTCGCGGTAGCGGGTGGCTGGACTGCTGCGCTCTCAGCCTGAGCCGCCGGTTGGGACGGCGCGGGCGCGAGCGTGTCCGACGGCGCGGCGGTGGGCGTGCTGGACGGTTGGGCTGTGGCGGTGGGCAGATCGGCCGGCGTGCTGGCCGGCGCCTCGGTGGGCGGGAGCGCGGTCGGGCTGGCGGTCGCCAGCGGCGTGATTGTCGGCGCCGGGGTGGGATAGGGCGTGGCCGTGCTCACCATCGCCACCGCCTGCTCTTGTTCTTCGTCGCACAGCGGCTCGACCCGGTACTGCTCGCGCTCGGCGCAGGTGATGTCGCGCACGTAGCGGTTGGCGTACGTCCAGTCGATCAGCGCCCCCAGCGACGAGTCGATGCGCCATACCGCCACGCGCGTATCCGCCGAGCCGGACACGACCGCGCCGCCGTCGGGCCGGAAGGCCACGCTGTACACCGCCCCGTTATGGCCGATGTAACGGCGCACCTGCTGGCCGGTTGCCAGGTCCCACAGGATCACGTCGCCATCATTGGTGCCAGCGATCGCCCGCGTCCCGTCTGGGCTGAAGGCCGCGCCGAAGACCGGCGCCTCGTGGGCGAAGGTGGCGCGCGGCTGGCCGGTGGCGGCATCCCACAGGATCAGCGCGTTGTCCGCTCCGCCGGAGAGAATCGCCGCGCCATCCGGGCTGAAGGAGGCGGTCAGGACGGTGTCGGCGTGGCCCATGAAACGGCGCTGCTCCTCGCCGGTCGCCACGTCCCACAGCACGAGCGACGCATCGACCAACCCGGTCAGCACGCCCCTCCCATCGCGGCTAAAGGCGACCGCCCGCACCGAGGCGGCCCCGGTCTCGATGCGCCGGACGACCTCGCCGGTCGCCACGTCCCAGACGAGCACGGCGCCATCATCGCCGCCGGAGGCCGCGCCCCTCCCATCCGGGCTGAAGGCCACCGCGCGTACCCGGTCGGCGTGCCCCTCGAAGCGGCGGACGATCGCGCCCGTCGCGGCGTCCCACAGGATCAGCGTCGTGTCGTACGATCCGGAGAGGATCGTCGCGCCGTCCGGACTGAACGCCACGCTGCGCACCCAGTCCTGGTGGCCCTCCAACTGGCGCAGGAGCGCGCCGGTCTCCAGATCCCACACGATCAGCGTCCCATCGCCGGAGGCACTCACCGCCGTCCGGCCATCGGGGCTGACCGCGACCTCGTAGACGGTGTCGGCGTGCCCGCTCAGGCGGCGCATCTCCGAGCCGCGGTGCAGCTCCCACAGGCGCAGCGTCATGTCCGCCGAGCTGGAGAGCACGTCGCGGCCATCGGGGCTGAAGACCGCGCTGGTCACGGCGTCCGCGTGGCCCAGCAGGCGCAGCAGCTCCGCCCCGCGCTCGATGCTCCACAGGCGGACGCTGCCGTCGCGCGACGCGCTGAGCGCCTGGAGCCCGTCGGCGCTGAAGGCAACGCTCGTCACGCCGCCCGTGTGCCCTTCGAAGCGGCGGATCTCCTGGCCGGTGTCCAAGTCCCACAGGCGCAGGGTGCCGTCCTGCGCGCCAGACAGCGCGCGGGTCCCATCCGGGCTGAAGGCGACGCTCAGCACGGCGTCGGTATGCCCCTCCAGGACGGCTAATTCCTGGCCGGTGTCCAGGTCCCACAGGCGCAGGGTGCCGTCCTGCGCGCCGGACAGCGCGCGGGCGCCATCGGGGCTGGCCGCAACGCTCAGCACGGCGTCGGTGTGCCCCTCCAGGACGTCTAGTTCCTGGCCGGTGGCCATGTCCCACAGGCGCAGCGTGGCATCGCGCGAGGCGGAGAGGGCGCGCGCGCCGTCCGGCGTGAGGGCGACGCCGGTCACCGCGTCGGTGTGCCCCGCCAGCCGCGCGAGTATCTCGCCGCTTTCCAGGTCCCAGACGATCAGCGTGCCGTCCCGCGAGCCGGACACGACCGAGCGGCCATCCGGCGCGAACTGGACGGCCGTCACGGCGTCGGTGTGGCCTTCCAGCCGGCCTAGCATCTGCCGGGCCTCGACGTTCCACACGATCACAGTCGAGTCCGCGCCCGCCGAGACCGCGCGCCGGCCATCAGGGCTGATCGCCACCCCCGCCACTGGACCAGTGTGGCCCTCGAAGCGGGCGTGTGTCCCCGGCGCGTCGGCGACGTTGAACAGGGTGCGGGCGGCCTGCTCGGGAGGGGCATCCTGCTCGGCGGCCTGCAGCGCCAACAGGATCGCCAGGTCCGTGTCGCGGTTGGTCAGGGCCAGCTCGGCGCTGGCGGCCAGCAGCAGGCTCGAATTCAGCCGCGCGATACCCGCCTGCTGCTCGGCGATCCCGGCCTGCGTCTGGGCGATGGCTACCTGGGTCTCGGCCAGGTCCTTGTTGAACTCGGAGGTGGCCAGCGCGTCCTGGCGCTCGGCGCTCTGGCTGAAGGCGAACAGCGACAGCCCCACCGCGCCCACCAGGAACACGACCAGCGTCGCCACCAGCAGCCGCAGCCGGTTGGCCGCGCGCCGCTCGGAGGCAATCGACCGGCGCTCCAGCGTGATCGAGCGCTGCTCCAGCTCGATCTCGCGCCGCAGCCGCTCCTGCTCGGCCTGGCTGCGCGCTTCCTGCTCGGCCATGCTGGCGACGAGATAATCCCATTCTTCCTGGGCGAACTCGAGATCGGTGGCCGCGATCCACTCTTCGTACTGGGCCAGGCGCGACCCGGTCACCAGGAAGCCGGCGTCCTTGCCGGAATTGAGCCACTCCGCTGCCGCGACCATCAGCCGCCGGTGGAGCCGCAGGTCTTCACGGCTGGCGTCGAGCCAGTCGCGAAGGCGTTGCCACTCGCGAATCAGCGCCTCGTGCGCCACCTCGACGGTCGGACCGTGCGTCACCGGGTCGCGGTCGAAGGTCAGCAGGCGATACTGGCTGAAGACGCGCATCACGGCGTCCATCGCCGGGCCGGCCACTGCCAGCGATTCCAGCTCAGCCAGCCGGACGCGCCGCCGGGTGTCTTCGGTGCCCTCGCCGGGCGTCACCAGCCGCAGGAACAACTGGCGCGTCGCTTCCTGGCGCGTCTCGTCCATTTCCGCGAAAAGCTCCTCGGCGCGGCGCGCCAGCGCGCCCGACACGCCGCCCACCGCCCGGTACGCGCCCAGCGTCAGCGCGCGCCCTTCGCGGCGCTCGAACAGCTCGGTGAGCGTGTATTGCAGCAGCGGCAGCGCGCCCGGCTGCTCGCTCACATCGGCGATGATCGCGGCGACGAGATCGGTGCCCAGGGCCAGCCCGGACCGTTCCGCTGGATTGACGATGGCCTGTTCCAGCTCATCCGGTGACAGCGGCAGCACGATCTCGGTGCGCTCGCGCATCACGCGCCCGAACTCCGCGTAGCGCAGCGGGCGGTCGTAGAAGTCGGCGCGCAGCGTGACGATCGCGCGCAGGCGGCTATGCGGATCGCCCAGGGCGACCATCAGGCTGTCGAGGAAGTGGAAGCGGGCCGATTCGTCCTCGACCAGCGTGAACAATTCCTCGAACTGGTCGATGACCAGCACCAGCTCGACGCCCGGCTCGTCCGGTAGGATGCGCTTGACGGCGCGCATCAGGCCGCGCTCGTCCTGGCGGAGCTGGGTGAGCAGCTCCGGGACCGGCGTGCCGGTCGCGCGCAGCAGCGCCGATTCGAGCTCCTCCAGAGGGTAGGCGCTGGGCAGCATCTCGATCACGACCCAGCGCTCGGAGCCCGGCAGCGCGCCCTGACGCAGCGCCGGGATGACGCCCGCCTTGACCACGCTGGATTTGCCGCTCCCGCTCGGCCCGACCACCGCCAGGAACCGCGCCATCGCGTCCGGCTCGCTCAGGCGGCGGATCAGTTGGGCGATGAGCGTGTCGCGCCCGAAGAAGTTGTCGGCGTCTTCTTCCTGGAAGGCGCGCAGGCCCTTGTACGGGTTGCGCAGCGGTTGGGCGGTTTCTTCCTGCGCGGGCAGGGTTGCGGCTTCTGTCTCGACCAGGGGCGGCGCGACGACCTGCCGCGCCTCAGCCGCCGGGACGTTCGCGGCAGGCGGCAGCGCGTCCCGGTTGTCTTTGGCGTGCTGGCGCAGGAATTCGTGCATCTCGTAGCGCCCGTCCGAGGTGCGCCGCAGCAGCGACTTATCGACCAGGTCGAGCAGCGTCGGCAGCGAGACGTTCGCCACGCGGCGCGCCGTTTCGTGGCGGAAGCCGCCGGGCAGCGTCGACAGCCGCTTGAGCACCTCCTGCTCGCCCGCCGAGAGCATGTTCCACGACTGGTCGAAGACGGCGCGCAGGCTGCGGTGCCGCTCCGGCACGTCCTGCAGCGAGGTCACCAGGAAGTCGAGGTTGCTCTCGATCTCGCTGACGATCTCGCCCGGCGAGAGCATCTGCACCCAGGCCGCGGCCAGCTCGATGCCGAGCGGCATCCCCTCCACCAGCTCCACGATGCGGCGTACGGCGGGGCGCGTCGTCTCGTCGAGCGCAAACTCGGGCCGGACGCGCCGCGCGCTCTGGACGAACAACTGCGTGGCACTGTCCAGCGCACCATCGCCGGCGGCCTGCATGCCGTCGATCTTGAACAGCCACTCGCCATGCAGGTTCAGGCGCTGGCGCGACGTGACCAGCAGCTTCACTTTGGGCGCATGGGTGAGGACATCGGCCAGCACACCCGCCGCCTCGAGCACCTGCTCGAAGTTGTCCAGTACCAGCAGCATCTGTTTGTCGCGCAGGTGATCCAGAAGCTGGGCGCGCTGGTCCTGCGTCCCGTAGAGCGATGGCTTGAGCGCGTCGACGATGGCAGGGATCAGCAGGTCGGGCGCGGTGACGGACGCCAGTTGGACGGCGTACACCCCCTGCTCGAAGGCGTCGATCTGCTCGGCAGCGACTTGTAGCGCCAGGCGCGTCTTCCCGATGCCGCCCGGCCCGACCAGCGTCAGCAGGCGGCAGTCCGGATCGGCCAGCAGCGCAGCGATGCGGGCGCGCTCGTCCTCGCGGCCGACGAACGGCGTGGGCTGGGGCGGCAGATTGTGCGCGCGCGAGGTCAGCGAGCGCAGCGGCGGGAATTCCTTGATGGGCAGATCGGGATGCGTCAGGGCGTAGATGCGCTGGGGGTTGTGCAGGTCCTTGAGCAGGTGCACGCCCAGGTCCTGCAGCGTCGCCTGGGGGGGCAGGGCGTAAAGATTGACCACCGCCGGGGTCAGCAGGATCTGCCCGCCCCAGCCCGCGTCCATCACGCGCGCCGTGCGGTTGAGGACCGGGCCGAAGTATTCTTCCTTCTGGCCGATGGTCCCACCCTCGAAGACGCGCCGCTCGGCCTGCCCGGCGTGGAGCGCCAGCCGGATGCGCAGCGCGGGGACGGTCCCCCAGTCCTCGAGGGCGAACTGTCGCTGGACGGCGATGGCGCATTCGAGCGGTTGGCCGTCCTCGAACACGGCGGAGATGCCGTCGCCCCGGTGGCGGAGGATGCGCCCGCCGTGCTGCCCGATCAGACTCTGCAGGATGGCGTC
Source organism: Aggregatilineaceae bacterium (assembly GCA_040767355.1). Classification (GTDB taxonomy): domain Bacteria; phylum Chloroflexota; class Anaerolineae; order Aggregatilineales; family Aggregatilineaceae; genus LM3-B42. The sequence continues at coordinate 63,936 of JAXGOS010000003.1, read as the reverse complement.
ATGGCGCGAGATGGCGCCGCCCATGGCATCCTGGTATTCTTCCCACAGCCGGGTTGAGCCTTCGATGTCATTGAACAGGAAAACCGGCATAGTATCTGCCCCCGCCTGTCGCTGCTTGTACGAGCCAAACCAACAATTCACATATTATCATGACACATATCAAAAAAACCAAGAAACAGAAGGACTCGCCCGCCGGTGCGCGGTATCCGGCGGGCGAAGCTGGACGGCCCGCCGAAAAATGTGGTATAGGTGAGGGGTACCTGCCTGTCGTGCGGCACGTTCCCCGCACGAACACACCGGCCAACGATCGGGGTGAGCCAGAGACAGGTCAAGAGCGCCGCGCTCCCTAGCGACACTGACCACGCAACTTTACGCCAAAACGGTCGCGCAGAGCTGAGATGTCGTGTTTAGGGCTGGTGGAGCCGGCACAGCGTTTTTCCATTTCCGTATCGCTGGTGGCTGGTGCAGCGCGCCTGTGGGGCGCGGTGCCAGCCGGGTAAGCGTCTTGCATTCCAGCCTGCATCGTTTCGATCGGCATCTCAGCGTTTATGCTCTGCCATACCCCGTCCGTCTTGGCCTGGTAATGAATATGGTAACCAGATCATAGTTTGATTCTTATTTCAATCACGCGGCACCAAAACGGAGGAATCGTATGCAGCAGAGTGGAACCACTTACGAGCCGATCACCCGGCACAACGTCGAGACCTTGCCCCAGTTTCAGGTTCTGCGACCTGAGCTGCGGCAGCACATCATGGTCGTGTCGACCGTCTTTCCCTTTCGCACCAACCGCTACGTGGTCGATCACCTGATCGACTGGCACCGGGTTCCTGACGACCCGCTGTACCAGCTAACCTTTCCCCAGCGCGGGATGCTCTCGGACGCGGATTACAGCGCGATCCTGGCCCTGATGCGCAGCGATGCCCCGCGCGCCGAGATCAAGGCGGCGGTGACCGCGATCCGGTTGAAGCACAACCCGCACCCCGCCGGGCAGATGACCTACAACGTGCCTAAGCTCAACGGCGAGCCTGTGCCCGGTTTGCAGCACAAATACGCCGAGACGGTGCTGTTCTTCCCCAGCCGCGGGCAGACGTGTCACGCGTACTGCTCGTACTGCTTCCGATGGGCGCAGTTCATCGGCGAGCAGGATCTGAAATTCGCCGCGCGCGACGCTGACGGCCTGGTGGCCTATCTGCGCCAGCACCCGGAGGTGTCCGACGTGTTATTCACCGGTGGCGACCCGGCGATCATGAACACGCGCGCCATGCGCGAGTACATCGAGCCGCTGCTCGCGCCCGACCTGGAGCACGTCCACACGATTCGCATCGGCACGAAAGCGGTCGCCTACTGGCCGCAGCGCTTCGTCACCGACCCCGATGCCGACGACCTGCTGCGCCTGTTCGAGCAGATCATCCAGGCGGGGCGCCACGTCGCGATCATGGGCCACTTCAGCCACACGCGCGAGATCTCGACCCCGATCGCGCAGGAGGCGGTCCGGCGTCTGCGCGATGCCGGCTGCGAGATCCGGATGCAGGCACCGATCATCCGCCACGTCAACGACAGCCCTCAGGTATGGGCCAACCTGTGGCGCCGGGGGGTCCGGCTGGGCATGGTGCCGTATTACATGTTTGTCAGCCGCGACACCGGCCCCAAGAACTACTTCGAAGTGTCGCTGGCCGAGTCACTGCGCATCTTCCGCAAGGCGTACAGCCAGGTGTCCGGCCTGGGGCGCACGGTGCGCGGCCCGGTGATGTCGGCCACGCCCGGCAAGGTGTTGGTCAACGGCATGACGCACGTCGAGGGCGAGCCGGTCTTCGTGCTCAGCTTCCTGCAGGGGCGCAATCCGGAATGGGTCGGGCGCCCATTCTTCGCCAGGTACGACGCGGACGCCGCCTGGCTGTTCGACCTGGAGCCGGCGTTCGGGGCGGCGGATTTCTTCTTCGATCCCGATGCCGAATACAGCCAGGTGACGGGCCGGAAAGACGTCGTGATCGGCTGAGGTTGGCGATTCTCATGCAGCCGGGAGACTGGCTGCATGTTCTTTTTTGCCCCATATTGTGAAATATATCACAAAAAGATAGGCCAGATGGCACCGCCGCCGGATGCCGTTATGGAGTAGGATGGCCTGGTGCTTTTTACGAGTAGGGTCACCCTCCGTTCGGCTTGCGCGCCCGATCGTTGACCCGAAAACGGGCAGCACCCAGCCATCCCCGGCTCCGGTGCTGCCCGCTCTCTTGTCTGGCCCCTACGGAGCGGCCTAAAAGCCCTGGTAATCCCACGGGTTGACCGGCGCGCCGCCCGGCCCGCGGATCTCGAAGTGCAGGTGCGGCCCGCTCGACCGGCCCGAATTGCCGCTGACGGCGATATTCTGCCCGGCGGTGACCGTCTCGCCGCAGCCCACGAACGCGCCGTTGAGGTGGCCGTAGATGCTCAGCGTGCCGCCGTGGGCGATGACCACCGTGTACCCATAACCCCACGTGCTCCAGCCCTTGAAGATCACCGTGCCGCCGCCCGCCGCGAAGACCGGCGTGCCGGGGGGCACGGCCAGATCGATCCCGCCGTGCGTCCAGTTGAAATCCTGCGTGATGCGGTAGTTGGCATAGATGGGCGCCGACACCGGCGGCGACCCCCCTGCCACCGGCTGCTCGCCGCACGATCCCGGATCGCCGACCGCGAACGAGGCGCGCGTTGCCCCCGGGTTCACGCCGGTCCCGACCGGGTTGCTGCCGTCGGTGGTGGTGATCACGATGCCGGGGTCCCAGTAGATCGGCTCGGTGGAGCCGGTGCCGCCCGGCACGACCACGCGCAGCCCTTCGGGCAGCGTCATGCCGGGCGTGGTGCCGAACAGGTTGTTGAACTCCGATTCGATGATCGCGTATGGATCGACGTCGTACAGCTCGGCGATGGACGCAATCGACATCGGCTCGTCGACCTGGTGGTAGACCCCGTCCACCGGCAGGATCGTCATTTCCATGCCGATGCGCATCGCGTTGACGTAGAACCGGTCGTTGGACCAGATCAGCGTGGACTCCTGCAGGCCGAACCGCTGGGCGATGGAACCGAGCGTATCATCCGGCTTGACGTGGTAGGTGATCACGTCGCTGCGCGAGCGGGCGGGCAAAATGGTGAGCGGATCGATGGCGCGGTAGACCGCATCTGGTCCCGGCGCGTTGACGACCGGCGCGTCGAGCGCGGCGGCGATCGCCTCAGCATCGGCGGTAGGCCGGACCCAGTCCACCGGCGGTTTCTGCGCGATGGAGAATGGCGTGGGCAGCGGCGTGGGGTAGTCCACCTCGGCGATGCCCAGCGGGGCCACGGGCGGCGCCTCCGGCCCGCGGGGGGTGACCGCCTCCGGCTCGTCGCGGTCGAACAGGATTCGACCGGCGATCAGCACCACCGCGAGCGCCGCTACCAGCATGGCGCCGGTCAGCGCCCGCTGGAGCCAGCGTCCCTTGTCGAACATTCCAGTACTCCTTCGCCCCCTAACGGTCGATCCTACCAGTAAAACGCCGTGCGAATACTACCCCGCGCACGTTGAGAGCGCAAAAGCCTCCGCCCTCAGAGACCGGTTGATAACCCCCATCTCCGCGAACGCTTCAAATCCGCCTCCTTCCCCCTCGTTGGGGAAGGGTGAAAACGAGGAGGTTTGACCCATCGAGCGCTCTGCCAGCAAGAATAAGAGGTCTTCTCGAATGGCCTTTCAGCGCACCCGCACCGTCCCCAGCCGCAGGCGGCCATCGGGCTGCGGGCTGCCGTCGGCCAGCGGCGTCAGGCGCTCGCCGGTCTGCCACGTGTAGACACCCAGCCAGACGGTGTACGTCCCGGACGGCAGATCGGCGGGCAGCGCCAGCGCGACCGCGTCCGCCATGCGATCCCCGGCGCGCCATGCCCCGCTCGGGTACGTCCCGCCGAGCAGGTGATCGGCCTGGGCGAGCGGCGGCGCGCCGTCCTGGGCGCTCAGGTGCACGAACAGTGAATAATCGACCGGCGGGCGGGCCAGCGTCTCCCAGGTGATGTCGAGCGCCAGCGTCTGGCCGGGCGCGGTTTCCCACGTCTCCCCGACCACCAGCGGCGCGCCGTCCAGCGCCAGTTCCAGGCCGGTCACGGCGAAGACCTCGCCGAAACGCAGCGGCCAGGGCGGCGGCTCGCCGGGCGCGATCGTGGCGGGCGGGAGCGGGTAGCGGAGGTCCGGCGCGCGCGCGACGCGCAGCCCGCTGTCGGCGTCCGCACCGGCTACCGGGACGCGCTCGTTTTCCAGCAGGCGATACAGCCCGGCGGCCAGCGTATAGCGCCCGTAGGCCAGCTCGTCCGGCACGACGAACCAGTGGTGCGTGGCGACGATCTCATCCGGCTCCCAGATGCGCGAGCGGTACATGCCGCCGTAGGGGAAGTCGTGCGCCCCGCCGATCGAATTCCCCGCGTCGTCCCACACCTGGACGAAGACCTCGTAATCCTCGCCGGGCCGGTCGCCGATGGCCCCCCAGAACAGCGTGACCGTCGTGACCGCGCCGGGCGTCAGGTCCGGGTCGGGCAGCGTGTAGCCGCGCAGCCGGATCTCGTCCGCGCCGAAGACCGCGTCGAGGGGATAGTCGATGACCGGGCGCGGGGCGAACCAGTCGCGCGGGGTCGGCCCGGCGTAGAGCGTCCCGATCGGCGTGTCGCTGCGGTCGATCACCGTTTCCGGCGCTGCCGCCTCGATGAACGCGTCGAGCTCGGCGGCCTGCTCCGCGGTGAGCGGGGGCAGCAGCAGCGCCTCGTCGCCCGCCAGCAGCACCCACAGCCGCCAGTCGAACTGGGCGGTGCGGGCGTCGTGCCGGGCGCGGTACGGGTCGGCAGGGATGACGATCGCCAGCTCGTCGGGCAGCGCCGGGACGCGCAGCATGCCGTCCGCGTCGATGGCGCTGCGCCGCTGGCGGAAGACGTCCGACAGCAGGAATGCGATGTTCGACCGGTCGTACTCGCCGTAGGGGATCAGGGTGGCGCGGTCCGGCCGGGCGAGGATGGCGCGGCTCAGATCGACGTCGATCTGCTCGTGCCGCCAGCCGGTTTCGGGATCGGCGAGCTGCGCCGGGATGAACTCGTCCAGGTAGCGGACCAGCCCGATCGCGGACGGCACGAGCGCGGCGGCCAGCAGGCCGGCTGCCAGCGCCCGCCGCCCGGCGGCGCTCGCCAGGCGCGCGTCGAGCGCGTCCCACAGGATCGCCAGCCCGGCGCCGGACAGGATGAACGCGAACGGCAGCACGCCCATCTGGTGCAGCGCGTGGATCTCGACCACCGCCCCGCTGATCAAATCGGTGACCAGCAGGACCGGGATCGCCAGGAACGGCCACGCGAAGGCGATCCGGCGCGGCCAGCGGACCAGCCCGCCGATGCTCACCGCCAGCCCGACGAAGAACAGCGGCGCCAGCATCGGCTGGTCGATGACCGTGTAAGGCCCGTCCCAATGGATGCCGAACGCGGCCAGCGTCAGGCCGATCTTCTTGACCAGCACGGCGATGAGGCCGCCCTCGCCGCTCATGTCGTATTTCCAGATCCAGCCGCCGGTTGCTGCGGTGCCCGCGTCGGCGCGCGAGGTGAACGCCTCCGGCGTGGCGACGAACAGGATCAGCGCGGGCAGCGTCAGGATCAACGAAACGCTCGCCATCACCAGCCAGCCGCGCCATTCGGCCCGCAGCCGGTCGCGCTCCGCCCAGGCCGCGTGGCCGATCCACAGCGCCAGCACCACCGGCAGCAGGCGCGCGGGCAGGTAGATATACTGCGCCAGGGCCAGCGCCGCCCCGGCCAGCGCCCAGCGCAGCCAGCCGCCGCGCCGCCACGCCCAGGCCGTCAACCAGGTGAGCAGCGCCACCGCCGCCATGAACGGCGGCGATTCCATCCCCAGGCGGCCCAGATAGCTCGCGTGCAGGCTGACCGCCGCCGACAGCGCGGCCAGCAGGCTCGCCCGGCGGCGCAAGCTGTCCGGCCAGCCGTCGAGCAGCCACCACGTCGCGGGGACCAGCAGCGCGATCAGCAGCAGGCCGGAGCCGGCGGTCATCAGGCGCGAGGGCAGAAAGCTCACCTCGCCGGTCAGCTCGATCAAGATGCCGACGGCGTACACGACCGGGAACTCCGGCGAGTACAACTCGCGCACGTAGAACGGGCGCACGCCGCGATCGAGCCAGTCCAGCGCGTTGATGCCCACCCAGGCCACATCGCCGTGCCCGCCGACCGGCGCTTCGGTCAAGTCGGTGAAGCGGAAGACCGCGCCCAGCGCCACAATCGCGGCCAGCGCGAGCAGCGTCCACAGCATCGAGAATCGGGTGAGTTTCAGCATCGATCCGCCCCAGGGTTCCGGCCACCAGCGGCGGGATACTACCGCGCCGGGCCCGGTTTAGCAATTGCCCCCGCCTGCGCTATAATCCGCCGCCATGAGCGAGACACGCCCTTCTTCCCCCCGCACGCCCTTCGGATTCCGGCCCCGCACGCTGGCGGTGGCGCTCGTAGTGATCGCGGTCGGCGCGGCGGCGCTGGGCCTGGACCTGCACTTCCGCGGCCTGGTGTACGACACCCTGTGGGGCGTGACCGGCGAGACGGCGCCCACGCAGCAGATCCTCGGCTTCGGCCAGTACCTGATGCGCTACACCCGCGCCCAGCCGGACACGCAGCCCGGCGCGCGGATGGATCACACGGACGTCAACCCCTACGGCGTCAACACGTTTCTGGAGCAGGAAGTCGAGCCGGAAAAACGCGAGCGCCAGATGCAGATGATCGCCGAAGCGGGTTTCGGCTGGATTCGCCAGCAGTTCACCTGGGAAGACATCGAGATCGCGGGCAAGGGCGACTTCACCGACCGGCGCAACGATCACGACGGCGACGGCCAGCCCGACCCGATCAGCGCCTGGGACAAGTACGATCACATCGTCGATCTGGCCGATCAGTACGGCGTCGGCGTGATGGCGCGGCTCAGCCAGCCGCCCGCCTGGAGCCAGCCGCCGGGCACGTCCAACCCTTACACCCCGCCCGCCGACTTTCAGGATTTCGTCGATTACGCCGTCGCCGTGGCAGAGCGCTATCGGGACCGCATCCAGTACTACCAGGTATGGAACGAGCCGAACCTGTATCCCGAGTGGGGCGACCAGACCGTCAACGCCGAAACCTACACCGAGTTGCTGTGCCGCACCTACGACGCGCTGAAGGCGGTCGATCCGGCGATCGTGGTGATCACCGGGGCGCTGGGGCCGACGGTCGATCTCAGCGGGCGCAACGCCTACGACCTGCTCTACCTGCAGCGCATGTACCAGGCCGGGGCGGGCCGCTGCTTCGACATTCTGAGCGTGCAGGGCTACGGCCTGTGGAGCGGTCCCACCGACCGGCGGCTGCGCCCGGTGACGATCAACTACCAGCGCCACCTGCTGATCCGCGACATGATGGTCGCCAACGGCGACGCCCACAAGCCGATCTGGATCAGCGAGGCCGGGTGGAACCCGGTCCCGAACGATCCCGCCATCGCCGACCTGGAGCGCTACGGGCGCGCCACGATGGACGAGGCCGCCGCCTGGGCGCCGCTGGCCTACGAGCGCGCCCGGCAGGAATGGCCGTGGATCGGGATGATCGCGTGGTGGTATTTCAAGCCGGCCAGCGACGCCAACCAGGGGCAGAGCTGGTATTACTTCCGCATGGTGGAGCCGGACTTCACGCCCACGCCGGTCTACGAGGCGCTGAAGGCGTACATCACCGGCGAGCAGCGCGCCGATCTGCCGGCTAACCCGTTCGCCCGCGACCGCCTGCCGTGGACCGTCACCGGCCTGATCGCGCTGCTGGGCGTCGCCACCGTGCTCGTCACCGCACTCTACGTCCGGCTGGGCCGCCCCGCGCTGTGACGCTCCGGGATCGGGCCATGCGTCCCCGCGCCTTCTCCACGCTCGCGCTGTTCGCCCTGCTGATCCTGCTCGCCTTCGGCGCGCGCGTCCACCGCCTGGACGCCCAATCGCTGTGGAACGACGAGGGCAACAGCCTGCGCCTCGCCCAGCGATCCGCCGCCGACCTGATCGAGTCCGCCGGGCACGACATCCACCCGCCGGGCTATTACCTGGCGCTCAAAGCCTGGATCGCCGCCGCCGGGGAGAGCGAGTTCAGCCTGCGCTTCCTCTCGGCGCTGCAAGGCGTGCTGACCGTCGCCCTGGCCGCCGCGCTGGGGCGCACCCTGTTCGGGCGCGGGGCGGGCTGGATCGCCGGGCTGCTCGTCGCGTTGAGTCCCTTCGCGGTGTACTACAGCCAGGAAACGCGCATGTACGCCCAGCTCGGCCTGCTAAGCGCGGCGAGCATGGCGCTGTTCGTCCGGTGGATGCGCGAACAGAGCTTTTCACCACAGAGAGCACAGAGGACACAGAGAAGTAGCTTTGACAGCCTCCGTGCTCTCCGTGATCTCGGTGGTTGGCCTTCTGGACTCGCGCTGGCGCTGGTCAACGCTGCGGGGTCGTACACGCAGTATTCCTTCCCCTTCACCATGCTGGCCCAGGCGCTGCTGTTCGTCCTGTGGATCGCGCGCCTGCCGGGGGCGGAACGCCGCCGCGCCGTCTTCGCCTACGCCGCACTGAATGCCCTCACGCTGGCGCTGTTCCTGCCCTGGCTGCCCACCGCCTGGGACCAGATCACCGGCTGGCCGCGGACCGGCGTCGATCTGGCGCTGAGCGAACAGGCTCGCACCGTGCTGACCTGGATCACCTACGGCAACACGGCGGGCGACGTGGGCTGGATCTGGCTCGTCGCGCCGGGGCTGCTGGCGCTGGCCGCGCTGGGACCCCGCTGGCGGGCGGCGGTCCCGCTGGTGTGGGCGCTGGTCGGGATCGCGGCGCTGTTCGCGTCCGGCGCGTACCGCGAGGCCAATCTCAAGTTCCTGCTGCCCGCGCAGATCGCCGCCGCCCTGCTGATCGGCGGGGGCGCGTGGCGGCTGTGGTGCGCGGCGCGACCATCCACCCGGCTGATTGCCGCCGCCGGGCTGGGGATCGTCCTGATCGGGCAGGCTGCCGCGCTCGACGCGCTGTACACCGATCCGGCCTACGCCCGCGACGACTACCGGGCCATCGCCGCGCGCATCCTGGCCGATGCGCGCCCCGGCGACGCCGTGATCCTCGACGCGCCGAACCAGTGGGAGACGTTCACCTACTACTACGATGGGGACGCGCCGGTTTACCCGCTGCCGCGCGGGCTGGGCGGCGACGACGCCGCGACGCGCGCCGAAGTCGAGGACATCCTGGCGCGGCACGCGCGGGTCTTCGCGCTGTTCTGGGGCCAGGACGAGCGCGATCCGCGCCGCGTGGTGCAGGCCGCGCTCGACGCGGGCGCCTATCCCGTCGACTCGGGATGGCACGGCGACGTGCGGCTGGCGGTGTACGCCGTGCTGGGCGGCGAGCCGAGCGCGCCGCAGGTGACGGCCGACGCTCGATTCGGCGAGCACATCACCCTGACCGGCTACGCGCTCAGCGCCGAGTCGTTCCGCCCCGGTGATGCGTTGGGCGTCACCCTGTTCTGGACAGCGGACGCCCCGCTCGATGCGCGCTACAAGGTCACGGTCCAGTTGTGGGGGCCGGATGGGGCGCTGGCGGCGCAGCACGACGCCGAACCGGCCAACAACCTGGCGCTGACGATTACCTGGGCGCCGGGCGAGACGGTGATCGACGCGCACGGGGTAACGGTCCCGCTGGGCAGCGCTCCCGGCGCGTACCGGGTTGTCGTGGCTCTGTACCCGATCGACGCGCCGGGCGACCGCCTGCCGGTGAGGGTGGGCGGCGAGCCGGTGGGGGATGTCCTGCCGCTGGCGACGATCGCGGTGGAGTGAGGCCGCGCTTCTCCATTCGCCAATTTCCCCGCGACGTGTGTACAACATATTGTAATTGGGGCGTCCACTGGGGAGGATGGCATGATACTGGTCACCGGGGCATCCGGCTATGTCGGAAACAACCTTGTGCGCCGCCTGGTGGCGGTGGGCAAGCCGGTCCGCGCGATGGTCCACAGCCCGGCCAAGGCCGAGGCTCGGCTGGCCGACGTGCGCGACCGGATCGAGATCGTGAAGGGCGACGTCACCCGGCCCGAGACGCTCGCCCCGCTGATGGACGGCGTCAGCGCGGTGGTGCATCTGGTGGCGATCGCGATCGAGAGCGGCGGCGCCACCTACGAGGCGATCAACACGCAGGGCACGATCAACGTCTTCGAGGCGGCCCGGGCGGCGGGCGTGCGGCGCTTCGTCAACATGAGCCAGAACGGGGCAGACTCGTCGCTGCCGTACCGCTTCCTGGCGAGCAAGGGCAAGGCCCAGGACGCCGTCGCCGGGTCCGGGCTGGACTGGACCGCGCTGCGCCCCTCGGTGATCTGGGGCCCGCAGGACGAGTTCGCCAACGTGCAGGCGCGGCTGATCCGGCTGACGCCGCTGGTGTTCCCGGTCGTGGGCGACGGGCAGGCCAAATTCCAGCCGGTGTGGGTCGGGGATGTGGTCGAAGCGGTGGCGCGCTGCCTGGACGACGACGGTACCATCGGCCAGGAGCTGGGCCTGGGCGGGCCGGAAGTGCTGACCTATGAGGCGATCGTCAAGCGGGTGCTGGCGGCGCTCGGCGCTCGCCGCCTGACGGTGCGCGTGCCGGTGCCGCTGCTGCGCCCGGTGGTGAGCCTGATGGCCGCGGCGCTGCCCAACCCGCCGGTGACCTCCAGCCTGCTGGAGCTGCTCAACGTCGACAACACGATCGCGCACAACGCGCTGACCGAGCGCTTCGGGATCGCGCCGCGCCCCTTCACGCCGGAGAATCTGCGCTATATGCGCGAGTTCACCGCGTTGGGATCGCTCAAGCGACTGTTGGGCCGGTCCACCGGCGATTGAGACACGACACGGGAGACCTCATGGCGGATTTCACCTGCAGCGCCATCTCGCGGGAGGCAGGCGAGCAGCTTTTCGGCACGGCCCCGCGCATCGATGTCTGGTTCCTGCTGGAATACACCGGGCGCTGGGAACCGGAAGCGCTCGACAGCGCGCTGCCTGAGCCGGTGAAGCGGGCCGTGTCCGTCCAGCTCGAAACCGCCGCGCCGGCGCGGTTCGGGCTGATCCGCCGGGGGAGCGAGCCGGCGCCCGTCCCCGGTCTGGCGTTCTACGTCGCGCTGATCCGCGAGGGGCGCCCGGCCCTGTACGCCTTCCGGTTGCAGGCCATGACCGATCTGCTCGATCTCGACCTGACGGCGATCTGCGCTGAAGATCCTGCCTATGCCACCGCGCGCACCACGGACCCGCTGGTCCTGGTCTGCACGCATGGCCGCCGCGATCGCTGTTGCGGGCGCGCCGGGCTGCCGGTCTACGAGCGGCTGTGCCAGGCAGCCGGGATGCCCATCTGGCAGGTGTCGCACGTGGGCGGGCACCGCTTCGCGGCGAATGTAATAGCGCTGCCGCACGGCATTTACCATGGCCGTGTGACGCCGGAGAACGCGGTCGCCGCGATCGACGCCTACCGCCGGGGCGAGCTTCATCTGGAGACGTACCGCGGGCGGGCGTGTTATGCCAAGCCGGTCCAGGCGGCGGAGTTTTATTTGCGGAGCGAAACCGGCATCGTGGACCTGGACGGGCTGGCGCTGCAGACCGCCGTCCAGACCGGGCCAGACCGGTGGGAGATCCGGTTTGCCGAGACGCGCGGCGGGCAAGGGCACACCGTGGCCATCGCGGCGGAGACCGTCCCCGGCCTGGCCTATCTCAACTGCACCGACAGCGAGCCATCGGCCGTGACGCAGTACCACCGCGTCCCGTAAGGCTCTACTCGCTGTAGTAATCCACCAGCGCGCTGCCGATCGTGCCCAGGCATTCCGTGAGATCCACCCAGGCCACGTTCGGGATTGTGCCCACGTTCCACAGGTTCACGCCCTTCACGTAGGGATCTTCCTCGAGCTGGTAGATGTACTGGATCGCGTCGATGGTGATGTCCTCGCACGACTCGATCGTATAGCCGTTGCCCTGTCCGGCCTCGGTGTAGTACACCGGGACATCGGTCACGTTGGGGATGTACTGCTTGAGGAAGTCATACACCAGCCGGTGCCGGAAGGCCAGCCACACGCTCGCCTCGGACAGCCGCCCGGCTTCATTGGGGGTGTAGGCATGCATCGCGATGCCATGCAGCCGCCCTGACGCGCAGGGATTCGCCAGGATATGCTCGAACACCGGGACCAGCGTTTCGTATTCGTCGATATCGGGCGCGCCAGCGGGGAACGAGAACAGCAGCAGGCACTGCCCGTACTCGTGGGCGGCTTTCATGGCCTCGATCGAGAAGTCGCGCACCCATTCGGTCCGGGCGCCGCATTCGTTGTTCACCTCGTAGTAATCCGCGTTGACCTTCGTCCAGTGGCGCTGCAGCGACTCAATCCATTCGCGCGCCTCGGTGATTGGATCGTTGTCGCCGTTGGGGCAGTCGCCGTTCGTGAAGCCGTGAATGATCGAGCGGAAGATGGTGACCGTCTGCGGCGAGATGCGCTCGGTCTCGTTGAGCGTGCCCTCCGCGCCAGACAGCCCCTTGAGCGTGCCCATCGGCTGGCCCGCTTCGGCCAACCGGCGCACCAACCCCAACACCTGGGCCTGGCTGGCCCAATTGAGCAGGTGCAGCCCCAGCAGCGTGGTATTCGGCTCCTCGCCGGTCAGGATCGCGCACGAGCGCAGCGTGCCCAGCGTGGCGAACTGTGTCGCGCCGTCGCTCAGCAGCAGCCAGCCGGCGTCGGTATTGGCCCAGCGCAAGCCCTCGCTGTCGGAGTAGATCTCGCGGACGGTGAGTTGCTGGCGCTCGGCGGCGGAGCCCACCGCCTCGGCATTGCGCTGCGGCGCGCCATACAGCGTGACCTGCGGCACGGTGATGATCGCCGGGCAGGGTCGCTCGCGCGGGATGTTCGGCAGCGGCGTATAGAGCGGCTGGGCGGTATATTCCGGCCCGACAATCGGCCCGTAGTTCACGCCCGGCGGCAGAGTCGCCGCTGGGGTACCGGCCTGTTGGGGCGCGGCATTCACCGGGACCATCCCTGCCGTAATCGGCGCGGGCGTAGCCTGGGGCGTGGCCGTGAGGGCGGGCGTTGGCGTGACGTAAACCGGGATCGGGTCCGGGCTGCCGCACGCGGCCAGCACCAGCCCTCCCACCAGAATCATGAACAGCGTGACGTAGGGGCGTTGGGTGAGTGTTTTCATGCACCAGAGTCTATACCACGCGGCAGGAGACGCAAAATAACGGATTCAAACGAAAAACCGGGACGGGGCGCAGGTCCCCATCCCGGTGATTCGTCTCATCGAGCGGCTCAGGCTGTTTCGACTTTGATCCGCTTGGGCTGGCTTTCGGGCCGCTTGGGCAACTCCACCGTCAGCACGCCGTTCGCGAAGGTGGCGTTGATGTTGGCTGCGTCGAGCGTGTCGGCCAGGCGCACGCTGCGCTGGAAGGCGCCGCTGTAGCGCTCGCGGCGGTGATAGCGCTCGCCCTCTTGCTCGGCGGTATGGCCCATCTCGCCGCTGATTGTCAGGCGGTCGCCCTCGACCTCGATGTTCACGTCTTCCGGCGCCATGCCGGGCAGGTCCAGGCGGAGGGTCACGCCGTTTTCATGCTCGATTACGTCCATGGCGGGGCGAAACGCCAGAGCCGGCGCGTCGGGCGAAAGCTGGCTGGGGCGGGCCCACGCTGTGCGCCACAGCTCATCGGCCAGCCGGTCAATCGTCCGCGGGTTAGGGCGCGTTCCAATACGGATTCTGGGGGTCAGTGTCGTCATTTCGTCTCGTCTCCTTGATCACCTCTTGACACACCAGAATATCGCACGCGCGTGTAAGAATCATCTCGGCGCCGCGTAAGAAAACGCTCTACAAACCGTAAACGTTGTGCAAGAACGAGCGCTAGCGGCGGAACCAGTTGCGGTCGACGCCGGTCAGCTCGTCCAGGCGCCCCATCTCCTCTTCCTCCAGGCGCAGCCCGACGGCGCCCAACGATTCCTCGAGCTGCTCGACCGTGTTGGCGCCGACGATGGGTGCCGTCACGAACGGCTGCGTCTGCAGCCAGCCCAGCGCCATCTGCGCGGGGGTCTTGCCGCGCGCCTCGCCCATCGCGCGCAGCGCGTCCAGCACCTGGAAGTTCTGCTCGGTCATCCGGCTCTTCACATTCTCGCTCGTCATGCCGCGCGAACCTTCCGGCACGTGGTCGCGGGTGTACTTGCCGGTCAGGAAGCCGCCCGCCAGCGGGCTGTAGGGTATCATGCCGATTCCCTGATCGAGGCACAGAGCGGCCAGGTCCGGCTCGACTTCGCGACGGTGGATCAGGTTGTAATGCGGCTGGATCGAATCGTAGCGCGCGAGGTTATGCCGGTCGCTGATCCACAGCGCTTTGGTCAGCAGCCACGACGCGTGGTTGCTCGCCCCGATGTAGCGCACCTTGCCGGCTCGCACCAGGTCATCCAGCGCGCGCAGCGTTTCGTCGAGCGGCGTGTCCCAGTCCGGGGCATGCGTCTGGTAGAGATCGATGTAGTCGGTATTCAGGCGGCGCAGGCTGTCCTCGACGGCGCGCATGATGTGCTGGCGGCTGAGGCCCTCGCCGTTCGGCCCGTCCCACATGCGCGCGCGCACCTTGGTCGCGATCACGATCTGGTCGCGCGGCCTGGTGCGCAGCCACCGGCCGATGATGCGCTCGGCGACGCCGCCGGGATTGCCGGGTGCCCACCGGCTGTAGACGTCCGCCGTGTCGATGAAGTTGATGCCGGCCTCCCAGGCGTGGTCGAGCACCCGGAAGGACTGCTGCTCGGTGGCAGTCCAGCGAAACGTCATCGTGCCCAGGCACAGCTCGCTGACCTTCAACCCGGTGCGTCCCAGCTTACGATATTCCATGATCACCCCTTCCTTTCAGTCGTACGAGACGTAGACTATACCACTTATTGTGGAAGCAAACACCCCTCCCCGCCAGCAGGATACGCCTGGCGCGCGCCAGGCGCGCTTGACACGCGATGGTAATAAGCCTGTCCCTTTTTGTAACACAAAGAATTGAGGTTTCGGTTTGTTCTGTTACTAATTAGAATTTTATTATATGATAGAAGATATTCGACGCGGGCCGTGTCTCGTGGCCCACCGGCTGCCTGGAAGGTGTACTTCCCATGGGCATTCTGATCATTCTCTTGGCCTCCATCGCGTTTCAACTCACCGCCGCCAGTCTGGCGCTGAGCCTGATCCGGACGACCGGAGGCCACAAGAAGGTCTGGCTGCTCATGGTTGGGGCGGTCCTGGTAATGGCGCTGCAGCGGTTCACTATTCTGGCCCAGGTGCTCCGCGATTCGGAGGTGGCGACGTCGCGCATGCCAGGCGCGCTGCTGGCGCTGGCGACCTCGATCCTGCTGGTTCTGTTCATGCTGCACATGCGGCCCCTCATGCTGGCCATCCGCCAGGCCCAGGAGGAGCTCAGGCAGCGTGTCGAGGAACGGACCGAGCAGCTCTCGCGCACCAACGCGGCGCTGCAGAACGAGATCGCGCTCCGGCAGAGCGAAGAGAAATTCCGGACGGTGTTCGAATATACCCCCGTCTCATTGTGGGAAGAGGATATGTCCGGCGCCAAACGCACCATCGACCGGCTGCGGGCCGAAGGCGTGACCGACTTCCGGGCCTATCTGGCCGGGCATCCCGAGGCGCTGCGCGAGTGTGCGGCGCGGGTCAAGGTCGTGAATGTCAACCAGGCCACGCTCGATCTGCTCGGTGTGGCCAGCAAAGAAGCCCTCCCCGATAATCTGGCTTTTTTGCTCGATTTGCAGGGACCCGATGTATTCATCGAGGAATTTGCCGCGCTGGCCGAGGGCAAGACCCAGTTCACCAGCGAAGAAGTGCGCCATTCGCTGACCGGCGCGCGGATCAATACCATTCTGGGCATCTCAATCGCCCCTGGCTACGAAGACACCTGGGGCAAGGTGCTGGTCTATGTGCTCGACATTACCGAGCGCAAGCGGGCCGAAGAAGCGCTGCAGGCCAGCCAGGCGGTCCAGGCCGCCATGATCGAAGCGATCCCCGACCTGCTATTCCGGATCGACCGCCGCGGGACCTATCTGGCCGCGTACACCCACCAGAACAGCCTGCTGGCGCGGCCTGCCGATCAACTGGTGGGGAAAACGCTCGCCGACATCCTGCCGCGACCCATCGTCCAGATGGCCTACGACCACCTGCACCGGGCGCTGGAGACCGGCGAGCCTGAGGCGTTCGAGTACGCGCTAGCGGTGCCGGCGGGCCTGCGCCATTTCGAGGCACGCTTTGCGGTCAGCGGGCCGGATGAAGTCGTCGCGATCGTGCGTGACGTCACCGAGCGCAAGACGGCGGACGAAGCGCTGCAGGCCCAGCGCGCCTTCCTGCGGCAGATCATCGACGCGATCCCCAGCCTGGTCTTTGCCAAAGACCGCGCCGGTCGCTACATCCTGGGGAACCGGGCGATGGCTGACCGCTATGGCGTGAGCGTGGACGATCTGCTGGGCAAAACCGACGCCGAGCTGAATCCCAACCAGGAAGAAGTCGCCCGCTATCGCGAGTCCGACCAGTCCGTCTTCGCCACGCGCGAGCCGTGGCTGATCCCGATTGTGCCGGGTAGTCATGGACCCGGCGGCGTGCAAAAGTGGTACCAGACCATCAAAGTCCCGCTGTTTTCGCCGGACGGCGAGGCGGAATTTGTGTTGGGCATCGCGACCGATATCACTCAGCGCAAGCAGGCTGAAGACGCGCTTGCCATCCAGCAGCAGTATCTGCGCCAGATCATCGACGTGACCCCTTCGATCATCTTCATCAAGGACCGCGCGGGGCGCTACACCCTGGTCAACCAGGCGCTGGCCGACCTGACGCAGGTGCCGCTGGGGGACCTCGTCGGGCGGTTCGACGCCGAATTCGCGCCCATTCCTGAGGACCGCGCTCGCCGCGAGGCAGAAGACCGGCAAGTGCTCGAGACGCTGCAGCCGCTCGTCGTCCCGGAAGAGGCGATTTTCGATCCGGGCAGCGGCAAATGGCGCTGGTTCCAGGTGACGAAAGTCCCGATCATCGCGCCGCACAGCGACGAATATCAGGTGCTCGTCGTCGCGGAAGACATCACGGCTCGCAAGCTGGCCGAGGAGCAGACGGTCGCCCTGGCGCTCGAAAAAGAGCGCAGCCGGATTCTCTCCGAGTTCATCTGTGATACGTCACACGAGTTTGGCACCCCGCTGTCGGTCATGCGCACCAGCCTGTACGTGCTCGACCAGATGGCGACCGGCACCAGTCAGGAGCGCCACCTCGAAACGGTGAACAAGCAGGTGCGATACATCGAGAACCTGGTCCAGGACCTGCTGACCATGTCGCGGCTCGACAGCGGCGACGCGTTCTCGTCGGTGCCCGTCGATCTCAATGACCTGATCGAGAGCGTGCACGAGCGGCTCGAGGAACAATTCCAGGATAAGGGGCTGACCGTCCACCTGGAGCCCGGAGATGGGCTGCCGGCTATCATGGGCGATCCCAAATACCTGCACATGGCGCTCGAGAATCTGGTCGACAACGCGATTCGCTACACGCCGCCGGCAGGGACGATCACCGTGGGCACACACTGCGAGAACAACAGCGTAGTCGTCGAAGTCCGGGATACCGGCATCGGCATTCCCGAAGACGAACACGAGCGGATCTTCGCCCGCTTCTACCGCATCGACCAGGCGCGGTCCGATCGCGGCGCCGGGCTGGGGCTGCCCATCGCGCGCAAGATCGTGGAGAGCCATCACGGGACCATCGCGCTCGACAGCGCCCCCGGCCAGGGCAGCACCTTCCGGGTATTTTTGCCAATTCACCCCGGTTAAACTAAGATTCTGCCCTGTGCCATAGCCTAACCACAGGGAAGATTCTATGCTGAAATACGTCCGACGTTACCGTGCCGCAGGGATAGCATTGTGCGGACTGGCGAGTCTGGCCGCCGCCGCGATCGTGCTGGCCGTGCCGCACTACGCCGATGCAGCGCCGTTCCTCCAGGCGACGCCGTCGCCCACGCCCGGCACCTACGGGCCGATTATCACCGCCGCGCCGCTCTCTCCGGAGGATGCGCAAGCGACCACCGCTGCCAGGACGGCGACGGCCAAAACGCCGACGCCCGAAGCCATGACCGCCGTGCCGACCACGCCCACGCCGGAGCCCACTGCCACCCTGGGCGGCACGCCGCTGCCCACCTTCGACGCCAGCATGATGGGCATCCAGATTCACCCCGATCTCTCCAGCGAGGATTTCCAGGCCCGGCTTCAACAGGTCAAGCAGATGGGCATGGAGTGGGTGAAATTCCAGTTCGGCTGGGATCTCCTGCAGCCGGCGCCCGACACCGAGGGCGACCAGATGGCCCGCTACCGCCTGTTCGTTCAGAGCGCCTACGGACTGGACCTGCGCGTGCTGGTGAGCATCGCCAAAGCGCCGGACTGGGCGCGCTCGACCACCGAGGAAGACGGCCCGCCCAGCGATCCGCAGGCGCTGGCCGCGCTCCTGACGCGGATGCTCGAGCACATCGATCGGGACATTTTCGGGAAGCACCCGGTCACCGCGATCGAAGTGTGGAACGAGCCGAACCTGCGCCGCGAGTGGAACGGGAACCCGCTGAACGGCGCGGATTACATGCGCTACTTCGACGCGGCCTACCACGCGATTCGCGCGGCCCCGGGCGGCGAGGGAATCACGGTGGTGACGGCGGGCCTGGCGCCTACCGGCATCAACGATGGGGTGAGCGCCGTCGATGACCGTGTGTACCTGCGCCAGATGTACCAGGCAGGGCTGGCCAATCCAGCCTACCAGAATATCGCCATTGGCATTCATCCCTACAGCGCCTGGAACGCGCCCGATGCCCACTGGTGCGGGCAGGCACAGTGCAGCGATCGCGGGTACGACAACCATCCGTCGTTCTTCTTCGCCAACACCATCGAGGACTATCACAACATCATGGTCGAGTTTGGCGACACGACGCGCCAGATGTGGCCCACCGAATTCGGCTGGGGCACGTACGATGGCCTGCACTACAGCGATGGCACGCCCGCCCAGTCGCCGGAGGGCTTCCCCTACTACGACTATATCGACGCCTGGGATATGGCGAACTACGTCATGCGCGCCTATGAGATCGGGCAGACGACGCCCTGGATCGGCGTGATGTTCCTGTGGAACCTGAACTTCGCCGATCCGTATTACGTGGACAACCGCGACCCGCGCGCCGCCTATGCCGTGTGGGGCACCGCACCGCAGCCGGAGCGGCCGGTCTTCAGGCTGCTGGCGCTTGCGCCGAAGACCCACACCAGCTATCCGCTCCCAGAGTAGCCGAGCGGCGCCTAGCGCCCTCTGCCACGAATAACAGCGCGACCGGGTATCACACCGCCCGGTCGCGCTCGTGTATCCGGTTACTGCGAGTGGAGCGCCTACGAGCGGCGCGTCAGCAGCAGCCCCAGCGCACTGCCCACGGCGAAGATGCCCGCCGCCGCCAGGACGATCAACCCGCTGTTGTCGTACAGCTCGTCCAGGGTGGACCGGTCGCCGTCCATCTCGACTGGCATCTCGACCATCGGCGCGACGGCTCCCGGCGGGACGGCCTCGACCGCCTGGTCGCTGACCTCGCCTTCGGGGATAGCAGGGGGCGCGTAGCCTTCCGCGCCGCCGAACGCAATATCCACCTGGCGGCCGCTCGCCAGCCGGACGGTCATCGAGTCGACGGTCGTGCTGCCAAAGCCTGCCGGCAGGATCGCCCGGACGTCGTACCAGCCCGGCGCCAGCTCCATGCACAGCGGCCCTTCGACATAATCCACCATGTTCTCGACGCTGCCGGGCTGCGCGGTGACGACCTGCCCGCCAGTCAGGATGCTTTCGGCGGCGTCCTGCCGGCCGTTCATGTCATCGTCGCGGTACACGGTGATGCACAGCGTCCCGTCCGTTGCCAGCAGCTCGGGCGCCGCCGCGACCGCCGGGGCGGTTGGCTCTGGCTCCTCGGTCGGCTCCTCGGTGGGTTCTTCGGTCGGCTCGGGCGTCGGTTCCTCGGTGGGTTCTTCGGCCGGCTCCTCGGTGGGCACGGCAGCCGCCGCAGCGCCGCCCGGACCCGGTAGCGGCTGTGTGTCGGCGGCCACGGTGAGGCCAGTCTCGATGTCCTCAGTGGGTTCTTCAGTCGGCTCCTCGGTCGGCCCCGGGGTGGCTGCGGCGGTGGGTGCCTCAGCGGGCTCGTCGATCGCCGCGCTCGTGGGGACTGTGGTGACGCGCTGGCCCGGCTCCAGGCGCCGCCCGGTCTGCGGATCGACCGATCCCGGCGGCAGGATCACGATCTCCTGGCCGATGGTCAGGAAGCGCGTATGCGTCTTCAGGTTATTCAATTCGGCGATCGAGGCCAGCGTCGTGCCGTAATCGTCGAAATAGGCGAAGGCGATGCTCGACAGGGTATCACCTTCCTGCACCACGTGGACGATGCTGCCATCCGGGCGCACGCCCTGCGGCACGACGAACGGCACTTCCTGGACCGGCTCGGCGCTCAGGTCCGACGCGCGCACCAGTGAGGCCTGGTCGAGAAACACTTCGTTCAGGGCCAGCCCGGCGGCCTGGCTCATGTAGAGGAACACGGTGACGGCGTCGCCGCCAGCGGTCGTGGCGACCGTCAGCGCGCTCCACCCATCATAGGGCGAGCTGTCCGCCGACCAGACGATCGCGGCAGAAGCCGGATCGGTCCCGCCGGTCGGGTCGATGCCGATGCGCACCACGGCGCCCGCTGCCCGGTCCGACTGGACGTACGGCGGCTGGCTGGTGGCGCAGCCCGTCTGGGTATTGTCGCAGGTGAACAGCCAGGCATAGGCCTGGGCGCGCAGCGTCTCGCCGGGCGTGACGCCCTCCACGCGCTGGAAGGCGGCCGCCGTGAACGCCGCGCCGCCTTGCTTGATATGCCACGACACCTCGCCGTCGCGCACGCGCGTGCGCTCGTTCTGGGGCAGGGCATCGGGCGCGCCGGCTCCCACCCACAGGTTCCATCCTTGCGGAGCGGTGCGCGTCGGGGCGCCCTGGCCATAGTAGGGCCGTTCCAGGCTGGCGTTGGCCAACAGATTCGCGTCTTGCGCGGTGGCGCGCTGGCCCGGCAGCCACGCTCCCAGAGCCGCCAGCAGCGCCGCGAACAGGCTAATGATCACAAAATAACGATTTCTTAACATGCTTGCAACTCCACACTGAAAAAGCGCCGGGATTATACCATACCGGGCAGGCATGTCAACGACGCACGCCCGGCGCCCACCTCACGCGCGGATCAGGGCTCGGTGTCGAACAGCGCGTTGAGGTGCTGGATCACGCCTTCGGGATCGTCCTCGGCGACGAAGTGGCTCGCCGTGTCGAGCAGGACCGGGCCCTGGGCGCGCACCAGCAGGGCTTTCCAGTGCTGGGCGACGTCGGGCGCGAAGAACGGGTCGAGCCTGCCCCAGACGATCAGGGACGGGGTGGACGCCAGTTGGGCCAGCCCCTGCTCGATCTCGCGCATCAGCGGGGCGGAGGCATGGTGGGGCGAAGTGTTGATCATCCGCGGAAACTGGTAGAGCGCGGCGCGATTGCGCGTATCGCGGAACGGCGTCCGGTAGGCGGTCAGCACGGCGTCGGACAGGCGGCGGGCGGTGCCGCGCTGCATGATCAGCGAAAAAGCCAGGTTGAACGTCCCGAACAGCAATTCGCCGATGCCCGGTTTGGTCATCCACCGCACCAGCGACGAGAACCGCTGGGGGTACGTATCCTGGAAGGCCCACGAGTTCATGATCACCAGCCGCTTGACGTTGGCCACGTGGCGGACGGCATAGCCGAGGCCGAACGGGCCGCCCCAGTCCTCCATCACCAGCGTGATGTCGCGCAGCTCCAGCGTCTCGAAGCATTCCATGATGTTGTGAATGTGCCGTCGCAAAGTGTGATATTGGCGGCCGGTGGGCTTGTCGCTGAGGCCGCAGCCGATGTGATCCATGGCGATGCAGCGATAGCCGTGTGACGCGTAGTACACGACGAACGCCCGGTACGCGAAACTCCAGGTTGGGTAGCCATGGATGAACACCAGCACCTCGCCATCTTCGGGTCCCTCGTCGATGTAGTGCATCCGTTTGCCATCACTTAAGGTCAGATAGTGTGATTTGAACGGGTAGAGGGTGCGGGTGGTTTCCGGCAACACAACAGTTGCCATCGCGTTCTCTCTCAATGCATGTCATGCGGCGGCGGCCGATTCGAAACGATCTCCATTGTACGTCAGGTTGCGCGATGGGGGAATCGCACGCGCCCGCCGATCCTGGGTGGACACCCGCCGCGCTTGGCGGTATGCTTTGCCGGGTTAAGACACACTGGCAGCCGAACGGAACGAGGAGTGATGATGGTGGCTTGGTGGCGAAGAGGGATCGGGATCGCGTTGGTGTGCGCGCTGCTGGCGGGGCTGGCTCCCGGGGCCCACGCGCAAGAGGACGTGGACCGCGCGCGGGTCAACGCCCAGCAGTGGCTGCTCCGCACGTTGGGCAAGCCCGGCTTGCTCCTGATCGAATACACCTACGCCGGTACGAGCTGGCCCGATACGAGCATGGGCTGTCCGGTGACGGGCGAAACCCCCCGCCCCGAGGTAGTGCATGGCTACGTCTGGACGTTTTTGTTCGATAACCTGGTGCGTTACGAAGTGCACAGCAATCTCGACGGCACGATGGCGGTGCTGTGCAGCTCGACCAACGTGGCGCCCGATGTGAGCCTGACGACGTATTCGACCCAGGCGTTCACCATTCTCGTGCCGGAGCCGTGGCTGGTGTTCGCCAATGCCGACAAGAGCGAGGTGCTGTTCGCGCCGCAGGCCAGCGACGAATGCGACCAGCCAGGGATGCGCGTGACGGTGCTGGGACGCGTCGCCAGCGGTGTGACGCCCGACCAGTTGATCGATGACTACCTGAACGACGGTGGCTACACCGACACGCCCACCGCCCGCACCAGCGCCGGATCGTTCGGGCGCACCGCGGAATTCGAAGCGGCGTGCGACGCGCTCACGCGCCAGCAGCGGATCAGCGCATTCGTGCAGTACGGCAGCGCTTTCCAGGTCGAGCAGTGGGCGCCCCAGGACCAGTTCGGCGAGTGGGCCGAGCTGTTCGCCAACATGGTGAACCAGTTCAGCCCGGCCGATTCCTCGACGGTCCTGCCGGGCGAGCCAAGCGGTGGTGAACCGGCGGGAGACTCTGACGGCGAGCAGGCCGCGGAGGCGGCCGGGCCGGTCGAGCTGGCCGGGCTGCCGATGGCGCATGTCTTCGTCGGGGATATCTTCATCGGCGCGCTGAACACCATTCCGGGCCGCAGCGTGACCACCGTCCCCACCTGGGAGCGGCGCTTCCTCACCTTCGCGCCGGACGGGCTGCGGCTGGCGTTCGTGGACGTGACCAACGCCGAGCTGCGCGTGATCGACACGGCTGAGGGCCGGTCGCCGCGCCGCGTCGCCGAGGGCATCGATCCGTCCTTCCCCCCGGCGTGGAGCCCGGACGGATCGCGGATCGCGTATGTCGTAGGGCCGGGCGAGGGCGCTGGTGACGCCTACGAGATCCGAGCGGCGGCGGACGGCGGCGAGCCGGAGGTGTTGGGGGCGTTCACCCTGGGCGGCGAGTGCGCGCACACCCCGGACGATCCGGCGGACGCGGCCTATTTTGCCGAGGCGGGGCCGGGCGGCCACGATCCGGTGCTGGCCTGGCTGCCGGACGATCTCTTCCTGGTCTCGATGCGCTGCGATGGCGGACTGGGTGTGCTGTCGCTGGCCGACAACCAGATCACCGAGCTGGGCGCGGACCTGATCGATGGCGCGCTGGCGCCAGACCGGACCCGTTTCGCGGCGCGAACACCGGCGGGAGTCGCCATCCTGGACTTCCGGACCTGGGAGCGCACGAACCTGAGCCTGGGCGAAGGCGTGGGCCAGGTGGCGTGGAGCGCGGACGGCGCGACGATCTACGCGTCGCTGGAACAGCTCGCCGACAGCCTGACGCTGGACAGCGCGGCGGACCGGGCGCGCGGCGAAGAGGTGTTCGGATTCTGGCCGGTGACTATCCACGTCTCCGACCTCACCCTGGTGGCGGTGGACCTGGAAACGCGGCGCGAGCGCGTGCTGTGGCAGGGCCAGGGCCGCGGCCTGGGGCGCATCTCCCCGGCGCCGGATGGCAGCGGGCTGCTCTTCGCCCTGGTGCCGAGCGGCGCGCTGGTGGCGGAAGTCTTCCAGAGCGGCGGGGATGCCTTCGCCCTGCGCGAGAACTGGCCGGCCGCGGGGCTGTACTGGCTGGGGACGGGCGAGACCACGGCGCGCCTGCTGGCCTATTCCGGCCAGCCCGCCTTTGCCCCGGTGACGGTGGGCGGGGAATGATCGCGCCGCGAGACGCGTGCGTCCCTGCCCGCGTGTCCTAATGCATGATCGGGCGCAGAACGATATACACCACCATCGCCAGAGAGGCGGCGGACGGGATCGTGACAAACCAGGACAACGCGATTCGCTCCGCGACGCCCCAGCGGACCATGCGCATTCGATCGGCGCTGCCCGCCCCGACGAGGGACGAGCTGACCACGTGCGAGGTGCTCACCGGCCCGCCTAGCAGCGCCGCGCACAGAACGACCGCCGATGACGCCGCCTGGGCGCCGAACCCGTGCACAGGACGAATGCGAAAGAACTTGTGACCCACCGTCCGGATCGTGCGCCGGCCCCCAAAGAGCGTTCCTCCGGCCATGGCGGCGGCGCTGGCGGCGATCACCCAGAAGGGCACCTCGAAGCGGTCGAGGTCCCCAGTAGCTAGCAGACCGAGCGTGATCAATCCCATCGTTTTTTGACCATCGTTACTGCCGTGTGCCAATCCGAGCGCAATGGCAGCGATCAACTGCCCACGCTTAAACCAGCGGTTGACGCGCGGCGATGCGTGGGATGCCAGCAGATACATGAGCCGGACGGCACCGTATCCAACAATCATCCCCAGGAGAGGCGAGAGGAATAGCGCCAGGACGACTTTGAGCACCCCCCTCAGGATGATAGTGTGCATTCCGTACCCGATCCCGGCCGCGCCGATCAGTCCACCGACCAGAGCATGGGAGGCGCTGGACGGTATCCCCAACAGCAGCGTGACCGTGCTCCAGAGAATGGCTGACAGCAGGGCGGCGTAAATCACCGGCGGGGTAATCGCGGCGGGCGAGACTACGCCGCTTCCGATTGTCCTGGCCACGGCAATCCCAAACAGAAACGGACCCGCGCCTTCGGCCACCGCTGCCAGCCCCAGTGCCTTGCGGTATCCCACCGCGCGCGTGGCAATCAGCGGCGCCACGATGTTGGCCGAGTCGTTTTTTCCATTCAAGAAGCCGAACGTCAACGCCAAGACGACGAGCGGGAGGTTGTGGAGCGACAATGCAGGCATGATGTGGTCTCCCTTATACCGGTCATGAGAGCGCTCGTACGATGAAAGGTAAAATTTATTTTAACTAGTTTAAGGAAATTTTACCTCTGTGTAAACCGCCTGTCGAGAAGTCAGGTCTTTCTAAAGCCAATCGAGGTGATAGCGGGAGGAGAAGGGAGTATATCGTTTGTGCCACCCCTACCGGTCTTCGCCCCGGTGACGGTGGGCGGGGAATAACCGGGAACGACGCAGCGGGCGGCTGGTGAGGCCGCCCGTGTTTGTGAGTAATGCAGCCCGGTGATCACTCCTGGGGAGGAGTCCACTCCGCGACCGGCTTGATCCGGATCGACTCGATCATGGCCTGGATGGTCTTGTCGTAGTCCTTGCTGTCGATGTCCGAGGCGATGGTGACGGTCATCCACAGGATGATACCATCGTGCGGAATATATACGTCATAGGCGACATCGCGGCCCAGCCCGCCCTGGCGCTCGGCCTGCGGGTCTTCGCTGGCGTATTTGTAGTAATACGCCGTGTAGCCATCGACCGTGCGATCCCGCCGGTCGTAAACGATGGTGGCTTTGTCACCCAGCAGCCCCCAGCCCTCCTGTGACCATTCATACTTGGTCTTCGCCATGCTGCCGTTGTCGTAGGACGGCGAGTCCTGCGGCACGTCCATCACGATGATCGAGACCTGCTCATCGGGCAGATCGCCCCCGGTGAACATCATGGACAGCGCCTCGGACATCAGCTCGCCCAGGTTCACGTTCTTGCTGGCGTACCAGTCCACCTGGTTGTAGAACGCATTGTTAGCGATGCCGCACACCGGGTAACCCAGCGGGTCTGTTTTGCACCTGTGATTCCAGCCTGTCGGATACTGGATCGTGAACGAGCCCCCATCCAGCGTTGCCAGCGCGGGCACCACGTCGCCGCCGTTCCCCAGCAGGCCGCGCTGCCCGGCAAGGTAAAGCAGCAGCCCCACCAGCACGACCAGCGCCACACCGACCACGGCCACGCCGATCGCCTTTTCGATGTTCGCTTTGAGCGGCGAGGCGGCGGCGGTTTCCCGCGTCGCCAGGGCGGGCGCCACGGTGCCGCGCGGGCGGGGCGGCATAGGCGGGCTGCCCGCGGTGGCGGGCGTGGTCCGGTCGGGGACGAACGCTAGGCCAGGGCCCCAGGCCGGCTGGTTGCCGGTGCCGGGCGCCTGAGCCATCGCGATGGACTCGAACGGATCGCCTGCCGGCTGCACTGCGAACGGGTCCGCGCCGGTCTGGGAGAGATACGCCTCGAACGAATCGGGGCGGACGGCGGGCGGGGGGCCGCTCTGGGCGGGCGCCGCCGTCGTGGACGCCCGGTGGCGGGTGAAAAACGTATCGTCTGGCTCGTTGTCCGGCAGGGTGCTTAGCGTCGCGAGCTTCTGGCGCGCGCCCTTGTGATCGGGATTGAGCTTCAACACCGTCTCCAGGCACTGGCGGACGTGATCGTTTTTGCGGACGGCGTGCGCCATCAGCCACCAGGCGTCGGCATCGCGCGGGTGAGCCGTGATATACGCCTTGAGCACCTGCCCGGCCTGCGCGCGCTGTCCGGCCTTGAGCAGCCGGTGTGCCTGCGTCAGCTCAGGAGGCGGGGCAGTCTGAGCCATGCTGGTCCCCCTTATTCGCCTTCGATAGGCGGTATTCTATTAGTATAGTGGAGAATGAACTCGCGAGTGGTAAAAACTTTAGAAAAACTTGTGGCGGCGCGCCTCGTAGATCAAGATGCTGGCCGATACCGCCGCGTTGAGCGATTCGATGCCGGGCACCATCGGGATGCGGATCCGCGTGTGGGGGATGCCCTCGGCAGCGCTGCTGAAGCCGTGCGCCTCGCCCCCGATCACCAGCAGGGAGGGCTGCGTCCAATCGACGGCGGTGTAGGGCCTCTCCCCGGCGGCGTCGGCCAGGTAGACGGCCATCCCGGCGAAGCTGCCGGTCACGCCCGGCCAGTCCAGCGAGCGGATGGGCACGCGAAACTGGCCGCCCATCCCGGAACGCAGCGCCTTGGGGTTAAAGGGATCGACCGTGCCCGGCGTGAGGACGACCAGATCGACGCCCGCTGCGGCGGCGGTGCGGATGGCGGTGCCCAGGTTGCCCGGATCGCGCCAGCCGTCGGCCACGACCACCAGCCCCGGCGCGGTCGCCAGCGGCAAATCGGGCAGCGGAAACACGCCCAGGATCCCCTGCGGCGTCTCCGTGTCGGCCATGTCGCGCATCAGCGCGGCGGACACCTCCCAGCACTCTATCCCGGCGCCCTCCGCCCGCGCGATCAGGTTTCTGGCGGGCGTCCCCGGCTGGCTTGCCGCTGCGTCGTAGAATACGAAATCAGGCCGTGCCCCGGCGGCGAGCGCGTCGCCTACCAACCGGGCGCCTTCCAGGACCAGCCGGTTGTGCTGGCGGCGGGCTTTGGAGCGACTTTGCAGCAGCCGGACCAGCTTCACGCGCTCGTTATGCGGGCTGGTAATCATCGTCGTGCCTGCCTTCCCCGTGCAGCATGTCCAGGTAGGCGTTGAGCTCTCCGGCGAGGATAGAGAGATGGGTGTCGGGCGTGTGGCAGTCCTCGGGCAGCGTCAGCAGGGCGATCGGGCCTTCGCTGGCGGTTTCCATGACCAGGATGCAGCCGCCACCCGGCCCGGCGGCATGTTGGGCCAGCCGGAAAAGGACGACGTCACCGATCGGGTAGCGGCCCGCGCGCCGCGTTCCGGCCACCAGATGCAGCGCGACCTGGCGCCGGGCGGCATCGAACACCACGCGCAGCCGGCGGCGCAGCACGGCCCACGCATAGCCGGTGTACAGCAGGATCGCCCCGGCAGCGGTCCCGATCCCCAGCGCGATCCGGAACCGGCCCCAGTCGCCGTTCGTGTCCACGTCCAGCACGCCCGTGAGCACCAGCGCCAGCGCCAGCGCGATCCCGATCGCCAATCCGCCCACCAGGCACCAGAACCCCGCCGCCAGGGACAGCAGACGGCCCGGCAGCCGGTAGATCACGGTCAGGCGGTCAGGTGTTTGGCGAACCTGGATGCGCGCGCGCGGCATGGTTTGCTCCCAAAAAACACAAAAAACCGGCTAGGGCCTCAGTGGGCCGCCGGTTTTCGATGTCACCCCTGCGGTGGAAATCAGCCTTGCTGGGCCACGGAAACCAGGCTGGCGAACGTCTGGCTGTCGCGCACCGCGATATCGGCCAGCACTTTGCGGTCCAGCTCGACATTCGCTTGCTTGAGGCCGTGCAGCAGGCGGCTGTACGACATGCCGTTCATGCGGGCGGCCGCGTTGATGCGGGCGATCCACAGCCGGCGCAAGTCGCGCTTGCGGGCGCGGCGGTCGCGGTAGGCGTACCACTGGCTTTTCATCATCGCTTCGTTGGCGCGACGGAACAGCCGGTGCTTGGTGCCCCACTGGCCCCGGGTCATCTTCAGGACTTTTTTGTGACGGCGGCGCGTCGTGAAGCCGCCCTTTACACGAGTCATGCTCTAGCTCCTTGACTGGATCGCACCGGCGGCTAGGCCGGGGGATTCTGCTTATATTGGCCGAGATAGGGGGCCAGCCGGCGCACGCGCTTGATTTCCTTCGCGCCGTTGACCTCGTGCATCTCGAGAAACTGCGCTTTCGTCCGCTTCGACCGACGGCGGCGCAGGTGACTCTTGCCGCCTTTGGTGCGCATGACCTTGCCGGAGCCAGTCACGCGGAAGCGCTTGGCCGCAGCCTTATACGTCTTCAGCTTGAATTTTCTCTGCTTCTTAGCCACGAACAGGTCTCCCTATAAACACGTGAGCACCGCACGAGCGTGCGGCGCAGATGAACCGTACGGATTCCCCAACAAGCCCAACCGCGTTATGTCTTCACTTCTTCTTGTCGGGCGCCGGAGCCAGAACCATCAACATCGTGCGGCCTTCCATGTTGGGGGCCTGCTCGACAACGGCGATGTCGTCCAGCTCGGCAGCGACTTCCTGCAACATCTCGTGCGCGATCTCCGGGTAAGTAATCTCGCGCCCCCGGAAGCGGATGCGCACCTTGACCTTCATGCCCTCTTCCAGCCAGCGCCGTGCGTCGCGCACTTTGAAGGATCGGTGATGGTCGTCGGTTTTGGGCCGTAAGCGGATCTCTTTGACTTCGATCTGTTTCTGTTGCTTGCGCGCTTCGCGTTCTTTTTTAGCGCGTTCGTATTGGAACTTGCCGAAGTCCATGATCCGGCACACCGGCGGGTCGGCATTGGGCGCAACCTCTACCAGGTCCAGGTCGCGATCAGCGGCCAGCTGCAATGCCTTTTGGATCGGTACGACACCAATATTCTCATTTTCGTCCGTGATTAAGCGAACTTCGCGAGCCCGTATCCGATCGTTTACCCGATAATCTCCAGCGCTTATGGCCCTGATCCTTTCGTTTGAGAACTGGGTTGGCGCCAAGCCGACTTTGGCAAGTCAGTTTAGCATAGCGCCCGCGTTTCG
Source organism: Aggregatilineaceae bacterium (assembly GCA_040767355.1). Lineage (GTDB taxonomy): Bacteria > Chloroflexota > Anaerolineae > Aggregatilineales > Aggregatilineaceae > LM3-B42. The sequence continues at coordinate 34,121 of JAXGOS010000003.1, read as the reverse complement.
TCAACCGTAGCTCGCGAAAATCGTCGCGTGGTGTGCCCTGGCGCATCCGGGCGCTCCCGGACCGCCCGATCGCAGCGCGGCGCGGGCCACCGGCGCCGCAACTCCCCGCGCCCACCCCGCGTATACTATGCTACAATGAAGCAGCGCTTCGGCACGAGGAGGGAGGGGCCTGTGGACTTCGTACGCGCGATCAAATTTCCGTTCGACGATGAAGACTGGCCGATCAAGATCGTCGTCGGGACGCTGCTCAGCTTCATCCCATTTTTCGCGCAGGGTTACCAGGTTCGCGTGGCGCGCAATGTGATCCGGGGCGAGCGCCGCCCGCTGCCCGGCACCGATCGCCTGGGCCAGATCTTCACAGACGGTGTGATGGCGACCCTGGCGCTGTTCATCTACTTCCTCCCGGCGGCTCTGCTGACCTGCCTGCTGCTCACCCCGGCGATGTTCACCGGAGAGGACGAGCTGGGCGGCCTGCTGGTCTGCCTGTCGTCGATCTGCGTGGTCGGGTTCATGGTCCTGTACGCGATCCCGGCGACGGGGATGTACACGATGGGCGTGATCCGCTACGTGGAAACCGGCAACTTCTCCGAGTTCATGCGCTTTGGCGCGCTGTGGACCGAGGTGCGCGACAACCTCAGCCTACTGATCATGCTGCTGCTGTACTTCGTGGCGCTGGGGGTAGTCGTCTCGGTGATGGGTTTCACGGTGATTCTCCTACCGTTCCTGGGATTCCTGTACGAGGTGTCGAGCGGGCACCTGATCGGACAGGCCGGGCTAGAGATCTCGCGGGGGTACTGATATGCGCGACAGCGTGCGCCTGGCGGCGACCCTGATTATTTGGTTGGCTTTCATCATCACCATGGCAGTGCTGCTCACCACGCCGACCGGGGCGGTCTCCCAAGCAGACGGCCCGACGGTGTTCGGGATCGTGCTCGTGATAGCCTTGGCTGCGATGGCGAGCACGGTCGCGGTGTGGGCTGCCCTGCGCGACAAGGGCGCGGAGCTTCAGTCGCGCAGCAAGGCCAAGCGGAGCGGCGGCAGCCGGATCGAGCGGCTGGTCGAGGCACTGGACGATGACGAGATCTACGACCTGGAGGCGCTGCTGCTGGCCCGCGACGAGCAGGCGCGCAGCCGCCACCAGGGCGAGGGCTGAACATACCCGGTCTTATCACCCGCACGACCGAAGGACGATCCAGCTCTAGTGCGTTTCGTGGCGCACCACCGCGCCGAAGGGGCACGAGGAGAGACAGGTCAGGCAGCCCCAACACCGTGTCGAGTCGAGATACGGTGCTTCCCCATGGTCGATCACCCGGATCGCTTTGCCCTTGCAGGCGGACTTGGCGCGACACGTGCCACACACGTGGCAGCGCGTGTCGTCGATCCTCAGCACGATCCAACTGCGGCCCGAGCCATCCATAAGGCGATCTCTGAATTCAGATGATTACATTATAGTGCGGGTTTGCTCCTACAACGCAAGTCACCTGCCCCTCGGCGAGGGTTGTGCAGCCCGCCGCAATGCGCTATACTGGCGAGACAGCACAAACGTTCTGATTTCTCGAGCATAGGAGGCCGCCATGCGTGCTCAGATCGCCCTGATCACGATCTTCACCGACGACATGCCCGCCATGTTCCGTTTTTACCGGGACGTGCTCGGGTTCCAGCCGCAGCGGGCTCCCGATAGCGACGATCCGGGGGGCTATGTCGAGTTCAAGCACGACGGCGTGCGTTTTGCGCTGTGCCGCCGCGCCGTGATGGCCCAGACCGGGCTGGAGGGCTACACCGGGCCGGTGACCGGACATCCCTTCGAGCTGGCGTTCCCCTGCGAGTCGCCGGGGGATGTCGACGTGAGCTATGCAGCCCTGGTGGCGAAGGGCGCGACGCCCGTCCTCGGCCCGGCGGATATGCCCTGGAACCAGCGCACGGCGTTCATTGCCGACCCGGACGGCAACATTCACGAGATCTTCGCCGACCTGCCGCCCAGCGCGTGAGCCCTCACCAGGCCAGGACGCCCTCGATCAGCGGGACCGTCTGGCCGCCGACGCGCACCATCCGGATCGCGCCCGGCTCGCCATCGACTTCGATCGTGATGCGGCTGGGGCGCCCCGCCTCGAGTCCCTGCTCGGCGACGATCGTCGTGGTGGGCGGCGTGGCAGGCAGGAGGCGGTGTTCCACCAGGTACGCGCCCAGGCCGCCGCTGGCTGAGCCCGTCGCCGGGTCCTCGTTGATACCCAGGCCGGGCGCGAACATGCGCGTATGGACGGCGGCAGCGGGGCTGGTCGTCTCCAGCGTGAGGACCATGACCGCGTCGCTGCAGCGTTCGACCGGGTCCAGCTCGGCGAAGAGCGCGCTGAGGGCGGCGGCGTCCAACTGCCGGGAGTTGATACTCGCCACGTCGCGCAGCGAGCGCACCGGCACGTACAACTGCCGAATGCCGGTCGAGACGACCTGCACCGGCCTGCCGGTCGCGGTGACCGCGTCTGGCGCCAAGCCCAGCGCCCGCGCCACCCGGCTTGCCTGGCCGGGCGTGGCAATAGCGTGGAACTGGGGCGCCTGGTGATCCATCACCACGTGCGTCACCGCGCCGCCGCGGACGTGCAGTGCCGCCGCTCGCACGCCGACGCCCAGCTCGAAGCGGACGGTCGTCACCGGTTCGTGCAAGGCCACCCGTCCCAGGTGGGCCAGGACCCAGTGCGTGCCGACGACCGGGTGCCCGGCGAACGGAAGCTCGGACTCCGGCGTGAAGATGCGCACCTTGAAATCGGCGGCGGGATCGGTGGGGGGTAGGACGAACGTGGTCTCCGACAGGTTCATCTCGCGGGCGATGCGCCCCATCTGGTCCGTGTCCAGTCCCTCCGCATCGGGGAACACGGCCAGCGGGTTTCCCCCGAAGGCGCGATCGGTGAAGACGTCGACCTGGAAAAACGCGTAGCGAGGCATGGTGGTACGGCTCCTTTGTCTGGTGGGCGTGCCAAACGGGGCGCGTCGCCAGGTGTAAAAAACCTGAAGAAACCCCGTTACAAATGGATAAAGGTGCTTTCGTTGAACGCGCGCTCGTGCTACCGTAGAAAATGATGCATACTATGTCTATATGCTCATCTATACGGTGCGCTTAAATGCGGCAGGAATTATGACTCCTTTGGAACGCTGGACCAAGCAGATACAGGACGCCATCGCCGAGAACAGCGCGCTGCGCGAAGGACTTAAGGATGACGAGGCGCTGCCCCTGATCGATTGGGGCGCCCGGCAGGCGGAGCAGCTTGGCGCGCACATGTCTGCCCCGGACGCGCCCGAGCCGGATGAGGAACAGGTCGCCAACACGGCCTACTCGCTGGTGCGGTTGATGACGCGCGTCACGTGGCTGGCGGTGTATCGCCACAAAAAAGACGCCACCTGGCTCACCCGCACGTTCCAGACCATCAACCAGCTCAGCCGCGAGCTGCATGGCCCGCAGGCGCCGGTCTTCTCCGACGAGGCGATCGCGGCCTGGATCGCGGGCCACGCGCAGCACAGCAACGGCGATCTGGTGCGAAGCCTGATCGCGCACCTGTCACCGCCCCAGCCCGGCGGTGAAGGCGAACGGCCCACTCCGGCGCCCGCCCAACCCGCTTCGCTGCCTGAATGGGAGGCCGGTCCGCCGGCAGAACCGCCCACGCCGCCCGGCTCAGTGCCTGGGCGGGAGGCCAATCCGCCGATCGATCCCTTCGCCCGGCCTGCTCTGCCACCCGGACGGGAAGCCGAGCCGCCCGCCGGCCCGGCTCCCCAGCGAGGAGACATCCCCTAAATGGCGAAGACAGCAAGCCGCCGGCAGCGGCGCGGTGCCGACACGACCACCACGACCTCCCGCCGTCTCCAGGTTGGGACCGTCAGCGGCTTGATCATCATGGTCATCGCATTTCTCGCGCAGTTCGTGCTGGGCATTGATGTGCTGTATCAGGACGAGCCCGCCGCGACGTCGATGTGGACCACGTCCACTGCTGCCGCGACGCCGTCTGCTGCGGCGTCCCTGCCCGCCCCGACGATCGTCGCCATGGCGCCCGGCGAGGCGCTGGTGCCGATATCAGGCGGGTACGATGGTGGCTGGTTCCAGTTGTACTTCACCGTGCCGCTCAACACCACTGATGAGAGCCTGTTCACCGGGTCCCCGCTCGAGGACGCGCTGGTGGCCGCGCTGGATGGGGCGCGCTTCACCATCGACGCGGCGGTGTTCGAGATGAACTCGCAGCCGGTGACCGACGCGCTGATTCGCGCCCACGAGCGCGGCGTCCGCGTGCGAATGGTGACCGATGGCGAGTATGGCCTGGAACGCCCCGACGCGACTTTCGACCAGATCGAGCTGGCCGGGATCGCGCTGCAATCGGACCAGGCGCGCAGCGGGCTGATGCACAACAAGTTCTTTGTGATCGACCAGGTGTACGTGTGGACCGGATCGACCAACGTCACTCATAATGGCTTTTACAATAACAACAACAACAGCATGCTGCTTCGCTCGTCGCGGCTGGCGGCTAACTTCACCCTCGAATTCGAGGAGCTGTTCGGCGGCAGCTTCGGCGTCACCTCGCCCAACACGGTCCCCAACCCGGACCTGACGATCGACGGCACGCGGGTCGAGACGCTGTTCGAAGCGGAAGGTGATGTCCCGGCGCGGCTGCTCGAGCTGATCAACAACGCGCGCACGGTGCGGTTCCTGGCCTTCACGTTCACGCGGGACGATCTGACCCAGGCCATGGTCAACCGCTTCCAGGCGGGCGAGCTGGATGTGATGGGCGTGGTCGAAACGAGCCAGCGCCGCTTCTGGACGCAACGCGCCTGCGCCAGCCTACCCATCCGGCGCGATGGCAACCCGGATATTCTGCACCACAAAGTCCTGATCATCGACGACTCGATCGTCGTGATGGGTTCGCTTAATTTCTCGGGCAACGCCGCCGACAGCAACGATGAGAACACGCTCATCATCCACAACACGGCGATAGCCCGTGCTTATCTGGAAGAATTCGCCCGCCGCTGGAACGAGAGCCAGCTTATTCCCGATTCAGAGTACACTTGTTGACAGATGCCTGGGGTGAGGGGGATCACCATGAGCGACTCGCAAACGCCGACTTCGAAAGATGTGCTGGACAGCCTGAGCCTGCTGCGCAGCGATAATCCCGCGGACCGCCAGCGCGCGATCGCGATTCTGGCGCCATTGCGCGAGGATCCACGCGTGCAGCAGGTGTTCGATCACCTGTACGAAAACGATCCCGATCCGCACATACGCGATCTGGCCTGGCGCGCCATCAACCAGAGTGGGCCGTCGATTCCCGCCCCGGTCCAGGCTCCGCCTGCGCCGGCGCTCCAGACGCAAGAGGCCCAGGCCGTCGCTGCGCCCAGGGCGCGGTTGCGCATGAAGGGGTCCGATTCGTCGCGCAGCCTGTTCTTGCTCAACCCGGCGAATGCTGGCTTCCTGGCCCGCGAGTCGAAGCGGCAGCGGCCGCGGCGTGTTGCGGGATGCCTGTGGCTGCTGTTGGGGCTCGCGCTGGCGGTAGTGGCCCTGCTGCTGGCCGTGTGGATCGCCCCGGACTGGTACGACTGGTACCGGCTGGAGCGGGACGGCGTCGAGGTCGAGGGTATCGTCACCGGGCGGCGCGTGGCCGATGAGGTGGGCCGGGGCGAGGATCATTACCTGCGCTACAGCTTCACCGTGCCGCTGGTCGCGCTGGAGGGCCTGGAGGTCGACGGCGAGCAGGCCGTCACCAGCCGCGATTACGCCGCGCTCGAGGACGGCGACCCGGTGAAGGTGACCTACCTGCTCGACGATCCAGACGTGTCGCGCATCGCGCAGGACGATCCGCTCGAGGAGGACCGCTACTGGATGACGGCGCTGCTGGTGGCGCTGGTGGCGCTGACGTTCATCGCATTGGGGATGGCCTTCCGGCGGCGCAAACGGAACGCCGCGCGCCTGATCAAAGGCCAGGTGGTTGCCTGTACCGGCATGCCAGATTCCGAGGGCGACTTCATGCTCAAGCTGCGCTACCGGTTCCATTCGCCGGAAGGCAACGTGATCGTGCGCCAGGCGACGCAGATTCGCAACGACCTGAAATCGACTCGCCTGCCGGAGCCGGGCACGCCGGTCGCCATCTATTACCGCAGCGACCGGTCCTACCGGATTTTGTAGCGATTGGCGGTTTCTCACCCAATCCGAGGGTCGTCTATGCACGTCCAAATCTATACCATGCAAACGCCCGACGAAGCTCGCGCGGTCGCCGGGCTTGGCGTTGATCACGTCGGGATCACCCCCTCAGCGCTGGGGCTGCCCGGCGAGGTCGACCTGACCACCGCCCGCGCCATCGCCGAGGCGGTGCGCGGGCTGGCGACGGTGGTCGCCCTGTCCGTCGACGAAGACCTGGACACGATCGAGGCCATGTCCCGCGCGGTCCAGCCGGACATCCTGCACCTGTGCGGCGAGTTCGGGGCGGTCGCACCCCCGGCCATCCGCGATCTGCGCGAGCGCCTGCCGGGCGTGAAGATCATGCAGGCGATCCCGGTCGGCGGGCCAGAGTCGATCGCGGACGCCCTGGCCTATCAGGACGTGGCCGATTACCTGATCCTCGACACGAAAGATGCCGCCGTCACTGGCGTGGGCGCCAGCGGCCAGACTCACGACTGGTCGATCAGCCGCGCCATCGTCCAGGCCGTGCGGATCCCGGTGATCCTGGCGGGCGGGCTGTCGCCGGAGAACGTCGCGGAGGCGATCCGCGCCGTGCGGCCCTGGGGCGTCGATTCGCTCACGCACACCAACGCGCCCCTGCCCGGCGGCGGCTTCCGCAAGGACCTGGCGCGGGTGGGCCAGTTTGCGCGCGCGGCGCGCGAGGCGGCGGGCGCATGACCGATCGGCCCGTGATCGCGCTGGGCGATGCCAATGTGGACCTCGTGATCCGCCTGCCCGAGCGGGGAGCGAGCCGCGCCGATCTGGCTGGATCGGTGCCGCGCCTGTTCGGCGGCGGATCGGTGGCGAATGTGGCCGTGGCGCTGGCCCGGCTGGACGTGCCGGTGAGCTTCGTGGGCATGATCGGCGACGACAGTTACGGGCGCTTCGTCCAGGCCGACCTGGGAGGCGAAGGCGTGGATACGTCCGGGCTGCGCGTGAGCCGCGAGGCCCTGACGCCGATGGTGATCGCCCTGATCGAGCCGTCCGGCGAGCGGATGATCGTCGTCTGGCCGCCCGAAGGCGGCGCGGACAAGCACCTCGCGCCAGATCACGTGAGCCGGGACGCGATCGCCGGGGCGGCATGGCTGCACACGTCCGGCATGATCATGCGCGATTCGCCGTCGCGCGAGGCGGCCCTGCACGCCATGCGGCTGGCGCGCGACGCCGGGGTGCCGGTGTCGCTCGATCTCAACCTGCGGCTGGAGCTGTGGGGCTGGAACGACAGCATCGCCGCGACGATAGCGCAGGCGATCGCCCTGGCGGATGTGGTGCTGGGCAGCGCGGACGAAGAGATCGCGCCGCTGGCCGGCGTCGAGCGGGTCGAGGAGGCGGCGCGGGCGCTGTCCGCGGGGCGGCGCGCGGTGGTGGCCCGCCTGGGTGAGCGGGGCGCGCTGGTGTGCGACCCCACCGGGAACCTGGCGCATGTCCCCGCCTTCCCGGTGACGGTGGTCGATACGCTCGGCGCGGGCGATGCCTTCAACGGGGGGTTCATCGCCGCCCGGCTGGCCGGCTGCGACCTGCCCGAGGCGGCTCGCTGGGGCAACGCCGTCGCCGCGCTGAAGATCGCCCGATCCGGCGCGCGCGGCACGCCAACCCGCGCGGAAGTCCTGCGGTTGTTGGGCGGCTGACCCACCTCTTTTTGACGCTTTTTACGTTCCTTTTCGCCGTCTACGGTCTTGACAATAAAGCGCAATGCGTTTATATTAATATTCATAGAATATAGTTTTGTTTCTGGTACAAAATCATGGCAAAAACTCAAAAGGTCTCCGCCCGCCGCTGGCCGATACCATGGCATAGGCGGGTTGTCTTTGTACCCGCTTCTTCACGTCAAGGGCGGCGTGTCCAATATAAAAAACAACGCAAGGTGTTAATCGGTGTCATGGTTTTGAGTGTGTTGGTGGCATTGCTTACTATTAGGATCAATTATCACAATGCTGCCACGCTTCACCGGGTTAATTGCCATGAATACCCGCAATTCTGTGTGCCATTTGCGCCCAATAGTGAGTCCAACAGAAAATGGAGTGATTTGGAGACCCCAGCAACTCGAAAATTCGATGAGGCAAGTCATGGGGTCGCAGGCGTTGTAAGAGGCATCGATTCTCAAGGAATCCCGTTTATCGGAGATCCCAATGCCCCCATTCATTTCGTATCGGTGTCCGACTTCGCTTGTAGTCATTGCCAAGATTATCACACTGATGACGTGGAACGTTTTATTGAAGATGAAGTGCTGCGTGGTCGAGCGACATTCGGACATGTGTTAAAAATCGGAGTCGGTGGATCATACACCGAGACAGCCTCTCAAGCAGCCCTATGCGCTGGAGAACAGGGTGCGTTTTGGGAGATGAGCGATTTGCTGTTTCACTTAGGCCAAGTGATGAGTCCGAGTCAAGCCTTCTCAATCGAGCAGATTCGGGATTCTTCCGAGGACATGGATCTTGATAGCGAACGAATCATTGAGTGTGTGCTCTCGGGGAAGTATCAATCACTATTGACCCAGCATCAGGTTTTTGCCAACAATAATGGCGTTTCTGGCACGCCCACCGTTCTCTATCGTTACGCAGACTCTGACCGTTGGATACGTCTTCCTTCGGACGCACGTGGGTTTAGCTCACTGCTATCGCTCACAGAAGAAGCCAATTGAACCTGTCATAAACGGGGGCGGTCCAGTCCGGATCGCCCCCGGTCGTGCCAGGCGGTGGGGTTACTTCTTCTTGCCGCCGTTGTTGCTCTTTTCCTTGGTCTGGCCGGGAGGGCCACCCAGCGGGTGATCGCTCGGGTTGCCATTGTTGCCATTGTTCCCATTATTGCTTTTGTCTTTGACCTTGTCCTTGGTCTGGCCGGGAGGGCCGCCCAGCGGGTGACCGTTCGCGTTGCCGTTGTTGCTGGGAGCGCTGGCCGGAGCGACATCGACGATCTCGCCGTCACCCTCTCCGGTGTCGTCGTCATCGTCGATCACGTCGCCCTTCTTGACCTTCTTCTCCTTCTGCTGCGCGGAGATCACGCGGCCCGGCGCCAGACTGCTGGGGTGCACGTCGTAGGCTTTCTTGATCGCGCCCCAGCCCGCGCCGGCGGCACGCTCGTCGAGCACTGCCTGGGCGCTCAGGCCTTCGTTCTGATCGGCCAGCAGCAGCGCCGCCGCGATCTCGCCGAAGCCGTACCCCTGGCAATGCCAGGACATGATCGTCTCGTATTGGACGCCGAACTCAGTCGCCAGCGCCATGCCTACCGGGTGCGGATCGGCGCCCACGCAGACGTTGTCGCCGTCCTGGAAGTCCGTATCGCAGGCGTTGCCGATGCCGTCACCGTCGGCGTCGCCCTGGTCGGGGTTGGCCACCAGCGGGCAGTTATCCATGCTGTCGACGAAGCCATCTTCGTCGGTGTCCATCAGGTCCCCATCGCAGAGGTCGCCGATGCCGTCTTCATCCGCGTCGGCCTGGTCGGGGTTGGCGACCAGCGGGCAGTTGTCCAGGCTATCGACCACGCCGTCTTCGTCCGTGTCGAGCAGGTCCGGATCGCAGAGATCGCCGATGCCATCCTCATCCGTGTCCGCCTGGTCGGGGTTGGCGATCAGCGGGCAGTTGTCCAGGCTGTCGACGAAGCCATCTTCGTCGAAGTCGACGAGATCCGGATCGCAGTCATCGCCAATGCCGTCTTCATCCGTGTCGGTCTGGTCGGGATTGTAGACCAGCGGGCAGTTGTCCAGGCTGTCTTCCACGCCATCGCTGTCCTCGTCCGGGAAATCCGGGTCGCAGACGTTGCCCACGCCATCGCCGTCGCTGTCAGCCTGATCAGGATTGTAGATCAGGGGGCAGTTGTCGAGCGCGTTGACGATACCATCTTCATCGCTGTCGGTCGCATCCGGATCGCAGGCGTCGCCAATGCCATCGCCGTCGGTATCAGCCTGGTCCGGGTTGGCGACCTCGGGGCAGTTGTCCGCGTCGCCGACCAGGCCATCGCCATCCGGGTCTTCGTCGGTGACCAGGCTGACCGCCTGGATGGTGTCGTCGGGGAGCAGGTAGCCGGTGATCGTCACCTCGTCTCCCAGGTTCAGCGAGGCCGGGTTGAACACGCCCGCCGGGTGAACCCAGACGCCGCTGACCAGGATGAGATCGGGCTGGAGCAGTTCAACCGTCCCGGTGATCTGAATCAGCGCCGGATCGTCACCATCCTGGGCCAGTGCCGTGCCGGACGGCATCAGGCCGAACGCCACCAGAGCCGCCAGCAAGGCGAACAGAGACACAAGGGTGAGCTTTCTATACATCGCGGTATTCTCCTTTTACGCAAAGGCTTTGCATGCTATACCGCAAAACAGACCGCAATATCCGCTAGTACTTTTGGACCACACGAAGATGCGGGCCGGATCACCCTCGTCAGCCACCCCGCGCCGGGACCAATTGCGGACTCCCGTTCGCGATCACGATCCAGTACGGCTTCCAGCCGATGCCGAACACGCCCAGGTAGATGTCTTTTTTGTAGGGCGTGATCTTGTATTCCTCGACCACCGACGCGATCTGGACCCACTTGGCGTTGACCTGAGCCAACTCCTGCTCCATGCGGGCCTGCGTTTCGTCGAGCTGGGACTCCATCTCCGCGATGATCTGCTCGGTCTCCAGCAGGTCTTCCTGGGCGCGGCCCTTGTAGCGCCGCGAGCGGCTCACCCGCGACAGGGTGTACGTCGTGCGCCCGCGCAGCAGGCTGAGGATGGCTTCGCCCGTGGTGAACAACTCCTCGTTGCGCAGCTCGTCGAGCTGCTGCTGGTCGGCGGAAAGACTGCGCGCCGCCTGGCGGAGCCTGGTTTCCAGCTTGTCGAATTCCTTCTCGTAACGCGCCATGACTTTGTCGATCTCGGCGTCGCGCGCCTGGCGGGCCAGCGCCTGCGCCTGGATCAGAAAGTCACGCTGGCTCATGCCGGGCTGGCTGTAGAGGTTGAGCTGTGGGTTGCTCAGCAGCGTCAGACTGGCCGCTTTGTACAGGTAATCGACCAGCTCGCGCTGCAATTCGGCCATCCGCTTGGAGTCGGTCAACCCGGGCGAGAGCGCCCCGAAGGCGGCTTCGCCCGCCGGCGTGTGGCTCAGGTCGCGCGGGTCGATCGGCGGCACCAGGAACTCATCCCAGTGGATCAGGCCCGCCTTGGCGACGAAGGGCACGTGGTACGGGTAGCGCCGGACCTCGGTCACGTTGGCCTTGCGGTCGCCATAGCGCACGTCGGCCTGCGCAATCAGGATCGGCTGGTAGGCCAGCAGCGGCTGCTCGGTGCCGCTGGCGGGCAGCCCGGATTGCTGCGTCCACGCGAGCACCGCCTGATCGGCCGTCACTTCCACCGGCAGGAAATACTGCGCCATGCTGGATGGCAGTGGCTGCTGCGTCATGCTGAACCCTTCCGGCAGCCGGCTTTGAGGCTGGCTGGGACGCGCGGCCGGGAGGGCGCTGGCGCGGGTAGGCTCGGGCGGCGGCGCGCTGGCGGCGGGCGCCGCGTCGAAATCGGGCAGCGTGGACGGGGGTGGCGTGGCCTGCCGGTCGGGTAGCTCAGGCAGTGTGGCCGGCGGCGGTGTCGCGCCCGGCGGCACGGCTGGCTCGGCGACGCGCGTGCCGCTCGACCCGCCCTGCCCGTAGAGATCGGCGTAGGTGGGATAGTACGGGCGCTGGCGCTGGTCGGCCATCAGCGTCTTGATTTGCTGGCGCGTCAGCGGGCCGCGCAGGTAGCTCATGGCCCAGCGGGTGTGAATCGGGATCGCGCCGACGCTGTCGTGCACGTTGTGCATGATGAACACGCGCGGGTCGATGCTGCTGAGCAGCCGGTCGATGTCGGCAATGTTCACGTCGCCGTCGACGGCCTCCAGCGTTTCGAGTCCATTGAGCAGCCGGTTCTTGTCGTTCTCGGTCTGCAGCTTGCCGATGAACCACGTCCCGGCATTGGAAAGTCCCTTGTAGTCGATGTCCGTTGGGTTCTGGGTGGCGAGCACGAGCCCCAGGCCGAAGGCGCGCGCCTGCTTGAGCAGTCGCAGCATCGGGACTTTGCTGGGCGGATTGTACGGGTGGTGCGGGAAGAAACCGTATACCTCGTCGAAATACAGCAGCGCGCGCAGGCTGGTCGTGCCGCTGAGCGAGCGCATCCAGGCGAGCATATTCTCCAGCAGCAGGGTGACGATGAACATCCGCTCGGCATCGGTGAGGTGCGCGATGTAAAAGATGCTGACGCGCGGCTTGCCTTCCGGCGTGTAGAGCAGGCTCTGAATGTCGAGCGGCTCGCCCTGGATCCAGCTCTGGAAGCTGGGCGAGGCGATGATGTGGTTCAGCTCCATCGCCAGGCTGAAGCGCTCTTTTTCGGGGAAGAAGGTGTCGATGTCGAACACGCCGAGCTTGCCGAACGGCGGTTTCTGTACCTGGAGGATCACGTCTTCGAGCGTCAGGTCCTGCCCGCGCCGCCAGGCGTGCTCGAAGATGTTGGCGATCAACACGTGCTCGCGGTCTTTGACCGGCTCGACGTTCTTGCCGATCAGCGCCAGCAGCGCGGTGACAATCCCGCTGATTTGCTCGCGGTGGAACTCGTCGTCGCCCGGCTGCCAGCCCCCGTCCGGCGCGCCCATGGCGTCCACGATGCTGACCGGCAGGCCGGTATCGGAGCCGGGCGTGTAGATGCTGAAATGAGCGTTTTGCTTGAAGGCGGCGATGCGCTCCGGGGAGATATCCCAGCTTGCCAGCCCATCGCGCCATTTCTGGGCGACTTTCACCGAGTAGTCGTCGACCTCCAGCCCGGCGCGGCGCGCATCGTCGATGTTGACCCACGGCGCGAAATCTTCCGGCTTCAGGTCCGGGAAGGCCAGCAGCAAGTTGGTAATGTCGCCCTTCGGATCGATAATGATCGAGGGGATGTTGTCCAGCACGGCCTCTTCGAGCAGCGTGATGCACAGGCCGGTCTTGCCGCTGCCGGTCATGCCGACGACGACGGCGTGCGTTGTCAGGTCGCGCGAGTCATAATAGACCACCTCGTCGACCATGCGGCGGGTGGTGGGGTCGAAGCGGCGGCCAAGGTAAAACGTGGTGGGAGCTTCGATAAATGGCATGGGGTCCCTTGCCTTTGTGGTTCATGGTTCAGTTCACTGTCGATGGTGAGATAATGGTAGCACGGATTTTCTAGTATTAGAAGTCCGTTCGAAATCCGGGCCCGCCGTACCCTGCCATCCCCAAAGACCGTACACTATACAGCACACAGATGAGGAAGCGAATTTGCGCTCTGATACTATCTCCATCACCTCGCCCGAGTCCACCAGCGCCCGGTCCCAGTGGCGGCGTTTGCTGGGTTATCTCGGCCCCTACAAAGGCCGCCTGATCATCGGCCTGGCCGGGCGCATGATGGCGTCCGGCATGTTCCTGGTGCTGCCCGCCGTCGTGCGCGAGGTCGTCGATACCGTGCTGGCGAACGACGACATGGGCGAGCTCAACCGGATCACGCTGCTGCTGGCCGGGGCGATGATCGTGCTCACCATCGGCTCGATCATCGGCAATTACCACATCAATTACGTGGGCGAGCGGATCGTGGTCGATCTGCGGCGCCAATTGTACGCGCACCTGCACACCCTGTCGGTCAAGTTCTTCACCACGCGGCGCGTCGGCGAGCTGGTCAGCCGCATGTCCAGCGACGTGACCGTGATGCGCCAACTGCTGACCGAAAATCTCACGCGGCTGATCCGGCATACGCTGACGATCCTGGCGGGCATCGCGATCATGATCGTGCTCAACTGGCGGCTGGCAGCCTTCATCCTGATCAGCACGCCGGTCGTGGCGTTCATGGGGGTGGTCGTCACCCGGTTTTCGCGACGGGGAAGCCTGCTGGTCCGCGACGAGCTGGCGAACGCGACGGTGGTGGCCGAAGAAGCGCTGCACAACGTCCGCGAGGTCAAGAGCTTCGTGCGCGAAGACTTCGAGGCCAACCGCTACAACACCACCATCGAGCGCGCTTTCCAGGCGGCGCTGCGGCTGCTGCGGGTTCGCGCCGTGGTCAGCCCGACGGTCAGCCTGATGCTCGTGATCAACATGATCCTGATCCTGTGGTATGGCGGGCGCGAGGTCATCAACGATCGCCTGAGCGGCGGGGAGCTGGTCGCCTTCCTCGTCTATGTGACCATCATCGGGCAGATGTTCTCCGAGCTGAGCTGGCTGTATACCCAGCTTCAGGAGTCGCTGGGGGCCACGCAGCGCATCTTCGAGCTGCTGGACACGGCGCCCGATCTGCAGGACGCGCCGGGCGCGCGCGCCCTCGACCGCGTCGAGGGGCGGATCACGTTCGACGACGTGAGCTTTACTTACGATGAAGACGAGCAGCCCGTGCTGGAGGACATCAACCTGGACATCGCGCCGGGCGAGATCATCGCGCTGGTGGGGCCGAGCGGGGCGGGCAAAAGCACGATGTTCAACCTGATCCCGCGCTTCTATGACGTGACCAGCGGCGCGCTGCGCATCGATGAGCTGGACGTGCGCCAGGTCACCCAGGCCAGCCTGCGCGAGCAGATCGGCATCGTCCCGCAGGAAACCATGCTGTTCGGCGGCACCATCCGCGAGAACATCCTCTACGGGCGGCTCGGCGCCAGCGAGGGCGAGATGATTGCGGCGGCGGAGGCGGCCAACGCGCACAGCTTCATCGCCCGGCTGCCGCACGGTTACGAGACCATCGTCGGCGAGCGCGGCATCCGGCTCAGCGGCGGGCAGCGCCAGCGCGTGGCCATCGCCCGCGCCATCCTCAAGGATCCGCGCATTCTGCTGCTGGACGAGGCCACCTCCAGCCTGGACAATGAGAGCGAGATGCTGGTGCAGGAAGCGCTCGAGCGCCTGATGCAGAACCGGACGACGGTCATCATCGCCCACCGGCTGAGCACGGTCCGTATCGCGCACCGCATCGCCGTGCTGGACCGGGGGCGGATCGTCGAGCTGGGCACACACGACGCGCTGATGAGCGAGGGCGGGCTGTACGCGCGGCTGTACGAGATGCAGTTCCGTCTCCAGGAGCGCGACGCCCTGACCAGCATGGTGTGAGGTGCGTTCGGCCTCCGCGACCCCATCCCGATCGCGCTGATCGGGCAGGCGCTGTTCATCGGATTCGCTGGATTCGCCTACTTCCGGCGTGGGCGATAGGGTATACTCTGGTCGCCAACGTGACTTTGCATACCCACGGGGGAGACATGCCTGACTCAGAACCCACCTACGTGTTGATCACCGTGCCGTTCGACGAAGATACCCTGGCCACGTTCCGCGCCGTGTCGGATCGGGTGGAGATTCTCTACCATCCGACCAGCCAGGCCCGCGACGTGCCCGAAGATGTGTGGGCCAACGCGGAAGTGCTCTACACGCACAGCACCGTTCCCGAGCCGTCGCTGGCGCCGCAACTACGCTGGATTCACGCTCACAGCGCCGGGGTGGACCATCTGCTCGACCAGCCGGTGATCCAGACGGAAGGCGTGTTGCTCACCTCGTCTAGCGGCATCCACGCCACGAACATCGCGGAATACGTGTACATGATGATGCTGGCCTTCGGGCACCGCCTGCCGACCATGCTGCGCCTTCAGGCTGAGGCACACTGGCCCGACGAAGGGCGCTTTCGCATGTTACTGCCGCGCGAGCTACGCGGGAGCACGATCGGGATTGTGGGCTACGGCAGCATTGGCCGCGAGATCGCGCGGCTGGCGTTTCTGTTCGGCATGGAAGTGCTGGCCTCCAAGCGCGACGTGCGCCAGCCCGCCGACCCGGACGGGTACGTGATACCCGGCACCGGCGACCCGGATGGCAGCTTCTTCCACCGGCTCTATCCGCCCGAGGCGCTGGTGTCGATGGTGCGCGAGTGCGATTTCGTGGTGCTGACCGTGCCGCTGACCGAATCCACGCGCATGATGTTCGGCGCGGAGGCGTTCGAGGCGATGAAAGAGACGGCGTACCTGATCAACGTGAGCCGGGGCGGCATCGTCGACGAGGCCGCGCTGTTGGAGGCGCTCCAGACCGGCCAGATTGCCGGGGCCGCGATGGACGTGTTCGAGTCCGAGCCGCTGCCCGCCGACAGCCCGCTGTGGAAGCTGCCCAGCCTGATCATCAGCCCGCATATCTCCGGCAACACCGCCGACTACAACGACAAAGCCGCCGCGCTGTTCGTCGAAAACCTGCGGCGCTACCTGGCCCGCAAGGACCTGCTCAACCTGGTGGATCGCACGCGGGGCTACTAGGCCCGCAACCGGGTGGGGAGAATTTCGTAGTATAGTGTAGATAGATCAGGACATTTTTAGCTGAGTGAGGATGAAACGTAATGGTCAAGCGAAAAGAGACAACCCAGGCCGCCCCCGAGGAGGCTCCCAAGCCGAAATCGCCGCTGGTGGCATTCGTCGAGCACCAGACCGCCGCGCTCGAACAGACCGGAAAAGCGTTTGCGTCGCTGCTGCCGAAGGACTTTCGCGAGCACACCAATCGCGCGCTGGAAGAGGGCAGGGCCGGTTGGGAAGCCCTGTTCGACGGCATCATCGACAGCATCGAGTGCGGGCTGGACAAGCTGCGCACCACCACCGCCGGGGAGGACGAGCCGAACAAGGTCAAGGTCGAGGTCGAATAACCGCGACTGGCTTCCAGAAAAGGAACAATGCCCTGTGCGTCAGATGGCACAGGGCATTGTGGTTGTTAGCGTTGTTGTGTGTGGATGGGACCTACTTGAGCCGCATTACTTCGCTGGCCTGCGGGCCTTTGGGGCCCTCAGTGATCGAAAACTCGACTCGTTCGCCTTCCTCCAGGTTGCGGTAGCCTTCGCCGACGATAGCACTATAGTGGACGAATACGTCGGGACCGGTTTCCGGCTGAATAAAGCCGTAGCCCTTTTGCGAATTGAACCATTTGACGACGCCAGTAAGACGCTCTGACATGTTTTGGGACTCCTTCTGCCCACTTGCCAAGAACACGATCTTCGTGGGATGGGTGTTGCCGGTGGGCGAAAAAAAACACCCGGTGCGTTGTTCATGCCACACCGGATGTCTTACTTTTCGTGCCGGTACTGCAAACAACCTGCTCCACACACATCAAATTGTAGTATAGGTTCTATAGGTTGTCAAACAAACATGTGACTTACTGCTGTAATCTAATTTGCACAACATCAAGGGTCATCTCGCACCGGGGGATCACCCGGACGCTCCGCCTGGCGTCGCGTGCGGAAAAATCAGCCCGGCCAGCCGCAGGTCGATCAGCCTCGCCGGTTGTTTGCCCGCCGGTACAGGATCGCGCTGGTGACCGCCAGCCCGCTGAACACAACCGCCCCGGCCAGCCGGTGAATCGCCGCGCTGAGCTGGCGCGTGCTGCGCTCGAACTCCGGCGTGGGCGTGACGCGAACCGTGAGCTCGCCGTGGTCGGCGCGGCGCAGCACGTTGTCGGCCAGCGCCGGGAGCTGGGCCGCGCGCCGGGCAGTGTCGAGGCCGATGCCGAGCACTGTCCCCACGTTCTCCGCGGTCAAGAGGGCGTGCAGCGTCTCCGGGCGCAGCAGATCGCGCGGCTTGAGGTTGAACGCCAGCGCCGCCGGGACCGAATCCCCATCTTCGGCCACCATCGACAGCGCGAAGGGCAGCACCTCGTGCCAGGGATCGAAGTCCGGATCCAGGCCGGTGCACATGCCGAACAGGATCGCCACCGCGCGCGTCAGGTACAGAAAGTCCTGCGGGACCTGAAACGGCAGGGAAAACAGCAGGTCGCTGAATTCGCGGCCCAGCCCCGTGACTTCGGACAGAGACAGGTTGCTGATCTGGGCCATGTTCAGGCCCCAAACCCGGTCGAACGCGGCGCGACCGGCCTGCTCGATCCGGTCCAGGTCCGCGCCGGGCAGCAGGACCCCCAGCCGCTGGTAGGACTGGACCAGCCGGTGCGAGTCGCGCGTGGTCAGCGCGATGAGCGTCTCGCGCAACCCTTCCACGATCTCCGGCGTGACCTGGCCGGCCATTCCGAAGTCGACGAAGATCAGGTAAAAGGGGCGGCCGAGCAGCGGCGTCCCGTTCGCGTGGCAGCCGACCGGCGCGTCGGTCTCCGGGGGCAGCGGGTAGACGAACAGGTTGCCAGCATGCGGATCGGCGTGGAAAAAACGCTTGACAAACACCATCCAGAGGTAGGTGTTGATCAGCCGCCGGGCGACGTCGCGCCGGTCCACGCCCGCCGCCGTGATCGCGTCGTAGTCGGTGATCTTGATCGCCGTCACGTCTTCGAGCGTGAGGACGCGCTGCGTGGTCAGCTCGCGGTAAAGGCGGGGGATGTAGATCCCGCCATCGTGGGCGAACATGGCCGCGAACGCCTCGACGTTGTCCGCCTCGTGGCAGTAGTTCAATTCCTCCCACAGCACGGCGCTGAACTCGTCCAGCAGGCCGGGGACGTTCGCGCGGCGGCGGATCAGCGGGACGCGCATCAGCCAGCGCGCCACCACTTCCAACGCCTTGAGGTCGGTGTGCACCAGCGAGCCGATGCCGGGCCGCTGTATCTTCACTACCACGCGCGTGCCATCCGGCAGCCCGGCGCGGTGAGCCTGCCCCAGCGACGCCGCCGCGGTGGGCGTGTCGTCGAGCCAGGCGAAGTGCTGATCGACCGGGCCAAGCTCGTCTTCCAGCCGTGCGCGGATGCGGTCGAACGGCACGCTGGGGACCTCGTCCTGCAGGGTAGCCAACTCCTGGATGGCCTCCGGCGGCAGGACATCCATGCGGCTGGAGATGAACTGGCCGAGCTTGATCATGACCCCGCCCATGTCCACCGCCAGGCTGCAAAATTCGCGCGACCAGCGGCGCAGCCGCGTGGAGCGCCCGCGCTCGGCCGCGCTCGCGCCCAGCAGGCCCCGCACGGCCAGCTCCCAGAACAGGACGCGCGCGATCAGCCAGCCGGCAAACCACAGCGTGCGGCCATAGCGGCGCCAGTCGATTTTGTACCCGGTGACTTCTTGGGCCAGATCGCCCGCGGGCGATGAAGGGCGGCGGGTTGAGCGAGCGCCAACCGGCGGAGCAGCCTCATCGGGCGCGTGTTTTTCGGACATGCTGGTTTCGCCCTTTCCTCAAGACGGCGGTCCTCGCTCAGCCTGCAAAACGGTCTACCCCGCTATCCTCGCACCGGATGCGGCCCGGGTCGCGTGCGGCATGGGGCAGAGACAAAACAGCCGCACCCCGCAGTATACTACCTGCCCCTACCAGGGGGGCAAAGAAATGTTCTCAACCCTCTCTCATGCTGATCCGCCGCGGTCCGTCGTTCAAACAGAGAGTGAGCGACGAGTAAGGCGTCGCTGTTTGGCGATATCGAACATGTAACATGTAATATAATGAAAGCATCGTCGACGCCGGCCGCCCGTGCTCGCCGCACGGGCTGGCTGTCTGGCAGATCAACTACCCGTCCGGCCCTATGCAATAGGAGGGGGACATGAAACGCTACTGCTGCGGTCTTTTGCTGTTGGTCGTGGTCGCGACGCTGGCCCTGGTCGCGCCCGTCGCCGCTCAAACCGACCAGGTCGTGTATTCAACGGGCCAGTACTTTCAAAACGGCGTCATGCTCTGGCGCTCGGATACCGGCCACATCTGGGTGATCGCGCACAACGGCCAGGTGCTCAACTTCCCGTCATCGTCGTACAGCCACCTGCCGGACAATCCGCCAATTCCCGGTCAGGTGGGCGGAAACCGCCCGCTCTTTGGGTTCGGCAAGGTGTGGAGCAACTACCCCAACGTGCGCGAGCTGATTGGCGGGACGATCTACCAGGAAGTCGGCTTTTTCATGCGCATCCGCACCGAGGGCGACACGCTCTATCTCACCCAGTCGAACGGGATCATCTACCAGATCAATCCCGATAACACCTGGGTGTACGCTGATCCGCCCTCGGTGCCCAGCTCAACCATCCTGTCGTTTGTCTCCGACCCCACCACAGCCCAGACGGGGGACACGGTCACGGTCAGTTGGGCAGCACACGGCGTGGACGCCGTGCAGATTGAGGTGATCGATCCTGCCACCACCCGGCTGATTGGGCGGCTCCCGTTTCTGCCCCTGACCGGCAGCCAGGCGATCGCCATCCCGCTGGGGATGCCGCCGGGCACGCTCGATCTGACGCTGTCAACCATCAGGATCACGATCACGAGTGCCGGTGATATCTATGAAATCGTCGACCAGGACACTATCACGGTGGCAATTGCCGAGCCCACGATCGACGAGCACGTAACGGGCACGACCTTCCAGACCTTCGATCGCGGTTTCATGATCTGGCGCGCTGATACGCTCGATATCTATGTCTTTCTCGATTTCGGCAGGCTGGGCACGAGCGGCGGGCGCTTCACCGTTTTCCCGCACAGCGCCTACAGCATCCTGCCGCCGAACCCGTATCAGGCCGTCCCCATGGGGCGCGTCCGCCCGGTGAATGGTTTCGGACAGGTGTGGGGGAACACGTCCGCGGTGCGCGAGGCGCTGGGCTGGGCGACCAGGTACGAAAAGGGATATGACGCCACCGTCGGCCTGGAAAACGGCAGTCCCGTCTCGATCACCGTTCCCGACGGTTCAACGATCAGCATTGACCAGGCGTCGGGCCGCTGGACATGGCTCGACCGGTAGGGGACTAGCGCCAACGGATCGCCTGAGCCCGGCGCCGCTCGCCGCGAGCCGGGTCGGCTGAACCGCCGGGCCAGAGGCTGTGGCGTGGCGCGGGCCGGCGCGCCATCGCGGGCCCGCCAGCGCCGCGTCGCGCTAGTTTTCCGACGGTTCTGCCTGGACGAAGTGAATCCGCAGCCGGGATTGCTCGAATCGGGCGTTTTTCACGTCCAGCTTCCACAGCGCGTAGGGCAAGACGATATTGCGCCGGTAGGGGCCGACCCGCAGGGTGAGCTCGTCGGCGGACCGGTAGAGATCCAGATCGCCTTTTTCGGCGAACGGCAGGGGCACTTCCAGCACGTAGCCGCCATTATCGTCCGGCAGGATGCGGTGCGTCTGCTCGCGGGCGAGCACCGACGCCGGGTTGGTGTCGCCGTACAGCGCATCGGCCAGCCGGCGCAGCCGGTCGAAGCCGCCGATTTCCTCATTGAACAGCGGCGCCTTCAGCATGGGCAGATCGCCGAACGCCTCGTGGATGAAGGCAATGTTCTCGGACTGGGTCTCCTTCCAGGCGGCGAAGAACGGATCGGTGACCTCGTCCGGGTACACACGGTTGACCAGCACGGCATCGACGGCGTAGCCGTACAGGTTCAGGTATGTGTAGGTGCGCTGGGTTTCCTTGATCACCATGCGCTCCGGGTTGACCACCAGGCGCAGACTGCTGGTGTCGGGATCGGTCAGCAGGTCGCGCACGCGGTCGAGCGTGTTGAACAGCCCGTCAATGCTGTCCAACGTGACGTCGTCGGGCAGGTCCGCGCCGAGCAACGGCTTGGAGATCGGGCGCAGCAACCGCCCGCTGGTGCCGCGCAGCAGCGACGTGATCCGCTGGAACCACCAGCGCGTCGTATCGGGCAGGCTCAGCAGGCGCAGCGTTTCGGCGGTGGGCGCGGCATCGACGATCAGAACGTCGTGCTGGTCGTCCTCGACGTATTTGTTGATCCACAGCAGGTGGGCACCCTCGTCCAGCCCTGGCAGGATCGTCACTTCCTCGGCGACGATGTCGTTGACGTGGCGCGGGTTCAGCACGTTGAGCATGTACTTCTGGATGCGGCCCCAGTACTTATCCATCGAATACCGCGCGTCGACTTCCTGGGCCCACAGGTTCTCGCGGATCTCGACCGGCTCCGGGCCGATCTTCACTTCCAGCGAGTCGGCCAGCGAATGGGCCGTATCGGTCGAAATCACGATCGTGCGCAGCCCCATTTCAGCGCAGCGCAGCGCGGTAGCCGCGGAGATACTGGTTTTGCCGACGCCGCCCTTGCCGGTGTGCACAATGATTCGCATCAGATTGATTACCTTCACCTCTCTCGAATCGCTCTATATCACTACAAGGATTACGCACCGGGGAGTCAAACGGTGCGAGGGCGAAAGATTTCCAATACAGATTTTACACACAACGCCCGGCAGTTCCCCCTTTACGCGGAGCGCGCCGGCTCAACCCAACAGGCCGCTGACGCCGAGCGCGTGCCAGGCATCCAGCACTTCGTCAAGCTGGTCTGGATTGTCCAGCACCAACATCACCATCTGCATGTCCGCGTCCTTTCGTTTCGATTTGCCGTACGGGTATCGCGCGAGTATAACCAAAAGCCAATCTTGCGCCCACGCTGCCGGGCGCGCCTTCTGTCGTCAGGGACTGTCATGCCGGCGAATCATTGGGCCATCGACGCGATGATCGCGTCCTACACCTACCTGTACCAGGTCGTCTACGGCGTGACGTATGACAACCTGGGGCCGGTCGGCGTGTCGTATTACGGGGCGGCGGTGGCGGGCACGCCGTTCGAGATCGAATTCCTGGCGTTCGCGCCCGATCCGGCGGCGGTCGTGGCGGCGATGCGCGAGTACCCGGCGCGGCCCGGCGAGCGCCACGTGCTCGATGTCTTCCACGCGGGGCCTGATCCCGGCGGCCTGATCCCGGCGTACGGGGCGCTGGGGTACCAGATCCGCCGCACGCGCCCCATCCTGAGCGCGCGCCTGCCCGCTCCGCTGGTCAGCGCCCGGAGTCCGGTCACCGCCATCACCCAGCCCGAAGACGCCGCCCGCGCGAACCTGTCGCTGGGCATCGAGGGCGAGCGCATCCCGCCGGAGACGGTGGGCGATCGCCATCTTCACAACTTCGCCGCCGAGATCGACGGGCGAGTGGTGGGTTGGGCCCAGCTCATCACGCGGCAGCCCGGTGCGGGCTACCTCAACCAGTTGATGACGCGGAGCGCCTACCGGAGACGCGGCGCTGCCGGGGCGCTGTTGAACCGCGTCCACCAGCACGCGTGGCGGCTGGGCTGCGACCGCATGGTCTTGATCGCGTCGGACATGGCGCAGGGCTCACCAGCGGCGGGCTACTGGCCGCGGCGCATTCCTGTCGGTGTTCTGCTGCGCCGGACGCGCGCGGCTGGCATGTAGGGGACCGGCGAGGGCACGCGCCCCCGCCCGTTTCTATTTCACTAAGTGCCGCTGCCAGCCCGTCCCCGACCGGGATGACGGTGCTGATCAGGGCCGGAATGGGCAGCGAGCGCTTCCAAAACTGGCGCGTAGCGTTAGATTTTGCGTTGTCGTCGTGCAGGTGGCCTTCGCGAAAGGCGTTGTGCGCGGTGATCAGCCCGCCCGGTCGCACGTGCGCGCCAGCGCCCACGCCAGGGTAGGCAGGATTCCTCCTTGTTGGCGTCGAGGAACACCATGTCGAACGGCTCGGCCCCCGCCAGACGCTCCAGGCTGGCGGGGGCCGAGCCCTCCATGATCTGAACCCGGTCCGAGACCCCGGCCAGCGCGAAGTGCTGACGCGCGATCTGAGCGTGGCGCGGGTCCAGCTCCAGCGTGATCAGCGTGCCGCCGGGCGGCAGGCCGCGGGCCAGCCAGATCCCGCTGTAGCCGGCCAGCGTCCCGATCTCCAGGACGCGGCGCGCGCCGATCAGCGCGGCCAGGAACTGCAGCATCTTGCCTTCTTCGGGCCGGATCTGGATCTCGGGCAGACCGTAAGCGAGGGTGTTGGTGCGGACGGATTGCAGGACGCGGTCTTCCGGCGCAAACAACTGGCGGATGGTCTGCGTCAGACGGCGCTGGATATCGGGTGCGAAGGTGAGAATGCGGTCATCCAGCATGATGTGCTCCTTGATCACTCTACCAACGATTCGTTCCCCCCGGCAGCAGGATCACGCCCACGAACACGATGACCAGCACAGCGAGCACGGTCAGGGCGTCGTTGCGATAGCGAACCGGGGCCGGGACTGAGCGCCAGCGGCGGGGCAAATGGGCCACGCCCGCCGCGATGAGCATCACGACCAGGTGCTCGAACCGCTGGCGTGGCCAATAGTCGGCGTCGATGCCGTTCCAGATGAAATAGATGAGCCCCACCAGGACCTGGATATCCAGGCCGATGGAAAACAGCAGCATCAGGCTGCGGCTGATCGGATCATACGGCGACTCGCGGCGCAGCCAGCCGATGACCAGCCGGATCATGGCGAGCACGGCCACCGCTACCAGCAGCCAGCGCAAGTCTGAGTGAATCCGAAACAGGGTATCCACAGTGTTTTCCTCCGGGTGCAGAACGGACCTTCATGTGAGGCGGCCGGCCACCGTGCGTGGCGAGCACGCCAGACCCGTCCAGATTGTACAAAACCGCCCTGGCGCGCGCCCAGCGCCGGGCTATCGGAAGGGTGGAGGTTGGGTGAGGCAGGGGGAGGGCTAGCTGATCCAGTCGCGGTTATAGGCGTCCCACTCGCGGTGCCGGTAGGCGTTTTTGCAGTCGCGGCAAATCAAGGCGCTCTCCACGCGGCCATTGTTGCGCCAGCGCCAGCGGACGCGGCCCATGTGGAAACGGCAGGTGGGCCGGTGGCACACGGGGCAGTAATCACCCTGGGCGAGCGAAGCATCGCCATACTGGCGTTTTTCCGCTTCGTTCTGCTCGCAAATATGACAGAAGGGGACAGACATACCGTTTCCTTACATTTCCCAGGCATCAGCGCGCGCAAACACACATTATACCCTGTTAGCAGCAACTTATACAGACCATCTTGGCCGGGGTTTTAGCTCTCAACGTTTCTATCAATCTTGTTTGATGCAAAGCTAATTTCTTCTTAAGTTGTGTTAGGATAGATGCAAGCCTGAATCGGGGATCACCGGAGATTCAGGCGTCACGGAGAGGATGGAGTATGATGGGTGGTGGAGAGGAAATCTTCTGGCTGATCCACATTTTCATCGGGCTGGCGCTGCCGTTCTTCATGTTTAGCGGCTGCTGTCGCAAGCAAGAAAACGAGGAAGCCAAACCGAACGACTGATAACCCCCGCGTCAGACCGTTGACGCCCCGCACATCCCGCCCTTTGCCTGGGCGCGGCGCAGTTCTTCGCGGGCGGTGCACGCCTGCACAACATCCTGCTTACCAGCATGCAAGCATTTTCAACCCCGATCGGGGTCAGTTGGGCTTGGTGGCGTTGAAAAATACGATCAAATGCAGCGATCCGAGGACCAGGTGATCGCCGTCAGCCAGCACGTAATCCCGGTGCGGGAGCAGCAGCTCGCCGTTGAGATAGGTGCCATTGGTGCTGCCCAGGTCGGTGACCAGCAGCCGCCTGTCGCGGCGGCGCAGCAGGCAGTGCGCCCGCGAGACGCCGTGCTGGTGCGCGTTGTACGGGGTCAGGTCGATGGCATCGTTGGTGCCATTGTGCGGTGCAGCCCGGCCCAGCGTCACCGGCGTGGTGACCGTCAGCGGCAGGCAGGCGCCCGAGGGGAGAATCTGGAGCAGGGCCGAGGCCGCTCCCTCGAACCAATCGCTGCCGTGGCTCTGTGACGTCACGACCAGCGGACGCCGGTTGAGCAGCCGGGTCGAGCGGCCGTGGATCGGCTCGGTGTGTAGCGCCGCGTGGCAGTACGAGCAGTAGGTGTCGTCCGGGCGGCAGAAATGGCCGCATTGGGCGCACTGCACGGGTCGTTGATCGACCGGCCACGCGACTTCTGACGAGCTGACCATCATGATCCCTGCGGCTTCCCCAGGCGTGAGTAAGGCTACGAATGACAGCTTGACTCGCAGTATACAGAGCGCTATGCAACAGGTCGCTTACCCACAAAACACCCGAGCGCGGCCTAATCTGGCGGTGAGCCGGACCAGATCCTGTGTGCGCACTGTAAAGCGGGCGCCTAGCTATACGCCACGGCCACCGGCTGGATGCGCGGCCTGCCCTGGTCGTCCGGGCGGAAATGGCCCGCCGCAATGACCGTGTCGTGCTGGAAGATCAGCAGGCCGTCCGTCTCCAGTGCCCACTGCTGCCAGCGGCGCTTGGTCTCCAGCGTGACCAGCGGCTCGACGTCATAGGCCGTCATCCAGCCGAGCTTCTCGAAATGGATCGCATAGCTCGCCAGGTCGGCCACGAACAGCGCGCGCTGTCCCTCGCTCTCGAAGAGCACCGACTGGTGGCCGGGCGTGTGCCCCGGCGTGAGGACCGCTCTGACTCCCGGCGCGATCTCCGCGTCGCCCTCCAGCAGCGCGAGCTGGCCCGCCCGGTAGAGCGGCTCGTAGTTGACCGGGAAATACGTGGCACGCGTGCGCTCGTTGGGACGCATGGCGTCCTCGAACTCGCGGCGCTGCACCACGTAGCGCGCGCGGGGGAAGGTGGCGCGGGCCTCGCCGCTCGCGGCCAGCGTCGTGTTGCCCGCGCAGTGATCGGCGTGCAGGTGCGTGTCGATCACGATGTCCACGTCCTCAGGCGCCACGCCCAGCCGCGCCAGCCCGTCGAGCAGCGTCCCGCGGGCGCGCTCCAGCCCCCAGATGGCGATCTCGCGCTCGCCGAGCTTGTCGCCCAGGCCGGTGTCGACCACGATCGTCTGCCCGGCGGCGTGCACCAGCAGGCAGGTCAGGATCATCGGCACGCGGTGTTGATCATCGGGCGCCAGGTACTTGCTCCACAGCGCGCGCGGCACCAGGCCCCACGGCCCGCCGCTGTCCATCATCACCACGCCGTCGCTGATCAGGTGGATCTCGATTTCGCCGATCTGAATCATGTGGGCAACCGCTCCGCGATAGGGTTATATTCCTTGCATCGGAAGTTGATCGGGGGTATAATAGAACACATGTGCGGACGATTCACACTCACCCAACTCGATCCCGATCTGCTCTCGGCGACGTTCTCGCTGCCCGAGGTGCCGGACCTGCCGCCGCGCTATAATATCGCACCCACCCAGCCGGTGGCAACCGTGGTGCGCGACGCCGAGACGGACGAGAACGCGCTGCTGGTCATGCGCTGGGGGCTGATCCCTCACTGGGCCAAAGACCCGTCGATCGGCTCGAAGATGATCAATGCCCGCTCCGAGACGCTGGCCGAGAAGCCGAGTTTCCGCCAGGCGCTGCGCTACCGGCGCTGCCTGGTGGTGGCAGATGGCTTCTACGAATGGCGCGCCCAGCGTGACGGCTCCAAGATTCCCATGTACATCACGCTGGACGACCGCCAGCCGTTTGGCTTCGCCGGGCTGTACGAGCGTTGGACCGAGCCGGAGAGCGGCGAGGCGGTGCTGTCCTGCACGATCATCACCACGACGCCCAACGCCCTGATGGAGCCGATCCACAACCGGATGCCCGTCATCCTGCCGCCGGAGCATTACAGCGCCTGGCTCGACCCATCCGAGACGGACGGCGCGCGCGTCCTGCCCCTGCTCCAGCCGTACCCCGCCGAGCGGATGAGTGCGTACCCGGTGTCGCGCCGCGTGAACGTCCCGACGGTCGACAGCCCGGACCTGATCGAGCGGGCGGGCTGAGGCGGCCCCCCCGGAGGGGGCGCGGTGATGGACGACTTCGAGCCTGGCGATTTGGGCAACCTGTACGACACCCCACCCCCACGCAAGCGCCGCCGCCGCGCGCGCTGGCGCGAGAGCGAGCTGGACGACGCCTGGGCCGCCGCTGACGAAGACGACGCCTACGATGACGCGCTCGAGCTCGAAGACCTGGCGGCGGGCTACGTGTGGGAAGACCGCGATCGCCTGGGTGTGGAGCCCGATCCGCTCGACGGCCAACCGGACGAGCGCCCTGCCGGCCTGGGCCCGCTGCCGGTGTCTCCCCGGCGAGGGCACCCGCGGCGCCGGGTTGTCTCCCCGACGCGCGCGTCCCGTCCCCAGCCCGACCGCGAGCCTGTCCCTGTGCCCGGCCCGGTGCCGTGGTGGGGGATCGTGCTGCTGGTTACCCTGGCGATCGGCGCGGTGATCGCGATCGGGCTGGCCTGCGTGTTCGCGCTCAGCGTGATGTGAGGCGGGCGCCCCGCCGCTGTCTCCTGCGCTGTTCCCCACCGAGGACCCCTCGCAGTGCCGCTCGTTGTTCCGGCGCGCGCCGGATATGTTATAATTTCCACGTGGTTTACAGTGAATGAAATTGATCATGGAGGCGCCGGGTTCCTCGCCAGACAGAACCCGGCCATTGTGAGGCGAGATGTTCAAGTCAATCGTCCGAACCGTCTTCGGTGATCCGAACGAGCGCGAGCTCAGCCGTCACCGTGAAGTTGTCGAACAGATCAACGCCCTGGAGCCGGTTGTCCAGAAGCTCAGCGATGCCGAGCTGCGCGCCAAGACCGGCGAATTCAAGGCGCGGCTGGAGCAGGGCGAAACGCTGGACGACATTCTGCCGGAGGCCTACGCCGTCGTGCGCGAGGCGGCCGTGCGCACCATCGGCCAGCGCCATTTCGACGTGCAGCTCATCGGCGGCATCGTGCTGCACCAGGGCAAAATCGCCGAGATGAAGACCGGCGAAGGCAAGACGCTGGTCGCCACGCTGCCGCTGTATCTCAACGCGCTGACCGGCCAGGGAGTGCACCTCGTCACGCCCAACGATTACCTATCCAAGTTCGGCCTGCAGCAGATGGGCCCCATCTACCACTTCCTGGGCCTGTCCTCGGCAGTGATCCAGAGCCGGGGCGAGACCGATACCATGCATTCGTTCCGCTTCAACCCCAAGTGGAACAGCGAGGACGCGCGGTTCCAGTTCCTGGAGCCGGTCGACCGGCGCGAGGCCTACCAGGCCGACATCACCTATGGCACCAACAACGAATTCGGCTTCGATTACCTGCGCGATAACATGGTCCACTCGCTCGAGCGGCTGGTGCAGCGCGGGCACTATTACGCCATCGTCGACGAGGTCGACAACATCCTGATCGACGAGGCCCGCACACCGCTGATTATCAGCGGCAACGCCGACCAGCCCTCGGATCTCTACCGGCTGTTCGCCCGGCTGGTGCGCGATCTCAAGCCGAGCAGCCAGGACAGCATCGACCTGGAAGAACCCGACGGCGACTATGTCGAGGAACTGCGCACGCGCAGCGTGTACCTGACCGAGCGCGGCGTCGAGAAGATGGAGCGCGTGCTCGAGCGCGAGGGACACCTGCAGGGCGATAACCTCTACGCGCCCGAAAACTCGGAGATGCTGCCCTATCTCGACAACGCGCTGCGCGCCCATGTGGTGTTCCAGCGCGACAAAGACTATGTGGTCATGAACGGCCAGGTGATCATCGTCGACGAGTTCACCGGGCGCATGATGCACGGGCGCCGCTTCTCCGAAGGGCTGCACCAGGCGATTGAGGCGAAGGAAGGCGTCGAGGTCCGGCGCGAAAACCTGACGCTGGCGACCATTACCTTCCAGAACTACTTCCGCATGTACAAGAAGCTGGCCGGCATGACCGGCACGGCGGCCACCGAGGCGGGCGAGTTCGAGGAGATCTATAACCTCGAAGTGACCGTCATCCCCACCAACCTGCCTTGCATCCGCGAAGACCAGCAGGACCTGGTGTACATGTCCGAGAACTCGAAGTGGAAAGCCGTGGTGGCGGACATCAAAGAGCGGCAGGCGCGGGGCCAGCCGGTGCTGGTGGGTACGGCGGCCATCGAGACCAGCGAGCGGCTCAGCAAGCTGCTCGACCGCGCGGGGGTCGAGCACCAGGTGCTCAACGCCAAACAGCACGAACGCGAGGCGGTGATCATCGCTCAGGCTGGGCG
The DNA here is from genome assembly GCA_040767355.1 of Aggregatilineaceae bacterium. Lineage (GTDB taxonomy): Bacteria > Chloroflexota > Anaerolineae > Aggregatilineales > Aggregatilineaceae > LM3-B42. The sequence goes on along the minus strand of JAXGOS010000003.1, from coordinate 4,371 downwards.
GCCCGGCGCGGTGACGATCGCGACGAACATGGCCGGGCGCGGCGTCGATATCCTGCTGGGCGGCAACCCGGATGGGCTGGCCCGCGAGAAGCTGCGCAAACGCTACAGCGTCGATATCACGGAGGCCACCGACGAGCAGTGGCGCGAGGTGCTGGCCGAAGCCAAAGCCGAGACCGGCCAGGATCGCAAAAAAGTGCTCAACGAGGGCGGGCTGTACGTGTTGGGCACCGAGCGCCACGAGGCGCGACGCATCGACAACCAGTTGCGCGGGCGCTCTGGGCGCCAGGGCGATCCGGGCGAGAGCCGCTTCTACCTGTCGATGGAAGATGACCTGATGCGGCGCTTCGGCGGCGACCGCGTCAAGAACTTCATGAAGTGGGCCGACATGCCCGAAGACATGCCGATCGAGCACAGCATGATCAGTAAGTCGATCCAGCAGGCGCAGATCCGCGTCGAGGGCCACAACTTCGACATCCGCAAGCGCGTGCTTGAATATGACGATGTGGTCAACAAGCAGCGCGAGACGATCTACAGCCAGCGCCGCAAGATCCTCACCTCCCAACCGGGCGAGCTGCGCGACCAGATCCAGCGCATGATCACCGAGCAGGTCCAGGCGCTGGTCAAACAGCACCTGTCCGGCGATCCGGTCGATTGGGACCTGGAGGAGCTGCACCGTGCCGCGCTGAACATCTACCCCGTGCCGGGGGACATTACGCCCGACACGCTGGCCGAGACCGACGATCCCGACGAAATCGAGCTGGTGCTGGTCAAAGGGGCGCTGCAAGTCTACGACCAGCGCATCCAGCAGTTCGGCGCCGAGTGGATGGATCGCGCCGAAAAAGAAGTCATGCTCAACGCGGTCGACCAGATGTGGCAGCGCCACCTGACCGACCTGGATATTCTGCGCGAGGGGATCGGCCTGGTGGGGTATGGCGGGCGCGATCCGCTGGTCGATGCCAGCGCGAAAGCTACGCGATGTGGACCGTGCTCCAGCAGGAGATTCAGGACAAGGTCGTGGGGGACATTTTCCGCGTCGCTACACGCGAAGGCCCAGCTTATCCCGCGGCTCCGCTTGAGCAACATCCAGGCCGGGCGCGGCGCGCTGCAGCTGGCCCTCAAGCCCCGCCGGAACCGGTGCGCAAATCTGGGGATGTACGACAATGTCGGGCGCAACGATCCGTGCCCGTGCGGCAACGGCAAGAAGTTCAAACACCTACGCCGAGGTTCAAAGCGCCAGACGGTGGCGCCGGAAACCGTGCGCCGGACGGCGGGCCGCCGGCGGCGCTAGGGCGCGGGCAAGGCTGAGCACGTTATACCCGGCGGGCGGGTGAGGACGCCTCGCGCGTAGTCACCGCCCGCCGCTCGGAGAATCCAGGAAACAGCACGGCAAGGAAGGCCGCCATGCCTGATGGTGATGATTTCGCTGCCAGCCTGATGAACGACATCGATCCCCGCCTGCTCGAGCTCATCCATACGCGCATCAATTCCTTCATCAAATGGGACCTGGTGCGGTTTTTCCACGATAACCCCCACACCGCCGACACCGCCGATAGCATCGCCCGCTATACCGGGCGCGACGTGCGCATCGTGGAGCCGGAGCTGCTCCAGCTTGCGCGCGACGACGTGCTGGAGGTCGAAGAACTGGCTGGCATGCGAATCTACACGCTGGTCGAGGACCGCGACACGCTCAGTCTGATCGCGTCGTTCATCCGCGCGTGCGACGACCGCCAGTTTCGCGTCAAAGCGATCTACCATGTGATCCGCAGCCTGCGCTGAAAGGGCCCGCTTCATGGAGTCACAACGAGTTCCCACCGGAATCGCGGGCCTGGACGAGATGCTGCACGGCGGCTTCCTCCCGCAGACGGCCAACCTGGTCGAAGGCGCGACCGGCACCGGCAAGACCACGCTCGGCATGCAGTTCATCCAGCATGGCATCGCGGCGCGGGGCGAGCCGGGCATCATCCTCACCTTCGAAGCATTCCCCGAGCATTACTACCGCGATGCGAGTGCGTTCGGCTGGGATTTCCCCGCCCACGAGGCCCGGAACCGCCTGCGCGTGATCATGTCCAGCCCGGAGGTCACACGCGCCGATCTGCAGCAGATCAACGGGCGGCTCGAGAGGGTGGCGGACCAGATCGGCGCCCGGCGCGTGCTGGTCGACAGTCTGAGCCATTTCGACCGGCTCAGCGCCGACCCGGTCGAGCTGCGGCGGATCACGTACGAGTTCATCAATGGGCTGAAGCGCCTGGGTTTGACCGCGGTGCTCACCCGCGAGAACGCCGCGCTGCTGGGTGAAACGCCGGACAGCGAGGAAGAGCTGGCCTTTGTCGCGGATTCGGTGATCATGCTGCGCTACGTCGAGATCCAGTGCACCGTGCACCGCGCGCTGGTCGTGCTCAAACTGCGCGGTAGCGATCATCACAAGGACATCCGTCAGTACGCCATCACCGGTCACGGCCTGGAAGTCCGGCAGCGTTTCGAAGGCACCCAGGGCCTGATGAGCGGCACCGCCACGATGACGCATGCCGAGGCGTTCGTGGCGGCGTTCCTGTCGCCGGGCACACCGTGATTCGGAGACTGGCACGCGCTAATTCGAAATTTTGCATGAAGATTCCTTGCAATCTTAATTTTTTGTCATTATGATGGAGTTACAGCGGACCGTGGATGCCATCAGCCTTCACCACGTATTGACCGTTTATATCTGGATCGGGTTGAGCATTCTGATCGCATTTCTGGCCCTGATCGCGCGGTTTTACGAGCGGCTGTCGGGCCAGCGAACGCACTACCGGTTGTTCGCCGTCCCGGTGATCGCGTTTGGGGGTGCTGCGGCGCGCTTCGCTCACCTGAATCGCATCACCGGCGATGGGTGGGGGGATGTTTTGTTGTTGTGTGGGGGACTCAGTCTGGCCGCGCTCTGTGTTCATATGTATCGCTTGATGACCAGTGGGCGGTGAAGGCCGGATAGCGGGGAAATAGCATGACAACCGATCTGCTGACACTGTTGGGCGTAGCGGCTCCTCTGGCGACCATGATGAGCCTGTGGATTCTCGCGCAAATCAGCCGCCGTTTTGGCGAAGTCACCCAGCGGCCTCCGCTCTACCGGGGGTTTTACGCGGCCCTGGCTCTGTGGGTCTTTCCCCTGGTGACGCGGCTGCTGGCGATGGGCCTGACCGATGGCGAGAACGACCGCCTGGGCGGCAATTCGCTCGAGGCGCTGGTGCACAACGGCCCGGCGGCGCTCAGCGTCACGCTGGCGGTGGTCATTGCATGGCGCTACTGGGGCTGGCTGGTGACCACGCGCGAGGATCAGGCACGGGCGTCCGCTCCGGCGACGAAACGATCTGGCAGCGTACGATGACCCTCCCGCCCGAATTGACTCCTATGACTGCTGCGAATTTCCGTGAAGCCGTATTCGTGATTGCCGCCAATGGCACCATCGAGTTTGTCACGCCGGTCGCTGCCCAGGTGTACGGGTACACCGTCGATGAGGTGATCGGGCAGCCGGCGGACCAGTACATCGCCCCGCAAGACGTCGAGCAGGTCCGCCAGTGGTGGTGCGCCATGCGCGACAATCCGGGCCGCTCGTCCGCTGAACTCGATGTCAGCGTGCGGACGGCGGCGGGGGGGCAAGTCCCGGCGCGGGTGTCGATCTGGCGCCTGCCGGGTGGGGACCGCTTTCTGGCGGCGCACCATGTCCTCGATGTCGTGCGCGACCGCCTCCAAACGCTGTATTCAGTCCTGACGGCCGTGTCGGGCACACTCGATCCGGACCAGATCGTCGATATCGTGCTGCGCGAAACCCAGCGGCTGATCCCCACCGGCAGCAGCACGCTCTTCGTGCTGGGTGCGTCCGGCAAGCTCGAGTTCGCGCGCTCGTTCGGCCATTCTGCGGACGATTTCTCGGACGTGGTGCTCACGCAGCAGATGGAGTTCGACACAGTCCGCACCATGCGCGAGACCGGCCAGGCGCTGTTCATCAACGACTGCGACCACGATCCGCGCTGGACGCACGATCCGACCGTGACCTACATCAAGAGTTGGCTGGGCGCGCCCTTGATCTATCGCGGCGAGTTCTTGGGCGTGCTGAACCTGGACAGCACGCGTCCCAACGCGTTCACCGTTGAGGATGCGCAGCTCGCCCAGGCGCTCGCCAGCCAGGCCGCGGTGGCGCTGCACAACGCCCGGCGCTACAACGAGGAACTGCTGCGCGCCCGGCGCTTCCAGGCGATCAACGATGTGAACCTGGCCCTTAGCCATCTGAACCTGGCGAGCCTGCTGGAAGTGGTGTATCGCAAAGCCAGCGGCCTGATGGATACATCGACCTTTTTCATCGGCCTGTACGATGCCGAGGCCGGGCTGGTCCACCTGGTT
>JAXGOS010000029.1:0-47972 GCA_040767355.1 Aggregatilineaceae bacterium | reverse complement strand
GACCAGCGTGCCCGAGACCGGCGGCAACGTGACCTTCACCTTCGTCGTGACCAACGACGGGGCGGAAGAAGTCACGCTCACCAGCCTGATGGACACGGTGTTCGGCGACCTGAACGGCCAGGGTAGCTGTGTCCTGCCACAGACGATCGCGGCCGGCGGTAGCTACTCCTGCTCGCTCACAGCCTTGCTGACCGGCAGCGACGCAATCGTACAGAGTCTTGCACTCGATACGATCATTCGACCCTTCTGCATCGAACCGCCTGCGCCTCACTACAATGTCGTGACCGCTATGGCAGTCGATAACGAGGGCGCGCAAGACACTGCTGAAGACGATGCGACCGTCACCTTCGACGAGGTGGCTCCGGCCATCGAGGTCAGCAAGACAGCCAATCCGACCTCTGTCCCGGCGACAGGTGGTAACGTGACGTTCACCATCAAGGTGAAGAACGCGGGCACCGAGCCAGTGACTCTGACCGGGGCGGTGGACACGGTCTTCGGCCCGATCGACGTGGGCCTGTTCGACAAGACCTATCTGGAAGCGGGTCAATACGCTATCTACTCGTTCACCGAGTGGCTGGCAGGCGACCCGGCGACACCACATAAGAACGTGGTGACTGTGACCGCGGCGAACAACCAGGGCACACAGGTCACCGACAGCGACGATGCCAAGGTCACCTTCACAGAAACGCCGCCGCCGGCCAAGGTATACCACGTCTACTTCGACAAGGTGTGGGTTGATGCGAACATGAACCCCACCGCCGCCCCGGCGCTCCCCGGCAACTTCACGATCACGGCGACCAGCTCGGTCGGTCAAGCCACGTGTACGTGGTCGGGTGGCAGCCTCGTGTGTCTCTACCAGAACCAGATGCCACCGGCGCTGGATAACAACGGCCTGTGGGTTCCCGACGGTGAATCGTACACGGTGTCTGAGGCCGGACTGCCCACCGGGTGGTACGGCATCCAGGGCATCGGCACCTTCCCGGCCAACTCGGGCAACTGCGACGGCACCACCTGCCTGCACACGGTCAAGAACCAGCTCTCGACAGGCGGCCGGGTCGTCGTGACCAAGACGGTCGACTGGAGCGGCGCGCAGCCGAATCCGAACCAGAAGTTCGAGTTCTGCATCTTCGGCCCGTCGTTCGTCAGCCCGTCCTACAGCTGCAAGTCGGTCGGCCCCAACGGCGGCACGGTGGTCTGGGATAACCTGCTGCCCGGCAAGTACGATGTCGTCGAGTCGCCACTGGGTACAGACTGGACTGTAGTCACCAGCCGCATCCAGAAGGCGGTCATCACTGGCGCCAACACGGTCGAGCTGGCGTTCGTCAACCGTTACAACGCTGAAGTTGAAGAGCCCAAGTTGGTGGTCGAGAGCACGTGTGACATCCAGACCGGTCAGGTGAAGTTCACGCTCACCAACACCGGCGCGGACATGTCCACGGGCGTCCCGTACACCATCAGCAACGACACTGGCGTCATCGCCTCCGGCACGACCAACGCGCTCGGCACCGGTGAGAGCCAGATCTTCCAGCCGCCCATCCAGATCGGCGGTGGCACGATGATCTTCGAGACGACCGGGGCTGGCGGCCTGTACGCCCGCGCCGAAGTCGAGGAGTGCTTCAAGCCATCCGAACCGCTGGGTCGCGTCGAAGTCACCAAGACGGTCGACTGGAATGGCGCGCAGCCGGATCCGAACCAGACGTTCGAGTTCTGCATCTTCGGCCCGTCCTATCCAAATGGCGACTGCCAGACAGTCGGCCCCAACGGCGGCACGGTGGTGTGGGACAACCTGGAGCCCGGCCTGTACGGTATCGCTGAGTCGCCGCTGGATGCCATCTGGATCGTGGTCACACCGCGTATCCAGAACGCGCGCATCGTCGGTGGCGATATCATCCGGCTTGGGTTCACCAACCGCTATGACTATCAGGTTGAAGAGCCCTATCTGGTAGTCCAGGGTACGTGCGACAGCCAGACCGGCCAGGTGAAGTTCACGCTCACCAACACCGGCGATCCGATGGTTGCAGGCGTCCCGTACACCATCACCAACGCCACCGGGACAATCGCATCTGGCACGACTAACGCGCTCGGCGAGGGCGAGAGCCAGACCTTCCAGCCGCCCATCGCTATCGGCGGTGGCAAGATGATCTTCGAGACGAGTGGGGCTGGCGGCCTGTACGCCCGCGCCGAAGTCGAGGAGTGCTTCGTGCCCGTCGAACCATTGGGCCGCATCAAGGTCATCAAGACGGTCGACTGGAGCGGCGCGCAGCTGGATCCGAACCAGACCTTCGAGTTCTGCATCTTCGGTCCCTCGTTCATCAGCCCGTCCTACGACTGCCAGACCGTCGGTCCCAATGGCGGCACGGTGGAGTGGGATAACCTGGTGCCCGGGAACTACGTCGTCGTCGAGACACCGCTGGATACGATCTGGATCGTGGTCACCGGCCGCATCCAGAAAGCGACCATCGTCGGTGGCGATATCGTCGAGCTTGGGTTCACCAACCGCTACAACCTGCCCCCGCCTGATAGCGATGGCGATGGGCTGACCGACAAAGTGGATGCCTGCCCGAACAAGGGCGCCTCAAGCTACGGCCTCTCCGCGACCGGCTGCCCGCTGCCTCCGCCTGACAGCGATGGCGATGGGTTGGCCGATGACGTGGACGAATGCCGCGACCAGGGTAACCAAGGCTACGGTCTCACCGAGAAGGGCTGCCCGCTGCCTCCGCCTCCGCCGCCTGCGGATACTGACGGCGATGGGCTGGCCGACGGCGTGGACGAATGCCCCGACCAGGGTAACCAAGGCTACGGTCTCACCGAGAAAGGCTGCCCGCTGCCTCCGCCTCCACCACCTGAGGGTGCCGGCGAGGGCGAAGGCGAGGGGGATGTAGAGTAGCCCACCTCCACGCCCGGTGTCCCGGGCGACGGTCCGCGTGCTGGCGACCCGATCACATCACCGGGTTGCCAGCACAAAGCACAGTGGTAGAGCAGGGTGCACGCCCTGCTCTACTCGTTTCAGTCAGTCCGCTCAATACTACGCGCCGACTCCTATCGTCACGAAGTTCCGCGAGCCAGACCCGTTGACGGCAAAATGCGCCGGCGACGGGATGTTGACAAGCCCCTTCCCGTCGCGGGCCATCATTCTGGCGCGCGGGCAGTGCCCAACCCCACCATCCAAGCCGCGCGCTGATCCCTGCAGTTTTTCCACCTTGCATGCGTAATACAGACAGGTAACCGTCTACTCAAGTGCTAGGCGTCAGGAGAGGCATCCGATGACGGGCATGGCGAGCCAGAAACTGACCCGCCGCGGGCTGCCGCGTAGGCTCCGAGGGAGACGGCGCGCAGTCCGTTGTGCCACCGAGCCCGTAGAGAAGGGGAGCGCAGTCGTGCGAATCACCAGAAATTCGCTGCTGAAGAACCAACATTCCGGCGCCCATGCTACGCAGAAACATCTCCCCCTGAGTTACTTCCTGCTGGTCTTCGTTCTCTCCATCCCCTTCTGGTTGATCGGCGAAAAGAAGCTGCCCCTGCCCATGAGACTGCCCGCAAGCTCGTTCATGTGGGTTAACCCGCTGCTGGCCGCGTCTCTCCTGACCTTCAGGGCAGAGGGCCGGGATAGGGTGAAGAGTCTGCTGAAGAAGGCCGCCGATTACCGGGAAATACGCGGGCCGGCCTGGTATCTCGCCATGCTGCTCGTGGTGCCCTTCATCTATTTCGCGTCCTACGGCATCATGCGCGCCGTGGAACTGCCGCTCCCCAAAACGGTCAAATTCCCGGCGTACAAGGCGCCGCTCTTGTTCCTGATGTTCTTCCTCCCCGCCATGAGTGAGGAGCTGGGTTGGAGCGGGTACGCGATCGATCCCCTACAGAGGCGGTGGAACGCCCTCAAGGCCAGCATCGTGGTGGGTGTGGTGTGGCAGATATGGCATATCGTTCCCGATCTCCAGGCGGAGCACAGTCCGTCCTGGATCGCCTGGCATAGTCTCTATTCGGTCGCCCTGCGGGTCCTCATCGTCTGGAACTACAACAATTCGGGCAAGAGCGTCTTCGCGGCAGCGCTGGTCCACACGATGGACAACGTCAGCTGGTCTCTGTTTCCGAACGATGGCTCGCATCTGGACCCGAGGGTGACCGCCGTGGTGGCGTGGATCGCCGCAGCCGCCGTCATCGCCGGCTGGGGTCCGAAGACACTGGCGCACTACCGGTACGCCAGGGCCAACCGCTGATGCGCTCTCGCCCGCGTTGCACAGCCATGCCACAGACAAAAGACCTGCCCTACGAGCCAGGGGCAGGTCGCATCACGCAATACGCCGAGCGGCCAGCCCGGCAGCTCGGCCCTAACCCGGAACGACCAGCGACTTCGCCACAGCGACCGCGCGGCTGGCGTCCGGCGCATAGCCGTCCGCGCCGATCTGGTCGGCGTACGACTGCGTGACGGGCGCGCCGCCGACGAGTACCTTCACGTCGCCGCGAACGCCCGACGCCCCCAGCGAGTCGATCACCGTTTTCAGGTTGGTCATGGTCGTCGTCAGCAGCGCGGACATGGCGATGATATCCGGCTTATGCTCGCTCACGGCCTCGACGAAGCGTGCGGCGGGCACGTCGGTACCCAGGTCCACAATCGTGAAGCCCGCGCCCTCTAACATCACGCTGACCAGGTTCTTGCCGATGTCGTGCAGATCACCGGCGACCGTGCCGATCACCACCGTTCCGGCAGCCTTGATGTCGCCTTCGCTGATGTGCGGTTTGAGCGCGTTCATGCCAGCCTGCATGGCGCGGGCAGCAACGAGCATCTCCGGGACGAAGTATTGACCGTTCTCGAACCGGTTGCCGACCTCAGCCATGGCCGCGATCATCCCCTCATTGATGATCCGCGGGATCGGCACATTCGCCCCCAGTGCGGCCTCGATGCCCTCCAGGACTTCGGGCCGTTTGCCCGTGAGAATGCCGTTGAATATTCTTTCGATATACTCGTTCACCAGAGTCTCCTCAAACTGAATAGTCTACAAGCAGGTGCGCCTTCAAGAGCGGGCCGCCTGGCATCACATCATGATCACCGCTTCGGTGAGCGCCTCCAGCGATGTTTCAGACTTTGGACAGTCCAGCACTTTGGTGCCGTGACTCATCACCACGAAGCGGTCACAGACCTGGTAGGCATGGTACAGGTTGTGCGTCACCAACACGCTGGACACACCCTCGTCTTTGAGCCGGCGGATGTAAGCCAGCAGGCTCTCGGTGGCGCGCACCGCCAGGGCGCTGGTTGGCTCGTCGAGCAGCAGGATCAGGCGCTTGAAATACACGGCGCGCGCAATCGCGACCGCCTGTTTCTGCCCGCCCGACAGCTCTCCGACCGTCTTGTGCGGGTCGTCAATGCCGGCGATTTGCACGGCGCTGCGCAGCACATCCTCGGTGATCGTGCGCATTTTGCGGTGGTTCATGAAGCCGAGCCGGCCGGTGATCTCGCGCCCCATGAACACATTGCGGATCACGGACATGCTGTCCACCAGGGCGGTGTCCTGGTAGATGGTCTCGATGCCCAGGCGCTCGGAGTCGCGGCGTGAGTTGAGCTGGACCTCGGTGCCGTTGGCGAGGATCGTGCCGCTGTCGGGAGAGACCACGCCGGACATCATCTTGATCAGCGTGGACTTGCCGGCGCCGTTGTCACCCAGCAGCCCAACTACCTCGCAGCGGTTGATCTGGAAATCGAGGTGGCGCAGGGCTTCGACCGGGCCGTAGCGCTTGCAGATATCGCGCAGCTCCAGCAGCGGCACGCCGTCTTGAGGCGGCTTTGCTGCCGCCTGTTCACAGGGGTTGACTGCATTGCTCATGATTCTGACCTCTGCTGTCTGCGAATCATCTGGTTGAAGATGGCGGCGCCCACGATCAGCAGGCCCACGAAGATGTCGAGGTAGAAGCCGGGCGCGCGGGCCAGCAGCAGGATATCCTGAATAGAATAGATCAGGGCCGCGCCCAGGAAAACGCCCAGAATCGATCCCCGGCCACCGTTGAGGGCCACGCCGCCGATCACACACGCTGCGATGGCCTGCAGTTCCAGCCCGCTTCCCTGTCCGGGTTGGATGGCGCCCACACGGGTCGCTGCCAGAACGCCCGCCAGGGCCGCACTCGCTCCCGCCAGGCCGAACGCGATCAGCTTGGTCCGGTTGGGATTGATGCCAATGGCCGTGGCCGCGCGCTTGTTGCCGCCGACCGCATAGAAATGATTGCCCAACTTGTGGTGGTGCAGCAGTGCCCAACAGGCGAGCGTCACTCCGACAAACCATAAGAAGCTCGCCGGTATCACCCAGACCTGGCCGGCCATCAGGTCGGCAAATGACTGCTCGGGCCGGAAGCGCATCGATTTTGCCCCGTGATAGAACAGGGTCATGCCTTCCCAGAACAGCATGGCGCCCAGGGTGGTGATGAAAGAGGGCACTCCAAACCGGATGGTAATCGTCCCGTTGATCAGACCCATGACCACGCCAGCGGCGATCGCCAAGGCTGCGGCCAGATAGGCCGACATGCCCCCCTCGACCTGCTTGGCCATAAAGATGCCGGTGAGGGTGTAGGATGCGCCAACCGAGAGATCGAACTCCCCGGCGATCATCAGGATACCGACGCCCATGGACATGACTCCCAGCACGGAGATCGCTTTCAATGTCACCGTGATGTTGCGACTGTCCAGGTAGCGAAAACTATCGGGTTCGACCAGGGAGTAGATCGCGGCCCCGGCCTGAACCAGCAGGAAAAGGAAGAGAATATCAACAGCCGACTCTCTATAGCGATGCAGGAACAAGGAAATCCGCGCGATCATGGTCACATCCAATCTGCTCTGGGTGATCTGGCTGTGCACCGGGGCGCCCCGCGCCTGAGGCGCCCCGGTGCGAGTTCTTGCCGGTTATTAGCGGATGGTACCAGTCAGTTCTTTTACTGACGCCACGTTGGACGCGTCCACCAGGCCCAGACCGCCCGTGTTCATGTCCGACGGATACAGGTGATACTTGAGGTAGAGCACGAGCTGCGTGATCGCGTAGAAACCTTGCGAGTAGGGCTGCTGATCCACCGTCGCCGTGATGGTGCCGTCCTCGATACCCGCGATGATGTCGGCGGTCAGGTCGAATCCGCCCATCGGGATATCCATGCCGGCTTCGTCCACCGCAGCAGGGGCCACGGTCAGGTTGACCGAGCCGAGGCCGATAATAGCGTCCGTCTCGGGGTGGCCGAGCAAGTACTGGACCGTCATGGTCTGCGCATCGGCCAGGTTGAAGCCGGTGCCGATCAGTTCCCAGGTGATGCCAGCTTCATCCAGCGCCTTGCCCGCACCCTCGGCACGCAGGACCGCGTAGACCGCTTCGGGCGCTTCGACCGACAACAGCACGTGATCGCCTTCGACCAGCCCGTGCTCTTCGATCATCCGGCGGGAAATCAGGTAGCCGGTATCAACGAAGTTCTGACCCATGAAAGCCATGCGGCAGTTGCCCGCCGCGCCCTGCGAGTCATCCACGTTGAACGACACAACCGGGATGCCGGCGTCCATAGCCGCGCACACGGATTCGTCGAAGGCGTCGTCGTCCTGAATGATCACCGCAATGCCGTCCACCTGGTTGGCAACCGCGGTCTCAATCAGGTTGTTCTGCATGACAGGGTCGCTGTTGGCGTACTGGATGTCCAGATCAACGCCCCACAGCTCAGCCGCTTCCTGCGCGCCATTGACAGAAGGCACAAAGAACTCGACCGATGCGTCAGAGTAGATGATCATCGTGATGCTGAACGGGTCATCCTGGGCAGACGCTGTAGACACAGCAAAAGCCATGACCATCGACAAAATGATAAACAGACTGACAAGCTTTTTCACGGAACTCCTCCTGAAAAGTAAAATAGGTCTGGCGAACTGCGCGTGCGTGATTGCGTTATGCCCCGGAGCCTCCTTTCGCCGGCTATCACTCGCCCAGGCGATCTATCAACTCATTGAGTCGCGTGCGATAGTATTTGAAACCTTCCCACGATACGTCCGGAGGGATGAAGTGATCGCCGAAGGGGATGTAGCCGCCCGTCTTGAGGACAGCCTCCACCGGCCCCAGGAATTTCTCGATAGCATCCTTGCCCAGCCCGATGTCCGATTTGGGCACGCCGCCCATCATCTGCAGGTGGGGGAAGTCCTTGCGCACGCGCACGATATCCATGCCGGTGTGCGTCTCGAAGGGGTAGATGCCGGTTGCCCCGCCTTCGATGAACAGCGGGATGATGTCGTGACAGTAGCCGTCGGTGTCCACGAAGATGATGTCGACGCCCTCGCTGCGCAAGAAGCTGGTGAAGCGCTTGTAATAGGGCAGCATGAACTCGCGGATCATGTCGGGCGAGATCATGGGGCCGCTGCCATATGAGATATCTTCCCAAATCTGCACCAGATCGGGCTTGACATACGTGAAGACCTCGGAATAGACCGCAATCCACAGCTCGGTGAATGTGTCGAGAATATCGTGGATCATCTCCGGGTCATCCACATAGGCGTAGAACAGCTTGTCGTAACCCATCAGGTTGGCCAGCGTGCCGAAGAAGCCGTGCGGATACCCGCCGATGGCGAGCGGGAAGTCGCGGTTCCGGTACCACTCGACCAACTGCGACCAGTTGGATGGGAAGCGCCCCTTGATGTCGTTGAGATTCAGGCGCTCTTCCTTGAGCTGCTCCCAGCTTTGGCGGTCGGTGATCGGGTACTTCTCGCCGGAGGGCATGGTCTGGGTGGCTTTGATGAAGCGACGCTGCACGCCATCCACATCGCGGGTGACGAAATATTTCTCGTTGTCTTCGAGCACCTGCACTTCGAACATGGGGTGGAACAGCAGGTTGACATCGACCAGAATCTGCGGGCGGTCCATGCCGAAGTAATCGCGCACGTCGTGGTCGACCGGGAAGCCCTGCGTCGGCCAGTACAGCCCGCCCGCCATCACGGCGATGCCCTTGGGCAGCCGGCTGGGGGGAACCGAGTTCCAGGCCGGGGTGTACAACTCGGACGTGGGCGTGCAGATCCTGGACGAAATGCGCGGATAGTGTCGTTTGGGCAGCCCTTCGGCGTACCAGCGATCAACCACCTCGCCCCAGTAGCCGAACTCCCACTTGATGCTGTGGACGCCCGTGTTGAACTTCATCACTTCCAAAAAACGCTCGCGTAAATTCATAGAAAAGTCCTCCACAACGGATTACTCTGCGCAGCGTCGCCGGGCCGGACCAGGAGACGCTCCCCAGGCCAGCCTCAGCTCCCGCGCTAGCCGAGCAGCGCCGCTTCGCGCTCGCGGAAATAGGTCGCCGTCTGCATCACCATCTCATCCAACTGCCGCTTGTCCGGCTTGCCGTACATGGCCGGGTAGGGATCGCCACCGGGGCCGAGCGGCTCTGGCGTGACAAAGCGCCCCGCCGTGTTGAAGCCGATCACGTACAGCGCCATGATGATCGTGTCCAGGTCCAGCGCGCCCAGGCCCAAGGCGCTGCGGTTGCTGTCGGCCATGTGCAGGTTGACCAGTTGATCGCCTGCCGCCAGGATCGCCTCGCCAATGTGCGCTTCCTCGGACTGCATGTGGTACACATCGCCGTTGATGTGCTGCACGCCCGGATGGTTCACCGCGGCGATGTACTGCTGGGCGTCGGCCACGGTGTGGACGAAGCTCACTTCCGCCGAGCGGATCGGCTCGATGGCTGCCTTGACGTTGTGCTCCACGAAGAGATCGGCCACCAGCAGCAGAGTCTCGACGCTGCGGTCGAACTCGACGTTGTCGTAGGCCTTGGGGCGGCCCACCGCGCCCGGCACGACCAGCAGGTACGACCCGCCGACCGCCGCCGTGAAGGGGACTTCGCGCTCGATGTAGTCGACCGCGGCCTGGCGCTGCACGGCCCGGTTGCTGGCCAGGTCGTTGTCGGCGGAGAACATGCCGCACACCCCGCTGGCCTTCAGCCCATGGTCGCCCAGGATCTGGAGCGTCTCGTCCACTTTATAGCCGAGCGAGGGACCGTAGTGGTTGCCATGCAGCTCGATGTAACGGATACCGGCCTTCTCCAGCCGGGCCGCGGAGTCGGCCAGCGACTCGATACCGAAGCCCCAATTGCTCCACGAGAGGTTGAGGCGCGTTTTGAGCCGCTCCGGGTGCTCCCGCTTGAGCTGCTCGAAGGCGGTCCGGATCTTCTCGTTCTTCAGTTCGTAGTTCTGTGGTTTCATTTTCTCCCTCCTTGTAGGGGCGTCGTCTGGGGCATGTCCGGGTGGTTGGGGCCGAAGTGTTTGAGGATGACCATCGGCTCCCAGCGGCTGTGGTTGGTGATCGTGACGCCGGCGCGCGCCGCCAGCTCGCTGACGAAGTATTCGTCGGCGCTGAGCTGGCCAAAGCGCAGCATGATCGCGGCTTCGGCATCGTGCACGCCAAACTTGCCGTGTCCCTGGATGATGATGCAGCCGTAGGCCGCCCCGTCTTTGACGGTCACCGTCTGGCCGGGCAGGATGGTCAGCTCTTTGGCGCCGAAGTAGGGATTGGCATAGACGACCCACTTTTCGACGTGCCTGTCGTCCGAGTGCGCGCAGACCAGCGGCGGCCGGAAGTAGTGCTCGCGATAGAACGGATCGATGTTCTTCTCCCAGTCCATCAAGCTGAGCACATAATCCACGTCACGCTTCTTGTCGTCGGGGCAGTTCTCGACCAGAAATTCGAAGGGATAGACCTCGCCCGACGTGACGTTCTCGTAGACCGAGTTGACGTCGCTGTTCCACTGCGGCTCGTAGGTGAGGTACGACCCCGGCGCGTGCACCACGCCCGGCGGCGTGTACCATCCCGTGCCCAGCTCGATGCGAAAGGCGCGCGACAGCTCGGTGATGCGCGTGTCGCGCTTCTCGAAGTCCAGCAGCCGGGCGCGCACCTCGTCCAGCGTCACGCTGGGGTCGAAGCCGAAGTAGGTGACGGGGAACTCGCCCGGATGGTTGTTGAGCTGGGGCGGGAAGTAATACCCCTCCGGCTTGCCGATGCGCCCGACGCGCGCCGCCGCGACATCATCCAGGTGCAGATGCAGAAACAGCGGCGGGTTGTAGTCGAAGAACTTGGAATACATCGGCCACATGCCATATTTCGCGTGCAGCGTCTCGCCGATGATCGCCGCGCCCAGCTCCTCGATCGCGTCTCTGAGCAGGAATTTATCTTCCTGCCGGTCGGTCGGCGCCACGTAGCTCATCCCCTCATCGGGCGGTGCCAGCGGGCCGTTCATGGCCGCGATCACCGAGGAGAACCAGCGCTCTTTGATCGAGCCGCGCGCGGTCCCCAGGGCATAGTAATCATCCGGATGCAAACGCAGCCGGCGCCCGGCCTCACTAAAGCGCCGGGGCACGAAGTTCGGCGCCAGGCGCAGCACGCCCTGCCCCTGCTCGAAGCGCTGGCGGATGGCGCTTGGCTCTGCTCGGTTCATCGCTAGGTTTATCATAGGTCCTGTTCCTTATGGGTGGAACGGCACAGCAGACTGCCGCGCGATCAACTGCGGCTCGATCATGATCTGGGGCTGCTCCGGCGTGCCGTGCTCGATGATCTCCAGCAGCAGTTGCACAGCCAGCGTCGCCAGCTCCGCGAACGATTGGCGGATGGTCGTCAGCGCGGGGATCTGGTAGGCCGCCACCTCGATATCGTCCACGCCGACGAACGAGATATCGTCCGGCACGCGCAGCCCCGCCTGGCTGACGGCGTGCATCGCGCCAATCGCCATGCGGTCGTTGGCCGCGAAGACCGCTGTCGGGCGCGGCTCGCCGCGCAGGATATCGGCCATCGCCGCGTAACCCGATTCGCAGACCCAGTCTCCCTCGCGGATGAGACAGGCGTCCGGCGGCAGGCCGCGCTCGGCCAGGGCCGCCTGATAACCGGCCATGCGCTCGCGGACCAGCCGCAGCTTGGTTGGGCCGCTGATGTGGGCGATGCAGGTATGGCCGAGGTCGAGCAGGTACTTCGCCGCGATGTAGCCGGCCTTGGTGTTGTCCAACGTGACGGACGGGCCGGTGTAGTGTTGGGGAATGCGGTCGATGGCCACCGCCGGAATCCCCGCGCTCTCCAGCTCATCCAGGCTGGTCATCCGGTCTTCAGCGGAGACGAACAGCACGCCGTCAATCCAGCGCTGGGTGGCGGTGCGCACGTAGTTGGTCTCGCGCTCGATGTCGTCGTGCGTGTTGTAGACGCTGAGGCTGTAGCCGAACTGGTGGGCGTAGTCTTCGGCGGCGCTGGCCATCGTGGCGAAGGACGGGTTGGCGATGTCGGAGACGACCAGGGCAAGGGTGCGCGTCTGGCGGGTGCGCAGGCTGCGCGCGATGGAGTACGGGCGATAGCCCAATTCGGCAATGGCCGCCAGGACGCGGGCGCGCGTCTCTTCAGTGATGCCAGGCTTATCGTTGATGACGGCTGACACCGTCTGGACAGAGACACCCACCTTTTCGGCGACGTTGCGCATGGTGGGCGCCTTCTTCCGGGAACGGTCAGGAGTCATGGGCTTGCCTGGCTCTCAACAAATATCAGTTTAACGTTCATATGAACGGTCACATGAACGATCATATCCTATCACCGATCGATTTTTCGTGTCAATATGCTGAGCGCTGGAAACGCGAGAATTGGCCCGCACCATGAGGGTGATAGGCGCGGGCGACCGGATCAAAAAGCCTGCCGGCTGCCGGCAGGCGGATGCTTACTATTCAGTTGTCAGAGGGGCAGCAGATGCTGGCGGCGGTGCGAGGCCCGGTGTTTGGCCGAGCGCTCGCCCCACCGCGGGACGTCACAATCCCGGCGCGCACGCCAGGTCCAGCGTCGCGGCGGACTCGACGACCTGCGGAGCGAGCCACACCACGGCCTCCAGCCGTTCTCCCGGCTCGAGCGCGCGCGACGCCAGGGCGTCGCCGCTGCTCGCATCCAGCGCGACGAGCGTGTTGGACCCGACCTGGACGGCGTAGAAGCGCCCATCGGCGTAGATCACCCGGCTGAAGACGCGATCGGGCTCCCAGAGCTGGCGCTGCGCCCCGCTCCTGATATCGACGGCAAACACGCCGCCGTCCGGCCCGGCCGGATGGTACAGGTAGAGCGTGTCCTGCCGCGCCCCGGCGAAGGCGAGCGGCCCCCCGAGGTCGGCCAACTTCACGGCGCGATTGTCCTGGGTGATATACAGGCGCTCGATCGTGATCAGCCGCCTGCGCGAGTCGATGGTGTAGATGCGCTCGCCGTCCAGCAGGTGAAAGCGCCGCCCATCGGCGTCCCACTGCCCGGCGAAGACCGGATCGGGCGGCGGGGCGTCCAACCGCACCGCCGGGGCGAACTCGCGCGTGTTGAGGTCCAGGGGGTAGATCGCGGCCTGCTCCGCGTCGTAGGCCAGCACATACAGCCAGCGCCGGTCCGGTGACGGGAAATAGGCGCGGTTCGCGGGCGCCGTTTCGGGCAGCGGCTTGTCCAGCGGAATCGTCGCCAGCAGCTCCAGGCTCTCCGCGCCGCGGATTTCGAGCGCTTCCCCGTTCTCGACCACCAGCCCGTTCCCGCTGGAGGTCAGCGTCAGCGCGCGGCTGGCGGGGGTCACGAAGCAGTTCCGGCGGGCCGATCCCAGGTTCAAGACACGCTGCTGGGTTATGCCCGCGCCCCTCGAGGTCGAGACATACAGCCGCTGCCCGTCCAGCGAGCCGATCACCGCCTCCAGCGACAGGCCCGCCTCCTCCAGGCGCAGCGCGGCTGCGTCCTCGAGCGTCGCCGCGTCGATCAGGCGCAGCGTGCCATCCCCGCTCGTCACCGCCAGGTACGGCTCGACCGGCACCAGGTTGGCCTGCAGCAGCACGCCGTGCTCGAACAGCACCTGCCGCATCACTGCGTCGGCCGCCTCCTGCGCTCGGAACCATTTGCCGTCGTACTCCGACCAGCCGTTGACCATGCCGAGATAATTGACATACCCGCTGCCGCCGTAGAGATCGGGATAGTAGGCGATCTGGTCGAACGGCTGGTAGCTGCCATTTTCGAGCCGGAAGTAGCGGGTCAGCTCGTAGCCAGCGCCAAGACGGTCCGGCATGTCGATTGCGCGCGGAAAGTCCTCGATGGCCCCCATCGACAGCGCGCCGGCGATATCCGGATCGGTGATTTCGATCATCTCGTCCAGGCCCGGCCCGGTGATGGTGACCTTGTCTGCCGGGCCTTTGGCGCTCGCGCGGGGCAGAACGGCCAGCCCGGCGGCAGTCACGATCGCGATACAGAGAACCAAACGTAACGTTTTCATCGAACTACCTCCTTGTCGTCTTCGATGTCGATGATCGCGGGTCTACTCCAACGACTCCGCGATGCGGATGGCTTCATCGAGCGCCAGATCGCCTTCGACGCGATAGGTGATAGCGCCCTCTTCCCACAACAGGACATTGCTGTCGACGTAGCGCCGGATGAGCGTATTGTCGCCGGGCAGGATGTCGAGGTTGTGCGGGCCGGACAGCCAGACGGCATCGGCGCGGTTCACCTCGACACGCTCAATCGTGCCCGTATACTCCTTGATCACCACGTTGCGCGTGTCAATCTGGTGCACGCTCAGCGGCGGGGCGTCCGCTTCCAGCCAGACGAGGATCACCAGCGGATACGGGTCGTGCTGGACGAACACGGCATCCGGCGCGGGCAGAGCGGCGGGCAGCCGGATCGGGAAATCGACCGCCGCCTGCGCGCCGGCAAGCGTCGTCCGGCCCGGCATATCCAGGATCGACTCCAGGGGAGTCACCGTCGCCGCCGGAGTCTCGCTTTCATCCGCCAGCCGGACCGCGCCGATCTGCAGCCAGTCCAGCGCCCGCGCGCGCCAGTCCGGCACGGCCAGCACGGCGATGATCGCCAGTGCCAGCGCCAGCACGGCCGCGCGCAGCACGCGCTGCCGCGCCAGCGTGCGCCGTGGCGCCGCGATCCGGTCGCGCACGGCCCCGGCGATATCAGGCGTAGGGGGGAATTCGAACCGGCGGGCCATCGCCTCTACCTGTGCCTCCCACTGGGGATCGTTCATACCTGCCGTCCTTCGGTTAAGAGCGGGAACTCCGCCAGAACCACCTCGCGCAGGCGATCCAGCGCCCGGCTGAGCCGCGATTTCACCGTGCCGGGCCGGACGTCCAGCACCTGCGCCGTCTCCTCGACCGACAGCTCCAGCATGTAGCGCAGGTAGATGATCTGCTGGTCGCGCCGGTCCAGGCGGCGGATGGCCTGCCACAGCGCCTCCGACTGCTGGGCCTGCGTGTTTTCGACCTCGGCGCTGGGCGCGACGCGCGGCGCCAGCGTGAACACGCGTCCCAGCATCGCCCCGTAGCGCCCCAGGGAGCGGCGGCGGTTGCGCGCGAGGTTGGCCGCGATGTGCAGCAGCCAGGGACGCAGCGGGCGGCCCGCGTCGAACCGCTTCAGGTTCCGGTGCGCGCGGATGAACGCCTCCTGCGCCACGTCGGCGGCATCATCGGCATCGCCCACCATCAGGTACGCCAGCCGGAAGATCACCTCCTCGTGCTGGCGGACCAGGATTGCATAGGCGTCATCGTCGCCCGCCTGCGCGCGACGGATCAGGTCTGGTTCCAAGCGCTGAATCCTTCTGCTGGTCCGGCTCCACTGCCACTATTACACCGCCCGCGCGGATCCGGTTCCCGCGCACAGGCTTTCCCCGCGCTGCAGGGCGTTCTGTCAAGTTCTTCTGACAAGTTTTTATGCCAATTCCAGGTTCTGAGCAATACCATAGGCTTAGAATTCGGCCACAAATCGCCATTTGCTGCGGGAGGGCCGTAGGATGACCAGAATTGTCGTGATCGACGATGATTCTCTTGCCCGGGACCGTGTGACGGCCACCTTACGCTGTCACGGTTACGAAGCCGCCAGCGCATCGAACGGAACGGCGGGCGTCGAGCTTGTGCAGGAATACGAGCCTGACCTGGTGTTGTGCGACATCAACATGCCAGTCATGGACGGGTACGCCGTGCTGGACAGCTTGAGGGAGAATGTTCGCACCGCCGACATCCCATTTTTATTCATGACCGGGCTTACAGAACATGATGATGTGCGTAGAGGCATGCAGTTGGGGGCAGACGACTACCTGACCAAGCCTTTCTCGAACGACGAGTTGACTGCAGCGGTGAAGACACAGCTTGTCAAACGACACGCCCTCGCCGATAAGTATGAGACCACGATCAGATTGCTGCGGAAGAACATCGTGTATGCACTGCCTCACGAGCTCCGCACCCCATTGGCCGTGTGTCTTGGTTTCGCCGACCTGCTGCGCAAGGATGCCGAGAGTCTTTCGGCAGATCAGATGCGCCAGATGGGTGAGCATATCTACACGTACACCGAACGTTTGCATCGCGTGTTGGAGAATTTCCTTATCTTCGCCCAGATCGAGGTGTTGGCGTCGGACCCTGAGCAACTCGAGCAGGCGCGTAACCATATCACGGGGCACGTGGGGCAGGTGGTTGAGGCGCGGGCTCGCTCGGTGGCTGATAAGCACCTCCGCGGCGCTGATCTGTCCCTGGATATTCACGATTTCGCCGCACAGATCGCCGAAAATGACCTGGCCAGGATGGTCGAAGAACTGGTGGACAACGCGTTCAAGTTCTCTCCACGCGGCAGCACGGTGACCGTCCGTGTGGCGCGCGATGACCAGAACTTCCACATCGACGTGTCGGACCAGGGCCGCGGCATGTCACCGGAGCAGATCGATATGGTGGGCGCCTACATGCAATTCGACCGCGCGCTGTTCGAACAGCAAGGTCTTGGGTTGGGCTTGATTATCGCCAAACGTCTCGCGGAAATCCACCGCGGGCGCCTCGTGATACACAGCACGATCGGGATCGGCACCGACGTGCGGCTCAGTTTCGGATCCCCGTGAAAGCGAGGCGGCCGGTTGATGTTCCGGCAGGCCGCCAGCTCCCTCCCCCACCGTGTTCCCAACCAGTACACTCCCGATCGCCGGGGCGGTCATCGACGACAGCCGGGCCGCGGGCAGGGCTGGCGGGATTCCGGCGCTTGCCCCACGTTGCGTTGGCAGGCAGCCGATTTGCGGTATGATGGCATTACAACGTCCGGATTACGACGGAGCTGGAATGTTGAACATCCGCGCACTTCTCATACTCGCCATCCTGGCGGCCGCCCTGGCTGGCCACCCACCCGTTGACGCCGCCCCGGCGGACCCAGCCGCGCCCCCGGCCGCTGCCCAGGGCCACCCTGGCTGCGCGGGCATCACCGCTGACACGCCGCAGACGCCGGAGTGTGATGCGGTCATGGCGGCGCAGCCCTATCCCGACGTGACGCGCATCCCCTTCGATCTCGGCGTGATCGCGGGGCAGGACTTCATCTACTTCGACGCGGACACCGTCCCGCTCTACAACGCGCCGGGCGGCGAACAGGTCGATACGCTGACAGCGGGCCGCAGCAGCTACGTCAATGTGATCCAGACCTCCGGCAACTGGGCGGAGATTCGCCCGGGCCGCTGGGCGTCGCTCGAAAAAGCGAACTTTGCCGAGCCCTCGACCTTCACCGGCGTGCTGATCAATCGCATGGATATGCCCTTCGCCTGGGCGATCTACGATCACTGCACGTCGCTCACGCCGGGCGGCCCGCGCAACTGCCGGGGGTCGGGCTCGTTCGATCGCTACGACCTGATGAACATCTATGCCACGGTGCGCGTTCGGGAATGGGACTGGCACCTCGTCGGGCCGAACCAGTGGACCGTGCAGACCAATCTCAGCATCGTGCACCCCACGCCGCCCGCGGTTTTTAGCTGGCGCTGGGTCGGCGTGAGCACCTACGAGCAGAACCTCGTCGCCTATGAGGGCGAGCGCCCGGTGATGGCCACCCTGGTTTCGACCGGCGACATGGACGAGGAGAAGTGGCGCACCGATCCCGGCGTGTGGAAGGTCGAGTTGTTCTGGGAAGTCGGCCCGATGGAAGGCGCGGCGGGCAGCGACGACTTCTACGCGCTCGATCAGGTGCCGTACCACATGTATTTCAACTGGCGCGAGGCGCTTCACGGCGTCTACTGGCACGAGAACTTCGGTTACTACTGGTCGCACGGCTGCGTCAACCTTACCGTCAGCGACGCGAAGTGGCTGTGGGACAACTGGGTCATCATGAACACCCGCGTCTACGTGTACGACGAAAAGCCGGGCTAGCTCGCCGCGCGCCCGCGCTTTCGCCAGCCTCAGAACCCACCCCCGCTCCTGCCAGAGCCGCCCCGCGCTGATCGTCGCTGGCGGCGGCGCCTCTGGCTCCCACTGAGCGTGATCTAGGTCTATCTACCCAGTCTTCTCGGGAATTTCTTCCTAACCCAAAACAGCCTGTCCGCCCCATCACGCGGGCGGCGTCTTCGTCTATTATCTAACCATCGCCAAGCAATCGAACAAGGAGCAGTCACAATGTTGGGTTGGGTCGTTTTTTTCCTGGTTCTGGCGCTCCTCGCCGCCTTCTTGGGGTTCGGTGGTATCGCCGGTGCAGCCGCTGGGATCGCGCAGATTCTGTTCTTCGTCTTCCTGATCCTGTTCATCGCCGCGCTGCTTTTCGGCCGCCGAATGACTGTCTAGAACCGCACACGACGGAGCGAGCAGGGGTGCGTTGAATCCCTGCTCGCTCGCGTTCTATCACACCCGTAAGCAGCACATTCAAGGAGGAAACACCATGTCAGGTCAGCTTCTCTCAGCGAATACACTCATCGGAGATGCCGTCAAGAATCGCGCACAGGAAGACCTGGGCAGCGTCAAGGAACTGATGATCGACATCGACGCGGGCCGCATCGCCTACGCCGTCGTATCCTTCGGCGGCCTGTTCGGCATCGGCGACAAGCTCTTTGCCGTACCGTGGTCAGCCCTTCAGGTCGACACGACGAACAAGCACGTTGTCCTGGATGTCGCGAAGGAAACGCTCGAAAACGCGCCCGGGTTCGACAAGGACAACTGGCCCGATATGGCGAATCGCGATTGGGGCCGCGAGGTTCACTGGTACTACAACCAGAGCCCGTATTGGGACTGATCCAGTCCCGCGTTCAGCATGCGCCGCGCTGTGATGGCACCCCCAGAGCAGCGCCCCCAACGACAAGCCTGCGGAGCTACGACCGCAGGCTTTTTTCGCGCTCGCCGGCTGTGGATGCGAGAACGCCTTGCGGGCGCCCGGCCACGAGGTCCGGCTCGCCGGGCGATGGAGCACCGCACCACTTGGGACTGAGACCGCGTTACTTGCGCTTCCACGTGCCGTCCCGATCTTTCTCGTACTGGTCTTTCACAGCGCCCCAGGCCACGCGGTGCGCGGTCTCCTCGCGCGAGGCATCGTCGCGCCGCTTTTCCGGATCCGCGTAGTGGTCCCAGGCGCTGTTGAACGCCTCTTTGTAGATTTCCTGAGCGTGCTTCGGCAGATTATCGCGCACGCTGTCGGGCAGTTCGCTGATGCTGTTGTAGGGCATGGTTCGCCTCCTTATCGGCTAATTTGGACCTCATCTGCAACGATGGCACACCGGCTGGCACTTTGCATGAGGCATCCGGCGGATCACCGGCCAGGAAGACCGGGCGATCGACAAATAGGCCATCCGGCCAGGGTGAATTGAGCCGGGTGCCTCATGCTCCGACCGGGAAATTCGCTTACCATAGGCGGGATGTCAGTCACATGGTGTGCAGGAGATGGGGATAATGCCTCGACACAACGCGGGGAATTACAATAAACGAACGCTCTTCGGGATCATTCTGATCCTCAGCCTGCTGGCCCTGCCGGCCATCGTGCAGGCCCAGGCTATCCGCTTCGTGTGGACGCGCTGGGATGCCATCCTGGACGTGCAACCGGAGGGCGACACGCTCGCCATCAGCGAGACACAAGAATTCGCCATTCGCGAGGGAACGGCTCGCTTTGGCAGCCGTACCTGGACGCAGCCGGTTGACGTCCGGGACGTCTTTGTCGTCATGGGCGGCAGCAGCACCCCGGTGCAACTGGCGCGCTCCGGCGGCGGGGAGCCGGGCACTTACACGGTCGCGCAGTCGGGCGACGACACCGAGCTGACCTACTACCTGCCGCGCGCGGCGTCCAGCGGCGATACATTCGTGGCCCAGATCAACTACGCCGCGCCGATCCCCGTCGAGGGGCTGGTGGACTGGATCGTCATTCCCAGCGAGCATGGCGCGCCGGTTGAGAGCAGCACCGTCACGATCAACTTCCCGCCGGGCGAGGCGCCCGATCGCAGCCTGGTGAGGGTCGCTGCCGGGGCGGGCGCCGTCGAGCAAAACGGCAACAGCTTCACGGTACGGTCACAGGGGCCGCTGGCCGCCAACGAGATGCTCGTCATTCAGATCCCGTTCGGCGCGGATGTGGGCGCGGCGGGCGAGCCGGTGGGGAACGCCGAACCGGCGGCCCCCGTGGCCCCGGCAGCGCCGGCTGGTGATGGCATCGGGATCGGCAGCACCACCGTGCTGGCCCTGCTGTGCGGCGTGGGCTTGCTGGTCCTGCTGGGCGGCGGTGGGCTGCTGCGCAATCTGCTGCCCGCCCTGCTGGGGTCCGGCCTGGGGACCACGCGCCGCTACAATCCGTTGGGGCGCTCGGTGCCACGCAGCAGCGGTCTCCCCTCGTTCGGTCGCGGTTTCCGGCGCAGCTCGAACCAGAGCCGCAATCTTCCACAGGTCGGCCGCCGGAAAGATGGCGGCGGTAGCGCAGGACTGGGATAAACCTATGGGTCACATCATCACGTTTCTGGGCATTGGAGTCGTGCTCGCGCTGGCATTCGGCACCGCGTCGGCGCAGCAAGGCGGAATACCGCTGCGCTACGGCGAGCCGGTCGAGGGCGAGCTGGCCGCATCCGCGACGGATACCTATATTCTGAACGCCAACGCCGGAGACAAACCGGTGATCGCCGCGTCCGCCAAGGGGGGCGAGATCGACCCGATCGTCCGGTTGTACGATCCGGCGGCACAGCTCATCGGTGAGGATGATAACGGCGGGGGTAAGCTCAACGCCTATCTGGAGGGCATCGTGCTGTCCCAGGATGGGGCCTACACGGTGGAGGTCACCAACCAGTCTGAGGGCGAGGGCGGCCGCTATGCGCTGGTGGTCTACAAGGCCGATGAGCTCCTGTCGTTTCACGGAGACAGCGGCGTGGCGCAAGGGGGCGACTATCTGAGCTACGAGCTGTCGCGCCCGTGGCCATATACCGATCTGACCTACCGCATCGCGGACAGCGACGAGGGTACTTATTCGCCGGACGTGGTCGAGGTGATCCGCATGGCCTTCCAAGCCTGGGCCGACAATACGCCGCTAACGTTTCAGGAAGTCACCAGCGGCGGGGCGGATATCGAGATCCAGTTCGGCTACATCGACGGGCCGACCCAGGTCCTGGGAGAGGCGTGTCCCCCCTCCAGCCCGTGCGCGGGCAGCGTGGTGCTGGACACCGGCGAGCAATGGGTGTTGTTGGAGCCAAACCACAGCGGCGAGATTTCGCTGCTGGGAGTCGCGACGCACGAGCTTGGGCACGCCATCGGCTTGCTGCACAGCGACGATCCGTCCGCCTTGATGTATCCCCAGTACAGCCCGTACAACCTGCAGCCCAGTGCGGACGACATCCGGGGTGTGCAGCGCCTGTATGGCGCGGGGACGGGCACTGTGACGCCTTCCACCCCAGCGGCGGGCGCTGCCGGGGATGCCGTCCAGGCCGAGATCACCGGCGACGTCTATGTTCACTTCTGGGATTTTGACGTGAACGCCGGCGAGACGGTGACGATCCGCATGGAAGAACTGTCCGGCGGTCTTGACCCGCTGCTAATTCTGATCGACGCCAACGACAACGTCCTGGCGTACGATGATGATGGGGGCGGCGGTTTCGACGCCGAGCTGCGCAACATCAGCTTTCCGCAAAGCGGCACCTACACCGTAGCTGCCACCCGCTACCAGCAGGCGCAGGGTTACACGACGGGCGAATACGAGCTGACCATCCACTACGGCGCCCTGGACGAACCCACGCCCGCAGCCGGCTCTCCCGATACGCCAGCGGACGGGTCGGTCCAGGTGAGCCCCGTATCCCCCGACAGAATCGCGCGCTATCCGGCGCTCGACTCAGCGCTGGCGAGCCCCTTCGCGGAGAGCACCAGCCCCCGCGCGCAGACGGTTTCCGGCACGGTCCAGCGCGACCAGTCCTATGTGTGGGATGTGACATGGTGCGCCGCGGACGAGAGCGCGCTCGCGAGCAATCTAGAGGCGATAGACGTCCAGTTCATGGCAGCCGGGCAGCCGGTCGACGCCCGCGACGTGACCGTTTATACCGATACCAGCGGCGAGCTGGCGTGCGCGCACCATGCGCTTCTGCTGTCGAGCTGGAGCGGGCAGCGCGTGTCACTCGCGGCCACGCTGACCATGCGCGAGCCGGTCTTCGATGGCTTCAGGATCTACAACAGCGGCGACTACACCTACCAGGTGTAGCTCAGTGTGGACTAGCCAGCAGCATCCCGGCGCGATGCGGCGATTCGGTTCCGGATAGCCGGGCTTGCGGCGCTCAGAGAGGGGAGACGGGTACGGAGCGTCTCGCCTCTCGCAGGTTGCAGGAGTAGACCGAGCACCCCGCCCCGGCAGGGCGCTCCTGGCACAAAAAATTAGGCCCTCGTGTGACCGAGGGCCTTGTCGCCAGGTTGGTTTCCGTACCAGTTAGGACATATCCGTTTCGCGACGCCGAGACAGCCATTCGTCAACCTGGCGCTGGACTTCGTGCTGAGCTTCGCCATACCGTTCCTGGATGAGGCCCACCAGCTTGTCGCGCTCGCCTTCGATCCTGTCCAGGTCATCATCGGTGAGCTCGCCCCACTGCTTCTTGATCTCGCCCCGAAGCTGCTTCCAGTTGCCTTTGATCTGATTCCACAGTGCGTCGGACATTTCAAACTCCCTCATCTCTATTGCCGTTTCTACCTCTGATGTTACGCGAGCGCCTCGCTGATCACATGAGCCCAACAGCCCAAAACCGGGTAGGTAGATTGGGTGATATGCTCGAGGGGTGGCTTTGGCCGTCTCGTGATATTATTGTCGGAAATATTTGGGTGGAAAACAATTGAGCGTTGTGGGGTTTTGTTCTCCGCGCACCTCCGGAGAACCTTCCTCCGCGACGCCTTCCAGGAGCAAGCCCAGCCAGGAGCCTGAGCGAATGCCATCCATCCACACAGCCTCACCGCAGCCGATCCGCGCGCTGTTGATCGACAACAACCCGGCCGATGCGCGCCTGATTGGGGAACTGCTGCCCGATCTCCGGATCGACACGGTGGCCCGATTGGCCGGCGGGCTGGCCTACCTGGCGCGCGCCCAGCCCGACGTGATCCTGCTAGCCCTCGATCTGCCCGACAGCCAGGGGATCGATACGGTGCGCCGCGTGCGCGCCAGCGCGCCCGGCGCGGCCATCGTCGTGCTCGCCCAGGCCGGCAGTGAGGACGCTGGCGTCCAGGCCATGCACCAGGGCGCGCAAGACTATCTGGCCACGGAGCATCTGGACCGCCCGACCTTGCAGCGCGCCATCCGCCACGCGCTCGCGCGCCAACAAACGCAGGCCGACTTGAGCGAAAGTGAGGAGCGTTTTCGCGTCATGTTCGAGCGGGCCGCCGTGGGGCTGGCCTACCTGGACGTCGCTGGGCGCTTCATTCTGGTGAACCAGCGCTTGTGCGACATGCTCGGCTACAGCCCGGCAGAGCTCCTGCAAATGAACTTCGCCGACACTATCTTTGCGGATGACCTTGAGGAAGACCGAGACAGCGCCAACCGGCTGCTGGCTGGCGAGCTGCGGGATGCCACGCTGGAAACGCGCTCCGTGCGCCAGGATGGCAGCGTCATGTGGGCCAATCTGACCATGACGCTCATCCGGACCAGGACCGGGGCACCCCAGCAGTTCCTGGTCGTGATGCAGGACATCACCGACCGCAAAGAAACCGAAAAGGCCAAGCTCTATCTGGCCGCGATTGTCGAAAGCTCCCAGGACATCATCATTGGCAAAACGCTGGACGGAACCATCACGAGCTGGAATGCCGCGGCGGAGCGCATCTACGGATGGACGGCTGACGAAATCATCGGGCAGTCAGTCTCCGTGTTGTTCCCGCCTGGAACGGATGAAGAATTCCGCCACATCATGGACAAGATCAGGCGCGGCGAACCGGTCTCGCACATCGAAACGAGGCGCGTGCGCAAAGACGGCAAACAAATCGACATCGCGCTGACTGTCTCGCCCATCAAGGATGCGGACGGGCAGATCATCGGTGCGTCGACGATCGCGCGTGACATCACAGCCCTCAAGTGGGCCCAGGCAGCGCGCGAAGAAAGCGAACAGCGTCTGCGGCAGTTGACCGACAACATTCACGAAGTGCTCTGGCTACGCGACGTCCAGACCGGCCAGATGCTGTATGTGAGCGCCGCCTTTGCCGATGTGTGGGGCATCCCTCGTGACCGCCTGTATGAGCACCCTCGCTCCTTCGTCGAATTCATCCACCCCGAAGACCGCGATCGCGTTCTGGAAGCCCTCCAACAGCATTATGATGGCGATTTCAACGAGGAATATCGCATCGTCCGCCCGGACGGCGACACCCGGTGGATACGCGCTCGCACCCTGCCGATCCAGAATGACGCCGGAGAGGTTTACCGTGTGGCCGGCATCGCGGAAGACATCACCGACTACAAGCAGTTGGTCCTGGCCGAACAGGAACAGCGGGCGCTGGCCGAAGCCCTGCGCGACATCGCCAACGCGCTCAACAGCAGCGTGGATATGGCGGAGGTTCTCGACCGGCTGCTGACCAACCTGAGGCACGTGGTACCCCACGACGCCGCCGAGATAATGCTGATCGACGGCGAGCGGGCCAGGATCGCGCGCAGCCGGGGCTACGCGAGCCGTGGGCTCCAAGAAGAAATCGATGAGCTGGACTTCGTCGTCGCCGAGACGCCCAACTTGCAGGTCATGCGCCAGACGCAAAGACCCCTGATCATTCCCGACGTGGAGCACATGAGTGAAGGGCAGATGCTCAACGTCACCCCGGCCGTGTTCTGGCGCTCCTATGCCGGTGTGCCCATCGCCGCCAAAGGCCAGGTGATCGGGTTCATCAACCTCGGCAGCCTGATTCCCTACTTCTTCACCCCGATCCATGCCGACCGGCTGCAGGCCTTCGCCGAACAGGCCGCGATTGCCATCCAGAATGCGCGCCTGCACGAAGAAACCCGGGAGCTGGCCGCCCACCACGAGCGCCAGCGGCTGGCTCGCGACCTGCATGACGCCGTCAGCCAGACGCTCTTCGCCGTCACGATTTCGACCGAAACGCTGATGCGGCAGGCGGAACGCGATCCGGCCAGCCTGGGCCCCAAGCTGGCCGAGCTTCACCAACTGGCGCGCGGCGCGCTGGCCGAAACCCGGGCGGTGCTGCTGGAGCTCCGGCCGGAGTCCCTGGCCGACATCAGCCTGGCGAGCCTGCTCGAACAACTGAGAGAAGCGGTGCTGGCCCGCAAACGGCTGCAGATTTCCCTCCAGCTCGATGGCACCGAGAACCTCGCACCTGAGTTTAAATTGGTCCTCTACCGGATTACCCAAGAGGCGCTCAACAACATCGTCAAACATGCCCAGGCGTCGCAGGTTAGCATCCGGCTGGTTCAGGACAGCGCAGGCTCGACTTTCGCGATCAGCGATGACGGCGTGGGATTCGATCCCGACAGCCGCCCGCCGGCCAGCATGGGCCTGAACATCATGCGCGAGCGCGCCGAGAGCGTGGGCGCAGCCATTGACATCCACAGCAGCAGGGGCGAGGGCACCCAGATCACGGTGACATGGGAAACGCCGCCGGAAAGGCAAACTCATGAGTGAACCAATCGCAATTCGCGTCATGGTCGTGGACGATCACGACATCGTACGGAACGGCCTGATCAATATGCTGGCGGCGTTTGACGATTTCGTGCTGGTCGGCGAGGCGGCCAATGGTGAGGCCGCTATTCGCCTGTGCCAGTCACACGAGGTCGACGTCATCCTGATGGACCTGATGATGCCCGTGATGGACGGCCTCACGGCGATGGAGCGCATCCACGCCGATCACCCCGAGATCCAGATCATCGCGCTCACCACGTTCAAAGAGGACCATCTGGTCCAGGGCGCGCTGCAGGCCGGGGCGATCAGCTACCTGCTGAAGAACGTCTCGATTGACGAGCTATCAGCGGCCATTCGCAAAGCGTACGAAGGCAAGTCCGTGCTGGCGCCGGAAGCCACCCAGGTGCTGATCAGCGCGGCGACCAGGCCGCCAGCTCCCGGCCACGATCTGACCGAGCGCGAGCGCGAGGTATTGAGGCTGCTGGTCGAAGGGCTGAGCAACCAGGAAATCAGCGACAGGCTGGTGATCAGCCAGTCGACCGTCAAGAACCATGTCTCCAGCGTCCTGTCCAAACTGGATGCCGCCAATCGCGCCGAGGCAGTCGCCCTGGCATTGAAGAACCAACTGGTCTAGCCGCTCGCGCCATATCAGCCGATTTTCCTATACCGAAATCCCCTGGAATTCTCATGAATTCACGGGGCATTTCCCGTATATTTAGACCAGAACCCGGTAAGGAAATGGAGAAATGGGCGATTGTCATGGCGGCTGGGGGTGATGTTGATGACCCACATTGTGAGCGGGAATACGGTCATCAACGATCCAATCATCGCGGCGAATACGGACGTCGTGCTGGGGCATATCAGCGCCATTCTGATCGATCCGCACCTGTCCCGCATCGCCGCGTTCACCCTCGAGCCCACATCCCGCGAGACGCTGGTGCTGCCGTGGATGGGCGTCAAACGGATCGAGCCGGGGCAGGTCTTCGCCTGGGCGGCCACTATGATCGTCAGGGCCGACGAGCTGTTCGATATCCGGCGGCTGCTCCAGGATGGCACGCTTAAGCCAGACACGCGCTTCTACAGCGCGGACGGCACACTGCTCGGCCACATGCACGACTTCTTCTTCGACCGGCACAGCGGCGCCATCCTCAAATACGAGATTGTTGGCGGACCATTTGCCGAGTCCGAGACCGGGCGCAACGTGATCCCGGCCCTGGGCAACACCCGGATCGACAAGGAAACGGGGACCGCCTATCTTCCGCTCAAATTCACCGCTCTGGCGCGCCTGGTCGAAAAAGGCGCGTAACGGAACGGCCCTGATGGAATGCGTGATGACGTTCGCCGTAAGGTGAGCACAGAACGGTGGTGGGGACACTAAGGGGGCGCTCCCGTGTGGGAGCGCCCCCGGCGCGTTCGGCGGCTGGCGCTGGACACGGAACGAGCCGCACAACAGCCCGGCGCCGGGCCAGCGCAACCATGATGTCAGAGGCGCAGAGCCTTAATTCGGTTGGAGGGTGCCGAAGAACACCTGCCAGGCCAGCAGCGACTTGGCCACCAGCGAGAGCACGATGTACGCCTTCTCGCCGTAGAGGTAATCGCGCCAGCGTCCAACCTTCTTGTACTGCAGCACCATGTTGACCGCGAAGATATTGAAGAACACGAACAGCGAGACGTAGATCGCGTAGACGAAGTTCGGAACCTGCTCGCCGCTGGTCACCGAGCCGACGAAGTAGATGAAGATCGCAATCCACGGCACGGCTCCGGCGATGCAGCCGAAGATGAAGGCGGTCCAGTCCGTCTTTTGGGTCGTCTGGTTGTGCAGCTCCATCATCCAGCCGAACAGGATCATCATGGCGTTCAACGTGAAAATGACCAGCAGCAGCGCGATGTCGTACATGCCGAACAACATCGCGATCGCCACGATCATGACCGACGAGCTGAACGCGTACTCGATCCACCGCGCGTAGTTGACGCCCTTCTTCAGATTTTTGACGTACCACTCATAGATGCCTGGAGTCGAGATCAGGAAATGGGCCAGGGCCGACATGAAGAGAAATGCCGCTACTAGCAGCGCCAGCGGCAGGTGGAATGCCGTCTCCGGGTTGGAGACGAGCTTCTCCGTCGCTTCATCGTATTCCAAAAAGGCGGTCGTGACGGGTAGCTTAAAATTCAGGTCGCTGAGGATCAGCATCAGCACGCCCTGGATGAAGTGAAACAACCCCATGAACAGGTTGAAGCGGCGCAGATTGCGAAATGTGCTTTCGTTTGTTTTGGCCATATTCAATCCCCTCCCCAGTCGAGAATCACATGATTCTCAGCCCCCAGATTATAAGCTCCTGGACCGGTTTGTACCATCCCCAACACGGGCTGCTGGGGACCGGAGGGGAGCATGTGAGGTGAGTGGAGTTGTGGCCGCTGAGGGGCGCGCCGGGGATGGGCTGCGCAACGGTGGCAGCCCACCCCTCTCGCTGAGTTAGCTGCGCCCGGCGACAAAATACGAGCGGAACGGAATCCTCACCTGGCCATCGCTCGCCGCGAAGTGGGCCAGCCGGGCCGCCACATCCGCGACGACCGCCGTCTGCCGGGCCGGCGGCGCGGCGCTGTAGCCGGGGGACATCGGCGTGGCGCTGATGTGCCGGGGCACGAACGTGTCGAGCGCGGGCAGGTCTAGCTCGATCGTCCACGGCGCCACCTCGAACGTCGAGAACCCGGCGCCGTGCAGCAGCGCCACCACGCGGTCGGCGTCCGTGAGCGCGAAGGCAGCCCCCAGGCCCTTCGCCGTGTCGGGATCGATGTAATGGGCGACGGCATCCACCAACGCGTGAAAGTACGGGTTCTCCCGGATTGGACACCACACGCTCAAGGCAACGCGCCCGCCCGCTTTCAGCACGCGGTGCATCTCCGCCAGGGCCACGCCGGGCGTTTCAAGGAACTGTAGAGTCTGCGCGCAGATGACGTGCTCCACCGACCTGTCGGGCAGCGGGAGCTGGTAGGCGCTGCCCTCCCGCCACGTGATCGGGGCACCGCGCACCGGTGGGAGCGATCGGGCGACGTCGAGCATGCCGGGGTTCACGTCGACGGCGGTGACACTGCCTGCCGGGCCGACGCGCTCAGCGGCGGCGCGCGCGGCGGCGCCCGTGCCACACCCGACATCCAGCACGGTGTCACCCGCCGAGAGCTGGGCCCAGTCTACCAGGGCGCGCGCGAAGGGTCCGAGAATCGAAGGGACGAGGATCTGCTCATAACGCACTGCGGCATCATGCGCAAGCTGCCACTGGACAGAAGTTGCCATGGCCGGGCCTCCTTCAACTGCAAACTCGCGGTCGTGGGCGACCGCCGGACGACGGTGTGAGCGATGATGAGAGAGTGCCTGTTGGAAGTGCGCCGGGCATCCGGCTCCGCGCCCAGGGGCGCGACCGTGCCGCCCGCCAGCCACAGCCCGCGAGGAGCACCGTCCGGCTGGGGATGCGCCGCCGGAAGAAACCGGGCGCTCCCCTCAAGCCTTCATCAAGCAAAGTCATATTTTTATAAATTAATGTCTATAGTATAATAAAAATTAGTTGCATTGTCGAGCACAGTCTAGCGTTGAGACTAGCCAGCCATGAGCGACAACTCCTCCGACGATACCTGGACAACGCTGGCCGTCGCCGGCCTGGCTGTCCTGGCTGCCAACGCGCTGAGCGGGCTGTTCCAGGATGACAAGGGTAAGGCGAAGAAGCTATTCGACCGGTCCCTGGAGCTCCAACAGGCGGGGCGGCTCCCCGAAGCTATCAACCTGCTACTGCAGAGCATCCAGAAAGACAATACGTACGCCCCCGCCTTCAACAATCTGGCCTGGCTGATCGCGCTGCGCAAGGACCTGCACGGCATCCAGGCCGCCGAACAGTACGCTCTGCGCGCGCTGCAGTATGCGGACGGCCCCGCCGATCGGGCGAGCTTCCTCGACACGCTGGGCGAAGTCTACATGGTTCAGGGCCGCCTGGACGACGCGATCCAGCAGCTTCAAGAGAGTCTGCGGGTGAATCCTGAACTCGACGCGGCCGCGTCCGAGTACGGCCCGAGCTTTCGCCTGGCGATCTGTTACTTCCAGAAGCAGGAGATGCTCAAGGCCCACTCGGCTGTCATCCGCGCCGTTCAAGCGGGATCGGCCAACCCCTTCGTGTACAACCTGCTGGGGCTGATCAACCTGGAGCTGCAGCGGTTCAACGACGCCGTCCAGTCCTTCCGCGAGGCGATCCGGCTGACCCCGGCCTGGACGTTCCATATCCCGCTGCCGCCCCCCATGCCCCTCGAGGAATGGCGCCAGCTCACCCTGAGTAATTTCTACTGCGGCCTGGGCATGGCCTATTACCGGCTGGAGAAAATCGAGGCGTACCGCGAGGCGAATCAGGAGGCGATCGACGCCTACCCCGCCAACCCGACGCCGCTGATCAACCTGGCCTCGCTGAGCGCCAGAGAAGAAGCGGTGGCCGAGATGCGCGCCTATCTCGAAGACGCCCTGCGGCTGATGGTCCGCCCCCAGCACGATTTTCTGATCCAGTACATGCTGACCGAGCCGAATTTCGAGAGCGCCCGCGACGTCGTCTACGAGATGCTGCTCACGCACAATTTCATCTCGCTGAACCACTACAAGGACCTCTTGAAGACCTGGCACAACAACAATCTGCGCGCCCTGCAGGCCAGCAGCAGTCAAAATATCCACGTGTACGATTCCGCGGGCGTTGTGATCGGGGACCAAAACAGCCTGTCCGGCGTATCGATCGACGCCCTCCGTTAGTCTGGATCAGCAGGAGAAAACAGCATGAGCGACAAACAAGACGATCGTTCGATCTCTGTTACGGGATCCGCCGGGGTGGTCATCGGCAACAAGAATAAGATCGAAGACTTCCGCGCGAGCGTGGGGGCCGGTGCAGCATCGGACCCGGTCGCCCAGGCGTTTGCGGGCATCCTGGAGGCGGTCGACCGCCTGCCCGACAGCCCGGACAGGAATGTGGCGCGGTCGGCGGTGGATGCCCTCTACGCTGAGGCCCAGAAAGGCGAGGGCGCCGACGAGAGCACCACTCGCCGTTACCTGAATTTCCTGCTGGAGACCGCCCCCGATGCCTGGGAAGTCGCGATCAACACCTTCATCAACCCGATCCAGGGTGTGAGCACGGTGCTGCAGAAGGTCGCCAGCCGCGCCAAAGCCGAGCGCGGCGCCTAATACACGTATTCCTCTTCGAGCATCTCGCGCAGGCGCAGGTAGCTCTCGTAGCGCTCGGGCGTGATCTCGCCGCGCTCGATCGCCGCCAGCACGCCGCAGCCCGGCTCGTGGACGTGCGTGCAGTCCTGGAACTTGCACTGCTCGACGTGCGGCGCGATCTCCACGAAATAGGCGTCCAGCTCGTCCGGCTCGACATCCCACGGCGCGATCGCGCGGATGCCCGGCGTGTCCGCGATGTAGCCGCCCCCCGCCAGCGGGACCAGCTCGCTGTAGCGCGTGGTGTGGCGGCCTTTGGCTGTCGCCAGGCTGACCTCGCGCACGTGCCGGCCCAGCTCCGGCTCGATGGCGTTGAGCAGGCTGGTCTTGCCCACGCCCGACGGCCCGGTGAAGACCGAGATCTTGCCGGCCAGCGCCTCGCGCAGCGCGGCGATCCCCTCGCCGGTCTGGGCGCTGACGTAGAGCACCGGATAGCCGATCTGCTCGTAGACCGCGAAGATGGCCTGCGTCTCCTCGAGCGCATCCCCCACCAGGTCGGTCTTGTTCACGCAGATCCGGATTTCGGGAATCCCCGCCTTTTCGCCTGCCACCAGGAAGCGGTCGAGCATGCGCGTGTGTGGCGCGGGCTGGGCCGCCGCGAAGACGAAGATCGCCTGGTCCGGGTTGGCGATGATCACCTGCTCGCGCTCGGCGGAGGTGCCCACCGCCGACGATGTCGCCACGCGAGAGAGGACGCGCTCGCGCTCGGCCACAGCGACGATCACGCCGCCCACGGTATCGGCCTTGATGGGCAGCCGTTCGAGGGTTACCCGATCGCCCAGGGCCACGATGTCGGTGTCTTTTGCTTCTTCCTTGAGCCTGCCCCGTAGCTGGCAAATGATGGGGCCTTGAGGGGTTTGTACGGTGAAAAATCCGCTTTGGGTCCGGATGACCAGTCCTTCGAGTAGTTCAGCCAATGCAGGTTCCTCAGATCTGACTCACTCGGGCAGCGCGCCGCCCAGGTCTGCCATAAAAAAACGCCACGAACACTCCCTCCGCGGCGCAGGAACCTCAGCACATATCACGGGACGATCAGACATGGCCCTCCTGGCAGCGGAGACACAGAGCGCGAACCTCAGCTTGGCCGGTCACGCTGCGCTCTCCTCTCATCCAACGATCATCAACACGGCTCGCCGTCAGCCGTACCCCAGCATAGCACGACGCGCCGAGGCGAGTCAACAGCCGGGCGACGAATCACACCGCCGGCGCGGGTTGCTCGCTGGCCTGGGCCGGCAGCATGACGGTGAAGGTGGACCCCTGGCCGGGCTGGCTGTCCAGCCAGATGCGCCCCTTGTGCTGGTCGACGATGCCCTTGACGATCGCCAGCCCCAGCCCGGTGCCGCTGAACTGCTCGATAGCATCGTCGGCGCGGTAGAACTTGTCGAAGACGTAGGGCTGGTCGTGGGGCGGGATGCCGATCCCGCTATCGCTCACGGTGAGCAGCACGAACTGGCTGCTCGTGCCGAGGCTCAGGCGAATCCGCCCGCCATCGGGCGTGTATTTGATCGCATTCTCCAGCAGGTTATTGACCAACTGGCGCAGGCGCAGCGGATTGCCGGGCACCGGCGGCAGCGCATCCGGCATGATTACCCGCAGATCGTGGTGCTTGCCCTCCCACTGGTGGCGCAGTCCCTCGATCGCGTAGCGCACGATCAGGTCCATGGCGACCGGCTCGGCGTCGCGGTCGAAGCCGGCTTCGATCTTGCCCAGCTCCAGCAGGTCGTTGATCAGCGCGGTGATCGACTGCACGCTGAAGACGATCCGCTCGACGAACTGGCGCTGAGCCTCGTTCAGCGGGCCGGTCCGGTTGAGCAGCTCCACGTAGCCGAGGATAGCGGTCAGCGGCGAGCGCAGATCATGTGAAACCGTGGTCACCAGATCGGTCTTGGCGCGATCCAGCTTCTTGAGGTGCGTGATGTCCTGGGTGATCAGCACGCGGCCCACGTCATCGATCGCGGTGAGCCAGGCGCTCAGCACGCGATCGCCGTCGTCCAACGTGATCTCGCTGCCGCGACTGCGCCCGCCGCGCATCTCCCGTGCGAACAGGTCCCGCACCTGGGGATGGGCGATGGCTTCGGTCAGCGGGCGCCCCTGGGCCGTCGCCGGATCGATGCCGAAGATCTGGCAGGCGACCGGGTTGGCGAGCAGGATCGCGTCGTGCGTGTCCACGACGATGATCGCGTCTTCGGTGTCGCGCAGAATCGCGTTCAGCGTATTGCGCTCTCGCGCTACGGCGTCGTACAGCCGCGCATTCTCAATGGCGATGGCGGCGAAATCGGCCAGCACGCTGAGCAATTGGAGCGTGTTCGGGCTGAATTCCGCGCTTTTCTCGCGGTTGCTCACGCCCAGCACGCCGATCACCTGCCCCTGAAAGGCCAGCGGGACGTAAGCCACATCGCGGAAGTAATAATGCGTCTTGATCTTCTGCAGATCTTCGCCGGTGATGACCAGCGGCTGGCCCGTCTGGACGACCTGCCCGGCCAGGCTGTCGGACACGGGCAGCCGGAACGAAACATCGATTTGTTTGATCGCCCCCGTGGCGGCATATGAATACAGCCCGCCGGTGATCTCGTCGACGAGCAGCAGCGTGCCCTCTTCCGCCTGGGCCAGCTCGACCGCCGCCTCGACCACGCGGGTCAACACCGTTGGCAGGTCCAGGCCGCTGGTGATCCGCTTGCCGATCTGGACCAGCGTATTCAACTCGTGCAGCCGCTGCTCGAGCTGGCGGTTGGCGTGCAAAAGTTGGGCGGACGCGTTCGCCCGGATGCGCCCCATCCAGTAGCGGCGGATCGTGCCCGCGACGGCGTCCAGCAGGGCGCCAGCCTCCACCGGCTGGACGAGATAATCGTGAGCGCCCAAGCGCAAAGCCTGGACGGCCAGTTCCTCGGAGCTTTCTGCGACGATCAGGATCACGGGCACATCGACCGGGTCGGCGTACAGCGCCTCGAGCAGTTCCAGGCCCGCCGGATGGTCCGCGCTGTGCAGGGCCAGGATCACATCGGGCAGCAGGTCGCGCGCCAGGATCGCTCCTTCGGCGGCGTCCGCTGCTGCTAGCATGTCATATCCCGCCGGCTCAAGGATCGACCCGGCCTGCGATCGCGCCTGGGGCGTGCCGCCCACGACCAGCACTCGCTCACCTGTCACGTGATTTTCCCCCCCGCCAACACCCCGCTCATTCAGGGCGCGATGTCAGGTTGCTCACCAGCGCTTGAAGCTGCCGGATCTGGTGCTGGATTCCGGCCAGCCTGTTGTTCAGGTTCCTGGCGAGCGGCCCCTCGCCCCCCGTGATCAAACGGCTCAGCTCGGCCTCGATCGCGTCCAGCGGCTGCTTGAGCCGGACCAACAGCACCTGCATCTGGCGCGCCTGGCGCTCGGCCAGATCCGCCGGGCTGTTGGACTCCGCCGCGCGCTGGCGAATCACGCCCAGCAGGCGCGCATTCACCAGGGCGATGGCGGTGAGATTCGCCAGCGTTTTGAGCGCCCGGCCCTGCTCTTCGCTGAACGCCGCGCCCGGCGCGCTGGTCCCGACAGCCAGCACGCCGATCGCCGTCGACTGGACGACCAGCGGCACATAGGCGGCGGCCTGCAGATCGCTCGCCACGGCGAAGCGGCGCAGGGCCTCGCCGGATACGGTCAGCGGCTCGCGCGAGGTCATCACCAGGTCGGCCAGTTGATCCTGCACCGGCTCGTCCAGGTGATCGAGCATCGCCAGCGGCAGGTTCTTGCCAGCGCGCAGCACGAGCCTTCCGAGCTTGCCGAGCTTGTCGTCGCGCAGCAGAAGCATGGCATAGTCCGCCCCGGTGAGCTCGACCACGCTGTCGAGCACGCGTGCGAACAGGCTTCTCAGATCCTCGCCCCGGACGACCATATCGCCCACCATCCCCAGCGTCGCGAGCTGCCCGGACAGGGCCTTGTTCTGAGCCTGGGTGGCCTCCAGATCCTCCGCCAGCCGGTCGCCCTGGCGGCCCTGGGCCACCGTCTCCAGCGCGCGGGTGAGGACCGCCACCACTTCGGCCTCGCGCAGCGGCTTGGCCACGAAATCGGTCGCGCCCAGCCGGAAGGCTTCCAGCACGGACTGCTCGCTCTCGCGCTGCGCCATGGCGATCAGCGGACCGCTATACCCGTGCGATTTGAGCGCGATCAGCAAGTCATGCCCGCTGAGACCCGGCATCTCCAGATCGAGCAGGATCAGGTCAGGGGCGTGCTGGCGCAACGTGAGCAGGGCTTCCATGCCATCCTGGGCCTCGACGATGGTCGCTTCCGTCGCCGCGTGCACCAGATCGCGGAGCATGGCACGGGTATCGAGATCATCATCTACGATCATCAATCGGTCGGTCATGGTTCGGCCTCGGTGGCCTCACTCCCCGTCACAGCCCGGCTGGCCCTGGCGGTACGGCGCGCGCGCGGCGAGCAGCGCGGACTTGAGAGCTGGCACGCCATCGAAGGGGCCTTCGCGGTGGGTGACCTGCCCGATCAGCATCGCCAGGCGCTCGGAGAGCGGGCTCTCGGTCGCGCCGTCGCGGTCGCTGAGCGGGTAGAAGAATTCCAGCGATTGGCTCAGCCGCGCCTCGATCCGCTCGCGAACTGCGCTCAGCGATGGCTCGCCGGTGATCATGACGAAATCGTGCGGCTCCAGGTGCCCGATCTCGATGCTGCCACCCACCTCGCGCGCCGTGTTGCGGACCATCAGGCCGACAGCGCGCAGCACATCGTCTGCGGCGACGAACCCGTACTGCTCGCGAAAGGCGTCCAGGCCCGCCACCGACACCAGCAGCAGCGCCCAATCCTCGTCGCCCGCCAGCAGCGCGCCCAGCGCCTCGTCACTGGCCGGTCCTTCGGGCAGATGGGTGACGGGGTTGGCCGGCGCAGCGAGGCTGGCCCGGCGCAGCGCGTTCCGCACGCGCAGCCGCAGCTCCTGGATGTCGAACGGCTTGGTGATGTAGTCCACCACGCCCAGCTCCAGCCCGGCCAGCTTATCGACCCGGTCGCGCTTCTCGGTCAGGAAAATGATGGGCATGTGGTGCGTGCGATGCTGCGTGCGCAGCCGGCGGCAGACTTCGTAGCCGTCGATATCCGGCAGGCGGATGTCGAGCACGATGATATCCGGGTGATGCTCGACAGTCAGCCGGATGGCGTCCTCGCCCCAGGCAGCGGTACGCACCTCGTAGCCCTGGACATCGAAGAAGTCGCGCAGCATATCGGAGAGGTCGAGATCGTCTTCGACGATCAGAATCTGGGCTTTGTCAGACACGGTGTCCTCTCTGGCAGCGCCCCACCGCGGGGACATCACGACTCCCGCGCCAGGCGCCGAGGATGATCAAGCGAAAGCCAACCGGATCGGGTGCGTCAGACCAGCTTATCCAGCTCTTTGACCGCGCGGGACATATCCAGGAAGATGAGGCCCAGCTTGGCCTGTTCGCGGGCCAGCACAGTCAGCACCGCTTCGTCGCCGATGGCGCTGAGGATCACATAGCCGTGCTCGCCTTTGACGTAGACCTGTTCCAGGCCGCCCCGCCCTAATTCGTTCGCGATCCGCTCGCCCAGCGACAGCATGGCCGCCGACATCGCCGAGACCCGGTCTTCCTCGACATTGCTGGGCAGCGAGGAAGCTATGCTCAACCCGTCAACGCTGACGATGGCCGCCGCTTCGACGTCCGGCGAGCTGATCTGCAAATCGCGCAAGCGCTCTACTAATTGATCGGTGCGTGATTTAGCCAACGTCGTTCTCCTGATGTGTTGGGATTTCAACTGCTGTGAGGACTCAACTTAACATTAACACAGCATTAACAAAGTAGCAAGCGACAATGCACCCGTTCGCGTACTGTAGCATACGCCCGATCCCCCGTTAAGGCAACTCGGCCGGGCGGGCGCGGCGGCTGCGGTATAATGGCGCTGTGTCCACGGAGGAAGCGAGCTCGCATGAAATTATCGTCACACGCCTATAACCTGTTCGAAGCCTTCGCCAAGCCTGGCTGCCCGGTCTGCCGCCTGACGCTCGACAGTGTCCATCACTTCCTGGACAGCCTGGTCTACGAGTACGTCAACAAGCCCGCGACGCACGAGGCCATGCGCGCGGCGCGCGGCTTCTGCCCGACGCATGCCTGGCACGTCCAGCGCGAGTTGAACGCCAGCGCCCTGGGCGTCGCCGTGCTCTACGAAGGCATTCTGCGCCACCTGTTGGAGGACATGGGGACGGTTCGCCCGGGGGATGGACGGCGCCAGGTGAGCCAGGCGACCAGCGCGCTCCAGCCCAGGGAGCGCTGCCCGGCCTGTGTGCACCAGGCCACGGTCGAGGATCACCTGCTGCGCAACCTGCTCGAGCACCTGGATCAGGCCGAATTCGCGGAGGGCCTGCGCCGCTCGGAGGGGATCTGCCTGCCCCATCTGCGCCAGGCGCTCGACGGCCCTGGACAGATCCAGCACAAGGCCCACCTGCTCGCCATCCAACAGGCGCTCTGGGGCGATCTGCAGCGCGATCTGGCCGAGTTCATGCGCAAGTACGATTACCGGTTCGCGACCGAGGGTATGGGCGACGAAGGGACCAGCCCGCGCCGCGCCATCGAAAGCACCGCCGGCCAGTTCGGGATTCGCTAGGACGGCTCGTCCAGGATCAGGAAGACGTCGTCCCCCTCGCGCACTGCATCGTTGACTTTGATGGCGATCTCCTCGCCCGCCACCGCGCGGTCGATGGCCTCGTGGTTGATCTGCATCGAGAGCACCTGCTGCTCCAGGTCCGTGTTCGGCCCGTAGAACAGGATCCAGTCGTCGATGAACAGCTCGTTTTCCAGCAGCACCACGGCCACGCCAATCCGGTCGAAATAGTGAGTGACGGTCCCGATACGCTCGTACTCTTCCATGGAGCTCCCCTCACAGTCCTGGTCTGCCAGGCCACCTAAAGCCAGCGCTGATCCAGGCGCAGCCCGGCCTCGCGTGCCAGCCGCTGCGCCGTCCGGACCTCGCTGGACGTTACCGGGCGGTTGAGCGGCGCAATATTCTGCTCCTGCACCCGCCACGCCGGACGATATTGACCCATGACATTGATATAGGTGTTGGTCGAGATTTCTTCGGCCAGGAACCGCACGATCGCGGCGGTCCCGGCTACGTCGTCAGGCAGCACCAGATGCCGTACCAGCAGCCCGCGCTGCGCGATCCCGTCCCCGTCGATCTGCAGGTCGCCCACCTGGCGGTGCATCTCGCGGATGGCGGCGCGGTTGCGGGCCGGATAGTCCGGGATCTTCGAATAGCGCCGGGCGAGGACCGCGTCGGCGTATTTCATATCCGGCATGTAGATATCGATGATGCCGTCGAGCAGGGACAGCCC
The DNA here is from genome assembly GCA_040767355.1 of Aggregatilineaceae bacterium. Taxonomy (GTDB): domain Bacteria; phylum Chloroflexota; class Anaerolineae; order Aggregatilineales; family Aggregatilineaceae; genus LM3-B42. Next base: position 9,621 of record JAXGOS010000029.1, on the reverse strand, counting down.
GGCCAGCGAATCGTAGCCGCCGGTGTTGTAGACCAGTGGGATCGCCAGCCCGGCCTGGGCCGCGATCTCGACCGCGGCGATGATCGGGGCGATCACGTGGCTGGGCGACACGAAGTTGATATTGTGGCAGCCCATCGCCTGGAGCCGCAGCATCAGCCCGGCGAGCTCCTCCGGCTCGACCGGCTCGCCCGCGTCGGTCTGGCTGATGTCGTGATTCTGGCAGAACTGGCAGCGCAGGTTACACCGCGCGAAAAAGATCGTGCCGGACCCGCGGCGCCCGGTGAGCGGCGCCTCTTCGCCCATGTGGGGGAACGCGCTGGCGACCGATGCCCGCGTCCCGGTGCGGCAGACCCCCAGCCCCTGGGTGCGGTCGATGCCGCACTGCCAGGCGCAGAGGTTGCATTCGGTCAGAGCGGCCTGCGCCTGCCGGACGCGCTCCGGAAAGCCGCCTTCGCGCAGCAGGCGCCGGTAGGCGGGTTCAAAACCAGTCATCGAAGTTCCGTGCCTTCACCGTCTTCGCGCGCTACACGCATTGTAGCATAGGTTACGGTATACTTGCGGCAAATCATGTCCGCCCGCTCACACCTACGGATCTGCCCATGATTTTCATCAGCCACTCCAGCCAGAATGACGCGTTCGTGACCCGGCTCGCCACCGACCTGCGCGCGCAGAACCTGCCGACCTGGGTCGATCACGAAGACATCCTGCCCAGCCAGGACTGGGATGCCGAGGTCCAGGCGGCGCTCGAAACGGCGCGCGCCATGATCCTGGTGCTGACGCCCGCCTCGGTCGGCTCGAACAACGTCAAGGTGGAATGGAGCTTCTTCCTGGAGCTGGGCAAGCCGATCTATCCGATCCTGCTCGAAGACTGCGAGATTCCCTTCCGGCTGCGGCTGGTGCAGTACGTGAACTTCGCCACCGGGAGCGACGACGCGCTGGCCAAGCTGATCGCCGCGCTGCGCGACAAACGCGGGCCGCAGGTGACCCCGCCCTCGCCGCGCCGCCGCAGCGCCGGTCAACTGCCGATCACACTCGGCAGCGCGCGCCAGATCGAGACGCTGACCGTGCTCAGCGGCCACCGCGAGAGCGTCAGGGATGTCGTCTTCAGCCCCGACGGGACGGTGCTCGCCTCGGCCTCGGAGGATAAGAACGTCCGCCTGTGGAACGCCGCCCGGCACACGCGCATGAAGACGCTGATCGGCCACGAGCGGGCGGTCAACGCGGTAGCCTTCAGTCCCGATGGCGCGATCCTCGCCTCGGCGTCCGACGACCGCACCGTGCGCCTGTGGAGCGTCGAAAAACGCTACTGCCTGACCGCGCTGATCGGGCACACCGGGCCGGTGCTCAGCGTGACGTTCGACGCGCACACCGGGCGGCTGGCCTCGGCCTCCGAAGACGGGACCGCCCGCCTGTGGGACCCGTCGAGCCGGGCGGCGCTCGCCGTGCTGGATGCGGGCGCCGGGCCGGTCACCGCCGTCGATTTCAGCCCGAACGGCGAGACGCTCGCCGCGGCCTATGGCGACGGGGCGCTCCGGCTGTGGGACGTGCAGCGGCGCGAAGTGACCGCCACCCTGCCGGGGCAGGACGCGATCCGGCGGGCGATCTTCAGCCCGGACGGCACCCTGCTGGCCGCCGCCCTGGAAGCGGGCGGCGTGGTCGTGTGGGACGTGGCGACCCGCGCCCAAGTGACCGCGATCCGGTATGCGGACTTCAACGCCAACACGGCGCGTGGGCTGGCTTTCAGCGCGGGCGGCGCGCTGTTGGCGCTGGCCTCGCTGGACGGCAACATTCGCCTGTGGAAAGGCATCGACCTGGCCGGGCAGACCCGCGCCTTCCGCGTGTTGAGCGGCCACGAGGGCGGGTTGTGCGCGGTGACGTTCAGCCCCGACGGGCGGCTGCTGGCCTCGGCCTCGCACGATAACACCGTCCGGCTGTGGGGCGTGGTAGAGACCTGAACGGGGGAGACTCGACATGAACGGGGATAACGCGTACGGGATTCGGGAGCACATCGGCGTCGCGGTCGATGGCGGCGGTGTGCGCGGCGCGATCGTCGCGCAGGGCATCATCGAGCTGGAGCGCCTGCTGGGCGTGGACCGGCTGATCGACTCGCCGCGCGTCAAGGTCTTCGCCGGGACGAGCACCGGCTCGCTGATCGCGGTGGCGCTGGCGGCGGGGCTGTCCGGCGAGGAACTGCTGGCCTTCTACCGCTCGCTCGGCGCGGACATCTTCGCCCAGCCCGGCCCGCTGCGGCCCTTCGGGCGGCAGATCCCGCTGCTGAGCCGGGTACGCCTGCCCAACCGGCTGGCCGCGCTGCTGGAGCGGCTGCCGCTGGGCGATATCGTCCTCTACGCGCTGCTGCCCGCGCGCTATTCGTTCGACCCGCTGCGCGCGGTCATCGGGCGCATCTTGCAGGACCACCCAATCCCGAACGCCGATCCGACGCTGGGCGAAGCGGGCGACTATCTCCGCCAGACCACGCACGGCCCGACGGTGATCATCACCGCCACCGAGGTCGCCGCCCGGCGCACGCATTTCCTCAAGACGACGGCCACCGAGCAGTACAGGCACATGAAGCTGATCGACGCGATGCTGGCCTCATCGTGCATCCCAACCTATTTCCCGCCGATCGAGCTGCCGGCGGGCGAGCCGGTCAAGCGCTGGCTGGTCGATGGCGGCGTGGGCATCTTCGGCAACCCGGCGCTGGTCACCGCCTGGGAGCTGTGCGATCCGCGCAACCCGGACGACACGCGCCGCTACAATCCCGCCCAGACGACCGTGTTCTCCTTCGGCACGGGGACGGTGCCCGCCGCGATCTACCAGCGGACTTTTGGCGATGCGTCCCGCTGGTGGGCGCTGGAATGGATCGAGCGCGTGATCGACATCTTCATGGATACAGCTATCCGCCAGCAGTCGCGCGACCTGGTCTTCGCCTATCCGGAGATCGACCTGCGCCGCTTCCAGGTGGCGCTGCCGGAAGTGATCGACCCGGACCGCTTCGACCTGATCGACACCGTGCTGGACGACAAAGGGCGCGAACTGCGCGAGCTGGTGCGCGAGAATCGTCACGCCCTGCACCCCGACCCCGCCCAACGCTACGATCCGGAAGGCATCTGGCATGATTTCCTCGCGGAATACCTGCCGGAGTAGCCGGTGACCGCCTGCGACGTGATCGTGATCGGCGGCGGCGCTGCCGGGCTGATGGCCGCCGGGCACGCGGCCCGGCTGGGCGCCAGGACCCTGCTGCTGGAAAAAATGAGCCGTCCCGGTCGCAAGCTGCGCATCACCGGCAAGGGCCGCTGCAACCTGACCAACGTCGCGCCGCTGCCGGACTTTGTCGAGCATTTCGGCCCCAACGGGCGCTTTCTCTATTCCGCCTTCCAGCAGTTCTTCACCGACGACCTGATCGCGTTCTTCGCCGGTCTCGGCGTGCCGACAGTGATCGAGCGCGGAGGGCGCGTGTTCCCCGCCAGCAACGAGGCGGGCGAGGTGGTCGACGCGCTGGCGCGCTGGGCCACCGCCGGGGGCGTCCTGGTCAAAGTTGGCGCGCCGGTCGAGCGGCTGGTCGTAGAGGCGGGGCGCGCCGCCGGCGTCGAGGTCGCCCCGCCCGCCACCCGGCGCGGGCAGTCGCCCAGGACACCGCCCGCCGCGGGGCTCTACCGGGCGCCGGCGGTCATCGTGGCGACCGGCGGCGCGTCGTATCCCGGCACCGGCTCGACCGGCGACGGCTACCGGCTGGCCGAGGCGGTGGGCCACACGGTGATCCCCGTCCGCCCGGCGCTGGTCCCGCTCGAAACCGCCGGCGACGTCGCGCCCCGGCTGCAGGGCCTCAGCCTGCGCAACGTGCGCGTGACGCTCAGCGTGGACGGCCGGCGCCCCAGCCCAGCGCTTTCGGGGAAATGCTGTTCACCATTTCGGCGTGTCAAGGCCGGTGATCCTCAGCCTGAGCCGGGCGGCGGTCGACGCGCTGGACGCCGGGGGCGCGTCCGGCTGACGATCGACCTCAAGCCCGCACTGGATGAGGCGGCGCTCGACGCGCGCCTGCTCGCGACCTGGACGCGCACGGCCCGGCAACAGTTTCACACCGTGCTCAAGGGCCTGCTGCCGCGCAGAATTGATCGGTGTGCTGCGAGCTGGCGCGCATTCCGCCCGACAGGCCGTCCGCGGATCACCACCAGGGGCGGGGGCGTCTGCGCGGGTGGCTCAGGGGTTCTACCTGGACGTGACCGGCTACCGGTCGTGGCGCAAGCGATCATCACCGCCGGGGGCGTCGACCTGCGCGAGATCGACCCGCGCACGATGGAGTCGCACGCGGCTGGTGGCGGGCTGTATTTCGCCGAAGTGCTCGACCTGGACGCGGATACGGGCGGCTATAACCTGCAGGCGGCCTTCTCGACCGGCTGGCTGGCGAGTCGCTCGGCGGCGGGCGGTTGACCAGTCGCGTCGTCGGCCCCAGGTCACTGCCGCGCTGGACGGCGTCGCCGAAGCGCTCGCGCAGCGCATCGAGCGTCGACTGCAGGCCCGGCGGTTCTGCTCCATCGCGCCTCGATCGTCCCACAGGCCAAGCTCGCCGGTGCGGCGTCTCGAAGCCTTGATCCCCACGCCACACAAATCAGCCGGACCGGGCGGCCCGGCAGCCAGTGCTCCTCCAGCAGCCGCAGCGCCACCTCCGCGATCTCGCCGGCCCTGATCGGTGAGGCGGTGGTCGAGCGTCACCTGCCGGGTGAGCGTGGTGAAATCCTCCCAGCGCAGCTTGATCTTGATCGTCGTGCCGCTCAGCCCTTCGTGCCGGACTGCGCCCACCCCGTCCGCCAGCCGCCGCAGCGTGCGCCGGAGCGTGGCCGCGTCGCTCACGTTGCGGGCGAAGGTGGTCTCCTTGCTGATCGATTTCGTCTCGCGGACCGTCTCGACCGGGCGCTCGTCGATCCCCCGCGCGCGCTCGGCAAGCTGCTCGCCGTGCTTGCCGAAGCGCCGGACCAGGTCGCTTTCCGGCCAGCGCGCGATGTCGCCGATGGTGCGCAGGCCCAGCCGCGCGAGCTGCTCGGCGGTCTTCGGCCCCACGCCCCACAGCTCCTCGACGGGCAGCGGCGCCAGGAACGCGGCCTCTTCGCCGGGCGGCACCACCTGGATCGCGTTGGGCGGGTGGCCGGTCCGGCGCGCGCCTTGCCGACCGTGTTGGCGATCTTGGCGACGAGCTTGTTGGTCGCCACGCCCAGCTTGAAACAGGGCGGCCGCAGATCGTCGTTGATGGTGGCCTGCAGCCGCCGCGCGATGTCCTCGGCAGGGTCCGGCAGCATGGTCGCGTCGAGGAAACACTTCGTCGATCGAGCTGCTCGACCAGCGGCGTCGGGTCGTTGACGCGATCCATCACCGCGTGCGACGCTTCGCGGTACGCGCCGAAACTGTGCGGAACGACGATCGCTCAGGGCACAGGCGCAGCGCCGTCGCCATCGGCATCGCCGAGCGCACGCCGTAGGTTCGCGCCGCGTACGAGCACGACGCGACCACGCCGCGCCAGTCCGGCTGGCCGCCGACCGCGAACGGTTTGCCAGCCGGCGACGGGTCGCGCTGCTCTTCGACCGCGCAGAAAAACGCGTCAGGTCCAGGTGGAAGATCTTGCGGGCCATCGGCTGTTCCGGGTATGCCAGTGTCCGGAAATCCCGTAGCGCCGATGGGCCAAAAGCTCGAGGGAACGCAGGCCGAGGCGGCGCGCGACAGGCGGGGAACGTTGCCCCGGCGCTGCCTGCCGGGCGCCGGAATGGTCGCTATACGGGATCATCTGCCATCCGATCAACCACACAGGAGGGCCTGACCGCTGACTCGCCGAAGGTACCGTCTGGTCGCCGCCGTGCTGGTGGCCACGCTCGCCGCCGCGCTGGCCGCGCCGACCGTCAGCGCCGGGGGGAATGTCTCGCCGCGCGGCCTGCTCGACACCTACTACAGCTACATCAACAGCCACAACTACGCGATCGCCTATAACCAGTGGTCCATCCCGCCCCAGACCTACGACAGCTTCGTGGCCGGTTACGCCGACACGGTGCGCGTCGATGCCACTTTCGGGGGGTTCCAGCCGGCCAGTGCCGGGGCGCTGGTGGGCGCCGTGCCCGGCGTGCTGATCGGCTACCGGGCCAACGGCAGCGTCGCGGCCTTCAATGGCTGTTACGAGCTGGCGTACACCGGGACCGCCAGCGGGATCGGCCAGTGGGCGATTGCCGGTGCCGATTTCGCGCAGCTTCCGCTGGTGCCCAGCCCGGAGATGATCGCGCCGTACCTGAATATCAACTGCTACCCGCACGTTACGACCGACGGGTTGTATACCAGCGTTCAGCAGCTTCTGGTGGCGTACTACAACGCGATCAACCGGCGCGACTTCACCGCGGCCTACAGCCTGTGGATGAACCCGCCCCAGACCTATGAGAGCTTCGCGGCGGGCTTCGCCGACACGACCGAGGCGGTTCTGTTCTACGGCGGATACCAGTGGAGCGGCCAGACCTACGCGCTGGAAGCCGGGCGCATCCCGGCGGTGGTGTTCGGCTACCGGACCGACGGAAGCCTGGGGGTGTACCGGGGCTGCTTTCGCGTGAGCTATAACGCGCTGGTGCCGCAGCGGTGGAGCATCCTGGGCGCCAACCTGGCGCCGGTGGCCTACACGACCATCCCGGACGCGGCCTCGCTGCAGATGGCGCTGGGCGCCGCCTGCTACTGAACCAGGGCCGCGCCGTTCACACCTAATGCGGCGCGAATCCGCGCGACGAGCGCCGCCCGCTCGCCGTCCGGCAGGAACGCCGCCCGCGCCGCGTTGACGATGTTCTGCCGGATGGCGTCCAATGACAGCCCCAGGGCAACATGGGCTACCATCAACTCGTCGGTCAGCGCGATGTTGCACAGCGCCGGGTCGTCGGTGTTGATCGTGGTCAGGACACCCTGCGCGGCCAGATCGATCAGGGGATGGGTGGCCAGGCTGCCCACCACGCCGCTGTAAAGGTTGCTCGTCGGGCACACCTCGAGCGTGACGCTGCGCTCGCGCACCAGCCGGATCACGGCCGGATCTTCGGCAATCCGCACGCCGTGCCCGATGCGCTCGGCGCCCATGTGCCGGACCGCCTCGCCGACGTTGTGCGGCCCGTCCCACTCGCCGGCATGGACGGTGAGGTGCAGTCCGGCCTCGCGCGCCCGGCGGAACAGCGGCTCGAACGGGTGCACCGGGTATCCGATCTCCTTGCCGGCCAGATCCACCGCCACCACTTCGCGGGGACGCAGCGCCAGCGCCGCCTGGATCACCGCGCGCGCGGTGTCCACGCTCTCGTGGCGGTTCACCGAGACGATCAGCCGGACCGTGATGCCGTAGGCGGCCTGGGCGTGGCGGGCCGCGTCGCAGGCCGTGCCGATGATCGTTTCGTAGTCGTGGCCGTTGTGCCGGGCCAGCGCGGCAGGTGTGAACCGCAGCTCCATATAGGTGACGTTGTCGCGCGCGGCGTCTTCGATGGCCTCGTGCGTGATACGCCGCACCACGTCCGGCGAGTGGTAGAACTGGCGCAGCGTCTCGAATTTGCTCAGGAAGACGGAACAGGTCGGCTCGTCGTCGTCGGTGATCTGCACCAGCGGGCGCAGCCGTTCGGGATCGGTGGACGGCAGCGGCAGGTCGAACTCGCGCGCGATTTCGATCAGCGTCGACAGCCGGATCGAGCCTTCCAGGTGGCGGTGCAGCTCGACCTTCGGCCATGCCCGCAGGCGCCCCCACAGCGCGCTGTCGCGATCAATCACCGTCCCCACATTCAAACACACCACGCGCTCACCCTTCCCTCACTGGCAGCGCAAACGAGAATGTGCTGCCCTGGCCTTCCTGGCTGTCCACCCACACGGTCCCGCCGTGCGCCTCGATGATCTGCTTGACGATGTACAGCCCCAGTCCGGACCCGCCAAAGCGGTGTTTGATCATCCGGTCGCCCTGGTAGAAACGCTCGAACAGGTGCGGCAGTCGGTCGGCGGCGATGCCGATGCCCTGGTCCGTCACGCTCACGGTGACGCGCTGGCCGTCGGCGCTGCGCATTACACGCAACGTGATCGTGCCGCCATCCGGCGAGAACTTAGCCGCGTTGCCCAGCAGGTTGTCCAGCACCTGGCTCAGCCGGTTGCGGTCGCCGTCCACCCAACACGCGCTCGCCTGCAGATCGAGCTCGAAGGTCAGCGCTTCGTCGTGGTGCACCAGCGACATCCCTTCGACGGCGCACGCGCACAACTGCCCGAGATCCACCGTCCCCAGCTCCAGCGTCTTGGGGCTGATCTGCTCGGCGGCCAGGATGTCGCCGATCAGCTTGGTGATCAGCTCGGCGCGCTGGTCGATGATGTCGAGAGCCTCCACCTGCTGCGGGATAACCTCCCCCAGCTCGCCGTCGCGCAGCAGCCCCGCGTAACCGCGCACCAGCGACAGCGGGCTGCGCAGCTCGTGGCTGACGTCCTGCAGCAGCTTGGTGCGCAGCTCATCGAGCGCGGCCAGCTCGGCATTGGCCGCGGCCAGCTGCCTGGCGTGGTGGCGCGTCTCATCCAGCAGGCGCACGGTTTCGATCGCGGCGGCGATCTGGCTGCCCGCGATGGTCAGCAGGCGCTCGTGGTCGGACCTGAACGCCCGCGGCTCGGCGCTGTCGATGCTCAGTGTGCCGATGGTGCGATCCTGAACTGTCAGCGGCACGACGAGCAGCGAGCGCAGGTCAGGATCGATCAGGCGGAAATTTGGATCGGCGTACGTGTCCGGCACGTAGATTACCTCGCCTGTGGCGACCACCTGCCCCGCCACGTATTCGCCCAGGGCAAAGCGCGCCTGCTTGAAGTGCTCCTCTTTGAGGCCCACCGCCGCGCGCATCACGACCATGTTTTCGTCCGGATCGTAGAGGGCGACGCCGGCGGCCTTGCAGTGGAAAATGTCGTGCACGGTCTTGACGACCAGATCCAGGATCTCATCGAGCGTCTGGCTGCTGCTGACGCGGCGAGCCAGCTCGTGCAGCGCGGCGGTCTCGTTGAGCTGGCGGCGCAACGTAACCGTGTATTCGGCATTTTTGAGCGCTGCCGCCACCTGGATGCACAGCAGGTCTAGCGTGCGCAGCAGGTCGCGGCGGACGATCTGCGGCGTGTCGTAGAGCAGCGCCAGCACGCCCAACTGGTCCTGGCCGCTGCGGACCGGAGAAATCGCCGCGGCCTCGACCGGCCAGGGGGTGCCGAATTCGGCCTGCCGCGCCGGCTGGTCGCGCAGATCGCCGAGCACGACCGGCTGCCCGGTGGCGCGCGCCTCTTCGACCAACCGGCTGGCCGCCGGGCCGCCCTTCGCCGGGACGATCGACAGCGCGCCCGATTCGGCCACCGTCGAGGTCCACGCCTGGGCCGGCTGGGCCGGGCGCGGGTCGAGGATGAACTGCACCTGGGCGGGCCGGGCCAGCGCGTGCGCCGCCGTGATGACCAGCTCGGCGATGACGTCCGGGCTTTGTGCATAGGCCAGTGCCAGCGCCATCTGGTGCAGCGTTTCGAGCGCGCCCAGGCGGCTGGCGGTCTGGTCGTACAACTGCGCGTTGCGGATCGCGGAGGCCGTCGCCCCGGCGATGCTTTCGAGCATCGAGATATCTTCGGCAGTGT
>JAXGOS010000028.1:0-49380 GCA_040767355.1 Aggregatilineaceae bacterium | reverse complement strand
CGGATGAGGATCACCCGTACGGGCACCGCCGCTTTGAAACGCTCGCCACGCTGGCGATTGGGGGCCTGCTGCTCGTCGCCGCGTGGGAAATCATCCAGACCACAATCGACCGGATTCTGAACGGGGGAAGCCCGAACGTCACACCGGCCAGTTTTGGGGTCATGATCGGCACGATGATCGTGAACCTGGCCGTCACGCTGTACGAGCGACGGAAAGGCACCGCGCTGGGCTCGGACATTTTGCTGGCTGACGCGTCCCACACCGCCAGCGATTTCTACGTCTCGCTGTCGGTGATCGTAAGCCTGGCGGTCACGGCTCTGGGGTATCCCGTGATCGATATCGTCGTCGCCGTCGTGATCGTAGGCGTCATCACGCGCGCCGGGTTCTCGATCATCGGGCGGACCAGCAACATCCTGGCCGATCGTCAGACGCTCGATCCGGGTGGGGTCAAAGCCGCCCTGGAAGGGGTGCCCGGCCTGGAAAAGACCGTGCGCGTGCGCAGCCGTGGTCCGGCGGACGGCATTTTCGTCGATATCGACGCGCAGATCAAGCCCGCCACCACCACCGATCACGCCTACGCCATCGCCAGGGAAATTCGCGATCGCGTCCGCACCCGGTATCCCGAGGTCGAGGAAGTCCAGGTGCACTTCGCGCCGCAGCGCGATCCGGCGCTCGACTACACGCTCGAAGCGCGCGCCGTCGCCGACGCGATGGGTCTGAGCGTTCACGAAGTCGTCCCGATCCCGGTGCGCGGCGGCATTGCGCTGGAGATGCACGTGGAGGTCCAGCCGGGGCTCACGCTGGGAGACGCCCACCAACAGGTTAGCGAGTTCGAGGCGCGGCTCCGGCACCGGCTCGCCAGCGTGCGCGAGATCGTCACCCATATCGAGCCGGCCAACGAACAGGGCGCTCCCCTGATGCACTCACAGGCCGCTCTCGACTTGCGCGATCAGGCGCTCGCCACCGCCACCCGCCTATACCCGGACGCGAACTGGCACAGCCCGACGGTCCGGCTGGCGCTGGGCGGCTACGCGATGACCCTGCACTGCAACCTGCCAGAGTCCGTGAGTGTCGAAGAGGCACACGCCATCGCGGAACAGGTCGAAACCGCGATTCGCACCGAGCAGCCCGCGGTGCAGCGCATCACCATTCACACCGAGCCGGCCAACCCAGCGAGCGGCGACGACCGGCAAGCGGCCGGGCAGTAAGCGTCCCGCCGCCTCATCTTGACCGTGTGTTCAGCAAGCCAGGAGCAAACAAACGTGGCGCCGTCCATAAACAACCACCGGTACCCATTCGACCTATCGGTTGTCCTGCCAGTCTACAACGAAGAAGACAACGTCCGGCCCGTGCACGACGAGCTGACCGGCGTGCTGGGCGACCTCGATCTACGCTACGAGATCATCTACGTCGACGATGGCAGTTCCGACTCCAGCGCCCGCCAGATTGACGAGCTGGCGCGCGAAAACCCGGACACGGTGCGCGCCGTGCTGCTGCGCCGCAACTTCGGCCAGACCGCGGCCATCCAGGCCGGCATCGACCACGCCAACGGCGCCATCATCGCACTCATGGATGCCGATCTGCAGAATGACCCGCACGATATCCCGCTGATGCTCGAGCAGATGGAGACCGAAGGCTACGATCTGGTCAGCGGCTGGCGCAAGAACCGGCAGGATCGCGCGCTGTCGCGCAAGCTGCCCTCCCACATCGCGAACCGCCTGATCTCGACCGTCACGCGCGTCCAGTTGCACGACTACGGCTGCACGCTGAAAACATATCGCCGTGAGGTGCTGGATCACGTCCGGCTCTACGGCGAGATGCACCGCTTCATCCCTGTGCTGGCGAATGCCGCCGGCGCGCGCATCGTGGAACGTGTGGTGAACCACCGCCCGCGCATCCACGGCAAATCGAAATACGGCCTGTGGCGGACCGTCAAAGTCGTGCTCGACCTGATGACCGTCACCTTTCTCACCAAGTACAACACGCGCCCAATGTACATCTTTGGCGGGACCGGCTTCGTACTCTCGGTGTTGAGCGCGATCAGCGTCCTGGTGATGGCCGTCAGCGGCATCGCCACCGGCGACTTGCGCTGGAACTCGCCGTGGCCGATTCTGGCGGCGCTGTTTGGCGTCCTGGCGATTCAGTCTGTTCTGCTGGGCCTGATGATGGAAATGCTCATGCGGACCTATTACGAATCGCAGGGCAAAGGCCCCTATGCTATCCGGCGCGTGGTCAACGGGCGCAAGCACGTCCCGCTGTCCGCCGCGCCCGACGTCTACACCGGATCGTAGCGCGCGCCGATCTTCGCACAGAGCGCCTCGGCTTCAGTCCGGCTCAGCACCCGGTAGGCGGGATGGTAGACGCGTTGGTACGCAGGTGAATGATGCACGGCAGGCCAGTTCTCGGCGGAGCGCGTCCGCCCAAACAGCCGGACCTCGCGCGGGTCGAATTGATCCGAGAATTCACCGGCGGGCGCGCACTGGCTCTCGAACAAGCGCCAGCGCTCACTCATGATCGCCGGATCGCCCCGGATCTGCTCGGCGGAACGCACGAAGGCATCCAGCAGCGGTTTCAGGTTGGTCTCACGGGCGAGATAGGGTCGCAGGTGAATGCGGACGATGTCGCCATGGGGATGCACGCTCTCGACCAGCGCTTCCTCGGCTGACGGGATGATCAGTCCGGCTTCCTGTTCCAGCCATTCGCGCGCGCTGTTGCGATTGGTGATCAGGTGGCCGGGGCCGAACGTCGCCTGGTGCAGCAGCTTGTACACGTCCAGCATGCCGGCTTCTGAATAGCGCCCCAGGTGCACCCGGATCATCTCGATCAGTCGCTCGTCACTCATTCGGACCTATCCTCGCTGTATGCTGTATCCGAGCGCGCTGGCTTTTTCGGCCAGCCCCAGCCGCTCGACCAGAGCGGCGCGCCCGGGCCACTCCTCGCGCAGCAAGCCATAACTCAACATGGCGTGATGCCGCACACCGAAATGCACCAAATCGCGCCATACTGCCTCGCGCGTAAAGCCGCATTTTTCGACCTGCCGCTGGGCGCGCAGGTTGTCGTCGCGGGTGCGCAGCCACAGCCGGCGCAGATCGAGCCAATCGAACGCATACGCCGTGATCAACAGCATCGCGTCCGAGCCGTATCCTCCGCCCCAGTAATCCGGATCGCCAATCCCGGCGTCCACCTCAGCCCGTCGATGCGTCATGTCAATTCCCATCAGCGAGAAGACGCCGATGGGCCGCCCATCTTTAGCGCGGATACCAAAGCGCACAAGCCGCTCGCGAGACCCGGGCCGGGACTGACCCTCCTACCGAAGGTGCGCCAGGCGACTCCCGGTCAGCAGGCCATCCAGGCCCCACCACTCGCGCATCGGGCCGTTCAGCCACTCGAGTTCGCACGCGACGAATGCATCCCCAAACGGCACCAGATCGACCAGCAGCCCCTCGAGCACGGTCTCGCCCTCCCGACTGTTTCTTACACGCGCAGCGCACGGAAACCTCAACGGCACGGTCGCTAATTATAGACACATGAACCCAAACACGAAAACGGCCCCGGACACCAACCACTGTCCAGGGCCGCGCGCCATGCTGCCGGTTCCAGCCTATTTGATCACGTTCAGCGGAATGGTGTTTTGCGAGGTCAGCAGCAGCACGCTCACGCGCGCCGCGATGGCCTGTGCCACGCTGTGGAACGCCTGGCCCGCCTCCGAATCGGGATCATCAGCCACGACCGGATGCCCGCTATCGCCGCCCACCCGGACGTTCGCCGTCAGCGGGATGCGCCCCAGAAACGGCACATCGCGCTCTTGAGCGAGCTGCTCGCCGCCGCCCGCACCAAACAGATCGCCGGACATATTTTCGATTACGCCCAGGATCGGCACGTTGAGCTTCTCGAACATCGCCAGGCCGCGGCGGGCGTCATCCACGGCGACGCTCTGCGGCTGGGTCACGATGACGGCGCCGGTCAGCGGCACCGACTGCGCCAGGCTGAGCTGGGCGTCACCGGTCCCCGGTGGCAAATCGACGATCATGTAGTCAAGCTCGCCCCAATCCACATCGGTGAAGAACTGCCGGATCGCGCCATGCAGCATCGGGCCCCGCCAGATCATCGGCGTATTCGGATCGGCCAGAAAGCCCATGCTCATCACCTTGATGCCGAACACCTCGAACGGCACGAGCTTCTTTTCCGGGGTGATCGGCGGCGGCGCGTAGCCCAGCCCGACCATCTTGGGAATGTTCGGTCCCAGAATGTCGGCGTCCATCAGGCCGACGCGCGCCCCGCTCTGGACCAGCGCCACGGCGAGGTTGACCGCCACTGTGCTCTTGCCCACGCCACCCTTGCCGCTGCTGATCGCGATCACGCTGCGCAGCGGAACAGACACATGCCCGAAGATGCGGCCGTCGGTCGGCACGTTGGAGTCCCACTTGATGTCGACGTCCTGAATGCCATCCACCTTGGTCACGGCTGCCTTCGCCGCACGGTACATGACATCTTTCAGCGGGCAGGCAGGCGTGGTCAGCATAATCGTGAAGCGCGCCACACCGTTGTCGATCGACAGATCTTTGACCATGTTGAGGCTCACCAAGTCGCGGTGTAGCTCCGGCTCGATCACCGTTCCCAGCGCGGCCATTACCCTATCGTACAGATTCTGATCAGTCACGTAAGTCCTCACTCTTTCTGACCGGCGCCAACGTGGTCGGCGCTTCAGATCATCACTTGTCAGGCGGATTATAGCGCAAACGCCCATTCTGCCATGCGTATGCTTCTCCCGTAGTCTATTATAGTGGCGCGCCGCTGCACTTGACGACGATCAAGACCTTCCTGCCGCTCAAATGCACGTGTTTCCCCTGGTAAGCTGGGGGCAACACGTCCTTTGGCAGGATTAGACCGAAAATCAAACCATACTCTAGTGGTTTTGTAATACGCTTTGCTTTCGTGCCGGTAGTCATTCCGGTAGAATGGGATGCTGAGACTGGCTTGCGCTGAGGTTGATCCCAGTGACTGATGAGCTTTCCACGGCCTTGCACCTTGCGCGCGTCCCAACCGACCTGTCGCGCATTACGCTGTTGGTTGCCTGCGGCGACCGGCGGGCAAGGGGCGCTCTCAAACGCGAGCTGGCCGACCATGGATACCACGTTCTGACCACTCGCTCTGCTGAAGAGACGCTCCGGGCCATCGACAGCCAGCAACCTCACGTCGTTCTGCTCGACACGAGCCTACCTGATGCGGACGCCGCGCTGCTCGCCGACCAACTCAAGGCGGATGACGCGCTGGGTTTTCTCCCGATCATCGTGCTCGCCGATCCGGCGCAAAACGGGCGCGCGAGCGGGCCGGCCTGCCAGGCCGATGTCGTGCTCCCGCGCACTGTAGCCAGCACGGATCTACTCACCTGGGTGGACTCGCTGCTGCGCATTCGCGGCCAGTTCGACCGCCTGTTGTACGAGAACCGCAAGCTCGCCACCGAGTCCCAGAGCGCCAACTGGCTCAAGACGGAGATCATCGACACGGTCTCGCACGAGCTGCGCACGCCCCTGCTCCAGGTCAAATCGGCGGTGTACCTGCTGTCGGAAGACATCGCCGAAGACAACCAGCGCGACCAGGCCATGCTCGCGCATATGGCGACCCAGGCAGTCGCACGCTTGGAGAGCGTCGTCGAGAGCATGCGCCAGCTCGCCCAGACATATGACATCCGGTTTGGCATGGTGTCGGTCGAAGAAGCCGCCGCGCTGGCGATGCGGTATCTCGAACGCAACTGGGCGTCTCGCTTCGCGCTCGAGCGCATCGATCTGCAGATCGACCCCGATCTGCCGCCCGTGCTGGCCGACAAGCGGGCAGTGGGGCGGCTGCTGCAGCTCCTGCTGGACAATGCGCTCAAGTTCAGCCCCGGCGATACCCCGATCACTCTGCGGGCAGACCTGTTCGCTCCTGATCGTGTGTGGATCGGCGTGGAAGACCGCGGCATCGGCATCCCCAGCGAGGAGCACGAGCGGATCTTCCAGGCGTTTTACCAGGTAGACCGTTCGCCTGCCCGGCGCTATGGGGGCGCTGGTACGGGCCTGGCGCTGGCGTTGCTGCTGGCGCGCGGCATAAACACCACTATCCAGTTGGAGAGCACGCCCGGCGAGGGCAGCACGTTCTGGTTCCTGCTGCCTGTGGTCGGCCCCGACGATCTGTTGGCCAACCCGGACTGAGCGGGCCATTTGACCCTTTTGCAAACCCCGATTGCCTTTTATAATGAGGGCGCCCTTGGGGGAGTGGCGGAACTGGCAGACGCGCATGACTTAGGATCATGTGGAGCAATCCGTATGGGTTCGAGTCCCATCTTCCCCATGCCGCGGGGCGCCGCCAGCGCCCCGTTTTCGTGCATAAGACTTCTGTAAGAAGGTTGGCAGGATATGGTCAGTGCCTGGCCTGAATGTTATAATCGCCGTGTTGCGAGATTGTGAAGGATAGCATGTTGAACGTTCAAACCGAACACCTGGAGAATCATACCGCCCGGCTGACTGTCGAGGTCGAACCGGAGCGCCTCGAGCAGGCGATGCGCCAGACGGCGCGCAAGATCGCCCAGAAAGGCCGCATTCCGGGCTTCCGCCCGGGCAAAGCGCCATACAACATCATCCTGAACCTGTACGGGCGCGAGTATGTCCTCAGCGAGACAATCGAAACGCTGGGCAACGAGATCTACCGGGAAGCCCTCGACAGCTCCGGGATCGATCCGTATGCGCCGGGCGCGCTGGAGGACATCAACGAAGAAGATGGCCTCAAGCTGATTTTCGTCGTCCCCAAGCGCCCCGAAATCGACCTGGGCGACTACCGCGACATTCGCGTCGAACACGAAGTCGCTGAGGTCACCGACAAGATGGTCGACGATGCCATGGAAAATCTGCGGCAGGGACAGGCTGTGCTCGAGCCCGCCGACCGCCCGGCCCAGATGGGCGACCAGGTCACTTTCTCGCACATTGAAGTCGTCATGCTGGCGCAGGACGGCGCAGACGACGAGGGCGAAGATCGCGACGAGGGCGAAGACAGCGGCGAGGCCGAAGCGTCAGCCGAACCCGCGGCCGAGTCGGGAGACGTGGCTGAAGAGAGCGATCACGATCACGGCGGAGAAGGCGATGAAGACGATGAGCACGGCGAGCGCGTGCTCATTCACCAGCATGGCTACGACCGCGTGCTGCGTGAGGACGATGACGATCTCTTCCCCGGTTTCTCGGCCCAGATCGTGGGCATGAGCGCCGGTGACGAGACAACCTTCACGCTCGAAGTGCCGGAAGATTACGACACCGAAGCAGTGGCCGGCCGGACCCTGCGCTGCGACGCGCATCTCGAGAAGGTGCAGGCGCGCACTGTGCCCGAATGGAGCGATGACCTGGCCAAACGCATCAGCCAGGACGAGATCGAGACGATCCTCGAGCTGCGCATCAAGGTGCGCGAGGAACTCCAGCAAGAAGCCGAGCGGCTGGCCGACCAGCGCGTGCTGGAAGAGGCCCTGCAGAGGCTCGTCAGCGGCGCAACCATGCACTATCCGGATGAAGTAGTCGAGGATTACCTGGACGATTTGCTCGAGGAAATCGACCAGAACATGCGCCAGCAGGGCCTTCCGTTGAAGGAATACCTGACGATCGCGGGCCGCACCGAGGAAGACCTGCGCAGCGAATACCGCGAGCGCGCCATCTGGCGTGCCGAGCGCGCGCTGGGTCTGGGCGAGTTGGTCCGCCGCGAGGAGCTGGGCGTCACCGCTGAGGACGTCGAAGCGGAGATCGACCGCATCAGCCAGATGTGGGGCGGCGAGGACGCGAGCCGGTTCCGGCAGTATCTGACGACCGACCAGAGCCGCAACAACATCTCGAACCAGCTCGTTTCCGACCGGGTGCTGGGCCGGCTGGTGGCGATTGCCAAGGGCGAGAATCCGCCCGTTGGCCCCGACCAGCCCGAGCCAGAGACTGAGCCGGAGGCTGAGCCAGCCGGGGCCGCCGAAGACACGGAAGCCACAGCAGAGGACGTCGTCGAAACCGCTGAGGCGAGCGCTGCTGAACCCGAAGCGGTTGATGAGCAGACTGACATCGCGGACTAGAGAGGAGTCTGAAGATGGACCTGTATAATGGTCTGATCCCGATGGTCATCGAAACCAGCGGGCGCGGGGAACGTGCCTACGATATCTACTCCCTGCTGCTCAAGGAACGCATCGTGTTTCTGGGCACCGGGATAAACGATCAGATCGCCAACCTGATCGTGGCCCAACTGCTGTACCTCAACCGGGAAGATCCCGACAAAGAGATCCAGATGTATATCAACTCGCCGGGTGGTATGATCTATGCGGGCCTTGAAAATCTACGACACCATGCGCCGGATGAAATCAGCGCCGGTGACGGTCGCCGTGGGCCTCACCGCCAGCTTCGGCACCATCCTGCTCACGGCGGGCACGCGGGGCCGGCGGTTCGCCCTGCCGAGCGCCACGATCCGCACCAGCCGTGGTCATCCGGCGGCGGCGGGCAGGCATCCGACATCGAGATCAGGCGCGCGAGATCATTCGCCAGCGCGATCTGCTCAACCAGATTCTGGTGGAGCGCACGGGCCAACCCTGTCGCGCATCGAGGAAGATACCGACCGCGACGTGTACATGACCGCCCGGGCGGCCGTCGACTACGGCTGATCGATGGCGTGCTGGACCCACACTGACAAGGGCGAGAGCAAAGCACAGGCCAAGAGCGAAGGCAAGTCCGTGAAGCCTACCTGATCGGACCACAGCGGTGCTCGTTTTGCCGGCGCAGCATCGAGGAAGTACACCAGCTCATTCCCGGACCAGATGGCGCGTTCATCTGTGATGAATGCGTCCACCCGGTGTTACGACATCCTCCACGATTAGCAGAAGGACCAGGGTGACGGCGAGTTCAAGATCGAACACGTCCCTGCACCGCGCGAAGATCGTGGACGTCCTGAACCAGTACGTGATCGGCCAGGAAGCCGCCAAGCGGGTGTTATCGGTCGCGGTGTACAACCACTACAAGCGCATCAATGCCCGCACCATCATGCCGGAGGTAGACCTCGACAAGAGCAACGTGCTGCTCATTGGACCGACCGGCAGCGGTAAGGCGCTGCTCGCGCAGACTCTCGCGCGCACGTACTGGACGTCCCATTAAATATGGACGCCACATCACGCTCACCGAGGCCGGCTACGTCGGCGAAGACGTCGGGGCTGCATCCCTGCTGCGGCTGATCCAGGCCGCCGATTTCGACATTCCGCGCGCCGAAAAAGGCATCATCTACATCCGATGAGATCGACAAGACCACGCGCAAGTCAGGCGACAACCACCGATCCCGCGCGACGTCAGCGGCGAAGGCGTACGGCAGGCGCTGCTGAAGATCATCGAAGGCACGCTCGCCAACGTCCCGCCGCAAGGGGCGCAAGCACCCGCACCAGGAGTTCATCGAGATCGACGACCCGAACATCCTGTTCATCTGCAACGGCACGTTCGACGGCATCCGTGATCGCAGATCGCGTCGAGGTGCGCGAGTGCGTTGGGCTTTGGGGCGCGCAACGCCAGAACGACGCCTCCGCCACCGCCCTGCTGCCGGATCGCGCCCAGGACCTTATGAAATTCGGCCTGATTCCCGAGCTGGTCGGGCGCCTGCCCGTGATCACGGTCGTGGATCCACGCTCGACCGGACGGCGCTGGTCCGTATCCTGACCGGGCAGAATTCGCTGGTCCGCCAGTTTGAGCAGATGTTCCGCCTCGACGGTGTCGAAATAGTCTTCACCCAGGACGCACTCGAAGCAGCCGCCGATCTGGCGTCCGAGCGCGAAACCGGCGCGCGCAGGCTGCGCAGCATCGTGGAGAATGCGCTGCTCGACGTCATGCTGAGATGCCGTCGCCTGGGGACATCATTCAGCGGGTGATCGTGGACGACGAGGCTATCCGCGGGACCGGGCGCCCGAAGATCATCGTCAAAGAAGATGGCAAGCAGCTTCAGTGGCGCGATGACGGCACGCTCGAAAGCGCGGCCTGACCCGCACCACCCAGACCGGCCACTATACAACCGTTCCCGGCGCTGTTGATGCGTGGGAACGGTTGTTTGTTACGCTCTGCCGGAACCCACAATGCGACATCGTGCACTTTCCCTCCTGCTCCTGGTCATGGTCGGCGCGACAATAGCCGGCTGCACGTTTGCGCACCCGGGACGACGAACCTCTGGTCGTCACGGCTACCCTGTCCATTCCGCGGATCACGCCGGCCACCGCCACGCCGGAGGCCCTACCTGGCCGCTGTCGTCTCAACCGACTCTCCGACCCCGGCGCCGACTACGACGTTCGAGGCATCGCCCAGCCCGGCGCCGTCCACGCCCACGCCGGACCTCCCGCCCAGCGCCACGCCAACCGCGGTCCCCACGCGTACAGTCCTCCGGCCCCCAACGGTTCTCCCTCTGGACGACGGCAGCGGGCAGTTCGTGCCGGATACGGGCAATAACCCGGCGGCATTCCAGCCGGTGCCCGGTCTCGAAGCGCTGCCTGAGACGCTCTACTTCCTGTCGGAACAGGCCGGGCAGGCTCAGGTCTGGCGGCTGGCCTACGGGTTGGGCTTTCCCGACCAGCTCAGTCTGAGCTTCACGGGCGTCTCGGCGTTCGATGTCGCGCCGGATGGCAAGCTGGCCTACCTGGCGCCGGATGGCAGCATGGTGATTGACGGTCTGCCCTTCCTGCCGCCCAACACCGCCGATGGGCGCCTGCCGCACGTGACCGCGCTGGCCTGGTCGCCGGCGGGCGACTGGCTCGCGTATGTGCTGTCTACGCCCGACGTGGACGGCTCACGGGCCGCCGGGCAGGGCGTGGATGGCGTCTGGATCCGCAACGCGGAAGGCCAGACGGTCCTGCTCAGCGCCAGCGACTACACGCCGGGCGAGGGCTACCGGCGCTTCACCGGACCGATCGAGTGGCGCCCTGGCGGGAGTGAATTCCTGGTCCGGCTGGATCTGGAGGGGGGCAGCGCCTACGGACGCGTTGATATCGCGTCGGGCGCTCTCACGCCCGTCTGGAACGCGGCAGCGCTGCCGCCGGGCTCGTTCGAGACGGCACACTGGTCGATCAACGGCAACGCCATCATCACCAGCGGCGCGCCCGAAGCGCTGCGCGTCGAGCCGGACACGCTCGGCGTGCAGACCCTCGTCCCGGCCGACCGGAGTCTGTGGATCGAAGACGCCCAGCAGTTCGCCAACGGGACGCTGACGTTCGTCGGGGCGCTGCGCTCCGAGGCCGGACCGGCCGGCCCCAAGCGGCTGTACCTGCTCTCGCCGGGCGCGGACAGTCCCCAGGCCGTCACGGGCGAGCTGAGCACAGAGGGCACGGTTGATTTTCTGTGGGACGACTTCGGCGAGCAGGTCTTGATCGTGACCTACGCCGCCCCGGACGACCTGATGGGGGATGCTGCCCTGCGCCGGATCGATGGCACGCTGTACGATCTCGGGCCCCTGACCGGGCCAGTCGGCGCGCCAAAGTGGGGACCGCACGTCAAGTCCGGTGATACGGCGCGCGTCCAGGCCACCCAGGGCGAGAGCCTGAACCTGCGCGCGCAGCCGGGCGGGCAGATCCTGGCACAGTTAGCGAACGGCGCGCGGGTGACGGTGCTCGGAGGCCCGCGCCAATTCGAAGGGCTGCGCTGGTGGCAGGTCCGCACGGCTGACGGCATCGCCGGCTGGGCGGCCGAGTCCGTCACTGGATCCGACGGGCGGCGACAGTGGACGCTGCTGCCCACCGGGTAAACAAAAGGAGAGCGGCCCGTGCGAGCCGCTCTCACCGTCAAAAACTATCGTCACGCAAATGCGGATCCACTAAGTACCAGAAACGTGTATTTTACGGGCAGAGGTGATCAAACAAGGTCCCAGTTGCGTGCAAATCTATTGAGCCAACAAACCAAAGCATTTTAACGTTCACAACCACGTAACACTAAAAAACTATTGCCGCGTTCACCGAACCTAATCTTGAAAGTCAATTTAGCGCATTTTTTCCAGCATGACAACTTTTGATTGGCCGTCAATCTCGCGCGCCATAGCCTGCACATCCAGGTGAGTTCCGCCGAACGTGCCCCAGTGACTCCCGATGACCCACGATGGGCGCATCCGCTTGACCAGCGATACTGCCTGCTCGAGCGACATGGTCCCCTGCCCTGCGGCGACCGGCAGGATAGCGACGTCGGCCTGCACGTGCTCCAGCTCGGGAATGACGTCGGTGCTCCCGGCATAGTAGATGTCGTAATAATCCAGCGAAATCACAAAACCCAGCTCCCCTTTGGAGACTGGGTGATGGTGGGTGAACGTATAGGCGGGCACCGCCGTCACGCGCGCCAGGCCAATATTCAGGCTCTGCCACGGGCGCAGCACCTTCGCGTGATCGCCGAGCGTGACGGCCGCCAGCGGGCTGGCCACGATGACGGTGTTCGGGCCGCGCAGCTTGTCGATATCTCCCGGCGAACAGTGATCGTACTGGTCGCTGGTAATGAGAATCGCGTCAGCATGAAAGGCGTTGCGGGCCACATGCCAGGGATTGATGTAGATGAGAGGGGGACCTTGAATCCGAAAGCTGGCATGGCCCAGCCACTGGATGCGATCGATCATGGTCGCTCCCCGACGGTCGTAGAGATTGGGTAGGTGCTCATCACAGATCAGTCTACCACCCGCCAGATGCAGGTGCAAGACCCACTTCCAGCCGCCACGGTTAGAAAACGATATGAAACAGGGCCGGTCGGCACGTCCTCCAGGGGTTATAATAAGGCGAGTATAGGTGATAATCCGCCGAAAGGATTTCCTGTGAGTACCCCCCTGCCCAACTATGATCTTGCTGCCGTGCGCCGAGATTTTCCGATTAGCGAACGACTCATTTATGTCAATCACGCCTCAGTATCCCCGCTGCCGCTGCCCACAAAAAACGTCATGCAGTCGGTGATCGAGCAGGTCGCCCAAGACCCCATGTCGTTTTTCATGGCCCCGCCGCCTGAGAACATCTTTATCCGCTTTTCGACCGAGATCGCGGGCTTCATCAACGCCACGGCTGCGCACGAGGTCGTCGGCGTCACCAGCACGTCGACGGCGCTGAACCTGATCGCCCAGGCGATCGACTGGCAGCCGGGCGACAACATCGTCTTCGCCGAGGTCGAGTTTCCGTCAAACGCCTATCCGTGGATGGTGCTCGAACGTCGCGGTGTCGAATGCCGCCTCGCCCCAGCCGACCAGGGAGGCGCCAGCCTGGACGCCTTCGCGCCGCTGGTGGATGGACGCACCCGCCTCCTGGCGGCCAGCGCGGTTCAGTTCCTGTCCGGCCACCGGACCGACCTGGCAGAAATCGGCGCGTTCTGCCGGGAACGGGGCATCTTGTTCGTAGTGGACGCCATCCAGGCTGCGGGGCACATCCCCATCGATGTACAGGCCATGAACATCGACGTGTTGGCCTCTGGCGGGCAGAAGTCGCTCATGGGACCATCCGGACAGGGATTCCTGTATGTGCGCGACGAGGTCTGCTCGCGCATGGCGCCCGGCCTGATCGGGCCGAACGCGGTCGAGGGCTGGGAGCACTGGCTGGCCTACGATCTCACGCCGCGCCAGGGTGCATCGCGCTTCATGATGGGCACGCCCAATGTCGACGGCATGTTCGGCCTGCTGGAGAGCATCCGCTACCTGGACGCGTTGGGCCGGGCGCACATCGATGCCTGGACGCGTCACCTGTCGCGGTTGGCGATAGATGGGCTGGCGGACTTGGGCTACACCGTCATCACGCCCCAAGACGCGCGGCATTACGGCCCCATTGTCACGTTCCGCGTCGGCGATCCGGCGGACATCCCCGCCGCCAGCCAAGAGGCGACCGCGCTCAACCAACACCTGATGCAGCATAACATCCGCGTGACCAGGCACCTTGATGCGTGCGGCGTGCCTCATTTGCGTGTTTCGACGCACTGCTATAATACGGAAGACGAAATTCGCCAGATCATCGACGTGGTGAAGGAGTACCGCCCATGAGCCTCCGCCCCAAGACGCCGCCCAAGACGCTCGCGCAGACCGGGTCAAAGCCGCCCTGGCTCCCACCGCCGATCCGCTCGATCCAGGACACCGGGCTCAACATCGGCATCCTGCAGGACCTGGCGATCAAGATCCTGTACTTCGGCGGCTACCTCTCCGGCAACCAGATCGCCGAGCAAATGCACCTGCCCTTCACCGGTGTCGTCGAGTACGTGATGGAGGGTCTGAAGCGCGAGCAGTTCCTGGAAGTGCGCGGCGGGAGCGGCCTGGGTGCCGGAGCGTTCGAGTACGTCATCACGCTCAAAGGCATCGAGAAGGCGCATGAGGCGTTGGCTCGCACCCAGTACGCCGGCCCCTGCCCGGTGACGCTTGGCCAGTACGTAGATGCCATGAATGCGCAGGCGCGCGCCCGCCTGTCCGTGCACCAGGACATGCTCGAGAAGGCGCTGCAGGGGCTGGTGATCAACAACGAGATGTTCGGGCGGATTGGCCCGGCGGTGAATTCCGGCAAAGCGATCTTCATGTATGGCCCGCCGGGCAATGGCAAGACCACCATTGCCAAGGCCGTCGGTAACATGATCCTCGGCAGTCCGATGTGGATCCCGTACGCGGTCGACGTGGACGGTCAGGTGATCCGCGTCTTCGACAACGTCAACCACGAAGTGCTGCCCGACGACTCGGACCGGCGCACCACCGCCACCGGCGAGCGCCGCGATCCGCGCTGGCTGCGCATTCGCCGCCCGGTGATCATGGTCGGCGGCGAGCTGACGATGGCCGGGCTAGATCTGGTCTACGACCCGATCAACAAGTACTACGAAGCGCCCTTCCAGATGAAATCCAACGGCGGCATGTTCCTGATCGACGACTTTGGCCGCCAGCAGGTCCGCCCGCGCGATCTGCTCAACCGCTGGATCGTCCCGCTGGAAAACCGCGTGGACTTCCTCACTCTGTCCACCGGGCGCAAGATCGAGGTCCCGTTCAACGTGCTGATCGTATTCAGCACCAACATGCCTCCCGCCGACCTGGTGGACGAAGCGTTTCTGCGCCGCATCCCGCACAAGATCGAAGTGGGTGATCCCAGTTGGGAGGAGTTCCGCGAGATCTTCCGGCGCGTGTGCGAAACCCGGCGCGTCCCTTACGACGAGAAGGAAATGGCCTATCTCGTCCAGGAATGGTACATCAAGGCGGGACGCAACCCGCGCGCCGTTCACCCGCGCGATATCATCGAGCAGATCATCGACATCTCGCGCTACCTGAACCAGCCTCCCACGCTCAACAAGGACATGCTCAACCGGGCCGCATCGGCTTACTTCGTCGATCTCGACTATTGACCTCCCCCGCTCTGGGACCGGGGAGCTATGTGCCCCCGGTCCCGCGACTTTTGTATAATCAACACATCACCGGGCGCCTTGCTGCGCCGCACTTCACAAATAAGACGAGGTGGTAGATGCCGAAAATCGTAACGGTCGAACAGATGCGTGCCATCGAGCAGGCATCCGACAAGAAAGGCCATACTTACGCCGACATGATGGAGCTCGCCGGGCGCGCCGTTGCCGAGCGTGTGCAGGTGCTGCTGGCGGGCCGGCCCGAGCCGCGCGTGGCCGTGCTGGTGGGCCCCGGCAACAACGGCGGCGACGGGCTGGTAGCCGCACGCGTGCTGGCCCAGGCAATCGACGATGCTAGTGTTGCCGCGTTCTTGCTGGCCGCGCGGGGCGCTGACGATCCCGTTTTTTCCGCCGCGCGTGATGCCGGGGTGTTCGTCGCCACCGCTGCCGACGACCAGGCAGGCGGATTTCGCGTTCTGCAGAATCTGGTGGGCAACGCCGACGTCGTGATCGACGCCCTCTTCGGCACCAGCCTGCGCCTGCCGATCAAAGGGGATGCGGCCAAGGTGCTCCAGGCCGCGGCTCGAGCGCTCGTCGTGCGCAGGGCCGAGCGCCCGCGCCCGGCCTATACCTCCCCGGCCCGGCCCGGCGAGGACTGGGCGGACGATGGCCCGATCGTCGTCGCGGTGGACTGCCCCAGCGGCCTGGACTGCGACACCGGCGAGCTGGATAAGCTGACGCTGCGCGCCCACGAGACGATCACCTTCGCCGCCGCCAAACCGGGTCTGCTGGCGTTCCCTGGCGCAGAGGCGGTCGGCGTGCTGCATGTGGCCGATATCGGCCTGCCCGACAATCTGCCCGAGTTGAACGACATTCCCCTGACCTTGGTCGATGCGGCGATCGTCGGGCAGTTTCTGCCCGAGCGCCCCATTGGGGGCCACAAGGGCACCTTCGGCAAGGCGATGGTCGTGGCTGGCAGCCTGAACTACACCGGCGCGGCCTACCTGGCCGCCCATGCGGCCTATCGCGTCGGCGCCGGGTTGGTGACCGTGGCCGCCCCGCAGATCATCATCCCAACGCTGGCGGGCATGCTACCCGAAGCGACATGGCTGCTGCTGCCGCACGACATGGGCGTGATCAACGAGCCAGCGGTCAAAGTGCTGCGCAAGGAGATCGACGGCTACAGCGCGCTGCTGCTCGGCCCTGGCTGGGGCCGCGAGCCAGTCACCGGCGACTTCCTACGCGAGTTGCTCCAGCCCAAAGAGGAAATCCGGCGGTCGCGCGCGATCGGCTTTGTGCCCATCGCCCCGCAGGAAGAAGACGTTCCCGGCGCCGAGCTGCCGCCGCTGGTCATTGATGCGGACGGCCTCAACTTGTTGGCATCGTTCGAGGACTGGCCGGGTTTGGTCCCGCCGGGGACGATCCTCACGCCCCATCCGGGCGAGTTCGCGCGGCTGACTGGCCTGGAAATCGCCGAGGTGCAGGCAAACCGGCTGGCGCTGGCCGGGGAGAAAGCCGCGGAATGGGGCTGCACTGTAGTCCTGAAGGGCGCGTTCACCGTGATCGCGGCGCCGGACGGGCGGATCGCGGTGCTGCCATTCGCCAGCGCAGCCCTAGCCAGCGCCGGGACGGGCGATGTGTTGGCCGGAGCTATCGTGGGCTTGCTGGCGCAAGGGTTGCAGCCGTTTGAGGCGGCAGTTGCCGGGTCGTGGCTGCACGGGCTGGCCGGACTGCGCGCCGCGGAGTTGCTCGAAACCACCGCCAGCGTGACGGCTGGGGACGTGCTCGAGTTGCTGCCGGAAGCGGTGGCCCAGGCGGAGCGATCCCGCCGCTGAGAGGAACAAAACGCGATGGCCGCCAATGCTCGAGCGGCCATCGTAAACCGTGTAGTAACTACAACTCCGAGGTGGGCTCCTGCCCCAGCGCGCGGGCGGCAATCGACCGGCCTTCGCGCAGCGCATCCTCCACCGACTCGCCTTTGATCTGCCCGGCTTTCGCCTGGAGCTGGCTGATCTGTTCCTGGATCTGCTCGATCGGGCGGCGCACTGCCTGCCCCGTCTTGCGCCTGATGATCACGCCTCGTTGGCGAATCTCACTGCGCGTCTCGCTGCCACTCCGGGGGGACAGCCACGCGGCAACCGGTGCGCTAATGATGAGCCCCATGATCATGCCCGCAAGAAAGGTGGATGTTTCGTCACGTTGACTGCGCCGTCGCCAGGACATGCTCTATCCTTTCTCACCGGACTTTGGGCGGGAGGCCTTGCCATTCGAGGATCGCTGCAGCGCGCGCCGGATGCCCAACGCTTCGCGCAGGACCGCGCCCACACCCGCCGTCAGCGCCCCGAACTTGATCACCGGCTCGACCACGTTCTGGCTGACGAACTGGGTCGTGCCGCGCACCGTCGTAACCGTCTCGTTCGCATTGTCCACGATCGGTTTGATCTCGTTCTGCAGCACGTTCACCAAGGCGGCAAGCTGGAGGATCAATACGATCAAGGCAATGCCCATCAGCATCCCTTCCATCGCCAGCACGATGATGAACACATCGCGGATCAGGCCCACCCAGTTGGCCGCGTCGCCCGGATCGGTCACCAGCGCCACGACCAGCGCGATCACCAGCCCCAGCACGAAGACAGCCACCAGCGCCACCAACCCCACCAGCGGCCAGAAATACCAGGCGCGCCCCTTTTTTGACTCTGCTTCGGGTGCTTGTTCCTGAATCGTTGGTTGCTCCACCATTACCTCGATTTCTCCGCACGGTACGGCGGTGTAGGATCATCCGGTGCCCCGGCGCACCTCACCAGTTGGATCGGGCCGCCCGCGATGGCCGCCGGGTGAGCAGCCGCGCCACGACCAGCGCCAGCCAGGCCCCCACGGTGGCGGGCAGAATGTGCAGCGGTCCGATGTCCAGCAAGGTCATATCGAACGTTTCGCCGAATGCCTGGCCCAGCGCAAAGCCCAACCAGGCCGCCAGCAGGAACAGAGCCAGCCGCCGGGCATCGCCGCCGCTGAGCACGTGAAACGCAGCGCCATACAGTGTCGCCAGGACGAAACTGAATACAATCGACGGGCTCGGCATCTTCCACCACGATTCCGGGGGGACGTCTTGCCTCTGCGCTATCCGGTGGTACAATGCGTCTAGTTTAGCACAGACTGCCTCAACTCACTAAAGGGGCCAGCCGTGCGTAATACCAGGTGGCTATTTGAGCACAAACCACATTGCGCTAGAATCTGGCCGTACTAACTGCCCGCAGTCGCTAGATTGGATGGTTCGTTGTGGCGCTGATTGACCAGCGTATATTGATTAGCGCCCCGCCCGAAGGGGTGTGGCGCATCCTGTCCGATTCGAATCAGCTCTCCCGGTGGCACGCAGGATATCGCGGTGTTTCAGTGCTCACGACCCAGTCAACGGGCGTCGGAACCCGTCGCCGCTGCACCCTGGTTACCGGCAAAGACGTCATCGAAGAAATCACCGCCTGGGTCGACGGGTGGGGCTACGAATACAGGCTGGTTGAGGGCGGCCCGTACAAGACTCTCCAGGGACGCTTCCGCCTCCAGGCCGGGCCGGATGGCACCAGTGTACAGTGGACGCTCGCCTACCAGCCCAGGGGCGTGGCGGGCACCCTCCGTGACCGGCTGGGGGGCCAGCGGGGCGTTCAGGAGATGATGGCGGCCAGCCTGCGCCAGCTCCGTCGCGCGGTCGAGGAGTTGGGCGTGCGCCTTGACGACGAATACCGCGCGCGGGTCGCCATCCGCGACCGCTTGAATGCCGATGAGCGCGCGCAGTACCAGCGGCGACACCCGTCGCCCGAGATGGTCGAAACGGCCGCGAACGAGCTCGACGAGGCGGCGCCCCAACCGCCGGTTGTGGCTGAGCTGGCCGGCACCGAAGGCGAGCCCCCCGTCCGGCC
Source organism: Aggregatilineaceae bacterium (assembly GCA_040767355.1). Taxonomy (GTDB): domain Bacteria; phylum Chloroflexota; class Anaerolineae; order Aggregatilineales; family Aggregatilineaceae; genus LM3-B42. Next base: position 30,143 of record JAXGOS010000028.1, on the reverse strand, counting down.
CGAGGATGACACCGAGCCCAAGCCGCCCCGCGAGCTGCGCGAGGCCCTCGCCGCCCAGGAGCCGCCAGCCGCCCCGGCGGACGTGCCGGCCACACAGGCGGACGTGCCGCCCGAACATACCGCATTTGCGCCTCCCGCAGCGCCACCTGCCGAGGCTGTGCCGGACTCCAGCCTGCCCGCCGAGAACGAGGTTATTCCCGACTACAAGCGCGCCACGCCGCCGCGCGGCATCCCAGCAGTACGCCCGTCCGCAGCGCCCGTGCCCGCTGAACCTGTGCCGCCGCCAATCGACGTGTCGCCGCCACCCGCGCCGGAAAGCCCTGGCCCGGACCAAATCAGGCCAGTCCGCGCGCCATCGGCTCTGAGCGTCCCGCCGCGCCAGGAGATGCAGATCACGCTGGCGGACGATCGAGTGCGGCCCTCACCGCTCGCGGTGCCGCAAACGCCAAAACACGATACCGGCGAATTATCGATCTGGGAGGTCTTTGGCCTGCGCCGCCCCAGCGAGCAGGACTCGGAGGTGCTCGACAGCCTGGTGCAGTCGGTCCAGGCGCGGGAGCTATCGAACCGCCTGGTTCACGGGCGCCTTCCCAAGCGACCGGTGCGGGCTCGCGGCGTGGCGGTACAACTGGGTCTGCGGCTGCGTCTGGCGCTGGAAGGCGCCGCCGTGCGCTTCCACCGGCGGTGGGGACGCCCCGTGGAATAGAAAACCGGCGCTCGTTGCGCCGGTTGGTGGGTGGCTGGAGGGATTTGAACCCTCGACCTTCTGATCCACAGTCAGACGTGCTAACCACTGCACCACAGCCACCATGGTGGGAGGCATTGTAGCATACTGCAGCGCCCTGCGCCAGAGTGAATCTCGGCCATTACGCATTCGTCCGATCATGGAATTCCAGAGGCTGTCATGTCCGACCCACAGGCCCGCATTGTATTCATGGGTACGCCCGATTTCTCCGTCCCGACCCTGCACGCCCTCGTCGATGCTCCAGATATGCAGATCGTTGGCGTCGTCACCCAGCCCGATCGCCCTGCCGGACGCGGGCGGGCCGTCCAGGTGCCGCCCGTCAAGCAAGTCGCGCTGGACATGGCCTTGCCGGTCATCCAGCCGGACACCCTGCGCGACCCGGCGGCCGTCGAGCAGTTACGCGCCTGGCAGCCGGACTTTCTGGTGGTCGTCGCCTTCGGGCAGATCCTGCGCCAGACCGTGCTGGACATCCCGCGCATTGCGCCGGTCAACGTCCACGCGTCGCTGCTGCCACGCTGGCGCGGCGCAGCACCCATCCAGGCGGCGATCCGCGCCGGCGATCCCTACACCGGGATCACGACGATGGTGATGGATGCCGGGCTCGATACCGGGCCGATCCTGCTCCAGGACTCGATCCCCATCGCGCCGGATGAGACGGGCCAGTCACTGCACGACAAGCTAGCGGGGTTGGGCGCAAACCTGCTGGTCGTCACCCTGCGCTGGCTGCGTGCTGGAAGCATCTCCCCCCACCCACAACCCACCAGCCCGACCTTGATCACCCACGCGCCCCAGCTTAAGAAAGAGGACGGCGCGATCGACTGGACCGCCAGTGCCGAAGCGATCGACCGCCACGTGCGCGCGTTCACGCCCTGGCCCGGCACGTTCACCTTCTGGGACGGCAAGCGGCTCAAGATTCTGGCGGGATACCCGCTGGAAGGGAGCGGCTCCGTCGCCCCGGGCATGGTCGTGCAGGGACCGGTACGAGGGGCCAGGGGTGACGTGCCGTATGTCGTGGGGACAGGCAAAGGGGTTTACGTCCCAACGCGGCTGCAGCTTGCCGGGCGCCAACCGGTCGATGCCGCCGAATTTCTCCACGGCGCGCCCACTTTCATGGGCAGCACCCTGGGCTGAGTCTCACCACGTTTCCCAGTGGAGGACTTCCTCAAGAAGCAGTCTGCCGCCAGGACGCGGCGGGCGGTTGCGCGGATCGACGTCCGGGTGCGGGTAGCCGAACGAGATCGCCCACGGCACGTCCATGTCTTCGGGGATATTGCACGCCTGGCGCGCCGCGTCCGGCTCGTAGATCGTCGCCATGCACGAGGCGATGCCCAGTTCCCACGCGGCCAGCATCATGTTCTGGCTTGCCCGCCCCAGATCGAAGGGCGTGGTGAGCGTGCGCGGCATGAGCAGATCGTCGACCACGAGCACCACCGCGAATGCCGCCCCGGCCAGGTGCCCGCACCACGGCCCGCACGCGCTGAGCGCCGCCAGAGTCTCGCGCCGGGTCACCACGACGAAGTGCCAGGGCTGCTTGTTCTTGGCCGACCCGGCCAGCCGCCCCGCGTTCACGATCGCCGTCATATCCTCCCGGCTCACCGGCCGATCGGCAAACTCGCGCACCGAGCGGTTAGTCTTGATCGCTTGCTGAACTCGCACCGTTGTCTCCTAACGCCCTCTTTTTCCCCGCGGCCTGACGACTGCGCGGGCTTTCAGCGCGCAGCCGGGCCAGTTCCTGGCTGAAGATGCGCCGGAGCGCGGCCACGGCAGTCGCATAGGTCGGCTCGGCGCCCAGATAGCTCAGGCGGCCCGCACCAAGGTTGCGCCCCTTGGACATCGGTGTATCGCTGGCGTAGTGCAGGAACCCGATGTCGAAGGGGGCGATGTACAGGTTGACGATCTCATCGACTGGGTGGCGCTGGGCGCGCACCATCTCGTAAACGGCCGACAGGTACGGCCCGGCTTCCATCTCGACGATCGAGTAGCCTTCGCGATAGAACACGTCCATGTACTGCGCGTTCTGCAGGAATGTGCCGCGCACGCTGACGACTTTCTGGTTGTCCAGCACGCTCGTCAGCGTCAGGTACGGGATCACGTCCGAGGCGGTGAAACAGTTGCCGAACAGGTACGAGTTTTGGCTGTGCTCGTCGTACACGACGTTGCCAATCAGCACGTCGCCCACGCGGGCGTTGAGCGTTGCCGCCTTGCCAATCACGTAGATGCCCTGCATGCGCGTGACGTACTGGCTGATCTTCGCCAGAAGGTGATACGCCGCCATTCCCAGCGGGTAGTCGATGTTGACGATGACGGCGTCGCTGTCCAGCAGCGGCTCCATGCCATCCGTGCCGCAGCACATCAGCCGCGGATCGATCGCGTCCAGGTCTAGCTTGTTGAGCTCGATCACCTGAGCCTCGATGTCGAAGCCGTGCAGGCTGGGCACCCGCGTGATTCCCACCGACTCTTCCACCTCGCGGCGCCGGCTGTCGACATCGGGCAAGGTGGAATAGCGCCGCAGCGCGTAATACAGGAAGTTGTTCTTGTTGTTGAGCTCCTCGCGGACGCGCACGTAATCGTATTCCGCCTTCAGCGCGGGGTCGTTGGCGCGTTCGACATAGTCGAGGATCTCATCCTCTTCCTGCAGCGCGAAGCCGCTCAGCAGGTTGGGGATGGCGTGCACGTTGCTCGACACGAAATACACGGGCCGTTCATCGAGGATCACCGACGGCACCGACCGCCGCACATTCGACCACCAGTCCGACATGGCGCGCTGGTAATTGATATACGTGCCGGCCAGCAGCCGCAGCATGATCCGTTTGGGCGCCCGGGCGATCTTCTCCAGCGTCGGGATCATCTGCGGACCCCAGGCTTCCTGCAAGCGGCTGAGCTCGTCCGGCGAAACGCTCAGCACGTGCGCCAGGTCAGCGGTCCGGGCCAGGGTCGCGTTGGCGCTGTACGCCGCCAGGATCGCCTGAACCGAGATCGACTGCAGCAACCCGTGCAGCTTGTTCCATTCGATCTGGTAGGCGACCAGGATCGGGATCAGGTCGTCGATGTCCGAGCGACTCGCGATGTAGGTCGCCAGCGTGTGCTTGCCGTCGAACATCATGCGGCGGCGGCGAGCCGGAGCCGCCACCGGCGTCCATGTCTCAATGTCTTCATAGCCATAATCGCGAAACACGCGATCGGTCTGGCCCATCACAACCAGGTCGACATCGGCCATGCACGGCGGCAGCCGCATAATCGCATAGAACACCGCCGACGCATCCGGCTTTGGCTGGCGCGCGTTGACGTGCAGCGACGAGTTCATCGCCACATGTGCCTCGACCAGCGCGTCGAGCTGCACCGCGTGGCTGGAACGCAGCAGCGAGTAGTAGGTGCGGATATAGAGCTCGATCTCTTCACTGCCCGTCTTGGGTACTGTCCGGTCCATAGTATGTCCTCAGCTCCTACCCAGATCCTACACTGGAATGATGCCAAAAGCGATGCCCAACAGCACGGCCACCGCCAGGGCGACTCCAACGGCCGCAATCGCCCAAAAACGGCGGCGACGCTGCTGGCGTGAGAGCAGCCGGGGCGGGCGGCGCGGCGGGCGAACCTGGGCCGCCGGATCGGGCGGCAGCAGCAGGTTGGCCGGGCTCGGCACCGCCGCGAGCACCTCCCGCAACACGTCCTCGTAGGGCCGCGTTCCGTCGATCTTGGTCGCGTGTTCCAGGTAGCGTGGCACGTCGCCCGGCGAGCGCAGCACCACGACCACCGGCTTCTGCCGCCGCCGCGCCCCGATCCCTTCGTGCCGGATCCCGGTCCGACGGCCATCTTCCGGCGAGAGGATCATGATCACCGCGCCGCAGCCCCGGATCGCGCGCCGGGTTTCCGCGGCCCAGGCCATCGTGCCCGTCTCGGTGACCGGATCGACGAATACCGGATAGCCGCTGGCCTGCAAGTCGCTCACCAGCCGGTGCGCAAAGTCAGCGTCGTCGGGCGGATAGCTGATATACAGGTGCTGCATGGCGCCGAACGATCTCTAGTCTAGTGTGCGAACTTCCACACGAAATAGTCCGGGTTCAGCTTTTCGCCGGTTGCATATTCGAGCGCATCATTCCAGTGGAGTGTGGCGCCCAGCTCGAACACGCGCTCGCGGAAGAAGTCGCCCGCTTCGCGCCGCCCCGCGATGCCCCCGGCATGCTCGGCCAGCCATCGATCCCATTGCAGCGACATCATGCGCCCCAGCAGGTAGTTCTGGTAATAGGCCGGCACCAGCGCGATATGATATTTGGTCGCCCAGTCCGGCATCTTCTCGCGCCCGTCGGGTTTGGTGAGCAGCTGGTACTTCTGCACGAGATCCCACCAGGCCGTGTCAAGGTCACGCGCGGGATCCTCGTACAGCAGCCGCTCGAAGTTCACGACAACCATCACCCACCGCGCGAAAATCAACTCCTCGAGGCGGAAGCGGGCCGCGCTGGCCTCAGCGATGATCTCGGCCTGCCCCGACGAGGCTCCGAGGTAGCGCACGTGCCACTCGGGATCGAGCGTCTGCGCGCCCATCAACATCGCCATTGCCTCGGTGCTCAGGATGTGCGGGACCGTGCGCAGTAGCCACGGCAGGCTCTGGGGAATGTACTTGTCATAGACGCCGTGCCCTAGCTCGTGTAGCAGCGTTTCCATCCAGCGCAACACCGGCTCGAGGTTGCACAGAGTCCGCACATCGCCCTCGCGGTCCACGTGCGTGCAGAACGCGTGCTGATCCTTGCCCTCGCGCTCGTAAAGGTCGCTGCGCTCGAGAATGTCGCGCACGTCCATGCCCAGGTCGTCATAGGTCCGCACCGCCAGGTCGACCAGGTCCCGCGCCGCGAACGGTGCGTCGTAGTCGAACTCGCCGATCATCGGTGCCCGTTGGAAGAACGGATCGGCATAGTGCCACGGCATCAGGTCCGCGACTGGCACGCCAAACCGCTCACTGAGCTGCGCATCCATGGCTGCCTTCGCCTGGCGGTACGGCTCGTCAATCTTCGCCGCCAGATCGTCCAGCATGCCATAGAGCCAGTCCGGGTCCAGCTCGTTGAGCGTCAGGCTCATGCGGTGGAAATTCTCGTAGCCCATGCGGTGGGCTGCGTCGTTGCGCAGCTCGGCCAGCCGCCGGATCGGGTCCGCCACGCGCGGGCCGATCTGCTTGCTGGCTTCCCAGGCGGCTCGCCGCCGCTCGGAATCCGTCTCGCTGGCGAGAATCTGGTCGATCGCGTTCGCCGTCAGGCGCGCGCCATTCACCTCGGAGCGGAAATTGGTGTAGGCATCGTCCAGGCCCTTGGACAGTGCCGTGATCTCGTCTATCGTCGACGGATCGCGCTGTCCTTCGGCGAAACCCAGGTGGAGCATGCGCAACATCCGGGCGAGGTGCGCGTCCTCGCCCGCCGCGCCGTTTTCATCCCACGCCTTGAAGCGTTGATAGGCGTCGGGATCGGCCCAAAACCGCATCCATTCGCCGCGAGCCTGCGCCGCCGCGTCCAGGGCGCCCTGCCCGCCATTGGTGGCGGCTTCCCAGTTGGTCAAATTCAGCTTGATGAATCGATCGCGGATGTGGACGCTAACATCGTCCACTGCCGCCCGAACAGCCTCCGACATGAACGTTTGCTCCTCAATTGGCCAGATACACGATTGTCCCCAAGATATAACACAAAGCGGAGCGAAAAACGAACGCGCTTGCCTTTCGGATCGCGCGCGAGTAGGCTATGATTCGGGTATTCGACGCACCATCTGCATCCTGGCCTGAAGGATAGTCGACCGATGAAGCAATTGATCGTGAATGCCGATGACTTTGGACGCGCGCCGGGCGTCAACCGGGGCATTCTGGAAGCGTATGAGGCCGGCATTGTCACATCCACCACGGTGATGATCAACTACCCGGACGCCGCCCCCGGCCTGGAGCAAGCGCTCGCCAAGGCGCCCGACCTGGGCATTGGCCTGCATCTGAACCTGACCGCGGGTTATCCGGTGCTGCCCGCCGAGCGCATCCCCTCGCTCGTGAAGGAGGACGGCCAGTTCGTCCACATTCGGGACTGGGCCGGCCACATGGCCGCATTCGAACCAGAGCACGTGCGGGCTGAGCTGGTCGCCCAGCTCGATCGCTTTCTGAGCCTGGCCGGGCGCCCGCCGGATCATCTCGACTCACACCACCATGGCGCCTATCTCCATCCCGACGCGCTGTCTGTGGTGCTCGAAATCGCCCACCGCTACAATATCCCGATGCGCGACACGAAGTTCGATGCGCTCGATGGGCCGCTCGACCGCGCGCTGGCGGAACTGGCGAACGTGGTGCCAGGCGTGCCGGCTATCCTCGCCCAGAATCTGATCGAGCGCCTGCAACAGGTGCTCACCCAGGGACCACCTCCCTTCTGCCCGGCGCGGCTGGAGATGGGCTTTTTCGAAGACCACGCCACCCTCGGCGATCTGCTGGTGATTCTCACTACCCTGCCTGAGGACCGCCCAACTGAGTTAATGTGCCATCCTGGCTACGTCGATGAGGCCCTCGGCACCAGCGGCTACCTGTACCCGCGTGAGAGGGAAATCGGCCACCTGACGCACCCGGCCACGCTGGAGTGCATCCGCTCGGAGGGGATCAGTTTGATCAATTTCGGCGATCTGGCGCGGAGCGCGGCATGACCGATCATTACGACCCCGACGACGACCTGTATTCGTATGAAGACTTCGAGGACATCGACGAATTGGCCTGGGACCCGGACGCCCTGGAGCCGATCGACCTGGCCGAGCTCGATAGCGCCGACGAGCCCGACGCGCCCAGCAATGCCACCGAAGCGCTGCTGGAGCGGATCGGGACTCTCGACGAGGAAATTCACCCGGCAGGGCCGGCGCGCCCCCTTCCGGATCCCCGCCTGGTTGAAGACGAAACGTCCGACGAGGAAGATTTAGCCCCCGACGAAGAAACGCTGGACGAGGAAGGTGAAATCCTCGATGAAGAAATGCCAGACGAGGAGGAGTTCCCCGAGGACGAAGCGCTGGCTGAGGAGACGCTCGAAGAAGAGCCACCGGTCAGGGAACGGGTCATCCGTATCGGCGGGCGCGCCCGGATGCAGCGGCTCCCTCTGGGGCCGCCGCCGGCCCGCCCAGAGACAAGTCACCGCGAGACAGGCCCAGAGCCCCCAGCGCCCGCCCTGGCTTTTTTGTACCGGCTCGCCCTGCCTCTGCCGCCCGAGCTGGGCGCCGAAGTGCTCGAGCTGCGCGAGCTGGGCGAAATCGACGACATGCCGCCGCCCGGGATCGATCTGGCCTTCACCTTCCGCGCCGATGACCTGGACGCCGTCGAGAGCGCGATCGCGGCCTGGGCGCGGGCCCACCTGCCGCTGGAGCTGGAGATCACCGAGATTGTGGCCGAGGTCGCGGGCGCGCAGCAGTACGTCGCCGCGTGGCGGGCCGAGCCGCACGCCACCCTGCTGGACGCCCAGATCGATCTCAAGCGCGCGCTGGCCCCGGTCGTTGCGCCGCTGGCCGACAGTCTGCCCGCCTTCCAGCCGCGGATTGTGATTGGCGCGCGCGTGCCAGCCCACACCTACCCGCTGGTCATCGGCCAGATGCAGCGCGACTTCGCGCCCTACGCGTGGCGGGCGGAATCGGTGGCGCTGTTCAGCGCCGTACCGGGCGCCGACGCCGGCGAGTGGGAGCTGGCGCGCACCTTTGGACCGTCCGTTGGACGTGAGTGATCACATCGTTGGATAGATAACCGCCAGGGAGAGAGTGTATGTCCGAGCAACCCGCAAACCCCACCACACTGGCACCCACGGCTCCGTTCTATGCCACCGAACCAGACAGGCGGTCCAGGCTGTTTTTCGTGCGCCGCCGTCCTCGATGGAATCTGGAGCGCGATTGGGTGCGCCCGCCGGAAGAGGAGTACAAGAGACAGCTTGCCGCTGAAGGGTTCATCTCCGAGGAGTTCGCTCAACGAGCGCTCGGCCAGGCGATCTCCGCCGATCTGCACACCGAGCTGCGCGAGCTGGACCAGCATCTACTGGCCCACTTCTGGCGGCTCGACCAGCAGGCAAAATACTACCAGAACCGGCATTTCCAATTCCAGTGGACGTTCATCATCTCGGCGTTTCTGACGACGGCCCTCGCCGCCGCGAGCGTGTTTGTCTACGCGCAGAACTGGCAGGGGACGTCGGGCGCGATACCGGCTGCCTTCGGCCTCGCAACAGCGATCGTCAGCGGGGTCGCCGCTGCCGTGTCGTTCCTGGATGCCAACCAGACCCCCCAACGGCGCTGGTTTCGGGCGCGAGCCCAGGCCGAGAGCCTGCGGTCGCTGTATTTCCTGTTCATCGCCCGCCAGCCCCCGTTCGACACGCCCTCGACGCGGGATCGCGTGCAACTGATGCGCCAGAGAGTCGTCGAGGTGCTCACCGACAAGGCCCAGCGCGAGCGCGGCGCGGCAGATAGTGGCCAGCCCTCCCAGCCGACGCCCGACCCGGAACCCGTTCCCCCCGAGCCCGCACAACCTGAAGACGAGGAAGACTCACGATGAGCGAACAGGTCACATTGATGTCGGAAGAAGAAGCCAAGCTGCGCAGCGAGCTTTATCTGCGCCAGCGCGTCGATTTTCAGGAGGAATATTACCGGCAGCGCATCGACGAGTTCACGTTCAACTCGGACACGATGCTGTGGGTATCCGCCGGCCTGATGGCGATCTCGACCGTGGTGTCGTCCTATTCGATGGTATCCAACGGCGTAGCCCTGTCGTTCATCACGGCGCTGCTGCCCGCTTTCGCGACGGCGGTCGCGGCCTTTCGCTCGCTCTACCAGTGGCAGCGCCAGGCGACCCTGTACGAATCGAGCTGGCTGTCGCTCCAGCAGGCCAAACTCGCCATGCCCGACACGGACTTCCTCGAGCCGGGCGACTACGCGCGTTTCTTCCCGCTGCTGGTCCAGCAGGCGGAGACAGTTTTGCGGAACGAGGCGGCCCAGTGGGGTCAGCTCGAAGGGGTCCTGACCAGCGGCATCACCATGGCCGAGCTGCAGCCGGGCGCCAACACGCCAGACGCGCCGGAGCGCTGAGCCCTGGCCTCAGTCGCAGGTGATGGCCGCCAGGTGCTCCTCGTAGGTAACGGAGAAGGCGACCCCGCCGCCATCACAGCGCGCGGCCATGAAGTAGTAGTTCGTCTGCGCGGGATAGACCGCCGCCAGGATCGCGCTCTGGCCGGGGTTGTCGACCGGCGCCGGCGGCAGGCCGGGGCGTGTGTACGTGTTGTACGGCGACTCGACCTCCATGTTGCTGCCCGTGATGCGCGGCCACCAGTTGCCCGGCCCGCCGAGCGCGTACTGGACCGGCACGGTCGACGCCAGGCGGTTGCCATCGCGCAGGCGGTTGTAGAAGATGCTCGCCACCAGTTTCTGGTACTCGGCGCCGCGCGTCTCGCGCTGGATCACCGACGCCATGATTAGCGCCTGGTAGAAGCTGATTCCCTGGGCGGCAGCATCGGCCCGAACCTGGGGCGAGATATTGGCCGCGAACGCCTCGAGCAGTATATCGCGGAAGTTCTCCGCGGTGGTCTCGTTCTGCAGCGTGTACACGCCGGGAAACAAGAACCCTTCCAGCGACGTACCGGCGGGACGCTCCTGGGGGAAATCGAACGGCGTGCTGGCCCCCGGCCCGGTCACCGCCAGGAAATCTGCGCCGGTGAAGAGGGTTTCCGACTGGGTGATGGCGTCCGCGATTTGCTCGCGCCGCCAACCCTCCACCACCCGGATGGTGCACGGGCAGTTGGGCGTGCGCGGACCGGTCGCCCCGGCCTGATCCGCGGGCGCGGCGGGCACCGAGGGTGGCGCGTTCTCCGCTGCGCCCGGCGGCAGGAAGATCTGCTGGCCCACCAACAGGTAGCGGCTGGTCAGGCAGTTGGCCGCCACCAGCTCGTCCACCGTAACAGCATTCTCCACACCAAGGGCAAACGCGAACAGGGTATCATCCTGCTGCACGGTATACGGCTCCCAGCCATCCGGCGGGATGCAACCGCCCGCGTCCCCAGGCGATTCGGTTCCCGGCTCGTCTGGCGCAGGAGTCTCCCCGGTCGCGGAGAGATCGGGCGCCGTGGCTGTCGCATCCGGCGTCACGCTGAGGGTCGGTGTGGCTATGTGCGTGGGCTGGGGTGACGGAGTCGGAGAAGCGGTGGGCGACGGAGTCGGGCTGTCTGTCACCGCCGCCAGGGTAGGCTGCTGCACGATGGGCACGCCGGTCGCGTCGCGTTCCGGGCCGTCGCCATCCTGCCCGCCGCTCAGTGCCGCGATCAGCACGGCGAGCCAGGCGGCAAGGCCCACCACGAGCAGCCCTGCGGCGACCCAGGTGACCCGCCGCCACGGAGAAGGTGTGTGATCATATCCGGCCATAATGGGCGCCGATTGTAGCGTGCCTCCCGCATTCGACAACCCCTGGCTGTCGCCGATTGCCCCGGTTGGTTATACTGGAGCCATCGTCGGGGCACCTCGATGCGGGGTTATGCACAGACGGTCGCCAGCGATCGTAAGACGGCGGGGGCTGCAGAGCAAACCCCTCGTCCCACCACCCGGCGAGGGGTTTGTCGGTCAGATCAGCGCCTGACCAGAACGAGCCTAATGATGATTCTTGATCAGGAATGCGCACATTTCCTGGTCGTCGATCTGCCAGGACACGCGCTGAGTTTTCACGCCGATCAGATTGCGAATCAGATGTTCGTCCATCTTGCACAGCTCAGGGTTCGAGCACGAAACCTGCTCGTACGGGCAGTTCGACACCGTCAACAAGTGCTCCCCGCTGTCTGTCACGTGCCACGAGGCCGCATACCCGTGGTTGGTCAGGTACTGCACCACGTGGTCCAGCCGGACGTCCAGCGGCGCATCCGGGATCATGGCTTCACCGGCCATCGTCGACGCCAGCCCATCGAGGAGCTCGTTGACCTGCGCCGGCGGAAGCTGGCTCTTGATCTGCTCGAGCAGACCCGAGGCCAGCCCCTGGTAGTTGTTCGGGAAATAGTCGGCTGCCTGGGGCGTCAGCGTGTACACGTACTGCGGGCGTCCCGGGGCGCTGCGGCGCCGGACGGTGGGTGCCGCGACCAGCCCATCACCCCTGAGAATCTCAAGGTGGTGGCGAACTGTGACCGCGGTGATCTTGCCGATACGACTGCTAAGGGCTTCGACGATTTCATCGATGGTCGCTTCTTTGCGATCCTTGAGGATATCGAGGATGTGCCGTCTGGTTTGTTGCATGTCCGCGTTACTCACTTTGCTCACTTTGCCATATTTACGATATTGTTGATAAATTTAAAAAATCTTATCATGCTGATTTTATTGTTGTCAAATGACATGCTACAGGGACTCCCCACGCAATTATGCACTTCTCCGCATGTTCTCGGTCGGAATCACGGCCGCGCACGGCGATTCGCTACTGTATTGGTGGCCGCCCTGCTGCTGAGCCTTCCTCGCCTATCCCGGACCACGGCGCAAGGTTCCGCACCAGGCACCCCTGCCGGGGCCGTCCAGCATTATCTTGATGCGATCCTTCTGGGCGAGGGCGAACCCGGCACGTTGCTGTGCCAGGCTGAACAACCCAGCGCCGGGCCGGGCGGGATCGCCGCGGCGGACGTGCTGAGCATCACCGCCGATACCGCAGGGCTGGCGTTCGAGACGGTGCAACAGACCGCCACCTGGGCAAATGTCGTGGTCACGGGCCAGGTGGTGTTCGCTATCGACGGCCTGGACGCCCCGCTGGAAGTCCCCATCCGGGCGCTGGGCCTGGACATGTTTTGGCCGGTTTTCGAAGAAGGCGTATGGCGCGCCTGCTCCACCCCGCCCCCCTCTGCGCAGAGCGCCCTGGGTCCGGACATGATCGCCCGGCAATTTGTGGCGGCGGCCTATGCGGGACGCTACGAGGACGCGAGCGCGTTGCTGTGCGAGTCCCGGCGCGGGCAGTTCTCGCGCGCGGCCTACGAAGCTACCTTCGGCACCCTGTTCGAACAGGGGGTAACGGTGAATCTGGATGCCGCGCTTTTCGAGATCGTCGAGCAGGGCGAGGACGAATCGATAGTTGCGCTCGAAGGACAGATCGCGCTAAGCTGGACGGGACAGGGCCGGTCAGTCACCATCGACGCCGAGCGGTTAGGGTTCGGCCCCGTGCGTCTGATCGACGAAGATGGCTGGAAAGTCTGCCCGGACAGTCCGGTTGAAAGCTAGACCACTCTTGGCTACACTTTAGGCATGCTGCGTATCATCCGCATTGCCAAGGAGCTCACGCATGAGTATGCGCTCGCAAACTATAGCTATTGCCGTATTGTTGGTTGCGCTAGGTATAATCTTTCTCCTGGTCGGAAACGCTGGTGTATCAACCGGCGTCTTTTTGCCTGAGCCAACGCTGACTCCGATCCCACCCACGGCGACCCCTCTGCCCGATCCGGCGGCCGATCGTTGGAGCGAGTCCACGCCCGGCCAGGTTGCCTACACCGCGGATGCCGAGCGTAGCGCGCAGATTGCCTACCAGACGATGCCGCTAGACACCTTCATCGAGCAGCGCCAGCTCGAAGCGCCCGTCGAAGACGCGGCTCTGCCCCTGCTCGACCTGCTCCAACAGCGCGCCGACCTGTACGTGGCTCAAATCGAGGAGCTGCAGCTTAAGGTCGAGCCGGACGCGGTGGAGCCTCCCGTTGTCGAGAAATTCGGCGGCGTCCCGGTCGCCATGCTGCGTATCAAGGTCCCGTCGCAGGCCCTGCCCGATGGGCGTGACTTCCCCGGCCTGGATCTGGTGGAGGGTCTGGTCGAGAATGGCGAAGATGACGTTACCTTCTTAGAGTATTCGCTGGGTGACGATCCCGATCCGATCGTGTACAACGATTTCCGGGCATGGCTGGAGGCTAACGCACCGCGCCTAGCCGGGCAGGAAGAGGATGAGACTGCCGCAGAAGAGGCCGCCACCGAAGAACCGGCTGATGACGAAGCAACGCCTGAGCCAGAGGCAACCGAAGAGGCCGTTGAGCCCGCCGACGAAGAGGCGACGGCTGAGCCAAGTCCGGAGACAGAGCAGGAGGCGACCGAAGAAACCGCCGAACCGGCTGATGAGCCGACCGATGAAGAGGCGACGGCTGAGCCAACTCCTGAGCCGGACCTGGAGCCCACCGAAGAGGCCGCCGCGCCCGCGGATGCAGAGGTGGCTGCCGCGCCAGAGCAGGAGGCAACGACTGAGCGCGGATGGACCGAAGTTGGCGAGGGGCAGTATGTTCACACCACGACCACGAACGCCTACGTGGGATACTACCCCTCGACGACGGCCGAGATGTCCGGCCAGCTAGGCATCGAAGCGCCCGCTGATGACGCGGAAGAACCCCTGCTCGACATGGTGATCGCCGCGAAGAACGATCTGGAGTTCCAGGTGACCGAGCTCGGCGTGAGCTTTGCCGAGGGCAGCGTCGAGGGGCCCGAAATGCGCGAGTACGACTCGATTCCGGTCGCGTATTTCCACGCCACCATCGACCCGTTCACCACCGCGCAGGATCAGACTTATCCCGGGCAGGAGATGGCGCTGGGCATCATCGACCAGGGTGACGGCAACATCCAGCTCGTGCAGATGCAATACATCTTCGAGGTTGATCCCGATCCGGGCATTTACGCCGACTTCCTGACATGGCTGGAGGACAACGCTGCGATGCTGGCGGTTCGGGCTGAGAGTGACGACGCAGCGCCGCAGCCCGAGGCCACCGCCGAACCCGAATCATAGCGCCAGGCCAGCACCGGGAGCAGGCTCGCACCAGAGTCTGCTCCCGATTTTGTGGGGCGCGTAAAGATGCCGGGTTGGCCACTTTCTGTTATCATGAACGGCATGTTTTGCGCTGACGAAGAGCCCAAACCGCTGTACTGGGAGGCGTCCTACGAGATCGTGCTCAAGCTGATGGAAACCCATCCGGATGCCGATCTGGATGCGCTGGGCCTTCAACAGCTTTTCGAGTGGATAATCGCGCTGCCGGGCTTCGCCGACGACCCAATCCTGGCGCATGACGCGTTACTGACCGAGATTTTGCGGGAATGGTACGAGGAGAAAACTGAAACGTCATGACAAATGGTGATTTCTTACGTGAACTGCACGACCCGGACATTCCTGTGCCGGAAGGAATGACGTCCGCCATCGCCGTCACCAACCTCGGCAAGCTGGTCAATGCCATCTATAACTGGGGCCGGCGCAATTCAATTTGGCCGATGTCGTTCGGCCTCGCCTGTTGCGCCATCGAGATGATCGCCACGGCCTCCAGCCGGTTCGACCAGGCGCGCTTCGGGATGGAAGTGCTCCGCGCCAGCCCGCGCCAGGCCGACCTGATGATCGTCAGCGGCACGGTCACCAAGAAGATGGTGGTGCCCATCGTGCGCCTGTACAACCAGATGTCCGAGCCGAAATACGTGCTCGCGATGGGGGCCTGCGCCATCGGCGGGGGACCGTTCAAAGAGGGGTATAACGTGGTGAGCGGGATCGACAAGTACGTGCCGGTCGACATTTACGTCCCCGGCTGCCCACCCACCCCCCAGGCGTTGATGCACGGGTTTATGATGCTCCAGAAGAAGATCGATGGGCAGTCGCTGACCAACGCCAACAGTATGCCGTGGTATGGCCGCGGCCCCAGCGATCCGGTCCCTGTGCCCATTCTCGGCCCGGACATCATCGACCCGCGCCAGGCGCACATTCTGCGCCGCATGGCCGAGGCGCCGGAATCTGCGCCGGACGAGGCCGACGCCGACGCCCAGGTCTGAGTCACGTGACGCTTCTGGCTGCGACTGTTTAAGGAGATCTTATGACCGAGCAAGCACCCACCGTTGAGACCGTGAGCGCCACTGACTCCGCTCTCAGCCTGTTGGAAGAGAAATTTAGAGACGCCGTTCGTCGCGACGACCGCGAAGGCTACGATGGCCTGATCGTGGACCCCGCCCGGCTGGTGGAGGTCGCGACCGCCGTCCGCGACGAGCTAGGGTACGATTACCTTGCCAGCGCTCAGGCGGTCGACTATCTCGGCGCGGGCGACCACCTGGAGATGGTCTACAACGTCTACCGCACGGCGGGCGGCCCTGGCCTGACCCTTCACGCGCAAACCCCGCGCGATTCGGCCACCCTGCCCAGCCTGTTCGGTGTGTGGCCGGGCGCGGACTTTCAGGAGCGCGAAGCCTGGGACCTGATGGGCATCCGTTTCGAGGGCCACCCCAGTCTCCAGCGCATCCTGATGTGGGAGGGTTTCCACGGTCACCCGCTGCGCAAGGACTGGAAAGAGGCGTACTACGAGCAGGACCAGAAGCCGTTCGACAGCCGTTGGCCGGATGGCAACGTCTGGCGCTCCGAGGAGCATAACCCGTTCGGCAAGAACGTCGCTTACCCGGAGGGCTTCACCCTGGATGGGTTCGAGCCGGTGGCCGAAGACGCGATCTACACCGACACGAACCTGGGGGTGGACATTCGCCCATCGGCGATGGATACCGACCGCCTGATCGTCAGCCTCGGCCCGCAGCACCCCAGCACACACGGTGTCTTCCGCATGGTCGTGTCGCTCAACGGCGAGACGATCGAGCGCCTGGAACCGGTCATGGGCTATCTGCACCGCAACCACGACAAGATCGGCGAGCGCAACACGTTCCTGCAAAACATGCCGTTCACCGACAGGCTCGACTACTTCTGCAGCCTGTCGAACAACTTCGGCTATGCGGTGGCGGTCGAAAAGCTGATGGCGCTCGGCAAGCGCTGGGAGCCGCCCACCTATCGCGCCGAGGTCATCCGCGTGCTGATGGCCGAGCTCACCCGTATTCTCAACCACCTGGTCGCGATCGGCTTCATGCTCAACGACATGGGGGCCTACTTCACCCCCCTCATGTACGCCATCGTCGAGCGCGAGCTGATCCTGGACTTCTTCGAGGCCGTCACCGGCAGCCGCATGATGTGCAACTACTTCCGCTTCGGCGGCGTGGCGGCGGATCTTCCCGAACAGATGCGCAGCACGGCCAACCTGCTCAACGAGCGCGTCCGCGAATTCAACACCATGCAGTACCTGCGCCAGTTGATCAACGAGCGCCTGCCGCGCGCCATCGAGCAGACGAACGACCTGCTCACGTCGAACGAGATCCTGACCAATCGCGCCATCGGCGTCGGCGTGCTCACCCGCGAGCAGGCGATCGCGCACAGCGTCGCCGGGCCGGTCCTGCGCGGCAGCGGCGTGCCCTACGATGTGCGCCGAGCCGAGCCGTACAGCATCTATCCGGACCTGGAGTTCGACGTAGCGGTGCGCGCGCACGGCGACATCTTCGACCGCTACCTGGTCCGCATCGACGAAATGCGCGAGAGCATCCGCATTCTCAAGCAGATACTGCGCCTGCTGGACGAGACCGAGGGCCAGCCCTTCTTCGCCGGGCGCGGCGGCATCTACAGCCCGCGTGTGCCCGCCGGGGAAGCCTACGGTCGCGTCGA
Source organism: Aggregatilineaceae bacterium (assembly GCA_040767355.1). Lineage (GTDB taxonomy): Bacteria > Chloroflexota > Anaerolineae > Aggregatilineales > Aggregatilineaceae > LM3-B42. Next base: position 12,951 of record JAXGOS010000028.1, on the reverse strand, counting down.
AAATCCGAAGGGCGAGCTGGGGTTCTTCGTCGTGTCGGATGGCGGCCAGAACCCATGGCGCTATCACGTGCGCGCCCCCAGTTTCATCAACCTGACGGCGCTGGAGACGATGTGCAAGGGGCACAAGGTGGCCGATGTCGTGACCATCCTGGGCAGCATCGATATCGTGCTGGGCGAACTGGATCGCTAGCGTGCGGCTCACTCACTGAGCATAAGGAGCGAGAGCTTTTATGTACGGATCAGGTATTTTACGTGGCCTGGGGGTCACTCTAAGACACATCGTAAACACGTACCTGGAGGACGTTCGCTGGGGTTTCCGCCGCCACATTCCCGACCAGGCGTTTCCCATCCGGCAAGGGCTGGACACGCGAGGCGTCTTCACCGTGGAGTATCCGGAAGAGAAGCTGGCGATGTGGGAGCGATTCCGGTTCATCCCCTTCCTGGTCATCGAGAACCACGACCACCCGGAGCGTCCCGGCCATGACTGGTGTACCAGTTGCGGGATCTGCGCCAAGGTCTGCCCGCCGCAGTGCATCTGGATCGTGCGCGGCACCGATCCTGAAACCGGGCGCCCCGTGCCGGAGCCGCAGGAATTCCACATCGACATCGACGTGTGCATGAACTGCGGCCTGTGCGCCGAGTTCTGCCCGTTCGACGCCATCAAGATGGATCACGATTACGAACTGGCCAGCTACGACCGCACCACCGCCCACATCTTCGACAAACAGCGCCTTTCGAAGGAGTTCCGCTACTGGCAGTCCATCGCGCCGACGCGGGCCGCCGAAGAGGCTGAAGCACGCGGTGGCTGGGAGCACAAAGACGTGCTCAAGCAGAAAGCGAAAGAAGCCAAGGCCCAGGAAAACTAGCCGCCTGGACCTACCTTCCCCGAACGACAACCGGCAGGGGCGCAATCCCTGCCGGTATTTTTCGTCCCCCATGGGTCGTTCTGAGCGGCTGCGCCTCGCCGCGCACGATCAGCGCACCCCGGACGAGCCGGGCTGCGTGTGAGCCAGCGTCTCTCGCAACTGCCGGATGTGCGCCCGATCGTGCTGGGCGATATGGTCCGCCATGCCCAGCAGCGTGGTCGCGCCCAGCCGGTGATGCACTGCCGGGCGGCCCCACGCGCCATCAGCCAGGCCAGCCAGGAAGTCGAGCGTGATCTGCCGCTCGCGATAAAAAGCCAGCGCGGCGTCCCAGCCATCGCCGGAGCAGGTACCCGTGCCCGGCTCACTCGCGGCGAAGAACGGGCCATCGCCCTGGGCAGTCTGGACCAGCCGGGGCCGGTGTACCGCTCGCTCGGTCTCCGCCAGGTGGCCGAAGATCTCGGCCGGGGACCACTCGCCGCGAGCCGGGCGAGCCGTCCAGGCATCCGGTCCGATCTCGCGTGCGAGGCCGAGCAACGCCGCCAGCCCGCCGTTGAGGCGCGGAGCGTTTTGCGCGGGCTCCAGTGCGCGCGCGATCAGGTCGTCGAATCCTTCCGCGCGCTGGATCCATGCGAAGAACTCGTCCAGCGTTCCCACGCCGAATGGTGCCGCATCCGGACCGGGCGCGGAGTCGCCGGGCGCGATCCAGTAGGCGTGCAGCCCGGCGCGGTGCGCGGCCACGATGTCGTTTGTCCAGTCGTCGCCCACCATGATCGCCTCGCCGGGCGCGGCGCCGATCCGCGCCAGGATCTCCTCGTAATAATCCTGGTGAGGCTTGGAGAAATGCATGGTCTCCAGCGTGGTCACCAGCGCGAAGGGCATCTCCGCCACCGGCAGGCCCGCCCACTCCAGCCGCTGCTCGACTGCGACCCGCGGGAAAAACGGGTTGGTGGCTACGACGACCGCGTAGCCTTGCGCCGCGAGCCATTCGACGAGGGGCCGCGCGCTCTCCCGGAGCTGCGTGCCGCTCTGCAGCGCCGGATACACCGTCGCATAGAATTCCTCCGCCCCGGACCGGAAGTCACCCAGGCTGGCGGGCAGCAGCGGGCTCAGCGCCGCGTAGAACGTTTCCTCGTTGGTGTGCAGCGCGTCGCGGCTGGTCATCACGGCGCGGGTCGCCGCCAGCACAGCCTGGAGCGTGTCCTCCACGCCGAGCCAGCCGCACAGGAAGCGGTTCAGCGCGCCCATGTACGCCGTGAGGAATGCCTCGGTGGGGTTGCCCAGCAGCGTATCGTCGAGATCGAGCAGGACCGCTCTAGTCATCGGGCTTGTCCAGCGCGTCGCGAAACAGCTTCAGCCCTTGATTCTCTTCGGCATCCAGCGGGCAGCCGACATACGGATTATCGATCGGGATATCGTGCTTCTCGCACCACGCCTCGACGCGCATCTGGCGCACGAAGCCGAGCAGGACGGGATGGATCGTCAGCTTCAGGCGCAGATCAGGGCTGGCATTCGCGCGCAGAATGTCGGGCACGGGGCAGCGCGCGCAGTCTTTGGGGCGCCAGGGTGCTGAGTCGCGATTGGACATCGCCAGCCGGCATTCCTGAATCTCGCGCCCACGGTTGAAATCTTCGTAATAGTGAGGGCATTCCTTGCCCGCCGGTGTTCGCATCACATCATCCCTTTTGAGCCAAGACCCGACACCCTGATTGTACGGGACCCTCAGCCGATCGACCACCCATCAGGGCGGCTGCGCAGCGGAAAACAAAAACCTCCGGGAGCGTTCGATCATTCCAGGAGGTCTCTGGTTGGTGCAGCCCGGTACCCGCCTAAACCCGCGTCACATACGAGCCGTCGCGCGTGTCGATACGGATGACATCGCCCACATTCACAAACAGCGGCACGGTCACCTGCAGGCCGGTTTCCGTATTCACCTTCTTGGTAGCGCCGGTCGCCGTGTCGCCGGCGATCGCCATCTCGGCGTCAGTGACTTCATGCTCCACATTCGCCGGCAGCTCGTAGTCGATGATTTCGTTCTCGTACGACAGCAGTTTGAGCTGCATGTTTTCCGTCAGATACAGGAAATCGTCGCCGAACAGGTCCTGGCGGAGTTGCGGCTGTTCGTAGGTGGTGATGTCCATGAAGGTCAGGAATTCACCATCCGTGTACAGATATTCCACCACCGTCGTCTCGATGCGGATATCCTCGACCCGGTCGCCGGAGTTGAACGTCATCTCGCGGATCGTATCGGTCCGCAGGTTGCGCACCGAAACACGAATCGTTGCGCCGCCCCGACCGGTCTTGTTGTGGTGATAATCCAGCACTTTGTAGATTTCCCCATCGAGGGTGAAATTGGTTCCTTTGCGTAGTTGGTTTACGTCGATCATCGATGTTGTTTTTGTCCTCATGCATTCGCGCTGGTGTGGTCGTCAAAACGCCACCATTATACCAGGAAAAGTCGCTGCAACGTATGGCCTTCTCAGCCGCCGAGCCATTCGGCAGCGGCGCGCGGCAGATCGGCCAGCGGCCCGCGCCGCACCGTGCATTGCGGCAGGCTGTCCAGAAATGCCTGGCCGTAGCGCTTGGTGATGACGCGGTTATCGAACAGCGCCACGACGCCCCGATCCTGCCGCGTGCGGATCAGGCGCCCGAATCCCTGCCGAAAGCGCAGGATCGCGTCGGGCACCGCGTACTGCATGAAGCTGTTCTCGTACAGCTCGGAGCGCGCCGCGAAGATCGGATCGGTCGGCACGGCGAACGGCAGCCGCACGATCACCAGCACGCTCAGGTCGTCGCCGGGGATGTCCACGCCTTCCCAGAAGGAGCGCGTCCCCAGCAGGACGGCGCGCTCGGTCTTCTTGAAGCCGTCGAGCAGGCTCTGCCGGCTGGACCCGTCGCTCTGGTCGAAGACGGTGATGTTACCCAGCGCCAGGCGCGGCGCGATGGCCTGTGCCGTCTGCCGGAGCTGGGCATAGCTCGTGAATAGGCTCAACAAGCGCCCGTTGGTGGCCGCCGCCAGCTCGATCAGGCCGCGCTCGACGAATCGCTGGTAATCGTCGCGCCGGTCCGGGCCGGGGATGTCCGTCGGAATGTAGACCAGCGTCGCGCGCTCGTAATCGAACGGCGAGCCCACCACGACTTCGCGCGCATCGAACGTGTGCAGCCGCTCGCGCATGTACTCGAACGTCCCGGCTGTGCGCAGCGTGGCACTGGCAAGCACCACCGCGTTCTTCTGCTGCCAGAGGTGTTGTTCCAGCAAGGGGCCGACGTTCAGGGGCGCGGCGTGGATGCCCAGCCGGGTGCCATCCTGCTCGATCTGCGCCCAGTAGATCATGTTTTCCTGCGGGTTGCTGGAGAACGCCTCCAACTGCTGGTGCACCGTTTCCAGGTGGCGAGCGGCGGCTTGCACGCTGGAGAGCAGATCGTCGTATTCCAGCACGTCGAATTCTCCCAGACCGGCCAGGCCGCGCGCCAACCGGCCCATCGCGTTCGAAATGGCCTGGGTGAACTGGCTGAGCACATTCCAGGCCTCTTCGACGTGCGCCCACTCCGGCTGCTGGCGCAGTGCCGGGGTGATCCGCACCTGATTGATGTACTCGCCGGGGCGCATCGCCCCGCTACCCTCCAGGAAGCGGTACAGCGTCTCGAAATAGCGCTCGACGTGAAAGCCCATCGCCCGCACCGAGTCGGTGACGATCTCCACGTAGGACTCAATCTGCTCGAAGTAACGGCCCGGCACGCTGCCGCGCGTGCTGCGGATCACGTCGCCGAGCAAGCCGCGGCGGCTGTCGCCCAGGTCGGCCAGCTGGCGCAGCAGCGTGATCTGGTTCAACTGGAACGACAGGCCGTTGGTCGTCGCGTCTTCGAGATGGTGCGCCTCGTCGATAATCAGGTAGCGGTAGTCGGGCAGCACGCGGTTGCCGATCTGGATATCGGCCAGCAGCAGCGCGTGATTGACGATCAGGATGTGCGCCGCTTCCGCGTCGCGCCGTGCCTTGTAGAACGGGCACGCTCCGTGCATCTGGTCGCCGCACCGGTCGAGCGTGCAGCCCTCGTCCTCGGCGCTCAGGCGCGACCAGACCACGTTCTCCTCGAACCCGCGCAGCGAGATCTCGCCCTTGTCGCCGCTGTCGGACTCCAGCAGCCAGACCAGGATCTTCGCCAGCACGCGCAGCTCGCCCACCGACGTCGGGCGGCGGCGGCGCAGCGTCGCCAGCCGGCGCGGGCACAGGTAGTTGCCGCGCCCCTTGACCACTGCCGCGCGGCATTCCACGCCCAGCGCCTCGCTCAGGATCGGCAGGTCCTTGTCGATGAGCTGGTCCTGCAGATTAATCGTGGCCGTGCTGATCACGACGCGCTCGTTGTTCTGCGTGGCCCAGTCGATGGCTGGGATCAGGTACGCCAGGCTCTTGCCGACCCCGGTCGGCGCTTCGATCATCAGATGCTCGCCGGTGTTGAAGGCGTTGCCAACCGCCCGCAGCATCTCGACCTGCTGCTCGCGGTGCTCGTAACCGGGAAAGTAGCGCGCCAGCTCCCCATCCGCCTCAATCGTCGCTGCCAGCCGGTCGATGTCCAGCGGCTTGTGATCGGCGTTGGGCCGGAGCGGCTTCCACGGCTGGCGATCAGCCTGGAAGAAGTCGTCCGGGGCGATCTGCTTGCGCCCGGTCGAAGGCGCGTCGGCGCCGGTGAGCGCGGTCTGGCTGCGCACCTGCAGCGCGTCGAGGAAGACGGGTTTGACCGACCAATCCAGGTCGCCCGCGGCGTCGACGATCTCCTGCAGTGTCGCCAGCGGCAGTTCCAGAATGCGCCCCCACAGATCCCAATACAGCCGCCCGGTCGCCACCGCGTCATCCAGGGCGCGGTGAGCGTGTTCCAGCTCCACATCAAGTTGGGCCGTCAGGCTGGTCAGGTTGTAGCGGGGCGTTGTGGGCAGCATCACCGCGGCCAGCTCGTAGGTATCTAGGGCCAGGTTGCGCGTCGCCACGTCATGCCGCGCCAGAAACCCAAGATCGAACTCGACGTTGTGACCCACCACCGGGTGGTTGCCCACGAACCGGCGCAGGTCGGGCAGCACTTCGTACAGGCCCGGCGCGCCGATCAGGTCATCGGTGCGGATGCCCGTGATCGCCGTCACGCGCTCGGGAATGCTGCGGCCGGGATTGATGAGCGTGCCGAAGGTGTCGAGCACCTGCCCTCCTTCAAACAGGGCGGCGCCGATCTCGATGATCGAGTCCTCTTCGGGATTGAGACCCGTAGTCTCCAGGTCGAGGGCGACGATGACGTCGCGCATGGTGAGCTCCGTTTCTGTGCGGCTGGACGAACGGCGACTATTGTATCACACCCAGGGTTTGATATGCGAACAAATGTGCGTATTTTCCGGCAAGCACAGGCCGTTGAGCGCGACTCCCTGCCGGTTGAGGTCCGTATCGCCCCGCCCCATCCCACGAACGGCGCATGAATGTACCTCTAGCGGCCTGCGAAAGCAATGCGCCGTGCCGCGTAATTTTCCGCGCTCGAGTATAATGGAGCCGTGGTCCCGACCCGCCACCAGGTGAATACCGTATGGAACTGAAAGATGTCTGGCAATCGGTCGTCCATATTCGCGACGAAAACGACGAGATCACGGCGGTCCAGGTCCCGATCGACATGTGGCGCTTTCTGATCGACCGCGTCCAGGCAATGGAAGATCGCGAAGCGGCGCGCGCACGCCTTGCCCGGCTGCGCGCCCAACAGGCGGGCGGCCCAGCCCAGCGCAACGAATGAGGGGGAGACAATGAGCCTATACCGGCAGGTCAAAACGCACGCGGCCCTGTTGGGGCTGGCGATGGCCCTGAGCGCTCTCGCCGCGTGCAGCTCAGGCTCCGATCCCACACCAGCCCCGCCAGCCACTCCTGCCCCGACGGTGCCCCTCATTGTCACGCGCATCGTCACGCCGCGGCCCACCTACACGCCGCTGCCTACCCCAACGCTGAACTACGACATGAACCCCGTCGCCGGTGAGTGGATTCTGCGCTACGACGTCACGATCACGGAGAGCGCGCTGGCTGACCGGCTCCGCTACACCGCCGCCGCCGATCTCAGCGTCAACCTGGATGGCTCGATCACCGGGGGCGGTTATTTCACCCCGAACATCACCGATTCGCCCTGCAACGCCCAGGTCACCGAGAATGCCCCGCTCGCGTTTACGATAGAGGGCACGACCCGTCCCGAGGGCAGCGCGGTTTGGGCGGATGTGCGCCTGCTGCCAGACGATCCTCACCAGGCCGAAGCGTATACGCTACTCTGCCCCGATTACAACGACGTGCGTAACCACTCGGGGCCGATCCTGTGGCCAGCGCTGATCGCGCTCAATCGCCTGGAGTGGAGCTTCGCGCTGGAGAGTGGCCAGGCGTTCACCTTCGCCGCGGACCTGTCGCAGGGTGCCAGCAACGCGGTCGGTGGCCTGCTCGACGCCGAAGTGCGCCTGAGCCGCAACTGATCGCGCCGCACAAAAAAAACCCCCGGCGCATGTTCGCCGGGGGCTGCATCCATACCTCTGGCCCGAAGACAGCCTATTCGCTGCCGGCTTCCTCAGTCGCCTCAGGTGCCGATTCCTCAGTAGCCCCGGCTTCTGCCTCTTCGGTCGGCTCAGCCGTGGGCTCTTCGGTCGCTTCGGCTTCTGCCTCTTCGGTCGGCTCAGCCGCTGGTTCTTCGGTCGCCTCAGCCGCGGGCTCTTCGCCCTCGTCGGTCACGGTTTCGTACGCGGCCAGCATCTCGAACACTTCGTCGCGCTTCGCAGCGCCGAACGCGGCCAGATCGAACCCGGCAAACGCGTAGTCGGACAGCGCATCCTGTGCTTCGTCGGCGAAGAAGTTCCACAGGAAGGCGCGCACCAGCGGCATGTCAAGCGACTGCTCGCTGAACACGTAGTGGATCGGGTAGCTCAGCGGGTAACTGCCATCCGCGAACGTCGCCAACTCCGGCGCCACACAGCCGTCCCCACCATCGACCGGCACCAGCCGCACATCGGCCTCACTGCCCTGCAGGTCGCTCCACAGCAAGTAGGTGATCCCGTTGTCGGTGTTGGCGACGCCCTGCGCGCGGTACAGCGGGTCGGCGTATGACGTTGCGTCATCGCGCAGCCGGAAGCCCAGCTCGCCGATCAGGTTGGCAGCCATGTAGTCGGTCTCGCCCGTGCTCAGCGGCGGCACGACCAGTAGCAGGTCACTCTCCGGCCAATCCGGGTTGATCTCGCTCCACTTGGCCGGGGCGGGCGTGTCTTCGGTGTCCGCCGCGAACATCTGCGCAGCGGTGTCCGCGTCGAGGCATTCCAGCCAGTCATTCGCGGATGGCACGGCGAAAACGAGCGCCTCGTAGCCCAACTCCAGCCTGTAGGGCGCGATGCCGTTTTCTTCACACAGGGCCAGCTCGTCGTCAGACGCCGGGCGCGTGGCCTGGAGCACGTCGGCAGTGCCGCTGCAGAGCGCTTCCCAGCCCGCGCTGTTGCCCAGCGTTTCGGTGGTGACGTCGGCGTTGGCGTAGCGCGCCGTGAACGAGGCAAAGACGTCATCGCTCAGGTCGCCCAGCATCGAGGTTCCCACGACCGCCACCGTGCCGGCCTCCGTGGTCGGGATCTCGACCGGGGTCAACGGGCGGGTGAAGGTGCGGCCCACGTTGCCATTCTGGATATTGTTCCAGCCCGTTTCGTACGCCTCGGGAGTCGGGACGCTGTAGCCCTGTTCCGCTGCGACCGCCGCCGCGCCGGCTTCGCTGGTCAGCACGAACTCCATGAATGCCTTGGTCGCATCAGCCTGCGCGCTGTCGGCGTTGACGTACAGATAGGCCGTCCGCGCGTACGGATAGGTCCGGTTCTCGAGCGTGCTCAGCGTGGGCGCGATGCACTCGAAGTTGTCGTCCTCGACCTCGACCGGCGCTACGGTCCCGTCCGGGTCCAGCGCTTCGAGGTCAGCCAGCGACAGGTACGCCAGGGCGGTCGATCCCTCTTCTTGGACCTTCTCCAGAATGCTCGCCAGCTCGGTGGTGGTGACGATATCCTCGCGGAGATCGCCCGCCGGCAGCAACCGCCGGAACAGCAGATAAGTGTTGCTGTTGGTGTCCGGGCCATAGAAGCTCACCGGCCCCGTCAGCGCTGGCGAGGTCAGATCGCCGTCCCAGGTGACTTCCTCCGGGGCGCCCAACTGCCAGATCGTGTTCAGAGTCTCCTGGCTGACGCACTGCACGTCCGCCGCGGTGCTCGCCAGGAAAACCACCGCCTCGTAAGCGATCGCCGTCTCGATGAAATCGGTCCCGGCGTTGGCGCACGCCTGGATCTGCAGGTCGGTAATCGGTTCGTTGGACATCACGATATCGACGTCGCCGGCGCACAGCGCGTCGAACCCGGCGCGCAGGCCGCCACCCGGATCGATCTGGACCTGGGCCGATGGATTTTCTTCCAGATAGGCGTCGCGGATCGCGCTAACCAGGGTTTCCAGTTCCAGCGTTCCCTGGATCACGACCTCGGACGACTCGCCATCATCCTGCGCGTAGGTCGTCGGGACGGCCAGCGCCAGCACGAGCACGGCAAACAAGAGTGGCCGGAACACACGCCAGACATTCGGCATAGGGAATTCTCCTCCAAGTCGAGCGTGCCCGTCTCGCAGGCACGCGTCCGCATGAATCTAGCACAGAAGTCCATTACACGGCCCGGACATTTGCCGGGCACTGCAGGAAGATTTTACACGCTCGCCGGAATATGTCCAGCGGCAAGCCGCCCGGTTTTCATCTCCGCATGGTATAATGCCGGCCATCCTGCCGCCTGGTCTGTCGAAAGGTCGCCAACGCTGCCATGAGCACGGCTCACCCTTCCCCACTGCGCCGCGCGTGGACGCGCCTGCTCCGGCTGGGATTCCGCCTGTTGTACGACGAAATGGCGTTCACCTACGATACGGTCAGCCGTGTGGTCAGCCTGGGCCAGTGGCGCGACTGGCAGCGCGTCGCGCTCGAACACCTGGACGCCCCGCCCGGCGCCCCGATCCTGGAGCTGGCGCACGGCACGGGCGACCTGCAGATCGACCTGCACGCGGCAGGCTATGAGTCGATCGGGGTGGACCTCAGCAGGGCAATGGGACGCATCGCGCGCCGCAAGCTGCGCAACGGCGACCTTCCGGTGCGGCTGGTCCGCGCGCGCGCTCAGGCGCTGCCGTTCGCCGCAGGCAGCTTCCCCGCCGCCGTGAGTACCTTCCCCACCGAATTCATCGTCGATCCGGCGACGTTGGCCGAGCTCTCACGGGTCTTGGCCCCTGGCGGGAGATTGGTGGTCGTGGTCAACGGCCTGCTCACGCGGCGCGGTGTAGCCGAAGAGGCACTGGAGCTCGCTTACCGTGTTACCGGGCAGCGCGGCCCTTGGCCGGGCGACATCGAGAGGCGCTTTGTGGGCGCCGGGTTCGCGTTCTCCCGGATCGATCACCCGCTGGACGGCAGCGTAGTGTCCCTCATCGTGGCGACGAGGCGCGCCGCAGCGCATTCGTGATCTTCGCTTCCGACCCGGTCCATAGCGTCAGAAACACCGCACCACCGGACGTGGCCCGCCCCCGTTTGTATTGTTTAGTCCCCCAGCGGCTCGGCGGCGACCTCCGCCGGAATCCGCTCCCCTTTCGGCTCGAGGGCAGCGCGTTCCGCCGCCAGCACGCGCTCCAGCGCTGCGATGCCGACCTCCAGCATTGACTCGTCGGGCTGGCGGGTGGTCAGGTGCTGCAGCGCCAGGTTGGGCTTGATGATCCAGCGGATGATCGGGTTGTCGAGGTGCTTGGCGGTGAACCGGATGGTTTCGTAGGCCACGCCGGCAATCGGCAGGATGAGTCCGATGCGTGACAGCAGCAGGCCGATCACGGTGTCGGGGCGCCCGGTGATGATGTGGATCAGGACCGAGAGCACGACCAGCGTCAGCAGAAAGGCCGTGCCGCAACGCGGGTGCTCGATCGGGAAGGCAGCGACCGCCTCCGGGGTGAGCTCGGCGCCCGCCTCGTAGGCGTTGATCGTTTTGTGCTCCGCGCCGTGATAGCCGAACAGCCGCTTGACGTCGTTCATGTGGCCGATCGCCCAGATATAGCCGGTGAGCATCCCCAGCTTGATCACGCCTTCGACCAGGTCCGCCGCCAGCTTGCTGTCCAGGCCGGTCACATCCTTGACTAGCGCCGATCCCGCCGCGGGGAGCACGAAGAACAGGCCGATCCCCATCGCCAGCGACACGACCACCAGCCCCATCCCGGCGGCGCCTTCCAGCGAGAAATCGACGTCTTCCTCTTCTTCGAGCGCCACATCCGCCGACCACATCAGCGCCCGCGTGCCCAGGCCGAGCGCATCCCACAGCATCACCAGCCCGCGCACGAACGGCCACCGGGCGATCCGCCCGCGGTAGAGCGCGGCGTTCAGCGGCACTTCCCGGACCACGATCTCGCCCTTGGGGTTCCGCACGGCGATGGCGGCCACGTACTGCCCGCGCATCATCACACCTTCGATCACGGCCTGGCCGCCATACGAAAACTGCATCGGTTTTTGTTCAGCCATCACGCTCGTCTCCGCGTCTGTCACCTGCCGGTCCCGGTCGCTTCAGGCACACCATTGTGCCGCGCTACGCGCCGGTTGGCAAGAGCAGTTACTAGCGCGGCCATCAGCAGCAGCCCAAAGACGATGCTGTACGCGCTTTTCAAATCGATCTGGTCCGCCACCCACCCCAGCGTTTGCGGCGCCACCAGGATCGCCAGCCCGGCGCCCAGCGTGACGCGCGCGCTGGCCGCGTCGCTGTAAGCCGCGCCCACGCCCACCGCGATCGTCATCAGGAACGGGAACAGGTTCGACACGCCCAGCCCTGCCACGAACAGCCCGGCGATAGTCAGCCCGGCGACCGGCGCCAGCCAGAACAACACGAACCCGGCCAGTGCGACGCCGATCGCGGCCACCAGCAGCCGGGCCGAGTCCATCCGGCGCGACAGTTGGCTACCAAAGGCGCGACCTATGACCATCGCACCGAAGAAGAACGTCATCACCATCGACGCGTCGGATTTGCCCAACCCGCCCGGATTCACCAGGAAATCCGCGCCCCACGACACAATCGACCACTCGGTGGCCACGCACATCACCAGTGCCACCCAATACACCCAGAAGGTTACGGGCAGCGCGGAACCTCGCCGGCCCGGAAACCGCGCGGGCTCCTGGCGCACGGGGAGCGGCTCCGCGTGAAAAGCGAGCAGACTGATTCCCCAGGCGACCACCGCCAGGATCAGCGCGCCCTGCCAGCCGATGCCGGCCCGCTGGAAGCCGCCGACCAGCAGCGGGCACAGCGCCACGACGAGGCTGGCCCCCACGTTCGCCTCGGTGAGCGCCACGGCGCGGCGCGGGCCATGCCGGTCCGCCAGCGACGACTGGACCAGCGCCATCACGAACGTGCCCAGGTAGCCCATGACCCACGAGCCACCCACAGTCAGCGCGGGATGCGGCCCCAGCGCGACGGCGAGCGCGCCGGCTGCCATCCCGGCCCCGCCCGTCCAGAACGTGGTTCGGCGTCCCCAGCGGCGGACGACCCGGTCGACGCTCAGCCCGGCCATGACCATGCCGAGCGCCATCGCGCTGAAATGCAGTCCCCCGGCCGTGTAACTCAGCTCCAACTCGTCGCGCAGGAACGGCATCACCGGCCCCAACGACGTCTGCAAATAAGCGTAATAGGCCAGCATCCCGTAGGCCAGCCAGGTGAACCGGTCGCGCACGAACGCCGGCGATCCTGATCCCATCGCTCAACCCGCCTGAATATGAATGCCCATGGTGTGCTCGTCCAGCCGCCGCGTGAAGCCCGCCTCAAGTGCCGCCGCGATCAGCCCATCCTGCCAGTGTGGCACGCTCAGGTCGATGCGCCGTCCGGGGCTGATGCGCCGGATCTCGCCCACAGCGGCAGCGATCAGCGCCGGGCCAAGATCGCCCACCGCCGGGTCGTACACCAGGCGTAGATCGTTCACGCCGCCGGGCCGGGCGCGCGCGCCGAACAGCCCGCTCGCGATCACTTCGCCGCCGGCACCCCATACGGTAACGCCTTGATTCGTCACCCCGGTCGCTAGCC
>JAXGOS010000027.1:0-50738 GCA_040767355.1 Aggregatilineaceae bacterium | reverse complement strand
ACGGCTGGGCCAACGCCCCTGACGCGCGCTGCTGCTCCAATCCCTCGCGCGGATGGGACAACGAGCCTCAGTTCTTCTTCCTGGACACCATCGAAGACTACCGCACGATCATGGTGGCGAACGGCCACGCGAGCGCGCAGCTCTGGACGACTGAATTTGGCTGGGCCACCTTCGATGGGCTGAATGACAGCGGAGGACAGCAGCCATCCGCCCCGGGCGATTCGGCTTACTTCGCGCACGTCAACCAGACGCAACAGGCGGCCTACACCGTGCGCGCGTTTGAGATCGGCCAGTCGCTTCCCTACATGGGCCCGATGATTCTGTGGAACCTCAATTTCAGTACGATTGACGGCGCCGTCGAACGGGCCGATCTGAAAGCAGGCTATTCGCTAGTCGACAACCACTGGCAGCCGCGCCCGGTGTATCAGGCGCTCCGGCAAGCGCCCAGGCAGTAGAAGAAAACGAGCGAATACCGGCCTGGTATTCGCTCGCCTTTTCCTCGGGCTTACGCGTTCGGGCTAATCCTCGAAGTCGTCGATCTCGTCTTCGTCCTCGGCAACGATCTCCAGTGAGTCCATATCGTCTTCGTCGTCCTCGAGAACATCTTCCTCTTCGTCTTCCTCATCATCGAGGTCGGCCTCGTCGAGATCTTCTTCCTCGTCCACATCTTCGATCTCAACTTCGTCTTCAAGCTCTTCGACATCGATCAGCAGGTCCTCATCCTCGTCCTCGTCGTCCTCGTCCACGTCTTCGTGCGAGTTGAGAACCACCTGCGCTTCCAGGAGCTCGTTGTTCACCGACGTTTCGCGATCCTGGTAGGTATGGAAACCGGTACCCGACGGGATCAGCTTGCCGATGATGACGTTCTCCTTCAGGCCGTAGAGCTTATCGACCTTGCCTTCGATCGCCGCGCCGGCCAGCACCTTGATCGTGTGCTGGAAGCTCGCCGCCGACAGGAAGCTGTCCGTCGCCAGCGCCGCCTTGGTGACCCCGAGCAGCACGGGAACCGCCGCCGCGGGTTCTTTGCCTTCGGCGATCAACCGCTCGTTCATGTCCAGCAGCACGAGCTTGTCGATCAGCTCGCCCGGCAGCATCTCACTGTCGCCGCTGCGCGTGATCTGGACCTTGCTCATCATCTTGCGGATGACAACCTCGAAGTGCTTGTCCGCGATGTTCACGCCCTGGTTGCGGTACACCTTTTGCACTTCGTTCAGCAGGTAGTGCTGCGCGGCGTCCTGGCCCAGGATGCGCAGGATACGATGTGGATTCTTTGAGCCTTCGGTCAGTTGCTGGCCAGCCGTGACCTGCATCCCGTCAGCGACCTCTTCGAACAGGCGCGCGTTCTGCGGTATCTCGTAGTCGCGCACGTCCTCGACCTCGTCCCGGATGTGGATCATGCCGTCTTCGATGAAGATCTCGCCGCCCATACCCGCTACAATTTCGCCTTCGCCTTCAGGCTCGGCCATCAGGACGTGCCCTTCGCGCACGGTGTCGCCATCGTCGACCATCAGCCCCCATCCGTCGGGAATGTCGTGATGCTCGCTGCGCACCTCGCTCTGGACCACGCGGGCAATGCGCACGCCTTCCTTGCGCAGCAGGTGCAGCGTGCCGCTGATGTCTACCACCACGGCCTCGCCTTTCGGCTTCTTGCGCGCTTCGAACAGTTCTTCCACGCGCGGCAGACCGCTCGTGATGTCGCCGCCGCCCAGCGCCACGCCACCGGTGTGGAATGTGCGCAGCGTGAGCTGCGTGCCCGGCTCGCCGATCGACTGCGCAGCCACAATGCCGACAGCCGACCCGATCGATACCAACTCGCCGCGCCCCAGATCGCGCCCGTAGCACAGCGCGCATACGCCGTGGATCAGGCGGCAGGTCATGGGGCTGCGGACGAACACTTCTTCGACCACAGCCGCTTCGAGCTTGTCGGCTACATCTTCGTCAATCATCTCGTTGCGGCGCACGATGACTTCGCCCGTCTGCGGGTCGTAGGCATCGCGCGAGGCCACGCGCCCAACCACGCGCTCGCTCAGGCTCTGCCCGGCGACATCGACCTCAGGCAGCGGAATCCCGCGCGCATCCTGGTTGTTCGGGTGGGCCGGGTTCGGAATCCGGATTCCGGCCTTCGTTTCGCAATCGTGGCGATTGATGATCATGTCTTGCGCCACGTCGACCAGACGCCGCGTCATGTACCCGGCGTCCGCCGTACGGAGCGCTGTGTCAGCCAGGCCCTTACGGGCGCCGTGCGTCGAGATGAAGTATTCGAGCGCCGTCAGGCCCATGCGGAAGTTGCTCTTGATCGGCAGGTCGATGATTCGGCCCGATGGATCGGCCATCAGACCGCGCATTCCCGCCAGCTGGGTGATCGGGCCAAAGCCGCCTTTGGTCGCGCCCGACAGCGCCATGACTGCGATCGGGCCAAACGGATCCAGTGCGTTACCGATCACTTCTTGCAGGTTCATCTTGGCGTTGTTCCAGCTATCGATCGTCCGCTGGTAACGCTCGTCTTCGGTCAGCAGGCCACGCCGGAAGTCGCGCTGTGCGTCGTCTACGTCTTCGCTGGCATCGTTGAGGATTTGCTCGCGCTCCGTCGGAACCGTCAGGTCCGACACGGCGATCGTTGTCCCCGATACCGTCGCGTAGTGGAAGCCCATGTTCTTGATCGCGTCCACCACGTCGGTCGTTTCATCCGGCCCGTAGCGCTGGTAGATGCGGGCCACCAGCTTCTGCAGGCTCTTCTTCGAGAGCGTCTCTTGCACGAAGCGCAGATCATCGGGCAGCAGGCGGTTGAACAACGCGCGGCCCACGGTGGTGATCTCCGGCTCGGGCTGCGGGGCACGGGTGGGATCGTCGTAGTAATTGCCGAGCAAGATGGGTGTATGCAGATCGACGATGCCCAGGCCGTACAGATACTCGACCTCGTCCAGGTCCACCACCAGGCGCCGCTCGCCCAGGTTGCTCAGCGTGAGCGGAAGACCTGGATTTTTACGCAGGTACACATCCATATCGTGCCCGTTGTAAACAGCGACGTCGACATCGCCGTTCACCAGGGCGTCGACCAGTTGGGCAAATGCTTTGTAGGTGCGGCCATCGTCCAGGCGCTGATCCGTGTAGACGATCACCTCGTTGGCGCGGTCCAGCTCGCGGCGCTCGATCTGGCGCATGCCTGCCGTATTGAACACCACGCCGATCCGGTAGCCGCCTTCTTTCAGCGCTTCCCACGTGCGGAATTGCTCGGCGCGATCGACGTGTGTCACGATTTCCGCGGTGGGATCCATGGTGAGGTAGTAATTGCCGAGCACCATATCCTTCGAGGGCGCCACCACGGGCGAGCCGTCAGCAGGCTTGAGCAGGTTCTTCGTGCTGAGCATCAGCTCGCGCGCTTCGCGCACAGCCTTCTCGCTCAACGGCACATGAACGGCCATCTGGTCGCCATCGAAGTCCGCATTGAACGCGGCACACACCAGCGGATGAATTTGGATCGCTTTGCCTTCGACCAGCAGCGGCTCGAAGGCCTGGATGCCCAGGCGGTGCAGCGTCGGCGCGCGGTTGAGCAGCACTGGCCGTTCCTGAATGACTTCTTCCAGCACTTCCCATACTTCGGGCCGCTCGCGCTCGATGATTCGCTTGGCACCTTTGACATTGCTGGCGTAGTTGTACTGAACCAGCCGGCTGATCACGAAGGGGCGGTACAGCTCCAGCGCCATGATCTTAGGCAGGCCGCACTGGTGGAGCTTCAGCTTCGGACCGATGACGATCACGCTGCGGCCCGAGTAGTCCACGCGCTTGCCCAACAGGTTGCGGCGGAAACGCCCCTTCTTACCCTTCAGCATATCACTCAGGGACTTCAGCTCGCGCCGGCCCCGGCGGCTGAGCGCCTTGCCGCGCTGGCTGTTGTCGATCAGGCTGTCCACGGCTTCCTGAAGCATGCGCTTCTCGTTGCGCACGATCACATCCGGCGCGCCTAGCTCCAACAGGCGCTTGAGGCGGTTGTTGCGGTTGATCACCCGGCGATAGAGATCGTTCAGGTCCGATGTGGCGAACCGGCCACCGTCAAGTTGCACCATCGGGCGCAGGTCGGGCGGAATGACCGGCAGCACGGACAGGATCATCCATTCGGGCCGGTTGTTGCTTTTCAGCAGACTCTCGACCACCCGCAGCCGCTTGGTCGCTTTCTTCCGACGCTGCTTGCTGCGCGTGGTCCGGACCTCATGCCACAGCTCGTTCGCGAGCCGGTCCAGATCCATGTGCTTGAGGATTTCCAGGAAGGCTTCGGCACCCATACTGGCCTTGAAGACCTGCCCGTATTTCTGCTTGAGCTCGCGATAGCGCGGCTCCCCCAGGAACTGCAACACCTCGAGCGACTGAAGCTCGTCGCGCGCCTCGGAGGCCAGGCTGTGCAAGTGGCCCAGCCGCTGCTCCATGCGCGATTGCAGATCCTGGTACTCACCCGCCGCCTCCGTCGAGCGCTCCCCATACTGCGAATCGAGCAACTCGCGCTCGGTCTGACGGCGCGCTTCCACGTCTTCCTGGATCTCGTTCAGGCGCTGCTTGGCAGCTTCCTGAACCAACTCGAGCAGCTCGTAGTGGACTTTCTCACCCTTTTTCGCGATCAGTACATCCGCCGACTCGAAGACGAGATCGGATTTCAGCTTGTCGCCCACTTGCGACTCGATCTGGCTCGACAGAAGCTGCGCCTCGGACATCACCGCTTCGGACATGGCGCTCTGCTCGGCATCGAATCGCGCGTCGACATCGTTCAGATGTTCCTTGAGGTCGGTGAGGTCGTCCTCACGCCCGGCGCGCACGCTTTCTTCCTGCTCTTCAAGCTCGGCCCGGATCACCTCAGACTGGTGCGCCAGGTCCTCATCGATGCGCTTGAGTGCCTTTTGCCGCGCTTCCTCATCGACGTGCGTGATCACGTGCTGCGCAAAGTAGAGCACGCGGTCCAAATTACGGCGACTGACGTCCAGCAGGATACCCAGATAGCTCGGCACGCGGCGCGTATACCACACATGCGCGACTGGCGCCGCCAGCTCGATATGTCCCAGCCGTTCGCGGCGAACTGACGAGCGCGTGACTTCGACCCCGCACTTGTCGCAGACGATGCCCCGGTACCGGACGTTCTTGTACTTACCACAGTAGCACTGGTAGTCTTTTGTGGGGCCAAAGATCGCCTCACAAAACAGCCCGTCCTTCTCCGGGCGCAGGCGACGATAGTTGATGGTCTCAGGTTTGGTGACCTCCCCATACGACCACGACCGAATCTGTTCGGGAGAAGCCAAACTGATCCGCAGTGCGCTAAAGTCTTTCGCCTCCAAGGCGTACCCTCCTCTGCGCTGGGTAACTGCTATCCAACTGGAACGATATGATCCCTGTGTGAACGACTCAATGTTGCCAAGAAACAAGAAAACGGAGCGTAGAAAACGGTTCGGACGCAGGCAAAGCGGTAATGCAAAAACGGCGCATGGAACCAACGCTCCAGCGCTTGAGCATTTCCCACTATGATGCTCGGGGAAAACGTCGTTTCACCGCCGCGTACCCGCTAAATCTGGTTCAGATTGTTGCGCCACGAGTAGATTTCGCTGCCCGCCCAACCAGCAGGCACTGGTACTTCGCCAACGTATAATTATACCACTACAATCCCGGAAGTCAAGCGTCCGCATGCTCTCGCGGAAAAGGGGCTCTACGCCACCTACCGGAAGGCGCTCATCCGCCCCGACGGTTCGTACAGCACGATTTCCGAGATGCGAGTCCGCGCGCCTGGCGCATACGGCAGAATCGCCCGCGAGATGCTCAGCCGCTTCGCAAAGCTGCCGCCCACCTCCAGCCCGGCAGATACCAGCCCGCCGTCCGGCTCGAACGTCTCGCTCACCTGGTCGATCTCCACACCCTGCTCGTCGTAGGTGATGAGCGAGAACTCCGCCGCCTGCTCGACCGCGAAGGTCACGCCCAACCCACCGACCGGACCTCGCCTGCTCGAGACGATCAGCCCGCCATCCGAGCACTGCGACGGATCGCTGGGCTTGCCCGTGCTGAGGAAGATGCCTTCCTCCTCAACGAGAATCCAGGGCACGGCGTCTTCACATCCTGGCTCGTCCGGCACGACGGTCTCCCACACCAGATTCCATGGGGCAAACACCGTCTCGGAGAGCGGCGCCGATTCCTCGAACGCGATCTCGTTCGGCATCGCCGCCAGGTTCAACACTAGCGGCGCGCTGTTCGTGACGACCGGATTTCGCCGGATGTTGTTGAATTCGTCCGTCTCGGGCACAGCGCTGGTCACATCCACACGCAGCTCCGACACGAAAGCGCCCCACCACGTGTAATAAAACGGGATGAAGACCGTCTCCGTACTGCCTGGCGCCAGGTGGGCGATCTCCCCGGTCACGCCCGGCGTGCTGTCGAGCACGTCCTCGCGGAACTCATACGCGAG
This sequence comes from Aggregatilineaceae bacterium, assembly GCA_040767355.1. Lineage (GTDB taxonomy): Bacteria > Chloroflexota > Anaerolineae > Aggregatilineales > Aggregatilineaceae > LM3-B42. The sequence goes on along the minus strand of JAXGOS010000027.1, from coordinate 44,305 downwards.
CGGGCCAACAGCGCGCTCGCCGGTGTTGGTGATTTTCCCGATGACAGCGGCGCGCTCGCCTGGCACGGGCCGGGACGGAATCACGTCGATCTGATCGATCATGATATCGACGTCTGGCGGCAGGGGGCCAACTGGCTCGTCATCTCTCAGTAACAGGTAGATCACCACGGCCAGCGCCACCGCCACGACAACCACGGCAGCCGACACGCCGATGCGCCACCACGGCGTGCGCCGCTGCTGGGCAGGCGCTGTCGGTGCCTGCACGTCGAACAGACGGCCGTCTGGGGCGCGCATGAACAGCACGGGCGTCGCCCACTCGATATCGCTCACCGCGTGGCTCACCGCACGGCGCGCTTCGGACATGGCGGCGTCGACCGGCAGTCCGTCCGCCACCGCGCGGTAGAATTCCTCCGAGAACACGTGCGCTGCCTGCTCGCTGATCACGAATTGCATCGCCACGACCGCCGGAATGCCGCGCGCCACCAGGCTGCTCGAAATCCCCGCGAACGGGTCGTCGCCGCGTTCCACCGCGCTCTGGCACGAGTTCAACACGACCAGGCGAATCGTGTTCTCCTCACTCAGCTCGCGCGCCAGATCCTCGCCGCCCACGGGAAAGGCGGTGCGCTCGCCGAGCGAGTCTTCCAGCACCAGCCGGCCCTGGCCCGTGGCCGGGTCGAACATGCTGTGCCCGATGTAGTGAAACACATGGTACTCGCCCCCGCGCAGCACCTGCTGCAGCGTACGCAGCGACGCATCCTCCAGCCGCTCCAACTCCACCAGGCCGCGCGCCCGCAGCCCCTCGGTCGCAGCCAGCAGGGTAGCCCATTCCGCCTCCACATCGACCGGCGGCATGTCCACCGGAGCGGACACCAGCACCAGCACCCGCAGAGGGGGCTTGAAGGCCGGGCGCGACCGGATCACCAGCCGGCGCGGATAGCGGACCAGCGGCGTCGCTCGCGACAGCGCGAGATAATCCACCGCCGGGTCACGCAGGAACTCCCACGGGAGCGACGCCAGTGCCCCGGCACGGTCCAGCGACAATTTAACGCGCAGACCCTGAGCGGTCCGCGCGCGATCGCGGCTCGAGAAGTAGACGGTATACACCGGGCCGGCGAACACTGCCCGGAACAACGCCTCGCCGAACGTGCGAGCCTGCCGCGCGCGCTCGCTGCTGGGCACGCTGACCTGCCCGCTCAGGATGCCCAGCACGCGAGCCAGCTCGTCGTCAGAAAATGGCAGCGTGAACTCATGCGACACGTCGGGCTGGCTCTCGCCCAACGGCATGTCCTCCACACTGGCACGATAGCGCCCGCCGCCGAGGTCAGCGATTGAGAGTTCGAAGTCGAGATAGACTGGCGTCGCGCTCATAGCTTAGGCCCTTCATCTAGCCTGGGGCGGACCCGTGTGCCACCCGCGGCCCCGGCGAATCGTCCTGCCTGGTTGTGGCGTCAGAGGCGGATCACGGTCCCGCAGTACTCGCAGGTGATCTCGGTCATGCCGCGCATCAGCGGCGGCAGCACGGCGCCGCAGGTGGTACAGGCGGTCGGCGCGCTGCTGACCTTCTCGGAGAGCGTTTCGTCGACCGGGATTGCCCGCTCGCGCTCGATCTCACCGCTGATCACACGGTTCAACTGCTGGACATACCATTTCGAATCGACGCCGCCGCTCTTCACCTCGACGGTGATATCGGCATAGTCGCCGGCGTTGAGCTTCAGGTGCACCAGATCCTTGCCGCCGAATAGCCCCTTGTCTTCCGGGACCGCCTCCGAGATGGACCCCACCGGCACGTGCCACAGCACTTCCTGAACCTTCTCGCCGCCAAACCCAAACCGCCCGCCGACCTTCTCCTTTTGCTCGAAGATCAGGCGCTGGTCGGTCAGGAATAGTACCCCGTCGGGGTCCTCTTTGCCCTTGCCCGAGGCGACCCACTCCGCCTCGACCGCCAGGACGATCGCTTCGGTGGGGTTCCAGCTGGCCGTGGATTCATCGACCATGGCGAGGTAACGGGTGATCTGCGCCAGCTGCGACTTCGTCTGTTGGACGTTCTGAGGCACCTGCCCGTACCTCCCCTCGATCCGTTTGCGCGCTGACTCCGCCCCGGACTCAAGCTCGCCTATGGCGCGCTCGATCTGCTCGGCCATGATCTCACGCCCTTGCCCGGTTCCACGCGCCTCGAACTTCTTCCACAGAGTGCCGATCTCCTCGAACGCCGCCTGCACTCGCGCGATCTCCTCGCTCACGGCACGGTCTACCTGCTGGCGAACGTCAGCCCACTGCTCGGCCAGCACTTCGACTTTGCGTTCCAGGTACCCGGCAAATGCGTAGCCGCGCGCCCGGATCTGCTCGATGTCGCCGGGCAGCCCCGCAATCTCGGTCGCGGTATCGCCCAGTTTGCGAGTGACATCCTCCATGCCGATCTTGGTCTGTAGCTGCGCATAGTTCGCGCGCAGGTTCTCGATGCGTTCGTCCCAGGTCGGTTGTTGCGAACTCATGCCCTACACTCCTTAGGATACGCGCCACAGGTACATCCTGCCTGTGTGGGTGTATACACTCGAACCGGGCAATAACGCAACTTCCCGATGAAGCTCTATCGGGAAGTTCGTCATGGTTCAGTTGGGGTCGGGACGCAGTCCCTTACGGCGCGGCCGCGCCCACGGCCGCCTGCAGGTACGCCTCCATAAAGTCGTCGAGATCGCCGTCCAGCACGGCCTGCGTGTTGCCCGTTTCATGGCCGGTGCGCGTATCCTTGACCATCTGGTACGGGTGTAGCACGTATGAACGGATGGCATTACCCCATCCCGCGCTGACGTGCTCGCCTTTCAGCTCGGCGAATTCCTCTTCCTGCTTTTCGCGCTGCAAATCCAGCAGGCGCATCTTGAGCACCTGCAGCGCGCGCTCCTTGTTCTGGGCCTGGCTGCGCTCGTTCTGGCAGCTCACCACGATCCCCGTTGGCAGGTGCGTGATGCGAATGGCGGTCTCGTTCTTCTGTACGTTCTGGCCCCCCGCCCCGCTACTGCGGAAGGTGTCGATCTGCAGATCCTTGTCCTCGACAACAATATCGATGTCATCCTGCACATCTGGCCACACTTCCACCAGGCAGAAGGATGTGTGCCGCCGGTGGGCCGAATCGAATGGGCTCAAGCGGACCAGCCGGTGTACGCCGCGCTCGGACTTGAGATAGCCGTAGACGTAGTCCCCCTGGATCGCCAGCGTGGTGCTCTTGATCCCGGCCTCGTCGCCGGGCATTTCGTCCACGGTCTCCACCTTGAAGCCTCGCCGCTCCGCCCAGCGCAGGTACATGCGCAGCAGCATGGCCGCCCAGTCCTGGGCGTCCGTCCCCCCGGCGCCCGCGTGGATGGCCAGATACGCATCCTCTGCGTCGTATTCGCCGCTGAGCTTGGCACGGAAAGACAACTGCTCAATGACCTGCTCCAGATCGTCGGCTTCATCGAGGAGCTCGGGCAGCATCTCGTCGTCGCCCATTTCCGACAACTCGATGGCGTCGCGAATGCGCTGGTCGGTCCCGCGCCAGACAGTCACTTGATCCCGCAGGCGCGACAGGTTGCGCATGGCGCGCTGGGCGTGCTGCGGATCGTCCCAAAAACCGGGTTGCACTGATTCTTCTTCCAGACGGGTGAGTTCTTCAGACTGCGCGGCTACGTCAAAGACGCACCATTAGCTGTTCAACCGTCTGGCGCAAATCGTTCAAACGGCTGATGACATCTTCCAGACTCATTCTTCCGCTTCTCCGTTTCCATTCTCGAACAGGCTGTCCACGAACGCCGTGGGATTGAAAAACACGAGATCGTACATCGTCTCGCCGATGCCGATATAGTGCACAGGCAGACCCAGCTCGCGCTGGATGGCGAACAACATGCCGCCTTTGGCCGTGCTGTCGAGCTTGGTCACGACGACGCCGGTGATATCGATCGCCTCCTGGAATTTCTTGGCCTGCGTCAGCGCGTTCTGGCCGGTCGTGCCGTCCAGCACCAGCAGAGTCTCGTGCGGTGCGTCCGGCACCACCTTACGCAGCACATCGCGGACCTTGACCAGTTCGGCCATCAAGTTGAAGTTGCTGTGCAGCCGCCCCGCCGTGTCGACGATCAGCACCTCGGCGTGGCGCGCGTGGGCCGCGCTCACCGCGTCGTAGACCACCGCTGCCGGATCGCTGTTCGGCTGGCCCGCGATTACCGGGACGCCGGCGCGCTCGCCCCACAGCTTGAGCTGGTCGATCGCCGCGGCCCGGAATGTGTCGCCAGCCGCCAGGATCACCTTGCGGTTGTTCAGGCGCATGCGATACGCCATCTTGCCGATCGATGTCGTCTTGCCAGAGCCGTTGACTCCGGCCACCAGCACCACCGACAGCTCGCGCCCGCTCAGGTTGAGCGGGGTCGGCTCGATCAGCAGCCGGCGCAGCTCGTCTTTCAGCGCCTCGATGAGCTTCTCCTGCCGGGTGATCCCCTCGCTTCGAACACGCCTCTGCATCCGGTCCAGCAGGTCCATCGTCGTGGGCACACCCACGTCGGCCTGAACCAGCAGGGCCTCGATATCTTCCCATGTGTCGTCGTCAATCTCGGTTGCACCGAACATATTGGCGATGCGCCCAAAGAACGACTGGCGCGTCCGGCTCAACCCTGAACGTAATGATGCCACGCTATCTGTCCCTTTATTTTGATACCGCTCAGTTTGACCAGTTCGAGAGTATAGTGATTCGCGAGACGGTCTGCAACTGATGCGGCAACCAATGTGTTCAAGCCAGCGCGATTACGCTATACTAAACTTAACTCAACGCATTCAAAGCTCAAACGAACCGTCTGGCTGATACTGATGGAAATCTCTAAAATCCGTAATTTCTCGATCATCGCCCATATCGATCATGGCAAGAGCACGCTGGCTGATCGTCTGCTCCAACTGACCGGGACTATCAGCGACCGCGACATGCAGGAGCAGGTGCTCGACGCGATGGATCTCGAGCGCGAGCGCGGCGTGACGATTAAGGCGTCCGCAGTGCGCATGCAGTATACCGCGCATGACGGCGAGACGTACGAAATGAACCTGATCGATACGCCGGGGCATGTCGATTTCTCCTACGAGGTCAGCCGCGCCCTCCAGGCGTGCGAAGGCGCGCTGCTGGTCGTGGACAGCACCCAGGGCATCGAAGCCCAGACGCTCGCAAATCTGTACATGGCGCTCGAGCAAGACCTCGAAATGATCGCTGTCGTCAACAAGACCGATTTGCCCGCCGCGCGCCCGGATGACATCGCGCAAGAGATCGAAGACCTGATCGGCCTCGACGCCGCCGACGTACTCCAGGTGAGCGCGAAAACCGGCGCGAACGTCGAGCACGTCCTAGAAGCCATCGTCCGCAAGATCCCCCCGCCCGAGGGCGATCCCACCGCCCCGGCGCGTGCGCTGATCTTCGACAGCCACTATGACGCCTACAAGGGCGTCATCGCTTATGTGCGCGTCGTGGATGGCACCATCAACAAAGGTGACACTCTGCGCCTTATGGCCTCCAACACCGAGATCCTCCCGGTTGAGATCGGGATTTTCAGCCCGAACATGAAGCCGATCGACTCGCTTTCCGTGGGCGAAGTCGGATACGTTGCTACCGGCCTGAAAACGGTTCGCGAGTGCCGCGTGGGCGACACGATTACCGTGGCCGGTCACGGCGCGCGGGCTCCGCTGCCGGGCTACAAGCAGGCCAAGCCGATGGTCTTCGCCGGGTTCTATCCGTCCGACAATGACGACTACGACGACCTGCGCGACGCACTGGAGAAGCTGCAACTCAACGATGCCTCGCTGATTTACGAGCCGGAGACTTCCCAGGCGCTCAATTTTGGCTTCCGGGCAGGCTTCCTGGGCCTGTTCCACATGGAGATCGTGCAGGAACGCCTTGAGCGCGAATACGACCTGGACATCCTGGCGACGGCGCCCAGCGTGGAATATCAGGTCGTGCTGCACAACGGTGAGGTCATCAGCATCCACTCGCCCGCCGATCTGCCCGACCCGAGCACGATCAGCGAGATTCGCGAGCCATGGATGTCGATCGAGATTTTCACGCCTGAAGAATACATCGGCACCATCATGGACCTGGTCACCAAGAAGCGCGGCGAATACGTCAGCATGGACTATCTCGACGCCAAGCGCGTCCAGCTCAAGTACAAGATCCCGCTGGCCGAGCTTATCGTCGATTTCTACGATCGGCTGAAATCCGGCACGAAAGGGTACGCCAGCCTTGACTATCACTTCGATTCATACCGTCCCGAACAGCTCGTCAAACTGGATGTGCTCGTCAACAAGCATCCGGTGGACGCGCTCGCGATGATCGTCCACGAGGACGAAGCCTATCGCAAGGGGACGCGCCTCGTTTCCAAGCTCAAGCGGCTCATTCCCCGCCAATTGTACGAAGTTCCCATTCAGGCCGCGGTCGGCAAGAACGTGATCAGCCGGGCCAACGTTAAAGCCCTGCGCAAAGATGTGCTCGCCAAGTGCTATGGCGGCGACATCACGCGAAAGAAGAAGCTTCTTGAGAAGCAAAAGAAAGGGAAAAAACGTCTGAAGATGATCGGGAATGTTGAGGTGCCCCAGGAAGCGTTTATGGCAGTTCTCAGGCTGGATGACGATGATTAACGGAACGCAGACCAAATGCCCGCCGGTCCCCCAGAAGGTGGTCACCGAACGGCTGATCATCAGGCCGTCTGCCCGATCCGACGCGCCCTATCTGCGGCGCTGGTGGAACGACCCCACTGTGATGGGCCCTGGCGCGATGGACGGGATGCAGTACGATGACGCCGACATGGAGGATTGGTTCCGCCGCTATTCCGACGGCCAGGAGTACGCAACGCACTTCGTGATCTGCCGGCGCGACCCCGATGAAACGCCCATCGGTGAGTTCTATATCGCGTACGATGACCGGCCCGGCTGTGTCGGCTTTGCCATGATCATCGGCGACAAAGAGCTGTGGGGACAGGGGTTCGGGCACGAAGCCCTGGAAGGATACGCGAGCGCGCTCTTTGCCTCAGATTGCTGCGGCGCCATGCGCATGGACATTCGCCGGGATAATCTTCGGGCCATCCGTATGTGTGAAGGCATCGGTTTCGAAGTCGAGCATGTCTGGGCCAACGGCTTGTTCCAGACGATGATCCTGACTCAGGACGCGTTCAGCCATCGGAAAGACCAGAGCGTCGACAAAGCTGAGTAATAATCAATCCCATCCCAGGCACCCGCACCCCAGCGGGCGCCCGCGTGTCTAGCCGTTGTGCATTCGATGGCCGATTCGCCACTGAGCCTCCCACCCGTTTCGACGACCGCCCTGCCGCGCACGTTCTTTGTCGCGTTGGCGGCGACGGCGCTGTTTACGCTGGCGTCACCATCCCTGGTCCCGTCATACCGCTGTACGTCACGGACGAGCTGGGCATGGCCGAGCACTGGATCGGCACCGCCACGCTGGCCGTCGCGTTCATGGCCGTCGTCTCGCGCATCCCTGCCGGCGCGCTGTCTGACCGGCTGGGCGCCAGCAAATCATGATCGTGGGGGCCAGTTTGGGCGTTGCCTGCCTCAGGGCTATACCTCGTGAGCCAGCACTTCGCGATCTTCCTCGTCGCGCGAGCGCTTCACCGGCGCCAGCCTGGCGCTGTTCCACCACCACCAGCAAAGCCCTCTCCCGCCGGATCACGAGCTCCGCCGCGCCGCCGCGGCGGGCTCTTGGCTGAACAACGCGGCTTTTTCCCTGGCGACCATCGCCAGCCCTCTGCTGAGCGAAGGGTTGAAGAACGCGGTCGGCTTTTAGGCAGTGTTCGCCCTCAGTGGCGTGCTGAATATCCTCGCTCTGGCGATCACGTTCAGCCTGCCGCGCGTCCGGCCCAGGTGGTATCCAGTCTCGGCGCGCGCAGCGATCTCCGCAACACGCTGCACGAGCGCGGCACCTGGGCCGGGATTCTCTATGCTTGAGCCTGGGCGGGACCCTGGCGCTGATGTTCACGTTCTACCCCTTCCTCGCCGAGCGCGAGAACCTGCTTCATGATGCGCCCGCCGTGTTGAGCGGTGTTGCTATGGGGTTGGGATTGAGCATCTGGGCCTTGATGAATACCGTCGATGGAGCCTCTCGCGGGCCGCGTGTCCGATCGGATAGGCCGCCAGCGGGTGGCTACCGTGCGGGGCTCGCCGGTGTCGTGCTGGGTGTGCTGGCGCTCAGCCAGGCGGACAATACCTTCTCCACCTGTCGGCGATTGCCCTGCTGGCGAGCGGCGTTGCGGCGGTCTCCTCTGCCGCCAGCGCCATCTCGCGGAATGCGGTCGCGCCCATGCCCTGCGCGGCATGGGCGCCGCCGTGCTGTATGCCAGTTTCGATCTGTCGGTCGGTCTGAATGCGCAGGGACTAGCCACCCTGATCGATGGCGACGATTTCGGGACTTTCTTCGCAGTTCTCACGGTAGTCATCGCCAGCCTGGGAGCAGTAGGACTCATCCTCTCGACGCGGCTGGTTGCCTACGAACAGCGTCTGCCGATTCCAGAGATCGTTGCCGGCACCGACTGACCGCCCCGCAGTGCCAGATCAACCGCGTTCCTGTTCGGCCTGCCAGCTTTCCACCACCGCCCGCATTCCCGGTGGCAGCCATCCTGCCCTGCTCAAGACAGGCAGCATTTCCGGTGGCTTACGTAGGCGGCGCGCACCGACCGCGAACCCGGCGCGGACCAGTGCCTCACGAGCGCCTCGATCAAGATCGAGCAAGGCCAGCACCAGCGCGATATCCAGCCCAACCCGCCGCGCCAGCCGCGGACGGCGCCTGCGCCTGCTCCGCGCCCAGCAGCACGTCCGATAGCAGCAGCGTCGGGTGGCCCACATCATACGCGCCTTCGATGACGAATGCGGCCGTGTAGGTCTTGCCTCCTGCCCGAAGGGATAGACCATCAGTACGTCGCTCGCCAAGCTGACCGCGGTCCCCAGCGGAATCGCCTCGCGCGTGGTCAGCATCCGGTCCGCGCCAGCGGCCCGCGCGCGTGGCGCGAGTTCCCCGGCCACCCGCCGCAGCAGCGCCGGATAGGACGGCAGCCAGCGCAAGTGCACCGCCACGGGCCACGCCTCGCCGTTCGCCTGGGCGAACTGGCCGAACTGGATCAGCCCGATGCTCGCCAGCGCCACCGCCAGATCCTCGGCTTCCGGTTGTGCCCTTCCCGGTGCCATTTCAGTCCTCCGCAATCTGCCGGACCAGCCGCCAGGCCATGCTGATCCCCCAGGTGGCCGCCCAGTGGGGCGCATCCGTATCGGCGCCGCCAAAACCATAACTGCGGCTCCGTTCGCCGTGCTCGGTCAGCGCCGTGATGCCCGTGCCCGCCGCGTCGGTCACGACCGCGATCACCACATCGGCGCCCACCTCGTCGCGCAGCCGCCGCGCCTCGGCGCGCGAGAGCTCGCTGAAATCCTGCACCGGCGCGCCGGGAACCAGACCCAGACCCTGCATGGTCCGCGCGATCTCAGGCTCATTGACCGAAGCCGCGAGCACAGCGCCACCCAGCCGCGATTCGAAAACATTCGCTTCAGGGCCGGTGTAGCTCACCGCCAGCCGCAGGTCGCGATCGCGCAGCAACTGCACAAACGTCTCTTCCAGCGACTCGGCGCCGGTACCGTAGATGAAGTCCCCGACTCGTTTCCGGATGATCGCCTCGGCCTCGGCGATCAGGGCGTCGGCTTCCGCCTCACTATCGGCGCGGGCGGTGATCCGGATGTCCGTCTGCCCGGTGTGCGCGGCCAGCCCCACCGTGGGGTTGCTCCACGTTTCCAGATCGCCGATCCGCGCATCGATCTGGCTCTCGCCAATGCCGGCAGTGCGCAGCACGAGCGCCTTGATGATCCCTTTGCCGCCCATGCGCTCGCGCAGGTACGGGATGACGCTCGCCGCCAGGATGTCTTTCATCTCGCGCGGCACGCCAGGCAGGCTGATGATCGTGCCCTCGTCAGCCTCCACGATGAAACAAGGCGCCGTACCCAGGCGGTTGAAGACCGGAATCGATCTCTCGGGGATATACGCCTGGACCCGGTTGTTGTCGCTCATCTTCGAGCCGAGCTGCCGGAACCGCTCGGCGATCTGCTCGAGCAGTTCTGGGTGGAACTCCAGGCTGCGCCCCACCGAATCCGCCACGCCTTGCCGCGTCATGTCATCCACGGTCGGCCCCAAGCCGCCGGTCGTGATCACCACATCCGCCCGGTGCAGGGCAGTGCGCACCGCGTCGGCGATCCGCTCGCGGTTATCGCCGACCGTGGTCAGGTAGTAAATGTTGACGCCCACATCCCGCAGTTGCCGGGCAATGTACGCCGAGTTGGTGTCCACAATTTCGCCCAACAGCAGTTCTGTTCCGATCGTGACGATTTCGACGTTCATCACTTGCCCCCAAGTACAAAACGCACGGCATACCGTGCCCCGTGCGTTCCGCGGCTTCAGGCTTTCGCCTGCTCGTCCTGAATGGACCGGCGCGATTGTAGCATGATCCGAAATTTCCTGGCAAGATAAGATGAGTGCACGCCCTGCGGAAAGGATCGCCCGTATGCCCGACGCGCGCCAGACCCTGGGACAGCGCGGCGAGACCTTCGTCACCGGCTGTTTGCGCCAGGCCGGCTATACCATCCTGGAGCGCAACTGGCGTACTGCCTCCGGCGAGATCGACATCATCGCGCAGCAGCCAGGCGACCCGGCGACGCTCGTCTTCGTCGAGGTGCGGACCCGCCAGGGCCCGCTCCAGGCGGCCATCGCCGCCTCCCTGGAAAGCGTCGACGAGCGCAAACGCGCCCGGCTCGCCACCCTGGTCGAGGAATACCTGGCGGTGCAGCAGTGGGAGGGCACCCCCTGGAGGATCGACGTCGCCGCCGTGGCCTACGAGCGCGGTCGCTTTTCTTTGGAGGTCATCCACCATGCGGTGGACTGGTGAGAACCGGAGCGGCAGCGTCGTCCAACCGGAACCCCGCGCCGGGCAGGCCGAGCCGCGCCCAACGGCGGAACCCCAGCCCGCGCCCGATGCCGGGCTCCAGCGCGATGCCTGCCCGCTCATCGTCGTGCTTGGCCCCACCGCCGCCGGCAAGACGGCGCTCGCCATCCAGCTTGCGCAGGCCATCGATGGCGAAATCGTCAGCGCCGACAGCCGGCAGATCTACAAGTACATGGATATTGGGACGGCCAAACCCTCCGCCCAGGAGCGCGCCGCCGTCCCGCACCGCCTGCTGGACGTGATATCCCCCGCCGAGACGTTTTCCCTGGCGCAGTACCAGCGCGCCGCGTTCCATGCCATCGACGACATCCAGGGGCGCGATCGCGTCCCGCTGCTGGTCGGCGGGACCGGGCAGTATATCACCGCCGTAATCGAAGGCTGGGGCATCCCAGAGGTGCCGCCCAACGCCGAACTGCGCGACAAGCTCGAGGGCATCGCGCGCGACCAGGGCGCGCGGGCATTGCACAGCCGCCTGCTGGAGGTCGATCCCGAGGCGGCCCAGCGCATCGACTACCGCAACGTGCGCCGCGTGGTCCGGGCGCTGGAGGTCTACTTCGAGACCGGCACGCCAATCTCGGTCCTTCAGCACAAGACCCCGCCGCCCTACCGGATTCTGCAGATCGGTCTCACCATGCCGCGCGACGATCTCTACGCCCGCGTCGATGCGCGCATCGATCGCATGGTCGCGGATGGCTTGTTGGAAGAGGTGCGCGCTTTGCTCCATGCGGGCTATACTTGGGCATGTCCGGCTATGAGCGGTTTAGGGTATGCGCAGTGGCGCCCGTACCTCGCTGGCCAGTCGTCGCTGCCAGAGACCATCGCCGCGATCCGGCGCGATACCCGGGCATTCGTGCGCCGCCAATATACGTGGTTCAACGGCCACGACTCGGGCATTCACTGGCTTGACATGTCCCAACTGACGCCTGACGCCGCCCGGAATCTGGCGGCGAACTGGCTCGCACACAGAGGGGAATGATCCGTATGCAGGGCTTCAGGGAACGCGTCGGCGGGCGCGACCGGCCAACGCTTGCACTGGCGGTCGCTGCACTCGCGCTGGTGGCGGCGCTTGTCTTTCCGCGGGTCGTGCCCGCGGCGCGCCGCGGCCCGAGCTGTTCGGACCTGGCTGCCCCGCTCGGCGGCAACAACCGGTCGGTGCTGGCTTTCCAGAGCACCGATCCCGGCGCGCTGGACCTGAGGCTGGAGCTGGAGAGCGAGATCGTGAGCGCCAGCCAACCGCTCAAGGTCTTCCTGACGTTCCACAATGAAGACCGCGGCCCGCTCATCCTGCACTTCAACCCCGATGGACCCATCATAACCGCCAACGAGACGGTCGAAGGCGTCACCCTCGAGATCTCGCGCGTGGGCGTCCAGCAGGGGGTCGCCGACCAGGGGCGGACGTACAATTCCCCCATCACCTTTAGCAACACCGATGAGCTTCACCTGCTGGGTTCGCGCGCCCGCTGTTCCGAGGACTATGCGATCTCGCCGAGCGACCTGGCTGCCATTGGCGTCGGGCCGGGCGAGTACCGTATGCGCGCCCACTACCGCAACCGCAGCCCCGGCGATCCGCGCCCGATCCAGCCGCTCAACGCCACCGCGACACCCATCCCGCAATACGCGACCAACCAGGGCGTTTGGGTCGGCGAGGCATCCTCCAACGAGGTCCGCTTTGCGATCCAGCCCTGATCGCCGCGCGCCTACCGGTTCCTAAGAGGCAGCGCCACGCTGTTCGCCAGCAAGTTGATCGCGAACACGGTCAGGCTCAGCGCGACGCCCGGCGCCGCCGCTATCCACGGCCCGGCGCGGAACGACTCGCGCCCATCCGCCAGCATCACGCCCCAATCCGGCGCCGAGATGTCGCCGCCATAGCCCAGGAACATCAGCGCCGCGCTGTTCAGAATGGCCCAGCTCAGCGTCACCCCGGCAAACGACAGAAGCGGCATCGCGATCGCCGGCACCACATGCCGCGCCAGGATCCCGACCGGGCGGGCGCCAATAGCCCGGGCGGCATCGACATAGGCTTCGGTGCGCGCCTCCAGCACAGCCGCGCGCGCGACGCGCGCATACGCGGGGATCCCGGCAATTCCGACGGCGAATGCGATCTGGACCATCCCGCTGCCGAACACCGTCACCAGGGCGAGAGCCAGCAGCAGACTGGGAAACGCCAGCAGGGCATCCATCACGGACATGAGCGCCCAATCGAGCCAGCGCCCGGCGTACCCCGCCACCAGACCAATGGCAATGCCGGGCAACAGCGTCACTACCACGGTCAGCAGCGCCACGCCCAGCGTCCTCCGTCCACCGTAGACCACCCGGCTGAACACATCGCGTCCCAACAGATCGGTCCCGAACGGGTACTCGCGCGAGGGTTCCAACAACTGATTTTCGGGGGCTGCCTCCCTCGGATCGTGACCCGCGATCCACGGTGCGAAGATCGACACCAGCGCGATCAGGCCCAGCGCGCCCAGCGCCACGTACAGCCGGGGATTGCGTGCGAGCGCGCTCACGCTTTAGTCCTCCGTGCGCACGCGCGGATCGATCACGCGGTACGCAACGTCGGCCAGCATGTTGATCGCGCTGTAGGTCAACGCGGACAGCACGACCACCCCCACGACCACCGGATAGTCGCGGTTGTCGATGGCCGCCAACAGCACCCGACCCAGCCCGCGCCGCACGAAGATGATCTCGGTGATCACCGTGCCGCTGAGCAGGAAGCCGAGTTGCAGCGCCACCACGGCCACCACCGGCAGCATCCCAACGCGCAGCACGTGGTCGAGCACGTCGAGATCCGGCAGGCCTTTGGCCCGCGCCGTCCGCACGAATCCCTGGCCCAGGGCATCGCGAATGCTCGCGGCAGTCACCTGCGCGATGCTGCCCGCCGTGTGAAAGCCCAGCACCGTTGCGGGCAAGATCAAGTACCGGACGCCCGCGCCACCTACGCCGGGCAGAATGCCCAGCACGATGGTGAAAAGATAGATCGCCAGCGTCGCGGTCCAGTAGACTGGCGTGCTGAGCGCGAGCCAGGCAAGCCCTTCCGCGCCGTAGCGAATCGGGCGCCAGCGGCCCAGGCTCGCCCCGATCCCCAGGCTGACGCCCAGCGTCACGGCGATCACCAGCGCCGCGCCCGACAATGCCGACGTCGCGCCGATGTTCTGCCAGATGATCTCCGCGACCGGCTGTTCCGTCACCAGCGACTCGCCCCAATCGCCCTGTACGAGGCCCAGCACATACTCGCCATACTGGCGCCACAGCGGATCGTTCAGCCCCAGCGCTTCGCGGCGCGCGGCCACCTCCGCCGCAGTTGCGCCACCGCGCGCCAGCGTCGCATCCACGGCATCGCCGGGCACCCAGCGCAGCGCCACGAAGGCGAGCGTCATCGCCAGCCATGCCACGAACAAGGCTGAGCCGAACCGTCTGATGCTGTAGGCCATCATGGGAAGACCGCGATCAGGGTGTTAGCTGGAAGTTGCGCAGCAGCGGCCACCACCCGTGGGCGCTGAAGATCACGCCGTCCAACCGCGCCGACGCGCCGTTCAGGTTGACATAATCGCGGATGGGCAGCACCAGCGCCTGCTCCATGATCCGGTCCTGAATCGCCGCGTACAACTGCGCGCGCTCGGCCTCTCCTGCCACGCGCATCGCCTCCCGCAGCCACTCGTCCAGCTCCGGATCGCTGGCGCCGGACCAGTTGCGCGCCCCGTCGCTCGAGTAGAATTGGTTGAGTACGCTCGCGTCCAAAGCGAATTCGTACACGCTGATCAGATCGTATTCCCCGCTCTGGGCGTAGTCCGCCAGCGTCGGATAGTCCGGCACCTGAATCAGCTCGACGTCGATACCGATATCGCGCCACTGGCTCTGAATCAACTGGGCCACGTCGCTCATCTGGTTCCACGGGGCAAACACCATCGTCAGTTCCAGCGGCGTGCCATCCCGATCGAGAATGCCATCGCTGTCGGCGTCCTGGTAGCCGATGCCCTGCAGCAGCCCGCGCGCGTAATCCGGATCGAACGGGTACTTCTCGGCCACGCCCGGATCGTAGTAGGGTGTGGCGGCGGTGAGCGGACCATACGCCAGCGGAGACTGTCCCTGGAACACCGCGTCGACAATCGCCGTCCGGTTGGTGGCGTACAGCAGCGCCTGCCGGAAAGCCTGTTCGTCGCCGGGCGCGCGCCGCGTGTTGATGAAGAACTGCTGCGGCGTGCCGGCAATTGGCACGCGGAAAATCTGCAGCGCCGGGTTGCCGACCAACAGCTCAGTGTCGGTCGGCAGAAGCTCGCCGATCATCTGGATTTCGCCGCTCTCAAGTGCCAGGCTCCGCGTCGGCGGATCGGTGAAGAAGCGAAACTCGATCGTGTCCAGCGACTGGTTGGATACCGGCGCGTAAAACACCGGTCCCCAGGCATAGTCCTCGTTTCGTCTGAGCACGACGCGATCGCCCGGCACGATCTCCTCTACCCGGTACGGGCCGGTGCCGACCTGGTGCCACTGGTAGGTGTTGTTCGAGTAACTCGCCAGAGCAGTCGGGCTGGCGATCCCCAGGTACACCTGGCTGAGCCCATCCAACAACGGCGAAAATGGCTCCGACAGGTTAAACCGGATGGTGAAGTCGTCGATTACTTCGTAACCGGTGAACGGGCCGAGCAGCCCGCGCGCCTTGGCCGAGCCCACCGCGGGGTTCATCACCCGGTCCAGATTGGCGCCTACCGCCCGCGCATCGAAGGCGGTACCGTCATGGAAGGTGACGCCTTGTTTCAGGTAAAAGGTCCACGACAGGCCATCCGGCGCCATCTCCCAGCGGTCGGCCAGACCGGGCACGAATTCCATCGTCTGCGGGTGGCGATAGACCAGCGTGTCGTAGACCGAAAACAGCGGAATACCAAGCTCGCTTGAAACATGCCGGTGTGGATCGAAACCGGACGGCTCGAGCGTCAGCCCGTACACGATCCGGTTGCCGCCCCTCTCATCATCAGGATCGGCCTGGAGCAGCAGCACCGCGACCGCGGCCACCGCCAGACAGAACACGATCAACAGCGTGCCCAGCACGCCGATCCGAACAGGGACTCTTCGCCTGCGTCCAGCATCAATTGCCATGGCGGCACGCCTTCACCGTACCAGATGCACGCGGCGCGCCCGATCGCGCGCCAGGAGGCTCGACAGAACACCGAGGTGCGGTAAAATCACCATTTCCAACAGGAAAGTCTACCACTGCGCAGGGCCGACTTCAACATGCTGGCCATGAGGAGCATCAATCGTGTCGTTTGAACCGATTCTGCTGGCGCCGGAAGCAGAGCTCGAGGAAATCTATCCATACCGCCGGGTATGGCGCACAGCCTGGATCGAGATCACGCTGCTGCTGATCGCTGTGCTCGCCTTATACACTCTGTCGTCGATCTTCGACGTCATCTCCGCAGCCTCGCGTGAGCCGGCGCTCAAGCTAGGCATCGCGGGCCTGCCGCTAGCGCTCTGGTTGCTGATCTCTTACCGCGGCGAGCGGCGCGCGCCACAGCCGAGGCCGGGCCTGCTCGGCGTCATGGTGTTGGGCATGCTTGTCGCGAACGGCGTCGCCATCCCGCTGGAGGAACGCATTTTCGTGCCTGAACGCTGGCTGCCCACGGCTGGCTTCTTCGGGCGTGTGTTCGGCTACATGTTTACCATCGGCTTCGCCGCCGAGTTCTTGAAGTTCGCCGTGCTGCGGTATTCGGTGTGGCCCCACCGTTTCCAGCGGCGGCTGGACGCCATAGCCTACGCCCTGGCCGCGTCGATTGGCTTCGCGACCATGTTCAATTTGCGCGTGGCTCTCTACACCGATGCGACCGTGACCGCCACGGCGCTCCGTGTCGCCAGTACCACGTTCTCTCATCTGGGCATTGGGCTGGTTGTGGCATACTTCCTGGCCGAGCTGCACATCGGGCGCCCGCCGGTCTTCTGGATCTCCGCGGGGCTCCTGCTCGCCGCGCTGTTGAGCGGCCTGTATTATGGCTTCCGGGGCACCGCGATCGTCAGCGGGCTGAGCGTCGAAGGGACGGGCAGCGCACCGATCCGCGGGCTGGCCCTGGCATTCGGCTTCGTCGCCCTGATGTTCGCGAGTATCGCCTTCATCGTGCAGAGCGCTGACTCCCGCACCGAGGCTGCCACCGGAGGGCGTCAGACGCTATGACCGAGCTGATCGACGTCCGCGAGCGCACGCCGCTCACCTTCACGCAGCGCTGGAACACTTATCTGGCGATCATCCTGGCTGCCGGGGTGATGGTCGTGGGTCTTACCCTGCGCGACTCGAGTCTCAATGCAACCGTCACGCTCGAAAACCTGGAGTCAGGTGTGCGTGCTCAGGTCCCCGCGAACTGGCTGCAGGACACCACCGGCGACGAGTACCTGTTCCGGGTGCGCGATCCGAATGCCTTGCCGTTCAAGACTACGCTGCAGGTCTCGGTCCTGACCGTCGGCCCTGACGCGACGCCCGATCTCGTGTTGAATCTACTCACCATGCAGCGATCGAGCCGGTTTGCCACTTATCACGAAATCTCGCGCAGTGACGATACACTGCGCGATGACCCGGCCAAGCGCATGGTCTACGCCTATACGGAGTTTGAGCGCAACCCGTCACTCCAGAGCTTGCCCATGGTGATCGAAGGCGTGGACTTAGTTGTCCTTCAGGGCACCCAGGCAGTGGTAGTCACCTATCGCGAAGAACAAAGCGCCTTTGACGATCACCTGTACCGCTTCGATAACATGCTGCGCACACTGGAAATCTTCTGATGGTGGCCCACCACCGGTTCGGACGACTGATTCTGTATGCCGGCATCGTCGCCATGCTGACCGGGATCAGCTTGCCCTGGACTGCCGCCCGGCAAGTTGCTGCCCAGGGTGAGCCGCCGCTGGTCGAGCTCAACGAGGATGTCATCAAGCAGGCCACGGTGTTCGTCATGCAGGCCTTTCTCGTCGAAGGTCAGCCGATGATCTCCTGCGTCGGCTCCGGCACGCTGGTCAGTGCAGACGGCCTGATTCTGGCCAACGCCCACAGTGTCACATCCAGCGACGCGTGCCCGTCCGACACGATCATCATCGCCATCACCGTCCGGCTGGATGAGCCGCCCATCCCGACCTATACCGCCGAAGTTCTCGACGCCAGCCGCGGCCTGGACCTGGCCGTTTTGCGCATCAACGGCTATCTCGACGGGCGCGAGATCCCGCCCGGCAGCCTCGAGCTGCCGTTTGTCGAGCTGGGCGACTCGCTGAACGTTGCCCTGGACGATACGATCACGATTGTCGGTTACCCTAATTTCGGCAACGACCCGGTCGAAGTGACCCGTGGCACGGTGAACGGCTTCACCGCCGAGGCGCGCCTCGGCGATCGCGCCTGGATCCGCACCAGCGCGGTCATTCCCGGCACCATGAGCGGCGGCGGCGCGTACAACCGGGACGGTCAGCTCATCGGCATCCCGACCATCGCACCCGCACGGGCCGGTGGCGAAGCCGTGGAATGCCGTTACCTGCAGGATACCAACCTCGACGGGCGCGCCGACTCCGGCGATCACTGCGTGCCGGTCGGCGGCTTCATCAGCGCGCTGCGCCCTTCCCGCCTCGCGCGTGGATTGGTACGCGCCGCCGCGCTGGGCATCCGCCAAGGCGAGATGTCGATCACCAGCCCTGTCACCGCGCCGGGTGGCGAGCCGGGCTTCACCCGCCTGTTCTTCAGCACGCGCGTCAACGAGGTCGGCCAGGCCAGCAACGTGGTCAGCAGCGTTCCGGCAGGCACGACCAGCCTGTACCTCTTTTTCGATTACAACCAGATGGAGGATGGGTTGGTCTACGAGCTTCGCGTCACGGTGGACAATATCCAGGATGCGACCTACAGCCTCCCGCCCGTCACCTGGAGCGGCGGCAGGCGGGGCACATGGTATATCGGCACCGCCGGCCTCCCGCTTCGCAACGGGCTGTACGATTTCAGGCTGTTCATCGAGGGCCGCGAAGTCGCCAGCCGCCGGATTCTGGTGGGCGGCGGGCCAGCGGACGAGCCGGCCTTCACCGATATCATCTTCGGTCTGCTCGATGCCAGCGGGAATCTTGTCGGCACCAGCTACGTGCTGCCGGAAGGCAGCGCGATCCAGGCGCGGTTCAACTACCGCAACATGCAGACGGGTACCCCCTGGAGCTACGTCTGGTATTTCGAAGGGCAGGAGCTCACGCGCGACACCACCGCCTGGGATGGCGACCAGCAGGGCACGCGCCTCATCACCGCGGCGGCGGATTTCCTCGCGGGGCAATACCGCCTGGAGCTGTACATCGATGGCGTGCTGAACGCCACCGCTGACTTCGTCATTGCCGGCGCCGCCGAATCGGCTCGCGCCGCCGTGTTCAGCAATTTCCGGTTTGCGACTGAGCAGGTTGGCGGGGCCCCCGGCGGGACCATCCGGGCGGATTTCCCGGCAGGGATCAGCCGGCTCTACGTGTTTTTTGATTGGCGCTTGCTCGCGCCCGGCACCATGTGGACGCGCCGCTGGCTGGTCGATGGTGACGTGCTGTTCGAGGTCACCGAGCCGTGGAGCGCCCCGCCCGACGGGGAGAATTTCTTCGTCGCGCTGTCGGCCCTGGGAACGCTGCCCGACGCGACATATGGGTTCGAGATCAGCATCGCCAACGTCACCCGGCAATCGGTCTCGGCGCGGGTGGGCCTCGGCCAATTGCCGGTCGGCGTGTTTGCCAGCGCGTCAGGCGTCCAGATGACGGGCCGCATTATCGATGCCGAAACACAGGAAGGCATCCCGGGCGCGATGTTCATCGTGCTCAATTCGGAGTACAGTGTAGAAGACTTCGTGTGGGACCAGTCACAGGTGCTGGGCGTGTCGCTGGCCGATAGCGAGGGGCGATTCCAGATCCCGGTGCTGCTCCCTCGCGGCACAGAGGATGATCCGCTGCTGTACAGTGTGCTCGTCCAGGCGGAAGGATACCTGCCCCTTAGCGCGGATGGCATCGCCGTCACGGAAGATACAGAAAGTCCGGTTGAGATCAACGCTGCGTTGAGCCGGAATTGAGCGAAATGGGCTCTCGCAGAAATGAGTGGTCATTCGTGAGACTCCTGACCAGGTCGCTGCGCTTCTTCCTACTGCTCATCGTCATCACCGGGCTGCTGCCGCGCGGCGCTGCGCCGGTTGTTGCCGGTGGCGGCCCGCGCCAGAGCGACCCCACCGACCAGCAGATCGAGCGGCTGAAAGCGTCGCTCACCCCGATCGAGCGCGTCGGCCAGTTGATGATGGTAACCTTCGAGGGCACCTATCTCGATCCGCAGACGTCCATCAATCGCCTGATCGCCGACTACAACATCGGTGGCGTGGTCCTGCTGGCCGCCAACGATAACATCAACGGACAGGTGAATACGCCGCGCCTTGTGCAATCGCTCAATGGCGATCTCCAGCAGCTCGCTGAACAGGCCGCCCAGCGCACGGCGGACCGGGAGAGCCCGCGCGCCTACATTCCCCTCTTTATCGCCACGACGCACGCCGGTGAAGGTCTGTCCGGCTCGCAAATCGTTGTAGGAACGACTCCCCTTCCCAGCAACATGGCCCTGGGCGCGACCTGGAACCCCGAATCAGTGCGCAAGGTCGGCCAGATCGCGGGGTCTGAGCTAAGCGCAATGGGCATCAACATGCTGTTTGGCCCCGCCCTGGACGTCTACCAGCGCCTACCCACCGAACGCACTCTCGATCTGGGGGTCAACTCGTTCGGCGGCGAGCCGTACTGGGTCGGAGAGATGGGACAGGCCTACGTCGCCGGAGTTCATGAGGGCAGCAAAGGGCGCATCGCCGTGATCGCCCAGGACTTCCCCGGCCTGGGGCTGGCCGATACCAAACCCGACCAGGAAATCCCGGTGCTGCCCCGCGCCGTCGAGGAGCTGCGCAAGTTCGACCTGATTCCCTACTATGCCGTCACGGGTGGTGCTCAGGATCCGCTCATGCGAGCCGACGGAATCCAATGCGCCAACATCCGCTACCAGGGCGAAAACATCCGCTCGATCACGCGCCCGATTTGCATTGACGAACAGGCCGCCGACCAACTCTTCCGGCTCGATATGTTCCGTACCTGGCGCGAAACAGGCCTCGTCGTGAGCAGCCCGCTCGGCACGCGGTCGATCCGGCGCCACTACAACTTGACGCCATTTCCGCACCGGCAGGTCGCGCGCGAGGCCTTTCTGGCCGGCAACGACCTGCTCTACCTGACGGATTTTGGCCCCACGCCAGGCGAGGACCAGTTCGAGAATGTCATCGATGTGATCGAGTTCTTTGCCGAGCAATACGAAGAAGATCCCGTGTTTCGCGCCCGGGTCGACCAATCGCTGGAACGCATCCTGAGTCTTAAACTCGCGCTCTACAACGGCGACCTTTCGCAGGAAAATGTCCAGGCGCCTGCCACCAACATTAACACCGTAGGCCAGTCCACCGCGCAGTTGTACGCGATCGCCCAGCAGGGTGTAACGCTCGTTGCGCCGCGCCGCCAGAGCCTTCCCGCGCCTCCGGCGCGCAACGACACGATTGTGATCTTCACGGACGTGCGCCTCGAACAGCAGTGCTCGTATTGCGCGGCCTCGCCCATCATCTCTGTCAACGCGCTGGAGGTCGCCATCGAGCGCATGTACGGACCTTACGCCGGGGCCCAGATCCAACCAGAACAGGTCGTCAGTTTCTCCTTCGAGCAGCTTCAAAACTATCTGCATGGGACCTTCGAAGGCGCTTCCGCCGAAGACTACCAATTCAGGACCAACCGACGCATTGCCGAAGTCCTGCGTGACGTCGACTGGATTGTGTTTGTTATGCTCGATGTGTCGCCCGGCGTGGAGTCGTCGGCGATTCTGCGCGATCTTCTCGAGACCGAGGCGGCTTTCGTCGAGCGCGCCGAGTTGGTCGTCATGGCCATGGCCGCACCGGTCTACCTCTCCGCCACTGAGATCAGCAAATTCACGGCTTACTATGCCGTCTACAGCCATACCCCGCCCTACGTCGACGCGGTAGCCCGCGCGCTCTTTCAGGAGACCGCCCTGCCCGGCGCGCTGCCGATCAGCCTGCCGGCGGTCGGGTACGATATTCTCGAGATGACCGCGCCCGATCCCCTGCAGACGATCCTGCTCGAGCTTGACTCGCTGAATGGAGACCTGCCCACCAATTCGCTCACCACGTCCGACACCCTCACTGTGGAGGTCGGCGATCGCCTGGTCCTCCGAACCTCGCCCATCGTCGATCGCAACGGCAACCGCGTCCCGGACGGCACGCCCGTCGAATTCACCGTGATGTTCCTATCAGAAAACCTTCAGACCCGCCAGACCAGCGCCGCCGCTGATGGCATCGCTTTCACCAGCCTGCAGCCCAGCCGCCCAGGCCGCATTCAGATCACGGCCTCCAGCGTGAACGCCATGCGGTCGGTCACCTTCCAGATCGTCGTCGTCGACAGCGCTCAACAGGCCCAATCGACCGATTCGGCCCTGGCCTCCACCACCCCCACCGCCGCGGTGCCACCGGTTGCAGCGGCGCCTGGCGATACATTCTCCACTAGCGTGGCGCTCGCCCCGCTCGCCGGCAGCGGCGACGCCGCGGATATTTCCACAAATCCGCTGGATGGCACAACGGGTGACGTGCGCCAGCCATCCGTTGCCGAAGACGAGCCCGCCGGGCGGCTTGATACCATGGACTTCATCGTATCGCTGTTCGGACTCAGCCTGATGGCGGCGCTCGCCTTCTCGGTGGGCCTGTCAGTGACGATGTCGGTCACGGGAGGCATACGCGTGCTGCTGGGCACCGTTGTGGCGGGACTCACCGGCTATATCTATTACGGACTCGGCGGGCCGGGGGCGACACAGATCGCAGCCCGTCTCGGATCGTATACGCCGTTAATCGTATCGGCAGGAGCGGGGCTGGTGGGCTTGGTCTATACCTGGGCCACCCTGCACTCGGACCACGGGCACTAGCGCACCGCCGGAGCGGTCACCGTCACGACCAGCGCCACGACCATCAGAATAGCGGCCAGGATCGCCAGCGCCACGTTCCC
Organism: Aggregatilineaceae bacterium; assembly: GCA_040767355.1. Classification (GTDB taxonomy): domain Bacteria; phylum Chloroflexota; class Anaerolineae; order Aggregatilineales; family Aggregatilineaceae; genus LM3-B42. The sequence continues at coordinate 21,290 of JAXGOS010000027.1, read as the reverse complement.
CTGCGCCAGCGTGGAATCCCGGGACTCGTGAAGAGTGTGAAACTCCGCCCCGCGCGCTGTCCCGGCGAGCCGCCTGGGAGGCAACGTTCCCTTGCCAAACAGGGCGTCGGTGAAGGCCACCACGTTCGGCGGGCGGTCGTCCGGATGCATCGACATCGCCCACAGGATGGCCCGCGCCGTCCGGTCGCTGATCGCGGGGTTGATGTCGCGCGGGTCACGTAGCGCGCGCGGCGACAGAAATCGCTGCTTCGCTTCGGCGGGTGGCATGCTGGTCAGAAGGTGGTACAGCGTCGCGCCCAGGGCGTAAAGGTCCGTCCGCACGTCCGTATGTCCCATATCGCCGCCATACTGCTCCAGCGGCGTGTACAGCGCGGTCCCGCGCCCCTGAACGACCGTGATCGTGCGGTTGTCGTCGGTCGACAACAGCTTGACCAGGCCGAAATCGACCAGTTTGATCAGCCCATCCGGCGTCAGCTTGATGTTGGCGGGCTTGATATCGCGGTGGAGCACGGGCGGGTTTTGGGCGTGGAGATAGCGCAGCGCGGCGGTGAGCTGTTCAGCCCATTCCAGCACCTGTGCTTCGGCGATGAATTCGTCCCGGCGCAGGGCCTGGTCGATCGCTTGCCTCAAATCGACACCTGGCACAAAATCCATCACCAGGAAATCGCGATCGTTTTCGCTGAAAAAGTCGGAGACTTTCGGCAGGTTCGGGTGATCGAGGCGGGCCAGGATGCTGGCTTCGCGCTGGAACTGGCGGCGATCCTGCTCCCGCCCTTCTGCTGTGCTGCCGGGATCGGGCTGGATTTCCTTCACGGCAGTGTAACGGCCTTCGAGCCGCAGGTCCGCTGCTTTGTAGAGGCAGCCCATCCCGCCCTGCCCGATCACCTCAACGATCTGGTACCGGTTGCGGAGTATGTCGCCGGGCTTGAGGTGATCCATAACTAACGCTATACTCCTAGCAAACTATGTTGTCGCCAGCGCAGCATGTTCAACATAGCCCGGCGCTCACCAAAAGTCAAGGAACAGAGCCATGTCAGATGCAGTTGATAAGCCAGTACTCATTATTCATGAGGGTGAAAAGGCAGGCCAACGCTGGACCATCCGCGAAAACGAGCTGGTTATTGGCCGTGGCGGCGAATGCGATCTGGTTCTGCCCGAGCGCCAGGTCTCGCGCGAGCATATTCGCATCTTTCGCGCAGACGATGGCTATTTTCTAGAAGACTTGGACAGCAAGAACGGCACGTGGGTCAACGGCAAGCAGGTCAAGGCGACGACCGTCCCCCTGCGTGACGGCGACGAGATTCAGATCGCCCTTGCCGTGAAAATTACCTTCGTGGGCTCCGAAGCCACGGCCCCCCTGTTTGTCGATGAGCTGCCGGGGACGCTGGGCCTGCTCCAGCTCAACCGCGACTCGCGGCGAGTGTTCATCGGCGGCGTGGAAGTGGACCCGCCGCTCAGCCTGCCCCAGTACCGCTTGCTGGAGTTGTTATACGACGGCGCCGGGGCCGTCCGCACGCGCGATGAAGTCATCGAGTCCGTGTGGCCGGAGGCGATCGGCGAGGGCGTGAGCGAGCAGGCCATCGACGCGCTGGTGCGCCGCCTGCGCGATCGCCTGGCCGAGGTCGATCCGCGCCACCAGTACATCGTCACGGTGCGCGGGCACGGCTTCCGCCTCGACAACCCGACTGAGTAAAGCCCCCTCGACACGACAAAACGGGCGGAGTGCGCCTGACCTCCGCCCGTGACGTGTCCCTTCCTGCGCTGCTGCGCCCCTACCCCGACTCCTGGCACAGATCGACGTATTCCGTGCGGACGCGCGACTCCGGCTGGAGACCCAGCACGTCGTTCAGGATCTCCGTGGTGAGCGCGGCCTTATATTCCGCGTCGCGCAGCGACCACGTGCGCGACTTGACCTCGAAAAACCGCTCCGTCACGGCGGGCACCATGATCTGGTCCACGTTCACATAAAACAACACGCCCTTGTACAGGATGTGCCACCGCAGCCGGTCCTTGTGGATTTCGCACTCCTGGCTGGCCTGGAAATACTCGCGATAGAACCGCAGCGGGCGATCGGCCGGAGCGATGAAACGGGAATGCGAGAGCAGCACCGCCTCGTCGAATTCGCCTGCCTTGTCCGGGATCGTGTAGGTAAGGCGGGTGCGCACGCTGACGGGTTGCCCGCTCGCACCGATGAAGTCGTCTTCACGGTAGCGCACCCGCCCCTGGTCGGCATCTTCGAACAGGAAATACGTGTCGTACTGGCGATAATGATTGTGCTTGACGACCTCCACGGCGGGGTTCTGCAGCAGTCTCTCGATCAGCGCTTTGTCATCCAGGCGGACCTTGACCTGGATCTCGAAGCTCTCCTCCTGCTGGAGGCCGCCAATCGCCACCAGCTTGTTGAGCACGTTGCCCTCGCGCGCGATCAGGAAACGGTCGATCTGGCGGGCATACGCCGCCGCCTGCTCCCGGATGCGCTCTTCGTCCAGTGTGAGCAGGCAGCGGTCGCGCATCAGCCACTGCCCGTTGACCATCACGTGCTGCACGTCCGCAGACTGGGTCGCGTAGACAAGCTGCGAATACACGTTGTTCGGATCGCGCTCGAAATGCGGCGCATTGTGCAGCGGACTCCGGTCCACCACAATCAGGTCGGCCCGCTTGCCGGCATCCAGGCTGCCCGTGATATCCCCGAGGTGCAGCGCCTCAGCTCCCCAACGCGTCGCCATCAGCAGGGCTTCGCGCGCCGGGAGCGCCGTTGGATCGTAGGTCGCGCCCTTCACCAGCAGCGCCGCCAGCCGCATTTCTTCGAACATATCCAGGTCGTTATTGCTCGCCGCCCCATCGGTGCCGACGCTCAGCCGCACGCCGCGCTCGAGCATCTCCTTGATGGGCGCGATTCCGCTCGCCAGCTTGAGGTTGCTGGTTGGGTTGTGCGCCACGGCGACGCCGTGCTTGTGCAGCAGCCGGATCTCCTCCGAATCGACATGCACGCAGTGGGCGGCGATCGTTTTCGCGCGGAAGACGCCCAGCTCTGCCACCCGCTCCACGACCTTCTTCTCGAACGCCTCCCAGCTTTCGTCCGCCTCCTGCCGCGTCTCCAGGATGTGGATCTGGAGCAGGACGTCGAACTCCAGTGCCAGCTCGGTGCACGCCTTGAGGATCTCGTCCGTGCAGGTGTACGGGGCATGCGGCGCCACCGACGGCACGATCAGCGGGTGGCCCAGCCAATCCTGGATGAACTGGCGCGTGTAGGCCAGGCTCTGCTCGTAGCTGTCGGCATCCGGCGAGGGGAATTTCATGATCGACTGCCCGCACACGGCACGCAGGCCGGCCTGGGCAGTGGCCTCGGCAATATCCGCCTCGAAGTAGTACATATCGGCGAACAGGGTCGTGCCGCCGCGAATCATCTCCGCGCAGGACAACTGCGTGCCCAGCCGGCAGAACTCCGGGGTGACGAACTCGCGCTCGGTCGGCATCATGTAGCCCATCAGCCACACATCCAGCCGCAGATCGTCGGCCATCGCCCTCAGCAGCGTCATCGGCATGTGCGTGTGCGTGTTGACCAGTCCGGGCATGATGATCTGCCCGGAACAATCGACAACATCGTCGGCGGTGTATTCCGCCAGCAGTGCCTCGGTTGGGCCGGCCGCAACCAGGCTGTCGCCGGAGATCGCCACACCCCCATCGGCAACCTGATCGCACCTCTCGTTCATGGTGAGGAGCGTGCCGTGGACCAGTAAGGAATCAACCTGTTTCATGACGCTCTGTCCTTCCACGTAAAATTCCGCGTATTATAGCGCATTCCTCGCGGCGCGATAGCGCGCTTCATCCCCGTGACAAATCCGAAAAACGTGCAGGCTGGCGAGAACCCCAACAGTGCGTAAAATCATACACGGACATATCAGAACGTTTTACCCCAGCCACCAGCGAGGCGAAGCTAGCCATGCCGCAACTCAGACGGGACTTTTTCCGTACGATTGAGGCCGGAATCACCGGACTGTTCTTCGTCCAGGCCATACGCTACGGCTTCACGATGCTGTATGCCCACGCCAGCAGCGCCGATCTCGAGGGGCGCGTGCTCGATTCGAGCGCCCTGGCAGGTGTGCCAGGCGTCATCGAGCAGGCCACGTTCCAGCGAGAACTCGCCGCCATGATCGCGCTGTTGTTCCTGCCAGTTCTCGCCCTTGCGATCCGGCGCTGGCGGATCAGCCTGCCCTTTGCGGTGATGCTCGTCGCCCTGGGACGCTCCATGGCCATCCAGATCCCCGATTTCGAGGTCCCCGGCGCGGCACTGATTGTCGGCGGCGGCCTGCTCTATCTGGCGCTGACCGCCATCTGGCGGCCCACTCTCTTTGGACCGACGCTGCTGCTGGGCCTCACGGGAGACCAGCTCATCCGCGCCCTGGGCCACACCTTCGACCGCACGTGGCAGGGCGATTACTCCATATCTATCGCGGGACGCGTCGATCTGGAGATGGGCCTGATCATCCCCGCCGTGTCGATCGCGCTCATCCTGCTGTCCCTGCTGGTCTGGAGTGCGGAGCGGCGCCAGGCGCACGAGGAGCAGCAGCAAGAGGGCTATTCGCCGCCGCTGCAAGGCTCGTTGAACGTGTGGGGCGCGCTCGCGCTTGGCGCGATCCTCTACCTCGAGCTGGCGCTGCTCGGGCTGCCCAACGCCGTCGCCCACTGGGCTAACACGGATTACGCCGGGATCGTCCCCTGGCTGCTAGGCGCCACTGCCCTCCCGCTCGTGCCCGAAGTGCGCGATGTGGCGCGGCGCTTCGCCGGGATGTTCGATGGAGCGTGGCGCGGCTGGCTGTGGGCGCTGCTGCTCGGCTTCCTGCTGGTCGTGGGCCGGCGCTACGACGGGGTCATGGCCGGCCTGGCCCTTGTGTTCGCCCAGTTCATGGTCGGCCTCACGCTGTGGTGGCTGGTTCAAACCGGCCTGCCCCGCCGCAACTTCACCGGGTTCACCATCCTCTTCAGCGCGGTCAGCTTCGCCGTTTTCGCCCTCGGCGACTATTTCACCTATGACTACGCCTACGTGCGCGATCTGTCGGAGCCCTACGAGAACGTCGCTGATTTCCTGCGCTCGTTCCGGGATATGGGGCTGGGCCTGACCCTGATCGCCGCGTTCGTGCTCTCGATCCCGATGATCCTGGCCCGCCGCCGTATCCCCTGGCGCGGCGGCCGCCCCATCACCACGCTCGCCGCCCTGGCGCTCGTCGTCGTGGTGAGCCTGGCCGGCACATCGATCGCCAGCCCGGAAGTCGTCCGGCGCCCTCCCAATGTCGACTGTCTGCGCGCGGCCACGTTCAACCTGCACGGAGGCTACTCGCAGTTCTTCGACTCGAATCTCGAGCGCGCCGCGCACCTTATCGAGCTCAATGGCGTGGATATCGTCCTCCTGCAGGAAGTGGAGACCGGCCGCCTGGCCAGCTTCGGCGTGGACCAGGCGATGTGGCTGGCCCGCCGCCTGGATATGGAATGGGCCTTTTATCCACAGAATGAGGAGCTGCAAGGGCTTGCTGTCCTCAGCCGCGTGCCGATCGAAGACGTTGAAGGTCTGCTGCTGCCCAGCGAAGGCAACCAGGCCGCGGTGATGCACGTCGCGCTTGCCCCCGAGCGGCTGACCGCCGATCCACTGGCCGCAGACGTGGGCGACCTGCACATCTACAACGCGTGGCTGGGGTTCCGCGCCGCCGAGCGCGACGGGAGCCCGGTGCCCGAGGGCGAGCAGGATCAGAACCGGCAGATGGAGACGCTTCTCAACTGGGTCGCGGCGCGGCATGGTCCGGGCTGGACGGACCGCGTCCTGCTGGGAGGCACGTTCAACTATGGCCCCGACTCGCCGCTGTACAATGTGCTGCGCCTGGGCGAGATGGAAAACCCAGCCATCAAGGACCCATTCGCCGGGCTGCGCGCCGAAGACGCCAAGACCGTGTTCCTGGTCGATGGCACGGCGGCGCGCTACGACTATCTGTGGACGTTCAACCTGCCGCTGACGGGCGCGATGGTCGACCAGAGCCCTGAAGCTGCCAACACGTCCGATCACCGGTCAGCCATTGTCGCCATTGCCCGCCGTGAAGGGATCACCTGCCCGCCGTAAGCCATTGTTGCCGGTGAGCACGCACCTCGAAAGGACGTCATATTGCTCACACCCACGATGCCGCTAGCCCAACTGCTTGGCGATGATCTCATCTTGAAAACTGTCGCCAGCCACGATGACGTCGAGCGCCTGGACGCGTTCAACGCCGGCATCCACGGGCCTAGTGTCACCTCGTTCACCCGCGAGTTGATTCTCCACCACCCGAACACGCGCCCCGAACACTGGCTGTATATCGAAGACAGCGCCACGGGACAGGTCGTGAGCTCACTGGCGCTCATCCCGTGGACATGGCAGTACGAAGGCGTGACGCTCAGGGCCGGTGAGATGGGCATCGTCGGAACCGCGCAAAAGTATCGGCGCCGCGGCCTGATCCACGCGCTGGATCGCCACTTCAAGACCCTGCTCCGCGACGGCGAGTACGATCTCAGTCACATCCAAGGGATCCCGTATTTCTACCGCCAGTTCGGCTATGACTATGCGATACCGCTCGAACGCGGCTGGCGACTCGAACCGCACCAGATCCCGGACGCGGCTGGATCACGCTACCGGTTCCGGCTCGCCACGGTGGACGACATTCCGGTCCTGGCGCACCTGTACGACCAGGCCGCTGGCGCGCTCGGTGTCAGCGCCATGAGGAACGAAGCCATCTGGCGTTACCTGCTCGAACACACGCCAAAGACCGACACTGCCCGCGAATTCTGGCTGATCGAAGACGGCGATGGCGCCCCGGTGGGCTACTGGGTGATCGAGCTGCATGGCTTTGGCACGGGACTGAATATCTGCGAAACATCCGCCCTTTCCCAGCCATTGGGTGCCGAGATTGTCCCGTTCCTCAAGCAGCTCGCTGCTCAGCGCGCGAAGCCCTACATCCGCTTCAATCTGCCCGCCCGCTCGACTCTCATCCAGGTCGCGCGAGCCTGGGGCGCCCAGGATCTCGGCACGTATGCTTGGCAGATCCACATCCCGGACATCCCGCGCCTGCTGCGCAAGCTGGCCCCCGTCCTGGAACGCCGTATCGCCGCCAGCCCATTTGCGAATCTCACCCAGGATGTCGTGCTCAGCTTCTATCGTCGCACGGTGATGTTGAGGTTCTCAAAGGGGAGCCTGGTTGGGGTTGAGGAGGCGGACCCGGGGGAAGGCTGCGACATCCAGATACCGCCGGACGTGTTCACGCCGCTTGTGCTCGGCTACCGCGACCGGGAAGAACTGGCCCGAGCCCACCACGACCTCTCGATTGATGGCCAGGCATGCTACCTGATCGACACCCTGTTTCACAAGGTGCCGTCGTTCATTTACACGATCTACTGAAGGCCGCGCCGCGCTCCCAGCACGCTCTCGCTTCGGCAATCGACAGCAGCGGCGTGCTGAGCACCGCCCGCGCCCGATCGACCGGCAGATGAAGCACTTTCGGATGGCTGTCGGGCGCCGAGGCGCGCTCGACGAGGCGCGGCCCATCGTAGCCCAAAGCGTCGAGCAGCGCCGTCCCCAGGTCATAGCGACTCACCGGCTCCGGACCGACCACGTGCAGCAGTCCCGACACAGGCTTGGACACCAGATCGACCAGGCAGTCCGCCAGGTTGACGGCCCAGATCGGGCACCGGATCTGGTCGGTGTACAGTCGCAGCGTTTCCCCCCGCTCCAGGGTGGCCAACATCCAGGCGACCTGGGCGTTCGCCGGATCGAAGTCGTAGATCAGGCTGGTCCGCACGATCAGCGCATCCGGACAGATCGAGGCTAAGGCACGCTCAGCGTCCAGTTTCGCTTGTCCATAGGGGCTGTTGGCCGCGGGCTGCGGCGGGGAATCTTCGGTGTAGAACGCCTGCGATCCATCGAAGACAAGATCCGTAGACAGCGCGACCAACCGGGCGCCGGTTGCAGCCGCGGCCGGCGCTAGGTGCCGACCGGACAGCCGGATCGCCTCGTCGAAACCCTCGCCGCTGCGCTCGGTCACCGCCGCGTGGACGATGGCATCCGGACGCACGGACTCGATCAGATCGCGAGTGGCATCGGGATCGCGCAGATCCAGCCGGATGGGCGTCCCAGCCCGGACCCGTTCGGGGCGCGTGAGATATGTCGCGGTCACGTCCCACCCGGCAGCGACAGCCTGCGCCGCCAGCGGGCCGCCAAGCGTGCCGCTCGCACCCGCGATGAGCATGCGCCCCAACGGGGCTGGCGAGGTCATGGCAGGGGATCTTCGAACACGATATCGCCCGTCTCCAGCGCCTCGAGCGCCTGGCGCGCCGCGGCCTGGGCGGCGATCTGCTTGCTCGTTCCGGATCCCTGCCCGCACATCGTCGAGCCGATCATCACCGCCACTGTGAATTCCTTGGCGTGGTCTGGCCCCCGGCTGGCGATGGTGCGGTATATCGGCGTGAGGTTGAGCTCCGCCTGGCTCCACTCCTGCAGCAGGCTCTTGGCGTCCTTGTCGCCCGCATAATTGAGAATGTTGTCGAGTGCTGGGCCGAATAGCGGCTCGACAAAGGCGCGCGCCGCCGTCATTCCCTGGTCCAGGTACAGCGCGCCGACCAGGGCCTCGAACGCGCCGCACAGATTCTTGTGCCGTGTGCGCCCCCCGGACTCCGCCTCGCCGCGACCCAAAAGGAGCGTGCTGCCCAAGGCATACCGCTGCGCGAACTCGGCCAGCGTTTCGGTGCGAACCAAACCAGCGCGCAGCCGTGTCAGCCGCCCTTCGTCCATCTCGGGAAACCGGTTGTATAGCCAGGCCCCGGCGACGAAATCCAGCACGGCGTCGCCCAGAAACTCCAAACGTTCGTTGTCTTCCAAAGCGTGTTCAGGATGCTCGTTCAGGTACGATCGATGGGTCAGCGCGCGCTGCAAGAGGGACAGATCCTTGAATTGCACCCCCAGTCGGGTTTGAAGCGCAGTCATATCACTCATTGAACCAGGTTTTACCTTTTTCGACTAAGCAGAACACCACAACGCCCGCACAAGGCTAGCGGGTCCGTTGACAGCAGGCCGTTTGTGCATCTAATAGCGATTATCACACTCGATTTTAGCGCAGCTCACTCGCGTTGGAGGTCCGCGGCGAATTAATTCTCTCTAGCGAAGGTCACTCGGATCACGAGCCGGCCCAAACGCAATTCGTCGTTGTCTCGCAGTATACGGGGCTCCGATGGCAGCAACCGCTGGCCATTCAGATAGGTGCTGTTGGCGCTGCCCAAATCCATTACCGCCACCGTATCATGCTCCCGGCTCACCATCATATGACGGCGCGACACCCCCTTCTCGAGCGCGTCATAGGGAGACAAGTCCACATCGGGCTGTTCGATGCCCGGTTCCTCGTGAGCTCGCCCGAGTACCAGGCGATGCCCAACCTCCAGGGTCAGCACCTCGCCGCTGTCCCGAAAGGTGAGCTGCAGCCGGCTCTTCCGGTCGAAATAAGCGGTTCCCCAGCGCCGCTGCGGCTCGAGCTTGCCGTACACATCCGATAGTTCCATCGTTGAGCTTGTCAGGCCGGACAGGGCCGCTGGTAGGATATGCCCGCAGGCATAGCAGTACGCCTCTGCATCGGAGTTTTCTTTACTGCAGTGAGGACAAATTTGCATCCCGACTTCCCCCACAGCCCGGAGACCTGCAAGCGCTGTCAGGCTATTATACACATACTTTGCGCAATTGTTAATGCACAAAGTGCCATCGGGTATATTTCCCGAAAGCGCTACCCGTCATCGATCTTCTGGCTGATCGCCGCCGCGACCAGTTCCTCGAGCGCCGCAGCCGGACTGTCGCGTTGGGCGGAGAGCCACACCAGAAACTCGATGTTGCCTGCGGGACCTTTCAACGGCGACGGCGCCAATCCCCGCACGCCATAGCCTGCCGCCTCGGCGCCGGACAGCACATCCAGCAGCACGCGGCGGTGGATCTGCGGATCGCGCACCACGCCCCCTTTGCCCACCTGCCCCTTCCCCGCTTCGAACTGCGGCTTGATCAACGCGATGACGTCAGCCCGGGCTTCCAGCCAGCCCCGAACAACCGGGAGCAGCAGTTGTAGTGAAATGAACGACGCATCGATCACCACCAGACCAACCGGCTCCGGCAGCGCCTCAAGGTAGCGGGCATTCGTTCGCTCCATCACCACAACACGCGCGTCCGTACGCAGGCGATAGTCAAGCTGGCCGTAGCCCACATCGATCGCATAGACGCGCGCCGCGCCGTGCTGCAGCAGGCAGTCCGTGAAACCGCCCGTGCTCGCCCCGACGTCCGCGCAAACCCGGCCCTCCACGATCACGGGGAACGCCTCCAGCGCACCCTGCAATTTCTCGCCTCCCCGGCTGACGAAGCGCGGCGGCTGGTGCACCTCGACAACGGTGTCCCGCGGCACGTGCATCCCCGGCTTATCGCGAACCTCGCCCGCGACGCGCACTTCGCCCGCCATGATCATGCGGCGAGCGGCCTCGCGGCTGGGCGCCAATCCGCGATCCGCCAGCAGGACGTCCAGTCTGATCTTCTCCGCCATGGTATCCTGTTTTCTCTAGCCAGGACTTCGAGTATTCACCAGCCCGTTTCCCCGGTATAATGAAGCTCTATGCTTTCCCGCGGCTGTGCGGGATCGCGTGATGAATGCACACTGTAAACCGGACGACCTGACGATGAAATCTCTGGCAGCACCTCTCGCTCCGATGTGGAATTCGCTTCCCCAATCCCTGCGCGGCCTGATCCGGACGATGCGCCCCACTCAGTGGACCAAGAACGGGTTCGTGTTCGCTGGCATCATGTTTGACCAGCAACTGCTCGAGCCCGAGCCGCTGGGGCGTGTCATCGCAGCATTCGTGCTGTTGTGCATGGCCGCGAGCACCATCTATATTATCAACGATCTGGTGGATATCGAACGCGACCGCCAGCACCCGCGCAAGCGCAACCGTCCACTGGCGTCAGGACAGGTCCCCGTGAAGATGGCCGTGGCCGCCGCGGCGATCCTGTGCGCCGGGTCGCTCGCCGGCAGCCTGCTGCTCGATCTGCGGCTCGCCGCCGTCATCGTGGGCTATCTGGCCCTGCACATCGCGTATTCGTTCTGGCTCAAGACGATCGTCATCATCGACGTCTTCGCCATCGCTGCCGGATTCATCCTGCGAGTCGTCGCCGGCGTGGTCGTGATCGATGTCACCAACTTCTCACCCTGGTTGTACGTCTGCGCCGGGCTGCTGGCCCTCTTCCTCGCCATCGGCAAGCGCCGCCAGGAACTGATCATGCTGGCCGATAACGCCCAAAACCACCGCGAGACATACAAAGACTACAACATGGCGCTGCTGGACGACATGCTGCGCGTGGTCACCATCGGCAGCGTCCTGACCTACATGCTCTACACGATCGAAGCGCCCACCATCCGCACGACCGGGCACTATATGATGCTCACCGTCCCATTCGTGGTCTACGGCGTCTTCCGCTACCTGTACCTGATCCACGTCAAAGGCGAGGGCAGCGCGCCCGACGAGCTTCTCTTCAAGGATATCCCGCTGCTGGCTGACGTCGTTCTGTGGGTTGTGGCGGTTGGCCTGATTTTGTACGTGCTGTGAGGCCCGCGTCGCATGGTCCGCGCTGACGCCCCTGGCAAGATCATCCTGTTCGGCGAGCACGCCGTCGTCTACGGCCAGCCGGCCATTGCCGCGCCGCTGCATGCCGTCCGCGCGACAGCGATGGCCGAGCCGGCGCCTCCCGTCAGCGGGCTGACCGTCCACGCGCCGGACATCGACCGGACGCTGCGCCTGGAGGCGCTCGATGGCGGCCCCGACGAGCCTCTGCACAACGCGCTCGTCTTCCCGATCCAGGTCGCGCTGCGCTATCTGGGGTTACCCATCCCCGATCTTCGCATGACCGTCCGCTCCACCATCCCGATCGCCAGCGGCCTGGGCAGCGGCGCGGCGCTCGCCACAGCGCTGGTGCGGGCGCTGTGCGCCGCTCTGGGCCATTCCCTGACCAACGATGAGCTCAACCCGCTGATCTTCCGGGTGGAACAGCGCCACCACGGCACCCCCAGCGGTATCGACAATACCGTGATCGTCTACGAGCAGCCCGTCTATTTCGTGAGTGGTACTGGGCCACAGCCGTTCACCATCGCCCGCCCGTTCACGCTCTTGGTAGCCGACACCGGCCACGGCAGTTTCACCCACGAGACGGTCGGAGATGTGCGCCGCCTGCACGAGGCGGCACCCGCCCAGGTCGCCGCGATTTTCGCCGAGATCGGCGGCATTGCCCGGCAGGCGCGCGCGCTCATCGAGGCTGGCGAGATCGCTCCGCTCGGGCCGCTCATGGACAGCAACCACGACCTGCTGCGCCAGCTCACCGTCTCGTCCGATACGCTCGACCGGTTGTGTGCGGCGGCGCGGGCGGCGGGCGCCTGGGGAGCCAAGCTCTCCGGCGGCGGGCGCGGCGGGAACATCATCGCGCTGGTGGATGACGAGCGCGCCGGTCCCGTCGCCGAGGCGCTGCGTGCTGCCGGCGCCGTGAACGTCATCCAGACGGTGGTCAGGGCGCCGGAATAGGCCCCCGATGCTCGCCGTCGCGGTAATCACCGCCCTGATCTTGTTGGCCGCGCTCGTCCTCACCACCTGGCGTGCGCTAGGCTACATCCGCCAGCACCCGGAACTGCTCACCGACAACGCGCCGCCCGCCTACGCGCGCTGCCAGGAAACCCTGCGCCAGATTGTCGCTCGCTACCAACTGCTCGAAGCCCTACCCGCCGCGGAAGGCCCGGTCACCTGGCGGGCGCCGTCCGGCCTCATCTATGACGTCAGCGAGGGAGGGATCACCGAGCGGCGCGAGCGCAGCCCCGGCTACCACCTGCGCTGGCCCGACATCGGCGGGGTGGGACTGCGCATGCAGCCCGGCTTCAAGCTGGTCGATCGTGACGGCGACGGGACCGCCGACAACCAGTTCACGGTGGATTACGCCGTTTACCTGCTCATCGTCCCGCTGAGCGGGCGCACGCTGAATGTGCTCATCCCCACCGATCAGAGCGGCGACGCGATCACGTTCGTCGCGCGCACGCTGGTCCTCGCCCGCCGCAAGCAGCGCCGGATCAGCGTGTTCGGGTTCGACAAGCCGCCGGCTCCCTATCGCCAGAAGCTCCCCAAAACCTGAGCCAGGCTCAATACTCTGTAAGAATCCTTGCTCATCACCCACCTCGCAGTTATAATTTCGAATGACAGTAATGACCTCACAAGGGGCGTCCTGGCTTGACGCCTCTTTACTTGCGGAAATTGGGCAAAGGCGAAACGCGCATGACTGACTTTCTATTGGGATTGGCCTCGTTTGCACTGGTCCTGATCCCCCTGGTAGTGATCCACGAATTCGGACACTTCATCGCGGCCAAGCTGGTCGGGATCACGGTCCTTGAGTTCGGCATCGGGTTTCCGCCTCGCGCCGCGACGCTCTTCACGCGCGGTGACACAATGTACACGCTCAACTGGCTGCCCATCGGCGGGTTCGTGCGGCCCTATGGCGAAGACTTCGCCAAGCCCAAGACCGAGCAGGAAATGTCAGCCGATCGCGCCGAGATCCTCGAACGCGGAATCAAGAATGCCAAGAGCGTGTTCCAGGCAGGCCCGTGGGAGCGCATGTTGTTCTTTGCGGGCGGCCCGGCCATCAACTTCGTCGCGGCCCTGGTGCTGTTCATCGTCATCGCGCTGATCGGGTGGCCGTTCGTCCGCGCCGACGTGACGGTCTACGATATCATGCCGGACTCTCCTGCCGCCGCAGCGGGGCTTGAGCAGGGCGACATCATCGTCGCACTGGACGATCAGCCCGTCGAATCGGCGGACGATTTCAACGACCTGATCACACAGCAGACGGATGAACCGGTCAACCTGCTCATCGAGCGTGATGGCGAGCAGTTCGACGTGTCGCTCACCGCGCGCGCGGTCGAATCGTCCGACACTGAGCGCGTGTATGTCACAGCCATCATCGAAGGCATGCCCGCCGAGGGTAGACTCGAGGTCGACGACGTCATTGTGAAGGTCGACGATCTCGAAGTGACCAGCATCGAGGCGCTGCAGGAATACACCCAGGCCCACGAGAACGAGGAAATCGCCGTGACCGTCCTGCGCGGGGAGGACACGGTGGTCATCCCCATCGCGCCCATCGAAGACTCGGACGGCGTCGTGCGAATGGGCATCCAGATCGTGCCGATCAAGCCAGCCATCATCGGTCTGACGGCTGTCAACCAGGACGCGGAGCGGTACACGAAGGCGCTCCCGCTGGGTGAGGCGCTCGAGGTCGGCTGGGATGAATTCGCCAGTTTGCACACCCAACTCTACAATTTCGTCCGCGACCTGATCCGCGGCGACATCTCCGCGTCAGAAGCCCGCCCGGTCAGCCCGGTCGGCATCGGCCAGATCGGTGGCCCGGTATTGGAACAGAGCCTCGACGAGAACGCCATGTACCCTATCGTGTTTTTCGCGGCGCTGATCAGCGTGGCCCTGGCGGTGACCAATCTACTGCCCATCCCCGGCCTGGATGGCGGGCGCATCCTGTTCGTCGTCATCGAATTGATCCGCGGCAAACCCATGGAGCCTGAGCGCGAGGGGCTGATTCATTTCCTCGGCATCATGCTGCTGCTGGGTATCGTCGCCATCACGCTGATAAACGACATCGTCAACCCGATCGACATCAATAGCATGAGATAGCCCACAGGAGACTGGCAACTGAGCATGCACAGCATCCAAAACGACACCGCCAGATTCGAAAAGGCGATGGACAACCTGCGCGATGGCGATGCACCGTTTGCCGCTGAGACAATCTACAGCCTGTCGGACCTGGCGGGAGAGCGGCTGGAAACCTTCTTCGCCGTCTGGTCCGGCCTGCCCGCGGAGCGCCGCCGGGGTCTGATCGCCCGGTTGGTCGAGACGGCCGAGACGAATTTCGAGCTGGATTTCAGCGCGATCGTCTTCCCGGCGCTCGAGGACCGCGACGAGCAGATCCGCAAGGTGGCGGTTGAAGGGGTGTTCGAGGACAGCCCTCTCTCCGTCATCGAGCGTCTGATGGATATCGCCCAGAATGATCCCTTCTCGGAGATTCGCGCCTCAGCCGCTGCCGCGCTCGGTCAGTTCGTGCTGAGAGGCGAGCTGGGGAAACTGCCCGCCTCGCTGAACGCGCGCCTGCAGGATACCATGCTCGCGCTGCACCATAATCTCCAGGAAGATCTGGACGTGCGCCGCCGCGCGCTTGAAGCCATATCCAACTGCGGGCGCGAAGGGGTCCACGAGATGATCCGCGCGGCCTATTATGCTGACGCCCTCCCTATGCGCGTGAGCGCCGTGTTCGCGATGGGTCGCTCCTGCGACGAGGTGTGGGCACCCCAGATTCTCGAGGAGTTGTCGAGCGATTACCCGGCCATGCGCTACGAGGCCGCCCGCGCCGCCGGCGAGCTGGAGCTGCGCCCTGCCCTCGCCCGCCTGGCGGAGATGGTCTACGAGGACGACCGCGAGATTCAGGAGATGGCCGTCTGGGCCATCGGGGAAATCGGCGGGAAGGCCGCGCGCAGCATCCTGACCCAGGTCGCTGCTCTGGCTGACGAAAACGGCGACGCTGAGCTGGCCGAGGCCGTCGGCGAAGCTCAGTCTGCGGCCTCGCTGTCCGGCGAGGACATGTTCCCGCTGTTCGACTTCAGCGAGCTGGAAGGCGATCTGGACGAGCTCGACCTGTACGACGATGACGACGACTACGACGATTTTGATGAAGATGGCGACGACGATCTGGAGGACTTTGACGAAGACCTTTACGACGACGAGCTCTTCACCGAGACGGACCTGGACGAGTACTAGACCCATTCCCCTACCATATGCATTCACTCGCGGTCGCTACACTGTGATGAGCCCGGTGTGGCGACCGCGCGCTTGACCACCGGGACCTGATCCTCCCGGTTTTAGGAGCAAAGACGATGACCGATTCTCTGCAACCCGACGATACCGGACGCCAGGCTGCGCCACATGACGACGACGAGCGCCTGCGGGACACCCTCGCGCGGATGTCCGAGGAGCAGTTTCGCCGCCAGATGCGGCAGGCTGCCCGCCTGCTCTCCAGCGGCAACGGGCGCGACGCAGTTCCGCTGCTCGAGCGCTGCTATGAGCTCCATCCCGAAGACGTGGACGTGCTGATCAACCTGGGTGGAGCCTACATTCTCGCCGAACGACACCGTCACGCCGTGCCGATCCTCGAGAGAGCCACCGAGCTTGCCCCGAATAACCCCGCCGTATGGTCGAACCTGGCTGCGGCGCATCTTGGCAAGCTGGTCACCGCGACCCGCGCCCGGCAGGATCGCGCCCTGGCGGCCTATGCGCGTGTGGTCGATCTCGCGCCGGACTATCCCAACGTGCACTACAACATGGGCCTCATCTACGTGGACCGGCGCGACTGGGACGCGGCGCATGCCGCATTTTCGCGCGCAGTCGAGTCCAACCCCAGCGATGACGACGCGCACCTGATGCGCAGTCGCGTGGACGAGATCCGCAGCCGCCCGCCTGATGCGGCCAACAACTGATCGGCCGTCCCGGCGCGCGCGAAACCGGCGAAGCTCACCAAATCCGCAAAGCCCTGTTATAATGGCGCCAGTGATGTACGGCTACTGTGGAAGCGCAGGTCTGTATGTCTGATAACCCGCTCCGGCTCCACGCGGTGGTGTACGGCTATGTGCAGGGTGTGAATTTCCGATCGTCGACCCAACGCGAAGCGACCAGCCTGAACCTGACCGGCTGGGTGCGCAATCGGTGGGATGGCACGGTCGAGACGGTCGCCGAGGGGCCGCGTTCGGCCATCGAGCGTTTCGAGCGTTACCTGCATCGTGGCCCGATGGCCGCCGAAGTCGAGCGCGTGGATGTGACCTACAGCCCGGCAACCGGCGAGTTTAGCGGCTTTCACATCCGGTATTGACGAGGGTCTATGCGCTCAAATCCCCAGCGCCTGGCCTGGATCACTCTGCTGGGCGCGCTGGCGTTGTTCTGTCTGCTGTGTGTCAGCTCCGTCATCTTTGCGCGGTGGCTGCTCTTCGAGTCACCCACCCAGCTCAGCGTCACGCTGCATGTCGCGCGGGGCACCGTAGGCGTCTCCAAGCCCGATACTTCCGGCGAGCAAGCGGTGAGGACCACTGACACCGTTGGGCAGGAGAACACCCTGAGCACTGACAATGACTCACAGGGCTACCTGGCGTTTGCCGATCCGTATTCCGGGCAGGTCCTGGCCACCGTGACGCTCCACCACGACAGCGTTATGACGCTGGACAGAGCCTCACGACCCCGCTTCAGCCTCAGCGACAATCCGTACTCCATCCGTGTCACCGGTATCGCCGGGCGGGTGGACGTGTGGGTTAATGGCGACCTGGACCGCGAATTGCGCCTGGACCTGGTGGGACCGCTCGGCACGATCCTCGTCAGCGAGCCGGGTACCCTCTTCATCGAGAGCAGCGCGGACTTCCAGACCGTCACCGCGCGCGACGGCACGGCCATTCTGGTCAGCTACACGGATCAGACCCAGCATATCGCCCCGTCGACAAAGGCCACCCTGTACCGCGAGTCTCCCAACATCGAGGTCGCCTCCAGCCCGATTGAGCTACTCCCCAACAGCGATTTCCGGCAGTCCGAAGACTGGCCGGTCGGGTGGAGCTGCGCGTTCCGGCCCTCGCCCGATAATCTGAACGGGCCAGCCGGGCAGTGGCTCGCCACGACGGTCGATGGTCGGACCGTCATGCACATCCAGCGCATGCAGCCCGAACCCGGCCCCGGCCGGACCGGCTGCGTGCAGTACCTCGCCGGTCCGCGGGGACAGGATGTGACCGGGTATGCCACCGTCAGCCTGCGCGCGACGATGCGCGTCCAGTACCAGAGCCTGAGCGCTTGTGGCGACCAGGGATCGGAATGCCCGGTGATGCTGCACATGGTCTATTTAGATCCGGCGGGCAATGAGCTGCACTGGTACCACGGCTTTTACACGAAATACACGCCCAATGTGGGCCGCACGCGCTGCGACTCGTGCCTTGAGCCGCACGAGCAGATCAGCGAGAATGCGTGGTACACGTACGAGCTGGAAGACCTGTTCGCCGACCTGCCCACCGACCGGCGGCCCGGCTCGATCATCGAGATCGAATTCTACGGCGAAGGCCACCAATACGACGTGCTGATCGATGAGCTGTCGCTGCTGGCGACCCTGCCCAACGAGGGAGCGCCGAGTGTAGCGAGCCAGTCCGCAGCGCCGTAATTGCCGGGCGATCCCCGCCATGCTATACTCTCGGCGTCCCGGGGTACCAGGTGGCTTGTGCCCGGTTGCGTCCCGCGTTTAGCCACAGGAGCCAGAGCATGACGCTCGATCGTGACACCGTCAACAACATCCTGCTGTTCGCCATCACTGCCATCGGGGCCGTGAGTGCGGCCATGTGGCTGGGCCTGATCCTGTGGACGTGGCGCGACATGCGCCAGCGCTCGCGCGACAGCCTGGCCCAGATCGCCGCCGCGCTGATGGTAGCCGTGCTGGGCATCTTCGGAATCATCATCTACGTCATGCTCCGCCCCCAGGAGACGCTCAGCGAAGCCTACGAGCGTTCGCTGGAAGAAGAAGCCCTGCTCCAGAATATCGAGGAAAAACCGATCTGCCCCGGCTGCGGCCGTCCAATCAAGGACGACTGGCAGGTGTGCCCCTACTGCCACACCAAACTGCGCAAACCATGTGCCAACTGCGGGCAGATGCTCGAGCTTCCCTGGAACCTCTGCCCGTGTTGTGCCGCAAGCCAGGTCCAGCCACCCGCAGCCTCCCAGTCCGCGCGCCGTAGTGTCGCCGCCCAGCTCGGAGAAGAACCAGCCCCTCCCCCCGCCTTCGAACCAGCGGAACCGGAAGCCGTAGAATTCGTCGACGACGATACATACTGACCTCAACCTAGCATAAAGGAGCGGCGCCGTGTCCAAAGCTTCTCGTATGGTGATAATGACGCTGATTGCCCTTCTGCTTCCCCTGACCCATGTCTTCGCACAGACTCCGCCCGACGCGCTGGCCAGCGCGCACGCCGATTTGGGCCAGCGTGCCGGACGCGTCATCACGCTGGAGGACCTGTCGGACTGGCAGTGGTCCCGCGCGACCTATCCCGACACGAGCCTGGGCTGCCCTCAGCCCGGCCAGAGCGTCGCCCAGGTTCAGACCGAGGGCTACCGCATCCTGCTGACGTACAACGGCGCGGTCTTCGACTATCGCGCCCCGGTCGCGGGTGGCGCTGCGTTTCTGTGCTCCGGGCCGGAGCAGGTTCCACCGCCGCCCGCCCAGCCTGCTCAGCTCGCCAGCACGCCGGCCCCGGCGCCCACCACCTCATCCCCTTCTGAAAGCTCCGGACGCGTCGTGTGTTCCGGCGCGATGCAGACGCGGCTGGCGATCGGCATCGAGGCGCAGGTGCGCCCGGATGGCCTGCCGAACAATGTCCGGCAGAGCGCGAGTCTGTCGGGCGAGCGAATCGGCCAGCTCAGCCCTGGCGAGCGCTTCGCGATCGTCGGCGGCCCGGGCTGCGGTGATAACCTCGTCTGGTGGCAAATCGAGGCGGGCGACCTGGCTGGCTGGACCGCCGAAGGCCAGAACGGGGTCTACTGGCTGGAGCCCCTGCCGGCGCCCGTTCCCACCGCGACACCTGGGGCCGTCGTCACCCCAGCAGCACCCGCCGCGCCGGTCGCTAGCACGCCCGGGCCGGCCCAGATCTTCGCCCTTCCGGCCGGCGACCAGGCCATCACGGCCAGTAATGCGAACACGCTGGCGCGTCTGGTAGAGCTGCCGCTCAACGATACGGTCACCGGCCTTGCCTGGTCGCCACAGGGTGATGTGCTCGCCGCCAGTGCCACCCTCGGTAC
Source organism: Aggregatilineaceae bacterium (assembly GCA_040767355.1). Lineage (GTDB taxonomy): Bacteria > Chloroflexota > Anaerolineae > Aggregatilineales > Aggregatilineaceae > LM3-B42. The sequence goes on along the minus strand of JAXGOS010000027.1, from coordinate 1,355 downwards.
CTGGCTGTTCGACGCGGTCGGTTTCGCGTTGACGCCGCGCCTGCTCGCCGTGCCGAATGGTCCGACCCACGCCGCCACGTTTAGCCCGGACGGGACGCTGCTCGCCACCGCTCACAACGACGGCACGGTGCGGCTGTGGGATGTCGAGACCGGCGGCCAGCGCGCGATCCTGCGCGATCACGCCGGGCCGGTCCTGGCACTAGCCTTCAGTCCGGACGGAGCGCTGCTGGCGTCGGGCGGCGGCGCCGAGAGCGGGGACGACCACACGATCCGCCTGTGGGACGCCTCGACCCGCGCGCTCCGTGTGACGCTCGACGGGCACACCGGGCCAGTGCGCGCGCTCGCCTTCTCTCCGGATGGCACGCTGATCGCCTCGGCGAGCGCGGACGGCAGCATCCGCCTATGGGATGTCATCAGCGCCACTCCCGGCACGGTTCTGCCTGCTGACGGAGATGCGGCGCTGGCTGTGGCGTTCAGCCCGGACGGAACTCGGCTGGCCTTTGCCGGCGAGGATGGCCCCGCCCGGCTCCGCAGCCTGGACACGGGCGAGTCGATCGATCTCGGGGACGGGGCGGCTGGTGCACGCGCGCTCGTATTCTCCGCGAACGGGACTCTGCTCGTCACGGCGGGCGGCCGCGCCGATGAAGAGAGCAGCAGTGTCTTGGCCTTCTGGGAGGGGACGGGCGGCGAGCCGGTCGACGCGCCGGGCGACTTTGGTGCGGGACCGGACGCGACGGTCACCGGGCTGGTCTTTGGCCCTGAAGATACAACGCTGGCCTTCGTGACGGTAGAAGCCGGGCGCAGCATCATCCGGATTTGGGGCATCGCGCCGTAGGCACAGCGGCGATAGCCACTGCGCCGGTCACATCAGCAGGGAGAGGATCACGCTGAGCGTCACCGTGCTGGCGACGGTGCTCACCAGGATCGTGCCAGTCACGAAGTCGATGTCGCCGCCAAATTCGGTCGTCAACACCCCCGCGATCACGGCCGTCGGCATCGATGCCTGGACGATCGCCACCTGCCGTGTCAGTCCCGACAGGCCCAGCAGCGCAACGAGGGCGACCGCGATCACCGGCGACACGATTAGCCGCATGCCCGCCGCCATGACGATCGGCTTGATGCGGCCCCTGATGGACGCGCGCGACAACTGGATGCCCAGCAGCGCCAGCATGGCCGGAATGGACGCATCGGCCAGGGTGGATATGGCGCGCGCCACGGGCACGGGCATCTGAGCATCCGACAGGTTGAACGCCAGCCCCAGCGCCGCGGCGTAGGGCAGCGGAACCCCGGCCACATTGAGCAGCGCCTGCCGGGTTGACACGCTACCCCGCGACGCCAGGAAGATCCCCACGGTG
>JAXGOS010000026.1:0-60339 GCA_040767355.1 Aggregatilineaceae bacterium | reverse complement strand
AGCCTGGCCAGCAGCCGCTTCCCCGTGCGGACGCTGCCGCGCCGGGCGGCGCTGTTCGCCGGGCTGGTGGCGGGCGGAGCGCTCCTGTCGCTCGCCGTATATCCGGCCATCATCGAGCGGGCACTGCCGCTGGCGCTGGGCGCGCGCGCCGTTGTGACGGCGGCGGCCCTGCTGCCGCTGGGCTGCGTGATGGGCATGCTGTTCCCCAGTGGTCTGCGCGTGGCGCACGTGGCCGATCCGGGCGGCGTGGCGGCCTTCTGGGGCGCCAACGCGGTGATGTCCGTGCTCGGCTCGGCGCTGGCGATGGCGCTGGCGATTGCCATCGGGTTTTCGGCGGGACTGGCGACCGGCGCGGCGCTTTATGCCGGCGCCGCGACCCTGGCGTGGGTATCCTGGCCCCGCCTGTTGGCGCCTTGAGCGGGCGCGCTGTTCGGGAGAAAAGACACGGGCATGAAGCAGTGGCATAACGATCTGGCGGAAAGCCTGGCGCTGGACGGCGTCTGGCAGTTTTCCCTGCGCGGCGACTCCGGCCCGATCCGGGTGCCGGGAACCTGGGAAGCCCAGGGCTACGCGCGGCGCGTCGACGGCCCGGCGGAGTTCCAGCGGGGCGTCACCGTCCCGGCGGAATGGGCCGGGCGGCGCGTGCACCTGCAGTTCGACGCGGTGAGCTACCACGCCGACGTGCAGGTCAACGGCGTCGACGTGGGGACTCACACCGGCTCGTGGACGCCGTTCGCGCTCGATGTGACGGACGCGATTAGGCCCGGCGAGGAGAACACGATCCGGCTGGTCGTCTGGAAGCAGGGCGAGCGCTTCCCGCTGCGCGAATCGCTGGCCGGGTTCCTGCCCGATGTGGCCGTGATGTTCGGCGGGATCTGGCAGTCCGCCCGGCTGGTCGCGTTCGACGGCCCGGCGCTGGGCGGCCTGGCGATCTCGGCCAACCCGGACAGCGGCAAGGTTTTCGTGGCGGCGCTGGCCGATGGCGCGGATGGTCTGTCGGCAACGGTTCGCATTTACGACGACGCGGGGAAGCCGGTCGCGGAGGCGGGCGGGCCGCTGGTCGAGGGTGAGTTCGCCGGCTGGCTGAGCGTCCCCGAGCCGCGCCTGTGGAGCCCGGCGGATCCCGCGCTCTACTCCGCCGAGCTGGCGCTGCACGCTGGCGACCGGGCCGTGGCGCGGATGTCGCGGCGGTTTGGCTTCCGCGAGCTGAGCGCCGCCGGGGACCAGTTGCTGTTCAACGGCGAGCCGGTCTTTCTGCGCGGCGCGCTGAACTGGGGCTGGTACCCGGACATTCTGTGCCCCGCGCCGGACGAGGCGACCATCCGCGACGAGTTCCGCCGCATCCGCGAGCTGGGCTGCAACCTGATGAAGCTGTGCCTGTACGTGCCCTCGCCGCGCTATTTCGAGATCGCCGACGAGGAGGGCATGTATCTCTGGCTGGAGCTGCCGCTCTGGCTGCCGGAGGTGACGCCCCGGCTCAAGGCTCAGGCCCGGACCGAATACGCGGACATCGTCGCCGAGGCGCAGCGGCACCCGTCGGTCATCCTCTACAGCTTGGGCTGCGAGCTGGAGGCGAACGTCGAGACGGATTGGCTCGAAGAGTTGAACGGTATCGTGCGCCGTGGAACGCGCGGCGCCCTGGTGTGCGACAACAGCGGGTCGGGCGAGGCGTATGGCTGCCTGGCCGATCTGGCCGATTTCAACGATTACCATTTCTACGCCGACCTGCATTATTTCGATCCGCTGGTCGATCATTTTCACCGCGACTGGCGCGCGCCCCGGCCCACCATCTTCGGCGAATTTTGCGACGCGGACGATTACCGCGATCTGGACGAGGTAATCGCGGCGTTCGGCGGGGAGGAGCCCTGGTGGCTGGCCGAGCAGAACCCGATCCACCCGCTGAGCAAGGTTGCTTACGTCGAGCAGCGCGCGCGCATGAGCCGGATCGACGTGGGCATGAGCGACCGGGAGCTTCAGGCGTTCTCGCGCCAGCAGTCGCTGGTGATGCGCAAAGCCATTCTGGAGAAGGTGCGCGCGCGGGACGGGATGGGCGGCTACGTGATCACCAGCCTGCGCAACACGCCGCTGGCCTCGTCGTCGCTGTTCGACGACCTGGGCCGGAGCAAATACGGCCCGGCGACGTTCCGCCAGTTCAACGCGGATACCGTGCTGCTGCTGGGGCGGGGCCGCGCCCGGCGCTGGCTGCGCAGCGGGGACCATCCCGCGCCCGCCGAGCCGTATGCGTTTGCAGCGGGCGCGCCGGTGACGCTCGACCTGATCGCCAGCCACGCCGGGCCGCCGCTGCCGGGTGGGGAGCTGGCCTGGGAAGTGTTCCGGGGAGACGGAACCGCCCTCGACGGTGGGACGCTGGCGCTGCGCGGCCCGCTGGCGGGCGGGCGCCCGCAAAGCCTGGCCCGGATCGCGTTCGACACGCCGGACATAGGCCGCGCCGAGACGCTGCGCTTCAGCCTCGCGCTGCGCGCCGGGGCGGTCGACGTGCGCAATGCGTGGCCGCTGTGGATCTTCCCGGCGGTGACGGCGTGGCCGGAGGAGATCGTGCTGCTGGACCCGGCGGGCAGCCTGACCGGGCTGGACGATCTGGCCGCGGCGGCGCGGCGCGTGACGCGTCCGGACGGCGCGACGCGGGTCGTGATCGCCAGCACTCTGAACGGTGACACTCTGGCCTTTCTGCGCGAGGGTGGGGCGGTCCTGCTGCTGCAACAGGGTGACGGTCCGCTGCCCGCGCAGGGGCTGCCGTTCTGGCGCAACTCGGTGCTGTTCATCGGCGATCATCCCGCCATGGATGCCTTCCCGCACGCGGGGTTTGTCGATCTCCAATTCTACGGGCTGGCGAGCGAGTGGGCGCTGATCACCGAGCGCGCCGTGGCGGATTTGCCGGAGGCGGGTGCGCCGCGCCCGCTGCTGCGCCGGCTGAGCACCAACCAGTTCACGCTGGCCGACTACCTGGTCGAGATCCCGGTGGGGCGCGGGCGCCTGATCGCCTCGACGTTGCGCTTCCAGGGCGGCCAGGGCGACCAGCCCTTCGGCCTGCGCGATCACCTGGCCGGGCAGTGGCTGCTGTGGCACCTGCTGCGCTATCTCGGAGCGACGACCGATGCCTGACGTGCGGATCGAGGGGCGGCGGCTGTGGGTCGGTGACCAGCCGCACGCGTTGTTGAGCGGCGAAATCCACTTCTGGCGAGTGAGCCCAGCCCGCTGGCGCACGCTGCTCGACCGGGCGCGGGAGTTGGGCCTGGAGATGATCGCGACGTACGTCTGCTGGGATGTTCACGCCCTGGGCGAGGACCAGTTTGACTTCACCGGCGCGACCGACCCACAGCGCAACCTGACCGGGTTTCTCGAGCTGGCCGCCGAGCTGGGCCTGTGGCTGTTCGTCCGGCCCGGCCCGTACTTCTACGGCGAGTGGCACAACGGCGGCGTGCCCGATTCCGCCGCGCGCTACCACCGCCTGCACCCGGAATTCCGGCGGCAGGCGAGCGTCTACCTGGCCGCGGTGACGGCCGCGCTCCGCCCGTTCCTGGCGACGGCGGGCGGCCCGATCGTTCTCGTCCAGGCGGAGAACGAGCCGGACCCCTGGCCGCACATCTACGAAACGCAGTTGGGATGCGGCGCGGAGCCGGGGCTGTTTCAGGACTTCCTGCGCCAGCGCTACGCGGGCGATCTGGCGGCGCTCAACGCAGCGTGGGAGTCGGCACTGGACAGCTTCGAGGCGGCGCGCCCTGTGGCGCAGGTCGCCGTGCGGCGGCGCGGCTACCTCAACCGCTACCTGGACTTCTGGCGCTTCCGCCAGTGGGCGGCGGCGGAGTGCGTGCACTGGACGGTCGCGCAGCTTCGCACCGGCGGGATCGACGTGCCGATCACCGCCAACGCCTACACCATCTACGGCATCCAGAACTGGCGCGATCTCGAGGCGGCCTGCGACCTGTGCGGGCCGGACCCGTACCCGGCGAACGAGTTCGGTGGGGCGCCCGGCGAGCACCGCGACTTCCTGCACATGCTGCGCTACACGCGCGCCTATTCGGTCCTGCCGTTCGTCCCGGAGCTGGAATCCGGCATCTGGGAGGGCGGCCAGAGCCTGACCGGGCCGCTGACACCCAACCACGTCCGGATGATGTGCCTCTCCGCGCTGCTGGCCGGGATCGTGGGCTGGAACTGGTATATGCTGGTGAACCGCGACAACTGGCTGATGGCGCCGGTCAATGAGCTGGGCAATCTGCGCCCGGACCTCTTCGAGACGTATCGTGCCATCGTCGCCGCCTTCCACCAGCTCGACCCGCCAGCGCTACGCAAGCTGACTCACACCGCCGCCACGGTCGAGGTGCTGGACCGGACGACGCGGCTCGACCCGGCGGGCGACCGGGTGATCGAGGCGCTATACGCGGCGGGGATCGACTACGACTGTTTCGATGTGGCGACCGGCCAGATCGCGCGCCCGCTGCTGTTCGTGGCGGGAGGGGACTGGCTCGACGCGGATGCTCAAGATCGCCTGCTGGCCTATGTCGAGGCGGGCGGGAATCTCGTCTGGTTCCAGCCCCTGCCGCTCCGCGACGAGTCCCTGCGCCCGCTGGACCGCTTCGGACTGCCGGCGCCGTCCGGCGTGCTCGGCGCGGGCTACCCCAACCGGCTGCGGCTGGACCTGGGCGACCAGTGCGTGACGCTCAGCAGCCCGTCGTTCTTCGTCTACGAGAGCGTCCCCGGCGAGCCGGTCGTCGCCGAGCGCGCGCCGGATGCCGAGGCGCACGGCGACGAGCTGAGCCTGCATACGCACCTGCCCGTCGGGGCGCGCTACGTGGTGGGTTGGCGGGAGCGGCGCGGCGCGGGGACGATCACCGGCCTGGGCGTGGAGCCATCCCCGGAGATTGTGGCGGCGCTGCACGCGTGGCTGGGCCTGACGCCACCCTGCCGCGCGCGGTCGCGCCACGTCAGCACGGCGCTGTTTGCGCGGGGTGCGGCCTTCGCCCTGATCGCGGTGAACCAGGGCGACGAGGACCGGCACGCGATCATCGATCTCGACCCGGCGCTCTTCGAGGCCGGGGTGTACACCGTCCGCGACCTGTTCAGCGGCGCGACGCAGCCGGTCGATCTGCGCGCGGCGGGCCAGATCACGGTCTTCCTGCCGCGCAAGGACGGGGCGGCGCTGCTGATCGAGCCTGCCGCGCGGTAATGGCCATCCGCCTGCGGTGGGGCAGGGCTAGTTCCGCGCCACGTCGCGGGCGTTGGCGTCGAACGTGTTCGCGCCGATGCGCACGCCCGGCTCGCCGTCCAGCCGGATCGCCGCCTCGACGTTCCCCGCGAACTGGTTGCCCTCCACCGAGCAGTCCCGCACGCGTCCGAAGCGAACGCCGGTCCGGTTGTCGCGGATCAGGTTGCCGCGCAGGTGATAGTTGTGGCAGTCCCGGTCGGTGATGTCGTCGCCGGTATAGCCGTGGAAGCCGGTGTGATTCGTCTCGATCAGGTTGTCCTCGATGGTGAAGCTGTGCGAGACCTCGTGGCCCGGCCAGTGCTGGACCACCGGCCCGCCGCGCGTCCACAGGCGGATGCCCTCGCCATTCTGCCGGATCCGGTTGTGGCGGATCGTGATGTCGAAGCCGTGCTCGATGGCGATGCCCACGAAGCGGTTCATGTCGATCGTGTTGTCCTCGATGGTATTCTCCCACGAGTAGCCCATCCACATCCCGTAGTTCGACCGGCTGCAGTCGTTGCGGCGGAAGACGTTCCCACGCGAGAAGGTGGATTCGATGGCGTTATTCGGGCTGAGGCGGCAGTCGTTGTCCTCGAACAGGTTGTCGTTGCAGGGGCCCTGGTGGCCCTTGTGATCGTACCCGGCCACGAATATCCCATCGCCGCCGCACAGGCAGCTATTGCGCAGGAACTGGTTGCGCGACGAACCGTACACCAGGACGATTCCGGCGGCGTCTGCCTCGACGCGGATCGAGCCGTCCTCGGGGCGGCGGTACACGCGGTTGCAGAAGTCGAGCTGGTTGTCCTGGATGGCGCAGTCGCTGGTACCCGAGAGGTAGACGCCCCAGCCGCTGTTGAACGAGGCGTTCGTCTGCTCGACGGTGATCCCGGCGCAGTCGTAGAGCATGACGCCGTTTTGCTGGTGCTGGAGATCGCAGCCGCGCACCGCGCCGCCGGTCACCCCCGCCAGCAGGATCGCGCCGCCGTAAGCCGACTCCAGCGGGGTCCACAGGTAGAGGAACGTGTCGATGCCCTCGATCTCGCCCGTGTCGCGGGCGGAAATGCCCTCGATCGTCACCCCCTCGCAGGCGTCGAAGCGCAGGCCGTGGTAGAACCCGGCGACGGACAGGCCGCGCAGGGTGACGTTCTTGTGCCCGGCGGCGCGCACGCCGGTGCCGCGCGCCCGGCCCGGTCCGACGATGTGGACGCCGGTCCCGTCGACAGTGATGCCGTCGGCGCCGATGGTCAGGCCCTCGGCCAGGGGGTAGACGCCGGGCGCCAGGCGGGTGTCCTGGGTGAGGATCATGCCGCTGGTGGGGATGACGGGTGTTGAGTCCATGACTTGCTCCTTGTGTGGTTGCGGAAAGGTCACGGGGCGGGCGGCGCGTCGCCGCGCAGGCGCAGGGGCTGGCCCGGCATCAGGGTGGCCACGCCGCCGGGATAGGTGGCCGGGACGGGGCCATCGAGCGCTTCGAGCGTGGTGGTCACGCCATCCGTGCTGAAGCCGACCCGCTGCCCGTGCCAAACCACGCGGAAGCCCACGCGGCGCCACCCGGCGGGCAGATGCGGCCAGCCGAGTAGATGGACGCCGTCCTCACGCAGATCGAGCTGGCAGAAGCCGTGCACCACCGCCAGCCACGCGCCGCCCATGGCCGCCGTGTGCACGCCCAGGTTCCAGTGCGGCCCGGTGCCCAGCAGATCGAGCAGGGCGGTCTGCATGAAGTAGGTGTAGGCCCACCCGGTCATGCCCACGTCCGCCGCGACGAGCGCATAGGCCATCGGGCTCAAGCTGGAGTCGTGGGCGGTGCGCGGCTCGTAATACGCCCAGTTGGCCGTCTTGACCGCCCGGCTGTACCGGTCGCGCAGCAGGTAGAGCAGCAGCACGACGTCCGCCTGCTTGATCGCCTGCGTGGTCTGGTAAGGGCCGGTCAGGCCGCCGGGGTACTGGTCCGGGTGTTCGAGGCGCGCTCGCACGGCGTCCGGCGCGGCGTCTTCCAGCTCGAAGTAGCCGTCGAACTGCGCGATCAGCCCGCTGGCCGGGTCGGGCTCCGGGACGAACAGCCGCTCGGCCACGTCCCGCCAGCGCGCGGTCTCGCCATCCTCCAGGCCGATCTTCGCGGCGAGTCGTCGGGCGGCTGCCGGGTCGCTGGCGCGGACGCGATCGAGCGCCGCCAGCGCGATCGTCAGGCTCTCGCGGGCCAGGGTGTTGGTGTAGGCGTTGTTGTCGACGCGCTCGTGATACTCGTCCGGCCCCAGGACCGTGCGCAGCTCGTAGCGATTGCCGCTCCTGGTGACGCGCGAGGCGAAGAAGCGCGCCACCTCGCAGACCACTTCCAGCCCGTATTCAGCCAGGAAGGCCGCGTCGCCCGTCGCGCGGGTGTACTGGTCGATGGCGAAGGCGATATCGGCCGAGATGTGGATCTGCTCGTCGGCGAAATAGCTGCGAATCTTCTGGCCGGTGCGCGGATCGTCGAAGACGTACAGCGCGCAGGTCTCGTCGCCGGTTTCCTGGCTCTGCCAGGCGTAGTAGGCGCCCGCGAAGCCCAGAGCGCGGGCCTTGCGCCGCGCGCCATCCAGCGTGTGGTAGCGGTAGATCAGGCTGCGCCGGGCGCTCGCTGGCTGCGTATAAATGAAGAAGGGGAGCACGTAGATCTCGTAATCCCAGAAGATCGAGCCCCAGTAGTCCTGGCCCTGCAGCCCGCGCGCGGAGATGCTCACCCGGTCGGAGTGGGGGCTGTTGGCCAGCAGGTGAAACAGACAGAAGCGGATCGCGAGCTGGGCCTGGTCGTCGCCGTCGATGACCAGATCGCAGGCGTCCCACAGCGCTGCCCAGCGGTCGACGTGCGCCGCGCGGATCGCCTCGTACCCGGCGCTCAACGCCGCGGACAGTTCGGCGGAACACAGCGCGGCCAGGTCGCCGCTCGCGAAGCGGCTGTCGTACACCGCCGCGAACTTGGTGAAGACCAGCGGCGTCCCGGCGGCGATGCGCGCGTGGTAGACCTGCTCCGCCCGGCCCTGTCCGGCGCGGACCACGTCCGGCGGGCGGCCCAACTCGTGCGCGGCCATCACGACGAGATCGTAGCCGGGGTCGATCGTGCGGGCGGCGACCGTGCACGCGCCGGGCGCGGCCTCCGGCTGGACGGCGGCGAAGTGCGCCACGGCGAAGCGGTTGGTGATGTTAGCGTCCACCGCCGAGCGGATCGTCAGGTCGCAGGCGGCACTCGCCTCGATCTGCCAGCGGATCGCGCCCAGGTGGGGGCGGTCCAGGCTGACCAGGCGCTCGCTGCGCAGCGTGACCCGGTTGCCGCCGCGGGCCGTCCAGTGCGCCGTCTGCTGGAGTAGGCCGCGCCGCAGGTCCAGCGTCCGCGCGTACGAGGTCGCCTCGTCCAGCCGCAACGGTTGGCCGTCCGCTGCCAGGTGGAGCGAGGTCCAGGCGGGCAGGTTGATCATCTCGCGGTCGAGAATGCCGCCGGTCGGCGTGTCGTACAGCCCGTTGACGTGATGACCCACCACGCCGGGGCGATCCAGCGGCGCGTCATCAGCACTGCCGCGCGCGCTCATGTACCCATTTGCCAGGGCGAAGATGGTCGCCTTGCGGACCTCGTCCTGGCCCACCGGCGGGGCGCTGTCGCGGATGGACCAGCCGTTGCTCAAATCGAGGGATTGTGCCATGATTAACGTCTCTGCGAGCGCGCTGATGTCTAGACATATTTGACCTGAACCCGGCACGCCTGTCAAGGCGAACATCGCCTGACGCCGGCGGCCTGTGAGATCGCACGTCCGCATCGCCAACGACTGGCGGCGATTGACAGCCGGCGCGATCTGCACGACAATAGTAATTGTATATACAATTTTACGAAGACGATAGACAATTATTTGAAGGGGGCACTTGCATGACGTGGGACATCCAGCGGGGTAACGGCGTTCCCCTGTATCTGCAGGTCAGCGCGAACCTGAAACAGCGCATCCTGAACGGCGAATGGCAGCCGGGCGACAACCTGCCCGCCGAGCCGGACCTGTGCGAGGCGTTCGGGGTGGCGCGCGGCACGATCCGGCAGGCGCTCAGCAAGCTGGAAAGCGAGGGCTACGTCCGGCGCGAGCGCGGGCGCGGCACGTTTGTCATCTGGGGCGGGGAGCACGCCCGCGCGCCGGGGCTGCCCGGCAGCCAGATCGGGTTCGTGGTGCCGTACGTGCGCGATTCGTTCGTCTCGACCATTCTGCTGGGGGCCGAGCGCGCCGCCGCCGAGCATGGCCTGTCGATCCTGTTTAAGCACGTCGAGAACGACCCGCTACGCCAGAACGAGGTGCTCGCCCTGCTGGTCGCGCAGCGGCTGGCGGGTGTGGTGCTCTACCCCGTCGATTCGGTGCATGCCGACTCCACGGCGCAGCTTATCCGCTCCGGCTTCCCGGTCGTGCTGGTCGATCGCTACCTGCGCGGGCTGCACTCCGATTACGTGATGTCCGACCATTTCGGGGGAGCGCTGCGCGCCACCCAGCACCTGATCCAGCTCGGCCACGAGCGCATCGCGTATGTGTCGTGGCGCGACCCGTCGGTGAGCCTGGAACACCGGGCGGCGGGCTTCCAGCGCGCGCTGGTCGAAGCGGGCCTGGCCTACGATCCGGCGCTGACGTGCGAGGTCGAGGGCTACCCGACCGTCGCCTCAGATACGATCGCGGAGTTCCTGACCGGGCACCCGGAAGTGACGGCGATCTTCGCCGCCAACGATCAGATCGCGCTCGGCGCGTACCAGGCCGCCCGCCAGTTGGGCCGCCGCATCCCGCACGAGCTGGCGCTGGTGGGGTTCGATAACCTGGATTTCACGATGCATCTCGACGTGCCGCTGACGACCGTCGCGCAGCCCGCCGCCGAAATCGGCCAGCAGGCGGTCAAGACGCTGGTGCGGCGTATCAACGGGCAGGTCGACGACTGGCAGCAGATCATCCTGCCCACCCGGTTGGTGATCCGGCGGTCGTGCGGGGCGTATCTGAAGGCGGACGTGCCCGCGCCCCCGGACGGCGTCAGCCTGACGCGCTGACCGCCGCTTCCCCGCGCCCGATCACGAATAGCGCCCGTACAGCTCGGCGGCTTCCGTCATGGCGTTGATGTTCTCCAGCGGCGTGCCGGGCGGGATGTTGCTGCCGTCCTGGATGATCAGGCCCCGGTGCGGCGCCAGCTTCTCGATCACCTGCCGCGTCGCCTCGCGGATCTGCTCCGGCGTGCCGCTGTGGATCAGCATCGGGCTGACGTTGCCCAGCAGCACGACGCGCCCCGCCATCTCCTGCGCCACGCGGTCAAGATCCACCTGATAGCCGAAGCCCTGAAACTCGTCGATCTGCAGGTCGTCGCGGAAGATAGCCAGCAGGTGGTCGGACTTGCCGCACATGTGCAGGCTGGCCCGCCCGTTGAAATGGAAGCGCATCTGCTGGTTGTAGGGCAGGGCGAACTCGCGGAACGTGGCGGCGGAGAGCGACACCGCCAGGTCGTCGGTCCAGGCGAAGTCGATGGGCCGCGACAGGTTCATTTCCTCGGCGCAGAAATCCAGCCACTGGATCATCTTGCCGGTGACGATGCGCAGCACCTCGTGGACGAAGTCGGGGCGCTCGTAGATCGCGGTGAAGGCTTCGACCTGGCCCATCACGTCGCCGGTCACACCGAACGGGCCATCCGAGGTGTTGGTCAGCGAGGGGTTGGCGCCGGGATAGAACACCGGCCCGCCCTGGAAGCGCACCGGGTACTTCTCGGCCACGTCGATCATGGCGCGGCGGTAGGCCACCTGGCGGGCGTTGATGCCGTTATCCACGTAGTCGAACGCTTCCAGGCGGCGCAGGTCGTCGTCGGATTTGACCCAGCCCTCGCCCACCCAGGGAATGTCATCGTCCGGGAAGTGGATCTCGCAGCCCAGGCTGCCGGCCTCGAACGTGTTCTGGAAGTCGGTCCAGGCGCCGGTCCAGGCGCCGGTGATGCTGTAGGCGTCGGTGCGGACGTTCTCCAGCAGCCACTTCTGGCACAGGATCTGCGTGCGCAGCATGGTTTCGGGATCGCTGAAGTAGTCGCGGAAGCTGACGCCCACCTGGGGCACCATCAGCCGGTGGGCGATGGCGGGGATGACCGGCACGCGGTCGGGCGTCTCGAAGCGGCGGGTTTTCTCCACGCGCTCGCGGCGCGCCTCGATCTCCTCAATTGGAACGGCGATTTCGATAATCTCGGGCATTTTTCACCTGCTCTACCACAAGGATACGCGCAAAAAACTGCCGGGCCGCGCGCCGTCTACCAGAGGAGGGTATTGGCGCGCGACGGCAGGGACTCACTCAGTTGCTGGCGATCGGGCCGGTCATGCCCCATAGGGACCGAAAAACCGTGAGCTTCATTGTGTCCCTCCTCGGCCGGCCCGCTAGATCCATTGATCGGGCCGGGTGCGCTCGTTCTGGATGTTGCCCGTGTTGACGGTCGTCTTCGGCTCGAGCAGCAGCACGTGTACCTCCTCGCTGGCCACGGGCCGGTGCTCCACGCCGCGCGGGATCACGGCGAATTCACCCTCGCGCAGCCACAGATCCCGGTCGCGCAGTTGGATGCACAGCGTCCCGCGCACCACCAGGAACAGCTCGTCTTCCTGTTCGTGATGGTGCCACACGAACTCGCCCTTCAGCTTGACCAGCTTCACATAGGAGTCGTTGAGCTCGCCGGCGATGTGCGGGCTCCAGTAGTCCTCGATCAGGGCGAATTTCTCAGCCAGGTTGATAGGTTCGACCATGCACTCTCCTCCTAGCGTTCCAGGTCCACATCCGTACGGGCGAAGGCGCTGCACAGCAGCCGGAACCCGTCCTCGATTTCGTCGCGGTCGATGTTCAACTCGGCGGCGTATTCGGGATCGTGCTCGACATCGCCCGCCAGCACGCGCGTCATGCACGCCCGGCAGATGCCGCTCAGACAACTGTGTACCAGAAAGATCCCGGCGCGCTCGGCTGCCTCCATAATCGTCTCGTCCGGCTCGGCCTCGAATGTCACCCCGGATTGTACCAGGCGGATAGTCGGCACGCGGCTACAGTTCCTCGAGCACCTGTTCGTCCGCCACCACGGGCGCCCACTCGATCGCCATGCCATCGTCGGGGATGTCGCGGATCGCCTCTGCGACGACCGGGTACAGCCGCTCGAAGTACGGCGCGAGTTGCGCCTCGGGATCGTCTTGATGGGCGGCGACGAAGTCAGCCATGATCTGGCGGGCCTCGTCGGTCAAGCGCTTGAGCTCCTCGCGCCCGGCGGTGTCGTCGCCGAGCAGGTGTTTGAGCCACGTGTAGCCGAAGCTCACATGGATCGCTTCGTCGGCCCAGTCGTAGTCCATGTCCTGCGTGCTGCCGTCGTCCTGGGCCGACTCCAGGATCTTGATCTCGATCTGCTTGGTCCCGGCGCGCAGCAGCCCTTCCTCGTAGTAGTAGAGCAGGGCCAGCCGTTGGCGCGCGGGCACGCTGCCCAGCGCGTTATACAGCCCGTGTGCGAACGGGATCAGGTCGGGCACGTCCCAGCCCCAGCCCTCGAGCGCGCGCCAGCCCATCGTGCTGTGGCGCGTCTCGTCCCACGACCAGCGGGCCAGGTCCATGTAGAACGCCCACGGCTCGCCGTCCAGGTCCCACATCACCGAGGCGGGGACTTCGGCGGCCCAGATCTCGTTGAAATGGCTGATGGCCGACCAGACCTGCATGGCGACCCGCTTGTCCAGCGCCTCGATGCGCTTCCAGGCGGCACGCCCGGCCGCATCGTACTTGTTCTCGTGCGGCAGGTGGAACAGAGCCGGGCGCCAGCGCGCGTCGCGCTGGGCGGTCCGCGGCACGTCGAAGGCGGGGCGGCCCGCGCACGGGTGATCGGCCGGCGGCGCGGCGCGCTCGCCCAGGCCATCGATCCCGCCGATGCTGTCGGCCCACCGGCGCAGGTAGTCGCGCCAGTCCTGGTCGGACGCGCGCTCATCCGCGGCGACGCGGCGGGCCAGTGCCCCCATGCGCTCGACCTGGGCCTGCTTGTCGGCCAGGATGTGGCGCAGGCGGTAGAGGGTCGGCGCGTCGTCCAGCGGATCGGAGCGCTCCAGGTAGGCTTCGTAGCCCGCGATCAGCGCCGGGAGCAGGACGCCGTAAACCCCGGCGATGAACTCCTGCGAATCCCGCGCCTTGGCGACCTCGGCCAGCAGCGCCACCACGTCCGGATCGTACTTGCGGTCCACGTCGCGGCGCGGGTAGCGCAGCTCGAGCACGCGCGTCCGCAGCGCGTCGGCGTGCTGGGCGGTCTGCCACATATCCTGGCTGAGCTGCCGCTTGAGGTCCCACTGGCTGGTGCCGACGAACCACGCGGCCAGCGTGCGCATGAGCTGGCGCTCGGCCACGTAGAAGCGTTTCAGGATGGTCGAAGCGTTCTCCACCCGCGTGTGGGCGGCGGTGGATCGGGAGGGGGGGAGTACTTTTGCCATGATGATTGTCCCTTCTAATCCTCGTTACGCGATGCCCTGGGCGTGGCGCTGCTGCATCTTGACCGGCGTGTTTTCCATCAGCCAGGCTTCCATCCGCTCTTTGATCTGCTCCGGCGTTTCGTCGTAGCCATAGGTTTCGAGCAGGACAGGCGTCCATTTCTGGCCCCAGCGGATGTGGAAATTCTCGTCGCTCCAGTCGTAGCTGACGGCGGCGGCGGAGATGTCGTCGTGGATGTCTTCCCAGTGCTCGCGGTTGGCGCGCTTCTCGGGCATGCCGTTCGGCTCGATGACGGTCGTCAGCAGCGCATACTGGTCCACCGCGGGCAGGGTCATCATCACGTTGTAGATCTGGACGACCTGGGGCACGTCTTCGATCTTGAGACCGAGCTGCTGGATGCGCGTCTGGCCGAGCTGGCTGTGCCGGATCTCATCCCACAGGTGGCGCGCCACGTTGTGCTGGTATTCCCAGGGCATCTCCGGCGTCATCCACAGGATCGAGCCCAGCGTCTCGGAGGCGGTCATCTCGTTCAGGTAGTGCTTGAAGCGCCACAGCCGGTGCCCTTCGGGATCGGCTTTGCGGTTCGGCTCGATGTCCTCGTCCGGGTTGAAGATCGGCCAGTCGGGCATGCGCTGGCACGTCTTCCACGGCAGCAGCAGCGGGCGCGTGCTCAGGTCGATGTCCGGCTCGCCGTTAGGACCGGTGCCCATGACGCCGCCATCGCTGGCCAGCAGCTGGCTGACTGCGTCCTGCCAGGCTTCCCAGCCGGGATAGCGCCCGGCGATGGCCGGGAAAACCCCCTCCGCCCAGGCGACCTGCGCTTCGGTCTGGGCGATCAAAGCCTCGGTGACCTTCACTGTCGGGTTGTCGAAGTCCGACCAGGTGACCTCGGGATGGTTGCGGTAGGCGTGCAGCAGCGCCTTCTTGACGACCAGGTACACGGTGGCGATGACCTCGGCCGTGTTCTGGGCGCGGTCCAGCGCCGCGGCGACCTGTTCCAGCGCCGGACTGAGGCCGCGCTCCGGCTGGTAATTGCGCAGCTCGCGCAGGCGGCCCCGGATGTGATCGGCGGCGTCGGCGCTCTCCCAGATGTGCAGGCCAAACTGGTTCTTGGCGTCCCATTCGGGCACGCCGGGCAGCCAGCCGGCCAGGGTGCGCATGCACGCGCGCTCCAGAAAGGCGTAGCGCTTCAAAATCTCGACGTTTTCCTCGATCGTGATGCGATGCGACATGGATGGGTCCTCTCTGCCTTCAGTTACCGGATAGGGGGGAGATAAGTGTATTTCCAAGAATATTATAAAGAATATCCGGGCCGCCCGTCACATTTGCGGCTGGCCGCCCGGCGCTGATGCCCTGAAACGTGTTTACTTGACCGCGCCGCGCGACAGCCCGGAGATAATCATGCGCTGGCCGACCAGCACCAGCAGCAGCACCGGCACCACCATGAAGACGCTGAGCGCGCTCAGCATGTCCCAGGGCCGGGTGTAGGTCGAAGCATCCGACGACAGCTCGACCAGCGCCACGCTGAGCGTTTTGGTGTTGTCGCGCTGGGCGAACACCAGCGGGTACAGCAGCTCGTTCCAGCTAATGATGAAGTTGATCACGGTCATGGTGGACAGCGCGGGCATGATCAGCGGCAGGATCATGCGTGTGAGCACCTGGAAGATGTTCGCCCCGTCGATGAGCGCCGCTTCTTCGATCTCGACCGGCACCTGCATGATGAACGAGACCAGCGTCAGGATAGTGAACGGCAGCACCAGGCTGCTCATCAAGATGATCAGGCCGTGGTGCGTGTTGATCATCTTGAACTGCTGGAAGGTCTCGAACATGGGCACCAGCACCGCGATCTGGGGCAGCGCCACCGACATGATCAACGCCATGTAGACGATGTTGCTGCCGGGAAAGCGAATGCGCGCCAGGGCATAGGCCGCCAGCGCGCTGGCGATGACCGAGATCAGCGCCGAGCCGATCGCGAACACCAGCGAGTTGCGCAGGTAGGTCAGGAACGGCACCGATTCGACCATGTTCTTGTAGTTGTCGAACGTCGGGTTGGCCGGGAAGTACGATGGCGGGATCGTGAACAACTCGTTGCGCGGGGTGATCGACGAGATCGCGATGTAGTAGAACGGGAACGCGACGAACACCGCGAACACTACGAAGGCGGTGTAGATCAGGATCGTGCGCTTGTGGCGGGCGAACCACGACAGCTCTTTCGGGTGCGTGTTGGACAGCCCTTCGACGGTGACCGACATGGCAGCGTATCCTTTCTAACCGGAGACTTCGACCCGGCGGAGCGCGTACAGCCCCAGCCCGCCGATCACGCCGACAACCACGACGAACGCGATACTGACTGCCGCCGCGTAACTGTAGTTGAGCGAGTTGATCTCAAGGTATATTTTCTGCGCGACCACGGTCGTCGAGAAGCCGGGGCCGCCGCCGGTCATGGCGAAGGGCAGGTCGAACGCCGCCAGTTGCCACACCAGCAGGAACATGCCGGTCGTTACGATGATCGGCATGAGCATGGGCACGGTGATGAAGCGCAGCGCGTCCAGCCAGTTCGCCCCGTCGACTTTGGCCGCCTCATACAGGTCCTGCGACACGCCCTGCAGCCCAGCGAGCAAGAGCAGCGCCGCGAACGGTGTGCTCTTCCACGTGTTCACGAACGTGATGGCGATCTGCGAGTTGTTGGGATCGACCAGCCATTTGCCCTCATAGCCGAACAGGCGGCCCAGCAGGTCGGGGATCATGCCGAACTGGTCATCGAACATCCACCGGAAGCCGATCGCGGCAACGACCATCGGGACAGCCCACGGGATCAGGCTGATCGTGCGCGACAGGGCGCGCAGGCTGAAGTTGGCGTTGAGCAGATGCGCGATCGCCAGGCCGAGCGCCATCTGGAAGAAGGTCGAGGCGAAGACAAAGACAATCGTGAACTCCAGGCTTTCGCGCACGACCAGGTCGTTCGCCAGCCGCTCGAAGTTGCGCAGGCCGATGTACTGGCGCGGCGGGAAGGCCGGGTTGTACTTCTGCACGCTGAGCGCGACCGTCTGCAGGAACGGGTAAAAGGTGGTGAAGGTGCGCAGCGCCACCGCCGGGGTGATCAGCACGAAGGCGAGTAGATAGCGCCGCTGTGCCAGCGACAGGCGCGTGGTGCTCAGCCGGTTGACATAGTCGCCCAGCGAGCGCCGCACCCGCCGCACGGGGAGCCGCCACAAGACCTGCGCCAGCACCCACAGCCAGGTGCCGATACCCGCCAGGACGACCAGCGCCGATTCCCATTGGGCCATGTTGGCGGCGTTGCGCTCATCGGCGATGTCACGCGGGACGAGGTTGTAGTAAAACTCGGCGATGGCCGGCGCGATCAGCAGCGGCATGCCGAGCAGACTGCCCAGGTCGAAGGCGGGCGCGTTCTGGTAGTTGTAGAAACCCAGGAACCGGACCAGCCAGCCGATCAGCGCCAGCGCCCAGGCGATCGCGGCCAGCCGCCAGCTTAGCAGAGCATACTGGCGGCGGGGTAGGGTGCCCCGCAGCGTCCCGGCTACCCACAGCCCGAAGACGACCGGCACCAGCGCCAGGACCGCTGGGAACGAGCCGTTCGATTCGAACATCGAGCCGGGCGGGCGGGTGGCATTCCAACGCATGGCGCCGAACAGCGCCACCGCGACCAGGATCGCCAGCGCCAGCGTGCGCCGCCAGCCCTCCAGGGCGGTGCCGAGCAGCCCTGCCGCAATGCCCAGCGCCAGGAAGGCCAGCAGGGGCAGGATCAGGTCGCTGTATTCGCCGATGGCGATGAAGCGCACGATCGACCACAGCCAGATTGCAGCCGGCACCAGCAGGACGAACCCGCCCATCACGGCGCTGATCCGCACCTGGGTCGGGCTGGCGGGGGCCAGGACCTGGCCCTTGGCGTCGCGGAGCGGGTCGCCCGCAAAGACGACCAGCCGGCGGAAGATCTGGGCCAGCGCGATCGCCAGCGCGATCAGGATCAGCAGCAGGCCGATGTCCGAGCGGAAGCCGGAGTTGGACCAGATGGCAAAGCTCGCGCCCGCCTCATCGCCCGGTTTGGGCACCAGCGCACGGACGATCTCGCTGGCGGCGATGGTGCCGATCAGCCCGGCAGCGAACCACGCGAAAGCGCTGTAGCGTTTGCGGCTCGCCACCCACGCGATCAGCAGCGAGGCCAGCGCTGCCAGGGGCCACAGGCGGGTGACCGTCACGCCCGCCAGGGTGGTGACAGCGGTATCCAGCCATTCAAACATGGGCGATCCTTTCGAGTGGCGCGCCAGAGGCCGGGGCGGCGGTGCGGTGGTGTGCAGCGAAGGCAGCGGTGCCGTGCCGCCGGTCGGACCGTGGACAGGCTCGCATTAAAAAAGCGCTCGTCTGATAAATTGTCTATACAAGTTCATTATGTAGCCATTCAAACGATCTGTCAATACAAGCTCGAGGCGCACCGGGCACCCTCACCGGGCGGACAGACGCCGTTTCCAGCCTCAAATTTCGGCTTTCGGCGTCCAGGCGCGCAGGGCATGCACGCGATCGCGGACTGCTCGCGGCGGGCGCGCGTAGAACGAATCCAGGCAGATTATTGTCTTGACAGGGAGTTTGCCGTATAATGGATTTGTCTATACATCTACGCGCATAACCTTTTGATGATCTGGCTCAAGACGAAAGGTGCCGTTTGATGGGCAAGCCCTCCTATGAAGCCACGCTGGTCAGCCATACGCACTGGGACCGCGCCTGGTATTGCACCTTCCAAGAGTATCGTATCCGCCTCGTGCGGCTGGTCGACCGCCTGCTGCGCATCCTCGACGAGCAGCCCGACTTCCGCGTGTTCATGCTCGACGGGCAGATGAGCGTGCTCGAAGATTACCTCGAGGTGCGCCCCGACCGCGCGACCCGGCTGCAGGATCACTGCCGGGCGGGCCGGATCCAGGTCGGGCCGTGGTACGTGCTGGCCGACGAGTTCCTCGTCAGCCCGGAATCGCTGGTGCGCAACCTGATGATCGGGCGCAAGATGGGCGAGCCTTACGGCGGCGTGATGCCAATCGGCTACGTGCCGGACGGCTTCGGCCATATCGCCCAACTGCCGCAGATCCTGCGCGGCTTCGGCATCGACAACGCGTTCTTCTGGCGTGGGATGGGCACCGAGGGCGATCGCCTGGGCACCGAGTTCGAGTGGTGCGCGCCCGACGGGTCGTGCGTCACCGCCATCCTGATGCCGTGGGGCTACCACAACGTCACCAACCTGGGCTACGGCATCCATTGGGGCGATATCTCGCAGATGGAATTCGACTGGGCGCTGGCCCAGCAAAAGATCGGGCGCGCCATCGACAAGCTCAAGCCGATGACCAACACGCGCACGCTGCTGCTGATGAACGGCATCGACCACGCCGAGGCCGAACCGCGCATCCCCGAGGTGATCCGCCGCGCCAACGCCGCGCTGGACGATGTGGCGATCCATCACGGCACGCTGGCCGAACACCTGGAGCGGGTACGGGCGGCGGGCGCGGATCTGCCGCGCTTCGAGGGCGAATTCCGCTGGGGCCGCTACTCGGAAATTCTCCAGGGCGTGTATTCAACGCGCATTCACCTCAAGCAGGAAAACCACGCCACCGAGACGCTGCTCGAGCGCTACATGGAGCCGCTGACGGCGCTGGCCTGGCTGGCGGGCGGCGACGTGCCGGAGGGCACGCCCGCGCTGGCGTGGCACGCGTGGCACTGGCTGCTGCTCAACCACCCGCACGACGACATGTACGGCTCCGGCATCGACGAGGTGCACCACGAGATGCTCTACCGCTTCAGCCAGGCGCGCCAGATCGCCGGGGCGCTGGTGCGCGACAGCCTGCGCGAAGTGGCGCGGCAGGCCGACATGACCGCCCAGATTGGCACGCCGGTGATCGCGTTCAACCCGCTGGGTTGGGACCGCGCCGAGATCGCCGAAGCCGTGATCGAGTTCGAGTTCGACGATCCGCACGCGGAGGACTTCCAACTGGTGACCGCCGCGGGCGAGGTCGTGCCGCATCAGGTGTTGGAGAACGACGAGCGCTTCTGGATGGAAGTGCTCAAGCCCAACCGCAAGCGCTGCGTGCGCGTTCTGGTCCCGGTGAACGTCCCCGCGCTGGGCTACACCACGCTCTACGCGCAGCCCGCGGCGGGCGGCGCGCCCCCCGCGACCGATCTGGTGGCTGGGGAGCGCAGCGCGGAGAACGCCTACGTGGCGCTCGTCATCGAGGCCGACGGCGGCCTGACCATCACCGACAAAGCGACCGGCCACACTTACACGGGCCAGCACCACTTTGTCGACATCGAAGACGCGGGCGACGAGTACACCTTCTGCCCACTGCCGGAGAACAGCCAGACGATCAGCACCGCGGGACACCCGGCCCAGGTGGAACGCGTCGAGGCCGGTCCGTGCCGGGCGGCGTTCCGCGTGACGTGGACGCTCGATGTGCCGGAGGGCCTGTCCGACGACCGCCGCCGGCGATCCGCGCGGACGGTGCCGCTACCGATCGTCTCGACGATCATGCTCTATGCCGGGCAACCGGGCGTTTTCATCACCACCGAGATCGACAACCGGGCGCGCGACCACAAGCTGACCGTCACCTTCCCGACCGGGCTGCGCGTCGAGCAGGCGCATGTCGACCAGTCGTGGCTGGTGGCCGCGCGCGATCTGAAGCTGCCCCCCTCCGAGGGTTGGGTCGAGGACCCGACGCCGCTGATGCACCAGCGCGCCTTCACCGACCTGAGCGACGGGCGGCGCGGGCTGGCGATCCTCAACCGGGGACTGCCGTCGGTCGAGGCGTCGGAAGACGGCACGATCGCGCTCACCCTGCTGCGCAGCGTGGGCTGGCTCTCGCGGGATGACCTGTGGGTGCGCCGCATCGCGGCGGGGCCGCTGGTGCCCACGCCCGGCGCGCAGTGTTTCGGACCATACCGCTACGAGTACGCCATCCTGCCCCATGCCGGCGGCTGGGAGAACGTCTACCCGGCGGCCTATAACTACAACGCGGCGCTGTACGTGCGCCGGGCGGACACCCACCCCGGGCTGGTGCTGCGCGAGATGAATATCACCCGCGACGACCCGGCCCTGGTGAAGGCGATCCCCTGGCCGCGCGGTGGGCACCTGCCGGACACGTTCAGCCTGCTGCGGATCGAGTCGCCCGCGCTGGTGCTCAGCGCCGCCCGGCGGAGCGAGCGCGACACGCTGATCGTCCGCTGCTACAACATCACGCGCGGACCGGTCGAGAGCGCGATCACCTGCGGCCTGCCGCTGGCGGGAGCCTATCGCGCCAATCTGGCCGAGGAGCGTGGCGAAGCCGTGCCGGTCCGCGACGGGCGCCGTGTGGATGTGGCGGTACAGGGCGGCCAGGCGATCACGCTCGAACTGGTGTTCGCGGGCGGGGAGGGGTAGTCCAGTGGCCGAGATGACCTCCCGCGAGCGCATGCTGACCGCGCTGACCGGCGGCGTGCCGGACCGGCTGCCGGTGACGACGCACCACGTCATGCAGTATTTTCTGGATACGTACCTGGACGGCATCCCGTACCACGACTTCTTCGACCGCTTCGGGTTGGACGCCATCCTGTGGACCGTGCCCTACCAGCCGGACGAGGCGAAGGGCGAGTATTTCGATCCCAGCCAGACGTTCATCCACCCGCTGGACCACACGCACCGCGTCGTGTCGGACGACTGGCGCATCGAGACGGAACGCATCCCCGACGCGCAGTACACGACCACGCGCTACAACTTCGTCACGCCCAAGGGGACGCTGTCCATGGTCCTGCAGGGCAACCAGTACACCGACTGGGTGGTCGAGCCGCTGGTCAAGCAGAAGCGCGACATCGACCTGATCGCGGAATACGTGACGCATCCTAAGTGCGACGTGGAGGCCGTCAACCGCCGCGCCGAGGCGTTCGGCGAGCGCGGGCTGGTGCGCGGCCACATCTGCTACTTCGACGTCTACGGGCAGCCGGGCTGCTGGCAGGACGCCGTCGAGCTGGTCGGCACCGAGCGCCTGATCCTGGAAACGTACGACGATCCGGAGTGGGTCCACGAGCTGATCAGGATCCTGCAGGCGCGCAAAAAGACGTTCATCCGGTCGCTGGAAGGCGCGCGCTATGACCTGCTGGAACTGGGCGGCGGGGCGGCGTCATCGACGGTCATCTCGCCCAAACTGTTCGATCAGTTCGTGGCGCCCTACGACGCCGAGTTGATCGCGCTGGCCCATTCGGTCGGCCAGCGGATCGTCTACCACACCTGCGGCGGCATGATGCCGCTGCTGGAGCGCATCGCGGACATGAACCCGGACGCGATGGAAACCTTCACCCCGGCGGATATGGGCGGCGACATGCGCCTGGCCGAAGCCAAACAGCGCATCGGCGACCGGGTGTGCTTCATTGGCGGGTTCGACCAGTTCCACTATTTCACCGGCTGCACGCCGGAGCAGACGCGCGCCGAGGTGCGCCGCTGCTTCGAGGAAGCCGGGCCGGGCGGCGGGTACATTCTGAGCCCGTCCGATCACTTTTTCGACGCCGAGCTCCCGCTGTTGGAAGCGTTTGCCGATGAAGCACGCCGCTGCGTGTATGATGGAGGCTCGCAACGTATGAACTAATTCCTATCGTCCGGTTATCGACGGCCTTTATCTTTTACATTAGGAGGAACAGGAAATGAGTGAGGTCAAGAAAGGTTTGTCTCGCCGGTCGTTCCTGAAGGGAACGGGTGCAGCATTGGCGGGCGCGGCGCTGGGCGGCAAGTTCGCCACGCAGGGCATCTTCGCCCCGAACGTGGTGCGCGCCCAGGCCGAGGTTGTGCTGGCGGTTCAGGAGTTCGTACACGATATCCTGCGCCAGGTCCTGCCCCAGTTCGAGGAAGAAACCGGGTTCACCGTCACGCTGGAGGGCGGCCCGGTCAGCGGCAACGACATGTTGACCAAGTACAGCACCGCGTTCGCGTCGGGCAGCAGCCCGATCGATCTGTTCAGCGATGCCGACGACAGCTCGCCGACCTTCATGCGCGCCGGCTGGCTGGAGCCGCTCAACGACGTCATCCCGCAGGAAACATGGGACGACTTCCCGCCCAGCATGCAGCCGCACATCGATGGTTTCCTGAGCATCGAGGGCGAGCGCTATCGCATCCCGCATGAGTTCGCGGTCGGCTACTTCTTCACCCGCAAGGACTGGTTGGACGAGAAGGGTATCGCGTCGCCGACGTCCTGGGACGAGGTGATCGAATTCGGCAAGCTGTTCACCGATCCGGCAACGGGCGTCTGGGGCACGACCGATGGCCTGGTCAAGCCGGCGCTGCTCTCCGTCTACGTGCAATACCTGACGGCGCAGGCAGGCGGCACCCTGTTCGACTTCGACGAGGGGACCGGGGTGGCGCTCCAGTTCCTCTACGACATGATGCACACCCACAAGATCTTCCCCGAGGACGCGCTCAACCAGGACTACACCGCGCAGAACGAGCTGTATATGGCTGACAAGGTGGCCTTCATGCGCCAGTGGCCGTACTTCCAGGGCGTGGCTGAGGGCAATACCGAGTGGTACGCCGACGAAAAGGTCGTCATCGAGCTGCCGCCGGCGGGACCCGCGGGCAGCAAGAGCTGGATCGGTGGCTGGGGCTGGTCGATTCCCAAGTTCGCCCCGAACATGGAAGGCGCCAAGGCCCTCATCCAGTTCCTGACGTCGAAGGAAATCGCCCCGATCCTGGCCGCGCAGCAGGGCTTCCTGCTCACGCCGCGCTACTCGATTCTCGAAGCGATGCCGCAGGACGATCCGCTGGTGCAGGCGATGGCGTTCTATGCCGAGAACGATGTGTTTGCCCCGCGCGCCTTCCACCCGCGTGTGGCCGAGGCGCAGACGGTCGTCGACGACATGGCGTCGCTGTTCCTGACCAACCAGGCGTCGCTGGCCGACGTGCTGAAGCAGGGCAAGCAGTTGATCGAGGACCTGAACGAGTAAGGCATCCGATCGGATAACCGGTTTGGGGATGGTGTAAGATAGCAGGCCCGCGGGCCTGCTATCTGTTTTTTGTTATGGGTCCCCTTGCAGAAGATATGAGATCTGTCACTTGGATTGGTAAGGATTTTCCAGTATCATGAAGATTGTTGAACAAATGCCAAGTCAATGCTGAAGCTCGGGGGAGGGGGAGTGTTTCTACAACGCCGCGTTTCACTCGCCAAGAGCGTGGCCCGCATTCTGCGCCAGCGGCTGACCCTCGCCCATGCTGACGGCGGACGCCTGCCCTCCGAGCCCGACATCGCGACCGAGTTAGGCGTCAGCCGCGGGACCGTGCGCCAGGCGCTGGTGATCCTGGAACGCGAGGGCGCCATTTTCCGCCGCCAGGGAGCGGGCACCTTCGTCAACCCCTACTTGCTCCACATCCAGGCGCGCGTCGAGACGGCCTACGAGTTCACCAGCCTGATCCAACAGGCCGGCTACCGGGCGGGCATCCGGGTGATCTCGGTCGCGCGCCAGCCGCTGCCCGACGACATCGCCGCCGCGTTGGCAGTCGAGCCGGACGGCGAGGCGCTGGTGGTGACCAAGCTGTTCACCGCGGACGATCAGCCCGCCATCCACTGCACCGATATGGTACCAGCCGGTCTCATCCGCGAGCCGTATACCGACGCCGAGCTGGTGACGCCGATCTTCGAGTTCCTCGACCGGCGCTGCTACCAGGCGATCGCGCACGTGCTGGCCGACATTCTGCCCCAGGTCGCCGGGGATGAGCTGGGGCCCCTGCTGGATATCGCGCCGGGCAGCCCGCTGCTGCGCTTCGACGAGGTGGGTTTTAACACTTTGAACAAACCGGTTTTGTTCTCGCGCGTGTACTATAGAGATCAATACATCCGTTTTTCTGTCTTGCGAAAAAAGGTTTGACGCTGTTACTGCCACCAAAGGACCGCTCTTATGATCACGATTTCAGGTCGCAAGCGTCTCATCGAAGCCGCCCTGGGCCGCCAACCACTGGATCTCATCATCGAAAACGTCCAGTTGGTCAACGTCTATACGGGACGGATTGAGCCCGCCGCGCTGGGCATCAAAGACGGGCGGGTGGTGACGCTCGATGCCGCGGATTACGACGCCGCTGAGCACTTCGACGGCGGCGGGCGCTTCGCCATGCCCGGCTTCATCGACACGCACATCCACGTCGATTCGACGCTGGTCATACCGGAGAACCTCGCCGGGCTGATCGTGCCCGGCGGCACGACGGCGCTGCTGGCCGATCCGATGGAGATCGCCAACGTGGCCGGGTTCGAGGGGATGAAGGTGCTGCTGGGCAGCATGGCCAACCTGCCGTACCACATCCTGATCGAAGTCTCGTCGCGCGTGCCGACGGCGCCCGGTCTGGAGACGGCGGGCGGCGAGCTGGGGCTGGCCGAAGTGAGCGAGATCCTCACCTGGGAGGAGTGCATCAGCCTGGGCGAGCTGGACCCGTCGAAAGTGCTCGGCCTTCGCGACGAATACCTCGCCAAGGTCGAGGCGGCGCACCGGCTCAACAAGATCGCCAACGGCCACGCGGCGGGATTGGCGGGCCGCGAGCTGGCGGCGTATATCTGCGGCGGCATGGCCGACGATCACGAGGCGGTCGATTACGAAGAGGCCTTCGCCCGGCTGCGGCTGGGGCTGCCCGTGCTGGTCCGCGACGGCAGCACCGAGCGCAACCTGGAGCCGATCCTGCGCGGCGTCGTGCGCGAGGGCCTGGACACGCGCCACCTGATGTTCTGCACCGACGACAAGCACCCCGACGACATCCGCGACGAGGGCCACATCGATTACCTGGTCAACCGCGCGATCGAACTGGGCGTCCCGCCGGTGCAGGCTATCCAGATGGCGAGCGTCAACGCGGCGGTTCATTTCCGCATCGATCACCTGCTGGGCAGCCTGGCGCCGGGCCGGTGGGCGGACGTGCTGCTGGCCGGCAGCCTGGACCGCATCCAGCCGAGCCACGTGTTCTTCAAGGGCGAGCTGGTCGCGCAGGATGGCAGGCTGGTCGTCAACCCGCCGCCCGCCGACTATCCCGAATGGATTCACAACACTGTCACCGTGCGGCGCGGTGGACGGGGGGAGGATTTCGCGCTGCGCGCCGAGGGACCCAGCGTGACCGCTCGCGTGATCGAGCTGTATCCCGACCAGATCATCAACCGGGCCGGGCAGGCGGCGCTGCCGGTGGTCGACGGCTGCGTGATGCCGGATGTGGCGCAAGACGTGCTCAAGCTGGCGGTCGTCGAGCGGCACGGGCGCAACGGCAACATCGGCGTGGCGTTCGTGCGCGGCTTCGGGATGAAGCAGGGCGCGCTGGCTTCGTCGGTGGCCCACGATCACCACAACATCATCGTCGCCGGGACCAACGACGACGACATGGCCGCCTGCGCGCGCGCCATCGAGGCTATGCAGGGCGGCCTGGCGATCGCGGCGGGCGGGCAGGTGCTGGGCCAGCTCGCGCTGCCGATCGGCGGCCTGCTGAGCACCGCGCCAGCCGAGGAGGTGATCGCCGGGCTGGAAGCGATCACGGCGATCGCGCACGATCTGGGCTGCACGCTGCCCGCGCCGTTCATGACCATCTCGTTCATTGGGCTGCCAACCGTGCCCGAGCTGGGCCTGACGGATATGGGGCTGGTGGATGTGCGCCAGCACGCCCTGATCGGCACTCTCATCGACTGAACCGAGGAGGACGGAGACATAGAAGGAGGGCTGCATCGACGTTGAACACTGTTCCGACCGGGCCGGGCGCCTGCCGGGGCGCCGGTGAGGAAAGTGACCGCGCATCGTTTTTTCAGCGAAAGGACTGTTAGGCCATGAAAATGCGTTTGATTCTGACCGCCGCCCTGATCATTGCCGTGATGGCTGCCGCCGTGCCCACCCTGGCCCAAGACGATCTGCCCACCGTCAAAGTGGCGTTGATCCTGCCGGGCCGCGCCGATGACGTCTCGTGGAACCAGGCGTCGTTCGACGGCATGAACCGCGCCGTCGAGGAGCTCGAGGACACGATCAACGTCGAGCTGACCGTCGTCGAGAATGTCTACGACCCGGTGGACATCGAGCCAGCGTTACTCGACTACGCCCAGCAGGAATACGACCTCGTCGTGGGCCACGGTTTCCAGTTCATGGAGCCGATCGTCAAAGTGGCCGAGGACTACCCGGATGTGAACTTCGCCATCGGCACCGGCTACAAGATCGCCCCCAACGTGGGCGTGTATGACGTCAAGCTGGAGCAGGGCGGCTACGTGATGGGCCTCATCGCTGGCTACCTGACCGAAGCGGACATCGTCGGTGTCGTGGGCGGCGTGGACGTTTCGGAGATCCACCGCGGTCACGTGGCGTTCGTGATGGGCGCTGAGGCGATCAACGAGGACGTGACCGTGCTCAACAACTTCATCGGCGACTTCAACGACGTGCCTGCCGCCAAGGAAGCGGCCCTGAGCCAGATCAGCGCCGGGGCGGACATCCTCTGGCAGAGCGGTGATGGCGTCGGCCAGGGCGTGCTGAGCGCCTGTGAGGAAGAAGACGTCCTGTGCATGGGTAACACCACCGACCAGAACGAGCTCGCGCCCGAGAACACGATTGCGAGCTTCGTGTACGACTGGGGTCCCGTCTACAAGCAGATGATCGAAGAGACCGCCGCGGGCGAGTACGGCGACGCGTTCTACTGGATCGAGTTTGCCAATGAAGGCGTGTCAGTCGTCTACAACGAAGACCTCTCCGAAGACATGATCGATGAGGACCTGCAGGCGGCTATCGACGAGGCTGTCGAGGGCTTTGTCGATGGGACGCTCGACCTGGGCGACCTGGACTCTGTCACGCTCGAGTAACCGGAACATCCAATCGCGGGGCCAGGGCCACCTGGCCCCACTTGTGGGAGACCTCATGATCACAGTTGAGATGCGCGGCATCACCAAGCGCTTTCCGGGCGTGGTCGCCAACGATGCGGTCGATCTGGTGCTGCGCGCGGGCGAGGTGCACGGTCTGCTGGGCGAGAATGGCGCGGGCAAGACCACGCTCATGAACATTCTATTCGGCCTGTACCAGCCCGACGAAGGACAGATCTTGGTCAAAGGCCAGCCGGTCACCATCCATTCCCCCGCCGACGCGATTGGCCTGGGGATCGGCATGGTTCACCAGCATTTCAAGCTGGTGCAGCCCTTCACCGTCACCGAAAACATCGTCCTGGGGCTGGACGGCTGGGGCTTCTTCGACATGGCCGAGGCCGAGCGGCAGGTGGGCGAAGTCGCGGCGCAGTACGGCCTGGACATCGATCCGGGCGTGCGCGTGCAGGAGTTGTCGGTCGGGGCGCAGCAACGCGTCGAGATCCTCAGCAGCCTGTATCGCGGCGCCGACGTGCTGATCCTCGACGAGCCGACCGCCGTCCTCACGCCGCAGGAAACCGAAGCGCTGACCGGCGTCCTGCGCGGGATGGCGGAAAAGGGCAAGACCATCGTCTTCATCAGCCACAAGCTCGAAGAAGTGCTGAAGGTGACCGACCTCGTCACGGTGCTGCGCGCCGGGCGGGTGGTCTACAGCGCGCTGACCCGCGACACCGACAAGAACACCCTGGCGCGCGAAATGATCGGGCACGACCTGGCGAACCTGCGGGCCGATCAGCAGGCGCGCGTGCTGGCCCTGGCGGGCGACGAGGACGCGGCGCACGCGGGCGAGGCCGGCGCGCGATCCGGCGGGAACGAATGCCTGATCGACGCGCGCGATCTGCGCGTGATCGACGACCGCGGGCTGCCCGCCGTGCGCGGTCTGAGCCTGCAGGTGCACGCCGGGGAAATTCTGGGCATCGCCGGGGTCGATGGCAACGGGCAGCGCGAGCTGGTGGAGGCCATCACGCGCGTGCGTCCCCTGGAAGCGGGCGAGATTACCATCGCCGGGTTGGACGCGACGGGCTGGCGCGCGCGGGACTTCATCAAGCACCACGCGGCGTACATCAGCGATGACCGGCACCGCGACGGGCTGATCCTGGACTTCGACCTGGGGCGCAATGCCACGCTCAAGGTCTTCGACGAGGCGCCGTTTTCACGGGCGGGCGTGCTCGATTTCCGCGCGATCGTGCGCTTCACGCGCCAGCTCATCGGCAGTTTCGACGTGCGCGCGCCCGGCCCGTCTCTGCCGGCGGGGAAGCTCTCCGGCGGCAACCAGCAGAAGCTGATCCTGGCCCGCGAGCTGAGCCGCAGCCCGCGCGTGATCGTCGCCAACAAGCCCACCCGCGGCCTGGACATCGGCGCGGCGGCGTTCGTCCACCAGAAGCTGTTGGAGGAGCGCGAGCGCGGGACCGGAATTCTGCTCATCTCGTCCGACCTGGACGAGATTTTGTTGCTCAGCGACCAGATCCTGGTGATTTTCAACGGGCAGTCGATGGGCGTGCTGAACAGCGGCGACGCCGATACGCAGACGCTCGGCCTGATGATGGCCGGCACGCCGCTGGCCGACCTTACCGCGCAGGAGGCAGCGTCATGACGACCGCCGAACGGTCCCAATCCCCGGCCCAGCCGCTGGTCAACTGGCGCGCGCTGTGGCAGAACCTCGTCCAGGCGGCGCTGTCGGTCGTGTTGTCATTGGTGGTCGGCGGCATTCTGCTGCTGTTGAGCGGGCGCAACCCGCTGGACGCCTACGAGAGCCTGCTGTACGGCGCCTTCGGCACCACCGACCGCTTCACCGAGACGTTGGTCAAGGCCACGCCGCTGCTGCTGATCGCCGTCTCGGTGTCGATCTCGTTCCGCTGCCAGTACTGGAACATCGGCGCCGAAGGCCAGATGATCCTCGGCGCGATCTTCTCGGTGTGGGTGGCACTCAATGTCACCGGGCTGCCCACGCTGCCGCACCTGGCCCTGTGCTTCGTGGCTGGCGCGTTGGGCGGCGCGCTGTGGAGCCTGATCGCCGGGGTCCTCAAGGCGTATTTACAGGCCAACGAGGTGATCACCACGTCGATGCTCAACTACATCGCGGTCTACCTGTTGGCCTATCTGGTGCGCGGCCCGATGATCGATCCGGGCGGGTTCAACTTCCCCCAGTCGCGGCTGATCCCCGAAGCGCTGGAGCTGCCCCGCCTGGTGGAGCGCACCCGCCTGAACACGGCGTTCATCGTGGCGCTGGTGGCGGCCGCCCTGGCGCTGGTCTTCTGGCGCAGCACGTGGGGCCGCCGCACCGAGATCGTCGGGGCCAGCCGCCGGGTGGCGGCGCATGTTGGGCTGAACATCCCGCGCACGATGCTGCTGGTGGCGGGCCTCAGCGGCGCGCTGACCGGCATCGCCGGGTGGGGCGAGATCTTCGGCCTGCACTTCCGCCTGATCGAGGAGATCGCGCGCGGCTATGGCACGCTCGGGATCGTGGTCGCGCTGCTGGGCGGGCTGAACCCGGTGGCCATGGCGATCTCGGCGTTTCTGTTCGCGTCGCTGGTGGTGGGCGGCAACGCGATGGAGCGCAATGCCAACGTGCCGTTCGCGCTGGTCGACGTGATTCAGGGCTGTGTGATTTTGCTGGTGCTGTCGCGCGCCTATCTGTTCAAGAGGGCCTCATGAACTGGGATCTGGTCACGTATTCGTTCGTGGTTGGCGTGCTGGCGTCCGCCGTGCGGTGGGCGACGCCGATCCTGTTTGCGGCGCTGGGCGAAGTCTTCACCGAGCGCGCCGGGATTCTGAACCTGGGCCTGGAAGGCATCATGCTCATGGGCGCGCTGTCCGGCTTCGTGGGCGCCTACAACACCGGCAGCCTGTGGGTGGGCGTGCTGGTCGCCGCGGCGACCGGCATGGTGATGGGCCTGCTGATGGCCTTCGTCAGCGTGACGGCCAAAGCCAACCAGGTCGTCGCCGGGCTGGGCATTACCATCCTGGGGACGGGACTGTCCACGCTGTTGTTCCGCCTGTTCTTCGGGCTGCGCACCAAGCCGCCCACCATCAAGACGTTCGGCACCGAGCCGATCCCACTGTTGAGCGAGATCCCGGTGCTGGGCCGGATGTTCTTCAATCACAACATCATGGTCTATCTGGCGTTCATCCTGGTGGGCGTGGGCTGGTTCGTGCTCTACCGGACGCGCTACGGGCTGGCGCTGCGCGCGGTGGGCGAGCGCCCCGAGGCGGTCGACACGCGCGGCCTGAACGTCACGCGGCTGCGCTACAGCGCCCTGCTGATCGGCGGCGCGCTGGCGGGAATCGGCGGGGCGTACCTGCCGCTGGCCAATCTGGGCCTCTTCTGGACGCAGATGACCGCCGGGCGCGGCTTCATCGCCGTGGCGGTGGTCGTGTTCTCGCGCTGGGACCCGGTCCGGGCGCTGCTGGGGACGCTGGTCTTCGGCGGGGCGGCGGCGCTGCAGACCGCGCTGCAAACCCTCGAAGCGCCGATCCCGTCCGAGCTGCTGCTGATGATGCCTTACATCGTGACCATCATCGTGCTGGTGATCGTCTCGCGGCGCGCGGAGTTCCCGGGCGCGTTCGCCGTGCCCTATTCGCGCGGTGAGGGCTGATCCATGCCCGACCTGGTGATCCGAAACGCGCTGCACGACCGCACCGGCCAACGCGTGGACGTGGCCGTCACGGGTGGCGTGATCGCCGCCGTCGCGCCGGACGGCGTGGGGCCAGGCGACCGCGAGATCGACGCGGCGGGTGCGATGGTGTCTCCCGCATTGATTGAGTCCCATTTCCACCTCGAGAACGCGCTGTTGTGGGACGGCGCGATCAACCAGTCCGGCACGCTGGACGAGGCGATCCGGCTGTACGCGGCCATCAAGCGCGACCTGACGCCGGACGACATCCTGCGGCGGGCATCCCTGGCGCTGCGGTTCGCGCTCGCCAACGGCGTGCTGTGGATGCGCAACCACGTCGATATCGACCGGGTGGCTGGCGTGCGCATCCTGGAGGCGATTCTGCCGGTCCGCGAGCACTTCAAGGATCTGATCGACGTGCAGGTGATCGCCTTCCCGCAGCACGGCATGGCGCGCGATCCGGAAGTCGTCGACCTGATGTGGCGCGCGATGGACATGGGCGCGGACCTGGTCGGCGGGATGCCGCACGGCGAGCGCGACATGGACGACGCCGCCCGCCAGATCGAGATCGCGTTCGAGATCGCGCGGCACTACGACGCCGACATCGACATGCACATCGATGAAACCGACGATCCCTACTGGCACTCGCTCGAAACCCTGGCCGAGCAGACCATCGCCCACGGCTACCAGGGACGCGTGACGGCGGGCCACTGCTGCGCGATGGCCGCCTGGGACGACGCGATGGCCGCGCGCATCATCGACAAGGTGAAGGCCGCCGGGCTGCACGTCATCACCAACGCGCCGATTAACCTCCACCTGGAGGGGCGGGGCGACGCCCAGCCCGTGCGGCGCGGCATCGCTCGCGTCAAGGAGCTGCTCGAGGCGGGCGTCAACGTAACGTGCGGCCAGGACGATCTGCAGAATATGTTTTACCCGTACGGGCGCATGGACCCGCTGGAAGTGGCACTGATCACCGCCCACGCCGCGCACCTGGCCGCGCCGGGCGAGATCCAGGCCGCGTTCGACATGCCGCGCTACCACGCGGCGCGCATGCTGCGTCTGGAGCGCTACGGCGTCGAAGTAGGTGCCCCGGCCAATCTCGTGCTGATCGACGCGACCTCGCCGGTGGACGCGCTGCGCCGCCAGCCGCCGCGCCGCGCCGTGATCCGCGAGGGGCGCGTGCTGGCCGAGACGGTCCAACGCGTCCAGCTTGATCCCTCTGTTGACCGGATAGTGTCATAAGGAAACCGGCTATGCAGGAAGTTGACTTTTACCGGGCCAACACCCTGGGCGATCTCCATCGCCTGCTGGCCGAAACCGGCGGGCGCGTGATCGCCGGGGGGACGGATGCCCTGGTCCAGATGCAGCGCGGCGCGTTTCCGGCGGCGGTCGTGGTGGACGCCAGCCGGATCACCGATCTGCGCTTCATCCGCGAGGACGGCGACCGGATCGAACTTGGCGCGCTGACCACCTATGCCGACCTGCTGGCTTCACCGCTGGTGCGCCGGGCCGCGCCCGCGCTGATCGCCGCCGCCGAGACGGTCGGGGCGCCCCAGACGCGCGCCCGCGGCACACTGGGCGGCAACATCGCCAACGCCTCGCCCGCCGGGGACATGCTGCCACCGCTGCTGGCGCTCGACGCGCGTGTCACCTTGAGCAGCGCGCGCGGCATCCGTACCCTGCCGCTGAGCGAGGTGCTGCGCGGGCCGCGCCAGACTTGCCTGGAGCCGGGCGAGATCATCGCGAGCATCGCGTTCGGCCGCCCTCCGGAGCCGTGCGGCGCGGCGTTCATCAAGCTGAGCAACCGGCGCGGCATGTCCATCGCCGTGGTGAGCGTCGCCGCGACGCTGGCGCTCGACTCCGCGGGGCGCATCGCGGAAGGACGGGTCGCGCTGGGAGCGGTGGCCCCAACGGCCGTGCGCAGTCCCGCCGCCGAGGACGCCCTGGCCGGGCAGGTCCCCAGCGTAGAGACGTTCCGCCGGGCGGCGCGGGCCGCGCTGGACGACATCGCGCCGATCAGCGACGTGCGCGCGACGGCGGCCTATCGCCGCCAGGCCGCGGAGCGGCTGGTGATCCGCGCGCTGAACGGGGTCTGGGAGCAGGCCGGCGGGAGGGCAGGCGCATGAAGCTGATCACCGTGACCCTGATCGTGAACGGGCAGCCGCACACGATCACCACCGAGCCGAACAAGACGCTGCTCTACGCCCTGCGCGACGACCTGGGGCTGTACGGCGCGAAAGATGCCTGCGGCGGCGAGGGCGAGTGCGGCGCGTGCACCGTGCTCCTGGACGGCGAGCCGGTGAACTCCTGCCTGGTGCTGGTTGGCCAGGCGGACGGCTGCCGGGTCGAGACGATCGAAGGGCTGGCCGCGAACGGGCGACTTCACCCGTTGCAGCGCGCCTTTGTCGAGACGGGCGCGGTGCAGTGCGGTTTCTGCACGCCGGGCGCGATCCTGGCGGCGAAGGCCCTGCTCGACCGCGTGCCCGGTCCAACCGACGACCAGATCCGCGAGGCGCTGTCCGGCAACCTGTGCCGCTGCACCGGCTACACCCGGATGATCGCGGCGGTACGCCGCGCGGCGGAGGAGATGAGCCATGTCCGGTAACCCAATCACGGTCGGCAAAGCCGAGATTCGCAAGGACGCCTGGGCCAAAGTGACCGGCGCGGCGCAATACGTGGACGACGTGGCCCTGCCGGGGCTGGCGGTGGGCATGGTCGTGCGCTCGCCGCACCACCACGCGCGCATCGTCCAGATCGACGCTGGCGCGGCGCGGGCGCTGCCCGGCGTGATCGCCGTGATCACCGCGGCGGATGTGCCCGGCAGCAAGACCTTCGGCCCGCTGGTGCAGGACCGTCCCGCGCTGGCGGTTGACGTGGTGCGGCATATGGGCGAGCCGGTGGCGATTGTCGTGGCCGAGGGCACAACCGCCGCTCGACGCGGCGTGGAGGCGGTGGCCGTCGAGTACGAGCCGCTGCCCGCCGTGTTCGATCCGACCGCCGCGCTGAAGCCGGGCGCGCCGCGCGTGCATCCCGGCGGCAACGTCGTCACGCGCTATGACGTGGCGGGCGGCGATGTCGGGACCGGGTTCGCCGGGGCGGACCTCGTGCTCGAGCACGTCTTCGAAGTGCCGCGCATCGCGCCCGGCTACATGGAGCCGGAAGCGTCCACCGCCGAGTGGGGCGCCGACGGCACGCTGACGGTGTGGGTCAGCTCGCAGAAGCCGTTCGAGGATCGCCACCAGATCGCGGACGTGCTGGGCCTGCCCCAGGACGCGATCCGCGTCAAGAGCGCGGTGATCGGCGGGGCGTTCGGCGGCAAGGAAGACTCCGGCCTGGCGATCCTGGCGGCGCTGGCGGCCTGGGCCGTCAAGGGGACGGTGCGGCTGGTCAACAACCGCCACGAGTCGTTTCTGGCGCACCCCAAGCGCCACCCGGCGCGGCTGTTCTACAAGCTGGGCGCCAAGCGCGATGGGACGCTGGTGGCGCTCCAGGCGACTGTGCACATGGACACCGGCGCGTATGCGTCGTATGGCCCGGCGGTCGGTGGCCTCCTGACCGAAATGGTGCCCGGCGCGTACCGCATCCCGCACGTGCGCGTCGAGACGCTGGTGGTCTACACCAACAGCCCCTTTTCCGGCGCGATGCGCGGCTTCGGCAGCCCGCAGGCGCACTTCGCCACCGAGAGCCTGATCGACATGCTGGCGGGCGAGTTGGGCATGGACCCGCTCGAGGTGCGCCGCAAGAACATCCTGCGGCCCGGCGATCACTTTTTCACCGGGGAGCCGCTCAACGACACGGCGAGCAGCCTGCCCGCCATCCTCAATCACGCCGCGACGGCGCGCGCCCGACTGTCCGCGATCCCCGCGCCGCCGGGCAAGGTGGCCGGGGTGGGCTGCGCACTGGCGCTGCAGAGCATGGGCCTGGGCTACCGCGTCCCCGACGATTCGACCAACCGGCTGGAGTGGGCGCCGGATGGCACCGTGCGCGTGTTTGTGGGCGCGCCGGATCTGGGGCAGGGGTTGGCGGCCGCCGCCGAGCAGATCGCCGCCGAGGCGCTGGGCATCCCCTATGCGGACGTGCGGGCGCTGGACGTCGACACGGCCATCTCGCCGAACGGCGGCGTCACGTGCGCCTCGCGCATGACCTACGTGATCGGCAACTCGGTGGTGCTGGCCGCCCGCCAGTTGATCGAGACGCTGTTGGCCTATGCCGCGGACAAGCTGAATGTCCCGCGCGCCAGTCTGACGTACCGGCGCGGCTCGGTCGTGCTGGCGTCCGGCGAGACGATCCCGGTGGCCGAGTTCGCCAGCCGCGCCGCCGACGAGGACAAGCCGCTGCGCGCCGAAGCGACGTTCTCCTTCCCCTATCCGGAAGAGACCACACCCAAGCACCTGCCGGTCGGGATGCCGCATGGCATGTTCGTGTTCGGGGGGCAGGTCGCCCGCGTGGAGGTCGATCCGGACCTGGGCACGGTCGAGGTGACCGATGTGGTCGCCATCCACGACGTGGGGCAGGTGGTCAACCGCGCCGGCGTGGAGGGGCAGATCGAGGGTGGCGTGGCGACCGGGATCGGGTATGCGCTCTACGAGAGCGTGCGCCTGAAGGACAACGGCCAGTGGGTGGACGGGTTCACCGAATACCTGCTGCCGACCGCCGAGGACGTCCCGGCGCGCATCGAGAGCGTGATCCTCGAGGTGCCCGAAGCGACCGGGCCCTACGGCGCGAAAGGCGTCGGCGAGATCACGCTGGTGCCGACGGCTCCGGCTATCGCCAACGCGGTGTGCCAGGCGACCGGCGTCCGGGCCACCGCCATCCCGATCGCGCCGGAAGTCATCGCGCGCTGAGGGGCGAGGGGGAACCACCATGCAGATCACCGTTCGCCCGCTGGCCCTGACGCTCGAGACGCCGTTCAAGCTGTCCTACGGCGCGACGACCGTCCGTGAGAACGTGCTGGTGCAGGTCGACGATGGGACGTTCACCGGCGTGGGCGAGGCGGCGGTCGTCCCGTATACCGGCGAGACCCCGGCGCGGGTGAGCGCCTATCTGAACGATCCAGCGGTGGAGGCGGCGCTGGGCGAGAACGCCCTGTGGCTGGAAGACGCGCTCGACCGGCTGCCGCCCGGCGAGTCATCGGCGGCGCGCGCGGCGTTGGACATGGCGCTGCACGACCTGTGGGGCCAGCACCTGGGCCAGCCGCTATTCCGGCTGTGGGGCCTGAACCCGGCGCGCAGCCCGCGCAGCTCGTTCACCATCGCCATGGACGACGATGAGGCGGACTACCGCGCGCGGCTGCGCGCGGCCGCGCAGCACGGGCTGATCAAGCTCAAGCTGGGGAGCGGCGGCTGGCGCGACGATCTGGAGCGCGTGCGTATCGCGCGCGACGAGGTAGCTGTGCCTTTGTGCGTGGATGCCAACGGCGGTTGGTCCGCTGAGGACGGGCTGGCGATCATCCCCCGGCTGGCGGGGCTGGGCGTGATCTTCGTCGAGCAACCGGTCGCGCGCGATGATCAGGACGGATGGCGCGCGCTGCGCGATGGCCTGCCGGGCGAGCGCCCGCCGCTGATCGCGGACGAGTCTGTCCAGGGCGTAGACAGCGTCCCGCCGCTGGCCGGGCTGGCCGATGGGATCAACATCAAGCTCGCCAAGTGCGGCGGCCTGCGCGCCGCCCGCCAGATGATCGCGCTGGCGCGGGCCTACGGGCTGCGCGTCCTGCTCGGCTGCATGGTCGAAAGCTCGGTGGCGGTCACCGCGGCGGCGCACCTGGCGCCCCTGGCCGACTTCGCCGACCTGGACGGCAACCTGCTGATCACGAATGATCCGTACCAGGGCGCGCGGGTTGTTGGCGGCGTCGTGCACCTGCCCGACGCGCCCGGCCTGGGCGTGACGCCCCGCGCTTAGGAGCCCAGGCTATTCCCCGCACCACGTCCGGCGCAGCAGGTCCGCGTAGTTCGCGCCGGGCGTGATCTGGCCCAGCACCACCCCATGCGACGCGCCGGTCAGCGCCGGGTGCGCGCCGGGCCGGGCGTGCCACGTTTCGTGGGTCAGCGTTGCGAAGACCAGCGCCTCTTTGTTGTCGCTGTCCAGGCCGATGTCCTCATGGGTGCGCACCGGCACCGGGTCGAACCGCTCGCGCAGCATGGCGACCAGGGCGGGGTTGCGCGCCCCGCCGCCGCCCAGGATGATCTCCCCGACGGGCGCGGGGGCGAACCGCCGGTAGGCGTCGGCGATGCTCTCCGCGGTGAGCGCGGTCAGCGTGGCGACGATGCTCGCGTCGTCCAGGCCGCGCGCGCGTCCGGCGTTCACCAGCTCCCCGGCCATTTCCAGCCCGAACAGCTCGCGCCCCGTCGTCTTGGGCGGCCTGCGCGCGTAATAGGGATGGGTGAGCAGGGCGCGCAACCATGCCTCGTCGACGCGCCCCTGGGAGGCCAGCGCGCCGTCGCGGTCGTAGCTCTGCGCGCCGCCGGTGAGGGTGACCATCGCCCCGTCGATGAGCGCGTTGCTGGGACCGCTGTCGAAGGCCAGCGGGTCGGAGTCCGGATCCGGCAGCGGCGGCAGGAACGTCACATTGGCGATCCCGCCCAGGTTCTGCACGGCGCGCCAGTGGTCGGGATGGCGCAGCAGCAGCCAGTCCAGGTAGCTGGTCAGGGGTGCGCCCTGGCCCCCGGCGGCCACGTCACGCGGGCGGAAGTTGCTCACCGTGGTGATCCCGGTGCGCTCAGCGATGATGGCCGCCTCTCCGATCTGCAGCGTGGAGCTCACCCGCCCGTCAGGCTGGACCATGTGCCAGACCGTCTGGCCGTGCGAGCCGATCAGGTCCACCTCGGCGCCGGTCAGCCCGGCGGTGACGATGGCGCGCTGCGCGGCGGCGGCGAAATGCTCGCCCACGTCGGCGTTGAGCTGGCACAGCGCGTCGACCGGGCTGTGCTCCGGCTGGCAGGCGCGGTGAATCCGGCGCTGGAAACCGTCCGGATAGGGGTAGGTGATGGCGTGACGGATGCGCGCGTACAGGTGGGGCGGCGCGCCGCTGATCTCGCACACGGCGGCGTCGATGCCGTCGGCGGACGTGCCCGAAATGAGCCCGACGATGATCATGAGCGATCGACCTCTGTGGCGATGGCGTCGTGCAACGCACGGCGAAAGGCGAGTATACCCGTGAAATGGCGACCCCGGTACACGCGGTTGGTCAGGCAGGCGACGACCAGCCGCCGCGCTGGATCGATCCACAGCGATGTGCCCGTGAAGCCGGTATGCCCGAAAGACGCCGGGCTGAACAGCGCCCCGGCGGACGAGTCGTCGCCGCTTTTGAGCAGCCAGCCCAGCCCGCGCCGCACGCTATCCGACGCGGCGTGCTGGCGGGTGGCCTCGCGTACGAGATCGGGCGCGATGCCCAGCCGGGGATCGGCTTCCAGCCAGGCGGCGCCTAGCGCGGCCACGTCGCGCGCTGCTGCGAACAGGCCCGCGTGCCCGGCGACTCCGCCCAGGCCGCAGGCGTTCTCGTCGTGGACCTCGCCCCAGCAGCGCCGCCCGCGCCAGTCGGCATCGAACTCGGTGGGGGCGATGCTCGTGCGCTCGTTACCGTGGCGCAACGGGTTGAACGTGGCCGACGCCAGCCCCAGCGGCACGAGCACGCGCGTCCGGATGACCGGCTCGAGATCGCCGGGCGTCCCGGCCAGGCGGGCCGCCGCTTCGCCGAGCAGCATCAGGCCCAGGTCGCTGTAGCGCACGATGCCATCCCCCGGCTGGCCCACGAACGGGTACGCACACAGCGCGCGCAGCCCATGCGCCCAGCGCGTTTCGCGCGGCAGCGGATCGGGCTGGGCGGGTGGGGGCGGGGGCGGCCCGGCGGCGGCGTAAACATCGCGCCAGGGCGCCAGGCCGGAGGTGTGCGTCAGCAGGTGGCGGAACGTCACGCGGGCGGGATCGGCCATCTGCCCGCGCGCGGCGTCGGGCATGGACAGGGGCGCGCGTGTGTGCGGGTCCTGCCCGCCGTTGAGCGGGCGCGGGCCGGTCGCGCCGAATTCGGGCACGACGCTAACCAGCGGGTCGTCCAGGGCGGCCCGACCCTCGCTGACCAGCCCCAGGAATGCGGTCACGGTGAACAGCTTGGTGACCGACGCCAGATCGAACAGCGCCTCGGGCCGGGTGGGGCGCGCCTGGGTTTCCGGATCGAGCCAGCCCCACGCCGCGTCGAGCAGCAGGTCGCCGTCGCGGACGACGGCCAGCGCCAGCGCGGGGAAGGTGGTCCCCAGGTGATCATCGATCACAGGTTGCAGTGCGCCGCTCAGCCGGGAGTGAGCCATGGTCAGTCCTATGGAATGCGCGCCACGCAGGGTGGATTAGAGTGGCATAATCCACATATAGCACGGCTGCGCGCGAAAGTCAAAAAGGGGAAAATCGCGCGGGAGCGCAGCGAGTTGGGGGTAGGGGTAGCCCGCCGCGCTCCCACGACAAAAAACCTGCCCGGACGATGGAACGGGGTGCGCCTTTACGGCGCTTCCCACACGGATTCCCCATTGAGGATGCGGTAGAGATTGTCGGCGAACGAATAGCGCTGGACCGGCTTGCCCAGGAAACTGTCGAAGCCGGCGGCGCGCGCGTGGTTCATGTGGCTGATGTGCGTCGTGTAGGCGACGATGGGCACGCCGTCGAACTCCGCGTCGGTGCGCAGCAGCTCGAGCACTTCATACCCATTATAACCCGGCATTTCAAGGTCCAGGAAGATCACGTCCGGGCGCGCAATCGCGCTGATGTGGTCCGCGATCTGGTGGTTGCCGACCAGGACGGTGGTGCTGACCGACAACTGGTTGAGCAGGTTTTGCAGCACATCGATGCTCACCTGGTCGTCTTCGATGATCAGGGCGTGGACACCCTCAAATGCCGACATACAAAGGTCCTCCTATCGTCGCTTATCAGGATACGAACCAGACTGGCTCGCCGGTTAGAATCTGTTTGAGCAGGCTGGGGAACACCTGGCGCAGGATCGGTTTGCCGATCAGCCCGTTGAATCCCGCCGCCCGCAGCGCCTGCACGTCCGTCGCCATCACGCTGGCGGTCATGGCGATGACGGTGGCTTCCTTGTACAGGCTGTCGCCGCGCAGCATCTTGAGCATCTCGTAGCCATCGTGCGGGCGCATCTGGATATCCAGAAAGATCACATCGGGCACGGCTGGCAGGTCGCGCACTTTGTCCATGAAATTCGTGTTGTCGTCGAGCAGCGTGATGTCGGCGCCGATGACCTTGGAGGCGAGCACGTGCATCACCTCGCGGCTCAGCGCGTCATCGTCGACATAGAGCAGTTTGGTCTGTGACGGCGACTCGGACATCTTCGTCTCCTCCAGCCAGGGATTCACGCGGTGACCTCGACCGGCTCTTCAGGCTCGGGCTCGGCGTCGACTGGCTTGACCGGCAGCACGACATAAAACGTGGTGCCCACCTCCGGCTCGCTCTCGAACCATATCCGCCCGCCGTGCGCCTCGACGAACGCCTTGGTGATGGGCATGCCCAGGCCGGTGCCCGGCGTCTCCTGAAGCTCGTGCTTGGCCTGGCGGAACGTTTCGAACACCAGATGCTGCTGCTCTGGGGACATGCCGATCCCGGTGTCGCTCACCGAGAGGTGGATCTCGTCGTCGCGATGGCGGGCCGTGA
Source organism: Aggregatilineaceae bacterium (assembly GCA_040767355.1). GTDB lineage: Bacteria > Chloroflexota > Anaerolineae > Aggregatilineales > Aggregatilineaceae > LM3-B42. Next base: position 19,565 of record JAXGOS010000026.1, on the reverse strand, counting down.
TCGTGATGCTGCCTTCCGGCGTGAACTTGACCGCGTTCGACACCATGTTCAGCATGATCTGCCGGACACGGCGGCGGTCGCCGGAGATGACCGGCAGGTTCTCCTCGATGTCCGTGATGATCTCGACCGGCTTGTCCTTCACGAGCCCCTTGGCGGTCGCGAGCAGGCTGGTCAGCGCTTCGTTGAGGTCCACATCCTGGATGAACAGATCCATCATGCCGACCTCGATCTTGGTCAGGTCGAGGATGTCGTTAATCAGACTGAGCAGGTGGTTGCTGCTGGTCATGACCTTGTTCAGGCTGTCGAGCTGGTCATCGTTGACCGGGCCGAGGATGCCGTCCGCCACGAAGCCGGTGAAGTTGATGATCGCGTTCAGCGGCGTGCGCAGCTCGTGCGACATGTTCGCCAGGAACTGCGACTTCACCTGGCTGGCCTGCTCGGCCACCTGGCGGGCGTTCTCGGCTTCGGCGAACAGCTCGGCGTTGCGCACGGCCACCGCGATCTGCTCGGCCAGCGTGGTCAGCACGCGCAGGTCGTCTTCGCTGAAGCGGTTCTCGACGGTCGACTGGACGCTGAAGACGCCGATCAGGCGCTGGCCAAGCAGCATCGGGACGGCCAGCTCCGAGCGCGTGTGGGGCAGCACTTCCTGCCGCTGGAAAAGGGCCGACTGGCTGACGTCGTTCACCACGACCGGCTGGCGCGTGCGGGCGGCCAGCGCCACGATGCTGGGTTCGGTGTCCAGCGGGATGTCCTGTAGGGTGGTGAGCTGCCCGGTGTTGCCGGACAGGCTCGCGCCAGCCACGCGCTCGAGCACGTCGTCGCCGCGCAGCAGGAACACGAACGAGGCGTACAGGTCGTAGCTGTTGACGGTGAGCGTGGTCACCTGGCGCAGAAGTTCTTCGATGTCAAGCACAGTCGTGATCTGCCTGGACACTTCCGCCGCGGTTTGCAGGTCGTGGGTGCGGGCGTTCACGCGATCTTCCAGCAGTTCGAACGACTCGCGGAGCTGGTCGGTCATGCTGTTGAACGACTGCGCCAGCTCGCCGATCTCATCCTGGCGGGTCACTTCGGCCCGCTGCGACAGGTCGCCGCCGCGGATGGCCTGGGTGGTGCTCACCAACTTGGCGATCGGGCGCGTGATGCTGGTCGTGGTCAGGAAACCGGCGACCACGCCGAGCACCACCGCCAGGGCGGCGGTGACGATCCAGTAGGTGCGGTTCGCGTCCTGAGTGCGCACCGATTCGTCGACCGAGTCTTGCACGCCGGAGCGAATGTTGGTGCTAAGCTGGTCGAGCAGGCTGTTCAGGCGGCGTTGGAGCGAGGCCAGATCGGTGTGGCGCAAGGTTTGCGCGCGCGCCCAACGGCCTTCCTGAGAGACAGAGGTGAGCTCCTTGACGATGCCGGTCAGCTCCGCGCCGAGCGCTTGCAGATCGGTCAGAATGGGCTGGCTCTGGGCCATCAGGCCCCCGCTTGTGCCGGGTGCGGCGGTTTGCAGGGTCGCGAGGTGCTGGCTGAACGTCTCAAGCTCGCCGGTCAGACGCTGTTCGATCAGGCCGGTCTGGCGGGTGAGCAGCATGTTGTCGACCGTCGCCACCACGGCCAGCCAGCTAATCTGGAGATCGGCCACGTTTTCCAACTGGTCCGCGCCGTCGCGCGTGGCGGTGATGGTGTCTTCGACCGAGCGCGTGTAAAACAGGCCCGTGCCGCTGGCCACCAGTACCAGCGCGACCATCAGCGCGAAGCCGAGCCCGGTTCGTTGTCCAATTGAAAACCTTGATCGCATGATTGCCTCCAACCGGCGACAGGATTACTTGGTAATGAGCGCCAGATCGACGGGGATGAAGTCGTCCACTTCCTCGCCATTCAGGTACGACACGGCGGCCTCCACGCCCAAACGGCCCATTTCGGCGGGCTGTTGGGCGACGGTCGCCAGCAGGTCGCCCGCTTCGAGCGCGGTGATGGCGTCCTCGACGGCGTCGAAGCCGACGAACTGGATCTCGCCCGCGCGATCGGCTTCCTTCGCCGCCTCAATAGCGCCCAGGATCATCTCGTCGTTGTGGGCGAACACGCCGTCGATCTCGTCCTGTTCTTCCAGGATCGCGGCGAAGACCGTCTGGCCCTCCGCGCGGTCGAAGTTGGCCGTCTCCTGCGCGATGAGTTCCATGTCGGGATAGGCTTCCATCGCTTCGTTGAAGCCGGCGCCGCGCGCCTCGGCAGCGGACGTGCCGGGGATGCCCTGCAATTCGACGATCTTGCCCGTCTTGCCCAGGCTCTCGGCCAGGTAGTCACCGGCCATCTTGCCGCCGGCCAGGTTGTCCGACGCGATGTGCGACACGACCTCGCCGCCGCTGGCGCTGCGATCGATGGTGAAGACCGGGACGTCCGCCGCGTTGGCGGCTTCGATCGCGGCCACGACCGAGTCGCTGCCCACCGGATTGATCAGCAGCACGCTCGCGCCCTCGTCGATCAGCGACTGGATCTGCGTGGCTTGCTGGTCGGCGTCGTCGCCCGCGTCCTCGACGAGCAGCGTCACGCCCAGGCGTTCTGCGGCGGCTTCGGCGCCCTCCTTAAGCGAGACGAAGAAGGGATTTTGCAGCGTCGACACCGACAGCCCAATTGTTACTTCGGGGGCCTCGGACGCGGCGGGGGCGGCTTCCTGGTCTTTGTCGTCGTCGTCGCCGCAGGCCGCCAGCAGCAAGGCGAACACCAACGACATCAGGGCGAGTAGCTTCACAAAACGGGGGAAATTTGGGCGGTTCATGTCTGTCAACTCCTCAATATTCGTCTGGCGTTATAAGACCTGCATCTCCGCGGGCGCGCCGTCAGCGGGTGGGGAGCATGCCTGGATGAACTCCAGGACTTTCGGCAGGTTGAACGGCTTCACCACGAAGGCGTGCGCGCCCACTTTGCGCGCCTGCTCGAGGCGGTCGGTGTTATCGTTGGCGGACAGCATGATGACGACGGCGTCCGGATAGCGGTCGCGCATTTGCTCAGCCAGCTCCAGCCCATCACCATCGGGAATCTCGATGTCCAGCAGGGCGAGGTCGAACTCGGTGTCTTCGATCAGCCGGGTGACATCGCTGCCCAGCTCGGCCTGGTGGATCTCGTAATCGCCGGACATCAAGGCGTAGAACAACAGCTTACGATTGTCGGCGTTGTCGTCGAGAATGAGCACACGCTTGGTCATAACTCGCTCTTTCAACGGGAGAGCGCGGCGCTGTGCGGTGCGCGCGAGGGTCCCCCCTTTCCTGCCAGCGGTCGGAATCGTGCACGACGTCAACGAATCCTGAATTCTATCTTACATCAAGAATCCGTTAGGATGAAGGAAAAATAATGAAAACTATATGAAAGTGTGAGGATGGCCAGAGGGCGTCAATACACCTCAATGACCAGCATCGTCATGTCATCGAACTGGGGCGCATCCTGGCGGTAACCGGCCACAGCGTCGAACACCGCCGCGCACAGATCGCCCGCGGGGTGGTGAGCGCTGGCCTCCAGCATGGCATGGAACTCGGCGCGCTCCAGCAGGCGGCCGTCTGGCGCGGGGACGTCGGTCAGGCCGTCGGTGTAGAGCACCAGCCGATCGCCGGTCGCCAGGTCGAGGTGATCTTCGGAGAGGTGGAGCGGCTCGCGCTCGAACAGGCCCAGCAGGGGCCCCTGGCCCGGCAGCTCGCGGATCGCGCCATCGCGCAGCAGGATCGGGCGCTCGTGCCCGGCGCGGGCGTAGGTCAGCCGCCGGGAGGCGGTGTCGACCACGCCGTAGAACATGGTCACGAACATATTCGGCTCGCTCAGCTCCATCAAGAGGCGGTTGATCGTCTGGAGCACGGCGCGCGGCGAGGGGGTCCGGCGGGCTTCGGCCAGCAGCAGGCTGCGCGTCAGGGCCATGTACAGCGCCGCGGGCATCCCTTTGTCGGACACGTCCGCGACGGTGATGCCGAAGCGGCCCGCGTCCAGGGGGAACACGTCGTAGAAGTCGCCGCCGACTTGCCGCGCCGGATCGCTGCGCGCTGCGAACCGGAAGCCCGCCACCTGGGGGAAGGTGCGCGGCAGCATGCTCTGCTGGACCTGCCGGGCCAGCTCGAGCTCGCGCTCCATGCGCTCTTTGTGGGCCAGCTCGGCCTGAGCCGCTTCCAGCTCCGCGATCTTGGCGCGCAGGTCGGCGATCAGCCCGGCCCGCTGGATCGCCAGTGCCGCCTGGTGCGCGAACGTCTGCAGCAGCGCGATCTCGCCCGGCTCGAACCGGTTTCGGCGCGTGGAGTGGACGATCATCAGGCCGGCTTGCCGCTCGTCGGCCACCAGCGGGACGGCCAGCCCGGCGCGCAGCACCGCGCCCTCGACGTCCGGCGGGCGGGGCGCGATGCCCGGCGGCCAGCGGTTGAACGGCTGCGGAGTCAGATCGCCCGCCGCAGCGAACACCGCCTCAGCGTCCAGCTCCAGGCCCAGCAGGTCCGGCTCCCAGCCGCCGACGGCCAGCACGCGCGCGCGGCCGTCCGGCTGGCGGTAGTAAAGAATGGCACGGTCCGCGCCGCACAGGTCACAGGCGGAGCGGCACGCCCGGCCCGCTAGGTCTTCCAGGTCGCCCGAGCCGATCAGCGCCTGGCCCATCTCCTGCAATGACACGAGCGCCCGCGTGCGCTGCTCCATGACGCGGTTGGCGACCTCTAGCTCGACCAGCTTGCGCTCGAGCTCGGCGTTGGCGGTGACGAGCGCCTGCTCGCCGGCGGCGAACAGGTTATAGGTGCGGCGCATCTGCTCGGCGTCGAAGTGGAGCACATCGTCCAGCGCCAGGTGGCCCAGCGCCGCCATGTCCAGCGCGTAGCCGGCCATCGGAAGCTGGCTGGCCTGGTCGAACAGGCCGGGGGCCGGGGTGTTGGCCTGGAAGAAGTCGAACAGGATGACGTCACCGCGCCGCCCGGTGTGGTCGCAGTGAGCGCAGCGCCCGGCGTGGTAGAACGTCGCGCCTTCGGGCAGTTCGCTACCGGATGGGGTTTCGCGCAGGCGGGCCAGCTCGTCCGGCGGGACCGGCTGCTTGCAGTGGGGGCACAGCATCGCCAGCCGCTGGACCGCGATCACCCAGGCGAGGCCGGCCAGATCGCCGCGCGCCGCGCCCAGGTCGAGCAGGTGGCGGGCGACGCTCCCGCCGCGGAAGACCGTGTCGAGCTGCGAGAGCACCAATTGGCCCTTACGCGCCGCGGCCAGCGCCGCCGGAGCCGAATCCGGGCCGAGGCGATCGACCACGATCAGCCCGGGCCGGCGCGCGGTTGCCCCCACGATGTGCTCGTCGTACGGATGGCCGGGCGTCACCGGCAGGAAGTGCACCCGCCCGCGCAGGTGGCGGGGCGGCCGGACCGCATCCCGGTCTTCGGCCACGATGATGCACGGCTGGTGAGCGTCCATGATGTCGCGCATCAAGATGCGGAAGATCGTCGAACGCCCGCTGGACAGGAAGCCGCCCGGCCCGGATGATAGCGCATTCAGGCGCAGGTCCAGGCCGGCCACCACGATCAGGCCAGAACGCGCCGCGACAAGCTGTTCGACGTTGGCCTCGATGACGGGCAGGTGGAAAAAGTCGCTGAGTTTGAGCATGGCGCACTCCTGACCCAATAGTGTACTGAGAATCGCCGATCCGGTACACTATTGCACTGTCATGCTTGGCTAGAAGAGGAGGATCCCATGAGCGCCGACACCATCTTGCGCCAGCAGGTGCTCGCCCTGCTGGATGGCCGCAACGCCCACGCGACGCTGGATGACGTGGTGGCCAACTTTCCGCCGGAGCACTTCAACACGCGCCCGCCTAACGTGCCGTATGCGCCCTGGCACCTGTTGGAGCATATCCGCATCGCCCAGTGGGATATTCTGGAATTCACCCGCGACCCGAACTACAAGTCGCCTCCCTGGCCGGAAGGGTACTGGCCGGCGCCCGATGCCCAGGCCGATGAAGCTGCCTGGAACAACACCCTGGCGGCCATCCGCGCCGACATGGCGGCGCTCAAGGCGATGGTGCAGGATCCGGCCAGGGACCTGACCGCTGAGCTACCCCACGCGCCCGGCTACACGCTGCTGCGGGAGGCGCTGCTGGTGGCCGACCACAACGCGTATCACATTGGCGAGTTCGGCATTCTGCGGCAGGTGATGGGCACCTGGCCGCCCGGCCACGAATAGGCGCCGCCGGTTCGCCAGAACCATCTGCACGGGGCCGCCCCGGTGAACGTCCGCCGGGGCGGCCCCGCGCGTGAAGGCGTCCAGGCAGCGAGGCGCTTCCGGCCAGCGCGCCTCCAAACTCCCGCCCGCCTGGCCCCCCAAATATTAGGAGGTTCCCATGCACTATACACGGTCTGAATAGTAGTTTATAATAGAACTACTATGGCGAAGACGCGAGCGTGATAGCGGTGCGTTATTTTCAAGCATTATGAACGAATTATTTATATATCCCCTAAAAATTGGGGGCCGAGCGCCGCTGAGAGGCCCGTATAGTGACTATAGAGACGACGCGAACATGCATCTCCATGACCTTTGATGAGGAGCGGCCTATGATCCGGCTAGAGCATATAGCCAAGCGATACAAGATGGGTAACGTCGTGGTCACCGCGCTCGATGACGTCTCGCTCGACGTGGGCGCCGGGGAGTTCCTGGTGGTGCTCGGCCCATCGGGCAGCGGTAAGACGACTCTGCTCAACATCATCGGCGCACTGGACGAGCCGTCATCCGGGACGGTGCACATCAACGGCGGGAACGTCGCGCTCACCAGCACCGGCGACCGGTTCCGGTTCCGCCGCGAGACAGTGAGCTTCATCTTCCAGACGTTCAACCTGTTCCCCAGCCTGACCGCGCTGGAGAACGTGCAGTTCGTGCTCGATATGGCGAATGCGAGCAACAGCGCCGGGCGCGCGCATGACGTGCTGGCGAGCGTGGGACTGGGCGATCGCGTGAACCACTTTCCGCACGAGCTGAGCGGCGGCGAGCAGCAGCGCGTTGCCATCGCTCGCGCCCTGGCGACCGGCAACCCGATCCTACTGGCCGACGAGCCGACCGGCGAGCTGGACTTCAAGACCGGCATCCAGATCCTGGACCTGCTGGCGCACCAGGCCAGCGAGGGCAAGACCGTACTGGTCGTGACGCACAACCGCGAGATCTCGCGCATCGCCGATCGGGTGGTCGAGCTGAGCAGCGGGCATATCGTCAGCGACGGGCCGCCCCGTAACGGCAAGGCAGCAATCGCGGACTTGCAGTGGTAAGGAGCGCGCGATGAATAACATGAGTCTCTGGCTCCGCTGGTCGTGGCGCGACCTGCGGGCGCGCTGGCTGCAGGTCGTCGCGATCTCGATCATCATCGCCCTGGGCTCGGCCATGTTCGCCGGTCTGGGCGGTGTGGAGGACTGGCGCATCCGTACCAACGACCTGAACTACGCGCGCCTGAACATGTACGATCTACGCATGGCGCTGTCTGACGGCAGTTACCTGGATCGCGATGAGCTGGCGGCGGCGCTAGCGGACATCCCCGGCGTCGCGCGGAGCGAGGCGCGGCTGGTCACGCCCACGCTGGTCGATGCGTCGGATGGCGGCGAGGCGCTCGTCGTGCGCGGCGAGATCGTCGGCGTCGATGTGTCGGACGGCGGCCCGCATGTCAGCAGCCTGTACGTGAAAGAGGGCGATGGCCGGACGCTTACCGAAGCCGATTCGGGGCAACCTGTGGCCGTGGTCGAGTACCATTTCGCCGATTACTATGACCTCGAGCCCGGCGATCCGATCCGCATCAGCGGCGACGTGGCGCTCGACTACGCTGGCACGGGCTTCTCGCCGGAATACTTCATGATCATCCCGGAGACGGGCATGTTTTTCGGCGAGTCATCCTTCGCGGTGATCTTCTTGCCGCTGGAAACGGCGCAGCAACTGGCCGGGCGCGAGGGGCTGGTCAACGACATGGCGTTCATTCTGACCGAGGATGCCGACTCTGCCAGCGTGCAGGCCGCCATCGAGGCGCGCATGGAGGGCGCGTTCCCCGCGACGGGCTATGCGATCAACACGCGCGAGGATACACAAGTCTACACCACCCTGTACAAGGACGCCGAGAGCGACCAGTGGATGTACAACGCCTTAGCGGCGCTGTTCCTGTTCGGCGCGGCGATGGGCGCCTTCAACCTCGCCGGGCGGATGGTCGAAGCGCAGCGGCGCGAGATCGGAATCGGCATGGCGCTGGGCGTGCCCCGGCGTTGGCTGGCCTTCCGCCCCCTGCTGGTTGGCCTTCAGATCGCCGTGTTGGGCACAGCCCTGGGGCTGCTGGCGGGTCTGGGTGTGGGCAAGCTGTTCCAGGGGATGCTCGAGGACATAATGCCCTTGCCCTACTGGGAGTTTTCGTTCCAGTTCGGCGGGTTTCTGCGCGCGGCGCTGTTTGGCATCTTGCTGCCTGTGCTGGCGACGCTGATCCCCGTGTGGCGCGCGGTGCGCGTGGCGCCGGTGGATGCGATCACGACCGGCTACCTCGTCGCCAAGGGCGGCGGGCTGGCCCGCTTCGTGCAGCGCCTGCCGTTGCCGCGCAAGAGCTTCGTGCACATGCCGGTCAAGAACGTGTTGCGCTCGCCCTGGCGCAGCGGGCTGACCGTGCTCGCCATCGCCATCGCGGTCCTGATCATGACGGCGGTTGTCGGGACGCTGGACACCTTCGTGGCGACCATAGAGGGCGCCGAGGACGCGACCCTGAACCGGGCCTCCGACCGCTTCCTGGTCAATCTCGACTTCTTCTACCCGGCGAACTACAGCGGCGTGACCGGCATCGAGTCGCTGGTGGGCGCAGATGGCGAGCCGTTGTTCACCGGCTTCGAGCCGACGATGCTGGTCGGCGGCTGGCTGATTCACGGGGACGAGAAGATCGAAACCGCGCTGGAGCTTCACGACATGGGCTCGGCGCTGTGGACACCCACGCTGATCGACGGCGCGCTGACTGCGGACGAGCCGGGCATGATCATCTCCGACAAAGCCGCCCGTGACCTGGGCGTGAGCGTGGGCGACCGGATCACGCTGGAACATCCCCGCCGCGAGGGGCTGCTGTCGTTCCGGTTCGTGCAGAGCGAGGTGCCGGTGATCGGCATCCACAACAACCCCCTGCGCGGCTACACCTACATGGACATGACCGGCGCGGCCCTGATGGGCCTGGACGGGCTGACCAATTACCTGATCCTCGATCCCGCGCCGGGAGTCCAACCCGACGAGGTCAAGCTGGCGCTGCTCACCCAGCCGGGCGTGACCTCGTCGCAGGCGGTCACGGAGTTTTCGGATGCCATGGACGAACTGCTCGCGGTGTTTACGAGCGTGCTCTCCGTTGCGCAGGCGATGGTCGTGGCCATGGCCTTCCTGATCGCGTTCAACACGACGAGCATCAGCGTCGACGAGCGCGTGCGCGAGATCGCGACGATGTTCGCCTTCGGGCTGCGCATCCGGACCGTGATGCGCATGCAGATGCTGGAAAATCTCGTGATCGGCGTGTTGGGGACGATCATCGGCGTGGCGCTGGGGTGGGTTGTGCTCAACGACCTGTTCATCACGGTCGGCGAGCGTGAGGTGCCCGATATCGGCTTCGTCATCACGATTTCGGCGGAGACGGTCTTGCTGGCCGCGCTGCTGGGCGTGGTCGTGGTGGCCCTCACGCCGCTGGTGAGCATCCGCCGGATGCGCAAGATGGACATCCCCTCGACGCTCCGCGTAATGGAATAACCCTCACGAAGCGAACGGCTCCCTGGCCCAGACCGGGGAGCCGCCACCGCCGGCCCAACCTGACGCCCGCGTGAGGATTGGGTTTGAATCGGACCGGTTGGCTTGCCTTTGGTTCAATTCTGGTATAGTATGGCATATAGTGGTCCATACCATACTGACCAGGATGTGACCGTGACCCTGCACCACGACTCTCCCGTGCCGCTCTATGTCCAGATCAAAGACTTGCTCCAGCAGCAAATCGAATCTGGGGCGTATGCGATCGGTGCGCGCCTGCCCTCCGAGCGCGAGCTGGCCCAGCGCTTCGGGGTCAGCCGCATGACGGCCCGCCAGGCGCTGCAAAGTCTGGCGCAGGAGGGGCTGACCAGCTCGCGGGTGGGCAAGGGCACTTTCGTCAGCCCGCCGCGCATCAACCAGGAGCTCCGCACGCTGACTAGCTTCAGCGAAGACATGCGCGAGCGGGGCATGGCGCCCAGCAGCCGGGTCGTCCGTGCCGAGGTGATCCCGACCGACCGCGAGATCGCCGCGCGGCTGCACCTGGCGCCCAAGACCGAGATCATCCTGCTCAGCCGCGTGCGCCTGGCCGATGGCCAGCCTCTAGCGCTCGAAACGACGCATATCCCGGCCCACCTGTGCGCGGGTCTGCTCGAAGGGCACGACTTCAGCCGCGAGTCCCTGTATGAAGTGCTGCGCGTGCATTACGGGTGGAATCTGGTGTGGGCCGACCAGATGATGCAGGCGTGCATGCCCAGCGCGGCCGAGCGGTCGGCGCTCAACCTGAACGCGCGGACGCCGGTGCTGCGGTTGGAGCGGGTGACTTACAACCAGTACGACCAGCCCGTTGAGTTAGTGCGGTCCGTGTATCGCGGCGACCAGTACCAACTGCGCGCCGTGCTGCGCCATTCGAATAGGACAGGCCGATGACTCTTCGCCCGATGGAACAAACCGATATTCCCGTCGTCGTCGCATGGATGCTGGCGACCCCGCTCTGGCAGCGCTACGGACTCACCGAGGAGGGGACGCGCGCCGGGTTCGAGCGCGCGCTGGCCGATGGCGACCTGTTGCTGGTGGCGGACCTCGACGAGCCGGAGGGCCGCGCCTGCGGGCTGGCCTGGTGCCTGCGGCGGGGCATGTTCGGGCGCAGCGCATATCTGCGCATCCTGGGCGTGCGCGGTGAGTTCGCCGGGCGCGGTCTGGGCGCCGTCCTGCTGGACCGCGCCGAAGCCGAATTGAGCGAGGCCACCGACATCCTGTTCTTGCTGGTGTCGGATTTCAACGCGGAGGCCCAACGTTTCTACGAACGCCAGGGCTACGTCCGTGTCGGGGCGCTGCCGGCATATGTACTGCCGGATGTTACCGAGTTGCTCTATTGTAAACGGCTGCGCGAATCACATCGCGTAGAAGGAGGTGAGGCAGCCAGGGATTTCGGCTAGTGGTCCTTGTTTCTCGTTATTTTGGACAGACACAGGAGAGGACAATGCTCCCAGTAAAAGGTATTCGTCTGATCGTGATCGTGGCCGTGCTCGCCATGACCATCGGCGTGACCGCGCCGGCCATGGCCCAGGACGGCGGCAACATGCTCATCATGGCCCGCGCCGTCGACTCGACCGGCCTGGACCCCCACACACAGACCGCGTTCGCGTCGCTACGCATGCTCGAGCTTGTTTACGAGACGTTGGTCCGCACCAATGAGGATCTGGAGCTCGAGCCCGCCCTGGCCGAAAGCTGGGCCTTCTCGGAAGACGGCCTGCAGCTCACCTTCAACTTGCGCCAGGGCGTCACTTTCCACGATGGCTCGGCGTTCACGGCCGAGGACGTGATCGCCTCGATCGAGCGTATCTTGAACGAGGAAACCGGCTCGGCGACGCGCTCCAACCTGCTGAGCATCGAGTCGATGGAAGCGCCCGACGACTACACCGTGGTGTTGAACCTGTCCGTGGCGGACGTGCCGCTGGTGGCGGCGCTGTCGAGCATCAACACCGCCATCCTGCCGTCCGAGCTGATGGCCGAGGGCGACCCGGCGGCGACCGTCAACGGCACCGGCCCCTTCAAGCTCGATAGCTGGCAGCCGGAAGAGAAGACCGTCCTGATGGCGTTCGCGGACTACTGGGGCGACGGTCCGTATGTGGATGGCATCGAGATTCGTATTGTCCCGGACGAGTCGACCATCATGGCCGCGCTGCGGGCAGGCGAGGTCGACTTTGCCATGCTCAACGACCCGCTGATTGCCACCCTGCCGATGGGCGACTCCGAAGCGATCATCAACCGCGCGCCCGATATCTCGTACCATGCGCTCCAACTGCGCGCCTCAGTCGAGCCGCTGGACAAGCTCGAAGTGCGCCAGGCGATCTCGTGCGCTATCGACCGCCAGGAAGTCGTCGATGTGGCGGCGCTCGGTGAAGGGACCGTCACCGGCCCGCTGACCATGCCCGCCTGGCAGATCCCGCTCGAGGAGCTGTTCTGCTACGAGCAGGATGTGGATAAGGCCAAGGAACTGATGGCACAGGCCGGCCTGGAAGAAGGCTTCGAGCTGCCGGTGATTGTGGCCGTGGCCGAGCCGCCGACGGCGCTGTCTGAGGCGCAGGTGATCCAGGAACAGCTCCGTGCCATCAACATCGAGGTCGTCATCGAATCGCTCGAGTTTGGCGTGTACGTGGACCGCTGGCTGGCGGCGGACTTCGTCGGAGCGATCGCGCTCAACGGTGGCCGGTCCGACCCGTACCCGATGTACTCGCGCTACTTCCAGTACGAAGCCAACTTCAGCGAGGTGGCGGGTTACGTCGATGACACGCTCGACTCGCTGATGAAGCAGGGCCAGGTCGAGACCGATCCCGAAGCGCGCTTCGAGATCTTCGCCCAGTTCCAGCGCCACCTGGCTGAAACGTCCCCGTGGATCTGGCTGTACAACGGCTACACCTACACCGGCCAGCAGCCATGGGTGACCGACTTCACGCCGACGCCGACTGGCTCGATCTTCTACCTGAGCGAAGCCAAGCTCAACCGGTAAGGCGGCCGTTCGTTTGTAGGTTGTCCCAGGCGGAGCGCATATCTTCGGGTATGCGCTCCGCACACCCCGAAGGGCGGGCGGTTCCATGCTTCGTTATATCGCGCGGCGCCTGGTCGCTGTCATCCCCACGCTGATCGGCGTGTCGGTGCTGGTGTTCGTCGCCATCCGCCTGGTGCCGGGTGATGCCATCGTGACCATGCTGGGCACCGAGGCCGGCATGCTGACCGAGAAACAGCGCGCGGCGCTGGAGGCGTATTTTGGACTGGACAAACCGGCGACCGTCCAGTACGTGACGTGGATGGGCGACGTGCTGCAGGGCGACCTGGGATTCTCGATCCGGCATGGCAAGCCCGTGCTCGACCTGATCCTGGAGCGCTTCCCCGTGACGCTGGAACTGGCGCTGGTGTCGCTGGTAATCGCGCTGACGATCGGCATCTCGCTCGGGACGATGTCCGCCGTCCTGCACAACTCGTTCATCGATCTGTTCGGGCGGTTGTTCGCGCTGGTGGGGCTGGCCGCGCCCAATTTCCTGATCGCCACGCTGCTGATCTACGTGCTGTCCGTGTATTTTGGCATCTTGCCGAACACGGGCGATTATGTGGAACTGACCGAGGACCCGGCCAAAAACCTCCAGCAGATCGTCTTTCCAGCGATGACGCTGGGGTTTTCGTTTTCGGCGTCGGTGATGCGCACGACCCGCTCGGCGATGCTCGAGGTGCTGGGCGAGGACTACATCCGCACGGCCCGCGCCAAGGGCCTGCGCAGCCGGACGGTCATCACGCGGCACGCGCTGCGCAACGCGCTGATCCCGGTCGTGACGCTGACCGGCGTCGAGCTGGGATACCTGCTGGGCGGCGCGGTGATTATCGAGCAGATTTTCGCCTTGCCGGGGTTGGGGCGGCTGGCTCTCAACGCCATCTCGCAGCGCGACTACGCGCTGATCCAGGGGGCGACGTTGTTCATCGCGGTCAATTTCGTGATGATCAATCTGGTGGTGGACCTGATTTACGCGGTGGTAGACCCACGGATTTCCTATGGCAGCCACAAGTAGCGAATTCGAACAGACGACGACCAAAGAGCCCAGCCTGCTGCGTCGCCTGCTGCGGAGTCGGAGCGGGGCGCTGGGTTTGGTGATCGTCGTGATCTACGTCATCGTGGCGCTTCTCGGCGCGCTGGGCGTCACGCCCTATTCGCCCATCGAGCAGCACCCCCGCGACCGGATGCAAGGCCCCAGCGAGCAGTACCGGCTGGGCACGGACCTGTTCGGGCGCGATATGCTGAGCCGGCTGATCAAGGGCGCCACTAATTCGCTGTATGTGGCCCTGCTAGCCGTCGCCATATCCGGCACGGCGGGCACCCTGATCGGCACCGTCTCGGCCTACGTCGGCGGGCGCTTCGATGAGATCATGATGCGCATTATGGACATCTTCTTCGCGTTTCCGGCCATTCTGCTGGCGCTGCTGGTGGTGACCATCCTGGGGCGCGGCCTCAACAAGACGATCATCGCCATCGCGGTGGTCTACACGCCCATCTTCGCGCGGGTGGCGCGCGGGCCGGTGCTGTCCGTCAAGGAGATGGAATTCGTCACGGCGGCGCGCAGCATCGGCATGAAGCACGACCGCATCGTGTTCCGGCACGTGCTGCCCAACACGCTTGCCCCGCTGATCGTGCAGGTGAGTTTGGCCCTCTCGTGGGCGCTGCTGACCGAGGCCGGGCTGAGCTTCCTGGGGCTGGGCACTCAGCCGCCGGAGCCGTCGTGGGGCGTGATGCTCAGCGACAGCCAGGGCATTTCCGAGATCGCGCCGTGGCTGATGATCTATCCCGGCCTGTCGATCATGCTCGGCGTGCTGGGCTTCAACCTGCTGGGCGATGGCCTGCGCGACACGCTCGACCCGCGCCTGAAACGCCTACGCTGAGCCGGACCCATCACCGGAGCCATCCTGCAGGACGACTGAGACGCGGCGCGGTGCGCCGCCTCATTCCTTGATCGCGCCGGACACCATCCCGCGGATGAAGTGCCGCTGGAAGATGAAGTAAAGCACGATCACAGGCAGGCTGACGATAGTCGCCGCTGCGGCCATCACCGGGACGTCGGCGGCGTAGCGCCCGCGTAGCAGCGCCAGCCCCACCGGCAGCGTGCGCAGGTCCCCGGTGACCATGACCAGCACCAGGAAGAACTCGTTCCACGTCCACATGAACAGCAGCACGATCAGCGACAGCAGCGCGGGCCGCGACAGCGGAAACAGCACCCGCCACAGCACGTTCCAGACGTTGCAGCCATCCACTACCGCCGCATCGACCAGCTCGGTCGGCATGCTCTTGAAGTGCGCGCGCATCCAGAACGTGCCGAAGGCGAAGCTCAGCCCCACCTGCGGCAAGATCAGCGCCCAGTAACTGTTGCGCAGACCGAGCGTGCCCATCAGCTTCCACAGGGGGATGATCACCGCTTCCGAGGGCACCATCAGCCCCAGCACGATCAACAGCAGCAGCACGTTGTCGCCCCAGAAGCGGATCATCCCGAAGGCGTAGCCCGACATCGTCGAGAGGATGGTCGCGATGATCACGACCGGCACCACCACGATCACGCTGCTGCGGAAATACGTGCCGAAGCGGGCGCCGTCCCAGGCTTTCTGGAAGTTGTCGAAGTGCCACGTTTCGGGCAGGGCGAAGGGGCCCTGCGCCAGCTCCGACGACGACTTGAAGGCGGTGAGAAAGATGCCGGCGAAGGGCAGCAGCGCCCCGATCAGGAAGATGATCAACATGAGGTAGGTCAGGCCGGTGCGCGCTTGCTTGCGCTGGTAGTCACGGTCGCGGATCACGGCGTCTCCTCCTCGCGCGCTTGCAGGCGCATTACCAGCGCCGACACCGACACGATGATCACGGTCAGCACCAGCGCCATCGCCGCGCCGTAGCCCGCCCGGTTGTACTGGAACGCTTCCTGGTAGATCAGCAGGCTGGTGACGATCGTCTCCTTGCCGGGACCGCCGCCGCGCGTTAGCACGAACACCAGGTCGAACACGCGCAGCGCCGCGATGAACGTCAGCACGAACGCGACCAGGATTTGCTGGCGCAGGCCGGGGAACGTCACGTGGCGGAACTCCTGCCACGCGTTGGCTCCTGCTACAGCGGCCGCATCGTACAGATCGGCGTTGATCGACTGCGCCCCGGCGATGAACAGCACCATGCACAGCCCGTACTGCACCCACACGCCCACGCCGCCCACCGCGTAGCGCGCCCAGGTGAAATCGCCCAGCCAGGGCCGCACCCAGCCATCCAGGCCGAGCGCGAGCAGCAGCTCGTTGATCGGCCCGTCATAGGCGAACAGCCAGCGCCAGATGATGCCCACCACGACCGGACTCATCACCTGGGGGATGAACAGGCCGGTGCGGAACAGGGTCATGCCGCGCAGCGGGCGCCGCGTCATCAGGGCGGTCAGGAACAGGCCGAGCATGATCGGCAGGATGCTGTAGAAGATCACGAAGAACGCGTTGTGCTGCAGCGCCAGCCAGAAATCCTCGTCGTTCCACAGCTCGGCGTAGTTGTCCAGGCCGATGTAGACCGGGTCGCTGAAGCCGGTCCAGTCGTAGAGGCTGTAACGCGCCGTGTTGAGGATCGGCCACAGCACGAAGACGGCGTAGATGATCAGTCCGGGGAGAATAAACAGATAGGCTTGGTAGGGGCGGATGTAGGGCGGGTTGTCGAGGCGCGTGTTGAAAAACCGCGTTTTCATCGGTGCGTCCTTGATTGAAGGGGGTGCCGGCCGAAACAGCCAGCACCCCGCAATGGTTCACAAGCGCTGCACGCGGCGCGAGAGGCGCGAGACTACATGCCACCCGCCTGGTAATCAGCCTCGACGTCCTGAACGAACTCTTCCGGGCTGACCTGGCCGGCCATCAGCTCCTGGATGTTAGCGGCGACGTCCGGCACGGTCCAATCCAGATAGTGGCCGACCGCGTTCTGCGAGCTGATGGTGGTCCAGGCGTTGACCACGTCGGCGGTCAGGGTGCCTTCGGTCAGCAGCGCCGGATCGACGGTGGCCGCCGGCAGGAAGCCCTGCTCGAACAGCAGCTCCGCGGCGCGCGGCCCGGTCACCAGGTCGATGTAGGCCGCGGCCAGGTCGGGGTGCTCCGACGCGGCGCGGACGCCGTAGGCCAGGCCCACGCCGCCAATCGACAGCGGCGGCGCGCCCTCGATGGCTGAGGGGATGACGAAGAAGCCGATTTCTTCCTCGCCCAGCTCTTCGATGATGCTGCCGGTCATCCAGCTTCCGGTGATCCACATCACGCCCTCGCGGTTGAGGAAGGCGCTGAACGTCTGGTTGTCGTAGTCCATGCCCTCGAAGCCCGGCGAGAAGTACCCGGCCTCGATCCATTCGACCATTTTCTGGGCGGAAGCCAGATTGGCTTCGGTGTCGAAGGTGCCGCCCTCGCGGCGGAACATGAAGGCGTCCAGCTCATCCAGCGTGGCGTAGGCGTGCTGGATGGCGCCCCAGGTGTGGATCGCGGGCCAGCCGTCCAGGCTGCCGAAGACGATCGGGGTCTTGCCCGCGTCTTTGATTGTCTGGAGCATGGCCTCGAACTCTGCGAAGGTCTGCGGGACGGACAGCCCCAACTCCTCGAAATCGGCCTTCCAGTAGTACGCGGCGACGACCTCGGCTGTGTTCGACACGCCGTACAGATTGCCCTCGCCGAACGTGGCGCCATCTTCGGTGAAGCGGTTGCGGGCATGCAGGCCCTCGGCGTAGCGGTCGGCCCAGCCGAACTGCGCGGCGTAGTCATCCAGCGGCAGCAGCAGGCCCGCCTCGACCAGCGCGCCCATGCCGCTGAAGCCCTGGTTGATCATGGCGACGTCCGGGCCGCTGCTCTCCGAGAGGCTCAGCGGCAGGATGTCCGTCAGGTCGCTGGTGTCGTAGGCTTCGCGCTGGATGGTGACGCCAGGATTGGCCTCCTCGAACTCGGCGTTGAGCTGTTCGATCATGGCCTGCTCCGCGTCGCGCGTCCAGTTGTCCCACACGACGAGGGTCACCTCGTCCTGGGCAGCGGCGGGCGCCAGCGCGACCAGCAGGGCGATCGCGATCCCGAACGTGAAGAAACGACGTAATCTGGTCATAACAAGAAGTCTCCTTCATTCACTCACTCGAACCTATGCTCGATTGTAACAGATTTTGCCGCCTAAGCACCGTGAAACCGTGCCACCCTACCCGGATTTCGCTATACTCATCTGCGTAGCTGGCGCTGGAGCGAGCGAGGGAACGTCATGCGGCATTTGCGCACATCTGATATTGCCAAAGCGGTGGGCGCGCACCCGAACACCGTCCGCCTGTACGAGGAATGGGGTCTGCTTCCGCCCATCCCGCGCAGCCCCAGCGGCTATCGCCTGTTCACCGAGCGCCACCGCGACCAGATGCGGTTGGCCTGGACGGCCCTGCACAGCAACCTCCCCGCCAGACCACTGGTGACGTCCGTCGTGCGGACGGCGGCGCGCGGCGACCTGGGCGGCGCGTTGGAGCTGGCGTATGCCTATCTCGCCCGCGTCCGCTCCGAGCGCGCCCAGGCTGAAGCGGCCGTGGAATTCCTGGAGCATTGGGCGGCGGGCCAGGCGACCGATACCGGCATGCCTGCGCGGCGCATCGGGGAAGTGGCGCAGCACCTGGGCGTCACGGTGGATATGCTGCGCAACTGGGATCGCAATGGCCTGCTGGATGTCCCGCGCGACCCGGCCAACGGCTACCGGATGTACGGGCCGGACGAGATCGGGCGCGTGCGCGTGATCCGGATGCTGCGCCTGGCGGGATACAGCATCATGGCGATCCTGCGGATGCTGCGCCACTTCGACCAGGGCGGGGGGAGCAACCTGCGCCAGGTTCTCGACACGCCGCGCCCGGATGAAGACGTCTATTCGGTGGCGGATCGCTGGCTCTCCACGCTGGACGAGGCCGAGCAGCGCGCCCTCGACGTGATCGCCCAATTGGAGGCCATGATCGCGCGCGCGAGCACGCGCTGAAAACCCTCCATTTGCGCACCAAGGTTTCGGCCCCCCTCTACGCGGAAAACGAGCCCAACCCTCCATTGAGCCACCAAGGCTGTATGATGGATGTAGAGTTCCAATCTGCGAGGAGGTATGCGTTGAAGAACCGTCCCAAAGTCGTCGTTGTTCAGGCCGCTTCGGCGGATGGCCGGCTGACGCTGTCGCCGGACACGCTGCTGTTGTTCGGCGACGAACGCTGGAACGCTGTCGCCGGTGAGGGCAGCGAACTGTGGTTCAGGCTCAAAGCGCAGCTCCAACCCGGCGCGATTCTGGAGGGCAGCGGCTCGCTGGTGCTCGACGGCACCACGCCCGACCCGCTGCCGCCGGTCACCGAGGACACCGCCGGGTTGTGGGAGGACTTTCTGCCCGATGAGATCGTCAACCGGCCCGGCCATCGCGGGTGGTTCACCGTCGTCGACAGCCGCGGTCGCGTTCGCTGGCTGTACAAGGAGTTTCCGGGCGAGGAATGGGCGGGCTGGTATCTCATGGTGCTGGTAGCCCGGCAGACGCCCGCCGAGTATCTGGCCTATCTGCGCCGCGAGAAGATTCCCTACCTGGTGGTCGGCGATGCCCGCGTGGACCTGCGCGCCGCGCTGGGCAAGCTGGCGGACCGGCTGGGCATCACGTGCGTGCTGTCCGAGGCGGGCGGCAGGCTCAACGGCGCGTTGCTCCGGGCCGGGCTGATCGACGAGGTCAACCTCGACATCTTCCCGGCGCTGATTGGCGGCACAGCCACCCCATCCTTGTTCGACTCGCCGGAACTGCTGCCTGGCGAGCTGCCCACCCGGCTCAGCCTCATCTCTGCCGAGGCGCGCGACGACGG
>JAXGOS010000025.1:0-61230 GCA_040767355.1 Aggregatilineaceae bacterium | reverse complement strand
CGTCTATTCAACGACCAGGGGAGTGCTGGGGTCGCAAACACAAAAATACTCTTTGGGTCAGACGTACTTTAAAAAGTGCATCGAATCCGCGTTTTGTGTCGTTCAGAACTCTGACCAGACATACTGTCTACCCCGATTTCATTTTATCAGGCTATAGGGCATTAGCCAAGACGCAATTTGCCTGCTTGCACATAAGTCGATGCGCATTTGTCTATTTTGCCCGAACGCGGGCCGGCCCGGCGTCGTCCCCCGCGCGACGTTCGACGTGCGGTGCGCCGCACGTTACAATAGAATCAACAGCAGAATCAAGACCCACCTATGCGCAGCGAAGGAAGGACGGCCAACGTGTCAAGCAGGGTGCCCTCCGTCACCAGCCCGCCCTGGAGCCAGGCTACCAAGCGGATCGTAACCCTGGTGGTTCTGGTGCTCATCCTGTTGGTGGCCCGGCAGGTCGGCGCCATTACCTGGACGGCAATCCTGATCGCGGTGCTCCTGGCGTATCTGCTGGCGCCGGTGGTCACCTTCTTCGAGCGCCGCCTGGGGTTCATCCAATCCTACGAGGTGCGCCGCACCTTGAGCGTGGTGCTGACCGGACTGCTGGTTCTGGGCGCGTTCGCCCTGTTGATCGGACTGGTCGTGCCCGCCACGCTGGTGCAGCTTCGCCAGCTCGCCGACGATCTGCCAGAGCTGGTCGAGAGCACGCAGCACGACCTCGAGAACGTGCTCAACAAGCCCATCACGATCGGCGGCGCGACGGTAGTCCCGTGGGAAGAGCTGAGCCGCATCGTGGGCACCGACGAAGAAGGCGAGACCGATCTCACCGCGAACCTGCAAGACACGCTCCTCTCGCTGGCCGATCCCGCGATCGGCGTGTTGGGTGGGGCGGTATCGATCCTGGTGGCGGCGGTCTTCGCGCTGATCATGCTCTACTATTTGATGCGCGACGGGCCGCTTTTCTCCGACTACATCATCAACGGTATCCCGGACAGCTATCAGGGCGATGTGCGGCGCCTGAGTCACGAGCTGGGGCTGATCTGGAACGCGTACTTGCGCGGGCAGCTTCTGCTCTGCCTGGCGGTCGGCACCGCCACCTATATTGCGGCGCTGATCCTGGGGCTGCCCCAGCCGCTGCTGCTGGGACTCGTCGCCGGTTTTCTGGAGTTCATCCCCAACCTGGGCCCCACGCTCGCCCAGATTCCGGCGGTGCTGTTCGCGCTCACGTCGTCCAGCTCGACCATTAGCGGGCTGGATGCCGGGCTGATGTACGCGGTCGTCGTGTCGCTGACCTATATCGGCATCCAGCAGTTGGAGGCGATCTTCCTGGTGCCGCGCATTCTGGGCAACAGCCTGAACCTGCACCCGTTTGTGGTCCTGGTGGCCATCCTGATCGGATCGAACCTGGCCGGTGTGTTCGGCGTGGTCCTGGCCGCGCCGACGGTGGCGACGATCCGCCTGTTCGGACGTTACCTGCGCGGCAAGCTGCTCGACGAAGAGCTGTTTCCCGCGCTGCCCACCGGTCCGGCCCAGCAAAACAGCCTGGTCTACCGCGTGATGCGCGCCTGGCTGAGCAAGCGCTTCCCGCTTCTGCCGGAGGATGGCAACGACCCTATCGCCAGCGAGATCGTGCCGGCGGAACCGGACGATCAGCGGGCCGACGTCTCCGAGTGGGCGCGCTAACGCCGCGGCCCGCCACCCCCTGACCGGACACACTGCGCCTAGGCCACCCGGCGCGGTTCGCACACACCAGGAGGCTTTCCCGTGGATTTCTGGCGCCGCATGATGAACGACGCTCCCCCACCGGAGCGCCAGCCCCCTGAGCCGCTCAGCGAGGAGCGGATCACGACCGGTTACCGCATGTATTGGACCAAGCTGGCTATTGCGTGGGATGCCGGGCGCCGGCGGCACATCGCGGGCCGGCTGGCGGAGGTTTTCGGCTCGCCCGGCTTCGAAGACAACATGCTCGAACGGCGCTTTCATGTGCCCGATCTGGACGAGCAAGCGCACAGCGGCGCGTCGCTGCAGGCACTGGCCGAGGTGCTGCGCGCGCTGGACAATTTCGACAGTGCAGAGGACAATGAATAGCACGAACCTGAATCCGCAACAAGGAGAAACCTGCCTGATGAACGACAACGATAACGATCTGCCGGAGATTCCTGTAGAGACGCTTGCTGAAACCGAGAATTATGTCGTCTGGTCGGCGGAGGAACCCGACGGCGAGACCACCTATCACGTCGAACTGGGGCCGGTGACGGTCCATTTCTTCGGTGAAGAGTGGGAAGACTTCATCGACCAGATCTTCGAAGCAGGCCGCAATCCTGAGATGGAAGACAGCGAGGACGAACCGAGCATCGAGGTCGAGCTCGACTGGGGCTCGCTCTACTTCTCGCCCGAAGAGTGGCAGGAATTCTTCTCCTTGATCGAGCAGGCCGGCTGAGTCTCTGCTAAGAGCGTGCGACCGGCGGCCAGCGCCGCCGGTCGTCTGAATGGGGGCTGGTGATGGATTTTGGCGTGCTGCTCGATGTGATCATCTTTGTCGGCGGGCTGGTGGGGTGTGCTGGGACGCTGTTCGGGGTGAAGTACTTCTTTGATGAAAACCGGATGCAGACCATCGTTCAACGCTTCGGCGCGCGGACAGTGCGGCTGATCGTGGCAGCGATATACGGGCTGTTGGCTGTGTCTGCTGGGCTGCGCCTGTTCTGATAGCCCGCGCTGGGCGCCCGTCCCCGGAGTGTGACCGCCAGCTTAATAGGGCAGATTGTCGACGTCGCGGTGCTCGCGGCTGCGCCGGATGATGTCCTCGACGCGCGACTCCAGGTCCGACGGCTCTTCGACCGGGCGGGCGGTCCGCCGCTGGCGCGCGACTGATCCGCGCTGGCCAGGCCGGGCTGCCGGCTGCGCTACGGCCGGATTGTTCCAGACTGGGTCGTAGCCCTGCGGAACGGGCGGCACCTGGGCGGGCGGAATCTGCTGGGCAGGGGGCTGGACCTGCCCGCTGTAGCCGGGGGCGTAACCCTCGCTGCCGGTGGGGGCA
Organism: Aggregatilineaceae bacterium; assembly: GCA_040767355.1. Lineage (GTDB taxonomy): Bacteria > Chloroflexota > Anaerolineae > Aggregatilineales > Aggregatilineaceae > LM3-B42. The sequence goes on along the minus strand of JAXGOS010000025.1, from coordinate 58,199 downwards.
TACCCGGCGCTCGCCGGATTGACGGGCTGGCTCTGCGCGCTGTAGCCCGCATTGTAGGCGGGCCCGGCCGGATTGACGGGTTGGCTCTGGCCGCTGTAGCCCGCGCTATACCCCGCGCTCGCCGGATTGACGGGCTGGCTCTGCGCGCTGTAGCCCGCATTGTAGGCTGCGCCGGCCTGAGTGGCGGGCTGGACCTGCCCGCTGTAGCCCGCGCTATACCCGGCACTCGCCGGATTGACGGGCTGGCTCTGCGCGCTGTAGGGTGCGCTGTAGCCCCCGCCGCCGGCGGGAGCATAACCGGCGCTGTAGTCTTCCTGACCGGCTGGCGCCACGTACCCCGCGCTGTAATCTTCCTGCACCGGGCGCGGAATGTAGGACGACGCGCCATAGGTGCCCACATCCTGATTCTGGCGGCTGGTGCTCAACTTGGGGAAGTTTACGTGGCGCAGGACGACGGCCACGCCCATCGACACCAGCGCGATGCCCATGTACACCCACAGGTCGATGTTGAGCCCGTCGCCGTTGTTGAGCGCGCTGACGAAGGCGCCGAGGATCTCGATGACGCTGAAGACGGCCATCCAGATTCCGGCGACCCACAGGGCCAGCGAGGTCTGCCAGCCCTGGCTGCGCTGGTAGATGGCCGAGCTGAGCAGGATGATGCCGAGCACCATCACGATCAGCCAGACGTAGCCCAAGAGATGGGTGACCAGGGCAAACCCCAGCCAGATGATCACCGCGGCCCAGGTCAGGGCTTCAATACTCCGTTCAGCCTTAGTCTTCACGATACGACTCCTTCCCACCACGGGCCCGGCACTCAACTAAACCAGAATTTAACCTTACCTTCAATTATCACGCTGTCGACGGTCCGTGGCAAGCGTTTGCTTTGACTTTACCACGAACTGAGGTCATAATTCCAGATTACTATCCATTACACTGCCAGCCATAATAGAAGGGCGCCCCGCATGGAATCACCGCGCAAACCGCTACGCCAGGAATGGTTGACCTGGGCCGATGTTGAGAAGCTGGTCGACGTGCTGCTGTCGCAACTGCGCGCCGCGGGACGCTTTGACGAGATGGTGATGATCACGCGCGGCGGCATCGTGCCCGGCGGCCTGCTCAGCGAGGCGCTGGACATCAGCAGCGTGCTGATTGCCGCGGTCGACTTTCCTCAGGCGCTCGGCCACGGCGATAAGGCCAGCCTGTTCGTCTGGCCGTCCTTCTTGCAGTTTCCCGAAGACGACTTGCTGGCCGACAAGCGAATCCTGATCGTGGATGATGTGTGGGGCAGCGGGCGCACCAGCACGGCGGTCAAGAGCCGCTGCCAGTCGGCGGGCGCCACGGCCTACACCTGCGTTTTCCACTTCAACCCCTACCGGTCGCTGTTTGGCAAGGCCGAGCCGGACTTCTACGGCGCGGTCACCGACGCGTATATCGTGTATCCGTGGGAAATCGATCGCGATCTGCACGGAATCCCGACGGACATGCCGGGCGTCCAGCCGGACACCAACTAAGCAGGCCAGGGCCGGTCGAACGGCGATAGGCGAGCCCGCCAGCGGGCCAGGAGTTCCTCCACGGCTTGGCGCGCGGCTTGCTGCGTTGCGAGCGGGTAGCCGAACCGCTCGGCATGCTCGGCGAATTCTTCCTCATCGAGCACGCTGTAGCGCCCATCCGGCCAGATCTGCACATCCAGGTCGAGGTCCACGAAGCGGAGGGTGCGGTCGACCAGCTCGGGCGGCAGTCCCACGTTGCAGTAAAAGTGTGAGAACTCCCCGTCGTCGGTGTAATTCACGTAGACGTTGTACCAGCGCTCGCGCCAGAAGATCATGTCCGAGGGGTGGCGGATGGTGAACTGCTTGCCGCGCGTGATGTGATCGATCAGGCCGCCGGGCTGTGCCCGAAACCACAGGTGCGTTCCGTCGTCATCCAGCAAGTGGGCGGGGAGGGTGTAGTGCAGGCGCCGGTCGAATTTGAGCGCCTCGATCTGCCATACACGTGAAAACATCGATCAACAACAAAAGCCTCGTCGGGGAATGAGGCGACCGGTTTCGAGGCGAGACTGCTGGAATCTATTCGTCGTCTTCAGGCGACGAGCTGCCGCGTTTCTTGTAGCGGTAGGTGATGCGCCCGCGCGTGAGATCGTAGGGCGTCAGCTCGACCCGGACCCGGTCGCCGAGCAAGATGCGAATGTAGTACTTCCGCATTTTGCCGGAGAGATAGGCCAGCACCTTGTGGCCGTTTTCCAGCTCTACCATGAATTGAGTGTTGGGAAGGGCTTCGACAACGGTGCCCTCCATCTCAATTTTTTCCTCGGGGCGTTTTGCCATCAGTCTCTATCGCTTCCGTCTCTGTCCTTCGAGTGATACGCTAACAGCGCGGGGGAGAGGGGCACGAGCCGCCTCTGATCCCCGGCGCTGGTCAAACCGTGTTGCGTCTTAGCTCGTCTTGCGCTGCTTGCGGCGCGCACGGCGGATCGCTTTTTTCTTCTGGATGCGGCGCAGCTCGCTCTTGGAGACATACCACCGCTTCCGGCGAACGGTGCTCAGGATACCGTCTTTCGCAACTTGCTTGCGGAAGCGCTTGAGCAGTTGTTCCTGAGACTCGCCGCTCTGAAGCTCAACATGTGCCATTCAGTGTCACCACCTTTCCGTAAGCAACTGGATACAGCCCGAACGTTCAAAAAGAAGGGCAGGTTGCCCAATCAGAACCTGCCCATTCATGATTTGCGTCACGTTCAGATGCTACTCGGCAATTGGCTCTTCCTCGGCAACCGGGTCAACCATTTCAGATTGTACCGTGTCTGCCTCGGTTGCGCTAGGCTCAATTTCGCCGTCCGCCGAATCTTGCGACTCGAGCGGCTCTTGCGTGTCCAGCGCGTCCTCGCTGTCGAGCAGGTCTTCGGTATCCAGGGCATCTTCCACATCCGGCAGGTCGTTGTCGACGTCGCGGATGCTCAGGCCCAGGCGCTGGCGGTGCGGTTCAATGCTGATGATCCGCGCCGAGATGGTCTGGCCTTCGCGCAGCAGCTCAGCCGGGTTTTCCGGCGCCGGGTCGGCGATCTGGCTGACGTGCAGCAGCGCCTCGATGCCCGGGTCCAGGCTCACGAAAGCGCCGAACTGCGTCACGCGGCTGATCACACCCTCCACCATCTGGCCGACGTGGTACAGCTCGTCCACCTGCGACCACGGGTTCGGCTGCAGGCGCTTGAGCGACAGTCCAATGCGGCGGCCCTCCTGGTCCAGACGCAGCACGTACACGTCGATCTCGTCGCCCACGTTCAGCAGTTCGCGCGGGTGCTTGACGCGGTGCCAGGCCAGCTCGCTGATGTGAATCAGGCCGTCGGCTCCACCGAGATCGACGAACGCGCCGAAATCGCGCAGGCCGCTCACCACGCCGCGCCGGGTTTCGCCTTCGCTCAGGTTTTCGAGCAGCGAATCCTTGCGCGCGTCGCGGATCTCGCGCTGGGCCTCGCGCTGGCTGAGCACCAGGCGCCGCCGCCGGCGGTTGACCTCGATCACCTTGACCGAGATCGGCTTGCCGATCATGTCGATCAGGTGGGTCTTGCGCTCGTCTTCACTGAGCCCGCGCGGCAGGTCTACCACGTGGCTGGCCGGGACGAAGCCGCGCAGATTGCCGAACGGCACGATCAGGCCGCCGCGGTTGGCGTCGGCGATGATGCCCTTCCACATATCTTCGGACGTCATCATCTCTTCAGCGCGCAGCCAGTCTTCATTCTGCTTGGCCTGCGCGACCGAGACGATCATGTTGCCGTCCTCGTCCTCGGTGCGGACGATCATCACCGGGATTTCAGCCCCAACGGTGAACGTTGCCTCGTCGCCGAGCTTCTCCATATCGTTGCGGGGCACGACGCCGTCACGCTTCATGCCGAGGTCCACTAACATACCCATGTTGTCAATCGACAGGACAACACCGGTGACGATGTCGCCGCGCACGGGCTGTTCCACTGCGAACGACTCCTCCAACAAGGTCAGGAAGTCCATGTCCGCGTCTACCGAGTCTGTGTGTACTTGTGTGGTGTCTACCATATTTCTTTTTGTCTATCCCCCCAGGGGTCGAATTTTTGGCTCTGGGAAGCCCAAACAAAAACCGGAATCTGCCACAGAAGTGTGATCAGAATCCGGCGGTTAATTCGGGATGATCGCGGCGCGCGACGCCGCTGGCGTCGAGAAACGAACTTATCTGGTTGTTAGAAGTGCCATAACCCGAGACGAACGTCTTCGAAACCAAGCGGTTAATTGCGCAACGCGCCCTCCTCTCCAGAGTCCGGAGCATTATAGCGAGCCTGGCGCGGTTTGTCAAACGAATTGTTCCGGTTGGCACAATCTGTTGCCGGCCGAGACCAGAACCACCCCGTATCGGTTACCGGGGTGGCGGGTCTTCAGCAGGGCCGTACGCGGGACGGCAGGCGGCGGCGAGGTTCAGTCGTCGTTCTCGTCGTCGTCCTCGTCCTCATCGTCGTCCTCATCCTCATCGTCGTCCTCATCCTCATCGTCGTCGTCCTCATCGTCGTCGTCGTCCTCGTCGTCGTCGTCCTCATCGTCGTCGTCCTCGTCTTCAGTCTCTTCTTCGACTTCTTCGACGGCGGGCTCGACTTCGGCCACAGGCTCGGCCTCGGCCTCTTCCTCGACGGCGGGCTCGACTTCGACGTCGGCTTCGGATACAGGCTCAGCCTCGGCCTCTTCCTCGACGGCGGGCTCGACTTCGACGTCGGCTTCGGCCAGCGGTACGGCCTCAGCCTCTTCCTCTTCGACCTCTTCAACTTCGGCGGGGGCGCCCGGCGCGGCTGGCTCCTCCTGGCCGATACCCCAGCGCTGGGTGAAGCCCACGCGGCGCTGATCGGGTTCCAGGCGGCTGATGCGCAGTTGCAGCCGGTCGCCCTTCTTGACGTAGCTGTGCGGCTCTTTGAGCGTGCCATCGCCCATTTCACTGAGGTGCAGCAGGCCCTCCAGGCCGTCATCCAGCGCGATGAACGCGCCGAAGTCCACGACGTTCGTCACGGTGCCTTCGACCAACATACCCTCGAAATAGCGTTCCAGCGCATCATCCCACGGGTCGGGCAGCAGGCGCTTGCGGCTGAGCGCGATCCGGTTGGTCTCGCGGTCGAGGCTCAGGACGTAAACGTCGATCTCCTGGCCCACCTTGAGCACGTCACGCGGATGATCGACCCGGTGCCAGGCCAGCTCGCTGACGTGGATCAGACCGTCGGCGCCGCCCAGGTTGACGAACGCCCCGAAGTCGCGCAGGCCGGTGACCGTGCCGCGCACCATGTCTCCCTCATTCAGCTCGGAGAGCAGCCGCGCCTTCTGCTGGGCACGCCATTCGCGCTGGGCCTCGCGCTCGGAGAAGATCAGGCGGCGGCGGTCCTGGTCCACCTCGATGACCTTGACGCCGACCTTCTGCCCGACAAGGCTGTTGAGCGCTTCGCGCCGCTCGTTGCCCTGCAGCCCGGCGCTGACCGTGACCATATGCGAGGACGGGATGAAGCCCTCGAGCATGTTCCACTTGACCAGAACGCCGCCCCGGTTGTGGCCGGTGACAGTGACCTCAACGACTTCGTCCTCGTCCATCAGGCGGCGGGCAGAGTCCCAATCGTACTGCTGGAGCCCCATGTTGATCGAGACGATCAGGTTGCTGTCGCTGTCGCGGGGATTGAGCACATACACTGGCACCTTCTGCCCGACTTTGAGCGACTTGCGGTACTCGCTGTCCAGGCGTTCGAGGTCCTGTGCAGTGACGATGCCATCCTGTTTGGCGCCCATGTCGACAATGATCTCATTGGCTTCGATCTGCAAGATCACGGCGTCGCGGATTTCTCCCCGGCGCGGCGGCTCGTAGTCGAAGGACGCCTCCAACATCTCTTCGAAGCTGGCGCCCGTCTCATCCGGTGTGGGTTGCGCGCTGGTGTTCGGTTCGCCGTTGGAGGAAACCGATTCCTCGTGCTTGTCTTCCTCGAAATCCATGTGCTATCTACCACCTTTGTGCAGGGAGTCGAATTGTTTCGCTGACGGGCCTCGAAGGATGCCGGGCCAGTGCTCCTCCTACGCTGCATCTCGGGTCACTATCACCCACGCAGCCCGCCACTGGCACTTATCATAACATAAAAAGAGTAACATTATAGACAGGTAGGGCTGGTTGTCGCTGCGTTCGAGCCCGGCTGCGAAGACCATAAAGGTAAGTATAGCCCGTGGCTCTTAACTAAACAAGCGATTAATTGGGGAAAATCCACGAAAATGGTATTCGGGTTATGTCAGAACCGTGCAATTTGCCATTCGTCTGGCAAAATGGAACCTCAGACGCGATTCGCCGGACTATTAGGGTGAACGCGTGAGGAGCGACCATGCCTGACCACATCTGGACCGCCCAGCCAACCGATCGCCAGCTCATCCACGCCATCGCGCGAGGCGATTCACGCGCGCTGGAAACCCTCTACGAGCGGCACGGGCTGGGGATACTGGCCTACCTGATCGGGCAGGTGGACGATCGACACCTGGCCGAAGAGGTGCTGCAAGACGTGATGCTGGCTGTCTGGCAGGGCGCGGGGCGGTTTCGCGGCGACAGCTCGGTGAGGACGTGGCTGCTGGCGATTGCGCGGCGGCGGGCGATCACGGCCCGGCAGGGGCGCGCGCCGCTGCATGCCCCGCTCAACGACGACCTCGCCGCGGACGCCGACGCGCCCGGCGACCGGCTGGATGTCCAGGCGGATCAGGCCGCGCTGCGCGCTGCGCTCGCCGGGCTGCCGCCCGATCAGCGCGAAACCCTCGAGCTCGTTTTCTACCACGATCTGTCGGGTCCCGAAGCGGCGGAAGTGCTGGGGGTCGCGCCCGGCACGGTCAAGAGCCGCCTGCACCGGGCCAAGGCGCTGCTGCACGCGCTGCTGCGTTTACAGGAGAACGCCGATGCATGAACCCTGGCAAAGCCAACTGCCGTTGTACGTGGCGGGCGCACTGCCGCCGGAGGATCGCGAGGCGGTGGAGGTTCACCTGGCGACCTGCGAGGCATGCCGCGCGCTGGTCCACGAGTGGGAGCGCATCGGTGCTGCCGTGCGGAGCGAGGCGGCGGCGCGCGTCGAGGGCGCGAACCTGCCGCCGCTGCGGGTGAGCGTCACGCGTCCTCAGAGCGCAGGCGCGATGTCGCGCAATGGGCGGAGCAGCGAACTACCCACCTGGGGGACACCAACACACGACGACAGGGAGATAGACGACATGAGCGTACTGACAACTCGGACCATCCAGCGAACATGGTGGGGGCCGCTGCCACGGCCACGGCTGGCGCCGACATTGATCGCGGCGCTGCTGATGGCGGTCTTGTTTGGGGGCGCGCTGCTGCTGTTCAACGCGCGGCAGGGTGATACGCCCGCCGCGCCGGGCGCACCATCCGGCGGCGGTGACGGGAGCCAGCCCGCCGCGATCCAGAACACGGCGACCGAGACCGCGACTCCACTGCCTTCGTTCACGCCGGTCCCGGAGCAGCCGGTCGTCATCACGGCGACCCCGGTCCTGCCCACCGCCGTCCCGGCTGAAGGCGCTGAGGTCACGCTGCCGGCGGACGTGCCGTCGCAGGTCATCATCACGGCGACGCCGGTCCCGTTTGAGGCGCAAGCGATCGAGGTGCTCGATCCCACAATGGTGCCGCCGCCGCTGGCGCCGTCGGTATCGCTGGAGGGCGTGCGCTACGAGGCGCAGGGCTGGAACAACGCCGGCCCGGCAACGCTGGCGATGGCGCTCAGTGTGGTTGGCTGGGACGGCAACCAGCAAACCGCCGCCCGCTGGCTGAAGCCCGATTCGGAAGACAAGAGCGTCAGTCCATGGCAGATGGTCGCCTACGTGAGCGGGCAGACGCCCTACCGCGCGATCTACCGCATGGGCGGCACGCTGGACGTGCTGAAGAGCGTGGTGGCGGCGGGCTTCCCGGTGATCGCGGCGGTGGAGATGGACACGGAGTCGGATGGCTGGTTCGGGCACTACCAGCTCGTGACCGGCTACGACGAGGGCGCGGGCGTGCTGCTGGTCTACGACAGCTATCTCGGCCCGGCGACGGAGCCGCGCCGCGTCCCGTTCAGCGAGTTCGACGCCGCGTGGTGGCCGTTCAACCGGACGTTCGTCGTGGTGTTCCCCGCCGACCGGGTCGCCGATGTGCAGGCCGCGCTGCTGGGCTATGGCGATCCGGCCTACGGTGTTGGCAGGTCGCATAATGTCGCGTGGACGGCCACCAACGCCACGCCAGAGGACAAATGGGGCTGGTTCAACCTGGGCACGGCGTATACCGCGCTGGGCCGTTTCGAGGACGCCGCCGCCGCGTACGACCGGGCCCTGGATATGGGTCTGCCGTTCCGCGCGCTGTGGTACCAGTTCGGGCCCTATGAAGCCTATTTCAAGATCGGGCGTTATACCGATGTGATCGATCTTGCCGCGTCCATGTTGGATGTGACGCCCTACGTCGAAGAGGTGTACTACTGGCAGGCTCTGGCTCACGCGGCGCAGGGCGAGGTCCAAGACGCCCGCCGCGCGCTCGAACAGCTCATCGCGCTGAACCCGAATTTCTTCGTGGGCGAGCTTGCCCGTTTCCAAGTCGCGCCGGATGCGCTCGCGCCGGAGTTGTTCTGGTCGGTGCCGCTGGCGCAGGAAGCTGGTCAGCCGACGTTGTTGTTAACGCCCACGTTTATCCCGCAGGGGACACCCCTCATCGGGACGGAGATCCGGATCGATCCGGCGCGGACGTTCATCCCGTCCGGCACGCCGGTGCCGACGATCATTCCGCCGGTCACAGCCCAGCCCACGCCCACGCTGCCATCCGTGATTCCGCCATCCGGCACGCCGATCATGGCAACACCGATCCGCGTCGAGCCGACGCCCACGCTGCCGCCGACGAGCACGCCCATCCCGGCCAACTAGCAGCAGGCAAGTTGAGTCTTCAGGGGCGCGTCATTCGCGCCCCTGAAGCTGCCTGGCGGATGTCCCACCGGCAACATCCCCTGACCGGATGGCCCAAGTTGCGCTAAAATAGACGTTTGCGCTCGAATTGGGTGACAGGGTTGAACCCAATCCACGTATAAACGGTATAGGTATAGTTGTACGTTGGTGAAGGGCAGCGCCAACGTCCGCCCCCTGGTTGATGCGCTCAACATCGTCAAGGATTGTCGTGAATGGGTAGTCGTCGTCGCACATCATCTCGTTGGACCCAACGGTTGGGAGATGGCTGGCGCGAATTGAGACGGACACCGGTCCGTTTCGCGTTTCATCTGGCCGTGGCGCGCCTGATCACGCAGTGGCGCTCGCTGCTGACCATTGTCGCCGGGACGATCCTGGCGGCGTCGATCGGCGCGCTGGTGCCGCTGTATACGACCGCGGTGGCCCAGGTCGGCATGACGCAGCGCCTGGACGACCAGCCCGCGCGCGATGTCCACGTCCAGGCCAGCATCAGCCTGCGCGCGGCGGAGTGGGCGGACCGGGGCGGCCTGGAACAGCAGGCCGCGGGCGCGACGGCCCTGGCCGAAGGGCTGATCCGCCAGGACCTGGGCGCGATCGAGGGTTGGGTCGACCGGATCGTGGTCCATAACGAGACCGAGGCGATGGGCCTCTCGCTGGTGCCGGAGAGCGGCACGGACCTCCAGCCGCTGATCGGCATCCGGACGCACCTGGCCTATTACGATGGCTGGACCGAGCAGGTGCGCGTCGTCGATGGACGACTGCCCGAGGCGGAGCCCGTTGGCGTCGACGTCGAGGGCGTGATTGGCCTGAACGTCGCCAACGAGATCAACCTGGAGCCGGGCACCGTGTTCGTGCTCGACCAGGGCATGGACCAGCGCGGGAGCACCGGCGGCGGCCATGCCACCAGCCGCCCGATCACGTTGCGGATTACGGGCGTGGTGGCCCCCATCGACGAGTTGGATCCGTACTGGATGGAGCCGTCGCCGCTGCGGCTGCTCGACCGGCAGAGCGGGGCGGGCCTGTGGGATTACGAGTTCGTGTTCCTGACCGGGCGCGAGGCGGTGTTCCGCGCCGCGACCGGCTTCCTGCCCGATACGCCGACCAAGATCGGCTGGCGCGTCCTGCTGGCGCACGACAACCTGCCGTTCTCGCGCATCAACGTGGCGCGCGACGCCTTGCGCACGCTCGACCGCAACATGCGCTTCACTTTCAAGGAATCGGTGGCGCCTGCCGTCAGCGATCCCAGCGCCAATACCCAGCGCCAGGATCTCGCCTTCAACTATTACACGCGCCTGATCGACTACGACACCATCCGGCGCGACCGCGACGACGGCATCCTGCTGGCGTACCACAACGAGGTGGAGCTGCTCGACGCGCCCTTCGGCCTGCTGCTGCTGCAGGTCGGGGCGCTCGTGCTGTTCTTCCTGATGGTGACGGCGGCGCTGGTCCGGCGCAGCGAGCGGCGCGAGATCGCCATGCTGCAGAGCCGCGGGGCCTGGGACAGCCAGATCGTGCTGCTGCGCGGCATCGAGGCGCTGTTAATCTGCATCCTGGCGGTGATCGTCGCGCCGTTCCTGTCGCAGATGCTGCTGACGGCGCTCGGCCCGATGGTCGCCAACACCGAGGAATTTCCCCTGCCGCTGACGGCGAACGTGTTCGGGTTCGCGGCGCTGGCGGCGGCGGTGACCTTCCTGGCGCTGCTCGGCACGCTGCGGTCCGTGCTGCGGCTGCCGCTGGTGCTGGCGGGCGGCGCGGCGACGCGAAGCGAGCACCAGCACTGGTGGCAGCGCTATTACCTCGACGCGATCCTGGCGGTCGTCGGGCTGGGCGCGCTGTGGCTGCTGGTCCGGCGCGGGTCGCCGCTCTCGGATGTGAACCTGGGCGGCCAGCAGGCCGATCCGCTGATGCTGATGGCGCCGGCGCTGCTGTTCCTGGCGCTGGGGAGCCTGGCGCTGCGCTTCTTCCCGATCATCGCGGGCGTGGTGGCGCGCGGGGCGGCGGCGGGGCGCGGCCTGTTGAGCGCGCTGGCGACCTGGCAGCTCAGCCGCGAGCCGGTGCACTACGGGCGCATCACGTTCTTGCTGGCGCTGGCGATCGGCATTGGCTGGTTCGCGACGAGCTTCCGCGCGACGGTGTCCAACAGCCACGAAGATCAGGCGAAATACGCCGTGGGGACCGATATCCGGCTGGTGGAGCGGGACACGAGTCTGAACGCCAACCGCGCCCGGCCCGCGTCCTATTTCGCGGGGCAGGATGGCATCGCCGCCGCCAGCACGGCCTACCGGGTGCCCGGCGCCAACCTGAGCACCGGCCTGGCGAGTGACCTGCGCGGCACCATCCTGGCCATCGATCCCGACACGTTTGGCGACACGCTGTACTGGCGGTCCGACCTGGGCGCGATCTACACGCCGCGCGCGCCCGGCGATCCGCCCAATTTGCCGGAGCCGGGCTACGAGCTGCCGGTGCTGCCGGACAGGGTGGGCGTATGGGCCCGCTTCGAGATCACGGGCGGCTTTGGAACCGCCCAGGCGTTCCGCGCCGACGTGACGCGCATGGTCCAGCGCACGGAGTTGGGCCTGCGCCTGCGCGACGCGAACGGCGCGTGGATCGTCGTGCCGCTCGAGCCGGTGGAGATCGAATACCTGCGCCAGGGGACCGACGCGCCCGGCCTCGAGGCGCGCGCGTTCGTCACCAGCGGGTGGGTGTACTGCGAGGCGGACATCAGCGCGCTGGCGTACGCGCCGCAGGGACCGGTCCGGCTGGTGTCGCTGTTCTGGCAGTACCGGTCGCCCACGGCGCGCGGCGAGAGCGGGATGCGCCTGACGCTGGCCGACATGACGTTGGTTGACGCGGCGGGCAACGTGACGCCCTACGAGGTGTTCGCCGGCAACGAGTGGGAGTTCCTCTACGATCGCGGCGCGACGGCTACCGGCAGCGCCACCGCCGGCGGGTCGCTGGTCGGCGATCGCGACGACGCCCTGGTGATCCGTTGGGACCAGCAAGCGCAGCGCTCGACGGTGGGCGTGCTGCTCAACTATCCGGACCTGGGGCCGATCGACGCTGTGGTGAGCCGCCGCATGCAGGAAGAGAACGGCCTGACCTACGGCCTGAACGCCGCGCCTTTCACGCTGCTGAATATCGCCGGGAGCAATCTTCGCTTCCAGGCGGTGCAGGTGACCGACTATTACCCGTCGCTGTTCAACCGCGCGCCGTCGGACGCCGATCCGAAGGGCAACTCGTTCATGGTGGTGGATGTGCGCGAGCTGATGTACCGGCTCAACCGGCGACCCAGCGTGGCGATCTATCCCGACGAAGTGTGGCTGCGCCTTGATTCCAGCGTGAACGAGCGCAGCCAGTCTGAGGTCTCGAACGTGATCGGCTCGCTGAACGGCGCGGAACAGGGCGGGGTCGTGATCCTCAGTGACGTCACCCTGGCCGACGAGCTGGACAAGCTGCGCACCAACCCGCTGGGCCTGGGCCTGCTGGGGCTGATGTACCTGGCGTTCATCATGGCGTTGGTGTTGAGCGTGGTCGGGCTGCTGACCTATGCCGGGTTGACGGCCCAATCGCGCCGGACCGAGTTCGGCGTGCTGCGCGCGTTGGGGCTGTCGTCGCTGCGCGTGGTGGGCGGGCTGGCGCTGGAGCAGGTATTTGTCATGGGCATTGGCGTCGTGTTGGGCGCAGTGCTGGGTTGGGTGCTGGCCAGCGAGGTAGTGCCCACGCTGGCGCTCGGCGCGACCGGCGAGAGCGTGATCCCGCCCTTCGTGATGCGCATCGAGGTCCAGCGCTTCGCCGAATACGGCCTGATGATGCTGGTCGTGCTGCTGCTGGTGCTCAGCTCGAGCCTGCTGCTGGTGCGGCAGTTGTCGCTGGCGCGGACCCTGCGCCTGGGTGAAGAATAGGTGGTGGTGGCGCGATGACGCTGGGACTCATCCTGAAACGAATGCGGCGCGAATGGCGCTCGCTCGCCGTGCTGCTGCTGGCCGTGTGCCTGCTGACCGGGTTCTTTGCGCTCGGCCCGTTCTACATCCGCGCTGTGACCGAGGTCGGCCTGCGCTTCGAGCTGGACAACGCGCGCATCCAGGACAAGCAGATCAGCCTGATCGTCGATAACGAGCCGCTCACGCCCGAGTCGCTGGCCGTTGCCAGCGAGGAGCTTGGGGAATTGGCGGTTGGCTACCGGCATTTCATCCGCGCCGACTACACCCCGCCGACGAGCGAAGGTGGCATGGAGAACCCCGGCCTGGCGACCGCGGGCTACGTGTTCCGTTATGGCGAGCCGGTGACGTTCACCTCAAGCCGCACGCAGCGAACCTACCAGCCGTTCGCTTTCGCGGATATGCCCTCGCTGCTGAACCTGGTCGAGGGGCGCTGGCCGGTGCGGCTGCCCCCGCCCGACGTGGTCGATCCGGCCGGGCTGAGCGACGCCGAGCAGCAGGCGCGGCAGATCGGTATTTACAACCGCGGCCAGGTCGAGGTTGTAGTGTCGCCGGTCGTGGCCGAGCGCGCCGATCTGGAGCTGGGCAGCCGGATCACGCTCGGCACCCGGCTGCGCGACGGCACCGGTGAGGTGGCGAGCGTGGTCGTGGTGGGCATCGCCGAGCCGAAGAACCCGGATGACGTGTTCTGGGAGGGCAACCGCAACTTCACCGAGGGCGCCGATGTCGAGATGGGCCTGGGCCAGTTTCGCTACGATTTCGGCTTTGCAGCGCTGCCCGAAGCCTACACCGACTGGCTGGCTGATGTGACGCCGGGCAACAGCTACGTCTATCTGATCGATACCAATACCGACACCATCGGCGCCGACAATATCCAGTCCGTCAACGAGCGGCTGCAGCGGTTGGTGGGGCGGCTGTCCGCCTACCATCCTGGCATCAACGTGCTCACCGGCCTGTCGACCGTCTTGCAGAGCTATTCGGGCGACGTGGCGGACACGCAGGGGCCGATCATCCTGCTCTCCGGCGCGGTGCTGATCATGATGCTCTACCACCTGATCAACACGGTGGCGCTGGTGCTCGAGCAGCAGGGCGCCGAGTGGAGCGCGATCGTCAGCCGGGGCGGCAGCATCCCGCAGCTCGTCATGCTGCAAGCCTTCACGGTCGGCGTGTTGGGGCTGATCGGGCTGGCCGTCGGGCCGCTGCTGAGCGTGGTCTTCATGAACATCATGGAGCATATCGGCCCGCTGGCCACGGCGCTGGGCGGCCGCCCCCTTGGCTCGACCAGCGTCCCGCGCGTGTCGTTTTTCCTGAGCATGGGCGCGGCGGCGGCGGCGGTCGTCGTGCTGACCGCGCCCGCTTTCCCGGCGGCGCGGCGCAGCCTGCTGCGGCTCAAGCAGTTGGTGTCGCGCCCGCCCACGCGCCCCGCCTGGGCGCGGTTCGTCCTGGATGGCGTGCTGATCGTACTGGGCGGCGCGTTCATGCTGCGCCTGTATTACCTGGTCGGCGGCGACCTGGGCGATCTGCTCAATAACCTGATCGCCGCCCCGCGCGACGTGATCGAGCTGATCGCCGATAACCTGAACCGGACCGGCGGCCTGAACGATCCGTTCAACCTGCTCGGCCCGGCGCTGGTGCTGACCGGGCTGGCGCTGTTCTGGCTGCGCCTGTTCCCCTGGTTGATGGAGCTGGTCTCGCGGTTCTTCCGCAACAGCCGCCACCTGACCACGCCGCTGGCGGTGTGGAACGTGGCCCGCGACCCGAACCACTACGCCCAGCTCGTGCTGCTGCTGATCGGCACGCTGGCGCTGGGCACGGCTTCGCTGGCCCTGTCCGAAACGCGCGACCGCGGTGCCTGGCGGACCGCCCGCCAGGAAACCGGCGGCAGCGCGCGGATCCAGGTCAACCCGGCGGTGCTGGATCCCGATTCGGTGGCATGGGACCAGCTTCCCGGCGTATCGGCGGCGGCCCCCTTCGTGCACGCTTCCGGCGATCCCGGCTCGGCGGCCAAACAAAACGTCGAGATCCTGGGCGTCGTGCCGGATGCGGTGGCCGCGGCGTTCCCCGAGCTGGCGGAGGCCGTCGCGCCGCTGCGCGATGTCCCGATCCCGCCGGCGCCCGGCCTGGAACTGCCCGACAACGCCCGCACGCTGACCGTCCAGGTCTATTCGCTGCCGCAGTCCAACCCGGACGATCCGGCGGTGGCCGTTCACCTGATCGCCTATCTGCAAGACGCGCTGGGCGTGCCGTTCAGCGTGCCGCTCGAGCTGCCGGAGTCGCTGGCGAGCACGGCCGTGTCCGGCGACAGCGACCTGATCGATACCTCGACGCGCTCCACGCCGGTCGACGAGTGGCTGACCTTCGCCGGCCCCATGCCGGAGCGCGGGCGCGCCCCGTATCGCCTGATGCGGATCGGCATCAACAGCCGCCAGGGGAACATCGACGCCTTCGAGCACGCCATCTACCTCGACCGCGTGGCGGTTCAGGACGTGTTCGGCACGTCCACCACCCTCGACAGCTTCGAGAACACGGCAGAAAACTGGGCCGAGGCCCGCGCGGCGAACCCCTACGCGGCGTCGTGGGTCGCCCAGACGGCGAACGTCAACCGCGTGCAGGGCGTGCTGCTCTCGCCGGTGATGGGCGCGGTGGCCGAGATCGAGGGACCGGGCGCGCTGCGGCTGGATTATCGCATGAGCAAGATCGGCGGGCGCCTGCGCGAGCCGAGCATCGTGGTCAACGAGCCGGACATCGGGCGCATCCCGGTCGTGATCTCGCCCGCCTTCGCCGCGACGTTCACCGGGCGCGGCACGTTCCGCACGGCGGCCGACGACCCGCTGAAGGTGGGCGACGCCAAGAACATCGTGCTCAACCTGGGGCCCGGCTCGGTCGAGATCGGTTATGAAGTCGTCGGCGTGCTGGACGAGCCGATCCCGGCGTTCGATGAGAGCGCGCTGTTCATGATTGCGCCCAAGACGCTGATCCAGCCGGTGATCAACCAGGCGGCGACGTCCGTTTTCTTCTTCGACGATAACGAGATCTGGCTGGAGCTTCCCGAGCGCCAGCCGGGCGCCGCGCTGGAAGCCGCGATCGGCGAGCTGGACGGCGTGACGGGCGTCACCTGGGCCTGGACGCGCTACGGCGAGATCCAGCGCGAGCCGCTGCCGAGCGCCGTGGCGGGGATGCTGTTCGCCGGGTTCTGGGTGAGCCTGGTGCTCAGCCTGCTCGATTTCGGCTTCTACCTGATGGTCACCGCCCGCCAGCGGCTGTTCACGTTCGGGGTGCTGCGCTCGCTGGGCTGGAATGCCGGGCATATCTGGCGGCTGCTGTTCATCGAGCAGGTGGTGCTGATCGCCCCGGCGCTGTTGATCGGCTCGTTGATCGGGGCCGGGCTGGCCTACCTGTTGCTGCCGTTTCTGGCGCTGGTGGGCAGCGAGACGCTGCAACTGCCCTGGCTGGACCTGTTGGGCATGCTGGCGGTGCTGATCCTCTCGTTTACGGTATTGATGGGCGTGGCAGCGATTTTCCTGCGCCGCATGAGCGTCAACCAGGTCCTGCGCCTGGGTGAAGAATAGATCGGAGTGACAAGGTGGGTGGAACCTTATGAGCCAACTATCTGATAGTACCCCTCAGGCCGCGGGCGGTCCCGCGCCCGAGGCGCAGGTCGACGCGCGCCCGATCTTCATCGAGTGCGAGAATCTGGTGAAGATCTACAAAATCGCGGATCTCGAAGTCGTCGCGCTGCAGGGGCTTGATTTGCTGGTCCGCGCCGGAGAAATGATGGCGCTGGTCGGCCCGTCGGGGTCGGGCAAATCCACGCTGATGAACATCCTGGGCGGGTTGGACTTTCCGACCGCGGGGCGGGTGCGCGTGGGCGACTATAACCTGCTGGAGATGACGCGCCGCGACCAGGTGCGCTATCGCCGGCACATGGTCGGCTTTGTGTGGCAGCAAACGGCGCGCAACCTGCTGCCCTACCTGACTGCCATCGAGAACGTCGAGCTGCCGATGGCCCTGGCCGGGTTCCCGGCCCGCGAGCGCCGCGCGCGCGCCGCCGAACTGCTGGAGCGTGTCGAACTGGCCGACCGCATGAAGCACCGGCCCGATCGCCTTTCCGGCGGCGAGCAGCAACGCGTCGCGATCGCGGTCGGTATGGCGAACCGCCCGGCGCTGCTGCTGGCGGACGAGCCGACCGGCGAGGTGGACAATGTGTCCGCCGAGGCTATCTTCCACGCGCTGCGCGGGCTGAAGGAGGATTTTGGCGTGACGGTGATCGTGGTCACCCACGATATGACGGTGGCGACGCGCGTCGATCGCGTGGTGGGGATGCGCGACGGGCGGACGAGCACCGAGATTCTGCGCCGCCGCGGCGGGGATGTGGCGATCGCCGAGGAGGAGTACGCCATCCTCGACCGCGCCGGTCGCCTGCAGCTTCCGGAGGCCTACATCGAAGCGCTCGACATGGAAGACCGCGTCCGGCTGCGCCTGCAGCAGGATCACATTGGCGTGTGGCCCGAGCACACCAACCACGGCGAGACCAACCCCAGCGGCCAGGAGGGCGAGACGCGATGACCAACGGACACGACAGCTATTCCAGCAGCCTGGAACCCGTGATCAGCCTGACCAACCTGCACCGGATCTACCATCTGGCGGGCGAGGACATCCACGCGGTCAACGATGTGACGCTGGACGTGTGGCCGCACCAGATGACGGCGATCGTGGGGCGGTCGGGCTCGGGCAAGACGACGCTGCTCAACCTGATCGCCGGGCTGGACACGCCCACCCGGGGCGAGGTCCGCGTGTTGGGGCGCAACCTGGGCCAGATGGACGAAGCCGAGCGGCTCCAGCTCAGGCTGACCAAGCTCGGCTTCATCTTCCAGAGCTTCGGGCTGATGCCGCTGCTGACCGCGCGCGAGAACGTGGGCGTGCCGCTGCGCATGCGCGCGATCGATCCGGACGAGCGCGAGGCGCGCGTGCAGGAGGCGCTGGAGTGGGTGGGCCTGGCCGATCGCGCCCACCACCGCCCGTACGAGCTGTCCGGCGGCGAGCAGCAGCGCGTTGCCATCGCGCGGGCGCTGGCCGAAGATCCGGAGCTGGTCATGGCCGACGAGCCCACCGGCCAGCTCGACACCCGCACCGGACGCCGGATTCTGGACCTGCTGCGCCGCCTGGTCGAGGAGCGCGGCGTCACGCTCCTGATCGTCACGCACGATCCGCAGGTCATGGCCGAGGCCGATATTGTGCACGAGATGCGCGACGGGATGCTGGTCGAGTCGCGCGCGAAGGAAGGCGTCGTCCTGCCAGGCGTCTAGCGCCGGGCGGGGCGTCCTTGCAATGAGGTGAGGAGACGTGCCGCGACTGTCGTGGCGCAACCTGGGCGCCGTCGCTGTGGTGATGGTCGTGATCGGCCTGCTGATCGCGTCCGCGGGCGGCCGCAGCGAGCCGGACAGCTCGGAGAACGTCGCGCTGGGGTACGTGCCCCTCATCACGCCCACGCCGATCCCGCGCACGGTGCGCATCCCCGACCTGCCGCAGCCCGGCGGTGGCTCCAACAACAGCGCGCTGGTGATGGTTCAGGGCCTGGTCGAGCGCCGGCTGGTGATCTGGCCCGTGTCCGGCGTCAAGCCGCCCCTGGCAGTGGACCATCACGTGGCCGTGTGGCTGCTGATGCCCGACCCGACGCGGTCTCGCGTGCTGTACCACACCGATCGCGCCATGATGGTGCTGGACCTGGACGTACAGCGCGCGCATATCGTCGGCGAGCTGCCCCCGGAGAGCACGATCATCGCCGCGCAGTGGTCGCCCGATGGGCGGGCGGTCGCCTACGTAGTCGAGTCGGGCGACAACTGGATCGCCTACACCACCCTGGCGAACGGATCGCAGGCGGCCGCCGAAATGCTGCGCGTCCCGCGCGGGCTGCCGCTGGATGTAGCCTGGCTGGCCGATGGCCGCCCGGTGGCGATCTATATGGGTGTGGGGCCGGTCGGTGGCCTGGAAGCCCAATACTGGCTGTACGATCCGGCCACCGGGGAGGGCCTCCCGCTTTCGCCCGAAGTCGAGACATTCCAGCCGTGGTCGCCCTGGCGCTCGCCCGACGGCAGGCACCAGGTGTACCCGATGGCGAGCTGGGGCCGAGTGCGCTATGGCGAGGCCTGCATCGAGGGCGCGTTGGGCCTGGTCGGCTCGGAATGGCTGTACCTGACGTCGCTGGGCGCGCGTGGGGCGCCGCGCGCGGTCGCCTTCGTCGTCGACAATATGTATCTGGACCGGCCCACCTGGCTGTCCGACGGGCGCGTCGTGTTCCGGGGGGTGGCCGACAGGGCCTGCAAGGCGGCAGGATCGGGCCTGTTCGTCGCCCGGCTGGGCGGCGAGCCGCGCCGGATCGTCACGATCGAGCCGGTCTTCGACTCGGGCGATCCGGACGAGCTGCTGTGGAGCGTGCCCTACGCCGTCAGCCCGGACCAGCAGTCGGTGGCCTGGGTCAAGAACGATGTCCAGGCGGGGCGGAGCACAGTCTTCCTCTCACCCATCGACGGCGAGGCCCCGGCGCAGACGCTGTTCGAGACCGGGCCGATCACCAGCCGCGAGCCGTTCGCCTTCCACGATCAGGAAATGATCCTGCAGCTCTTGTGGCTGCCCTAGCTTCTCAGCGTTCCCAGCTATCGAACCGGAATTGAAACTCGCGCGGGTTGCCGGTCAGGTATTCGGCGAGGTTGCGGTTGTCGTTGTCGGCGAACCGTCGGGAGATGTCGAAACGGTCCGGGTTGACCCAGAACGTGTCGGTGTAGCCATAGCGGAACGCCTCCAGGTAATCGCGGATGAAGGCCATATGCTCCGGGCCGCAGGTTCCGTCGAACACACAGCCTTCCACCGTGTCGAGCGGCCCGAAGACCAGCCGTTCCGCTGAGGCGCGCTGCCCATCAGCGGTGTCGATGAAAGTGTTGTCGTTGAGCGGATCGTGCACTTCCCAACGCTGGGTATCCGGGTTGAAGACTTCGAGGACGGTGTGCTCGTGGATCTTCGTGTCGCCGTCGGAGTAGAGGAAGATCAGGCGGCTCTCGATGCCCAACTCCTGCAGCAGGGTCAGCATGGCGGTGCTTTGCCCGTCGCAGAGCAGGTAGGGTGCATCGCCCTCGCCCCGCGACGCGGCGAGCATCATCGCCAGCGCGTCGCTGTAGTCCGGCGCGAACGAGTCCTGGCGCGTGTCGTGCGTGTGGGTGAAGATGAAATGCCGGGCAAAGTCGATCAGCGCCGTGGCCTGCTCGAGCTTCTGATCGGCCACCAGCCGCGCCAGCTCTGACTGCTGCGCGGCGGGGTACGGTGTGGGGCTGATCCGGCGCACCCGGTTGAGCGTGCGGACCGGGCTCCACTCGCTGGCCATGCCCAGGAAGCCATCCGTCTCGGAGAAGCGGACGACCGCCACCTGCCAGTGGAACGCGCCCCAATCGCGGCTGAAGCTGTCGATCAGGTCGCGGGCGTTGAGCGCGCTATCGGCGGTCCAGATTTCCTGGGGGGGCGCGTCGTCTGCCCACAGGCGCAGAGCGAAGGTCTGCCCGTCGTCCAGGCCCAGGGGCCAGTCCCAGCGCAGCACCAGGTCGGACTCGACGAACATCAGCCCGTCGGGCGGCTCGACCGGCTGCGGCGCAGACCCGGCGGGCAGCGCCGTGGCGGTGGAGTCATCGCGGCGCGCGGCCACATACGCGACAGCGGCGACAACCGCGATCGCGATGGCGCTGAGCAGAACAAGTCGGGCGCGCATAGGTGCTCCCTCCGGCTGGGATAAGGTGATCGACCGTGCCCTAGTGTCGCTCGACACAGCCCGGTTGAAAAGTGGGGTGCGCGGAAATAGAAAGACGGCCCGATTGCGCGAGCCGTCTCCT
Organism: Aggregatilineaceae bacterium; assembly: GCA_040767355.1. GTDB lineage: Bacteria > Chloroflexota > Anaerolineae > Aggregatilineales > Aggregatilineaceae > LM3-B42. Next base: position 37,442 of record JAXGOS010000025.1, on the reverse strand, counting down.
GGCAGGTCTATCAGTCCAGGTGCCGGGCGATCTTGGGTTCCAGCGCGGGCATCGGCATAAAGCCGGTGATGCGCTCGGCCACCTGGCCGTCCTTGAAGAGGATCAGGGTAGGGATGCCCATAATGCCGTACTGCATCAGGATCCCCTGGTTCACGTCGGCGTCGACCTTGCCCACGCGCAATTTGCCGTCGTATTTCTCGGCAAGCTGATCCACCAACGGCGCGATCATCCGGCACGGGGCGCACCATTCCGCCCAGAAATCGATCAAAACCGGCGTTTCGGACTGCAACACCTCGGTTTGAAACGTCGCTTCGGTGACCTCGAATGTCCTGCTGCCCATGATAATTCGTTGACTCCTTCTCGTCGTGATTCGTGAGTGAATACGCGCATCCCGCGGTGATAATTTGTGACCAAAGTATAGCACGATCGGCACAGGAGTGCCTATCGCCAGATCCACAACTTCCACAAACTATCTTCATAAGTTCCACACATTTTGGCCTTATCCTCCAGTTATATCCGTTGGGATGATTAGTTCAGGAGCACGGAACGATGACGAAAAAGCAAATCATCAAAGCGGGAACGGTTCTGGCGGTCGTGGTGATCGTCGCCGGTATCTCGCTGGCCTTCTTGACCGATACCAGCGCCGCACAGGGTCCTGGCGGGCGCGGGCGTAATGGCGCTGGGGGTGGCAACGGGCCAGCCCAGGGCACTCAGACGCAAACACAGGCGCAGGCCAAACCGGCCTGCTGCAACCAGACCGGGCCGGTCCAGACTCAGGCCGGGGCGCGCGGCAACGGCAACGGCTATCGCGGCGGTGGCATGGGTGGCGGCGGCCAGTTCAACGGCTCCTTCGGCAACCTGCCTCCGGCGGTGCCGGGTGAGGTTCCTGCCAGTGTGGTTGAGGCGCTGACTGACGGTTGGCTGGATGAGTATAACGCCTACATGACCTACCAGGCTGTGATCGACCAGTTCGGCCCGGCCGCGCCGTTCGTAAATATCCAGCGGGCGGAAGCGCAGCACATGGCCGCGCTCGAGATGATGTTCGCGCGCTATGCGCTGGACGTGCCGGCGGCCCCGGCGCTGGAAGAAGTGCCCTCGTTTGTCAGCCTGGCCGATGCCTGCGCGACCGCCCAGGCGGCTGAGATCGCCAACGCGGCCCTGTACGATCAGTGGATAGCGACCATCCAGAACTACCCGGACATGCTGCAGATCTTCACTGCGCTGCGCGACGCCTCTTTGAACCAGCATCTGCCCGCCTTCGAGCGCTGCGCCAGCTAGAGCAACCGCCGCCCCTCAACTGTTGAACGAGCGCGCAGGTTCGCCGCCCCGGTGGACCTGCGCGCTGTGCGTACCGGCCCGTCGGGCGCCCGCCCAACCTCAGCCGGGTTGTCACGCCGGGTGAAACCGGGGTAATCTAGGGCATGGTATGGACGTCCTCGCACAAGGAAGGTAGGCATGGCTTCAGGCGAAAGTCCCGCGCCGCCGCCCGGTGAGCGTCACGGCGCGGGCACGTACCAGATGTTATGGGACTGCCGGTTCTGTGGCACAGAAAGACTGCTCGGCATCACGCACCGTCACTGCCCCAACTGCGGAGCCGCCCAAGACCCTGCCTGGCGCTACTTCCCCGCCGAAGGCGACATGATCGCCGTCGAGGACCATCCCTACGTGGGCGCGGACAAAATCTGCCCGGCCTGCCAGCAGCCCAACAGCGCCGCCAGCCAGTATTGCTCGGAATGCGGCGCGGATCTGGCGACTGGCCAGGTCGTCCAGACCCAGGGCGAGCGCGAGATCGGCACCGGCGCGGCGGAGACGGACACGCGCCGCGACGTGGTCCAGGACCAGTTCAACGCCGAGATGGCGCGCATCCAGACCGCCGAGCCCAGCCGCCCCGTGTTCCTGGGCTTGCACAAACAGCACCTGTGGATCATCGCCGGGCTGATTCTGGTCGGGCTGGTCATCGCCGGGATCGTGTATGCGGTCTCGTACCGCAGCACCGCCACGGGCGAGGTCGCCCGCATGACCTGGGAACGCTCCGTCGCCATCGAAAACTTCCAGCCGCGCGCGGGCGCCGGCTGGCGCGACAGCCTGCCCGGCGACGCCTACAGCCTGAGCTGTACGGAGCGCCAGCGCGGCACGCGCAAAGTGGCCGTCGGGTCGCACGAGGAATGCCGCGACGTGGACCAGGGCGACGGTACCTTCCGCCGCGTGTGCCAGACCGTGACGGATTATCGCGATGAGCCGGTGTACGATGATTGGTGCAGCTATCGCGTCGATCGCTGGTCTTTCGCCCGGCAGGTGACCTCCCAGGGCGAGGGCAAGAGTCCGCCGCCCGCGTGGCCGGTCTACCAGCTTGCGCAGGGTATCGGGCGCTTCGGGCAGGAACGCGCCGCGGGTCAGGACGAGAGCTACGCGGTGACGATCCGCGAGGCGGACGGCGATTTGCACACCTGCCGGTTCGGGCGGCAGCAGGAATGGGAGCAGTACAGCGTTGGGGCGGAGGTCACGCTCGAGCTCACCCTCACCGGCTCGCCGGACTGTAACTCGCTGGCGCTGGCACGCTAGGCTGCTCCTGGCCCCAGCAGCGCTCGTAGAGCCCATTTTTCGAGCCAGCGCGCGCGGCATGGTACAATGGCCCGCCGGGCAGAGCGAAAGAGAGGGACGATTGATGACCGTACAAGACATCCTCCAGGATGATGCCGTCGCGCCCGACCAACCGCTCATCGTGATCGCCTCGAATCGCGGTCCATTTTCGTTCAAGCGGAAAAATGAGGACGAGTTCACCGTCCAGCGCGGGAGCGGCGGTCTGGTGACCGCCCTGGGGGGACTGGCCGAACGCCACGAGGTTCTCTGGGTGGCGGCGGCGCTGAGCAAGACCGATCGCCAGTGGGCCGAAATGCACGCGGGTCGCCCTCAGAATGTCGAAGGCATCGCGCTGCAGTTGGTCCAGCCCAGCAAGAACCGCTACGAAAAATACTACAACGTCATCGCCAACCCGCTGCTGTGGTTCGTCCAGCACCAACTGTGGGACATCCCGCGCGCGCCTAGCCTCACGCGCGACATCTGGAACGCCTGGCGCAATGGCTATGTGGCCGTCAACAAGTTGTTTGCCGAGGTCATCGCCGACACGGTCAAGGACAGCCAGCGGCCCGTGATCATCTTCCCGCAGGATTACCATTTCTACCTGGTGCCGCAGTTCCTGCGCGAGAAGCTCGGCGACCGCGTGCAGATCCAGCCGTTCATCCACATTCCGTGGCCCGGCCCCGATGCCTGGCGCATCCTCTCCGACGAGATCCGCACGCCGATCTTCAAGAGCCTGCTGGCCTCGGACCGGGTCGGCTTCCAGACCAAGAAGGACGCGTTCAACTTCGTGCAGTGCTGCCGGTTTTACATCGAGGGCGCCCACTCGCGCGGCAGCCGCGACGCGATCGATTACAACGGGCGCCGGGTCGAGGCGCGCGCTTACCCGATCTCGGTCGATGTGGAGAAGATCGAAGCGCTGGTCGAGGAGCCACAGGTGCCGCTCCTCAAAGCGCAGTTGCTGAACGCCATCGGCGATCGCAAGCTGATCCTGCGCGTGGACCGCATCGAGCCGAGCAAGAACATCCTGCGCGGCCTGGAAGCTTACCGCTCGCTGCTGGAGATGCACCCGGAGCACCGCGGGCGCGTGCACATGCTGGCCCTGCTGGTGCCGTCGCGCATGGAAGTGTACGAGTACCAGAACTATCTGCAGGAGATCATGGCCCAGGCGGGCATGATCAACGCCGAGTTCAGCGACGAATACTGGGAGCCGGTGCGCATCCTGGTGGGCGAGAACTATTCGCGCGCGCTGGCCGCCATGCAGATCTACGACGTGCTGCTGGTCAACCCGATCGCCGACGGTATGAACCTCGTCGCCAAGGAGGGCGCGCTGGTCAACCAGCGCGACGGCGTGATTCTGCTCTCGGAGGATGCCGGGGCGTATTACGAGCTGGGCGAGCACACGCTGACCGTGTCGCCGTTCGATATCTATCTGACGGCGGAAGCCATGCACAGGGGGCTGACGATGCCCGCCGAGGAGCGCCACGCGCGCGCCGAGGCCCTGCGCCGCCAGGTACGCGGCGCCGACGTGCGGACGTGGTTCCGCGATCAGGTCGACGACGCGCTGCGGGCGATCAACAGCCAGGACAGGAACGCTTCGACATCCTGAACGCCCGCCAGCAGCAGGTCAGCGTGGTCGCGCACGGCGGGCGGCATATGGGCGGACTCGACGCCCAGCCCGATCGCGTAACAGGTGCCCTCTTCGCGAAGGCGGCGCGCCGCGCGCAGCGCGTCCACATCGGTCGTGTCGTCGCCCAGATAGAGCGCGGCATCCAGGTTGTGGCGCGCGATCAGGTGCTGAAACGCGCTGCCCTTGTTGACATCGACCGGCGGGCGGATCTCGAACACCGTCCGCCCCTGGAACAGCTTGAGGCCGTGCTGGTCCGCGAGGTTCGCGAGTACCGGGGCCAGCCGGGCGCTCACCGCGGCGGGATCGGCCGTCTGGCGGTAGTGGACCGAGAGGGTCGCGCCCTTGTCTTCGACGAGCATGCCAGGGACCTGTTCGCCCCGGATCGCGTCCAGCGCCGCTTCGAGCGCGGGGCGAAAGGCCGCCGCTTCCGGCGCGATCTCGATGCGCTCACCGGCCCACCATTCCAAGCCGTGATTACCAACATACACCAGGCCAGGGATGCCCACCCGCTCGCGCACGTCCGCCGCCGCGCGCCCGGAGATCACCGCGACGAGCACCAGGTGGGACCGCAGATCGGCCAACAGAGCGCGGCTGCGCGGCGTCACCTGGGCGGCGTCGGGATGATTGACGATTGGGCTGATGGTGCCGTCGACATCGGTCACCAGGCCCACGCGGGCGCCGGAGACCACCGGTTCCAGCAGAGTGGATGTGGCCGCCTGCCAGTACATAGCCCCTCTTTCAGTTAAGGCGGAGGAGAGAATAAGCGATGATCAACCAGACAAATAACGAAGCGCCGCGCCGTGAGAAGAAAGTCATCACCGTGACGCTCAATCCATCGCTGGATCGCACCCTGACGACCCATTTTCTGTCGCTAGGGTACCATAACCGGACGACCGATACAACACGCCTCGACCCGGCGGGCCGCGGGGTGAATGTCTCGCGCGCGTTGCATGCGCTCGGCATGCCCACCCACGCGATCGTCGTGGTGGGCCACGACGCCACCGGGCGCGCCTACCAGGCCCTGCTGGCCGAAGAACAGTTCCCGATCACGATCCTGCGGCGCGAAGGCCGCACGCGCAGTAATATCAGCATTCTGGACACCGGCCATGGCCACCAGACGATCATCCTCGAAGAATCTGGCGAGCTGGCGCGGGCTGACCGGCAGGCAGTCGCCAACGCCCTGATCGAGTTGATCGAGACGGGCGATACGGTCGTGTTCGCCGGCAGCCTGCCCCCCGGCGCGCGCAGCGATAGCTACGCCGTGCTGACCAGTCTGGCCGAAGCGAAGGGCGGCGCGGTCGCCATCAACGCGGGGGGCGGCGAGCCGCTGCTGCGCGCGATCCGGGCGCGGCCGCGCTTGCTCTACCTGACGCAAACTCAGGCCGAAGGGCTGTTCAACTTCCCAGTGCGCGCCTACGAAGATGTGCTCTATTGCGCGCATCAGCTCCAGGAGCAGGGCGCCCCGCGCGTGCTGATCGCGATGGAGAAGCCGGAGGGCGCGTTCCTGGTCACCGAGGCCGGCGCGTGGATGGCTTCCTGGCCGGAGATCTCGGGCACGCGTTCCGGGCGCGCCGAGGCGCTCATCGCCGGGTACCTGGCCGGGCGGCTGCAGCGCCTCTCGTTCGAGGAATCGCTCAGGCTGGGCGCCGCCGCCGCGGCCTATACGGTGTCGCAGGTCGGGCACGAGTTCGGCACCCGGCGCGACATCGAAGACAACCTGGAGCAGGTCACGGTCGTGTCGTCCGACGATCTCCCCCAGAGCGCGGATGCCCAGGACTGATCCTCGCCCCGGCGGGGCCCTGCTGGCAGCAAAGAAAAAGGCGCAGCCCCGCCGGGCGCGCCTTTTCGATCGCCTGTTCGCCGGACCTTACGCCGGCGGGACGAACACGCCGTTCTGAACCTGATCACGCGCCTGCTGCGCCTCGACGAAATTGCGGTTGAAGCTCAACGCTTCGTCGAACTGGGCGATGGCGTCCTGTTGCTGGCCCAGCGCGGCGAAGACCATGCCCCGCCAGTAGCGCGTTTCCTCGACATACACCGTCGTCGCTTCGGTATTCGTCGCCAGCGTCAGCACGTCGTCGTAGCGCCCGACGTGGTAATAGGATTCGAACGGGCCGAACTCGTACCACAGCAGGCGATAGGGCAGGCCCTGGCGAAAGGCTTCGTCGAAGTAGATGGCCGCATCGTGATAGCGCTGGAGTTTGGTCGCCGAGGTGCCCGCGTTGAACCACGCCCAGCCGTCGGTCTGGTCCTGGGCGGCTTCCTGGCGGGCGACATTCAGCGCCTGCTCGGCGGCGTAGAGCGGATCGACGTACGGTCCCAGGATGTCGCGCACGTCCTGCTCGCGGTCCAGCGGGAAGATCAGGACGTACGCCCGGTTGAAGTGGCGCCACCACGAGTCGAACTCGTCGTAGCTGTAGGTGCGGCCATAGCCGCTGCCAATGCCCAGATAGCTGTCGTACACCCAGATGGTCTGCGAGGGGTCGTCATAGGCGACCACCGTCTCGTAGTGGCCCATCCAGCCCAGATCCTCGACATCGTAGCCGCTCTCGGCGATCACCGGGAACCCGGCGGCCAGGAAGCGCTTGATCAGGTCGATGTTGCCGCCATAGCGCCACAGCGCGCGGATGGGCAGATCGGTCTGTTGGTTGACGAACGCGGCCATCTGGCCGGGCGAGACATTCTTGTCTTCAGGATTCGGCTTCAGGTAGTTGGCCGCGACCTGCTGGCCATAGCCCCAGCCATAATAGGACATGCCCATCGTGAGGTTGGCCGGGCCGCAGTTGTTCCATGTCTGGTAGACGTGGCGCACGCCGTCCAGCCGCGCCGATTCGGGCAGCAGGGCGCCGCTGCCGGTCTGGGCTAGGGCCGGGGCTGCTGCCAGCCCGGCGCCGATCCACGCCGCGATCGCCACCGCCAACACACGTCTCACCAGCCGTCTGCCAGATGCTAACAATACATGGTCCATGACGTTATGCCTCAATGCTTCCAACACCAGATTGCTCTATACCGTAGCGCACAACCGGCACCCTCTGCAAGATAGAGACGGGAAAACGGTGGGGGGACGGTGGGCGCGGCGGCATGGGCGTCTGCGCGCGATCACCCGCGGCCGTTCACCTTGAGCGGCGCGATCTTGTAGATGACGCGGGTCTCTCTGCCGCGTCGCTCGGGCTGGCGCGCGTAAAAGTCGTCGTCGCCCCGGTATTTCTTGGCAAGCGTGTTGATGTGATCAAGCGCGCCCTCCTCGGTGACCTCCGCCACTTTGCCGCGAATCTCCAACCAGCGGAACGCGTTTTCGGGATCGATCGCCAGGACCGTGACGCGCTCGTTGCGCCGCATGTTCCGGTCTTTTTGCCGGCCGCGCGCGGTGTTAATCAACACGTGCGTTCCGTCGTAGCTGCACCAGACCGGTGTCGCCTGGGGCTGGCCGCTGGGCATCACCGTCACCAGGGCGACGACGATCGGGCGCTCGAACAAATCCAGGAGGCTGTCGGGAATCTGACCTGCCATATACACTCCCTTTGGGTATGATCAACAAAACGCATACAGGTTATAACAACTTCACGTCTGAGGGTCACATGGCTCGATTCTGGTTTACTTCGGCTCCCCTGCCCGGCCACCTGGACTGGGGCGGCCTGCTCAAAACGGCCCAGGCGCTGCAAGCCGCCGGGCACGACGTCGCCTGGATTTCCGAGAAGCGGATCGGCGGGCTGGTCCAGGCGGCGGGCGTGCCGTTCATCCCGATCGAGCACAGCGGCTGGCGCTGGCCGCCGCCCCCACTGCCTGGGCCGGGCACGTTCGTCAACGAGAACATCCACACGCTGCGCTACCGGCGCGCGCTCGATACGTGGCTGAGCGAGGATCTCGTCGCCCAGGGGGCCGAGGCGCTGCGCGCGCTGGGCGAGCAGGCGGGCGCGCCGGACGCCATCGTCACCGACCCGTTCCTATCGGCGGCGGCGCTGGCTGCCGAAGCGCTGGATGTCCCGCTGGCGGTGGGCGGTTGGCCCGCCGGGCCGCCCCTCAGCGACGACGACCTGCTCGCGATCCAGCGGCAGCTCGCGCACGAGGCCACCGGGCGCCTGGACCGGCTCTGCGCGCAGCTTGGCGTGAAGGGGATCAACTTCAGTTGGGACCAGACGCCCTGCGTGCAAAGCCCGCACCTGCACATCAGCTATTTCAGCGACTACTGGCACCAGGGCGAGAGCTTCCTGCCGCAAACTGTCTTCGTCGGTGGGACGGTCGCGCCGCCGCAGGGCGATCCGCCCGGCTGGCTGGCTGACATTCCCGTCGATCAGCCGCTGGGCCTGGTCACGCTGGGCAGCACGTTCACCGGCGACCTGACGTTCTTCAGCCGGGGCGCAGAGGCTATCGCCCGGGGCGGCATGATCCCGCTGGTGGTCATCGGCTACAACCCGCTCGCGCCGGACCAGAAGGAGATGCTCAAGCGCCACCTGCCTGGCGGCACGCGCCTACTCAACTGGGTGGACTACGCCCACGTTTTCCCGCGCCTGAAGGCCATCGTTCACCACGGGGGGATGGGCACCACCCACGCCGCCATCGTGCACGGCATCCCGCAGGTGATCGCGCCCCACGCCGCCGACCAGCGCGGGCAGGCTCGCCGCGCGCGGCAGGCCAAAGTGGGCCTGGAAATGTCCGAAGCGGACGTGCGTCAGGGCCAGCTCAACCCGGCGGTGCAGGCCGTCACCACGACGCCGCTGGTGCTCACGGCCGCCGAGCGGCTGGCGGAAGCGTTCGCAGGGCTGGGCGGGCCAGCGCGCGCGGCGGACCTGCTGGCGGCTCTGGCCGAAGGGCAGCCGGGAGGCCCCGCGTGATCCTCGCGGTGGACGAGGTCCGGGCGCGTGCGGCGGCGCTGGGCTTCACCCAGGCGGGCGCCATCCGGGCCGCACCAGCGCCCACGCTGGACGCCTACCTGCGCTGGATCGAGGCCGGGATGCATGGCGCGATGGGCTATCTGGCTCGCCCCGATCGCGAAGCGCGCCGCCGCGATCTGAACGCCATCCTGCCGGGGGTTCAGTCGCTGGTAATCGTTGCGCTGGATTACGGGACCAACGCCGTCCCCGAGTCCGTGCTGGGCGATCCCCGGCGCGGGCGCATCTCGAACTATGCCTGGGGCGCGGACTACCACGCGATTATGACGCCGCGCCTGGAACGCCTCGCCGACTGGCTGCGCGACGGGTCCGGTGACGAAGTCGCCAGCCGCGTGTACGTGGATACCGGGGCGATCCTCGAGCGGAGCCACGCCCAGCAGGCCGGGCTGGGGTTCGTGGGCAAGAACACCATGCTGATCCACCCCCGGCGCGGATCGTTCATGTTCCTGGGCGAGATCCTGACCACCGCCGCGTTCGATGCCTACGACACGCCGCATCGCCCGACGATGTGCGGCACCTGCACCCGCTGCCTGGGGGCCTGCCCCACCGGCGCGTTCGTGCAGCCCTACGTGCTCGACGCGCGGCGCTGTATCAGCTACCTGACCATCGAGCTTAAAGACTCGATCCCGCCGGAGCTGTGCCCGCTGATGGGGAATTGGGTATACGGCTGCGACGTTTGCCAGGCAGTCTGCCCGTTCACGCGCTTCGTGCAGCCATCCGGCGAGCCCGCCTTCTGGCCGGTCGATGCCGACCGCGCGGCGCCGCCGCTGGCCGATTTGCTGGCGCTGGACGAGGACGGTTTCGCGGCGCGCTTCCGCGACTCGGCGATCTGGCGGGTCGGGCGCGAGCGGCTGGTGCGCAATGCCTGTGTGGCGGCGGGCAACAGCGGGCTGGAGGCGTTCGCGCCGGGGCTTGAGGCGCTGGCGCGGGCGGACCCGTCGGCGCTGGTGCGCGAGCATGCAGCCTGGGCGCTCCGGGCGCTCGACAAGGGGACCAACCGGGGCTAAGAATCCAGCACACGCCAAGGGTTCTGGCGTGTGCTGAAACACAAGGAGGAAAACATTGGCGCAACACTGCGCAAAAAGGGGTTGGTCTCTTAAAAAAACTCTCTCGCACTATTTCAGTCTATAACTCTATATTAGCCGAATTTCGCCTCTTTTACGTGTGACATTATGCATAAAGAATTGAGCAGGCTGGCACCATTAACTAAAATACCGCATCCGGACTCCCCAGCCAGATGCGGTATTTGCAAAGAATAATATTTGAAGGAGGCAGAAGAGAAACACCATCTCAGCTCGTCAAGCGCGGAGATAGTCACACCAACTACTGTCACACGCCCTTAGGATACTCAGAAACCTCCCCCGCCTGACAGTTCCCAAAGTCCGTAGAATACGTGACTTTTGTCACAATAGCCCAAGCACAGCCGGCTATTTTTCGTCACTTGTGCCCTATTCCGGCGATCGCGCTATGATCTCGCCACCATGGCATCCGAAGGGAACGCATCATGTTGGATCGCTTGCGGCTCAAACTGACGAACAAGTGGGTGGTGTACGCCGGTGTCGTGGGCGTGGGCCTGTTGCCCTGCCCGGACTGCGCCGTCCCGCTGGCGACACACATCTGGCCCGTAGCGGGAGCGGTCTGGCTGTTCCGGCGCTGGCGGCGGCGCGGCGAAGCCGAGCTCGACCTGCTGATCGCCGGCGACCTGATCGAGCGAGCCGCCCCACCGTCCGAGCCGGATCCCGGCGGCGGCTAGCCTTTGCGCCCCGCCAGCAAGAACTGCCGGATCACGAACGACGCGTCGCCCGCTGGGGGCAGGGCGGGTTTCATCCAGGCGGCGACGGGCGGCGGCGCGTGGACCAGCATCGCCCGCAGCCTGATGATGGCGGGCGCGTCGCAGCCCATGCGCTCGGCCCAGGGCGTCAGATCGTGGTGGGTGTCGAACGCCTCGAAGTGGATCACATCCAGCCCGGCCCCGCTGAAAAATCCGCGCCATTCCGCCTCATTGTAGGCCCACACGTGGCTCGGATCGCGCAGGCGCTCGAACACGTTGACGAACCGCGCCGCCTTTGGATCGCCCGGCGAGAGCTGGTCGATCACCGCCACCAGCCCGCCCGGCTTGACCACGCGCGCCGCCTCGGACACAAAGCGTGCCGCCTGCGGGAAGTGATGCGCCGCGATGCGGCAGGTCACGGCGTCAAAGCACGCCGGGCCGAAGGGCAGGTCTTCCGCGTCCAGCCGGACGAACGCCACGTCTTCCGCGCCGTGGCCGGCCAGATGATTCCGCGCCGCGATCAGCATGGGGTGGGTCAGATCGCCGGCGACGGCCCAGGCCACGCGCGGCCGCAGGGCCAGCGCGGTATGCCCGCCACCTGTCGCGAGATCGAGCACCCACCAGCCGGGCTGCGGTTCGAGGATCTCGATCAGGCGCGTGAGGCTGTAGCCCCCGGCGTGAACCGGCGACGCGACATACCCTTCAGCGTGCGCGCCGAACTGGCGTTGGGTGAGAATCTTGCTGTGATCGGGCATGCTAGCCTGCCACCTCCACCGCCATTCTACTGCGATCTGGCTCTGTGCGACAGCGCGCCGCCTGGTGGGGAGCAACTCATATCCGGGGTTAGTTGTTAACCACAGAGGACACCGAGAGCAGAGAGGGGGAGATCGTAAGAAAGGCTCTCAAGCTGTCCCTCTCTCTGTGTCCTCTGTGTCCTCAGTGGTAGGCTCTTTGCCCCGACGTTGGAACGCGCCGCTTGGCGGCTCACCCCGCCGACCGTATACTTAGGGGGACACACAGCACAGGAACGCCCTCATGCCGATCCTCCACATCTACCGGGCGGTAATCCACGGAGATGACGCGCTATGAACCCTCGCGAGCGGGTGCACGCCGTACTACGCGGCGAACAGCCGGACCGCGTGCCGGTGATGGTCAACTTCTATCCCTGGGAATTCCCCCAACATCCGGGACGCGAGGCGGGCGAGGTCTTCGACTGCCCGATCCGCTTCGTGCGGCTGGAGGCTCCGCGCGAGCAAGCCGATTTCCTGGATTACCTGCGCACCCTGCCGCGCGACACCTACGTGGGCAGCACCGACATTCTGCGCACCTATCACGACTGGGGCTACCATCCCGAGATCGAGCGCGATGCCCCGCTGGCCCACGCGGACACGCTCGCCCGGATCGCCGACGCGCCCCTGCCGGATTTCATGGCACGCGTCAGGCCGGATCGCCTGCGCGAGCAGATCGCGCGGCTGCACGCGGCGGGCTACGCCGTCCAGGCATCGCCGCCGCACCTGGGCGGGGAGCTGTTCGAAACGGCGTGGCGGATGCGCGGCTTCGAGCAGTTCATGATCGATCTGGTCGACAACCCGCCGCTGGTCGATTACCTGCTGGAACAGCTCACCGCCATGCACCTGTCCGTTTCGCTGGCCCTGGTCCGCGCCGGGATCGACATCCTGGCCCTGGACGACGACATCGCCGAATACACCCGCCTGCTGATCAGCCCGGCGACGTGGCGCCGCTATTTCAAGCCTCACGTGTGGGCCATCATCGCCGCCTGTCGCGCCGCCAACCCGGACCTGTTCATCTTCTGGCACAGCGACGGCAATATCGAGCCGGTCATCCCCGACCTGATCGAGATCGGCGTGAACGTCCTCAACCCGGTCCAGCCCGACGCCATGGACCCGGTCCGGCTCAAACGGCTGTACGGCGACCGGCTGGCCTTCTGGGGGACGGTCGGGACGGCGCAGTCGTGGGCCTGGGCCGATCCGGAAGACATCCGCCGCGAGGTCTTCGAGCGCATCCAGACCGTGGGGGCGGGGGGCGGCCTGATCCTCAGCCCGGCCTACGACCTGGAGCCGGAATTCCGGTGGGAAAACGTCGTCGCCATGTTCGAGGCGGGGGCGGCGTATGGGCAGTATTCCGGGGGTTGAGCATCCGCCGGGCCAGGCGTGTATTACACAGCAGCAACGACCAGCCACCCCAGGCCGCCGCCCATGAGCTCCTGGCAGTTCTTGCAGCGCGTCATCGTCTTCTGGGATGCCGCCGAAAACCCGGTTTTCATCCGCATGACGGGCTGCCCGCCCGTCTGGCGGGGGATGGCCGCCTGGGCCGCCCGCTCGACCGGAATGGCGCTCGTGCTGGGCGGGGCAGGCTGTTACCTGAGCCTGGTGCTCGTGCTGTACACCCACAGCGTGCTGGTCCTGCTGATCCCGCTGCTGCTGCTGTGGACGCTGCTGCTCGGCCTGACGCTGGGGCCGGTCATCGTCCAGGAACGCCAGGACTTCACCTGGGAGATCCTGCTCATCACGCCGCTGGATCTGGAGATGATCCTGGTCGGCAAGGCGGGCGGCGCGCTGTGGTGGCTGCGCGACGTGATCCGCGTGATTAGCGGCGTGGTGCTGCTCTTCGCCATGGGCATCGGCCTGGTGAGCCTGGTACTGGTGCCGGTTTCGTTCGAGGGATCGACCTTTCCTGCCCAGCTTCTATGCGCGATCTCGGTGCTCATGCCGCTGATCAGCGCCTTCGTGTTCATCATCGACCGGGCGCAGCATTTCGCGCTGATGACCATGGCTGCGCTGCTCGCCAGCACGGTGACGTCCACCGTGCGGGGAGCGCTCGTGGCCGGGACGGTCGCGGCGCTGGGCACGTGGCTGATCGATGTTGGGCTGGGGACCGGCGCGATCATGCTGGTGGGCGCGGGCCAGGTCGACGTTTTCCTGCTGGCCGCGCTCGGCCCGGCGGCGACCTATCTGATCGAGTTCCCGTTCGGCCCGCTGATCGCTGTCACTCTGGCGACGCTGCTCGTTCGCGAGATCGCCGTGCGCGTCCTGTGGCGGATCATGCTGCGCACCGCGCGCCCCGTCTGAGGCGGGCACACACAGGCGCGCCGGAACGCGTATAATACGGCACACCGGACACCTCATTGCCAACTGATAGCAGGCCAACCGTATGAACTCGTGGACCCTGTTCCGTTACCTGACGCCGTTCTGGGAGCCGCCCGTCGCGGACCCGATCTACGGGCGCGAGCAGGTCTACCCGCCGGTCTGGCGCAGAGCCGCACCGTGGGCCGCGCGCGCCGTCAAGCCGGCCCTGATCGCTCTGGCGGGGCTGTACGGCCTGGCCCTGCTCCTGGCACCCCTGCCCATCAATAGTCTGTGCGCGTTCAGCGCCGCTTATGTGCTCCTCCCGCTGTTCGCGCTCGCGCCCTCGCTGCTGCTGTGGACGGTGCCGCTGGGCCTAGCCCTGGGACCGATCATCGTCCGCGAGCGCGAAGGCGGCACGTGGGACACTCTGCGCACCACGCCCCTCGCTACCAGTCTGATCGTGCTCAGCAAGACGCAGGGCGCGCTGTGGCCCCTGCGCGACCTGATGGCGCTCATCCGCACGCTGCTGACCATCGTGGCGGGCGGGGTGGGCGCGTTCAGCCTCATCGTGATGGCGCAGACCCTCTTCGGCGCGTCGAACGCGCTGCCGCTGGGGGTGATGTGCGGCGCGGGCCTGCTGCTAGCCGCTGCCGGGGCGATCGTCTTCCTGGCCGACTGGGCTCAGCAGTTCGCCCTGATGGGCCTGGCGGCGCTGGCGGTCAGCGCGGCGGCGCCTTCGCAGCGCGTCGCCCTGCCGGGCGCGGTCGTGGCGGCGTTCGTCACCTGGCTGGTGAACGCTGGGCTGGCGTGGTTTGTGCTGCTGGCGGTGCCCGGCCAGCTTCTGACTCAGCCCTCCTCGCTGCTGCCGACCCTGGCCGCCCTCGGCCCGCCGGTGACGTACATCCTGGCGCTGCCGCTGGCCCCAGCCCTGGCCGCGATCCTGCTCACGTTCGCCCTGCGCGAGATCGCCATCCGGCAGCTCTGGCGCTGGACCTTACAGGCGGCGGCCAGCGATTAGTCCGCCGGGGGCGATCGGCCCGCGTTGCGGTCGCGGGCGGGAATGCATACAATGAACGCATTCATCCCGCCGAATGCGGCAGTTATTATGCGAGATCGTTACATGTCCAGAATACTGATTGTCGAGGACGACGAGCAATTGCAGCAGGTGCTCGGAATGACTCTCAAGCGCCTGGGCCACGAGGTCCACGGATCGTCGAACGGTGTCGATGCCATGGTCCAGGCATCATCCCTCAAGCCCGATCTGATCGTGCTGGACTTGATGATGCCGTGGGCGTCCGGGGACGCGGTCCTGGGCTTCCTGCGCAGCACCGAGTCGCTCAAGAAGACGCGCGTGCTGGTGGTCTCGGCCCATCCCAAGGCCGCGGCCCTGGCCGACCAGCTCGACGCCGACGGGTTCCTGGCCAAGCCGGTCGAGATGAAGACCCTCTGCAGCGCGATCGACGAACTGCTGGCGCCGGAAACGATGGGCTGACACTCGCGGCATGGCCCACATCGCGGTATACTGAGAGCACTTCGTCAACCGAAGGGTCGCTAGGGTTCCGTCACCGCCCGGTGAGCCTGGACCAAGCGCGACAGAAAACCGCCCTGTGCTTAGCCCACAGCGCGCGGCAGGCACCTGGAGGCATAAAATGCCAGAGGGGATAGGTTGATGCGCTGATATGCGTCTCTATCCTTTTTTGTTGGCTGAACCAGGAGGTCGCCAGATGCCGTCTTCCCCACCCTCTCACTCGCGCGCCGCGCTTCAGGCGCTGTTCGTCACGTTCCTGTGGTCCACGTCGTGGGTGCTGATCAAGCTGGGCCTGGAAGATATCCCCGCGCTGACCTTCGCCGGGCTGCGCTATGTGCTGGCGTTCCTGCTGCTGGCGCCGCTGGCGGCGCGCCCCGCCCACCGCGACAGCCTGCGCGCGCTCTCCCGCCGCGACTGGCTGCGGCTGGCCGCCCTGGGGCTGGTGTACTACACGGTCACCATGGGCACGCAGTACCTGGGCCTGGAGCGCTTGCCCGCCGTCACAGCCAGCCTGCTGCTCAGCTTCTCGCCGATCATGGTCGCGCTGCTGGGGATCGCCTTCCTGGCCGAGCCGCTCACGCGGCAGCAGTGGGGCGGCATCGGCCTGTACCTGGCCGGCGCGCTGGTCTATTTCTATCCGGCCACCATCCCCACCGATCAGGTCGTCGGTTTGATCATCGTCTTCGTCGGCGTGATCGCCAATGCGCTCTCGGCGGCGATGGGGCGCGGCATCAACCGCGCCGGGACGATCACGCCGCTGGTCGTGACCGTCGTCAGCATGGGCGTCGGCGGGGTGGTCCTGCTGGCCGCCGGGATCGCCAGCCAGGGCCTGCCCGCGCTGGACGCGCGCAGTTGGGCCATCATCCTCTGGCTGGCGGTGGTCAATACCGCCTTCGCCTTCACGCTGTGGAACCACACCCAGCGCACGCTGCCCGCCGTCGAGTCGAGCGTGATCAACAACACGATGCTGATCCAGATCGCCGTGCTGGCCTGGATCTTCCTAGACGAAGGGCTGGACGGGCGCGAGATCGCCGGGTTGGCGGTGGCGGCCATCGGCACGCTGATCGTGCAGGTCAGGCGCGCCCGCACGCCCGCCGAATCGCCCGCGCTCGTTCCAAAGGCGCCGCGGCGGCCGTCCCCCGGGGGCCGGTACTGGTCCTCGCGGCGCTTCGGGCTGGTATTTTGTCTCAAATCCGTTAAACTTTCACATGTCGCGAAGTGAGGATCGATCTGTGCCCGAAACCCGCGTGATCTTCCCGGAGATCTACCAGCGGCGCGCGGCGCGCTCGGCGCGGCTCGCCCGCGCGCTGTGGCGCAACACGCGCGTCGTCTTGCGCGAATTCCGGACGCCGATCCTGGTTTTCGTGCTGGCGGTCTTTGTAGGCGGCTGGGTCTATGGCGAGCTGTGGGTCCGCGCCGGGCACCCGCGCATCCCTTACGTGGACCTGCCGTACACCATGCTGGCGCTGATGATCTTCGAATCGCCGACCGACCTGCCGGCGGAATGGCAGCTCGTCGCGTTCTGGTACCTGATGCCGCTGGTGGCCGCCTACGTGGCCGGGCGCGGCGTGTTCGAGTTCGCGACGCTGTTTTTCAGTACGGGCGATAGTCCGAGTTCGTGGGAGAAGGCCGTGGCATCCAGTTATGGCAATCACGTGATCGTGCTCGGCGTGGGGCACCTGGGGCTGCGCGTGGTGCGCGCCCTAGTGGCGATGGGCGTCGAGGTGGTGGCCATCGACTACCACATCACGCCCGACAAGGTGGCCGAGTTACGCGGCCTCCGCGTGCCCGTGGTGCAGGCCGATGGGCGGCTGGCGTCCACGCTGGAGAGCGCCGCCATCCGCGAAGCCCAGGCGCTGATCGTATGTACGTCCAACGATCACATGAACCTGGAAGTGACCATGCGCGCCCGCGACCTGAACCCGGAGATTCGCATCGTCGTGCGCGTGTGGGACGACCAGTTCGCCGCCCAGATCCGCCGGTTCATGAACGCCGAGGCGGTGCTCAGCGCGACCAACCTCGCCGCGCCGTCGTTCGCGTCGTCGGCGCTCGGCATCGAGATCACGCAGACGCTGACCGTCAATGGCGAAGACTACAGCATGATCCGCTTGCAGGTGGCACCCGGCACCTTTCTGGACGGGGCGACCGTGGGCGCGCTGCAAGACGAGCACGAGATGGACATCGTCCTGCACGCCAATGCAGACACTGTCGACGTGCACCCGGCGCCGGACCGGACGATCCACGCCGGGGACACGCTGATCATTTTCGCCCGCCACAGCAAAATTACCGACGTGGTCGCGCGCAACCGCCGCGTCGCAGCGAGGTAGAGCCATGTTCAAGATCAAACGCGCCTACGAGCCCCCGGAGTCGGGGGATGGCGTCCGCTTCCTGGTCGATCGCTTCTGGCCGCGCGGCGTCACGAAAGACGCGCTCGAGATCGCGGCCTGGGCGAGGGATGCCGCGCCCAGCAAAGAGCTGTGCCAGTGGTTCGCGCATAAGGCTGACCGCTGGGACGAGTTCCAGCAGCGCTACCAGGCCGAGCTCGACGCCAACGCCGCCGCTTTGGAGCCGATCCTGGACGCGGCCCGGCAGGGCACCGTCACCCTGGTCTTTGGCGCCCGGGACACCGAACACAACAACGCCGTCGCACTGAAGCATTATCTGGAAACCAAGGGACTCTGAGGACCACCATGCGCTACCATATCTGGACACTGGGCTGCCAAATGAACGTCGCCGACTCGCAGTTGTTGGCGTCCGAGCTCGAAAACCTGGGCCACCACGCCGCCCTCGATCCCGACGAGGCGGATATCCTGGTCATCAACACCTGCGTGGTGCGCCAGTCCGCCGAGGACAAGGCTTATGGCCGCCTGCGCGAGCTGGCCCGGCTCAAGGAGAGCGAGCCGGACAAGATCATCGGGCTGATGGGCTGTCTGGTGGGCGTGCGCGATCCGCTGCGGCTGCGCGCCGCGCTGCCCCAGGTGGACGTCTTCCTGCCGCCCTCCGATCCGGCGCCGATGATCGCCTTCCTGCGCGACCGCCAGGTCGAGGGCGAGGTCCGCGCGCTGGACACCGCCGCCCGCGCCTCCCGCGATGACCTGCAGGACGCGCTCGAGGAGGGCGCGATCATCCTGCCGGAGCACGAGCGCGGCGCGCTGGTGAGCGCGCATGTGCCGGTGGTCTACGGCTGCTCGCACGCCTGCGCGTTCTGCATCATCCCCTTCCGGCGCGGGGTCGAGAAGTCGCGCCCGGTGGGCGAGATCGTGGCCCACGTGCGCAGCCTGGCACGCCAGGGCGTGCGCGAGGTGACGCTGTTGGGGCAGATCGTCGATCGCTACGGCAAGGATGTCCCCGACGGGCCGAACCTGGCCCAACTGCTGCGCATCGTGCACGACGTGGCCGAGGAAGAAGGAGTCGCCCGCATCCGCTTCCTGACCAGCCATCCCAACTGGATGACGGATGAGCTGCTCGACACGGTGGCCGAGCTGCCGCGCGTCATGCCGCAGATCGAGGTGCCGGTGCAGGCGGGCAACGACGAGGTGCTCGAGCGGATGCGGCGCGGCTACACCGTCGCCCAATACCGCGCCCTGGTCGAGCGCATCCGGGCGCGCATCCCCGGCGCGGCGATCCACTGCGACATCATCGTCGGCTTCCCCGGCGAAACCGCCGCCCAGTTCCAGGATACCTACGACCTGCTGGCCGAGCTCAAGCTGGACAAGGTCCACCTGGCGCGCTACAGCCCGCGCCCGCACACGGTCAGCGCGCGCACGATGGCGGACGACGTCCCGCCGGAGGAGAAGAAGCGCCGCCACGCCGCGCTGGAGGAGCTTCAGGAGCAGGTCGTCGCCGAGATCAACAGCCAGTTCCTGGGCCAGACGGTCGAGGTGCTGGTCGAGGACGAGCACCGGGGCAAATGGCGCGGGCGGACGCCGCAGAACAAGCTGGTCTTCTTCGAGGACGCCTCGCGCGACTGGCGCGGCCAGCTCGCCGAGGTCCAGATCACCTGGACCGGCCCGTGGAGCATGCAGGGTCGCCTGGCGGACGCTGCCAGCGACGCGCTCGCGGCGGACGAGGTCATCCCGCTGAGCGTCACGAGTCGCTGAGCGGGACCGCGTCAGCCAGCCGGTACACGGGCGCGCCGGGCACGGTCAGCGTCAATCCGGCGGTGCGCTCGGGAATCTGCCAGACGAGGGTCAGCGTGGGCCACCCGTCTGGCGACGGGGTGAAGGCTTCCAGGCTGCCATCCTGCTGGACGCTCGCGCCGGGTGCCCCGGTGTGCGCGGTGTAGTCGACCAGCAGGCGCGGCGGATTCGCTTCCATGACGAACTGCGCCGCGAAATCGCTCAGACCCAACACAAACCCGTTAGCTGCGATAGCCAGACCCGCCGGTGGGTAAGCCTGCCCCTGCCCGTCGCGCAGCACGATCTCGGTGGCGTCCAACGCCGCGCCGGGATCGTCGCTCCACAGAGCCAGCTCGACTACGCGGAACAGCATGCCCTCATCCGCGACATAGGGCAAGGACGGTGTGCCGCCGGGCACGGCATAGCGCGGTAGGGCCGGGACATCCCGCTCGGCGAGGACGCTGGCCCGCCAGGCGCTCTGCGCGCGCGGCGCGGCGATGGCCCCCGCGCGGGAGACATCCAGCCGGTACACCTGCTGATCCCCGCCGAGCGAGTCCTTGCCGAGCGCCCACAGGCAGTCAGCGCCCCAGGCCAGCGCGCTGATCTCGAACACGGGTGACGCGAAGGACGCCAGCACGTCGCCGGTCGTATCGACCACGGCCAGCGTTGCGTTGTCGGGGAAGTCGTTGTAGGCCAGCCACAGGCGCGCGCCGTCCCAGGCCAGCCCGGCCACATTCTCCGGGAAGGCGAACTCGCTGGCGATTTCGCCGGTTGTGTCCAGCTTGTAGACGTTGTACTGGTTGGCGTACCAGAGATGCGCGCCGTCCCATTCCAGGTCGTGGGTGATGCCCCCGCCCGTGATATGCGTGGGCGCCTCGAACGATCCCAGCGCGACCGTCTCGCGCTCCTCGATGGTGAAGCGGTAAATCCCGCCTATGCCGGTGGCGTAGAGCCACAGCGCCTCGCCATCCCAGGCCATGCCCTTAGGGGTGTAGCCCGGCGGCTCGTAGGCGCCCAGGGTCTTGCCCGCTGTGTCCACGTTAAACAGGGCCGCCGCGTTATCCGCGATCCACAGGCTGCCTCCGTCCCAGGTGAGGCCCTCGGCCAGCCGCCCCGGTGCGGGGAAGCTGGCGAGCACAGTCACCGGCGCGTCGGCGGGCGGCGTAACGCTGGGGCGCGGCCCCGGTGTCGCGCTGGCCGCGGGACGCGATGGTTCGGCAGTGGCCAGCGGCGCGAAAGCCGCTGGGGTATCGCCCGGCGTGTGAGCCGGCGTGGGCGAGGCGCCATTGCCGCCCTCCGGCCCGCGCGCCTGGAGCAGGATCGCCGCCGCGATGATCAACGCCGCCAGCCCGGCGACCAGCCATACCCAGCGGCGCGCGTGCCTGCCCCGGCGATCCAACGGCCCGCCGATGCCCACGCTGCCGGTGCTCACCGCCCGCCGCACGCCCGTGATCAGCCGGTCCATGTCGTGGTCGAAGTCGGGATCGTCGCGCACAAGGGCCGCGTTGCGGAAGGCGAGCGGCTTCAGGCTGGGCGGCAGATCGTCTGCGGCGGGCATCTGCGCCCCCGAGACCAGCACCGGCGCCACAACAATCCCCCGGTTGAGGGCCGCCTCGATCTCCAGCCGCACGAAGTCATCCGGATCGTCCAGGCGGCGGCGCTCCCGATCGTCGCGGGCATCCAGCCAACCAGGGCCGATGATCACCAGTTGGGCGTCACACTGCTCGACGGCGCGCCGGATGTGCTCGCGAAAGTCGACGCCGGGCGGGATGCTCTCGACGTCCTTGAAGACGTTCTGCGCCCCGCCGAACGCGGCCTTTAGGCGGTCGTAAATGCGCCCGCAGATCGTCTGGCTGTCGGCGCGCCGGTAGGAGATGAAAATGCGGGGCATGATTCCCCCCATGTACACAGGCGTTTGTATCAGTATAAGACCAAACGAGCCGATTCGTGACGGGCGTCACAACAGACCTCGCGCGCCATCATGGCGGGGTAGGGCAAACGTTGTGAAAGGCCGGGGATCTCCCAGTATAATCGACCTGTGTTCCGTTCGCGCTCAAAGGAAACAGGTTATGGCGTATCGTGTGTTGAGTCTGGTGGGGATGGCCCTGGCCCTGCTGGTGACAGCCGGTCCTGCTGCGGCCCAGGATGGCGGCGAGAGCTGCCAGGACGTGTACTACGCCGCGATCGGCGATGCGGTCGAGAACTGTGTAGGCTTGCAGGCCGGGACGATCTGCCTGGGATCGGGCGCCGGTGCGATCGAGATGGCGTCCGGCCAGGTGGTGGACGCGCCCGGCGGATCGGCGGCGCTGTCCGCCGTGGCATCGGTCCGCCCCGGTGAGGGAGACGGCGACGCGTGGAGCCTGGCGATCGCGCGTCTGGCCGACAATCTGCGCAGCGAGACGTTCGCCACGCTGATCCTGATCGGCCCCGCCCGGCTGGACGCCGCCGAGGGTGGCTCGCCGTCCGCCCCGGCCTTCACGCTGTCGCACGGCGCCGAGCCAGCTCCCTGCGCGGACCTGGCGCTGCCCGGTCTGCTGGTCCAGTCCCCGGCGCGGGGCCTGACCCTGTTGACCGTTAACGGCGTGGACGTCGCCGTCAACGGCACGGCTGTCATTCGCGCGCCGGATGAGGACACGCTGGTCGTCAGCGCGATCAGCCGCGAGACGATCCTCAGCCAGAGTGGGACCGTGGTGTTCGCCGGCTACAGCGCCCGGCTCGCCCCCGGTGCCGCGCCCGAGGTCGCGCCGTACGAGCCCGCGTCGGTGGCACACCTGCCGGTCGAGGTGCTGCCCACCATCGAGGTGATCCCGCTGCCGGGCAACGCGCTCGTCACCGAGCAGGTCAACCTGCACCTGCGGCCCAACCCGTCATCGTATACGAACGTGATCGTCCGCGCCGGCGTGCCGGTGAATGCGCTGGGGCGCAATACGGGCGGCGACTGGCTGCACATCCGCACCTACGAGGGCGAGATCGGCTGGGTGCCGGCGGCGGCGCTGGACGTCAACATCGCGGGCGACATGCCGGTTTACGATCAGGCTCCGGCCCGCCCCGGGCGGCCCTTCGGCCCGGTGCAGGCGCGCGGCGTGACCACGCCGGAGATGAGCAACGCGCGCTCTGGCCCCGGCGAAGTCTACGAGATCGTGGCCCGCGTGCCGTTCAACACGGACGTCGGGATCTACGCGCGCAGCCCTGATGGCCAGTGGCTGATGATCGAGACGCCGGATGGCACGCGCGCCTGGATCAGCGCGAATCTGGTGAGCATCACGACACCGGGCTACAATCTGCTGGAACTCCCCTTCTCGCCCGATTTTCCGGGATAGTGACCTCTCTGGAGGTGGGCAGTGAAAGCTGAGTCTGCGAGTCCAACCGGCGATCGCCAGTCCAGGACGACCAGCCGCGTTCCGCCACAGCGCATTGGCATCATCATCAACCCGGCGGCGGGTCGCGAACGGGCGATCCTGCGCACGCTCAACAGCGTGCTGGCTGAGCTGGAGATCGATTGGGACGCGGCCATCACACACCGAAAAGGCGATGCCCGCCGCCTGGCCGAGAAGGCCGCCGCCGCTGGCGTGGACGCCGTCGCGGTTTACGGCGGCGACGGCAGCGTGCTCGAAACCGCGACCGGCCTGCGCGACAGCAACGTGCCGCTCGCCATCCTGCCCGGCGGCACGTCCAACGTGCTCTCGCGCGAGCTGGGCATCCCCAGCGATCTGACCGAGGCGCTGTACCTGCTGTCCGAGGGGGCCATTCGGGGCCTCGATATGGGCGCGGCGGGCGACCAGTTGTTCTTTCACATGGGGATCGGCTTCGAGGCCGAGATGCAGAAACGGGCCGACCGCCGGTCGAAGGAGCGCTCGGGCACGCTGGCCTATATCTTCTCCGCGCTGCGCGAGCTGCGCAACCCGCCCACGGCGCTGTTCAGGCTGGAGCTCGACGGCCAGATCGTCGAGATGGAAGGGATCAACTGCCTGGTGACGACGTTCGGCAGCATTGGCGTGGCCGGGCTCAAGCTGTCCAAGACGATCGACGTCAGCGACGGCCTGCTGGATGTGATCGTCATCAGCAAAGCCGATTTCAATACGTTTCTGTCGGCGGCCACGGGCGCGCTGTCCTCGCGAGAGCTCGCCCATGCGCTCACACAGTGGCAGATCCGCACGGTGCGCATCACCGCCGAGCCGCCGCAGTCGATCACCTGTGACGGCGAGCTGGTCGATCTCGATGACCTGTCGATCCGGGTGATCCCCGAAGCGGTGCGCGTCTTCGTCCCGCCGCCGGAAGACTAACCATCACCGACACACAAAACAGGGACCGGTCGCCCCAATACGCCGGTCCCTGCTCTTTTCTGTGAGTGCGCGCGTCCGGCTAGACGCCCAGCTCCTTGCGGTCGATCAGCCACCACGCCAGCGCGAAGTACACCGCCGCCACGACTGCCATCACCAGCCAGTCGCTGACTTGCGGACCCTCCCGGATGATCTCGCCCATGTTGAAGTAGTGGTTCAATAGCAAGGGGCGCATCTTCGCCAGCGCGTCAACCAGGCTGGAGAAACCGTACAGCAGGAACGAGCCGATCAGGATCACGTATGCGATTGCCCCGGCGAACCGCCGGCTGGACGGCACCACCGCCGCCAGCAGGTACGCGATGCCGGACACGACCATCAGGTAAAGGAACGACCCCAGCATACCGAGCGCCAGATTGACGCGTGACGCGTCGAATTCCGGCCAGATCTGCATCGACACCAGGAAACCGAGCAAGCAAGCCGCCAGCACGATCAGCATGCTAACCGCTGTGTTGAGCATCCGCCCCAACAGGTAGCGGCGGCGCGATACGGGCAGGCTCAGCATCATATCGAGCGTGCCGTCGCGCTCGGCGTTCGTGACAGCATTGAACGCCCCGCTGATCACGATCGCGCCGAGAATCACCACGCCGTAGCTGCCGAACTCGGTCTGGATGAAGGTCCCCGGCTCGGTCATGTCCAGATCGGCCGTATCGCCGCCGTAGAACATCGCCAGCAGCTCGTCCGGGTACGAATTGAGCAGGTCCTGGAGTTCCTCTCCCTGGTTCTTGAAGGTCGGGTAGAACGCCATCAGGAAGACCAGGTACAGCGCGAAGCCAACCGACAGCCAGAACGTCGATCGCCGCGAGTCGCGAAATGCTTTGCGAAAGATGGCCCTCATCGTCCTACCTCCTTGCTGCGGTGGCCGTAGTATGCCAGGAAGATCTCTTCCAACGAAGGATGCTCGAGGTCCAGGCTGGTCACGGTATGGCGCGCGGCCAGTTTGAGCAGCGCGTCCATGTTCGTGTCGCCACTGATGCGCATCCGCAGGCGCGTGCCGTCGGCGCTGAGATCCGACACGCCGGCCAAGGTCAGGAAGTCGTCCACGGGCACTGTCCCGTCGAACGTGAACTCGATCCAGCGGAAGGTCACGCGCGTCAGGTCGTTGATCGTCTCGACCGCTTCCAGCCGCCCCTCGCGGATGATGCCGACCCGGTCACAGATCGCCTCGACCTCCGGCAGGTTGTGCGAGGACATGAACACCGTGCGCCCTTCGCGGCGAGCCTCGCGCATGAATTCGTGCGTGACCTGCTGCATGAGGGGATCCAGGCCGGTGGTCGGCTCGTCGAGGATGAGCAGCTCGGGCTTGTGGGCCAGCGCCACGATGAGGCCCATCTGGCGCCGCATGCCCGTCGACAAACCTTTCAGCGAGCGCGTGAGGTCGTAGCCCAGTCGCTCGGCAAGGCGCTGCGCCTCGGGAACGAAACCGTTGGTCGCGCCACGCACCGTTTCCAGCCAGTGCACGTAATCCAGGCCGGTCCAGTTGTCGAGCAGCGTCAGCTCGGACGGAAGATAGCCGATCCGTCCGCGGATGGCGACGCTGTCGCGCACGGTGTCCATCCCGAAGATGCTGGCCGACCCGCTGGACGGGCGGATGAAGTCGAGCAAGGTGCGGATCGTGGTCGTCTTGCCGGCGCCGTTCGGCCCCAGGAACCCGAAGATCTCGCCCTGGTACACCTGGAGATTCAGGTCCTGGACCGCCACGAATTTGCCGTAGCGGTGGGTCAGGTTGTTCGTTTCAATGACGATGCCATTCGCTTGCGGCATGGCATCCCCCTTTCGTCTGGACCAGACCTCGTCTGATCCATCTTAGCGCCAAAGCAGTTTCTTCGCGCCCCCTAATTTTTAGGGGGTTATAATACAATATTTTAGCATGCCTAAAAATCCTGGCAAATAACAACGCACGTTCCTCGTCTCGCGCCACACATGCCGCCACTTGGCCGAAGCCGACCCGCCTCTCGTGTTTTCGACAACCCAAAATCCATTCTAGGACGATCGTTCTGTCCAGTCAATACCAATCGAACCGGACGGACTGGCGCCAACCTGACGGGCGCCCCCCAGTTTTGAGGTGATTGGCCACCGAGGCGTTGTAGGCGATTCCGGCCTTGTGATACACTACAAACACACTTTTCGACTGCCGAGCCTGGAAGCCCACGATGGACGATGCACATCCCGCCCAGACTCTCGACCTGACCGAAGCGCGGGCTGCCTACGAGATGGCCCTGTTGCGGCTGGAAGAAGCCTTGCCGGATGCCCAGGCCGCGCCCGTGGTCGTCGACCCCGCCAGCCTGACTTGGCGCCAGGTGTTGGGAGAAGCAGTCTCGCTGGTGCCGCGCGTGGCGGGCCGGGGGCTGGTAGGGCTGGCGAGCGCGCTGCGCGATGGCGTGCGCGAGGCCGGGCAGCACGCCAAGGAACGGCTGGCGCAGGCCGGGCAGCCCCAGCCGACGGTGTTAGGCGGTCCCAGGCTCGAAGCCCGCGAGCGCATCCGGCAGTTGCTGCTCGAAGTGCTCTGGGCGCGCGATCACGTGCAGGACGCCATCGAGCACCAGAACGGCGCGCCGTACGCGGTCAAGCGGGACGTGCTGGCGTTCGTCATGGCGAACGAGGCGGGCCTGCAGCACCTGGGACAGCTCGCTCTGGTGACCACGAACCTGGACACAAGCGACCTGCGCGATGCCCATCCCATTCTGCCCGGCAGCGATCGCTGGTGGTGGTACCTGAACCTGCCGCGCGCCCGGCGAGCCCGCCGGATGAATATGGTGTGGTTTTTGCTGGCGATGGTGCCCGCCCTGGCCTCCATCGTGCTGATCACGCTGCTGGCACAGCGGCTGGCCATCGACGGGCCGGACCTGCTCTCCGGTGCATCCGTGGTGGCGCAGGTCGGCTTGGGCCTGGGCAGCATCCTGGCCGGGCGCGAGCTGTTGCAGGACTTGGTCTTGAAAGGGACGCGCGTCTCGTGGCAGGGGCAGATCACTTTCGTGCTGGCCACGTTGTTCCTGCTGGTAGTGGTGATCTTCTACTTCCTCGCGCCGCCGGGCGCGGCGACGGTGTATAACATCTTCGGCCAGCGGGCGATCAACAGCGGCAACGCCGCCGAGGCCGAGCTGTATCTCGAATCCGCCGCCCGGCTCGACCCGGACCCGCACGCCGCTTCCTTGCTGGAAGTCGGCTGCCTGTACCAGACGCTCGGCTCGCCGGACCGGGCGCAGACCGTCTTCGAGCGCGTGCTAGAGGCCGATTCGCGCCTGCTGCTGGCGCGCTATCACCTGGCCGGGTTGTACAGCGATCGCGGCGAGACGGACCAGGCGCTGCAACTGCTGGAAGACGGGCTGAACCTGCTCGAGGCCGCGCGCGAGGACATGCAGAACGGCGATGACGATTTTCTGCCCAACGTGACGACCCAGGCCGAGACGGACCAGCTCGAATATTTGCTGCGGCTGGCGCGCGGGCGGGCCTACCTGGGGAGCGGCGCGCCCGAGCAGGCCAAGGGCAATCTGCGCGACGCGGAGGCCCTGTTCAACCAGATCGCCGCCGGGGCGGGCGTCAGTGGGACGCGGGGCGTCGCCGTCCCGCGCGACCGGCTCGACCTGTCGTGCGGGCCGGATGATGACCTGGCGCCGTACATCCTGAGCACGCAGCTCACGCTGCATTATTACCTGGCGCTGATGTACGATACCCTGTGCGACGGCCCGGCCACTATCCAGGCCGCCATCGAAGAGTGGCGCTACGTGCGCAACGGCCAGCCCAGCAGCAGCCGCCAGGAAGCCTGGCGCGACGACGCCGTGCTGCGCTTGTCGTCGGGCACGACCTGCGAGAATAACTACAACCTGGGATCGAATCCAAGCCTGTCGCGGCTGCCCACGCGCCGCTGACCCTGAACGACGAAGGAGCTAGTTCCATGCGTAAACTGACGTTGATGGGCCTCATTCTGCTGGCAGCGATCGCGGCCATGCCCGCCGGGGCAGGGTTGCGCGATGCCGGCGCCCAGGGACGCGACCGCACCCCGGTCAACCTGGTGCTGAGCGTGGATAACGGGGTCGAGGCGCAGCTAAACCGTATGGACTGGGACGTTAACGCCTGGGCGCCCGTCGTGCCGGGGACCGGCGTGCGCGCCAGCGACTATATCGACTTGCTGGGCCGCACCACGCTCACCATCCTGTGCTCGGACCTCACGCCGCTGGAACAGCGCGGCAGCGAAGTGCCCCGCTGCGATTCCTACGCGTCTAATCCCGTCTTCTTCTACGCCGACGATCCCGGCTGGACCGGCGCGGATGGCCCTGCTGCGGTCGCCGTGACCGATCCCGATCCGGCCAGCTTCCCGCCGGAGATCCGCAACCCGGACGAGATCGATCTGCGGCTGCTGGAAGGCGACGATCTGACGCGCGTGTCCGAACGGACGCAGACCATCAGCGAGCTGGGCCTGCCGCCCGAGGCGACCGCCTTCGCGCTGTCCAGTTATTACCGGGGGCAGGGCATGCTGTTCGACGCCATCGGCGCGCTGACCGCGCTGCCCAATCTGGGCTGCACGGAGCGCCGGCCCGCCGTCGAGCCGCCGCCCGCCGACCGGCGCCCGCTGGTCCAATCGCCGGTGCTGTACCTGCGCCTGGGCGAGCTGTATGAGATGATCGGCCAGGCTGGCGACGCGGAGCGCTCGTACCTGTGCGCGGCGGAGCTGGCCGAGGCGCTGGACGATCCGGCCAACGCAGGGCTGGCCTACGCGCGGCAGGCGAACATCGCCGAGGACACGGCGCAGGCTATCGCTCTCTACCAGCGCGCCATCGAGAACTACGCGCTGCTGGGCGCGATGGACGCGGCGCAGCTCATGCTCGACACGTGCGGCCTGCGCAACTGTGCCATGCCGTAAACCGTATACTACACTCAGAAGACACCGACGCGTGGTGACCAGCCACGCGTTTTTGCGCGTATACTTCCCCGGAGGGACTTCACCTTATGCTGCCACAACACCACATGATCGAACGCGTGCGGGCGCTGTGCCACAGCGACGCGCGCCTGGATGCCGCCATGATGTACGGCTCGTTCACGCGCGGCGAGGGCGACGCCTTCTCGGATATCGAGTTCCTGCTGTTCTTCGACGACGAGGGATTTGCCAGCGTGGACCCGCGCGCCTGGCTGAGCCAGATCGCACCGGTGGAGATGCTCTACGCCAACGAGTTCGGGATCACGGTCGTCATCTTCGGGAACCTGATTCGCGGCGAGTTCCACTTCCACCGCCTGGCCGAGCTGGAGGGGGTCGCGGCGCCGTGGCCGGGGTTGATCACGTTCCCGTCGCTGGACGCGACGCTGATCGCCGACAAGTCGGGCAGGCTGGCCCGGCTGCTGGAGCCGATCATTGGCCCGCCGCTCGAGCAGGCGACCCCGCCCAAAGTCCAGTTCACCGTGTACGGCTACCTGAACTGGCTGCTGTTCGGGATCAGCGTGCTGCGGCGCGGCGAATACGCCCGCGCCCACGAAATCCTGAACATCGTGCACCGCCACCTGCTGTGGATGGCCCGCGCCCTGGAAGGCACGACGGATAACTGGCTCACGCCGTCCAAATCGCTGGAGTGCGATCTGTCGCCGGAAGCCTACGCGCGCCTGCGGGGGTGCACCGCGCCACTCGATCCGGACGCGCTGCGCGGGGCGTATGCGGCCTGCTGGCGGTGGGGCGGCGAACTGGCCGCGACGCTGCGCGACCGATACGCGATCGACTATCCCGCCGCGCTGTGGGAGCGCATCGGCGGCGCGCTCGAACGGGACTGACTCGCCCGGCGCGCGCCATGCCGGAGGCGCGCTAGCGCGGGACGTCCCACAGAATCACGTTGCCGTCATCCGCGCCTGACCCAAGCAACGCGCCATCCGGGCTGAACGCGACAGACCGGACCCAATCGGTATGGCCTTGCAGGACGGCGCTCTCCTGCCACGTGCCAGCGAAGGCCCACAGGCGGACCGTCTTGTCGTGGCTGGCGGTCGCGATCAGCGCGCCATCGGGGCTGAACGCGACGCTGGTCACCATGTCGAGGTGACCGGCCAACTCCGCGACCGGGTCACCCGTCGCCGCGTCCCACAGACGCACGAGCCCGTCCTCGCTGCCCGTGACGATCAGCGCGCCGTCGGGGCTGAACGCGATGCTGGTGACGCTGGCCGGATGTTGCAGCATGAGCACTTCGGCCCCGCTGGCGACATCCCAAACACGAGCGGTCCTGTCAACCGCCGCCGAGGCGAGACGCGCTCCATCCGGACTGAACGCGACCGCCTGGATCCAATCCGTATGGCCGGACAGGGGGCTTATCTCCTGCCACGCGCCATCGAAGGACCAGAGATGAATCGACGAGTCATTCTCGCTGCCGGAGGCGATCAGCACCCCGTCTGGGCTGAAGGCTATGCTGTTGATATAGCCCGGGTGGACGAGCTCCGCGACATGCTCACCGGTCGCCGCGTCCCAGACGTGAACGGCGCCGCCAAACCCCTGGATGCCGCCGGTGGCGATCAGCGCGCCGTCCGGACTGAAGGCCACTGCCTGGACCCAGGTCTCATGGGGGAGGGAGAAAAGATCGGCGCCGGTGGCGACGTCCCACACACGGGCGGTGCTGTCGTTGCTGGCGGAGGCGATCCGTGCGCCATCCGGGCTGAACGCGACGGCTTTGATGTAGTCCGTGTGCCCCTGCAGGATGGCGCGCCACGCGGGCGCATACTCCACGCTGGCGGCCACCGCCAGGATCGTCTCCTCGGCCTGATCCATCTCGCCGGGTGTGGTCATGGCAGCCACGATCACGCGATTGCCTTCGCCGTAGTCGATGACCAGCAGCAGCCCATCGGCCAGGTCGGCGCGCGCGCTCACGCGAAGCGCGGAACGATCCGCGACACGTATCTCGTCTGCCTGTAGCAGCTCGAACTCAACCTGATCCGCCCCCGGCAGCACGGTTATCGCCGAAGCCATTTCGGCCAGATCCAGCGTATCGCCGCCATCCAACAGGCGGCTCGCCGCGGGTGGATCCATGACGATCATGCCCACCGTGCCCGGCGGCAACACGTCGGCCGTGATCGCAGCCAGGTTGTTGGTGAGCGCGATCACGCCATCCTGATCGATGACTATCCATCCGGCAGGATACGCCAGGCTTACGCCGCTCACCGAGGAATAGTGCCCGGTCAGCGGGTCCTGGGCCAGGGCGGGGATCGGCGCGACCCACACGATCAGATACACGAGCAGGGCGCACATGCAGGTACGTCGTAAGCGGGACACCGGATTCTCCTCCTTGCACTCGACATGAAGGGAGTGCGGTCACACCTCGTCCAGACGATGGCAGCTTCCGTCTGAGTATAGTGAGGATTTTCTCGAGACGATAGCGTTCGCGCCGGAAACCCGGCCTTGACTCTCTCGGATACTTCGATATACTTCTAATTAGATGGGTATCGAAGAAAGGTGTAACCATGAATCAGGAACCGTTCGAGATGTTCCTGCAGTTCTTCAAGGCGCTGGGCGACGAAACGCGCCTGCGCATCGTGGCGCTGCTCGGCGAGCGACCCCGCAGCGTCGGCGATCTGGCGGCGGCGCTGGGCCTCTCCGAGCCGACCGTCTCGCACCACCTCGCCCGGCTGCGCGAGGCGGGGCTGGTGAACCTACGCGCCGTGGGAACCAGCCGCATCTACCGGCTGGACGAGCGCAACCTGGCGCGAAAAGCGGCGGCCGTCGCCCGCCTGCCGGGCGCGCTGCGCGCCGAGCCGGTGAACAAGCCGGACATGGGGTGGATCGACGCGCTGAATGTCTCCGAGGCGGACCGCAAGGTGCTCAAAGATTATTTCTGGGGCACGGCGCTCAAGCACATCCCGACCAAACAGAGCAAGCTGCTGGTCGTGCTGCGCTGGCTGGCGGGGAAGTTCGAGCCGGGCCGGCACTACACCGAGCGCGAGGTCAACGAGATCCTCAAGCCGGTGCACGCCGACTACGTCCGGCTGCGGCGCGAGCTGATCGACTTCAAGTTTCTGGAGCGCGCGCCGGGCGGCAGCCTGTACTGGCTGGCACCTCGCCAGCCGGAGATCTGACCTCCGACGCCAACGGACAAAACGGGGACTTCACGCGAAGTCCCCGTCGTCGTTGTTTCCCCTAGCCGGTGATCGGGATGAGGTTGAGGTCGGTTCCGGGCTGGAGCGTCGTGTACGACCCGTTGACCCAGCCGGTGACCGCGTTGTAGCGGATCTGGTACCAGGTCGTGGTCGCGCTGCGCCCGACGATCTGCGCCGAGGCGCCGATCGGCAGCCAGCCCACCACCGGGTAGATCACTGCCGGACCGCTGCGAATGTTCAGGTTCACATTGGCCGTCAGGCTGTAGACGCCCGGTTGGGGCGGGGGCGGCGTGGTCTGCGTGATTGGGATCTGGTTGATATCCGCGCCCGGCGAGAGCGTGGAATACGGCGCGCTCACCCAGCCAGTGACGGTGTTGGTGCGAATCTGCCACCACGTCGACTCGGCGTTGCGCCCGATCACCTGCGCGGACATTCCGGCGGGCAGCCAGCCTACCACGCCGTAGCTGATGCCAGGACCGCTCCGGATGTTCAGGTTGACGCGCGCGGTGGCCATGATGATGGTCACGGGCGGGGTCGGCGTGCTGGGGCCGGTCCAGGTGATCGGCACGTTCTGGGTGTTGACCGCCGAGACATACGCGCCGCTCACCCAGCCGATGATCCCGTGGACGCCGGGCTGGGCGAAAGCCGGGATCGAGATCTGCCACCAGGAGCTGTCGGCGTTGCGCCCGATGATCGGGTAGGTCTGCCCGCGGGCGATCTGCGTGATGATCGCGCCAATCTCCACGCCCGGCGCGTTGCGCACATTCAGCCCGTAGGACAGCACGGTGAGCATGGCGCCGCTGGGTGGGGGTGCGGCCGTGGGCGTGGGCGGCGCGATGGCCTCCAGCACGAACGACAGGAACGCCACGCCGGTCCCTTCGTAGTATTCGACGACGATCGGCACCTGGCCGCCCCCGGTGTAGAAGGTGGTCGTGTACGTCTGGCCGGTCGATACGGCGAACCGGTCGATGAGCAGCGTCCCGGCGACCCACACCCGCACGCCGTCATCGGCGCGCGTGCTGATCAGGTAGTGGCCGGGGTTCAACGGCTGCGACGAGGTCCAGCGCGCGGAGAAGAAGTCGGCATTCACGCCCGGCGCGAGCGGGGTGTCGGTCCAGTTGAAGCCGACGGTGGGCGATTGGGTCGTGTAGGCCGGCGATCCGGACAGCGACATATTGTTGTAGTATTCGACGGTCCAAAAGGCGCCCCCCTGGGCTTCGGCTGGCCGGACGGCCAACCCTGCGAATGAGCTAACGAGGAGAAACAGTACGGCAAAAAGGGTCAATTTCTTCATGGCTTGTTTTCCTTCCTCCTTCTACAGCGATCCCGACGACACGCGCACCCAACGCGAGCTTGCATGGCGATAGAAGGTAATACCCGGCATGGTGACGTATCGCGCCAGTTGCAGCGCGTATCACCGGCGCGAAACCCGTTCGTCACGCACCCGGTCAGAACTCTTATTTCTATTATAGGGGATGTCATACCGGCGTGGAGCAAGCGCGGGCTTT
This sequence comes from Aggregatilineaceae bacterium, assembly GCA_040767355.1. Taxonomy (GTDB): domain Bacteria; phylum Chloroflexota; class Anaerolineae; order Aggregatilineales; family Aggregatilineaceae; genus LM3-B42. The sequence continues at coordinate 3,940 of JAXGOS010000025.1, read as the reverse complement.
ACGTCTTGCGAGCGTAGGGCGCGCGGCGAAAAAACACACGAGCGGATCGCCCCGCTCGCGTGGTGTGCGTGAGATTGGGTGCGGCGCCACCAGTCGCCCGGAGGGGCCACCAGCGCGCCGGTCGCGCTACTCGACGCGCTCGAGCACGTGGGCCACGGCAGTGCTCCCCAGGCCGCCCAGGTTCAGCGCCAGCCCCAGCCGCGCCCCCTCGACCTGGTTATCCCCGGCGGCGCGGCGCAGTTGCAGAGCCACCTCGACCGCCTGGTAGACGCCGGTCGCGCCCAGCGGATTGCCGCGCGCCTTCAGGCCGCCGAAGGTGCTGATCGGCAGCGCGCCGCCGCGCAGGATCGCCCCCTCGACGGCGGGCTTCCAGCCCTCGCCGCGCCGGGCAAAGCCGATCGCCTCCAACTGCAGCGCGGTCAGGATGGTGAAGCTGTCGTGCAGCTCGGCCAGGTCCAGGTCGCCGGGCGCGATGCCGGCCTGCTCGTAGGCCCGGCCCGCCGCCAGGTTGGCCGCGCGCAGGAACAGCATGTCCGCCCGGTTGTGCAGCGCCAGCGTGTCGGTCGCTGCCGCGCTGCCGCGCACGCGCACCGGCTGCGCCACCATATCCAGCGCGCGCTCGGTCGTGGTCAGGACCACCGCCGCCGCGCCGTCGCCTTCGGGCGCGCTGTCGAACAGGTTGACCGGGTCGGCCACCAGCGGCGCCTTGGCGAACGCGCCCGGGCGAAGCTGGTTGCGGTACATGGCGTTGGCGTTCAGCGCGCCGTTGGCGTGGGCGTTGATGCTGAATGGCTCGAACTGGTCCAGCGCCACGCCGTGCTCGTGCATGTAGCGTCGCATGAGCAGCGCCGCCAGCGCGGCGGGTGTCGCGCCGCCGCCCGCCTCGTAATCCGCGTCGAGGACCGTCGCCAGCGCGGTATCGCGCTCGCTGCCGGTGCGGTCGGTCGCCTTCTCGACGCCGACCACCAGCACCGTCTCGGCCAGCCCGCCGGCCACCGCCAGAACGCCCTGGCGCAGCGCCATCCCGCCAGAGGCGTCCGCTGCCTCGACGCGCAGCGCCTCCGCCCCGGCCAATCCCGCGAAGTCCGCGACGAGCGCGCCCAGGTGATTCTGCGCGCTCAGGTTGCCGCCCAGCGCGTTGCCGACGATCACCGCATCGACCTGCTGCACGCCGGCATCGCGCAGCGCGGCCTGGATCGCGCCCAGCGCTAACTGCCGCAGGCCCGCGTCCCAATGTTCGCTAACGGGCATTTGCCCCACACCGATAATCGATACGTCTCGCATCGCCACCCTATTCCTTTCAATCCAGCGCTTCGTCGCGCGGCCAATCCTCGCCGGACCAGACGCGCTGCGCGGTCCAGGGGCGCGGCTCGCCCGACCAGAACTCGTGCGCCGGGGACAGCCCCAGCGGCAAAAAGCCCACCGTGCACAGGTACAGGCTGCCAGTGGAGATATACGGCTCGGCGAGGCTCGGCTGGTGCCCGCTCAGGCCCAGCGTCAGCCACCCGTCCGCGTCGAACGTCCCGGCGGGATCCAGCGTGCGGCGGATGACCGCCGTCAGCGCGCCGCGCACCTGGGCCGGCGGCAGGCTCTCCGGCAGGCTGTCCTGCAGGGCGAGCTGGGCAAGCAGTTGGAACGCGCCCGCCCGGTACGCGATCGAGCGCCCGATGGCCGGGAAGGACCCGTCCGGCGCGATCATCCGTTCCTGGATGGCGGCGTAGCGTTGGGCGCGCGCCAAGAACGGCCCGGCTAGTGCGTCCCACGCCGGGTTGACGCCGCGCAGCTCGCGCACGATATCCAGCAGCATGGGCTGGATGACGTAGCTGTTGTAGTAGTCCGCGTGATAGTGCGCGCCGTCCCCGTAGACGCCGTCGCCCAGGTACCACTGCTCGTGCTGGCGCAGCGCGTAGTCGATGCGCAGGATGTCGCCCTCGCCGGCGACGCGGTGCAGGAACGTCTCGACCATCGCCGCGAACAGCAGCCAGTTGTTGTAGTTGGGGAAGATCGACCGCACCTGCTTGACGGCCTCGATCACCAGGCGCTGCGTCGCGCCGTCCAGCGGCTGCCATAGCACATCCGGCGCGCGCAGGATGCCGTGGACCAGGAAGGCCGCGTCGACCAGCGGCTGCCGGTCCTGCGCGAAATTCAGCGCATCGGGCGAGGCCGGATCGCAGGCGTTGCGCAGCGCGCGCCGCGCCAGATCGGCCAGCTCAGCGCGCAGCCGTTCCTCGCCCCCCACCAGGCCGCTCGCGCCCAGCCAGGGCGCCAGCCCGGCCAACGTCCGCCCGAATGCTTCCAGGTGCGTGACATGACGCCGGTCCTGCGGGTTCGCGACTTCGACGGGCATGGTCGCCCGCAGCCGCCCGTTCGCCAGTGCATCAAGAACCGGGTGGCTGATGCGGTACAGCATCTCCACCCAGTACTGCCGGTCTAGTTGTCCCGGACCCATCATCATTCCACCAGTAGCTTGCCGCGATAGCGCGTGTACAGCGCGTAGTCGATCTCGGTGCGGCGCGCGACGTAATCGCGGGTGAGCGGCGCTTTGTCGCGGCGCTCGGTGATCTGCTCACGGACGAGCAGATCGAACGCGTCCGATCCCGCGCCGCTGCCGTAGCTCACCATCAGGATCCGGTCGCCCGGCTGGGCGGCGTCCAGCGTGGCGGTCAGGCCCAGCAGCGACGAGCCCGCGTAGACGTTGCCGACCACTCCGGAGAGCAGGCCCGGCTCGAGCTGCTCGTCGCTGAAGCCCAGCAGTTTCCCGGCCCGCTGCGGGAATTTGACGTTGGGCTGGTGGAAGATCGCCCAGGTATAGTCGGCGGCGGTGGTGCCCATCATGTCCATCAGGCGCTGCCCGGCGCTGAGCGTGTGCTGGAAGTAGGCCGGCTCACCAGTGAAGCGATCGCCGTGGCTGGGGTACGTCTCGTGCGCGCGCCGCCAGAAGTCGGGCGTGTCAGTCACGTACGAATAGCTGCCCTGGATCGCGGCCACGCTCTCATCCGCCGGACCGAGCAGGAAGGCCGCGCCGCCCGCCGCCGCAGTGTATTCGAGCGCGTCGCCGGGGCGGCCCTGCGCGGTGTCCATGCCGATCGCCAGGACGTAGCGCGCCATGCCGCTGCCCACGAACCCGATCCCGGCCTGCATCGCCTCGGACCCGGCCTTGCAGGCGAACTCCCAGTCCGCCGCCTGAATGTTGGGCGCGGCGCCGATGCTCTCCGCCACGATGGTCGAGGAGGGCTTGACGGCGTAGGGGTGGCTCTCGCTGCCCACCCACACCGCGCGGATCAGGCGCGGGTCGATGCCGGCGCGGGCCAGCGCGTTCTGCGCCGCCTCGATCGACATCGTGATCACGTCTTCGTCCAGCCCGGCGACTGCTTTTTCTTTGACCGGGCTCCCGCCCAGCCCGCCGGTCCACACGCGGGCGACCTCGCGCCCCGGCAGACGGTAGCGCGGGACATACGCGCCGTAGCCTACGATGCCCACCGGGCGATCGGGCTTGAGCACGCTCATAGGATTGGTTCCGTCTGGCATGATCATCTCCCCAGATTGTCGTTGGACGCGCGAGCAAATCCCGGACGCGCTGCGCGCGGGCTGCTGGCGATGCACGCAGATAATAGCAGCGAACGGCTCTCAAAACCTATCAGAAACGCGCCATTTGCTGTCAGAGCGAGGCGCGGATGGTTCTCCCAATAGGCCGGACGGTCTATCGCCACGGCACTCGAATTTCGCTAGACTTGGTTATCAGTCTACGCGTCCAAATTGTGGGAGTCCCACCGTGCCCGACTCATCGACCGCGCTCATCGCCGGGCTGGCCGCGGCGTATGCCATCCTGACCTTGATCGTCGTCCGCCACATCCGCCTGCCGTTGAACGCGGGCGCGCGGTGGTGGCTGGCCGCGGCGCTGCTCGCTGCGCTCGCCCGGCTGCGGGCGCGCCGGATGCCC
>JAXGOS010000024.1:0-73866 GCA_040767355.1 Aggregatilineaceae bacterium | reverse complement strand
CCAGGCTCACCGCGCCGAGCTGCTCGGGGAAGAGCTTTTGCAGGTCCGGGTAGAAGACCTGCCAGAAACCCCGGCTGCGCCCCACCAGGTTCTCCCACATGCGCGACTGGCTCTCGTGCACGCCGAGCGACGTGCCGCCCGCCAGCATGGTGCCTTCCAGGCGCTGGTCGCTGCCCAGCTCGTAGAGGGCGTGGCCCGCCTCGTGGATCGAGCCGAACAGCGCGGCGGGCATCCAGTCTTCCTGGTAGCGGGTGGTGATGCGCACGTCGTTGATCGAGAAGCTGGTAGTGAAAGGATGCACGGCTTTGTCCTGGCGCCCGCGCGTCATGTCGTAACCCAGTCTCTCGATCACCTTCAGGCCAAATTCGGCCTGCTTGTCGATGGCGTAGTGGCGCTTGACCGGCGTGTCGTCGACGGCATCCAGCCGCTCGAAGATCGCCGCCACGAAGGGCACCAACTCCTCGCGCAGCTCAGCGAACAGCGTCTCGACCTGGGCGGTCTTCATGCCCGGCTCGTACTGGTCGAGCAGCGCGTCGTACATGCGGTCTTCGTAGCCCAGGGCGTCGGCCTGCTGGCGCATCAGGTCATAGATCTTGTCGAGCATGGGCGCGAAGCTGTTGAAGTCGTTCTCCTGGCGCGCCTTGGCCCATACTTCGTGGGCCAGCGTGGTGGTGCGCGCGATCTCCTCGACCAGCTTGGTCGGGACGCGCGTCGCCAGGTCGTAATCATGCTGCACGACGCGCACCAGCGCCGCGTCGTCGCTGTCGTAAGCAGTGCCGTCCACCTCGGCGGCGGCCTGCTGCAGGAGGGTGCCGGTCGCGTCGGCCACGAACATCTCGTGGGCCAGCCGGCTGAGCGTGGCAAGCTGCTCGGCGCGCGCCTCGGCGCCGCCTGGCGGCATGTACGTCTGTTGATCCCAGCTCAGGATGGCGGCGGCGTGCTGCAGGTGAAGCACGTCGGCTAAATGGGTCTTAAGCTCTTGAAGTTTGCTCATGACGGTTTATTATCTCGCTTTCCCTGGTAAGCTCTGGAAGATGATACGTGCCCGCTGCCCGGAGTTGCCCCTCAGCGCCCGGCGTAATACGCTACCAGCGCATCGCCGATCGGCCCCAGGCAGGGCGTCAGGTCGAGGGCGGAAAATCCCAGCGTCCACAGATGGAAGCCCTTGATATACGTGTCCGGCTGCAAGCGGTCGGTGTACTGCAAGATATCGCGCACGATGTCCTGGCACGAAAACTGGATGTAGCCGTTGCCTGGCCCCGCTTCGGTCAGGTAGACCGGAATCTCGGCGGCGGCGGGCAACTGGCGCACGATCTCGGCCAGGAAGCGGCGGTGACGGTAGCCCAGCCAGTCGTTCGATTCCGACACCAGCTCGCCTGGGCTGCCGCTGTAGGAATGCAGCGCGATCCCGTGATAGCGCCCCGACCGGCACGGATTATTGAGCGCGTATTCGAAGACGGGCGTGAGCTGCGCGAACTCGGCGATCTCCGGCGTGCCGCCCGCAAACGAGAACAGCAGCAGGCAGCGCCCCTGCTCGTTGGCGATGCGCATGGCCTCGATCGAGAACTGCGCCAGCCAGTCCATCGGGATCGAGCGCCCGTGATTGCCCTCGATGGCGGCGAAACACTCGTTCATGATCTCGTAATAGTCAGCGTCGACCTCGTCCCAGAAGGTGCTCAGCCCGCCCATCCAGACCTGCGCCTCGGAGATGGCCGACTTGGTGTGGTCGGGGCAGTCGATCTGGCCCCACGGCGTCAGCAGCGATCGGTAGACGATGACCGTCTCCGGCGAGAGCACGGCCACCTCGTTGAGCAGGTCTTCGGTGCCGGTGGTGCCCTTGAGCGTGCCGAGCGTCCAGCCAGCGGCGCGCAGCTTCTTGATCATGTCCAGCACGCCGCCCGGATCGGCCCCCAGGGTCAGGTGCAGGCCGGCCAGCGTGCCGGGCAGCAGCGGGCCTTCCGGCGGGCCGACTTCCTCCGGCAACCGGTACTGGATCGTCAGATTGTCGATGGCGTAGGCGGGCGGCAGGGGGACGTCGCCCGGCTCGGCCGGCATGGCGATCCCGGTGCTGACGCGCAGCCGCAGCCGGATCACCTGGCCGCGGAAACGCGCCAGATCGACGGTGTGCAGCGCCCAGTCGTCCGCCTCGACGCCGATCTGCTGGTCGACCAGCACCCACGACAGCCCGCCATCCAGGCTGACATCGACAGTGATCAAGTCGCTGGTGGGCAGCGTCCCCTTCTGGCGGAACATCAACTGGGCGCCCAACAGCCCATTGAGGTCGATCAGGCCGCGATATTCGAGGACGCTCTCTTTCTGGCGCCAGGCCGCGTCCAGACGCCACGCGCCGCCCTCGTAGGCTGTCTGGGTGTCGAACGCCCACGCGCCACGGGGCAGCCAGGTGTCGGTGGTCTCGAACGTGTCGCTGAACGGCACGCTGACGACGCGCACGGCGTCTGGCCCGGCGGGCGCCGGTGTCGGGCGGGCGGCGGGCGGACCGTCCTGCGCGGCGGTGGAGGCCGGCAGGGCGAACAGGATCATCGCGATCAACAGGCAGGCGGTCGTCTGGAGAGGGTTTTTTCCACGCATGGCCGGGATTGTAGCACAATGCCGCCTGTTGAGAAACCGCCCAGGACCCGTTATCATGTCCTGCGGTTCGCGCTCGAGTGATCCGGAGAAAGCATGCGACGGTATCTGCGCCATCCCTTCTTGCCGCTGGTGGTCCTTCTGGTCGTGTCGGCGATCATCCTGATCCGGCTGGATCGCCCGCTGATCCGGGGCGACGGCACCGCCTACCTGGCCTGGGTCGATACCTTCGTGCGCGATCGCGACATCGATCTCGCCAACCAGTTCGAGCGGCTGCGCCCGGTGAATACCTACCAGGTCACCTGGGACGACGAGCGGCAGCGCTACGTCGACATCTTTCCCTTCGGCGTGGGGTTCGTGCAGGCGCCCTTTTACGCGGTGGGGGGCGTGCTGGCCGAAGTGGGCTGGCCGGACGCGAATCCCGACTATTTCCTCCAGATGCAGGGGGTCCGGCAGGCGTACAGCCTGGCGCTGATGGGCGGCGCCAACCTGATGGCGCTGGCGGCGATCGGCCTGGCCTGGTGGATGGCGCGCCGCCTCACGGACTCCTGGAGCGCGGCGCTGGTGGCCGGGGGAGTCTTCGCCGGCACGCCGCTGCTCTACTACAGTACCGTCTCGCCGCTCAATTCGCACAACCCGGGCGCGTTTCTGACGACCTGTTTCGCCGCGCTGCTGGTGGTGCTGACCGGCGCCTTCCGGGGGCCGGACGAGACGCCGCCGGCCAGCCGCCGCGCGATCCTGCTGTGGATCGCGCTGGGCGCGGTCGCCGGGCTGATGGTTCTGGTGCGCTGGCAGTTGCTGCTGGTGGCGGTCTGCGCGTGGGCGCTGCTGGCCTGGGAGCGCCGCTGGCGCGGCCTGGCAATCGCGACGCTGGCCGCGGCGGTCGTCCTGCTGCCGCTGCCGCTGATCTGGAACGAGATGTTCGGCAAGCCGTTCGTCGTGCCCTACGACGAAACCACCGGCGACTCGTTTCTCCGGCTGCCCGTCAACGCCCACCGCGTGCTCTTTCGCACCGTGCACTATTCGCCGGTCCTGGCCCTGAGCCTGTTCGGCATCCCGTTCCTCTGGCGGCGGGACCGGCGCTGGGCGCTGCTGGCCATCGCCGTGATCGGCGCGCAGGTGTTGCTCAACGGCTCCACGCGCGACTGGTACGACGGCGACTCGTTCGGGGCGCGGCGCATGTCGGAGCTCTACCCGTTTTACGTCCTGCTGGCGGCGGCGCTGTTGGGCTATCTGCCGCGCGGGAGCGCGCTCCGCGAGCGCCGGGCGATCTGGCCCGCCGCCGGACGCGTCGCGCTGGCCGGGCTGATCGTCTATTCGATGGTGTTCCTGTTCGCCTTCTTCGTGTTTAGCTGGACCAATCCGCAGGGCGTTTTCGCGGACTCGCCGGAGAGCATGTGGTCGTATTTTCTCGATCACCCACAGCGGCGAGCGGTGATCGACACGCTGTTCCAGACCCACCTGGGGCCGCCCGCGTGGTCCAGGCCGGGGCCGTAGGGCAGGCCGGCGCAACAAAAAACCGGGCGCAGAGGTCCTCTGCACCCGGTCGTCGCGGTTTGCTTGACTTACATCATGCCCATGCCGCCGCCCATGCCGCCACCAGCGGGCATTGGCGGTTCCGGCTCGGGGAGGTCTGTGATGAGGGCTTCGGTGGTCAGGATCATGCTGGCGATGCTGGCGGCGTTCTCCAGCGCGCCCTTGGTCACCTTGGCCGGGTCGATGATGCCGGCCTTGATCATGTCCACGTATTCGCTGGACATCACGTCGAAACCGATGTTCGGGTTCTTCTTGGCCTTCTGCTCGGCCAGGATCTGCTGCTGCACCACGCCGCCGTCCAGCCCCGCGTTGGCCACGATGCCTCGCATCGGCATCTGCAGCGCCTGCCGCACGATGCGCACGCCCGTGTTCTCGTCGTCGTAGTCCAGCTTCAGCCCGTCCAACACGCTCATCGCATTCACCAGCGCCACGCCGCCGCCCGGCACGATCCCTTCCTCGACCGCCGCTCGCGTCGCGCTCAGCGCGTCCTCCACCCGGTGCTTCTTCTCCTTCAGCTCGACTTCCGTCGCCGCCCCCACGCCGATCACCGCCACCCCACCGCTCAGCTTGGCCAGCCGCTCCTGCAGCTTCTCCCGGTCGTAGTCGCTCGTCGAGTTGTCGATCTCCACCCGGATCTCCTCGATCCGGCCCTTGATCGCCTTCTCGTCGCCCGCCCCGTCCACAATCGTCGTGTCGTTCTTGGTCACCACCACCTTGCCCGCGCGCCCCAGGTCCGCCAGCGTCACCGACTCCAGCTTGCGCCCCATCTCCTCGGTGATCACCTGCCCGCCCGTCAGCACCGCGATGTCCTGCAGCATCGCCTTGCGCCGGTCGCCGAACCCCGGCGCCTTGACCGCCACCACGTTCAGCATCCCGCGCAGCTTGTTGAGCACCAGCGTCGCCAGCGCTTCACCGTCCACGTCCTCGGCCACAATCACCAACTCGCGCTTGCCCAACTGCAGCAGCTTCTCCAAGATCGGCACCAGGTCGTTGGCCGCCGAGATCTTCTTGTCGTGGATCAGAATGTACGCGTCCTCGATCACCGCTTCCATCGTGTCCGGCTGCGTGATGAAGTACGGCGAGATGTACCCCCGGTCGAACTGCATGCCCTCGACGTAATCCGTCTCGAACTCCAGCCCCTTGCTCTCCTCGACCGTGATCACCCCGTCCTTGCCCACCTTGTCCATCACGTCCGCAATCAGCGCCCCGATTTCCCGGTCCTGCGCGCTGATCGCCGCCACCGACGCGATCTCTTCCTTCGTGCTGATGTCGATCGCCATCTCCGCAATCTTCGCCGAGACCGCCGCCGCCGCCGCGTCGATCCCCCGCTTCAGCAGCATCGGGTTGGCCCCCGCCGCCAGGTTGCGCAGCCCTTCGGTCACCATGTAGTACGCCAGCGCCGTGGCCGTCGTCGTCCCGTCGCCCGCAATGTCGTTCGTCTTGGTCGCCGCTTCCTTCAGTAGCTGCGCCCCCATGTTCTGATACGGGTCTTCCAGCTCGATCTCCTTGGCCACCGACACCCCGTCGTGCGTGATCGTCGGCGCGCCGAACTTCTTGTCGATCGCCACGTTGCGACCCTTCGGCCCCAGCGTCGTCATGACCGCCTTGGCCAGCGTGTCGATGCCCGCCTTCAGCCCCGCGCGCGCGTCCTGGTCGAATACAAGTTGCTTAGGCATGAGTGATTTGCTCCTCTTTTGGTGTGGTTGATAGGTATCGTGCAGCGAGATGCCACATAAAACGCATGTCACAAGTTAGTTTGACGCCAAAGCAATCAGCGTCCATCACTTTTATACCAGTTTTCGGGGCGAATGAACGTAAGAAACGCATATAAAGCGCATCAGAATTCGCCAAGATTTAGCACTGTACCCCGGCGAGTGCCAGGCAAGATTAGCAGAAGAGGCGCCAGAATGCCAGTATTGACAGGGCGGCACGGACCCGTTTCTGATGGGCAAGAGGGTACCAGTAGGGTGAGCGTAGTCTACCCGGTCCGTACCAGCCCTGAAGAAGGTTGCACTAAGTGCGTATCTTATATGAGACTAAAGTCTGATGATTTCCAGCCGGCTTTCTGTCAAGCTGAGAATCGACAACCTCAGATAGGGGGAAGACCACTCATGTACCGCAAGCCATGGATCACAGCCGCGCTCGTCCTGACGCTGCTGGCAACTGCCCTTCTCGCGCCCGTCCTCGCCACACCCCGTCCTGCCGAAGCCCGGCAGAGCGGCAGCCCGCTCGTCTTCCTCAAAGACGGCGATTTGTGGTCGTGGACACCCGGCGCGAGCAATCTCACCCAACTCTCGACCTGGGGCTACAATCAGCGCCCGGTCCTCTCACCAAACGGCACGCGAATCGCCTACAACTCGTGGGCGACGATTACTGTGGAAGCGATCGGCGCCGGGCAGCCAGTCATGGGCCTGGTCCCCAGCAATATCTGGGTAATGGACCCGCGCACCGGTGACGCGTTCCGCGTCGCCGACCAGCCCCCGGGGGCGGTCTTCAACGCCAACGAGGCGAGCAACGTCGTCATGCGCGGCACGCCCACCTGGTCGCCGGACAGCACCCGGCTCGCCTGGTCCGAGCTGCTGGCGCCCGAATACCGCTACCAACTGGTCGTGTATGATCTCAATACGCAGACCAGCACCGTGGTCGAGCCGAACCTGCCGGCCCCGTTCGCCGATGGTGGCTTCATCCCCATGCACGAAGTCAAATGGGGCGGCGCGGGCATCGCTGTGATCAACAATGCGGTCAACTCGACCTCATCCGATTTCGAGGAGACGCTGCTGGTCTACAACCCCACGGGCGGCTTGCGCCTGCAAGTGGTGATCGGCAGCTCGGCGACCGAGTTCGTGTTCGTCAAAGAGTGGATGACCTACAACGGTCAGGAGTACTTCGGCCTGCTCTATCCGTCCGGCAAGCGCTTCCTGATGGACGGGACGAACGGCGATCAGCAGGAAATGCCCGCTCTGCCAGAGCTGTACAGCACCACCACGCCGAATAACAGCGCGACCGTCTTCGTCGAGCCGTTCGCCGACGAGAACGATAACCTGAGCGCTATCTGGTCTGCGGTGTACCCGAACCGGCGCGACCAAGAGCGGCTCAACTTCAGCGCGAACCCGGACAACATCACGATCTCGCCCGACGGCCAGACGCTGGCCTACGTGAGCGATATGATCAACATCTGGCAGAATGGCCAGAAATCGACCATCCCCAACACCAGCGACAGCCTGCATCCGTGGAATGTGAGCGTCGTCTGGGGGCCGACCGCGTGGCGCGTGCGCACCGATTGGCCCTCGGACGGCCCCACGCCGATGGCATGTTATCTGCCGCCCCGTCTGGCGGCGGGCACGGCCGGGCAGGTGACGCCCGGCCTGCCGAACATCCTGCGCAGCCAGCCGCGCCGCGGCAGCGACAGCCTGATCCTCGGCCAGATCCCCGGCGGCGGCGTATTCAACGTACTAACCGGCCCGGTGTGTGACGCGGAAGGGCGCTACTGGTGGCAGGTCAATTACCAGGGCAGTGTGGGCTGGACTCCTGAAGGCGAGGCCGGGATTTACTGGCTGCAGCCGTATGTGTCGAGTCCGGCGCCTGTGGTGTGCAGCCTGCCGCCGCGCCTGACCGTCGGCGGGACGGCCTACGTGACGCCTGGCCTGCCCAACCTGCTGCGCAGCCAGCCGCGCCGCGGCAGCGACAGCGTGATCCTGGGGCGCATCCCCGGCAACGCGTTCTTCACCGTGATTAGCGGTCCGCAGTGCGACTCGGAAGGGCGCTACTGGTGGCAGGTCCAGTACGGCAACCTCATCGGCTGGACCGCCGAGGGCGAGGGCTGGACCTACTGGCTGGTGCCGTTCGGCTGCTTCAACAGCCCGGTTCCGCGCCTGGCCCCCGGCATGGTGGCCCGCGTGACCCCCGGCGACCCGAACAACCTGCGCACCGCGCCCGGCACGAGCAACCCCAGCGTGGGACAGGTTCCCGGCGGCGGTGTGTTCACGGTGCTGAGCGGCCCGCAGTGCGGCCCCGAAGGCTGGACGTGGTGGCGCGTGCAATACGGCTCGACTATCGGCTGGACGGCGGAAGGCCAGGGCAGCACCTACTGGCTGGAACCCTACGGCTACACGCCTCCGCCCCCGCCGCCTCCGGTCACCTGCGGACCCGCGCCGCGCCTGCAAATCGGTATTGCCGGGCGCGTGACCCCCGGCTTACCGAACATCCTGCGCAGCCAGCCGCGCCGCGGCAGTGACAGCGCGATCATCGCGGAGATCCCCGGCGGCGGCGTCTTCGCCGTGCTGGCCGGCCCGCAGTGCGACTCCGAGGGGCATTACTGGTGGCAGGTCAACTACCAGGGCCTGGTCGGCTGGACGCCCGAAGGCGAAGGCAGCGTCTACTGGCTGGAGCCGTATCCTGGCGACGGCCCGCCCCCTTCGCCCGTCGCGTGCACGCTCCAGCCGCGCCTGACGGTGGGCGCCGCGGGCTACGTGCTCCCCGGCCCGTCGAACGTGCTGCGCAGCCAGCCTCACCGCGATGGCGGCAGCCAGGTGATTGGCCAGATTCCGGGCGGCGCGTTCTTCCGCGTGCTCTCCGGGCCGCAGTGTGACAGCGCGGGCATCAACTGGTGGCAGGTCAACTACCAGGGCGTCGTCGGCTGGACCGGCGAGAGCCAGGGCGGAGACTACTGGGTATCGCCATTCGTGTGCGTCAACAGCGGCCCGACGCGGCTGGTGCCCGGCATCACCGCGCGCGTGACCCCCGGCGAACCGAACGCCCTGCGCAACCAGCCCGGCACGGGCGGCAACAGCGCGATCATCGGCGAGATCCCCGGCGGCGGCCAGTTCTTCGTGCTCAGCGGGCCACAGTGCGGCAACGATAACCGCATCTGGTGGCAGGTCCAGTACGGCAACCTGGTCGGCTGGACCGCGGAGGGCGAGCACGGGCAGTACTGGCTGGAGCCGATCGGCTAGCTCGTTCTGGCGCACCGAATCACCTCATCCGAGACACAAGCTCCCCGGCTGCCGAGCGCGGCCGGGGAGTATTTTATGATCCATGGCCTCTACAACCACCGCGATTTCTGCGCTAAGATTAGGCAGACTGGTGTTTTTTCGCGCCCCACAAGGTGAGTGCGACCATGTTTGATCTCAGCGAACATCCCCACCGGCGCTACAACCCGCTCAGCGGCGAGTGGATTCTCGTGTCACCGCACCGCGCCAAACGGCCCTGGCAGGGCCAGGTCGAGGATACGCCGCCCGACACCCGCCCGCGGTACGATCCGGACTGCTACCTGTGTCCCGGCAACGAGCGCGCCGGAGGCAACCGCAACCCCGACTACACGCGCACGTTCGTTTTCGACAATGATTTTCCCGCGCTACTGCCCGGCACGCCCACCGACGAGCCGGACGATCACCCGCTGTTTCGCGTCCAGGGCGAGCGCGGGATCTGCCGGGTGATCTGCTTCAGCCCGCGCCACGACCTGACGCTGGCCCAGATGGACACGGGCGACATCCGCCGCGTGGTGGATACCTGGGCCGAGCAGACCAGCGACCTGGGCGAGCGCGATTTCATCGGCTACGTCCAGATCTTCGAGAACAAGGGCGCGATGATGGGCTGTTCCAACCCGCACCCGCACGGGCAGATCTGGTCCACGGGCCGCATGCCGCGCGAGATCGAGAAAGAGATCGCCAGCCAGCGAGAGTACTTCGCGGCGCATGGCACGACGCTGTTGGGCGATTATCTGGCTGAGGAGCAGCGCCGCGTCGAGCGCCTCGTCTACGCCAACGAGCACTGGACCGTCCTGGTGCCGTTCTGGGCGATCTGGCCGTTCGAGACGCTGCTGGTCAGCAACCGCCCCGCGCGGGACATCCCCGAGCTGGACGATGCCGAGCGCGACGCCCTGGCCGATGCGCTGCACCACCTGACGGTCCGCTACGACAACCTGTTCCGCACCTCGTTCCCGTACAGCATGGGCTTCCACCAGCAGCCGATGGTCGGCAGCCATTACCCGTACTGGCACCTGCACGCGCATTTTTACCCGCCGCTGCTGCGCTCGGCCACGGTCAAGAAGTTCATGGTGGGCTACGAAATGCTCGGCACACCCCAGCGCGACATCACCGCCGAGCAGGCCGCCGCCCGCCTGCGCGAGCAGAGCGCCGTGCATTACCTGGACGGCCGCTGACCGGGTGCGAGGGCGGCGGAAGTGCAGTATAGTTGGCACCTGTGGGCTGATTTTCTCGGACTGAATAGGGGCTTTGCATGACCGTACGCGATACCGTTCTGGACCGATTCCGTGAGCATTTCGGCGAGGCGCCGACCCTGCTGGCGCGCGCGCCGGGCCGCGTGAATTTGATCGGCGAGCACACCGACTACAACGACGGGTTCGTGCTGCCCGCCGCCATCGAGCGCGCTGTGTACGTGGCCGCCCGCCCGCGCGACGACTCGACCGTGAACCTGGTGTCGGTCGATTTCCACAGCGAGTCCCGCTTCTCGATCGACGAGTTGGACGATCCCGACCTGCCCGCCTGGAGCAAATACCCGCGCGGGTCGCTGTGGTGGCTGCAGAACCAGGGGCATTTCCTGCCCGGCTTCGACGCGGTGATCGGCGGCGACATTCCGATTGGGGCCGGGCTGTCGTCGTCGGCGGCGGTCGAGGTGGTGATGATCGAGCTGGGGCTGGCGCTGGACGGCGCGACGATGTCCCAGCAGGACAAAGCGCTGGCCGGGGTCGAGGTCGAGCACCAGTTCATCGGGATGCCATGCGGCGTGATGGACCAGATGGCGTCGGCGATGGGCGTGGCGCAGCATGCCCTGCTGATCGACTGCCGCAGCCTGGTCGTCCGGCAGGTGAAGGTGCCCGCCGGGGCCAGCATCGTGATCATGGACACGGCCAAGCGGCGCGGGCTGGTCGATTCGGCCTATGCGCGCCGCCGCGAGGAGTGCGAAGCCGCCGCCGAGATCCTGGGGGTGGAGGCGCTGCGCGATGCAACGCGCGCTGGACTGGAGGCGGCCCGCGACCGGCTGTCGAGCGTTCTGTACCGGCGCGCGCGGCATATCATCACCGAGAACCTGCGCGTACAGGCGGCGGCGCTGGCCCTGGGCGCCACTCACGGCGGCGGCCTCAAAACGGCGGGGCAGGCCCTGCGCGACAGCCACACCAGTCTGCGCGACGACTACGAAGTGAGCTGCTACGAGTTGGACGTGATGGTGGACATCGCCAACGCGCAGGACGGCTGCTACGGCGCGCGGATGACCGGGGCGGGCTTCGGCGGGTGCGCGGTGGCGCTCGTCGACGAGGGCGCTGTCGAGGGGTTCGTGGCGGCGGTGGGACCCGCCTACGCCGCGAAGACCGGGCTCGAGCCGCACCTGTATGTGACCCAGGCCGCGGCGGGCAGCGGCGTCGAGCAGATGTAAACCGTCGTGAACATGATCCGGGTGGGATAGGCTCGCCCGCGTGTGGCATGACCGGCCCGGCTGGCGGGCTGTCCTGAATGGAAAGAAGGGCGTTCTGAGCGCACTAGAGATCGGGCTCGATCTGGACATGGGCATCTTCTTCGACGATTGGCAGGCGTGCCTGCGTTCCCACTACATCTACGTGATCCGCGCCGGTGACGGGGTGACCGAGCCGACGCTGCGCCACGTGCTGCTGCACAGCGGGATCGACGAGGCCGAGCTGGAGGCGCTGCGCGCCCAGGCGGCGGCGCTCGGCCCGCTGGAGCCGGGCGCGGCGGAGCCAGACGCCCCGCCCCCCGCTGATCGCGCCGCTGATGATCTGGGCGGCGAGGTGGGCGAGATCGCGGTGGCAGACGTGGCGGTCGACGAGGCCGGGACCGTGCTCGATGGGGACGGCGACCCGGACGGCGATCTCTTCGAGGATGACAGCGAAGACGACCTCTACGAGGACGGCGAAGGGGACGACGAGCCGCCGGCGGTGGCTCCCAACCAGCTTTCGCTGTTTTAACTGCCTCTTCCACTCGGTTTCGGAGCGTGATATAATGCCCCCCACGATGGACGACATCACCTGGATGCGCCACGCGCTCGACGAGGCGCGCCGCGCCGCGGAGCACGACGACGTGCCGATTGGCGCGGTCGCCGTTCTGAACGGCGCGATCATCGCGCGGGCGCACAACCGGCGCGAGATCGACGGCGACCCCACCGCCCACGCGGAGCTGCTCGCCATCCGGGAAGCGGCGCGGGTGATCGGCCATTGGCGGCTCGAGGGCGTCACGTTATACTGTACGCTTGAGCCGTGCGCGATGTGCGCGGGCGCGATGATCCTGGCCCGGCTGCCGCGCCTGGTGGTGGGCGCGCCCGATCCCAAAGCCGGGGCGGGCGGCAGCGTGATGGACCTGCTGGCCCATCCCCAGTTCAATCACCGGGTCGAGGTGACGAGCGGCGTGCTGGCTGGCGAAGCCGCCGATCTGCTGGTGCGTTTCTTCGCCCGGCTGCGCGCCGAGGGCCAGAAATAACAATCGCATACAACCAATTCGGAGGGGTGCCAGAGTGGTTGAATGGGGCGGTCTCGAAAACCGTTGTAGCGTTTATCGCTACCGTGGGTTCGAATCCCACCCCCTCCGCCAGAGTTTATGAAACTCCCATCTTCACCCACGCTTTCGCTCTCGTATCTACCGGGCCAGACATTCGCGCTGGCCTTGTGCATTCTGGCGCTGATCGCAGCGGCCAGCGAAGCCGCCGCGCGGCTGTGGCTCGACGGATCGAGCGTGCCGGTGGCTATCGGCAGCACGAACACCACGTTCGATCGCAACATCGGCCTGCTGGATGAGCTGCTCGAGCGCGAGGGCCATGTCGACTGTATCCTGCTGGGCAGCTCCGTGGTGCTCAACGGGTTCGATCCGGCGCTGGTATCCGATACCTACGCGCAACAAACCGGCGATCCGTTGGCCTGCTACAACTTCGGCATCCCGGCCCTCACCGCCAAGGGCGCCGGCCTGCTGGCCGAGCTGTTGGTCGAGCGCTACCATCCCCGGCTGCTGATCTACGGGCTGACGCTGCGGGCGGTCGCCGAAGGCGCGTTCCAGTCCGATCGCATCTACTGGCATATCGCCGAGACGCCCTGGGTGCAGTACAAGCGCGGCTCCTTCACGCTCACCGGCTGGCTGGCCGACCACTCGTCCGCCTTCCAGCATTTCCTGGCGTATCGCAACTGGATGAAGCACGAGTTTGGCAACTGGCTGGCCGAGCACAAGAACGCCTCGCGCACCGGCTATACGCCGCTGTATTCCACCCCCATCATCGACCCAGTGGCGGTCAACGGCCCGGCCTATTTTACGACGTTCCGCTACGCGCCCCAGGATCTGGCCGGGCTGGACCAGATCCTGAGGCTCCAGGGGCAGGGGGGGACTCAGGTGCTGCTGGTCGAGCTGCCACTGCCGCTGTTCTTCCGCGAGCTGTTCGATGGCGGCGCCGCCGGGTACCAGATGCGCCTGGACGAGCTGGCCGCCCGCGCCGCGGAGTACGGCGTGCCGCTTTGGCAGACCAGCACGCTCGATCTGGTCCCGGAAAACGGCTGGGCCGCGGACATCCAGCACGTCAACGACAACGGCGCGCGCGCCCTCAGCCGCTGGCTGGGCGAGCGCCTGGCGAATTGGGCGTGGTGATCTGCCGTGACGCTGCGACAGCTCTGGCGCGACTATCGACCCAACACGCTGAAGCTCACGCTGCCGGCAGGCTACACGCTCGTCCTGGCGGCGGTCTTCGTGGCGCTCTATGTCCTCCTCATCGAGGTCGCGCTGCGCGTGCCCGCCCTCCAGTCGAGGCTTCCCGCGCCGAGCGTGCGCAGCCAGCACTTCGATTTCGAGATCAAGCTCCAGCGTCTGCGCGAGATGGGGAGCGTGGACTGCGTCTTTCTCGGCACCTCGATCGTGGATCGCGGCCTGAGCCCGGCGGATTTCGAGCAGGCGTACCAGGCCGCTGCCGGGGGGCCGATCACCTGCTTCAACTTCGGCGTGGACGGCGCAGGAGAGTATACCGGCGTGCTGCTGGCGGAGTATGTGATGCGCGCGTACCGGCCTCGCTTGCTCGTGTTTGGCGTATCGCCCCGGCTGGGGAACGGCTGGGACGAAGGCTCGCTGGCCTGGCTGCCCTGGCTCAAATACCAGCAGGGCGAGTTCTCTCCGCGCGGTTGGCTGGCCGAGCATTCCAGGCTCTACGGCTACAGCCGCCCGTTGGCCAATGACCTGACCGGTACGCTCAGTGGAGAGAGGCGGGCGTTTCTGGACCGCATGATCCTGGCGAACGGGTTCTATCCCACCGACGAACGGATCACGTTTCCCATGCTACCCGGCGACGAGGGCCGCCTGGAACGCTCGAACTACGCGATCAGCGAGGCGTGGCTGAGCCGGTTGGAGGAGATGCTGGCCTTCCACCGCCCGCCACAGACGCACGTCGTCATCGTCGAAATGCCGGTCCATCCCGTGGCGCTGGAGGGCCGCGACGACAGGCTGGGCGACTACGCGGCTTCGATGTCGGCGATCACGGAGCGCGCCGGAGCGAAGGACGTCCCGTTTTTCGAAACCAACCGCCTGGACGCGTTGGCCGCTGATGAGAACTGGGCAGACTTCAACCACTTGAACGCGACCGGCGCGCGGGCGCTCAGCCGCTGGCTGGGCGAGCAGATCGCTCGTCACGCGTGGTGAGGCGGCGATGACGCGAGAACAGACGGTGAAGCAGCGCGCCGCCTGGCGCGATTACCGGCCTTCCACGCTCCGGCTGTCGCTGCCGGCAGGCTCGACGCTTACCCTGGCGGCGGTCATCCTGGCCGCGGTTGTCGCGCTCATCGAGGCCGCGCTGCGCGTGCCCGCTATCCGGTCCGGGCTCCCTGCGCCGAGCGTGGGCAGCAACCACATGTACTTCGAGGTCGCGCTGCACCGGCTGGACGAGTTCGCCAGCGAGGGACCGGTCGACTGCGTGTTTCTGGGCAGCTCGCTGGTCTTGCGCGGCATCGACCCGGCGATCTTTGGGGAAGCATACGCGGGGCAGACGGGTTCGGATGCGCTGCGGTGCTTCAATGTCGGCGTCCAGGGCATGAGCGCTTCGGCTGCGGGCATCGCCGCCGAATACCTGGTGGACGTCTACCACCCGCGGTTGCTTGTCTACGGGTTTTCGCCGCCGCCTTCGGCCAGAGCATGCTGGATCGCAGCCTGACGGGCGACACCCTGGGCGATCTCGCCTGGGCGCGCCAGGTGCGGGGGGATTTCAGCCTGGAGGGCTGGCTCTATCTGCACTCCGACCTGTATCGTTACCGGTGGATGGTGCGAGACTGGCTGGACCTTGACTCGAACAGGATTGAGATGCGCCGCGACATAGAAGCCAGCGCACCGTCCGATGACGGTTTCGCGCCGCGGACCGAGGTGCTGGCGCTGCCGCGGAGGGCGAAAGAGGTCGAGCGCGTGGCGCTGCTGTTCGAGGATTTTCGCATCGCACCGGGAGAGATCCGGGTACTTGAGGATTTCGCGCGTCTGGACGCCGCAACGGCGACGGCGGTCTTGCTGCTGGAGATGCCCGTTCATCCGGACGCCATCAGCGAGTATATGGGCGAAGATGTCTACGAGTCGTTCAACGCCACGATTCGCGCTCACGCGGGCAGGTTGCCCTATTGGACGACCACGAGCCTGAATCTCATCCCCGATGAGGGATTCGCCGATTCGAATCACTTGAACCCGAGCGGCGCGGCCCTGTTCAGCCGCTGGTTGGGCGAGCGAGTTGGTGAGGCGATCGAGGGGGGCGTATTAGGGGCGCCCGCAGGTTAGGACGAGACCACGATGACAATCATTTCATTTTCATTCGCCGGCTTTGTGCTGCTCACCCTCGTGGTGTATTACGCACTGCCGCGCCGCCCGCAGAATATCCTGCTGCTGGTCGCGTCGTACGCGTTCTACCTGACATGGTCGTGGTGGTACGCGCTCGTGCTGGCGATCCTCACGCTGGCGAATTTCGTCCTGGCGAGGCGCATCCGCGCCGGGGGGGTGCCGCGGCGGGCCGCCCTGTGGGCCGGGGTAGGGATCAATCTGGCGGCGCTGGCCGTGTTCAAGTACGAAGACTTCTTCGTGCCGGACCTGCTCGACCGGCTCAACACCTGGGGCGTGGAGAGCGGCGCGGGCGGCCTGGACATCCTGCTGCCGGTCGGCATGTCGTTTTACATCGTCGCGGTGATCTCGTACCTGATCGACGTGTACCGCAAGCAGGTGACGCCCGCCACCGATCTGGTGGATTTTGCGCTGTACATGGCGTATTTCCCCAAGCTGCTGTCCGGCCCCATCGAGCGCGCGCGGGACTTCCTGCCCCGGCTGGCCGCGCCGCGCGTGGTGGACAACGATCAACTGGCGCGCAGTTTCACGCTGATCGTGCTCGGAACGGTGCGCAAGCTGGTGCTGGCCGACACGCTCACCCTCATGCTGCCGCGCGGCGTGTTCGCCAATCCCGATGAGTATGGCGCGCCGCAGTTGATCGGCTACCTGCTGATCTACGCGCTGGCGCTGTACAATGATTTCGCCGGGTACACCAACATCGTGCGCGGCGTCAGCGGCCTGTTCGGGATCGAGCTGTCGGCCAACTTTGCCACGCCCTATTTCTCGCGCAACCTGACCGAGTTCTGGAACCGCTGGCACATCACGCTGTCGCACTGGCTGCGCGACTATATCTACTTCCCGACCAGCCGCGCCCTGCTGCGCCGCAATCCCAGCCGGACCAACATCCCCAACCTGTTCCTGCCGCCGCTGCTGACCATGCTTGCCAGCGGACTGTGGCACGGCACGGGCTGGACCATGCTGCTGTGGGGCGCGCTGCACGGCGTCTACCTGGTCGGCGAGCGCCTGCTGGCGCTGTGGCGACCGGCAGGCCCGCCCCAACACCAGCCGCGCTGGCGCCAGCTTTTCGCCATGCTGGTCGTCGTGACGCTGGTCGTGCTGGCCTGGGTGCCGTTCCGCGCGCCGGACGTGCCGCGCGCCCTGGACTACTGGCAGGGCATGCTCGATTTGTCGGACCTGCGCCGGCCTACGGTGCGAGTTTTTGTTGTCATTCTGCCCGCATTGTGGTTAGACTGGGTGCAGTACCGGCGCGGTGATGAGCTCGTATTCCTGCGCTGGCGGCGGCTGGCCCAGGCGGCGCTGCTGGCCCTGGCGATCCTGGCGATCTTCCTGGCGACGCAGACCGACACCGGCGCGCCGTTCGTTTACCAGGGTTTCTAACACGTTCGAGGCGGTGATCATGATGGATCGTAGCGCAGTCAAAGAGAAAATCCGCACCTTCGTGCTCAACGAGTTGATCCGCAATCCCGGCTACAACCTGGGGGACGACGAGCCGATGATCACCGGCGGCCTGATCGATTCCTTCTCGCTGGCCTATTTTGGCGTGTTTGTCGAAGAGACGTTCGGTATTTATATCCCCGACACGGATCTGACGGTTGCCAACCTGGATACGCTCAACCAGATGGCCGACCGCGTGATGCAAGACGCGTCCTGAAGCGGGACGCGCACTCCGGCGGGCTGCGCCGGAAAAGGGCGGCTTATGCGGCGGTCGATCATCGCGTACGTGGGGGGAATGCTGCTTGTGGCAGCGGTGAGCGCGTGCGCGCCTGGAGTGCCCGCCGAGTCCCCGCGCGGCCTTGAGCCCACCGTCGCGAGCGCGACGGCCTCGCCCGAAATGCTGGTCTCGTCGCGGAACGCGGCAAGCGTCCTGCAGGATCAGGCCGTCCAGGCCACGCCCATCCCCCAGCCAACCCGCGATCCGCTCCGGATTCAACTGTGGTGGCCCGACGAGCTGTATCCCAAAACGGACCCCGACGCCGAGCGCGTGCTGCTCAGCCAGTTCGACGGCTTCCGGCAGACCTACGCCACCTATAACCTCGATATCCGGCGCAAGCGGTCGAGCGGCCTGGGCGGCATCCTGCCCACGCTGCGCACGGCGGTGCCGGTCGCGCCGCGCGCCGTGCCCGACCTGACGCTGATGCGCCGCACGGACATGATCGCCGCGGCCACCGAGGGCCTGATCGTCCCACTGGAGAACTGGCTGCCGGCGGACATCCTCAACGGTTTGGTGCCGGGCACCCGCGCCCTCGGCGAGATCGACGGCGTGCTCTACGGGCTGCCCTACGTCCTCAACATCTATCACGTGGTCTACCGCTCGTCGGTGTTCGACGAGCCGCTGGTCACGTTTGACGACGTGCTGGAAGCGCAGCCGGAATACCTGTTCCCGGCGGGCAGCAGCGCGACTACGCCGGTCAGTTGGACGCTCCTGCTGCAATATCTGGCCGCGGGCGGCACGTTGGTCGATGCGGCCGGCAACCCTGCCCTGGACCGCGACGCGCTGCTGGCCGTGCTGGCCTATTACGAGCGGGCGGTCGCATTGGGCATCTTCGGCCCCGCGCTGCTGGAGTACACCCAGTTCGACGTGTACTGGGACGCCTTCGAAGGCGCTGAGGCCAACATGGTGATGGTCGACACGACGACCTATTTGAAGCGCCGCGAGGATGTCCCGAATGTCGGGCTGGCGCCGGTGCCCACCCACGCCGGGGAGCCGCTGACTGCGATGGACGGCTGGATGTGGGTGCTGACCACGCAGGATCCAGACCACCAGCGGCAGGCGCGCGCCTTCCTGTCGTGGATGATGCGCATCAGCCAGCACAGCACGTTCACTGAGACGCTGGGGATGCTGCCTTCGCAGCTCGGCGCCCTGCGCCTGTGGGACGACAGCGAGTATGCCGTCTTCGCCCAGGATCTGCTCGCCACGGCAGTGATAATCCCGACTGCCCAGCGGAATAACGCTGCCGCCGCAGCGCTCGAAAATGCGCTGGCTGACGTGCTGAACGGGACGCCCGCGGAGCAAGCCGCCGAGGACGCGCTGGCAAGCCTCGAGTAACCCTCGCGCCGCCGGGCACGATAGCGCCCAGCGCGCGTATGCCCCGGCTATTCGCCCTCAGGACACCAGTTTTGCGATTTCCTCCAGCAGTTCCGGAAAGCGGAGCGGTTTGACCATATAGGCGTTGGCGCCGGTGCCCATGGCGCGCTCGACGGCCTCGGTCTCGGCGCGCGCGGAGATGATCACGACCGGCAGGCTGGCATAGGCAGGATTGGACCGCAGGCGGCGACAGACTTCGAAGCCATCGATATCGGGCAGCATCAGATCGAGCAGCACGACATCGGGCTGCTCGCGCTCGATCGCGTCCAGGCCGGCCATGCCGGTATAGGCGCCGTGCACCTGGAAGCCCTTCATCGTGAGAAAAGTGGTCAGCATATCCACCATGGCAGGTTCGTCATCGACGATTACAACGGTTTTGCCAGACATGGTCCCTCTCTCTGCGGGCTACCGGGGCGCCAGTGCCCGCTCGTAGAAGCGATACTGTCGATAGCGTTCGCCCCCCAACGCGAGGACCAGGCGGTCCATCGGCTCGTTGGTTTCCAGCACCCAGCCCGCGTCCGCTGAGCGCCAGTTCGTCTCGTGGACCAGCTCCTGGAAAATCTCGAACAGCCGGGCGAACATGGCGGCCTCGACCCCGATGCCCCGGTAGCCTTCCTCGACGCCCAGCAGCGCGACGCGAATCCGCGTGATCTTAGGCCGGATCTTCCAATGCCACAGCGCCTGGGCCAGGCTGAGGACCTCCGGCTTGCCGGGCCGCGCCTGGACGCGATGCAGCACCTGATTGAGATCGGGGAACGCCAGCAAAAACGCCACCGGCCTGTCCTCGACAGAGGCGAACAGGGTCAGGCGCGGCTCCAGATAGCGGCCCAGGTCTTTCACCAGCTCGTCCAGTTCCTCGTCGCTGAGCGGGACGAACCCCCAGTTGTCGCTCCAGGCGGCGTTGTAGATGCGCCGGAGCATGTTCAGTTCCTCTTTCACGCGCCTGCCGTCGAGGGTGCGCACGGAGATCTTGCGGCGGGCGCTGTTCTTGTGCGCCACGCGGATCGCTTGCTCCAGCGATTTCGACGTGTAAAACGGTTCCTGCGTGAAGTGATAGCCGTACAGGTCCATCACTTTTGCGAAGCCGGGCGCGTTTTCGATCAGGCGCGGGTAGTACGGGTAATTGTACGGTGTCAGCACCGAGGGCACCGCGTCGTAACCGTTGAGCAGCACGCCGCATTCGTCATTGGTCGAGAAGCTGGCCGGGCCGCGGATCGCGTCGTACCCCATGCCGCGCACGTGCTCCGCTGCCGTGTCGAGCAGCGCCGTGGCAACCGCCTGGTCGTCGATACACTCGAACAGCCCGAAAAAGCCGATGTGCTCGTGATGAAACTCGTTGTGGCGGTGGTTGACGAACGCCGCCACCGTGCCCACCGGCTCATCGCCGCGCCACGCCAGGAAATACTCACCTTCCAGGTGCTTCCAGGTGGGGTTCTTGCGCTTGTCGAGCTTGTGCCGGACCATCGACACCAACTGCGGCACCCAGTATGGATTATCCCGGTAGTGGTCCCATGGAAAGCGCAGAAATGTCTCGTAATCCGCCTTCGAGTCCACTTTACGCACAGATACCGGTGCGGTCATCATTCCCCTCTTCCGTTGTTCCCGTCAGACCAGCGAGCGCTGGTAGAAGCGGTAGCGTTTGTACAGCTCGCCATTGACGGCGTCGCACAGGCGGATCATCGGCTCGTTGGTTTCGAGCACCCAGCCGCCGTCCGCATATTCCCATTCGCCCATCGCTACCGCCGATTTGATGATCTCGACGAACATGGCGGACTCGATGCCGATGTTCCGGTACCCTTCCTCCACGCCCATCAGCATGGCGCGAAAGACCGTGATCTTGGAGCGCACTTTCCAATGCCACGCCACCTGTAGCAAGCTCAGAATTTCCGGCTTGCCGGGGCGGGGGTAGGCACGGTGGAGCACCTGGTTCATATCCGGGATACCCAGCATAAAGGCTACCGGCCTGCCGTCGACTTCAGCGAAATACGCCAGGCGCGGCTCGAAGAAGCGGCCCAGGCCCGCCACCATCTCGTCCAGCTCTTCGTCGGAGAACGGGACGAAACCCCAGTTCTTCTCCCAGGCTTTGTTATAAATGCCTTTCAGCTTCAGGAATTCCTGCTTCAGGTTTGTCAGATCGAGCGACTTGACGGTGATCCCCCGGCGCTGGTTGTTCAGCTCGGTGATGCGCAGCAGGCGGTCGTAATTCGCTCGCTCGGCGTGGGTGATGCCTTCCAGCGTGAACTTGTAGCTGTAGAGGTCCATCACCTTCTCGTAGCCGGGCACGTTCTCGATCAGGCGCTGGTAGTACGGGTAGTTATACGGCATCATCACGCGCGGCGGATCATCGAAGCCTTCGATCAGCAGGGCACACTCGTCGTTGGTCGAAAACGTGGCCGGGCCGCGGATCGCGTCGCAGCCCATCGCACGGACGTGGTCCGCGGCGGTGTCGAGCAGGGCGGTGGCAACGTCTTGATCGTCGATCACGTCGAACAGGCCGAAGAAGCCGATATTCTCGTTGTGGTACTCGTTGTGGCGGTGGTTGACAAAGGCGGCGATCGTGCCAACCGGGCGGTCGTCCCGCCAGGCAATAAAATACGCGCCGTCCATGTGGTGCCAGGAGGAATTCTTCTTCTGATCGAGGTGCTCGCGCTTCATCGAGAGCAGGGTGGGCACCCAGTAGGGATCGCCCCGGTAAAGCGTCCACGGAAAGGTCACGAGGGCATCGTAATCACGCTTGGTTTCGACTTTACGAACGATGAGCGCCATACGGCAGTATCTCCCACCCGCGCGGATGAAAACAGGCCACGACAATCTTACTGCGCTTCGAACAGACAGCCCAAAATGGCATTTGGTTGCTTTGTCCAAACTTTCTCAAAAGCGGCGATTTTCTCTTGACAGTCTCGGGCGCCTCTGGTATGCTTTTGGGCACCTTCCTGAGTAGCTCAACGGCAGAGCATCCGGCTGTTAACCGGAGGGTTGTAGGTTCGAATCCTACCTCAGGAGCCACCCTCTAAGCCCCTACCCGCACCGGTAGGGGCTTGTTTTTGTCCGGGCACGGCGCCCCGCGTGCGCTATGATCCCCGCTGCCCTGAGTTGTTCGCTTACGGCCAGCTCGACGCTCTCATCGAAATAGAAGCGCAGTTCACTCAAGCCGGATTAACTTCCCCTGGTGGTCGAGATCGGTTAGTAATTCTCCGGCATGCTCTGCATCGGCACGCATCGCGTTATCCAGCGATTCTTTGTGCATGTAGTAGTATGCCAGCGCTGCATACACCTGTCCCATGTCCAGCTTGAAGTTGACGGCCAGTTCCTCTGGTGAGAGGCCCCGATAAACGTGGCTTGCCACGAGATCCGCCACGCGGATATGCGTGCCTGCGATCACCGGGCGCCCGCCGTGAATCGCTGGGTCCGACACAATCGCCTGAATGTTCAAAACAGTTGCCATCGCCCTATGCACCTCGCCCGGCGGGCGCTATATGGTGAACTCGCCGTCCTTGTAGAACAGCTCGCCATCGACGATGATCTCGCCGCCCTGGCGCATGTCGCAGATCATATCCCAGTGCACCGAGGACGTGTTCACGCTGCCGGTTTCGGCGTAGCCCTGCCCGACGGCCATGTGCACCGTCCCGCCGATCTTCTCGTCGAACAGGATCGTCCCGGTGAACTGCTGGATGTCGCGGTTGGTGCCGATGGCGAACTCGCCCAGCCGCCGCGCACCGGGATCACGGTCTAGCGTGGCGTTGAGGAACGCCTCGTTGGTGTCCGCTTTGGCCTCCACGACCAGCCCATCCTTGAATGTCAGCCGGGCGCCCTTGACCTCGTTGCCTTCGTAGAACGCGGGATAGCTGAAGCGCACCCAGCCGTTGACGCTGTCCTCGACCGGCCCGGTGAAAATCTCGCCATCCGGAAAGTTCTCTTTGCCGCCCGCGTTCCAGAACAAACGGCCCTCGATCGACATCTCCAGGTCGATGTGCTCGCCCTTCACCTGGAGGTGCTTCTTGCCCCTTAGCCAGTCGATCAGGCGCTCGTGCGAGTCGTAGACAGCTTTCCACGCGCTCACCGGATCGTCGAGCGTGACCTTGCACGCGCCGTAGAGAAAGTCCTCATACTGGCGCAGCGACATGCCGGCACTTTGGGCATAGGCCAGGGTGGGGAATTGGGTGGTACAGCGGCGCAGCGTCTTGTCGGCCTGGCGCTTCATCTGGATCGTGATCAGCGCGGCGTGCGCGCTGGCCCGCGCCGACTGGCGATCGAGCGGGTAGGCCGAGCGGTCGCGCATGTTTTCCTGCGCTTCGATGCGGAACACGACCTCCGCCTCGCGGTACATCAGCTCCAACATGGGATTGACCGCCGCGAGCTGCTCCAGGCTCGCCGGCGAGCCGAGCGCGATCGGGTCTTCCTGGCTCATGTTGATGTAAACGAACGGCCGCCCGCCTGCGCGCAGCGCCTCGTCGTAGAGCGCCTGGGCCAGCGGCTCGCCCGCCGGGGACGTGCTGCGGATCAAGACGCGGTCGCCCGGCTTGACCTCGGTCGAGTAGTTGATCAAGACCTGCGCCATCTTCTGAATACGGTTATCCATCAGGGTTTTTATATCCTTCCTAAACGGTCAAAGTGCCAGAATCGCCGGGCGGAATTGTACCACGGCTTGGCCGCGGCAGGGTCATAAGCGCAGCCCGGTGCGCGCCTCGACGAACTGCAGCAGCCCTTCCCACGCCGGCCCGATCTCGGCCAGCGCCTCGTCCATTTGCTCCTGGGGCAGCCGGGCCAGCCGCGCGCCGAGCGCGGCCAGCAGCCGCAGCGCGCCGAACACCTCCCAGAAGACGCGATCCATGACCGGCCCGGCGGCGGCCTGGTAGGCGTCGATGAACTGGTCGGCGAACGCCACGCCGTACACGCCCAGCGCCGCGCTGGTGTAGCCAACGTCGAACCGGGGATCGGCCAGGCTGGCCTGCTCCCAGCCCGTCACCGCGCTGACCTCCGTCTGGTTCGCGATGATCTTGCTCAGCGTGTAGTCGCCGTGAATGACCACCTGGGGCAGAGTCACGATCTGCTTCGCCTGGGGCAGCAGCCAGTTCAGAATCGCGGTCAGGTCCGCCGAGTCCAGCCGCTGGACGCGGCGGGCCACGTCGCCGAAGATCAGCCGGAAGGGCATCACCGGCAGGTCGGGCTGGCGTTCCCAGGCGATGCCGTGCAGGCTGGCGAGCGTCTGCGCGAAGTGCGGCCCCACCCTGTAAAAAAAGGCGCTGGGCTGGCCCTCGTCGCCGCGCCCTTCGACGTATTCCATCAGCAGGATGACGTGGCGCGTGTAGTGGCTCCAGCCGAAGTAGTAGATCTCCGGGACCGGAAAATGGCGCTCGCGCAGGGCCTGCATAGCCGTGAACGCGCGCCAGGCGCGCGCGCCCTGGTTGGGCCGGTAGCGCCGCACGAGCACGCGCGGCGGCAGTCCCTCACCGTCCAGCGCCAGCGCCATGCTGCGCTCGCCCTGTCCCTGGGCGACCGGGATCGGGGTGGTGGGCACAGTCCGGCCAAAGGCCAGCTGCAGCAGACCGGCCAGGTCGGGATGGGGCGGCTCTTGAGCGGTCATGCCGTGGTTTCGAGCGCCGAGTCGATCAGGTTGAGTACGGCGTCCAGGCCCATCACCGGCTCCGGCGCTTCACCGAGGAACTCCAGGCCGCTGCGCACCGTTTCCAGCAGGCCGCGCGGGGCGTTCTGGTCGATCAGCATCTGGAGCTGGCCCAGCGCCGCCTCGACATCGCCCACGGCCAGCAGCGCCTGGGCGTAATCGGCCCGCGTCCACTGGTCGCGCGGATCGTCGTCGAGCTGCAGCACGGCGGCATCGATCACGCGCCGGAAATGGTGCGCCGCGCGCTCCTGGTTACCCTGGTGGTAGTAGAGCGTCGCCAGGTTGATGATCGGGTAGGATGAGTTGGGCGTGACGCGGTGGGCCTGTTCGTAGGCGTCGATCGCGGCGTGATAGCGTTTCTGGCGGCGGTACAGCCCGCCCAGCGTGCCATAATAGGACTCGCCGTCGGCGTCGGTCAGGCGCGGGTCTTTGTGCAGCGCCTCGATCAGCTTGCTCTCCGCCTCGGCCCACAGGCGGTCGCGCTCGGCCTGCTGGTCCGGCGTGTCGAGCGTGTCGCCTTTGCGGCGCAGCGCCAGCCCCAGCGCGGCAATCGCCGGGGTGAAGCCCGCCTCCTGTTCCAGGGCGTGCTCCAACAGCGCGATGGCCCGGTCGTACTCGCGCCGCGAGGTATAGAGATAGCCCAGCAGGTAATTGGCCGCGTGGTTGTCGGGATCGAGCTCGTGGGCGTTGTGCAGCATTTCAAGCGCGGTGTCGATGTTGCGCGCGCGGACCTGCTGCTCGGCCAGGACCAACAGCGAGAGCACGCGAAACGACTCGCGGGCTTGCTCCTTGACGGACTGGATCTCGTGCCGGGTATCGGCCATCATGCCTTCCAGCCGCTGCGTGAAGGCGCTCTCCATCTCGTCGAGGCGCTGCTCGCGCTCGGCCAGCCGGCGCTCGGTCTCCTCGGCGAACTTGGTCGTGGCGTCGGCCTGCCGTTGGATGGTGCTGCGCACCAGAATGCCCCCGGCGGCCACCGCGATCGCGACCAGGACCGACACGCCCTCCAAAAAGCTCAAGATGCCATCGGCGAAGTTCACGGCGTCGTTCGCCCGGTCCAGGATCGCCTCGGCATCGGTGAGGGACACCTCCTGGCCGGGATCGAGCGTCACGCGCCGCTCGTCCCGCCAGGCGATGAACAGCGCCAGCACGGCCAGCGCTACCGCGATCACGATGAGGAAAAACTCGGCATGCTGCCAGAGGCGGCTCCGGCCGCCGGATGATGAGGACACGGCTGCGCTCCTGGGTTGGTGGATCGTCAATTTAAGGATACGCCAGACGCACGGATCTGCAAACCGAACTGAAACCTTTTGCGGGCCGCGCGCGGTCAGTCCGTGCCCAGGCCGGACACGTCCCAGAAGCGGACCACGCCAGCCAGGTCGGCGCTCGCCAGGGTGGAGCCGTCGGGCGACCAGGCCAGCGCGAAGAAGGTGACTCGCTCCAGCCGGAAATCCGTCACCGCCTCGCCGCTGGCGGCATCCCACACGATCACGGCGCCGTCGCGGCCCGCCGTGGCGATGAACTGACCGTCACCCGGCCAGACGACCGCGCTCACGCTGTCGCCATGATCGCCCAGGCTCGCCAGCTCCTCGCCGGTAGCCGCGTCCCACAGGCGGACCGAGGTGTCCCAACTGCCGCTGGCGATCTGCGCGCCGTCGGGCGACCACGCCACCGAGGTCACGCCGTCGCCGTGGCCTTCCAGCACCGCGAGCGCTTCACCGCCGCCAACATCCCACACGCGGGCAGTCTGGTCGCCGCTGCCGGTGACGATCTGCGTCCCGTCCGGCGACCATGCCACTGAGGTCACGCTTTTTTCGTGGCCTTCCAGCACGGAGAGCGTTTCGCCACTGGCCGCGTCCCACACGCGGGCGGTCTTGTCGGCGCTGGCGCTGGCGATGTGCATCCCGTCCGGCGACCACGCCACCGCGAACACCCAATCGGCGTGGCCGGTCAGCGTGGCGCTGGTCTGGCCGGTGGCCGGATCCCACAGGCGCAGCGTCCCGTCCAGGCTGGCGCTGGCAAGCTGGGCCCCGTCCGGGGACCAGGCCAGCCCGCGCACGGGCTTGGTGTGGCCGCGCAGCACGCGGAGCTCGTTCAGGCCGGCGTCGTAGAGCCGGATGTCGTTGCTATCGGCTACGGCCAGGACGTCGCCACCGTACGCCAGGGCGCGGACGTCGTCCAGCTCGAGGGTTACCGGATCGTCCTGGGCCAGCGTTCCCTGGAACGCGAGCGGCGCGGCGAAGACGAGCAAGAGCGTGATCAGGAGCGCAAGGGTGTGCTTCTTCATGGGAATCCCGCCTGAAAGAAAACGAGTCGCGACAAGGACAATGATAGCTAACATCCACGCTGCGGCAAAGGCGACGATTCCCGGGGCCGCTCACAACCCGCTTTCCCATTCGCCGTATACTTGAATACAGACCTTTCCACTCCCAGGAGAAAGTGTTATGAAGCGACTTGTGTTCAGCCTGCTGGTCGCGCTGCTGGCCCTGCCGCTGGGCGCGGCCACCGCGCAGGATGGCGATCAGGCTCCGCCCGCGAGCTACGCGGACGTCGCCGACCAGTTCAGCGCGCTCGAAGAAGAGGCCAGCGCCGCCAGCGAAGAAGTCATCGACTTGTTCTTAAGCGGCGATCTTGAGACTCTCCACGCGCGCCTGAACGAGGAAGCGCGCGCCGCGATCACGCTGCCCATGCTCGAGCAGGCGTACGGCATGCTCACCGCCGGCCCGCCGGTCGGCGAGCAGATCGGCAAGCGGGTGCTGATGGTCACGGGCGAGATCAGCGCGGCGGCGGCGGTCTATGCCTGGGGAGAGCAGCAGGTCCAATTCACCGTGGCGGTCGATCAGTCCGGCCAGATCGCCGGACTCAACTTCCAGCCGGTCCTGCCGCTGCCCGACGATCCCGCTGCGGGTATCGAGATTCCGGTGAGCTTCCGGCTGCCGTTCGACGGGCTGTGGTTCGTGGGCTGGGGCGGCCCGGACGCGCTGCACAATTACCATGTCGACGCGCCACCGCAGCGCCACGCCTACGACTTTCTGGTGTGGAAGGACGGCAGCACGTATTCCGGCAGGGGCAAGGAGGTCGAGGATTATTACGCCTACGGCCAGCCGGTTTTCGCCCCAGCCGATGGCACCGTGGTCCGTGTCGTGGATGGCCTGAAGGACG
The DNA here is from genome assembly GCA_040767355.1 of Aggregatilineaceae bacterium. Lineage (GTDB taxonomy): Bacteria > Chloroflexota > Anaerolineae > Aggregatilineales > Aggregatilineaceae > LM3-B42. Next base: position 46,067 of record JAXGOS010000024.1, on the reverse strand, counting down.
TGAAGCCGCAGATCGAGACGGATGCCGAGAACCCGGCGGGCAACCACGTCGTGATCCAGGTGGCGGATGAGGTCTATCTGTTCATCGCGCACCTACAGGCGGGCACGCTCCTGGTAGCGGAAGGCGATACCGTGGCTGCCGGGCAGGAAATCGGGCGGGTGGGCAACTCCGGCAATACGTCGGAGCCGCACATCCACATTCACCTGCAGGATACGCCCGACATGTTCACCTACAGCGAGGACGGGCGGATCACCGGCCTGTCGGACGCGATCGGCCTGCCCTTGGCGTTCTCGGCCATCGAGGTGAACGGCAAGCCGTTCGCGAAAACCGTCCCGCTAGGAGGGCAGTTCGCCCAGCAGCGTGGCGAGCCCGCGTGCTGCACCGGACTTTAGCGCGCTGGCGGGTGCGGCTCACTCGTCGCGGCGAGCGCGGCGCCGGCGGCGCACGTCGAACGGGTCCGGCGCGCGCTCCGGATCGGCGATCAGGCGCGGTGTGGAGGGCGCGTCAGGCAGGGGACTCACCGGGGGATGCTCGGCTGTCTCGGCGGCGGGACTGGTCCAGGTTGGCTGGCCGCCGCTGGGATGGACCACGACGATCGGCGGGGTGGTGTGGTCCACTCCCGGCGACCCGGCGCGCTGCATGACGTAGAACAACTGGAACGCCTGCTCGTAGGGCAGGTTCAGCTCGCGCGCCAGTTCCTTGATCGCCAGCAGGGTCTGCGAGCCCTGGCGGGCGCGGGCCCACTGCGCCTGGACCGCCTGCTTGACCTGCTGCGGCGCGCGGACGTGCACCGTCACCGGGCGGGACGAGGCCGGGAACAGACCCAGCGCCGCCCGTGCCTCGAGCTGGCTGACGATCACGCCTTCCAGCGAGGTGATGTCGTGCAGCGCGTGCTGCCCGGCGACCGGATCGAGCAGGCTCAGGTGCTTGCGCACGATGTCGCGCACGTCGCGGGCCAGCATCGCCGTGAACGCGTCCGGGGTGCGCATCTGGCGCAGCATGGCGAAATAGGCGGGATCGGCGCGGGCCGGGTTATAGGTCATCACGACCGACACCTCGATATCGACCGGCAGCGCGTCGGAGTCGAGCACGTCATCGACCACCTCGCTGACGGCCACCGTGTTGAATTCCACGTACGGCCGGGCGCGCGTGTTGCGCCGCCAGGGCACGATCAGCCGGCCCGGCTCCAGGTACTCGATCGTGTAACCGTCGTAGTCCTCGACCACCCAATAGCGGTTCTCCGGCACGGTGACGATCCAGCGGCAGGTGAGCGGCGCGGCCAGGTAGCGCAGGAAGACCAGTGCCCCCAGCCCGGCCAGCGCCAGCCCGATCGCCAGCGGGACCGGCTCATCCAGGCCGGCGATTGTCAGGACGACCGCGCACGCGATGCCCAGCGCCAGCAGCGTGCCGCCGACCAGCGCGCCCTGCCGAATCTTGAGCCGCCACCAGGCCATGCTGTCCAACCCGGCGCGCTCGTGCAGGCTCGTCGGGACGCGCTCGGCGGGGCCACCATAGAGCGAGGGCGGCAGCGGGGCGGTGTAGCCCTGGCGCGGCACGGCGCTATCGTACCACTCGCCTTGCTCGTTGGGCGGCGGGGCGGAATAGCGGGGTTGGGAAGGGCGTTGTCGGGTCATGCGCGTTTTTCCTGCGGTCAGCGTGCCCCTATTGTACTCGATTTGGATCCCCGCGCGGCGCAGGTATAAAGGATTCCGCACAAACAGAGGCGGCGGGCGAAAACACGCCCGGCGCGGGCTTCTGGGTTATAATCGGCGGCAGAACCGGCTACAGCGGACAGGAGAGAGACTATGCGGCGTTTGCTGGCATTTTTGGGTGGCGTGCTCAGCGGGGGCGCGATCGGCACGGTGGTCGCGCTGTTGTTCACGCCGGCATCCGGCGACAGCATGCGGCGCGGGCTGAGCCAGCGCTACCAGGGCGCGCTGGCGGCGGGCCAGGCTGCCGCCGATCAGAAGCGCCAGGAGCTCGAGGCGCAGTTGATCGCCATGACCGGGCCGCACGCGCCCGACTCCCCGATGCTGAACCGCGGCCAGCCCCCGGCGCGCTAATCCTCCGCCCGCTGGACGCTCAGCTTGTAGCGCGCTTCGGCGGATGTGAAGGGCGCCATCGCCCCCACGACCAGGGTGGCCGATCCGCCGTCCGGCACGGTGATCCGCGCCCGCCCGGTGTTCAGCGCGTCGAGCGCCACCGGCTCGACGGTCGTCTGGCCGTCCGGCGCGTGGATCACCACGGCGACAGCCCAGTGCTGCGGCACCGCGTCGGTGATGCGCAGGAACCCGTCCGGATTCCACACGGACTGGTCGCTCTCGACGTCGTCCCGGTAACCCAATTCCACGATCCCGACATCGTCCAGCACCACGCCATCGAAGGTGGCCGTGCCGTCGGTCAGGTACTCGAAACGAATGAGCACCGGCCCACCCGCGTAGGCGCTCAGGTCGATCCGTTCCTCGACCCAGCCCACCGACCGGCCCGCGTAGTACGGGCCGGGCGCGTTGGAGCCGTCCTGCCGCGCTTGTTCGCCGCCCACGATGGCCCAGCTCGCGCCGCCGTCGCGTGAGGCCAGCACGTGCAGCCAGTCGTATTCATCCTCGATATCCCACCAGCCGCTGAAGGCCAGTGTCGCCGCGTCCAGTCCGGACAGGTCAAAGGCCCCGGTCAGGCGGGACGCCCCGTTGACGCCGTTGTAGGACCACCACATCCAACTGCCGGAGTGCGGCGCCGCGCTCACCAGCGATGCCTGGTCGCTGCCGTCGAAGCTGAGTTCGTAGACGCCCGGCCCGTCGAGGCGGCGGTAGGCCGCGCCGTACTGGCTGACGGTCTCGAAGCGCGGATAGGCCGCTGCCAGATCGATTCTCGCCGGGCGGATGTGGATCGGCAGGTCGAGCGTCTGGTAGTAGTAGCGACCGTCGCCGGCATACGGGTCGTCCAGATAATTCGCCAGCAGCCAGTCCGCGAACACCTCATCGACCGAGGCCGGCTTGCCGGACTCGATCAGCGCGCGCTGGACGGCGGCCAGCCCGTCATGGGGATGCGGTGCCATCGCGCGGATGAAATCCAGGCCGAAGCGCTCGAACAGGTACACGGTCCACAGGTAGGCCGCGCCGTAGTAGCGCCCGATATCGTAGCCGCTGAGCGACCAGCCGTTGAGCTGGTGATCCGGATCGCGCAGGAACTCGCGCATGTTCTCGCCGCTCACATAGCGCGGATGGAACCCGGCCAGATGCTCGGCCAGTTGCGACAGGCCCTCGTTCATCCAGCGCTCCTCGTTGCCGTCCACATGGTGCTGGATCAGGTGCTGGTGCTCGTGCGTCAGCGTCGCCAGGTACTGCTGCGAGTTGACCGGCGCCAGGTCGAGATTGACGTACAGGATCTCGCGCTGGTTGCTGTCCGGGCAGAGGAAGCGGGGGCACTGGTCCTCGGGATTGAACGCGCCGACCACGCTTGCGCTGATCGTCGCCTGGTGCAGGATGTGCAGGCGGCTGTCGCCGTCGATGCCGGGGATCCACTCGTCGCCGTAGATCGCGTTGTTCATCGGCCAGATGTGGTCCTCGAAGTAGCGCGCGGCGGCGGCCAGATCGGCCTCGTCCACGCTCACGCCGTCCTCGAACCAGAAATAGGCGTGCTCGGTGCGGCTGCGCAAAGCGAAGGTCGCCAGCGTCCCCTCGGCCGGACTGAGGCCGACGAACTGCTCGCGGCTGCCCACGCTGTACTCGGGCGTGGGGAATGGACCGTAGACCTCAGCGTAGGTACTGCGGCCCACGTCGATCAGCCAGTCGGCTTCCGAGCGATGGCGCGGCACGCTCGGCGCGTCATCCCAGGTCAGCACATCGGCGCGTTTGCCGTCCTGAGCATGGGCCGGGGGCGCGATCTGCGCGGCCAGCACGATCGCGACCAGCAGCGCGGCGGCGATCCGGGTGGTGCGCGGTGGGGAGATGGGCAGCATGATCTTCGCGCCTTTCACTCGGCGGTCGGGAGGAGTGGGGGGCGGACGCGACCGCCCGTCCCCACGGCGCGCGACGCCCTAGGGCAGTGGCGTCACGCTGAAGCTGTATGCGGCGGGCTCGGTCGTGACCGGCGCCAGGCCCGACACGACGATCGTCGCGTCGCCATAGTCACCGCCCACGGTGAATTCCCATTCGCCCTGCGGCATATCATCCGGGCCCAGCCAGCGGACCACAGGCGCGCCAGCCTGCCACAGCTGGACGATCTGCACCAGGAAGCGCTGCGGCAGGATGTTGTCCATCCGCACCCAGCCCGCGCTCGTCCAGGCAGGGTCGGCAGCTTCTGCGTCGTCGCTGAAGCCGATTTCCGGAATGCTGATGTCGTCGATCAACATGCCTGGCTGCGTCACGGCGTCGTCGGTGATGTACTCGAAGCGGATCAGGATGTTCTGGCCCGCGTAGGGCGTCAGGTCGACCGTTTCCTGCAGCCAGCCGCCGCTCTCGCCGGTGTAGCCCGGCCCGTAGGCGTTGCTGTGCGGGTTGTCGTTGGTGGTGTGGGCCGTCTCCAGCGGGGTCCAGGTGGCGCCGCCATCGGTCGAGACCATGAGGTAGGCGTAATCCCAGCCGCGCTCGATGTGGTACCACGTCCAGAAGCTGAGCGCCGCCGCCTCGACCCCGGTCAGGTCGAAGGCGCGCGTCAGGTGGCTGTCGCTCTCGTCGCCCCGGTTGGACCACCACATATGCGTCCCGCTGTGCGCCTCCGCCGGGACGATGGACACCGTCTGGCTGCCGTCGAACGTGAAGCGCAGTCGCTGCGGCTCGGCCCCGCCCGACACGCGCAGATAGTGCGCGCCCCATTGCGGCGCGCCGAGCGTCTCGGTCTGGCCGCTGGGCGTCACCTGCCGGGTGACGCGCGCCGAGGTCAGCGCGTCCAGCTCGGAGAACGTGTAGCTATAGCGGCCATCGCCCACCGCCGGATCGTGCAGCAGGTTCGCCACCACCCAGTCGCCGAACAGGTCCACGGCGGCGACCGGCTCGCCGGAGGCCGGATCGGCTGCGGCGATGGCGGTCAGGGCGTTGTCGACGCTGTCCAGCCCGTTTTTCGGATCGCTGACCAGCGTGGTGGTGGCCGCTTCACCGTAGCGCTCGTAGAAATAGGCCGCGAACAGGAAGGCCGCGCCGTAATGCAGGCCGCGGTTGTCTTCTTCCGGCCAGGTGTTGAGCTGGATGTCCGGCGCGTTGAGGAACGGCGCGGCGAAGTTGCTGGCGCCATAGCCGGTGATCAGCGCCGACAGCTCCGACAGGCCCTCGTTCAGCCAGGCATCTTCGTTTTTGTCGACGTTCCAGTGCACCATGTGCTGGAACTCGTGGGCCAGCACGCCTTCGTAATAGGCCGTGCCGATGGCCCAGTCCATCGCGTCGAGGTTGACGAAGAACATCTCGCGCTCGTTGGAGTTGGGCACGGCAGCGGACGGGTACTGGCTGTTGCTGCCGTAATAGGCCGCCACCCACGAGCCCAGATTGCGCGCGTGCAGGATATACAGGTGCGGATCGCCGTCGATGCCGGGGAACGCTTCGGTCCCGAAGACTTCGTGCACTTTGGGCCGGATCAGGTTCTCGAACGCGTCCGCCGAGTGTTGGACCGCCTCTAGATTCACCGGTTGGCCCACCTCGACGAACATATAAACGTGGTCGGTCTTGTAGACCAGCTCCGCGTCCACCTCGAACTCGTAATCGGCGTCCAGGTTATCCGCCCAGAAGGTGACCACGTCGCCAATCGCGCGCTCCGGCGGGGCGTTGGTCGGCGGATCGGGGATCTCGGTCACGCCCAGCAGGCGCTGCGCCAGGTCGATCCGGTCGCGGGGCGGGAGGATCGTGCTGCGCAGCAAGTCGAGCGTCTGCCTGCCGGGCGCGCCTTCGCTGGCGGGCACGCCGCCATCCTGGGCGAGACCATCCTGCGGCGGCGGCCCAGGGCGGGCGGCGACGGCTTCCGGTGCGGCCAGCGCCAGCGCCACGGCGCTCAGCACGATCAGCGACAGCAGAGCGCGGAACGGGAAACGAGTTGGAGATGACATGCGGTTATCCTTGTCGGTCGATTCAGACGAGCAAGCCCACTTGTCGTTAGATTATACGGGATTCTGTCTTTGACCTGCCCAACGGCGTGGCCAGTGGGCTATAATCCTCGTAGATGAACCGATTACGGAAGGGTACCCTATGCCGCACCTCATCGACGAAGCTGAAGCCCTGCTGCACGCGCGCGGGTTCAAAGTGACCCCGCAGCGCACCCTGATCCTCCAGGTGATGGCCGGCCAGACCAGCTACCTGGACGCCGACGAGATCTTCGCGCTGGCCCACACGCAGGACGCCAGCATCAGCCTGGCGACCGTCTACCGGACACTCAACCTGTTCGCGGAACTGGGGCTGATCGATCACCGCTACGTCGAGCCGGAGCACCGCCGCGAAGTCTTCCGCCTGTCCGAAGGCCCGGAGCAGCACTACCTGACGTGCGTGCGTTGCGGCAAGCGCACGCTGATCCACGCCGATCTGCTCAACCAGATGGCGCACGAGCTGGTGCGGCGCAAAGGCGTCAGCGTGATCAGCGCCTGCGCGTGTTTCACCGGCTACTGTGCCGAGTGCACTGCCGAGCTCCAGCGCCAGAGGCAGGAGCCGATCTAGTCCCCCGCTGCCGCCGTGACGGGCTGGCCGTGGCGCGCGATCGGGCATGATTTGCGGCGATCGGGGCATTGCGGCACAATAGTGCCCGCCTGAGGGACGCCCTAAACAGGGCGATGAAGCGGTAGAGCATGCCTTCCTCGCAGGGTTCCGCCTTCGGCAGTGACGGCCTGAGGTATGCCCTTTTCGGACGCAATAACACGCCGACATCAATCACAGATCAGACCATGAAATTCACGCGAATCATGATGTGCTGCATCTTTCTTGTCGCGCTGGCAGGTTGCAGTTCCATATATGGCGATCTGGACAATCCGACCCCTATTCCCGGCAATACGGCGTGGAGTCCTGTTGTACAGACGATCAACGGTGTGGAAATGGTGTTGGTCCCGCCGGGGTGTTTCACCATGGGCAACGAGGGGGGCCGGCGTGACGAGCAGCCCGAACACGAGATTTGTTTCGACAAAGCGTTCTGGATCGACCGTTACGAAGTGACCAACAGCCAGTACGGATCGGACGGGGTGTTCCCCGGTGAGCTGCGCCCGCGCGACAACCTGACATGGTTCGAGGCGCGCGATTTTTGCGCCAGCCGGGGCGCGCGTCTGCCGACCGAGGCCGAATGGGAATACGCTGCTCGCGGGCCGGACAGCCTGATCTACCCGTGGGGCGATCTGTTCGTCCCGGACAATCTCATCTACGATGCCAACTTCGAGTTCCAACTGCACGACGTGGGCAGCAAACCGGAGGGGGTCTCGTGGGTGGGCGCGTACGACCTGGCAGGCAACGCGACCGAGTGGGTGAGCAGTCTGTACCGCCCGTATCCTTATGACCCGGGCGATGGGCGCGAAGACCTGGCGAACGCCACCGATCGCCGCGTGATGCGGGGCGGCATCGGCAGTTACATCGATTACGGGACCGGGATGGCGACCCGCATGTGGTCGCCGCCGGATGAACGCGCGTGGTATCGCGGTTTTCGCTGCGCGCAGGGTGATGCACCCTAGCGGAATGTGATTTTGGCACAAGACAAAGTCGGTAATCATCCCAGTTTTCTGGAACGCGTCCGGCGCTCTATCTGGCGCGATCCTCTGCCCGACACCGAGCACGGGCGAGCCCGCCAGGTGTTGGAGGATCTGATCCTGCACCTGCACGCGACCCGGGTGCCGGTCCGGGCGCTCAAACTGACGTACAGCTTTGGGCTCGGCGGGCTGGCGATCCTTTTTTTCCTGGTGCTCGTCTTCACCGGCGTGCTGCTGCTGTTCGTCTATACAGCCACGCCGGAAGATGCGTACGCCAGCATCCAGTCGCTGGAATCCGAGATCTGGATGGGGCAGTTGGTGCGCAACCTGCACCACTGGAGCGGCAACGCCCTGCTGATTGTCGCCTTCCTGCACATGCTGCGCGTGTTCTATACGGCGGCGTTCCATACCCCGCGCGAATTCAACTGGCTGCTGGGGCTGAGTCTGCTGGTGCTGGTCGCGCTCTCGAACTTCACGGGCTATTTGCTGCCCTGGGACCAGCTCGCGTATTGGGCGACGACGATCGTGACCGGCATGATCGGTTACATCCCCGCGATCGGCGAGGGGATCAAGCAGTGGCTGCTCGGCGGGCCGGAAGTGGGCGGGCCGACGCTGCGCACTTTCTTTGCATTCCATATCGTCGTGTTCCCCTTGCTGATGGCGATCATCATCTCGTACCATATCTGGCGCGTGCGCAAAGATTCGTTCTCGCTGCCGCGCGCTCTGGACGAGCCGCCCGTCGATCGCCGGACCCTGGAGCGCGTGACGACGATCCCGCACCTGATCAATCTGGAGCTGGCGGTCGGCCTGCTGGTGCTGGCGCTGCTGATCGCGTGGGCCACCTGGGTCGACGCGCCGCTCGAACCGGCGGCGAATCCGAGCCACCCGCCGAATCCGGCGAAAGCCGCCTGGTACTTCATGGGGTTCCAGGAGCTTCTGCTGCATTTCCACCCGTTGATCGTCACGCTGGCCATTCCGGGGCTCGCGGCGGCGGCGCTGATCCTGCTGCCCTATTGGGATCGCCGGGCGCATGATCCCGACGTGGAAGGCATCTGGTTCCGGTCGCGGCGCGGGCGGCGGCTGGCAGCGCTGAATGCCGTGTTGGGGGTCGTGCTCACCACGGCGCTGGTGATTGTGGACGAATTCTGGCTCGACCTGCCCGGCTTGCTCGACTTTCTACCCGAACTGGTCAGCAACGGCGTGCTTCCGCTGGGCGCCATCGTGCTGGGGCTGATCGGGTATTATTGGGTATTGGGCCGGCGCGGCGCGACCACCAGCGAGCGCCACCTCGCGCTGTTCACGCTGCTGGTCGTAGCCTTTATCACACTGACCGCGATAGGTGTTTTCTGCCGGGGCGAGAACATGAAGTTGATGTTCCCCTGGAAGGTGTGAGCCTGATGTCCCGGCCTCTGCTCCCCTCGCGGAGTGGGAGACGGGGACGCTCACCGCGGATGAGGAACCAGGACTGGTCGAATGGGTAGTGAGGAAATAGCCGTCTCCCGGCGTGACTTTTTGGGGCTGTCGTGGCGCGTTATCGCGGCGCTCGCGGCGGGGCAGGCGGGGTGTTTTGGCCTGCGCTTCCTGGCGTCGCGCAAGGTCGAGGGCATGTTGGGCGAGGTCGTCACGGCGGGAATCGTCGAGGATTTCCCGGTTGGCACCATCACGCCGTTCGATACGCAGCGGTTTTTCGTGGTGCGTTTCGAGGACGGCGGGTTTCTCGCGCTGCACTCCAAATGCACGCACCTGGGCTGCGCGGTGACGTGGAACGAGCGCAGCGGGCGTTTCGTGTGTCCCTGTCATGGATCCGAATTCGACCAGCACGGCGACGTGCTCAACCCGCCCGCGCCAACGGCTCTGGACCTGTTTTCAGTGGAGATCGACGATGACGGGCGCGTGAAAGTGGATACACGCGTGCCCATCAAGCGCGAGACGGTGGGCGAAGCTGTCATCGTTTACCCGCCGCCGGACCTGGAGCCAACGCCCGAAGAGGCTGAGCCGGCGGGGGAATGACCCGGCGAGAGGCCACGCTATCCCGGCCCGCCTCGGGGCATGCTTTACCCGTGTTTTCGCCGCGCTCGCCGCGGTGAAACGGATTTTTGACAGGAGCTTGTCGTTTGTCTGACCGGACGAAAAAACTTGGGCTTGCCGCCACCGTTGTGATCGTGCTGCTGTTCTCGTTCAACATGCTGCGTGAGCCGTTCCGGCAGCGCGACACGCTCACCGATAAGGAGCGCGCGGCGATCGAGCGGGCGACGATCCTCTACGCGCAGATCTGCGTGGAGTGTCACGGGTCGTTCGGCGAGGGGCTGAATCAGAATCCCACGCTGAACCGCCCGGCTGTGCGCAGCATGGACCCCCAAGACATCTACAACACCATCGCGCGCGGGCGGCTGAATACGGCGATGGTCGCGTTTTTGAACAGCGAGGGCGGTATCTTCACCAGCACGCAGATCGACGATCTGGTGACGCTGATCAAGCGCGGCTCGTGGCGCGACGTGCAGCAGACCGTCGCCGCGATGGGCCGCACCCCAACGGAAGTCCCGCCCATCGAGAAGCAGTTCGACCTCGAGAAGCTGAGCTACCCGCTGGAGATCGTCAGCGCGGGGCGGGATGTGTATCTGGCGAACTGCTTTTCGTGCCACAATCCCGGCGCGACGGGCGCCACCGGCCACAGCATCGGCAAGGACCTGATGAACAATGAGTTCGTGCAGGAACACACCGACCAGGAGCTGCTTGAGTTCGTGATCGAAGGGCGCACCGCCGACGATCCCGTCAATGTGACCGGGAATGCCATGCCTGCCCGCGCCGATAACCCCAACCTGAGCGACGAGCAGATTCTGCAGGCAGTAGCGTACGTGCGCGAGCTGAACAGCGGCGCCGCGCAGTTGGTGGTGAATACGGCGGAGGCCGGGCCGCCTTCCGGCGTCTTTGAAGACATCGAATACCAGTGGGTGGAGGTGGCGGGCAATCTCGACAGCCCGGTGCTGATCACGCACGCAGGTGATGGATCGGGGCGGCTGTTCGTGGTGGAGCAGCCGGGCAGAATCCTGATCCTGGAAAACGGCGTCGTGCGGACCGATCCCTTCCTCGACATCACCGACCTGGTGCCGCGCTACACCTACAGCGGCGGGTATACGGAGCAGGGGTTGCTCGGCCTGGCGTTCCATCCCGACTACGAGAATAACGGGCTGTTCTTCATCTCCTACAACGATCTGCTGGGCGACAGCGTGATCGCGCGTTACAGCGTCATGCCGGGCGATCCATACCACGCCGACCCGACCAGCGCCGTGCGCCTGCTGTACGTGGATCAGCCCTTCGAGGATCACAACGGCGGGAACATCGTGTTCGGGCCGGATGGCTACCTGTATATCGCGTTGGGCGATGGCGGGCGCCCCGCCGAGCCCAACTACAATTCGCAAGATCCGGGGCAGTACCTGGGCAAGATGCTGCGCATTGACGCCTCGACTGGCCCGGCGGACCCGGACCCAAACGCCAAGGCCTACACCATCCCGCCAGATAACCCGTTCCTCGATCAACCGGAGTTCCTGCCGGAAATCTGGGCGCTGGGTCTGCGTAATCCGTGGCGGTTCACGTTCGACCGCGAGACCGGCGACCTGTATATCGGCGATGTCGGGCAGTGGCTGTATGAGGAGCTGAACTTCCAGCCCGCCGATAGCACGGGCGGCGAGAATTACGGGTGGAGCGCGTATGAAGCCACGCATCCGTACCTGGAGGATGAAACCGTGCGCGGCGGGGTCTACCGCCCACCGATCATCGAATACGGCCACGACATCGGCCTCTCGATCACGGGCGGCTATGTCTATCGCGGCCCGTCGATGCCGGGACTGTGGGGTAAATACATCTATGGCGATTACGTCGTCGGCACCATCTGGATCGCTTACCGTGATGAGGCGGGCGAGTGGCAGAACGAGCGGTTCATGGGCTCGACGTTGATGATCTCGTCGTTTGGCGAGGACGAAGCAGGCGAGCTCTATCTGGTGGGCTATAAGGGGACCATTTACCGGCTGGAGGAGATCGGGCCGGCGCCAGTCGAGCCAGAAGCCAGCCCAACACCGGCGGAGACTCCAACACCGGCGGAGACACCGACGCCATGACCGACAGCGCTGCCCCGCGACCACCATCCCGGCCCGCAACCGTCCTCAAGATCGCGCTGGCGACGATCTGGGGCCTGGTGTTGGTGTGGTTCCTGCTCGAGGTGTTTATGCGGGTCGGCTTCGATGTGCTGCCGCCCGAAACCCAGGCCGTGATCCAGCACGTGCGCGTGGTCCCCTGGGACGACGAACACCTGATCCCGGTCATGCCGTTTATGGGCAGCATCGAGTATCACGCGCGCATCCCGCCGGGCTTGCAGGATTACAAAGTGCATTGGGGCGATACGCGCTTCACGTTCGACACGATCAGCCTGTGGGAGCGCGCCGAGGGGTTCCGCACCCGCGAGCCCGAATGGCCGATGGACATCGTCGCGGTCGGCGATTCGTTCACGTTCTGCTGGACGGATTTCGAGGACTGCTGGGTGCAGCAGTTGAATCACGATTACGGCTGGCACGTGATGAATCTCGGCGTGCCCGGGACGGGATCGATGGCGCACCACAACATCCTGCGCGACTACGCCCCGCCTATGGAGCCCGCCGTCGTGGTCTGGCAGTGGTTCGGCAACGACTATAAGGACGATTACGATTTCGCCCTGATGCGCGGCGACACGGGCCCCTTGGAAGTGCCCGAGGCCCTGGGCGAAGACGTGCCGGACTACGGCAGGCTAGCCGAGTATTCGACGGTGTATCGCTACGTGCGCGACTGGATCGAGAAGAAGATCGACCCGCCCGAGGATACGAAAGACCTGATGCCCAAGATCAACGGGCGCGAGATCGCCTTCAACGACACGCAGCAGTCGCACGATCTGGCCTACGAGTCGGTGGCCTTCGGGTTCGAGGAGACGATCCGCGCGTTCGAGAGCGCGCACACCATCCTGGCGGAGGCCGGGCACGGCACGACCCTGGTGATCGTCCTGATCCCCACCAAAGAGGAAGTCTACGCGGATTATGTCGTGGGGGACTATCTCGACGCGGACTACATCGCGATGTTGGGCGAGGGGCGCGCTGCCCTGCTGGAGGTCTGCGCGGAAAAAGGCTGGCACTGCATCGACATGACGCCTGAGTTCACGGCGGCGGTGCATGGCGGGCAGACCGTCTACAACGCGTACGATTTCCACCTGGACGCCGCCGGCAACCAGCTCCTGACGGACAAACTGGGCGCGTACCTGATCGCGGAGGGGCTGCTGGAGCCGCGCGAGCCGTAGCGCCTCCCTACCTGCGGGCGGACGGGCACCGGCTCAGCCAGACCTATCCATCCACCCGCCGGAACTCGATCCAATCCACCGCCACCGCCAGCGAGCGCTGGTCCGCGCTCTGCCCGATCTCCACCGGAACCAGCGCCTTGTCGTACTTCAGCGCCAGGGCGAGATGCTCGCCCGTTCCAACCAACGCCGCCGGAAGCGCGAACGTGTACGCTTCCAGGCCGGCGTCGCCCACCGTGACCTCCCCGGCCAATGGCTCGCTGTTGAGCAGCAGATCGACCCGGCGCGGCTCGGCGAACGCCTGCATCGCGATCGTGACTTCGTACGCGTGCGGCGGCAGATCGACGAACACCTGCGCCAGCGGCTTGTCGCCCGCCCAACGCAGCGTCAGGCCCGCCACGACCTCTGACCAGTGCCAGCCCCAGCCGAGATAGCGCTCGTCGCCGGATGTGCCGACGTCGATCCGGTAGACGCCCGGCGCGACTTCGGGCGGCGTCCGCGGCTCGCAGCCGTCAGGATGCCAGCGCGTGCGAAAGAAGAGCGCGTCGCCTTCGACGACCGGCGCGCACAGGAGATCATCCAGCCCGTTGAAATAGCCCGAGATCTCCAGCGGCTGCATCCCGTTACGCCGAGCGTATTCCTGGTGGACTACGATGTAGCCCACCGGCCAGTCGAAGATGCGATCCTGCAGTTGCTCCCGGACCCGCTCCGGCTCGAGCAGGCGGCGCTGGCCCAACCACGCCATCATCGGGTCATCAGTGTGCAGATACAGAAAATGGTCGATCGGCGCGCGCGAGATGAACCCGTTGACCATGCGCTTGTGGTGCGTGATGCCGTAGTACTGGAACGTGATGGCTTCCGGATCGCCCAGCAGCACTTCGCCGGTCCCCGCGCCGGTCGGCACCTCGAGCACCACGTAATCGTCGTAGGGCGCGCCGGTCTCGCGGCCGATGGCCTCGTACATGGCGTAGGCCGGCAGCACCGGCTTGAGCGGCCCGGTTTCGTACAGCCGGACACTGATCGCCAGCAGGAGAAACGCCCCGCCCAGCGCATAGGCGCGCGGCGCCCGGCGCCGGGGCAGGCGCGGTGTCCAGACATACGCCGCCAGGGCCGCCGCCGCGATCACGAAGACAGGCGCCAGCCGCCAGGGCATCCGGAAATTGCCGCCGGTCACGTCGTACATGAGCCGGAACGGCATCGGGATCGCGGTGTCACCGATCCGCAGATCGGGGCCGATGGCCAGCAGGAAGGGCGGGATCATGGCGAGGAACCAGAACCACTGCCACACACGCCGCTTCTCGTCCGGCCCGGCTGCCGCTTGCCTTGCCCCTCGACCGGAACGGACGGCGACCAGGGTCGTCGCCAGCGCCGCCAGCGTGACGAACGCGCTCAGGGAGGGCGTCGCCCAGTCCCACCACGTGCGGGACATGCTGATGAAGGCATCCGGGAAGGCGAGCACCGGGCGCTCGTCCACCGGGCTGGGAGTCAGCGCGGCATCGAACTCGAGAATGCTCCGCAGCGGTCCCACAAACCAGAGCAGCAGCCCCGCCACGACCAGCGCCATCACGCCCGCCGCGATCAGCCGGGCGCGCCGCGACGAGCGCCAGAGGGTGAGCAGGCCGTACGGCACCAGCAGAAAAGCGACGAAGATCGGGAACTGCAGGTCCGTCAGGAACAGCCCCCAAAAGGCGATTCCCTGGACGGCGGCCCACCCGATCAGCCGGCTCGTCCGCCCGCCCTCGCTGGCCGCCACGACTCGCTTCCAGATGAGCAGGTGGACGGGCAGCCAGAACCAATCCATCAGATTGATGTGGGTGTTGTAGTAGAAATAGCGCGTGATGGGGAAGACCTGGAGCGCCGCCCCGCCGATCAGCGCGATGCCAGGCGCGGCGCCTTCGTCCAGCAGAAACACGAACAGCAGAAAGCCGTTCAGCGTGCAGCCGATGAAGATGATGGCGACGATCGCGCTGAGCGTCCCGCCGAGCGGTTCCAGGGCTTTCCACGTAGGGTACCAGACGGTGGACAGCGCGTTGTAGGCGAAGTTGTTGTCGTGCGGGGCCATCACGTAATCGCTGTGGAAGACTTCCAGCCCGTCGGTGGCCAGCGCGTGGTCGATCCACCACATCGTCCAGTGGTAGAAGAAGTAATCGTAACCTGCGCCATGCGTATTGCGCTGGAAAATGGGCGCGTGCAGGCACAAAAACGCCAGCAGCGCGAAAAAGACCAACGCCGCGACATAGAGCGGCCAGTGGCGCCGCCTGGGTGTATCGACTGTTATGCTATTCGATGAGATGCTCTGACGGTCAATCATTGTCCCACTGCCGCGCGTACCCGGATCTCGCGAATAACTCACGCCGCAGCCTGCGTCCCTCGCGCCAATCCCAGATATCGTAATAGCGGCGCGCGCCCCACGATGGAATCCGCAGCACGGGCGTCTTGAAGATCAGCCATTCCAACAGCGGCTGGCGCAGCAGCATTTCCAGGCCGGAGACGGCGTTGTGGTGCGCGGGGACGAACGGCTGCGCCACCGCGTCGATGGTCTCGCCAGCCACATCAAAGCCGTCCACCGCGCCCAACCCGTGATCCGCGCACAGCGTCAGGTGCTCGATCGCTGCCGGGTCGAAGCCCATGATCCGCGCGGCGGTGGCATCGATCCCGACCAGGTTGCCCGACGCCAGGACGACGTTCATCTCTTTGGGGCGGCCCGATTTCGGCCCGTCGCCCTCCAGGCCGATCGTGCCATCCATGACGGCGAAGCGGGGCTGGACCAGCGTGTTCACATCAACCAGCGCGCGCGCCAACACGGGATGGAAATTGTGGCGCAGCGCTTGTAAGCAGCCCCACTGGTTCTTGATCGCGCCCGTGACGGTGGTCTTGTTGTGCGTCTTGAGCAGGGGCAGCGTGATCAGCTCGGTGCGCGTCAGGATTTCGGGGATGCGGACGTCGTGCAGCACCAGCCGCTCAGGATCGCGCACGCGCACGTGATCGCCCCGCGACATATTCACCCACGTCACATTGTGCCGCGCGCAAATGTCATTCAGCCGCGTCAGGCGAAACACTTTCTCCACGTTGACCACGACCTGGTCCGCTTCGACCATGTAGATCTTGCCCACGTAGTCGCGGATGGCCAGGATTACGGCCTCGACGACCCAGGGCGCGCTAATCGCGCCGGGGATGAGCTTGTCCCACCCGAGATTTGGCTTGAGCGCCACATCGGCGCCAGGCGTGATGAAGTCCTGCCAGCCGGCGCGTTCCATCGCCTGCCGCACGGCTGAGAAGACCGACTCGCGCTCCGCTTGGGTGCGGACCAGCGCGACCGGAGCAGTGGCGCGTTTTTCGGGCGAAATCTGGCTTGCTGCTGGCATCACTGTCCTCGTCATCTGTCTTGTGCGCACCGCCTCGCTCGACGTCCTTGCTGCTCGCGGAGGGCCAGTCAGGCGAGCGGATCTTCCTGGATCATCCGCGCCACCCGCCGCCCCATCCGGATCGCGGCGCTGATGGTGCGGTCTTCCGGGTAGAACTGCGTCGAATCGGTGAGGTACAGGCCCGCGAGGGGTGTCCGGTGATCGGGCACCAGAGCCGCAAAGCCCGTGGTACAGATCGCCTGTGCGTACGGCGCGCGCGAGATGTGCCATTCCTCGATCCACGATGGCTCGAACGCCGGATTGACCCGTTTCAGCCCGTCGATGAACTCAGCCATCAGGTGCTCGTCGCTGTAGCTGAAGCGCGGCGCGGACGTGCGCAGGTAGTACGGAATGTAGGCCACCGATTTTCCGCCCAGGCCCATGTGTTTGTTCAGATTGCTGTACTCGATGACGCCGTTGAACGGGATGTTCGGATCGTTGATGTTGACCCAGAAACTGTCGGTGACCGGGTGCGCCAGCTTGAACAGGCCGCAGACCACACCCAGGTAATCGATCTGGTCGAGCTGCTCGCGGTAGCTGGCGGGCAGATCGGGCGTGACCTTGAGCAAGACTGGCAGCGCCACGGTCGAGATCACGGCCTCGCAGGGAAGGGGGTCGCCCCCGTCCACCAGCGAGATTCCGGTCACGCGTCCGGCGTCGGTGTGAATCTGCCGGACGCGCGTGCTGGTGCGCAACTCCACGTTGGGCATCTGGCGCAGCCTGTCCGCCAGCGCCTCGATCACGGTCTCCGATCCGCGCTCCAGGTACCCGAAGTACTCCGGCTCCCACAGGCGGCGGCGTGACCGGGCGACCCGGTGAATCCGGTGCCAGATCCACGCGGCGGAAACCCGATCGTGGTACTCGCCGAATTTGACGCGCAGCAGCGGATCCCAGATCACGGTGTACGCTTGCTGCCCGATCTGCTGGATCAGCCAGGATCGCGCGCCGATGCCATCCAGTTTTTCCCACGATTTGGTGTAGCGGCTGCTGATGATATTCAGCCCGAAGCGGATGCGCTGCCAGAAGGGGACCGCGCTGAACCGGAGCAGATCGAACGGCGTGCCGAAGCCGTACAGACGCCCGTTATAGTAAAACTTGGTTTTGCTGCGTTCCCAATGTAATTTGCCACCGAGATTCAGCTCATCCACCAGCGCGATCAAATCGGTGTCGTCGCGGCAGATGAAGTGGTAAAAACGCTCGATGGGGCGGTCGTCGAGCGGTATGGAGCTCGCCAACCCGCCGATGAATGACTCCGACTCCAGCACAATGACCCGGAAGCCCGCTCGCCCCAGGTCATATGCCGCCGACAATCCGGCCAATCCCGCACCAATTACGCAAACCGTCGCTGGTTGATGATCACTCGTCATAAAGCCCCTGATCCTCTCGGACTGGGGAATTATACCTGCTGCCGATCATTTTCCACAGGGCACCAAACGCGGGCGCCTCCATCTTCGCGGGGACGATCCAGCCAGCCGCCCACTGGCGCCTCCGCGCCCACTTTTTCCCGCGCGCCGGCAGGAAAACGGGCGGGAACGAAAAAGGGCCTCGACACGAGGCCCTCCGAAATCGCCGTGGTCTGGCGAGCGTTACTGAGTCGCGACCAGGTAATCGATCACGGTCTGGCGCTCGGTCTCAGTGAGCTGCGCGCCGTAGTCGATCATGCGGTCCACGGTGTTTGTCCAGCCCTCTTCGTCCATGTCGGCGGCGTAGATCTGATCGGTGCCATGGCACAGCGAGCAGCGCGTCTCGACCAGGGTCGCGCCGTCCAGCGCCGCGCCCATACTGTCACCAGCGCCCTCCATCGCCGCCCCGGACAGGTAATCGATCACGGTCTGGCGCTCGTCGGGGGTAAGCTGCGCGCCGTAGTCGATCATGCGGTCCACGGTGCTGGCCCATCCTGCGGCGTCTTTGTCAGCGGCGAAGATGCGATCGGTGGTGTGGCAGGTCGAGCAGCGCGTCTCGACCAGGGTCGCGCCGTCGAGCTCGGCGCCGGTCTCATCGCCGCCGTCCTCGGGCGCACCCATTAGCGCGCTCAACATCGCTTCTGGCTCGCCGGTGTAGTCCACGCTCGCCGCGATAGCGGTAGCCAGCTCGAGTTGCTCGTCGGTGAAGTCGCCGGGCATGCTGTAAGCGACGACCAGGTAGGCGAAGGCCGGGTCGGTGCCCGAGTCGCGCACGATGAAAGCGCCTTCTTCTTCCTCAGAGCTGACGGTGACCAGGCCCGCGGTCAGGTCCTCGCCCAGCTCGATCTCTTCCGGCTCGCCCAGTTCCACCGTCACTTCCGGCGCGGTGTCGCCCGCTGCCGGTTCTTCCGGCTCGGTGAACATCGCCGCGAAAGTGGTGGTCAGCTCAAGAATCGTCGGCTCGTCGGGCAGCTCGGCTCCGAACAGGGCGAAGAATTCCAGCGGGAACAGCGCGACCATGATCAGCCGGTCGCCCTCTTCCGGATCTTCACCCTCGGTGTAGCGCTCGAGCGCTTCTTCCGTGTTCATGACCACGGCGCCGCCAAACGGGAGATCGGTGCCTTCCGCGACGAACCAGTCGGCTGGGTACAGCATCGTCAGCAGGCCATCTTCGGAGACGAATTCTTCCATGTCAGGCTCATCCTGGGCGAACACGTGCAGCGGGGCAGCGACCAGGGTCAGCAGAATCAACATACTCAGCAGGCGTTTCATAACTTGAAGGTCCTCCTTGTGGACGTGGTGCGCCCGGAAGGGCGCAGGCAACCCGGCCATTATAGTCTTAATTGACGCATTTACAATACTAAAATCTGAAAAATAGACTCGCGCCGGGATGGTGGCGAGCCGTTGTTTTCCCGCGCCGATTGGGTACACTCCTGCCGGCGACACGATCGAGCCCGAAAGGACCGCTATGTCCTCCCCCGATGTTCCCCACATTCCTGTCCTGCGCGACGCCGTGCTGGACGCGCTGCGCCCCGGCGACCTGCCCGCCGGGCGGTTCGTGGACGGCACCGTTGGCGCGGGCGGCCACACCGCGGCGATCCTCGCGGCGGCACCGGACGCGCGCCTGCTCGGCCTGGATCGCGACCCGGCGGCGCTGGCGCTGGCGCGGGAGCGACTCGCCCCGTTCGGCAATCGCGCCATGCTGGTCCATGCCAGCTACGAGCAGATGGCGGAACACGTCGCGGCCTGGCTGGGGGAGGGCGCCGGCGTGGACGGAATTCTGCTGGACCTGGGCATCTCGTCGATGCAGGTGGACGATCCGGCGCGCGGGTTCGCCTTCACTCACGACGGCCCGCTGGACATGCGCTTCGACCCGACCGCGCCCGGCCCGACCGCCGCCGAGATCGTCAATACGTGGCCCGCCGAGGACCTGGCCGACATCCTGTACCGTTACGGGGAGGAGCGGAACAGCCGCCGCATCGCGCGGGCGATTGTGGCCGCGCGCCCGCTGGCGACGACGCGCCAGCTCGCCGAGGTGGTCGCCGGAGCGCAGCGCGGCCCGCGCGAGAAGATCCACCCGGCGACGCGGGCATTTCAGGCGCTGCGCATCGCGGTCAATGACGAGTTGGGCGCGGTGGAGCGCGTCCTGCCGGTCGCGATCGATCTGCTGCGGCCCGGCGGGCGGCTGGCCGTGATCAGCTTCCACAGCCTAGAAGACCGCATCGTCAAGCAAATGTTCCGGCTCGAAGCGACGGACTGCATCTGCCCGCCGCGCCAGCCGGTTTGCACGTGCGGGCACGTGGCGCGAGTCGCGCTCGTGGGGCGCAAGCCGGTCACCGCCGGCGCGGACGAGATCGCGCGCAACCCGCGGAGTCGCAGCGCCAGACTGCGCGTCGTCGAGCGCCTGGGCGGGGAGGGGGAATGAACCTCGCGGCTCACTCCTTCGGAATGCGCGGGAAGAAGGCGCTGGTGCGGGCGATGTAAGCCGCGTATTTGGGCTTCTGCTTCATCGAGCGCTCCAGCATGGCGACGCCCGAGACGTTGACCAGCAGGTAGGTCATGAGCGTCGGGCCGAAGATCGTCAGCGCGCCCCAGCCGGTGCTCAGCGCGATCAGGAAATACGCCCACCACTGGGCCGCGTCGCCAAAGTAGTTCGGGTGCCGGGTGTAGCTCCACACGCCGCTGTCGAGCACCTGCCCGGCGTTGGCCGGGTTCGCTTTGAAGCGCTTCAGGTGCCAGTCGCCCACCGCCTCGAAGAAAAAGCCGATGATCCACAGCATGGCGCCCAGGATGTCCAGCGGGGTAAGGTTGTCCGGCGCGTCGAAATAGTGCGCGGCCAGCAGCGTGGCCGAGATCAGCCACATAATCGCGCCTTGCAGCAGGAACACCTGGAAGAAGCTGATCCACCAGTAGCCTTTGCCATAGCGGCGCCGGAAGTTTTGATAGCGCGGGTCTTCTTCTTTGCCCCAGTTGCGCGTCAGGATGTGGCCCGACAGCCGCAGTCCCCAAACGCCAACCAGCGCCAGGATCAACAGCTTGCGCCCGGTGTAGCCATCCTCAGCCAGGATGAAATACACGACGGACAGCACCACGAACCCCAGGCCCCAGAAAATATCTACGATGCTGGCGTCGCGCTTGATCACGCTGACGAGCCAGATCAGCGTCATGTAGATCAGCACGGCCAGCCCACCGGCTGCCCACACCTCAAAGAAGGACATGGCTTGTGGTTCTACCTTTCCCTCAAAATTCGAGATAGTTGGTCTACCAATGGCGGCAAATTCGCTGTCACGGTATCCCACACCAGATCAAGGTTGATGTCGAAATACGCGTGAATGAGCCGGTTTCTCATTCCGATGATGTCAACCCAGGGGATCTCTGGATGCGCGGCACGGGTGTTTTCAGCGATTCGTGAAGCTGCTTCACCCACAATCTCAATATCTTTGATGAGCGCCAACGCCAACATCCGATTAGGCTCTAGTTCCTCGCGGCTCATACCTTGTATGAACCGGATTGCTTCTTGGGCGGCTTCCAACATGTGCTCCAAGCGGACAACATCCTTATCCGACGCGCTCATACTGCACCTCGGCTTCTTCGAGCACCTGTTGGCGGAAATGGCGGCTGAGATCTTTGGGCGTTCGCAAATCCACACGCCGCCCCATTATGTCCGACAGTTCGCGCTCCATACGCGCGATGTCAAACAGCCCAACCACTGCATCTGGCTCGAATTCGACCAGGATATCGATGTCGCTGTCGGGTCGAAAATCATCGCGCAGGACGGACCCGAACAGCGAGAGTTTGCGGATCCGGTTGCATTGGCAGAAATAGACGACAGCCTGCCGTGGAACAGGAATTCGTGCGGTCATTTCCTCTCACTTTCCCCCAACTCGCGCCGCGTAGGGGCCCGGAATGGGTCCGCGCGGCTCCGGCAGATCGCGGCTGGTCGAGGCGGCGAAGCGGGCCGCCATGTCCAGCTTGGCGTCGAGCGGCGCGTCGCCATCCACGGCCATGAACCGCTCGCGCACGATGAACGCCACCAGGTGCCCGCCGTCGCGCTCGACCACCGCCGTATCGACGTTGCCCGCCGTCCAGATCTGTACGCCGGGCTGGAATTCCAGGCCATTGACCGCCAGCCATTCCCCGATGGTCGCGTAGATCGTCTTCGACTCGGTGATCCGGATCACCTGGCCCTCGGCGTTGTAGTACAGCATCTGGGCGACGGTGCCGCCCGCCGGTGCGTGCAGCGCGACGAACTCCGCGCCCTGCTCGTCCGCGTCCAGGCCATAAACGCTGTCCAGCTCGAAGCCAGCGGGCGCGCCGCGCGGCGTGATGGGCTTGAACGGCAGGTCGACCTGCCGGATCTCGTCGCGAATGTTGTACTCGGTCTGGGTGAACGGGTCGCGGAACGGCACCATCGCCGGATCGGTCACGCTCTCGACGCGGGGCGGGGCGTAGTTCGGCGCGGCGACGCTGTAGGCGACTCCTGCCGGCCCGGCGGTTGCTTCGGCCACGGCGTAGGTGTAGCGCGCGGTGGCGCAGCCGGCTTCATTCGGCGGGCGCGTCAGGTTGAGCACCACCAGGTAGACGCTGTCGTACCCGCCGAAGTCGAGCGTCACCTCGCGCCCCGGTGGGAAGATGTCCGCCTCCGCGCCGCGCAGCCCGACCACGATGCCCTCCACGCCGGGATCGTCGCTGCTCAGTGCGACGGTGTAGCGTCCGGCGCCGGGCGCCAGCCCGATGTATTCCATCGCGTAGCGCTGCACGCCGTCCGCAGGAGACCATTCGCCAGGGCTGTCGACCGTCTCCTGCAGGCGCGCGATAGGGAAGTCCGCGCCCCCGGCGAAGCGGCGCAGCAGCACGTTCAGCCCCAGGCGGCGCACCTCGTCCTCAAAGGTGGTGCCGTGAGCCGCCAGGGTGTCGTCGAACGGCGCATAACCCGCGCCATCGGCCATCGCCAGCCAGATGTCGCGCACGATGCCGGGACCGTACTGCTCGGCCAGCGATTGGTTGAAGACCCACATCCCGTACCAGTGCAGGCCGGATTCCACGCGGTTCACGCCGCCGTAGCGCAGCATGCACGTGTCCGGCGATTTGAACACCGCCCCTGCCGATTCCAGATTGTCGCGCAGGTCGGGGAAGACCTGGGTTTCCATCCAGTTGGCGGTCGCTTCGTACCACCAGCTCATCGGGTGCATGCCGTTGATCGCGATCTGGATGGCGTGGTTGAACTCGTGCGCGGCGATGATGCGCAGCCAGTCGTGCGGCGGCCAAACGCGCAGCCCGGCGGGCGGGCTGGGGTCGACGAAATCATTCTCCAGCACCATGTAGCCGAACGCGGCCTGCTGCTCGCGGCGCGCCGTGTTGGGGTTGTCGCCCACGAAGCCGCCATCCGGCGAGACGTAACCCGCCATGTTCTTGCTGAACAGCTCCATCAGGTACACGTCGAAGCGCTCGTCGCCGCCCTCGCCGCGATCGGGCAGCGGCGCAGGCCAACCCATACGGTCCACCTGGGCTATCCAGACCGCTTCCATCACGCGGCCCACTTCTTCGGCCCAGTCGGGGGTCCCGCTGCCGTCCCGGTCGGCGGGCGGCACCGCGTCGATGCCTTGCAGCGTGTAATGGATCACGAAGTGGGCCGTGCCGTGCGAGAGCGTCTCGCCCGACAACTGGGGGCGGGACTGCGCCGCGCCGGGCCGCGCCTCGGCGCGCGTTGCGATCAGGGCAAGCGCCAGGATCGCGCCCGCCAGAATACCCATACGCTGTATGTGCCGTGCCATCATGCTTCTCGAGCCATTTCGTTGAGCCAATGGAGCATCGTTCGCCGTGCTTCTATCATACACGACGGGCGGAGGGGCGAAAATGGGGCATCACCTCAGCGCGTGGAGCCGGTCCACCAGCCGCGCCAGCGCGTCCTGGTACGGCGTGTCGACGAAGGTGATGTGCTGGATGCGGCGCAGCCGGTACGGCACCCGGCACGTGTCGACCAGGATCGGGACAATCGGCTTGCCTTCGTCCAGGTAGTAGTGCACCTCGTCGGCCACGTGCGGCGATTCGACGCTGCTCCACGACAGCACGACGATCATCGCGCTGCACGCTTCGAGGGCGCTTTCGATGGCCGCCGACCAGATCGTGCCCACCTCGATTTTGCGCTGGTCCAGCCAGACGTCGATCCCCTTGGCCGCAAGATCATCGGCCAGCCGGAAGACGAATGCCTGATCCTGGCGCGAATAACTGACGAAGACCTGCGTCGAGCCGGCGGCATTCGCCTGATCGGAGAGCTGGGGGATCAGCTTATTTTCCTGGCTCAGCAGCTTGTCGATGACGTGCGTGTGTAGCTCGGCGAACGTTTCGGGGTGGGGCTTGATGTGCTGTTCGAACAGCGTCTCGTCGATTTCGACCACTTTCACCGTGCCGCGCGCGACGATATTGGCCTGTCGCGGGCGATCCATCAGCAGCGCGATCTCCCCGAACATCTGGCCGCGGCCTAACGTGTCCAGGACGACCCGCACGCCGTCGATCTGCTTGGTGACCTCGACCTGCCCGTTGACGATCACGTACAGAATGTGGCCGGGATCGCCTTCGCGCACGAGGAGCGTCCCGTCGTCGTATTCCATCTGGCGCGCCTGCTCGTACAGCGCCGTGATGCTCTCGCTGCTGAGACGGGGGAACACCGCCCTCAAAACGTCAATCGCGGATGATGGCATCGATCACTCCCGCCAGGCCAGCTGGCGCCCATCCCGCCACCAGATGGCGACTCGGCCGCAGTCCACGGCGGAGAAACCGAGATGATCCAGCAGACGCCGGGCGGGGTTGCGCGTGGTCACGCCCACCGTCAGGGTCACGATGCCCTGGGCGCGGCATGCCTGCAGCGCGCGGACCATCAGCGCGCGGCCCAGCCCTTGCCGGCGGTGGCGCGGGTGCACGGCCAGATCCACCAGCCGGCCCGCCTCATCGCCCACGGCTGAGACCACCGCGTGACCGACCGGCTGCCCGTCGCGGTCCAGGCCGACGAGGGTGGTCGCCGCGTTCCAACGGTCCAGCAGCTCGCCTGCTCGCAGCCGGTGCAGGGTGCGAGCGACGTTGTTGTGGGGTACGACGGCCGCTTCCAGGTCGTTTTCGTGCGCGGCGGCGGCCACCTGTTCCAGCGCGTGATCGAAGTCATCACGCCAGTGACTGATCCGGTAGCCGTTGGGCGGCGCGACGACGGGCAGCGGGATGTCGCCCAGCCGGCGCTGCATCCGGCAGCGCTCGAAGAACAGCGCGCCGTGTTCGAGGAAGGCGTTCCACACGCCCGGCGAGTCGTCGCGGGCGCGCGCCTCGATCACGTCCAGAGTGGGCACCTGCGACAGCGTGCGAAACACGTGATCGCCCAGGACGCCGCCCGTCTCGCGGGATACGGAAGGCTCGACGTACAGCATGATGACCTGCACGCGCGTCCGGGCCACGTCCTGCCACTGCCAGGCGGCGATTCCGCGCATGGCGCGCCGCTCGTCGTACAAGGCGACGGCCGTCAGCTTGCCCAGCGCCAGGGCATCGCGCACCTGGTCGATGCTGCGATCCACGTTCCGCCCGGCGTAGATGGCCCGCACCCGCAGTAAGGTTTCCCCCTCGGCATCAATCCGGTACAGGGGCTCGATTGTAGCCAATGCGCGTGCTTCCTTCCGTAGGCGTGTGCTAGTCCGGCGCCGGATCAGGCTGTTCCAACAGGGCCGCTGCCGGGTCCCCCGCGTGTGCTGCCAGATAGCCGCGCACGTATCCCCGGTCCAGCCCGCGCTGCAGCGCGTCGTCCTGCACGGCGAGCTGGGTCTGGATGCTGTCCTGGAGCAGCAGCCGCTGCGTCTCGATGAGCTTACGCCGCTCGCGCCCGATCTGCCAGTTCTGCCACAGGGCTGCCAGTGTCGCGGTGGTCTCGGCGGCGGTCTGGATTAGCTCGAGGGCGCGCTGGGCCTGAGCCAGCCGGGCCGCGACCACGCTCCGCGCCGGTATGCGAGGCGCGCGGAACGGGCGAATGGCCGGGACGGGCACCGGCTCCGCCGGGACGCCGCGCAGCGCCGCGTACTGCCGCCAGGCGACATCTTGCCCGCCGATCTGGTCCAGCTCGGCGAGCGGATCGCGCGAGTCGAGCAGGGTCAGCAGGCGCGGCAGCACGCTCTGGCGCACCACCAGGGCCCCTTCGCGCGGATCGCTGGCATAGGCTGCGTCCACGGTGGGGCGATCCAGCGGGGCGAGACTGTAGCGCAGCACGGCGATGCGCATCCAGAGCAGCACGTCGGGCGGCTGTTCGATCTGGTGCAGCGTGTACAGCCGGACGTAGGTGCCGAAGGGTATGCTGTTCATGTGACGACCCTCTGCAAGTTCTGCTTTGATTCTAGCACGCTTCGGGCTGTACACGAACAATTATGAACAAAACACCTACACCGGCCAGCCGCAGCCGGGGCACGTTTCATAGGATGGCGCTGACGCAGGGACGTTTTAGGAGGGCTCGGGCAGTTTCACGTTTTGCAGCACGCTCAGCACGTGCTGGAACGTCTCCATTTGTTGCTGGGTGACGGACTCCTCGATCAGGCGCGCGAGCTGGTCGGCGACCCGTTCCACCTGGGGACGCAAGGCGTGCCCGCGCTCGGTCAGGAAGACTCGCACGCTGCGCCGGTCGTGGGCATCCACCTGGCGGCGCAGCAGGCCCTTGTCCTCCATGCGGTCGAGCAGGGCGGTCATGGACGAGGGGTGGCGGCAGACCTCATGCGCCAACTGCGAAGCGCTGGTCCCGTCATCGCCGTACAGCACGCGCAGGGCGTACCACTCCAGCAGACTCAGGCCCAGCGGCGCGATCAACTGCTCGTAGACCTGCTCCAGGTGGCGGTAAGCCTGCTCGAGGTTGGTTGCCATGCAACCGTCGAAACGTAGCGGTGGAGTCTCGTTCATACCGTGTATTGTACTCCACATAACGCTTTGGTGACAAACTAATCGGCGAGCGTTTCCCCGCCGCCCATCTTACGCTGCCGCGCCGCGGCTCAAACAGGCGTTATACTCGAGAGTGGAAGGAGGTCGAGCGTATGCAACTGGCGATTGGGGCGGATGCCGTGGTGCGCAGCGCCGCGGGCGACGTGCTGCTGGTCAAGCGCGAGGATTTCCGCGTGTGGACCATTCCCGGCGGCGCTGCCGAGCGGGGCGAGACACCGGCGCAGGCCGCCGTCCGCGAGACGGAAGAAGAGTCCGGCGTGCAGGTCGCGATCGATGAGCTGTCGGGCGTGTATGCCTTCGGACCCGCCATCGGGCTGATCTTCGTCTATACGGCGCACCCGGTCGGCGGCGCGCCGCGGACCAGCCGCGAATCGGTCGACGTGCGCTTCTTCCCGCCCGGCGGTCTGCCGCGCTGGATGTTGCATTTTGCCCGCCCGCGCCTGCTCGATGCCCTGAGCGGCCAGCGTGGGACCTTCCGGTACCAGCCGTATCCGTTATGGGCGAAGGTGGCGCTGCCGGCGATGCTGCGCGCGCGTCGGCTGCGCAACCGGCTGCAGGGCCATCCTGAGCCGCCGCTGGCCTACCGGGACGTCGTGGTGCAGGGAAAGTTGTGCGCAGATGGCGCGGGCACGCTGACCATCAACATCGAGCCGGAAGCCGGTGTCCTGGTGTGGGAGACGCTGCGCCGCCGGGCCAGCGAGGCCGCCGGGCAGCCGGTGACGGTAGCGGGCCTGCAGGACGTGTCCGGCGGCGATCCGCTGGTGGTGCGATTCGCGCTGCGGGTGGCGAACGATGGTCGTGTATGAAGTGATCGACCTCACCAAGGTCTATCCCCGGCAGACCGTCCCGGCCAACGACCGGCTCACGCTCAGCGTGACCGAGGGCGAGATCTTCGGGCTGTTGGGCGACAACGGCGCGGGCAAGACGACCCTGATCCGGCAGATGGCAAACCTGCTGGCGCCCACCAGCGGGACGATCCGGCTGTTCGGCCAGCCGCTGGGCGCCGCGCCGCTGTACGTGCCGGCTCACATCGGCTATATGCCCCAGGACGGGCTGGCGCTCAACAACCTGACGGTGGGCGAAACGCTCTACTTCACGGCGCACCTGCGCGGCCTGGATCGCGGCGCCGCCCGCGCCGAGCGCGACCGCCTGCTCGACCGGTTGGACCTGGGCGCCGCGTGCGACAAGCTGATCGTCCGGCTCAGTGGTGGGCAACGCCGGCTGGCGATGCTGGCGACGACCATCGCCGCCGCGCCGCCCGTACTGCTGCTCGACGAGCCGACCAACGATCTCGATCCCCAGCACCGTCGGCTGGTGTGGGACCTGGTGCGCGAGCTCAGCCGCGAGCAGGGCCTGACGATCATCCTGGTGACGCACAACGTCATCGAGGCCGAGCGCGTGATCGAGCGCGTGGGCATCATGCGCGGCGGCAGGCTGATCGCGCTGGGGCGCCCCAGCACGATCAAGGCCGGACTCAACCGCCAGCTCCGGCTGGAGATCGTGTTCACGCCGGGCAGCCCGCCCGCGCTGCCGCCCGGACCCGCCCCGCGCGAGGTGATGCCGGGCCGCTGGCAGCTTCTGATCGAGCGCGAGGCCGCGCCCGCCTACCTCGCCGCGCTCAATGGAAACGAGTCCGTCGAGGATTTTAGCCTGAGTACGGCTACACTCGAAGACTTGTTCCTGGCGCTCGCGGAGCAGCACGCATGACCGGCCGCCGCCGCGCGCAGTCCTTTCCGGTCCAGTTATGGGATCTGACTCTGATCCAGCTTGCCAACTGGCGGTGGTCGTGGCGCGGGATGCTGCTCACCAGCGTGATCGCGCCGCTGCTGAGCACGGCGGCGCTGGGCACCTTCGCCGCGCAGGACGATCCCGACACGCTAGCCTACATCCTGACCGGTAACGTGGTGTTCGCGCTGCTGTTCGGCACCTTCGACAAGGTGGCGACCCATTTTGCCTACATGCGCCTGGTGGGGCGGTTGGATTTCTTCGCCACGCTGCCTGTCTATCGCGCGGCGCTCATTCTGGCGACGGTGACCGCGTTCCTGTTCCTGTCGCTGCCCGCCGCCGCCGTGACGCTACTGGCCGGGCAGGCCATGCTCGGTGTGTCGCTGGCGCCCAGCCCGTGGCTGCTTGCCGCCGTCCCGCTGATCGGCGTGTCGCTGTGCGGACTGGGCGCGCTGGTGGGAATCGTCGTGCGCTCGCCGGAGGAAGTGGGCAGCGTCAGCACGCTGATCACGTTCGTGCTGGTGGGCTTTGGCCCGGTGATCATCCCGCCCGACCGCCTGCCGGACATCATTGAGACGCTGAGCGTGCTCTCTCCGGCCACCTACGCCGCGTCTGCCCTCCGCCAGACCGTGCTCGATATGCCGGACCGCATCCCGCTGGCGGTGGATTTGTTGGCGCTGGCCGGGTTCCTGATAGGATCGCTGTGGGTGGTGGGGCGCCGGATGGACTGGCGCTCAGCGTGATGGGACGCGCTCCTGCCGGACCAGCGCCCGCTTGAGGAACCGCGCCACCACGTGCAGCGGCACGGCAAACCCCACGTCTGGCCCGGCGATCATGGTGTTGATCCCGACCAGCCGCCCGGCTACGTCCACCAGCGGGCCGCCGGAGTGGCCGGGCCGCATGTGCAGGTCGAGCGCGATCCACTCGTGATGGGCGCGGGGGATCTCCGGCAGGCCAGCGCCCATACCGATCACCACGCCGCCAGTCACTGCCCCGGCCACGCCCCACGGGTGCCCGACCGCCATCACCCACTGGCCGGGCTGCAAGCTGCGCGAGTCGCCCAATTCGACGGTCGGCAGATCGCTGGCGACCACCATCAACGCGGCGAGGTCGCGGTCAGGATCAGAGGCGATCACCGTCGCGGGGAGCGTCTGGCGATCCGGCAGGACGACGCGCAGCATCCCGCGACCGGCGATGACGTGCGCGTTCGTGACGATCAGGCCGTCCGTGTGCCAGATGGTGCCCGCGCCGAAGCCCTCGCCCCCGTTTTGGATCTGGACCAGGGCGCCCCGAGCCCGATCCACGACCGGCGACATCTCCGTGTTCAGTTGCTCCCAAAGTGTTGGCATCGTCGCCTCCCAGGTCTGGATCGGGTGAGCCGGACCACACCCGCTCGCCGATTACAACGGTCACATCCTGGACTTGTCCGCCGCGCACGATACGCACCGGCACCGCCTTCCCGACCCGGTCGCCGCTCAGCAGCGTGAGCAGATCGTCTATGTGGTGCATGGGGTGCCCGTCCAGCGCGACGATCGTATCGCCCAGCATCAGCCCGCCAGACTCCGCCGGGCTGCCCGGCTCAACCGACGCGATCAGCAGGCCGGTTTCCTGCCCGATCTGCCCGGCCAGCGCCTCCGGCAGGCGGACCGGCTGCGCGCCGACACCCAGATAGCCGCGCCGGACGTGGCCGTGGGCGAGCAGCGTGTCGACCACAGCGCGCACCGTCGCTGCCGGGATGCTCACGCTGACGCCGCGCAGTAGCGCCGAGGTGTTCAGGCCGATCACCTGCCCGGACGCGTCGACCAGCGGGCCGCCTGAAAAGCCAGGATACATCACTACGTCGGTCTGCAAATAGCGATCGATCTGTCCCCCGGCGGGCGTGCGCCAGCTCTCGCCCAGCGCGCTGACGATGCCCAACGTCGCCTGGACGCTGCGGCCGGGCCGGCCCAGCGCCAGCACCAACTGCCCCACGCCCAGCCCATCGCCGGACGCCCA
Organism: Aggregatilineaceae bacterium; assembly: GCA_040767355.1. GTDB lineage: Bacteria > Chloroflexota > Anaerolineae > Aggregatilineales > Aggregatilineaceae > LM3-B42. The sequence continues at coordinate 15,626 of JAXGOS010000024.1, read as the reverse complement.
GGCTGCCGGGGTCAGATCGCCGCCTTCCACCCGCAGGACGGCCAGATCGGTGCTCGGGTCGCGCCCCACCACTGCCGCCGGGCGGGTGCTGCCGTCCGGCAGGCCGATGGTGATCCGCTCGTCGCGCCGCACGACGTGATGCGCGGTGACGATCAGACCGTCCGCCGACCATATGACGCCGGTCGCCGGGACTCGCCGCCGGCCTTCGACCCGCACGACGGCGGGGCTGGCGGCCTGGACGGTCGCAGCCAGATCGTTGGAAAGAGTCTCCAGTACATTTGCCATTGGATTGGGCTCCTTTTTGTGTAGTCATCTGCTCTCGATCATACGGCGGGCGGCCTGGCGCAACATCGCCCCTTTGGCGAGATCGATCCCCGGCAAAACGGGCGGGGACCTGCCCAAACGGCGGGGTGAATTGGCCCGACCGTGTTACAATCTATAGGGATGCGAGCGCGAGAGGAGCAATCATGTTGATGCGCCAGTTGACCATCCTGCTTCCGATCGCCGGGCTGCTGCTCAGCGCCCCGCGCGTCGTGCGCGGCCAGTCCTGGGAGGATACGCGCACCTTTCCGCTGCCCGACGACGAGTCCCCGCTGTGGCTGGATCTGGAAGCGGACGTGGCCGACGTGAGCGTCACCGGCGTCGAGGGCATCGGTGCGATCGAGGTCGCGCTGGCGATCGAGGGCTGGTCCGAAGACGAGATCGACTTCGTGGCCGACTACGCGGACGCGCACCTGGTGGTGCGGGTGACGGTGATTGCCGAGGAGCAGAACGCCTTCGGCGGCAAACGGTCGATCAAGCTGGCGCTGCGCGTGCCGGCCGAGCTGGAGCTGTCCATGAGCGTAAATGTGGGCAGCGTGGCGATCAGCGATATCACGGTGGTCAACAGCCTGGATGTCCGGACCGACGTCGGGGCAATCACCGCCCAGGCGGCGCTCGGCGAAGGCGACCACACGCTGCAGGCGAACGTAGGCGACGTCCACTTCAACGGCTCGCTGGAGAAGGGCGCTCTGTCGATGGTGTCCAGCGTGGGCGACCTGGCCTTCACCGGCCAGATCGGCCCGGATGGTGCTCTCGACCTTGGGGCCGAGGTGGGCGCGGTGACCGTGACGGTGGCTCCCGGCAGCGCGTTCCGGCTCGAGGCGCAGTCCAACCTGGGGAAAGTCGTGGACGATCTTGCGCTCCACGAGCGCACCACGCAGAGCGGCCTGCTCGACGCGCTGGTGCAGGGCGTCTACGGCGCCGCTGGCCAGCCACAGGCGACTGTCCGGGCTCACACCGACGTGGGCGAAATCACGATCACGGAAACGGGCCGCTAGCCGCGCGGCTGGCATTGCGCTCGCCCGCAGCCGATTCCCCCACTATCATCCCAGCGCGTTACACTCGTGGCGATATGGCATCGCCCTTGTGGTAATGGATGTCAGGCTAAAAACCGATGACTTGGCACGAACAGCTCGAATCCAATCTGGAATTTCTGCACGAGCAGATCGTCCAGCTCGAACAGAAGATCACCCGGCTGGCGAATGCCCGCGCCGCTTGCCAGGACTGCCTGGAAGCGGAAGGGCTGGACCGCCTGCTGCATGTCGCGCGCCTGGAAGAAAGGGTCCTGAACGACCTGCTGGCGTCCCAGTCCGGTGAGGATGCCGGGCCGCTGGAAGGATTGATCCTGGCGAAAGCCGAACGCTACAAGGCCGAGGCGCGCAAACAGGCCGCTAACTGGCGGCGCGGCCAGCCAACTCCGTCCGCGTACTGGGACGCCGAGGCGCTCCAGGGCACCCTGACCGACCTGCTGCGGCGGCTCAACGCGTGGCGCGCCGGGCGTCCCTATTATGCCGAGACCGGCGCCGGCGCCGGCGTTGGCGCGAATGGACCGCGCACAGCCGCGCCCAACCCGGCGACGGTCAACGGAACCGGTGCCTACCCCTGGTATCCCTTCCTGCGAGATGTCCGTATCGAGGAGGCGCCCGCCGCGAATGGGCACGACGAGAACGGGAGCTCGCTGGAGGCCTTCCGCGCCCGCCTGTACACCGCCCTGCACAACGCCCGGATCCCCGACGAGCACATCGAGATCGTGGTGCAGCCCGACGGGCTGGTGATCGCCACCGGATACGCTCACGACGACGAGCAGGCCGAGCAGGCGCTCCAGGTCATGACCGGGTTCCCCGGCGTGTCGCGGGTACTGGCCGATATCCAGGTGGCGACTCCGGCCCATTGTCCGGCGTGCCGCGCCCGGGCGGAGGGCCATTCGCACATCAAGCACGGGCATCAGTACCGGGCCCGGCCTGACGCGGACTCGGACTGATCGTCCACGTTGAAGACCTCGCTGTAAGGACGGGTATCGTTTTTCGCTTTTGCCGTGCCGTGCTAGAATGTGGAGCGAACTGTCAACGACGAGGATCTGCACATGGCTGAAGGCGGCGGATTTTGCGAGCGTCACGGGCCCTTCGACCCGCCCTATACCGAGTGCCCCTACTGCGCTCTCGAAGTCAAACAGCGCCGCGCCTACGGGCCGCCGCCATCGACGGTGCCTCATGGCGGGGCGGACCGCCCGGCCGCTCCGGCGGATGAGGAGTTCGTGCGCGAGACGGTCGAGCCGGACGCCGAGCCTGAGCCCGACGCAGAGCCGGCGGTCGATCCCAGCCTGACCGAGCTGGTGCCGCGCGTGCCCGCTGAGCCGGAGCCGCCCCCCGAGCCGGTCCCGGAAGTTGTCGAAGGGCCGCCCGCGCCGGTGGGCTGGCTGGTGGTCAAAGAGCCGCCAGAGCGCCGCGGCGAGATCGTCCGTATCAAGCCGAACCAGAGCATCGGGCGCGAGGCCGATATCCGGTGGGACGATCCGCGCCTGTCGCGCCAGCATGCCCGGCTGACGCTCGAGCCGCCCGAAGATGATCCGGATGCCGACCCTGTCTTCTTCCTTTGGCCTTATGCGCCTACCAACCCGGTGTACATCAACGGACACGAGATTCGCGGGGCGACCCCGCTGCACGAGAATGACGAGATCCGCCTGGGCGACACGCTGTTCGTGTTCAAGGTGTTAATGGACTGAGGTATCACATGAGCCAATCGCCGTCGATTTCGCTCGAAGTCTCCGTGGCTATGGCGACCGACACCGGCCAGCGACGCAAGCAGAACGAGGACGCCATCGGCCACCTGACCCCGACCGATCCGGAGACGCTGGAGCAGTTGGGACAGATCTTCGTGCTGGCGGATGGGGTGGGGGGCCTGAAAAGCGGTGACCTCGCCAGCCAGTACGCGGTCAGCACGATCATCGGCAGCTATTACGAGCAGGAAGAGGGCACGCCTGCCGAGCGCCTGGCGCGCGCCATCGCCGAGGCCAACAACGTGATCTACGCCGAGGGCCACGGCGAAGACGAGCCCGAAGCCATGGCCACGACCATCGTGGTGGCGGTGATCCGAGGGCGCGAGCTGGTCATCGGCGCCGTGGGCGACAGCCCGGCCTATTTGATGCGCGATGGTGAGGCGCGCCAGCTCACCCTGGATCACAACGTCGAGATGATGCAGCGCGAGGCCGGCGCGCCCCTGGACGAGGGCGACCCGACCGGGCGCAAGCTGGTCCGCGCTTTGGGCAACCTGCCGTCGGTGAAGGTGGATATCATTACCGGGCCGGTGCGCGGCGGGGATCACGTGGTGCTGTGCAGCGACGGCCTGACGCGCTATGTCTCGCCGGAAGAGATCGAGGCGATGGTCGCCGACAACGATCCCCAGGCTGCCGTCGATACGCTGATCGCGCTGGCCAACGAGCGCGGCGGCGCGGACAACATCTCGGTGATCGTACTGCACCTGAGCGACACGGAAACCACCGAGAAACTCGCCCCACCGCCCCCACTCGCCGTGCAGTCCGAATGGGAGCGCCGCGTCAATGCGGAGCTGTCGCGCCTGGATGAGCCGGTCGAGACGCCGAGCCGTCCACGCCCCCCGTCCCGCGTGCGTAAGCGGCGTGCCGCGCAAACCGGCACTCGCCGGACCGCGCCGGTCACGCGCGAGCAGGTGGATCAAGTGCTGAAATTAGCGCGTGCGAATCCCATCATCACCGGCGCAGGGCTGTTCGTGGCGCTGATCGTCTTCATCGCGATCATGATGGCGGTGGTCGGCACAGGCGATGACGAGCCTGCGAGCGAGCCCCAGGCCACGCGGCCGCCCCAGGTGACCGATGCCGACCGGACGGCCACGGCGCGCGTCTTCATGGCGGGGACGGTCCAGGCCCAGTCCATCCAGACCAGTGAGGCCGTTCAGGCGGCGACCGAGACCCAGGTCGCCATCCTGGCGCTGACGCCGCCGACGCCCATCCCTACCCATGGCCCGCAGATGGTCGAGGGGACGTGGTTCCGCGTGCTGGACGGCGATCCGATCCCGGCGTATACCGAGCCGAGCCTGGACGCGGAGGAGGCATCCGCGCTGGAGCCGGGCGCCAATTACCGCATTTCGGGCGCACAACCCGCCACGGACAATGGCCCGTGGTACTGGGTGATCGACAACACAGGCATCGAAGATCGTTGGGTGAACGGGCCGAGCCTGCACAAACGCATCGTGGCGATTGACGAGGCGGGCGATCCGCTGCCGGAGGACCAGCAGCCGGTGGACATCCCGGCGCCGGGTGAGGCGCCGCCGCCCGTCCCGACCGCCACGCCGACGCTGCCGGGCACGCAGGGCACGCCCGTCACCCAGCCAGCGCCCGCCGAAACGCCCGAAACGCCGGCGCCCACAGCGACAATCGGCTATGGCGTCGAGCCGTGGAGCGCCGGGACGAGCGTCACGCTCAAGACCTCGCTGACGCTGCGCGAATCGCAGAGCGTCGACGCGGCCCCGGCTGGCGATGCCGCCGAGGGCGAAACCGGGACGGTGGTCGATGGACCGGTCGCGGCGAACGGCCACTGGTGGTGGCGGGTCGAATTCGAAGATGGCCGGGCCGGGTGGATCGCCCAGGTGCTGCTGGGCGTCTCGTAGGCGCGACTGCCTGTGAACAAAAAAAACGGCTGCCACCAGGCGCCGTTTTTTTTGGCTCTCGGAGAATCTCACAGAAAGTCTCAAAAACGCTAACGACTATGCTCGTGTAATGGCGCGCTATTCGCCGATCAGCCAGGCCGTCAGGCGCCGAAACAGGCCGCGTTTTTGCGGCTCGCGGATATCGGTGTTGCCCATCTCGTCGATGGTGATGACCAGCACCTGCCGCCGGCTGATCGCCGTGCGGAGGTCCAGGTTCTTCTTGGCCCGTGGGACCAGATACGCGATCATCCAGTTGTTGCGCTCGTTGGAGCGGATGCTCGCCAGTTTCCATACGTCGTCGAAAAGCTGGATCGTCTCGATCAGCAGTTGGGTGCGCTCCTGCTTCGACAGCCCGCCGTTCCGCTCGCGCAGGTCAGCCACGCGATCGATCGGCTCGCCGGAATCTTCGGCGGCGGATGCAACGCGCGCGTATTCGGCCGGCTGGACGTCATCCGCTGAGCGGGTGTCCGGCGGGTCTTCGAACCGGTGCGTGCCGCTGCCGTTGCCGTGCGTGGTGGAGGTCCATCCCTGACCCGGATAGGATGCGGGCTGGCCAGAATTGGGCGATGCGTAACCCGGCTCTGGCAAATGGTGAGGGCGGTGCGATCGCGGTGGTACAGGTGCCCCCCTACCATTGACCTGCCGCGGTGGCGATAACCGGCTCGGCGCTCGATGAGCATCCCTTGTCATGACGAGACTCCTTTTCCCCCCATTTATGAGTTCGTGTGGCTCGCTCGTTGATCCCGCTTGACTCGTAAAACGATCACAATCATTACCGTTTTGTCCTAAACCTAGCAGATTAGTCTATGTAGGTCAAGCAGACTACCCCTTGTAGTGCGAATTAAAATGAAAAACAGATCGTAAAATGTCGGTTTGGCTGCGATGTGGGCGAAATTGACCGAATACTGGCCTGCCCAACCAACCTGCGAATCGGCGTGGCGTGGCGCAGACGGGCGCTCTGGATGGCTTGTTCCCCGAAACTCACCCTAATATAACCCGTTTTTGTCCTAAATCCTAACAGTATTCAAACAAATTTTAATCTGACCTCATTTTAATAGAAAACAAACTTCAGGGCAAGCCATTCGTTGAATCTCGATTCAGCACCAGCCGCTGAGCGCCGTCGGCGAGCAACTGGCGGTTGCCCGGAGCCGGGGAATCGACCGCAAAAACCATCCGCCCCTGCTGCCTGGCAAAGCGGGCCGCGTGCAGGCTGCCGCTCTGCAACCCGGCTTCGACGACGATCACGGCATGGCACAGGCCGCTGATCAGGCGGTTGCGGGCGACGAGCGCCGGGCTGTTGGGGCCTGCTTCGGGGTGGGTTTCGCAGAACAGCGCGCCGTTTTCGAGGATGCGCGCCGCCAACCGGGCGTTCTGCGCGGGGCAGATGGCGGTCAGGCCGCTGCCCAGCACGGCATAGGTACGCCCACCCGCGTCCAGCGCGCCACGGTGCGCCGCTGCGTCGATGCCTGCCGCCAGCCCGCTGACCACCGTCCAGCCGCGGGCCGCCAGCGCGCCGGCCAGGTGAGCCGCCAGCTCGCGCGCGTGTGGCGATGGCCGCCGGGTCCCGATCACGGCGATCGCCCGGTCGTCCTGGGGCAAAGTCGCGCCGCGCCGGAACAGGACCGGCGGCGGGTCGTCCAGCGTTTTGAGCGCGGCGGGATAATCGGCGTCCGAGTGGAGCAGGATGGCGATGCCGGCTGCCTGCCAGCGCGCGATGTCGGCGCGCGTGCGCGGCAGGTCCACCGCCTGGATAGCGGCTGCCGTCTTGGGGCCGACGCGCGGCACGGTCTGCAGGGCGTCGGGGGGCGCGGCCAGGATCGCCTCCAGCGAGCCGAAGGCTTCCAGCAGGCGGTCCAGCGTGCGCGCGCCCAGGCCGGGGATCAGGCTCAGCGCCACCCATGGCGCGAGATCGCCGGGCGAGGGGCCGGTCATGAGCGCATGCGTTCCCAGTCTTCGCGCAGCCGCATGAACTGCCACGCGCTCAGGCAGGACAGCAGCATGCTGATCGCGAACAGGGCTTCGAAGCCGATCGTTTTGGCGATCACGCCGCTCAGCGCGCCGACGATGCCCACCACGCCGATCCACGTGCTGAGCGTCCCCAGGTAGAGCGCGCGCTCGGTTTCGGGCGTGACGTTCAGGCCCAGGGCCATCAGGTTGGAGAAGACCAGCCCCTTCTGGATGGCGATCAGGCTATAGACCGGCACGAGGTAGTATTCCGCCGCGCTGCCGTACACACCCAGCAGCGGTGCGATCAGCAGCAGCGCCCAGCCCAGCCCCTGGGCGATGATCCCGCCCGCGACCGGCAGCCGGTTGCCCACCCGCACGCTGAGCCGTCCCGCGCCAATGCTGAAAATCGGCCGCAGGATCGAGCTGACCAGCAGGTACGTCCCGGCCAGCTCCAGCCGCACGCCGAGCACCTGGTTGGCGTAGACGATCACCAGACCGTTCGCCATGCTCGATAGCTCGAAGTAGGTCCGGCCCTGGACGTAATGGCGGTAATTGCTGTCGCTGCGCCAGATGCTCCGGACGACCTCGGTGGACAGCTTCGGATGCTCGACATTGGTGTCGGCGTCGGGTTCCTTCACCAGTGAAAACGAGAAGAAGCCGAGCATCTGCGTCAGGCCGGCGAACGCGAACAGCAGGCCGTAGTTGACCGGGAAGTCGAAGCGCGCACCCGGACCGGTGAAGAAGACCACCACCTGGGCGCCGATCACGGCCAGCACGCCTCCCAGCGCGCCCCGCCAGCCGAAAATCAGCCCGCGCTGGCGCGGTGGGATGATCTTGCCGACGACCTCGGTGAAGGGCAGCCCGGCAACACCAGCCGCCAGACCGCCGATGATCGTGAAGGCGAACAGCGTGACGAGCAGAATGGTGACATTGTCCACCAGCAGCGCGACGACGGTCAGGGCGATCCACCCCACCATGCGCAGCAGTGCCGAGTAGTTGTACATCGGCAGGGCGCGGCGCGTGCGCTGCAGCCAGCCCACCGTCCAGATTTGGGGCAGCGAGCCGGTCGCCGTCTGGAGCGGGGCGATCAGGCCCAGGATCAGCGGGTTGGATGTCAGGTAGGCGCCGAACGCCGTCATGACGAGATCGGGGCTGGCGACGGAATTGGTGGTGCCGATCATGAGCGCGCCGTTGAGGATGCTCAGGCGGAAGTTCCGGCGCGTGACCTCGGAAGGGAGTCTGACACTCAACACATAACCCTGTGACAAACGTTAGGAACCAGCCCAGTCGTGACTAGGCACAAGGGTAGCGCCATGCTCCCACAAAGGCAAACGTCTTGTTTTTTTGCCCGCATGGCGCGACAATGGCGGGTGTCACACGTCAGGCCATCACGGTGAGGGATCATGACCGAAGTCGCGCAGCGCATCCGGGTGAGTTGTGCCAGCCTGTGCCGCATCGAACACCAGGGCCGCTACCTGCTGCTGTTGAACAGCAACCGCCGGGAAAAGGGGATCTACATCCTGTCGCCCATAGGCGGGGCGCTGGTCCATTACAACCCGGCGCGCCTGGCCGATTTCGACGCGATTCCGGAAGACCCCGCCAGCCCCGATCTGCGGGTGTCGCTGCCGCTGGCGCAGCTCGATGCCTTCCGGCAGTGGTTCGCCATTGGCCAGGAGCGCGAGCGCTCGCCGTTCCGCGAGCTGCACGAGGAACTGGTGGCCGAGTCGGGCTTGCTCCCCGCCCTCACGCCGGATGATGTCGACTGGTGGCTCCTGTGGACCGTCGAAGAGGAGGCACTCACCCAGCGCCAGGGCCAGACCGGCTTGCTGACTCACTATTTCCTGGAGATTTACGAGGTCAGGTTCAAAACAGCCGCCGCGCTGGGACCGCTGCTCGCCGCGCCGCCGGATGCGGGCGTGGCCTGGGTCACCGCGCGCCAGATCGAGGAGCGCGGCACGCTGGCGATCGACGTCGATGGCGCGCGACGCGAGGCGCGGATCAACGGGACGCTGCTGCTCGCCCCGCCCGAGTCGCCCCGGCATCCTCTCGCCTAATACCACACATCCCACGGGCTGTTGGGATCGAACGCGCCGTAGATCACCGTCAGCCGGACCAGCTCGCTCCACACCACGAACGAAGACTGATCGCCGCTGAGCCGCCAGCGCAGGCGCCGCGGGATGCGCTGCCAGGCGTAGGCGATCTGGCGCCGTTCCTGGCGGCTGGTGGTCCGCAGCAGGTAGACGTACCAGCGCGGCAGCGATTCGCGCAGGGCGGGCGTTCGCCACGCGATGAAGCTCCCCACGAACAGGACGATCGCCAGCACGGTGAGGATATCCGGCGGGAAGATGCGCTGCACGACCGGGTTGGCGGTGGCCAGCGCGCCGAGCACCATGCCCAGGCTGAGCGCGAAGACCGCCGCCGCCAGGAACAGGCGGCAGGCCAGGCACGGACGGCGCTCCTCACCGTACTGCTGGAGCTGCCACATCAGCGGGTCGCGGTACAGACCGCTCGCCACGGCGGCATAGTAGACGGCAAACGCGCCGGAAACCAGGGTGACGAACCAGGCGCAGCACGGAGCCATCGCGAGTCAGGGCCTGACGCCCTGGACGCCGGGCGAAAGCTCGGCGCCGTAGATCACGCTTATGCGCACCATGTCCGCCCAGGTGCGGAAGGCGGCCTGGTCACCGCTGAGCCGCCAGCGCATCCGGCGCGGGATGCGCAGCCAGGCATAGCCGATGAAGCGCCGTTCTTCCCGGCTCGTGATGGCGACCAGATCGGCGTACCAGCGCGGCAGAGCCTGGCCCAGCTCCGGTCTGCGGCGCGCGGCCAGACTGGTCCCGAAGGCGAACAACATGAGCACCAGGAACAGGGCTGGCAGGGCAGCGGCGAGGCCGGACGCCATCGACCGGACCAGCGCGTCGGTCAGGCTGGTCATGAGCAGGCTCCACCAGCCGAGCGCGTCCAGAAACCGGCACAGCGGAGCCGGGCGGCGCTCGTCACCGTAGGACCGGAAGCGCGCTATCAGCGGCTCCTTGTAGACGCCCACGACGATCGCGCCGTAATAGGCCATCACGCCGCTGGCGACGAGGGCCAGCAAGCCGACGGCAATCCAGGGATAGGTCCGGTCGGGCATCGGTCGGTCACACCGTCCGCCATACAATTACAGACTGTATCTGCATTGTACTCCGCTACCTATTCGAACGTCACCCCCTCAAAGTCGAGCGGCACCACCTGGAACCACGTGTTGCCCGGCTTGAGCGCCAGCGGCTGGGCCGCGTCTTCGTCCGCCCAGAAGGTGAGCATGCTGTCTTCTTCCCAGCGCATCCAGTAGCCATCGAGCCGCTGCCCGTCGCGAATGAGCGTGGCCGGGCCCAGCGTCCAGATCTGGATCTCGATCGAGAAGCTCCGGCTGCCGCGCCATTCGCTCTCCACGATGCTCAGGTCGGGCTGGTGGTGGGCGTAGATCAGCACGACGTTGGCCGCGGTGACCTGCTGGCCGGTGTTGGCGTCGCGGTGCGGCTCGCCGTCCACGCTGCGCGCATAGCGCCCGGCGGCGGGATCGTAGTCCCAGCGCACCGTATCCGGCCCATAATCGATCTCGACGCGCTCCGCCGGATCGCCGCCGGCGGGGGGCGCCGGGTCGAACAGCATCCCGTCCAGGTTGGCGGGCGGATCGTTGATCCCGTCGCGCTCGGCGCGCCGCCACACTTCCGCCGGGATGGTGAACAGATTGTGCGGGACCTCGATCTCCGGGTCGCGGACGTAGAGCGGCGGACCCACGCTGACGCCCTCGTAGGCGCGCGGGGCGAAGGGCAGCGCCGCGATGCGCTGGCGAATCGGCTCGCTGGCGCCGGAGTAGGCGAACAGCGCTCCGTACATGGCCGGGATCTCCAGGTCGATCAGGCGCGCGCTGCGCACCGATCCAACGCGCGGCGGGGTGTGCGACCAGAACAGCGCGGTGAAGCGGGTCAGGTTGCCTTCGGTGAGATGCTCGAACACCAGGTCGGCCTGCGCGATGCCCGCCTGGGGCCGGACGCTGTCGGGCGCGTTGGAGATTTTGATGGCGAGCGGGCGCCGCGCCAGCGCGGCAGGATCGTCGACCCGCAGCCCGGTCAGCGGGTTGACCGGGCCTGGGCCGCCCGGCGTGACCGGCAGCCCGGCGACTCCGGCGGGCGGGGTGGGCGTCTCGCTGACGACGATCACCTCGCGCGAGAAGGCCGAGCAGCCCGCCGCGATCAGGGCGATGCCCAGCAGCGCGGCCAGCCCGGCCAGCGACCAGGCTCGGCGGCGCTCCTGGCGCGGGGCGTGATGGTGAGTCAGGGATGAGGGCATGCGCTCTCCACGGGATGCAATGCGGCGATCCTCGACTTGCCTTACCGTGCCGAATCTAGCATATAATAACGATATATTCGACGAATGAGTGCGTGAACAGCCAGTCGTTTGCCTGCTGTGTGTGGGTGGATCTACGTGGGGTGGTGGCGTATTGCACAGCCGGGCCAGGCCCCCGCTCGCCCGGTTGACTCGCGTTTTACGGCGGTGTATAATGCCAGCATTGTGTAAGGATTGTCGGTAGCGCGAGGCGATCCCCGCCGTATTAATTTTACTCTCAGGGTAGGACGTGATTCAATGGCGCTCAAAGGAAATCTGGCCGATTTCAGCACTACCCAGATCCTCAACCTGATCAGCCTGGCGCGCAAGACGGGCACCCTGCGCGTCTACGCCCCGGTTGAGACGAACGAGATGATCACGGACGGCGCGGGGAACAAGCGGCGCAAGGTCGTGCCGGGCAAAGAGCGCGCCACCGCGGCTTTCCGCGAGGGCCGGCTGATCCTGGCCTCGATGGGCGAGCAGGACGGCCATCTGGCGAACGTGCTGCACAAGGCCGGCAAGCTCAACGCCGAGCAGGCGCGCGTCATTCGCGAGCGCGGCGCGAAGTATTCCGACAAAGCCCTGGCGCTGATGCTGATCAACGCCAATTACGTGACCCAGGCGGACGTCGTGCGCAGCATCCAGCAGCACACGCTGGACATCGTGTTCGACCTGATGTTGTGGTCCCAGGAGCCGTTCGTCTTCGAGGAGAACGTGCTGCCGCCCCCGGATCGCATCACCGTCCCGATCGACCTGAAGAACGTGATCATCGAGGGCACGCGGCGAGCCCAGGAAGTCAAGCCGCTCGAGGAAGAGCTGCCCAACCTGGACATGGCGCTCAAGTTCCCCGACATGCCGGGCGACAAGTTCCGCGGCATTCACCTGAGCGTCGAGGAATGGCGCGTGGTGTCGTTCATCAACCCGAAGAACTCCATCCGCCAGGTCGCCAAAGCGTGCAACATGACCGACACCGAAATCCGCCGAATCGTGTACGGGCTGCTGCAGGCCGGGCTGGTGGAGCTGGTCAGGCCGCCAGGGATGCAGCTTCCGCCCGCCAAGACCGCCGCCAGCGGCCGCCGGCCCACCCTGCAAGCGCCCGCCGTCAAGCGCAGCGTGGTGGAGCGCCTGATTGCCAAAATCAAGGAAAGCTAGTGTGATTTGTCCCAGGCTCTTAATTACGGAAGAGTGAGATCGACCATGCCCATGCAAACCGTCAAAATGGTCATCACTGGCCCCTTCAGCGCGGGCAAGACCGAATTTATCCGATCGATCAGCGAAATTGATGTCGTGACCACCGACGAAGGTATCTCGCCCGAATCGGCGGAGTATGGCACCAAAGAGGCGACCACGGTGGCGATGGACTTTGGCCGCATCACCGTCGACGACGACCTGGTGCTCTACCTGTTTGGGACGCCGGGCCAGCGGCGTTTTGACTTCATGTGGGAGATCCTGGCCGAGGGCATGTTGGGTTTTGTGGTCATGGTCGACAGCGCCAAGCCCGAGACATTCCGCGAGGCCAAGAGCATTCTCGAGACCTTCCGGGCCTACGCGCCGACGCCGTATGTCGTGGCGGCCAACAAGCAGGATCATCCGGAAGCCTGGGTGCCGGACGATTTGCGCATTGCGCTGCGCATTGACGACCACATCAAGCTGCTGCCGTGCGTGGCGACCGACAAAGAGAGCGTCAAAAACGTGCTGTTGGAGCTGTTGTACTCCATTCTGGAAGAAATGGATATGGATGATGCGTAGCCAGCGCCACAGCCACCCCCGGCCCTGACCCTACCGGGCCCTGGCGGGCGCCATCCATGGCCGGGGCGCCGCGCTGCACGCTTGCAGTCTGGAGGATGTACCAGACGTGCCATCACTTGTGACGGACCCAGGCATCATCCACTATGAAACCTACGGACGCGGGCGACCGGTGCTGCTGCTGCACGGGTGGCTCGGCTCGTGGGCGCTGTGGCGCGACACGATCGAGGTGCTGGGACGCGAGTTTCGAACCTATGCCCTCGATTTTTTTGGCTTCGGCGAATCCGGCGTCGTGCAGGACGAGGGCCGCCGGGGCCGCCGCGACGCGTTCACCGTCCCGACCTACGTCGAGATGGTCTACCAGTTCATGGACCGCCTGGGCATCCAGAAGGCGCCACTGATCGGCCACTCGATGGGCGGGACCGTCTCGCTGAGCACCGCCATCCGCTATCCTGAAAAAGTCGTCAAGGTGTGCGTCATCGGCTCGCCCATCGACGGCAGCTCGCTCAACCTGCTGCTCAAGCTGTCGGGCAACCCGACGCTGGCGTCGGTCTTCTGGCTGTTCGGCGGCAGGGGCCTGCTGCTGTTCCTGCGCGGCTACAGCTACTTCATGGCGAAGGATGGCCGCGCCATGTCGCGCATGATCGCGCAGGACGTGTCCAAGATCAGCGTGGAGTCGTTCTTCCAGAGCATCGGCACGCTGCGTAAAACCGACTTGCGCCCCGACCTGAACCGAGTCACAGTATCGACACTGGGGATGTACGGGCAGCGCGATATCATCGTCCGCCCCAGCGAAAACCAGGTTCTGAAGGCCGGCGTGCCGCACGCGCAGATCGAGTGGTTTCCCGATGCCGGGCATTTCATCATGATGGATTCGCCGGACCGGTTCATCACCACGCTGCGCACGTGGCTGCACAGTGGGTGAGCGGGGGACCGCCATGCGAAAGTTCACGATAGAAGATCGCCACCTGATCGCCCCGTTCAACGAGCCGGCCTGCGACCTGAGCATCCTCAACAAGCCGCTGAAAATTCACCAGGCTGACGTGCTCGATGACGCGCTCGGGCCGACCCCCGCCGAGCTGGCATTGGAGTCGGTGCACGATCTGCCCAGCTTCGCGCCCGAGGGCGGCGAGATCGTGGTCTACCGCGATAACCTGTATTTCGACAGCGAGTTCTTCAGCGAGTTCTTTGGCCAGGCACAGGCCAGCCGCCTACCGAGCCGGGCCGTGCTGCCCGCCGCCGACGCGGCCTGGATGAAATACAGCATCCCTCTGTCGCGCCTGAAGCCGGTCAAGGATGTACACGGGCGCCCGCTGTACTACCCGCTCGACCTGTGGTATTTCCCGGATGGGTATGTCGCCGAGCGCCACTGGCGCGATATCCCGATCTACAGCGACTACAAGGAGAAGGGGTACTACAACGTCCCGGACTCGATGAGCAACCTGCGCCCGGGCGCTGCTGACGGCGCGGCCAGCCGCGACCTGGACCTGACGCACCTGCTCACCGAGCGCTCGTGCCTGTCCATTGACAGTTGGGTCCATGTGTATTTCGCTAACATTATCCTGGGCGTATTCTCGCGCGGGAGCCGCTTCGAGGAATACCTCGCCCGGCACAACCTCTTCGCGCTGACCGTCTTGTTCCGCGCCATCCTCGAGCAGAAGCAGGTGATCTCGTGCTCCAAGTTGGTCCAGGTGGGCGAGGGCACGATCATCGATCCGTCGGCGGTGATCCTGGGGCCGACGACCATCGGGCGCGGCTGTTACATCGGCCCTGGCGTGGTGATCGACAACTCGGTGATCGGCGATAACGTGAACATCGCGCAGGGTTGCCAGCTCATGCTGAGCGTGGTCGGCAACAACTGCTTCCTGCCGTTTCGCGCGGCGCTGTTCATGTCCACGCTAATGGAGTACACCATCGTCGCGCAGAACACCTGCCTGCAAATGTGCGTGGTGGGACGCAACAGCTTTGTCGGGGCGGGCACCACCTTCACCGACTTCAACCTGCTGCCGGCTCCCCTACAGGCATTGAACGCCTACGGCGAGTTGGAGGATACGGGCCAGCCCGTGCTCGGCGGCTGCGTGGGACATAACACGCGGCTGGGGTCCGGGCTGGTGATCATGCCGGGCCGCGTGATCGAGTCCGACGTCGTGTTGTTTGCCTCGCCCGAGCGGCGTGTGATCACCCGGAACATCTCTTACGAAGAGAGCGACCACCACAAGGTGCGCGAATCGATTGCCCGGCAGCACAAACGGCGCTATCCGCGCAGCGTCGAGTCGGAGGACGCGCTCCTCGAGCCGTGGGAGTGAGGATGGCCGTACTTTTGCACCGCCCCTTGCGCGAGGTTATCTCCGGGCATACCTACTCGCTGTTCCTGGCGTTGGTTTTCGTGGTCACGCTGGTGATGACCTACCTCGTTCTGGAGCCGATCAACCACGACGACTGGGTGCGTACGGTGCAGCAGATCCGCTATTTGTGGCGTGGCGAGAATCCGTACTGCGATCCGTACTGCGATGGTCTGACCATCGATCCCGACCTGGCCGCATAAGGTGCATATCCCGGCACGA
>JAXGOS010000023.1:0-79978 GCA_040767355.1 Aggregatilineaceae bacterium | reverse complement strand
GTCACCGCCCAGTTGACGCGGGCGCGCCCCTTGGATGGAATGTGCACCATCTGGCTGAGCGCCTCGCCCTCCGCCAGCGTGAAGCCGGTGCCCTGCAGCGTGATCTCGGTCAGCAGGTCTTCGCTCGTGTTGTTGTTGACGACCGCGCCCAGTGTGGCTTTGTCGCCCGCCACGAAGAAGCGCGGCGTGGTGGGCCGGATCAGCACCGGCTTGGTGCTCAGCAGGTCGAACGTCGTCTGCCCGACCAGCATCGGCCCCTCCGCGCCGGTAGTGACGGCGCGCGCGTCCAGCCGCCAGGTGGTCAGGTTATCGGGCAGCGTCACGTCGACCGTCGCCTGGCCGTTCTCGTCGGTGATCAAGACCGGCGCCCACAGCGGCGTATCGACGAACTCCTGGCGCACCTCGAAGATGCCGCCTTCGCCATAACCACCGCCGCCGCCCTTGATCGTGTCGATGATCACTTGTGTGGCCTGGTCGACGCTGATCGTCAGCGGGTTGGACGTGCGCACGCTGATACCGCGCTGCGAGTAGAAGAACGGCAGCAGGTCCTCGCTGTTGGGGCTGGCGATGGTGAGCACGGCCAGGTCGGTCACGCCGACGCCGATCTCGGCGTTGGGCACCGGGGTGCCCTGCCAGTCGGTGGCGGTCAGGGTGTATTCGACCGTGTCGCCCGGCCCGGCGAACTCGCCCGCGTCCACGTCCACGCTCGAAGCCACGTCGAGATTCAGCACGAGCTGGCTGGTGTCCACGTTCAACTGCGCGAAGCCCATCCGGAAGGCGGCGTTCGGGTTGTTCTCGTCCACGCCCTTCGACAGCAGCACGCTCACGAAGATGTTCGGCGCGTGCCCCGGCTCGATCGGCAGCCGGTAGACGGTGCTGTTGGTGTCCAGGCGGATGACTTCCTGCGACAGGATATCGCCGCGCTCGACCGTGATCAGCGCGAAGGCGGTGCCCTGCCACGGGCTGGGGATCAGGATCTCGGCGGTGTCGCCCACGCTGTAGTCGGTCTTGTCGGTGATCAACTGGATGCGGTTGGAGTTCTCCTGCCGCCAGTTGACGAAGTCCTCGCCGCTGACCCACATGAACGCGCTCGACGTGACCGTGTTGCCGCGCTCGTCGGTGGTGGTGGCGTACGCTTTGTAGACGCCCCCCACCGGCGGCGTGAAGGCGATCTGCGCCAGGCCGTCCTCATCCGTGGTCACAGTGCCGCTGGCGCCCTCGACCGGCTCCTCTTTCACGTCCCAGGTCCAGATCGTGCGGCCATACTCGTCCTCTTCCTGCACGCTGAACCAGCGGCGCTCGACGACCCGGTATTCGACCTCCTGATCCGCGACGGGCTGGCTGTCCCAATCGACGGCCAGCACATTGACCAGGTTCTCGTCACCGGCGCGGCCCACGTATTCATCCGGCTGCAGGCCCACATACACCAACCCCTGGTGCACGACCACCTGGGCCCGGCCTGCCACCAGTTGATCGCTCTCGTCAGTGACCGTCGCCTCGATAGTATAGGTCTGGCTGCGGACCCTCTCGCCCAGGTCGGCTTTCAGCTCGATCAGGAAGCGGCCCTGGTCGTCGGTCCGGGCTTCGCCTTCGTCTACGACCTCGCCGTAGGGTCCGTAGTATTCCGGCGCGTAGAAGTCGTAATTCTCGTCCACGAACGACCAGTAGCCGGGCTGGTCGCCGGTATAGTTGAAGTAGTAGTCCTGCGCGAGCACGCTGTAGCGCACGGCCGCGTTCGACACCGCGCCGCCGAAGAAATAGCGCGACTCGACCAGCACTTCGATGGTGTCGCCCTGGGCGACCTCGTCCACCGCCGGCGTGACGTCGACCTGGAACTCCGGCGCGCGGTATTCGGCCACGCTGAAGGCCAGGCTGAACGAGTCGCGGTTGTTGCTGGCGATCTCGGCCACGATGCGGTAGAAGCCCAGCGGCGCTTCGGGGTCGAGCGTCAGCTCGCCGTTGAACGATCCCTGGGGCGATACCGGCAGCATTTCGTCGTAGATCACCTCGCCCCGGTCGTCATAGATCTTGACCGGCACCTCGCGCACCGCCGGGACGGTGTAGGCCACGTCGTCCCGGTCGCGGATGATGCCCTTGAAGTAGACAGGCTGGTCGGGCCGGTAGATCGGGCGGTCGGTGTACAGGTAGACCGTCAGGTTCTCCGGCTGGTAGTCGGTGGGCATCTCGAACTGCCACGGGTCCATGCCGTCCGACCACTGGCTGACCGAGAACCCGAAGTAGTCCCCGCTGTCGACCGTGGCGTAGAACGTGGTATACAGGTCCGTCAGCGGCGGGATGGTGGCCCTGGCCAACCCGTCGCTATCCGTCTCGACGCGGGCCACCGGGTTGAAGTCCTGGTTGTAGAAGATCACGGGCAGCCCGCCTAACGGCGCGCCGCTCTCCATGTCGGTCACCCAGGCCAGCACGGTGTGCTGGCTGAACTTGAGCGCGATGTTGGCCGACTGCACGACCATCACGTGCCGGCGCGGGTCTTCGTCGAAGGCGGTCGTCTCCGGCGACTCGATTTGCAGGTAGTAGATGCCGGGGGACAGCGCCTCGGGCAGATCGCCCTCGCGGGCCGCCGGCGCGTTGGGATCGGTGGGCTGGGCTCCCAGCGGCTCGAAGAAGTAGAGCTCGCTCGAGCCTTCCGCCGCCCAGCCGGTGATGCCGTCGTCCAGGCGGATGTTCCACCACAGGTACCCGCCCTCGCAGAACGGGCCATCGACAATCTGGAAGGTCGTGCCTGGCTCGGCCTGGGTGATGACCTGCGCGCCCAGGTTCGGCTCCAGCCGGACGTTCAGCGGGCGCGGGTCCTCAGCCGATACGACCGCCACCATCCCGATCCCGACGCGCGTCTCGGGCGCGCCCAGGCATTGGATGTTGGAGATGCCGCTGGTCCCGCGCTCGGAGATGTAGAGCAGCTCATAGCGGCGCTGGTCCTGCTGGCTGCTGACGTTGATCGTCCAGCGGCGCAGCAAGTCACGCGTGGCGGGCGTGTAGACCTGCCAGTTGTCGTAGCTGTCCGGCCCGGTGAGATCGGCGAGTTGGGCGAGCGACATGCGCCACAGGCCGAGATCCATCCGCGAGATGTTGCGGTGTGTGACGAAGACACGGGTCGTCGGGTTGTAGCCGCTGTAGACACCCACCGAGCCCGCCGCCTGGATGGTGACTTCGGGCGGATAGGGCGCGGTGGTGTAGGTGACGACCATCCCTTCGTCGATGGTGTTGCCGTACACATCGGCCATGCCGGGCAGGATCGTGATGGTGTATTCAGTGCTCGGCTCGGTGTCGAACGAGAGGGTGTAGCTGTTGCTGTAGTCGTAGTAGTAGGTGTCGAACTCGCGCCACGGCTCCGGGTCGATGATCACCTTGTCCTCGAGCGAGTCGACATCCATCGGGCTGGCGAAATAGATCGTCAGGCCGCCATACGGCGACGCGTCAGGCTCGCCATCGGCGGGCGACGTGCGCAGGATGGCTGGGGCGGGCACGGTGAAGAACACGCCGCCCGCCGGCTCGCGCAGCGGCGCGCCGGTCGCGCTCAGCGCCTTCTCGGCATCGATTACCAGATCGTAGGCCGAGCCGAGCGCGAGCATGTCGTCCGGCGTGAACGTCATAACGCGGCCATCGTCGCTCCACGCCGTCTCGCCCGGCACGGGCACCGGCTCGCCGGCCGGCTCGGTTTCGCTGGGGTAAGGCCCCAGGTAGCTCAGCGAGAAGCCCTCGGCCACCGCGTCAGGGTCCATCGCCTGGCTGAAAGTGACACGGATTTTAGCGTCGAGCGGCACATCGCCCTGGTCGAATCCGGGGAAAATCTCGACCACATCCGGCTGGATGGTGGTAAAGCTCCAGCGATAGTCGCTTTGCAGGATGCCGCCGGTCACGTCTTCCAGGCCCGCCAGGACCGTCACCGTGTACTCGGTGCCGCCCTTCAGCTCGCCCGCCGGAGTGAACAGGTAGATCGAGGTGTTGAGCCATTCGCCCGTCCCCTCGACCGCCGGCTCGAAGGCCAGCGGCTGCGGCAGATCGCCCATGTCCTCGACCGTCACCAGCGGCACGACCGGGCGGTTGAAGATCACCGTGATCACACTGTCGGTGTCGACGGAGACCGTCTCGGGCGCGGGCAGCACCTCCGACACGTCCAGGTAGCCGGTCGTCTGCAGGCTCAGCGTGAAGATATCTTCCAGCGCCACGCCCTGGGCCGAACTCGCGCCTGCCCCGATGGTGAAGGTGTATTCCGTGGCGCGGCTGTAGGACTCAGACGGCGTGAAGACCAGCGTCGACTCGTCCGGCCACGCCAGATCGCCGGGCGCGTCCGGCGAGACGCTGAAGGCCGCCTCGACTGAGGCCGGGTCCATCGCCTGGTCGAAGTAGAAGGTCACCGGGCCGTCCAGGGTCAGCTCCTGCCCGGCCAGGGGCGCCGTCTCGACGATGCGCGGGGCGAGCGCCTCGCCCTGGGCGCCGGGCGCGCCCCAGGCCACGGCCGGTCCGCCGAGCATCGCGCCCGCCAGCACGGCAGCCAGCACGACAAAACCCAGTCCGCCTAACCAGCGAAAGGTTTTTCGGTTCATAATCTTCTCTCTCCGCTCAATAAAAAACTGGCAGCAGACGGAATCAGGATGGCAGCGATCGTGTGCCGATCATTATATGCCCGATTGGAAAGCCGCCGATACTCGCTGCGATCGGGATCAGGCCGCCGCGGAAGGCACCGCCGTGGCTCGAGACGGTGGGCGGGCGACTCTGTGCCCTGATTCTATTGTAGGCGTTCACACAAAGGGCACGCGACGGTTGGAATACGGGCACCCTACGCCCGATCGGCGTCCAGGGCGGCATGCACCAACGACACCAGATCGCCGAGGGTGACCGGCTTGAGTAAAAAGCCCGTCACGCCGAGCGCTTGCGCCTTGCGCCGGCAGGTGGCGTTGGCCGAGATCACGACGATCGGGATGTGGCGGAGCTGGGCGTTCTGGCGGACGAACTCGATCACGCGGGTGCCGGGAACGTCGGGCATGTTCATGTCGAGGATGATCAGGTCGTACGCGTCCCGCGCGAGCATCATGATCGCATCGGCGGTGCTCGCGGCGGCTTCCAGCGTGTGCCCGCGCCGGGCCAGCATCATGGAATAGAGATATTGCAGATCGGTGTCGTCCTCAACGGACAGGATTCTCGCCATATCGTCCTTCGTGCCTGTCTTCGCCCCGCCCTGCGCAGTCCTGTTCTCTAGTGTACAGGAGAGCGCCCGCAGTGTGTGATCCCGTGCGTGAATTCCGCATGAAATCAGAACAGCTCGAGGCTCGTCTGGGGCAGCCCGAGCAGCGATTTGACGGTATGCCAGCCGGTGGCGAGCACTTCGCGGGCCACGCCCCAGGTCTTCTCGCTGGCATCCAGCGGCGGGGTCGTGCGCTGGGCCGGGCTGGGCCACACCGGGATATGGTACTCGGTGAACAGCCAGTTGGCGCGCCACAGGTGGAAATCGTCGGTGACCAGCACCGCGCTCGTCCAGCCGCGCGCCCGCATGATCGCGGCTGATTCGATGGCGTTTTCCTCGGTGCTGCGGCTGCGCTCGTCGACCACGATCGCCTGGTCGGGCACACCCTCGCGCCGGGCGATCTGCGCGCAACGTTCCCCCTCGGAGATCGGCTCACCGGCCCCATACGCCCCAGAGCACAGGATCGCCGGCGCGTAGCCCTGGCGAAAGAGCGACACGGCGTGCAGCGTGCGGCGGGTGGTGCCCGTCTCGCCGCCGCCCAACACGATGATCACATCCGCGGCCCGCGCGCGGTCGGCGGTCCCGTAGCGCACGATGATGATCGCCAGCCCGATCAGGCTCAGCAGCCCGCCGGCCCCGAGCGCCGCCGCGCCCCACAGCAGCCGCCGTGGCCAGCGGTGCGCCCGCGCTGGCAGCTCAGTACGGGAAGACATCGAGAAAGGCATTGAGCGTCTCCAGGTCGCCGGTGGTCCGGGCCAGGAAGGCCCACTCCGCGCGGCTCCACACCGCCAGATAGCCCCCGTGCCGGTCCTGCGCGGCGCCGAAGGCGGCCCCCGCGCCGGCCTCCGGCGTGCTCAGCACGTCCCGCAGCGCGGCGGAATCGAGCGTGTGCGCCACCAGGTTGGCCGCCTCGTCAGGGGTATCGAAATGGTACGCTGTCAGGACGATCTGGCGATCGCCCTGGGTATAGGTGGCCTGCAGCCCGCCGGTCTGTGCGGCGGTGGCGTGGCCGTTCATGCTGCGGCGCACGAATTCGCCCGCCGAGAACGGCGCTTCGAAGCTGAACGGATCGCCGGATGGCAGCGGGCGCTCGCGCGGCACGGGCAGCCGCTCCGTTTCGGCGCTGTCTTCGCCGCCCGCGGACGCAGCGCCGCCGGATGGCGTCCCATCGCCATCCGACCCGCACCCGGCCAGCGCGATCACCACGATCACGATCCCAACCAGCCACCCCCAACGCACCATACGACCCTCCGCCAGGTTACAGACATCTGGAGACACTTTTAACACTGCCGGCCCTGCGGCGCAAGGGCGAATGACCCTACGGCCTCCCACCGCTGCGCGGTGAACAACAGTCGGGAAAACGTCATTGCCAGGCCCGCGCCAGGTCTTTATACTAGGGTATATCGTCATTCCTAAGGACAATCGACCCGTGGAAATCGTGATCTTACTCGTCGTGGCGCTGGGCGGCATGGCGGCCTTCTTTGCCGGTGCTGTGCTGCTGTATTTCTACCTGCGTTCGGGCCGCGAGCGCGACTATTACGACGACGAGCCGGCCGTCTATGGCAACCTGGTGCAGTGCCCGCACTGCGGATACATGAATCCGCTGGAGAGCGCGGCCTGCCTGAACTGCCGCCAGCCCCTGCCGCGCCCGGCAGGCTACCCTGCCCCGGCGAGCTACGCGGCGCCCGCGCCCCAGACGCGTATGGTGCCGACGCCCGCGCCCGGCGTGAATCCCCCGCCGGTGCCCAGCGCGGCCTCACTCGAGCGCACGATGCCCGGCCAGCGCTCCCAGGCGGCGCCCGCGCCGCGCCCGGCCCCGGTCCCCAACCGGCCCGCGGGGATGCCCCACACCTGGCTCGAAGGCGCGCGCGGCGCGTTCCAGGGCCAGACGGCGGTCGTCGCGCAGGTGGACACGCTCGTCGGGCGCTCGACCGTGTGCGACGTGCAGATCTACGATCCGAAAGTGTCGCGCCGCCATTTCCAGATTCGCTTCGCCAACGGCGCGTTCTTCCTGCAAGATCAGGGCAGCACGCGGGGCACGCGCATCAACGGCGAGCAGGTCAAAGCCCAGCGCCTGCACAACGGCGATCGCATCACGCTGGGCGACTCCGAGCTGATCTTTCACGTCGAAGCGTGACCCGACCCGCCGCGCGTTTACCCCTCCGGTTGTCCGTTGCCACCCGGCGGGCGGATCGGTTAGCATCTCGAGTATGAGCGAGGTGCGCGTATTGATCCTGGCGGATGATCCGCTGGCGCGGGCCGGGCTGGCCGCGCTGCTGAGCGATCAACCGGAGATCGTCCTGGCTGGGCAGGCCGCGACCGGCGACGATCTCCCCGGCGGGCTGGACGTCTACGACCCGGATGTGATCGTGTGGGACATGGGCTGGGATCCCGGCCCCATTCCCGAGGCGCTGGTCGAGGAAGCCGAGGATGGCCCGCCGATCGTCGCGTTGGTGCCGGACGAGGCGGCCGCTGCCGAGGCGTGGACGGCGGGGGCGCGCGCCGTGCTGCCGCGCAGCGTCCCGGGCGAAACGCTCGTCGCCGCGCTGGTCGCGGTGGCGCACGGGCTGGCCGTGCTGGACCCGGCGCTGGCGGTCGAGCTGCCGCTGGCACGTCCGGCTCCATCCGCCGCCGAGCTGACCGCCCGCGAGCTGGATGTGCTGCGCCTGCTGGCCGAAGGGCTGCCCAACAAGGCCATCGCCCAGCGGCTGGCCATCAGCGAGCATACGGTCAAATTCCACCTCAACGCCATCCTGGGCAAGCTGGGCGCTCAAAGCCGCACCGAGGCCGTAGTCCAGGCCATCCGCCTGGGGCTGATCGGCGTGTGAGGGCCGCCAACTCCCCACATTTGCGGGTGTGCGCGCACCGCCAAACTGGCCCATAATAGGATCACCGTATTCACTGCAAGGACAGACGCCATGCGCCAGCCGTTCCACATCCCCTTTCGCGCCGGAGCCATCGCGCGGGCCGTACGCGTGCTGCCAACGATCGACGCGGCGCGGGCGCTGGAGGCACTGCGCCTGCCGCCCTTCCGCGGCGTGATCGTCATGCACGGCGGCGCGGGGGGCATGTCGCCCGACGACGTGCGCGCCGTGCGCGGGGCGCTGATCGCCGGGCTGGCGCCGGTCGCTGAGCGGGACCGGCTGCTGGTCATCGACGGGGGCACGCGGGCGGGCGCGATGCAGGCGATGGGCGAGGCGCGCGCCGCCGTGGGCGGGACATACCCGCTGCTCGGCGTGTGCCCGGCAGGCGCGGTGAGCTATCCCGGCGGCCCTGCGCCGTCCGCGGAGCGCGCGCCGCTCGACGCGGGCCACAGCCATTTTCTGCTCGTCAAGGGCGACCAGTTCGGCGTAGAATCGCGGCTGCTGGTCGGGCTGCTGCGGGCCAGCGGCAAGCCCGGCCTGGCGCTGATCGTCAATGGCGGCGAGATTGTGGAGCGCGAGCTGGAGGCACACCTGGCCCAGGGCAGCCCGGTGGTCGTGCTCGGTGGGTCGGGGCGGCTGGCCGATCTGCTGGCCGATCCCGCCAGCGAGGCGCGGGCCGCCCTGCCCGCCGCCGCCCGCTTCGACACGATCGACGTCGCCGCGCCGGACGCCCTCCGCGCGCGGTTGGAGCGCCTGCTGGCTCAGCCGCCGGGCGCGGGCACGTCGTAGGTATATTCCCCGTTCACGAGAAACAGCTTTTCCCGACCGGGCCACTGGGCCAGCAGCGTGTCCAGGCTGTTCTGATCCGGGTCGCGGGCCAGCACGATGTCGCTGTCCAGGTGCGGATCGGTGACGGCCATCAGCGCGGCCACGTCGCGCCAGTGATGCTCGCCCCACACAATCACGACCAGCGGCCTGTCAGGCTCGCGGCGCAGGCGGTTGACCTCGTCGATGCGCGCCTGGGAGATGCGCCCGTAACCGCGCAGCGGGTCCAGGCGGGCCGGGGTGAAGATGGCCAGCGAATACACGACCAGCGCCGCCAGCGCGCCGTAGACCGCCCAGGATGGCTGGAGCCCGATCCGGGCGCGACGCGCCAGCCGGTCGGCCAGCCGGGCGAGGCCGGTCACGCCAACCGCGCAGACCAGGATCAGCGCCGACCAGCCCTCGTAGTAGTAGCGCGCGCTGTACAGGCTCCCGCCGATCCAGTAGGCGATATAGATCACGATCAGGCCGAGAGGCAGTGCCGCCAGCAGCCACGTCCAGCGCCGCCGCCCGCCCATCAGCAGCCCCAGCGGCAGCAGCAGCCAGGACCAGCCCCGGCCGCTGGACGCGCAGGCGTTGGCTGCTAGATCGACCTCGTCCGGCGCGGGCGCGGCCCAGCCAAACAAATCGCGCGCAGCGCAGCGCAGATCGGTCTTTGTGTGCTGCCAGCCCTTCTCCAAAGTGTGCCCGCTGCGTCCGATGTCGTCGCCAAACCCGACCCGATCATAGGTCCAGACGCGCAGGTAGAGGTTGGTGTCGTCGTCGCCGCGGGCGAAGCGGCCCAGGTACGCCGGGAACGACTCGCCCGTCGGCGCGCTGACCCGGTAGTTGAACCACGGCCAGGCCAGCGTCACCAGCAGCGCCCCCCCGGCCGCCGCCACCAGCGGGAGCAGCAGGCCATCGCGGTGCGCAGCCCGGAGCCCACGCCACAGCACACGTCCAGCGAAATAGGCGGCCAACGGCACGGCGACTCCGGCGGCGGTCAGCGGCCGCGTGAGCGCGACCAGGCCGAGCGCCAGCCCTCCCACGGCGCCCCACAGGATGGCCCGCCGCCCGCGCTCCACGCGCCACAGGGCAAAGGCAAACAGCGTGGTGAACAGCAGCGCCGCGGTGTGGCCCATCAGCGTGCCGTTGAGCAGCAGCGCCGCCGGGCTGGTCGCCGCCAGCAGGGCCGCGACCGCCCCGGTGGCGGGATCGTAGATCTCGCGCCCCAGCCGGTAGACCAGCGCGACGGCCAGCATCGCCAGCCACGCGTTGACGATCCACGGCTGGCCCAGCCGGGCGCCGGGCGCCAGCAGCAGCGGCCAGCCGGGCGTGTACTTGCCGAAGCGGCGGCCCGCGTCGTTGATCAGGAACGGCTGCCAGTAGGCGCGGATCGGGCGCGGCGTCTCGATGTGGGTCTCGCCGCGCGCGAAGATGCGCGCCTGGTACAGATACGCGAACTCGTCTTCGAGATGGGGCAGGCGGTCGAAGATCGCGCGGCTGACGACGGCGGACGCGCCGAACGCGAACCAGACACAGACCAGGGCGAGCAGGGTAACACGTTTCATGGCGGGCCATTATACGGCAAGTGCGGCGTGTTAAAAAGATTTAGCCGACACGGGGCACCGTTTGCGCTAGACTCTGAATGTGTTCGTCTATTGGAGACTATCAGGAGAGAACAACCGAGTGAGCATTGCACTGGACGACACACTCAACATCGAAGCCATCCGCGACTGGATCGGCGAGGCTGGCGACATCGCCCGGCACTACTTCGGGCACGTGCTGGCCGAGTGGAAAGGTATCGGCGATCCCGTCACCGCCGCCGACCGCGAGATCGAGCGGCTCCTCACGGCGCGCATCCAGGACGCGCATCCGGATCACGGCATCATCGGCGAGGAATACGGGAGCGACACGCTCGACCGCGAGTACCTGTGGACCATCGACCCCATCGACGGCACGCGCGTCTTCGTGGAGGGGCTGCCCACCTGGAGCATCACCATCGCCCTGCTGCACCGGCGGGTTCCGGTCTTCGGACTGATCTACCTGCCGATGATCGACGACTGGACGTACACCGACGGCGACGACGTGATCCACAACGGCGAGTCGATCCGCGACCGGCTGGCCCCAGCATGGGAGCCCGGCTCGTTCGTGATGGCGCGCAGCGACGCTCATGCCATCGCCGATATCCGGTTTGGGCGCATCATGACGATGGGCAGCACGGCCAGCCATATGGCCTACACCGCGCGCGGCGCGGCGGTCGCCACCATCACCCACGACTCTTACCTGTGGGACGTGGCGGCGGGACTGGCGATTACCGCCAAGCAGGGCGGCGAAACGCGTTTCCTCAACGGCGACCTGCTCGACTTCCAGACGCGCGACCTCACCGCGCTGATCGGCGGCACGTACATCACCGGGCACCCCGACGTCGTGCGGCGGCTGCTGCCCCTGGTGACGCCGCGCGCCGAGCAGATCCAGCACCCCGCCTGGTGAGTCCGGCTTAACGGAACGTCTGAATATACGCGATCAGATCGGAGACTTCCTCTCCGGTCAGGTCGAACTCCGGCATCAGCGTCGGGAAGCCGTTCACGATGGTCGTGTGCGGCTGCGTGATCGACAGCTCCAGGTATTCCTGGGCCGTCAGCCCCGGCAGGCGTGCCCCCGCTTCGCGCGTCATGACGTCGAGCGCCGGGCCAATGCCCGGGGCGTCCGGCTCGCTGGCGTGACACTCCGCGCATCCCACCTCAACGAACAGCGCCGCGCCCGCCTCCGGATCGCCGGCCTGCGCGCTGCCCTCCTCAGGCGGGACCAGCCACAGCCGGATCTCGCGATCGGTGCCGCCCGTCGCGATCAGGTCGCCGCCCGCGCTGATGTCCAGGCTGGTCACCGCGCCGTCGTGGCCGTGCAGCGCGACAAGCATCTCGCCTGACTCGACATCCCACAGCATCAGGCTGCCATTGTCAGTCCCGGCCGCCACCAGCCCGCCGCCGGGACTGAACGCGGCACTGGTAAACTCGCCTGCTTCGGCAGGCTCGAGCACGGCGCGAACCTCCTCGCTCGCCACGTCCCACAACTGGATCGTGCCATCGTCCCGCAGCGCCGCCAATATCGCGCCATCCGGGCTGGCCGCGAGTTGCAGCACGGCGCTTCCTTCACCAGCAAGCTGGCGCGCCTCGCCGGTAGGGGCGTCCCACAGCCAGATCGCGCCGTCCGCCCCGCCAGCGGCCAGGGCAGCGCCGCCGGACAGAAACGCGAGGCCGTTCACCGCCCCGGCGCTCTCGCCCAGGGTCGCGATCTCGTCACCTGTCGCCGGGTCCCACACCTGAACGCCGCCATCCTCCGGCGCGGCGGCCAACAGCGTCCCAGCCGCGTCGAACGCCAGGGCGGTCACGGCGCCCTCGCCCGCCGCCAGCGCTGCGAGCGCCTCACCCGTCGCCGGGTCCCACAGTTGGATCGCCCCGCCCGCATCCCCGGCAGCCAGCAGCGCGCCGTCCGGACGGTAGGCCAGGCTCGTCACCTCGGGCAGTGTCTCGTCGCTTGAGTCCGGCAGCGCGGCGAGACGCGCGCCGGTGACCGTATCCCAGATATATAGGACGCCGTCAGGTCCGCCCGCCGCCAGCAATCCATCCGGGCTGAACGCCAGATCGGGAATCGCCTCGGCGCCGACGATCAGCACCGCCGCTGTTTCGAGGCGGCCGGCGTTGTCGAGGGTGATCGGTTGCCGCCCGGCGCTGTCTTGTGCGATAACCGGAGATGCGATCATCGCAACCAACACAAATAGGGGTAAGATGGGACATCGCATGTCTTGTACGCAGCCTCAACGACTCAGTTTCGAACACTCATTGTATCATCAGAATGGGCGCGCCAGCGTACCAGCTCGCCCGTCGAACAGACAGGGGTAAGCATGACACCACCCCATCACACCCTCTCACGCCGCCGCTTTCTGCAGGCTGCCGGCCTCGCGGCCGGGAGCGCCCTCGCCGCGCAGGTTCTGCCGGCCCGGGCCGCCGAACGCGCGAAAGTGGCCCTGGCCACTGCTCGCAGCTATGACCGGAACGTGGTCCGGCGCGCGGTGCAGGATATGCTCGACGACCTGGGCGGGCTGGGCGATGTGATCCGCCCCGGCGACCGGGTGGCGATCAAGACCAACCTGACCGGCGGCGTGCACTGGGAGCAGCAGCTCTCCGTCCCCGCCACCGAGAGTTACGTGACGCACCCCGAAGTGATCCATGCGCTGGGCGAAGCCGTGCTCGACGCGGGCGCGCGCGAGCTGGTGATCGTCGAGGCCACCTACGACCGCGAGTCGTTCTTCCGCTGGGGGCACATGGCCACCGCCAGCGACCTGGGCGCGATGCTGGTCAACCTCAACGATCCGTGGCCCTACAAGGGCTTCATCCAGCGCCCGGTCGGTGACGGGTGGCTGGTCTACGAGAACTTCCTGTTCCACCCGATTCTGGTCGACATCGACGCCTTCATCTCGGTCGCCAAAATGAAATGCCACCAGAACGCCGGGGTCACGCTCTCGATGAAAAACCTGTTCGGGCTGGTGCCGCTCCAGTATTACATGCTCAAGCAGGGCGACGGCCACCGCTCCGAGATGCACGGGCCGGACCAGCACTACAAAACCCGCGTCCCGCGCGTGATCGTGGACCTGGTGCGCGCCCGCCCGATCGACTTCGCGCTGATCGACGGCATCAAGACGTCGGAGGGTGGCGAAGGTCCGTGGGGCGTCCTGTGGAACCCGGTCGAGCCGGGCGTGCTGGTGGGCGGCAAAAACCCCGTGGCGACCGACGCCGTGGCGACGGCGGTCATGGGCTTCGAGCCGACCGCGCTGTCGTTCCGCGAGGAGCCCTTCCGCTACGCGATCAATCACTTGTTCCTGGCGAGTTGGTCCGGCCTGGGCCCGCACCGCCTGGACATGATCGACATCGCCGGGGCCAGCCTGGACGCGGTGCGCTACCCCTTCCGGGCCTACGCCCTGCCCGACGACCAGTCGCACGCCCACCAGCATCCCGGCCCCTACTCGTTCGCCTGAAACTTGCGCGCCGCCTCGGCAATCGCCCGGTCCATCGCCGCGCCGGGCTGCTCGATCACGGCACCGTGGCCCACCGCCAGCCGCGCCGGGTCGAGCTGGCGCAGACGGCGCGCGGTCTCCAGGGCGGTCGGTTTGTGCCACGTCGCCATGGCCGAGAAGGGGAACAACACGCGCAACATCCCCGCCACGACGAACCCGGCCTTGTTCTGGAACGCATCACCCGCGATCAGCGTGCCGTCGCGCGCGTCCAAAAATGCCGCGTGGCCGGGCGTGTGCCCCGGCGACGCGATGACCTCCAGCGAGCCCACGCGGTCGCCGGGCTGCAGCTCGCGATCCGGTTTCGTCTGGCAGACCATGTATCCGCCGCGCAGCTTGACCTGCGGCTCGCCGGGGTCCAGGCTCATATCACCGCGCAGAAAGCGCGCGTCGCGTGCGGTGATCAGCACTTCCGCGCCGGGCAGTCTCGCGTGCAGGGCATCCAGCGACCCCACGTGATCGTTGTGCGCGTGCGTCAGCAGAATGCGCACGATCGGCGCGCCCTCGGCCCGCGCCGCCGCCAGGATGCCGCCCGCGCTGCCAGCCATGCCCGTATCGACCAGCGTGAACCCGTCGTCCTCGCGCACCAGGTAACAGTTCACGAACCCCAATCGCGTCAGCTTGATCAGGCTCGACCCATGCCGGGTGATTTTCATGCGTTCGTCCTTCCCTAGACCAATATCCAGGCAGGTTATAAACACTCTGGCGCCAAACAGCACAACGGGCAGGAAATTTGCACTTCCTGCCCGCCTATGCGCGACTCTGTGCCAGCCGCCCAGCTTATGGGCCGCCGGTCAGCGGATGCTAGGTTTCGGCCACGGTCAGGGTCTGCAGCATGTCGTCGTACACGCGCGAGAACAGGTCCCAGCCGTATTGTCCGGTCGTCTCGGCCTTCAACACGATCGCGCGCCCGTCCGGCAGGGCAAACGCGCCGATCGTCGTGGCCTG
This sequence comes from Aggregatilineaceae bacterium, assembly GCA_040767355.1. Taxonomy (GTDB): domain Bacteria; phylum Chloroflexota; class Anaerolineae; order Aggregatilineales; family Aggregatilineaceae; genus LM3-B42. The sequence continues at coordinate 65,088 of JAXGOS010000023.1, read as the reverse complement.
CTGCGGCTCCTGCGCGGCGTCGCGCACCACACCGATGGTGCCTTCCAGCGCCCCAGCCGTCCACTCGGCCGTGTCCGGATCGACCAGATCGGCCAGCGCGGCATCCACTGATTCGGCGAAATACACCTGGAACGTCGCCTGTTCCTCGAAGCGGTAATTCTCGGACGGCGCGATCGCGATCAGCGCGTCCCCGCCAGCCTCATCCCCCACCGCCGCGTCGAAGTAGCGGCTGGGGTAGTTGATGCTCACGCCCTCGAAGCTCGCTTCACCATCGAGGGGCATGTCCAGCGGCGCCGGGCATTCGTCGCTGTCCGGATCGCTACAGCCTGGCAACTGGCGCTCGCCGCCTGGGCCGCCGCCCAACCCGCCCGCCAGGTCCGGCCCGCCGCCCAGGTCCGGCGCAGCGTCGAGACTCGGGGCACCGTCCGCTTCGGCGGTCGCGGCTTCGGTTGCGGTCGGGCGTGTGTCGCTATCGTTATCGTCATCACCACCGCACGCCGCCAGGATCAACGCCAGCGCTGCAAAAATTACCAGGATCGTCCATTTTTTCATCGCGCAAACTCCCTACCAATATCCGATACAACCACGCCCAGAGTCTACCCAAACCGCGCGGGCGACGGCAACCCTCGTGTGTGGATTGTTTCACATATGGCCTATAATGAGAATGTAGGGGTGGGGTACTGCTCCGCCATTTCGCACTTTGTTGGCCTCCGGTGGGTCACCAGGGAGGGAGTCTATGTCTGAAAAACCGCTATCTTGCACGCAGCCGACGCGGGGACCGCTCACCACAGCGGCTCCAGCGCCCGCTGCAGCTGAGCCATCACATGAGGAGGAAGTCCGTATGACTGCACGTGTAGGTAAGCCAGCCCCCGATTTCGAAGCCATGGCGTTTGTCGGTGGCGGCTTCAAGCCGATCAAGCTGTCCGACTATAAGGGCCAGTGGATCCTGGTGTGTTTCTATCCGGGTGATTTCACCTTCGTCTGACCGACCGAGCTCGCGGCAGTTGCCGCCAAATACTCCGAACTGCAGGCGCTGGGCGTGCAGGTCCTCTCGATGAGCACCGACAGCCATTTCACCCACAAAATCTGGCAAGAAGAAGAACTTTCGAAGATGGTCCCCGGCGGCGTGCCCTGGCCCATGCTCTCCGATTCCGGCGGGCGGATCGGGTCAGTGTACGGCGTGTATGACGAAGACGGCGGGGTGGACATCCGCGGGCGCTTCCTGATCGATCCGGACGGCGTGATCCAGGCGATGGAAGTCATGACGCCACCGGTTGGGCGCAACATCGTGGAGCTGATCCGCCAGGTACAGGCGTTCCAGCACGTGCGCGCCACGGGCGAAGTGACCCCGGCGGGCTGGCATCCTGGCAAGCCCACCCTCAAGCCCGGCCCTGACCTGGTCGGCAAAGTGTGGCAGGTGTGGAAACCCGATCTGGGATAGCACCCTGATTCCAGATCATAAACTGGCAGGCTGTCCGGACACCGGGCGGCCTGTTTTTTGAATGGGCCGGACTCTATGTCGTCGCCCTGCCATATAGGGCCTGATCGCGTGCTCATCAACCTGGGAGTCCTGCTGGCCCTGGTCGCGCTCAAGTAGCGCGCCGCCGGGGGGATGTGTGAGTTTGCGGAGGCGCGCGTATAATCTGCCCAGGAGCGCGCCATGCAACCATTCTTCTCACTGCCACCGGCCCATCAATTCACCCGCCGCTGGTGGGTCCGGACTCTCTCGATCAACGCGGCGATCGCTATCGCCGTGTTCGGGCTGATCCAGCTCGTCCCAGCCGGGCGCGACAACCCGCCCGCGCTGCGCGAGCCGGCCTGGGACTCGCCCGAGACGCGCGAGCTGGCGGTCGAGGCGTGCTTCGACTGTCATAGCAACGCGACCGTCTGGCCATGGTACGCGCGCGTCGCGCCTATCTCGTGGGTGCTCGGGTACGACGTGACCGAGGGCCGCGAAGCGCTCAACTTTTCCGAGTGGGACCGGCACGCCGCCTCCGAGACGGTCGATCCGGACGATCCGTTCCCGCCCAAAACGCTCAGCGAGCGTATCGAGGACGAGATCCGGAACGGGACGATGCCGCCCGGCACCTACCAGTTGATGCACCCGGCGGCGCGGCTGAGCAAGGCCGAGAAGGAAGCGCTGATCGCCGGCCTGATCGCCACGGTCAAGCAGAGCCAGGACGCCCGGCCCGCCGAGTGATATTGTGAGCACCATCTGAAGAGGCACCCATGTCCTACCACGACCTGCTCGCCGCCGCGCAGCAGAACCCCAGCGGGGCCGATTTCCACACGCTGCGCATGGCCTACGCGCGCTCGGACGCCTACGCCCCGTACAGCCACCATGTCGAGGCGGTCGAGGCGCTGCGCAACGCGCTGCCCGCCGCCGACTTTGCCGCCGCGCTGGACGCTATCGCGCGCATGCTGGAGGCCAACTACCTCGACATCGAGGCGCATATCGCGGCCGATTACGTGCATACCCGGCTGGACCAGCCCGACCGCTCGGCCTACCATCGCGGGTTCGCCCAGGGACTGCTCCGCGCGATCTTCGACACGGGGGATGGGCGGGACTTCTCCACCGCTTTCATCGTGCTCGCCATCCCGGAGGAATACACCGTGCTGCGCCTGATAGGGCTGCGGCCGGGCGGCCAGACGCTGGTCGAGCACGAGGGGCACTGGTTCGACGTGATCGACGCGGCCCACGCCCAGACCGACGCCCCGGCGACGGTGCACTTCAACATCGACATCCCGCACACCTGGCTGCACATACACGGACTCGGACACACCCACGACGCGGAATAGCGCGCGGGCGCCGTATGCGCCCGCTCGTCATGCGAAAAGCCGAGCGTGCCCACTCGCGGGGCGCCCGTCCGGGCGCCGCCGGGCCACTCGCTTGAATCGCCCCAAAAACAAGCGTACTATTCAAGAAAGTCGGTAATAGCCTTACTGAGGAGGGGCTATGAACAGGCGCACGTTGGTCACGCTCGTGGGGCTCGTTCTGGTTCTGCAGGTGACGATGCTGGCGGGTCTGCCGGCGGCCCAGGCGCAGCCGGGGACGACTGTTCCGTTTCGTATCGAGTTCCTGACCGGCACGGATGGCACGGAAAACACGCTGGTCATCGAGTTGTTCGGTCCCGGCGCGGACGAGCCGTTCTGGTGGGTGAGCGTCGCCGAGGGAACCGGCGATCTGCAGCCGGGCCAGCTCAACAGCTACGGCTTCCCGATCCCGGGCGGGTTCTGTGACGTGGTGCAGGTGCACGTGCGCAAGCCCGCGAACATCCTGGCCGGAGACGACGCCTGGGACATCCGCGAGTTTTACGTGTATGTGGAGGATGTCCAGGTTGCGTTTGACCGCGTCGCCTACGAGGTCTTCTCGCCGTTCACCACCGCGCACTGGCCGATTAACCTCAACTGGCAGGGCACCGCGGCGTACCAATCGCGCTGCGGATCGACCGCGTCGCTGCCGTCTATTACCGGCGACCTGATCCCGATCGGCGAGGGCGCCTTCGCCGTGATCAAGACACCAGCCTTCGCGCCCATGCTGCAGCCCGACATCAGCGCCATGCCGATTACAGCGCCCACCGCCCTCCCAACGCTCCCCCCTCCGGTCCAGGCGATCACCTGCCCCGGCTTCCTGCCGTCGCGCCTGCAGGTGAACCACCAGGGACGCGTGCTGCCCGGCGCGGCCAACAATCTGCGCAGCGCGCCGACGACCAACAGCCAGTTGCTCGGCCAGATTCCGGGCGGGGGCGTGTTCAGCGTGCTGGAAGGGCCCAGTTGCGACCAGACGGGGATCGCGTGGTGGCGCGTGACCTACCAGAACCTGACCGGCTGGACCGGCGAGGGCCAGGGCGACACGTACTGGGTCGAGCCCATGCCATAGCGCGCGGGATACACGGCGCGACAGGACAGCACCGGATGCGGGAGGGGTGAAGCAGCCTACAGCCCGCGGCGGCGGATGGCCGCGGACACGTCGGCGTTGAATACCAGATCGTCGACGGTGAAGGTCGCCCAGGGTGTGCCCTCGTCCTCCCAGGTGACAGACATCACGCGCGGCAGAGTCATGCCGTGGAAGGTGCCCCACGCGCGCGCTTCGCAGATCCAGCGGACCTTCTCGCCGTCCTTGTCTTTGTAGCGCATGGCTTCCATGCGGGTCAGCAAGCCGGTATCCGAGTCGAAGTGGACGGTGAACGCGTCTTCGCCATCCTCGAAGGGCACGACCAGCCGGGCGGTCGCGTCGTCGAGCGCCTCCCAGCGGACGCGCGGATCGGTGAGGTAGATCGACGGGTAGGCCATCGCCTCGGCCCACAGGCCCAGGTTGGCCGCCTGATTGACTTTGGGCTCGTTCTCGACCGTGCCGAAGGGCAGTTCCAGCCGGCTGTTGCCGTCCAGGTAAAACTCGTTGACCTTCATCAGCGGTTGGCCGAACAGGGTCAGCTCGATGTAATGGCGGTAGTTGCGCCCGGCTTCGTGCACGAACCGGTAGCGCCCGGGGAAGGTGATCCCGCTGAAGCGCAACTCCGCCGGGCCGGTCAGCACCGCCGAGTCAATCACCGGGATCGAGTCGCCCGCGATCGTCCGGTAGAAGCGCGCCACAGGGGCGGGCAGATCCTCAGGCAGCGCGATGGTCCGGTCGAGCGTCGTGGCGGCGGGAAAGGCGGGCAGCGGGTCCGGCGTCACTTTGAGGCCGATCCAGCCGGCGAGTGCCAGGGCGATCAGCACGAGGGCGAGGGTCACAATCATTTTGCCGATCCTTCTCATGTTGGCTTTCCTCTATTCTACCGCGCGAACACGCCGCGAGGCGGGCCTCCCCCCTGCCGGCTGAAAGCCGGAGCCCCTCGCCGTGGCGAGGGGCCGCAACCGGCGGTTGCCAGGGGGGAGGCGCCGGTCAGATCGTCGCCCGGCCGGCCGTGCGCGAGGAGAGTATAATGACCAGCACGGCGAAGAACAAGACCACGCCCAGCGGGCCCGCCACGTCGAGCAGTGACTCGCCTTTGATCATCACGTCGCGCAGGGCCTGCGTGGCGTAGGTCAGCGGCATCAGCTTCGAGACCGGCTGTAGCCAGCCGGGCATGTCCTCGACTTGCCAGATCACGCCCCCCAGCAGTCCCTGCGAGACCACCACCAGCGGCACGAACTGCAGCACCTGGAACTCGTTCTGCGCGAACGTGCTCAGGAAGATGCCCAGGTTCACCGACACGACCACCAGCAGCACCTCCACGACGAAAATGTTGAGCAGGTTGCCAGCGTAATGGATGTTTAGCACGAACACCATGAACAGCAGCGTGATCACCCCCTGGACCAGACCGAACAGCAGGAACCCGGCCATATAGCCGACGATGATCTCGTGCGCGCGGATGGGCGTCGCCTGGAGCCGCTCGAGCGTGCCGGCCAGGCGCTCGCGCAGGAACGAGACGCAGGTGAGCAGGAAGACGAAGAAGAACACGAAGAAGCCGATCAAAGCCGGAGCCATGTAGTCCAGCGTGTCGTATTCCGGCCCGCTGTGGATGTACGCCGCGTCGATCGTCGCTGTCAGCTCGGGGAGATCTCCCGCCGGGCTGGACGCGACCACCACGAAATTGTTGGCCGCCTGTAGCGCCACGCGCTCGAAGATCGTCCGCAGCCGGTCCGCGATCATTGGGTTGGAGCCTTCGAAGACCACGCGCAGCGCCAGGTGCCGTGTCTGCGTGACCTGCGCTGTGAAATCCGGCCCGACGAAGATCACCGCGTCCACGCTGCCCTCCTCCAGCCGGCGCTCGGCCTGGCCAGGGGACATCGCCTCCGCCCCGAACTCCTCGAAGTCGCCCAGCACCTCGGCCAGCCGGTCGCCGAGGGTGACGGCACGGCCGGCCAGCGTCACGCCCTCGTCCTCGTTGACGATGCCGACGGCGAGCCCCCCCGCCTCGGCGCGGATCAGAATCCCCAGGAAGCTGAGCAAAATCACCGGCACGACCACGATCAGCGCCAGCGTCCGCCGATCGGCCATCATCTGCTGGATCACGCGCCGGGCCAGGATCAAGGTGCGGCTAGTGCTCATTGGTGCTGACCCCTTTCTGCTCGGCGAACACCAGGAACGCCTCTTCGACGGTGGCGCAGCCCGCTTGCTCGCGCAGCGACGCGGCGGTGCCTTCAGCGATGAGCTGGCCGCTCCGCACGAACCCTAGCCGGTCACAGCGCTCGGCCTCGTCCATCACGTGGCTGGAGACGATTAGCGTGATCCCCCGTTCGGTCACGGCTCGAAAATGCGCCCAGAACTGGACGCGCAGTTGCGGATCGACGCCGACGGTCGGCTCGTCAAGCAGGATCACGTCCGGCTGGTGGGCCAGCACGGTCGCCAGCGACAGGCGCTGGCGCATGCCACCGGACAGCGTCGCCACCCGGCTGTCGCGCCGCCCGCTGAGATCCACGAACGCGATGGCCGCCTCGATCGCCTCCCGGTCGTGGCAGCCCATCAACCCGGCGAAAAAGGCCACGTTCTGCCACACCGTCAGCTCGTTGTACAGCGCCGATGCCTGCGTCATATAGCCCACCCGCGCCAGGATGTTCTTGTCCGGCATCGGCTGGCCCAGCACCGACACGCTGCCCGAGTCGGGCGCCAGCAGGCCGACAATCGTCCGGATGAGTGTGCTCTTCCCGGCGCCGTTGGGCCCCAGCAAGCCGTAGATCTCGCCCCGCCGGGCCTGCAGGGTCAGCCCTTGCAGCGCGTGCACGGCGCCAAACCGCTTGTGAACCTCGTGGACTTCGACAGCGTACTCGTTCATGGCGACTCCGTCCTTCCTGCCGGGGACTCGCCGCCCGGCGCCGCCAGCCCGCCCAGCAGCGCATCGGCCACCAGCTCGACCCATTCCGCACGGGCGTAGGCACCGAAGATGGTATGCGGCGCGAGCTGGTCGGTGATGATGAAGCCGAGCACGAGGCTCGCCATCAGCCGCAAGAGCACGATCGGGTCGATGGGCTTGAGGCCGGGCAGAGTCTGCACGCGGTGAAGCACCCCCAGCGCCCGAGGAAGCGCCTGTTCTTGCAACAGGCTCCCCAAATTGCGCCCTTCGAACTCGCGCATATCGATCTGGGCGAGCTGCACGAAGTCGTAATGGCGCGGCAGCATGTGCAGCACGCTCGCCAGCGCCCCTCGCACATAGTCCGGGGCTGTCGTGGCGCGGCCGAGCTCATCTTCGAGGATCGCGAATAGCTCGCCGTAGGGGTTTTGCTCTTCGATCAGCGCCTTGAAGATCGCCTCCTTGGTCGGGAAATGGTTATACAACCCGGCCACGGCGCGGCCACCGGCTTCCTGCGCAATGGCGCGCATGCTGGTGCCGTTGAAGCCCTGGCTGAGAAACAGGCGCCGGGCGGCGCTCAAAATCTCAGCGCGCGTCTGCTCGCCTTTGGTGAGGGGTTCGGCCATACCTTCCTCCGTAGATGGCATGAACGATCGTTCATTTTCCCGCTCAAAAAATAACGAACGAGCGTTCGTTCATCTACAGTATACACCCGACCTGCCCGATGTCAAGCGGCCCTGTTGCCCGATGCCCCCCGCGTCACCTATACTGGGGCCATCCACCCAACGACAGGAAAGGATCGCGCGTGGAACTGCTCCTGCTACTGCTGATGTTGGTCGCTGGGATCGCCCTGGTGGGGTGGCTCCTGGCGCAGGATCGCCCAAAGGGCAAACGCAGCCCGGCCCGGCGGCGCGCCTCCCCACGGCGGGATTATGACGTCTACGAAGATGATACCGGCTCGCCGCTGGGCCTGGTCGATGACCCGGACGACGAGTGGATCGAGTGGGCGGTCATGGACGACATGCTCGACGATGGCGATGGCGACTGGTAGCGAATGCCCATAGCTCACATCGCGCGGATCATCACTACGCGCGCTGCCGGGTCCAGTCCGGCGTGGGCTTCGCGCTCGACGATGGCCCGCAGGCCGGGCGTCCACGCCGGCGGCGGCAGGATGGCGAAGCCGAGCCGCTGGTAGAACGGCGCGTTCCAGGGAATATCGCGCTCGGTGGTGAGCGTGACCGCGGGTAGTCCCTCGGCGGCAGCCCACGCGCAGACGCGCTCGACCAGCGCCCGGCCCAGGCCGCGCCGCCCGTGATCGGGCTGCACGTCGATCTCGTCCAGGTGAGCGCGCCCGTCCACGATGGACGCCATGGAGAACCCCACCGGGCGATCGTCCGCGTCCGCCGCGATCCACAGCCGCCCCACCGCCAGCGCCGCGCGCAGCACGTCCGGCGGCGTCACGCTGGCGAGCAGGTCGTCGTCCCACCCCCAGGCGGCGAACAACTGGCTGGCGGCGCGCTCGATGCCGGGCAGCGCGTCGATGTCGTCCGCGCGCGCCAGGCGAATGGTGTAGCCGGTATCCATACCGTCCCTCTCCTCGAAGTTGCCCGATGATACCGCGCCCCCGGTTGACACGTCCAGCGCGATCGTGATTTGATAGGACAGACTAAGGAGAGCGAACATGCCCCTCACCATCCACGACCTGCATCCCTGGGACCTGCTCCCCGCCGACGCGATCCGGCTGCAGAAGGAGCTGGCGGCCCAGATCGTCACCGACCAGCCGCTGCCCCTGGACGCAATCCAGCTGGTGGGCGGCGTGGATGTGAGCGTCAAGGACGGTATCAGCCGGGCGGCGGTCGTGATCCTGCGCTATCCCCAGTTGGACGTCATCGAAGCCGCCACCGCCGAGCGCCCGACCACCTTCCCCTACATCCCCGGCCTGCTATCGTTCCGGGAGGGCGCTGTGATCCTGGACGCCATGCGCCGGCTGGCAACCGCGCCGGACGTCTTCATCTTCGACGGGCAGGGCATCGCCCACCCGCGCCGGATCGGGATCGCCAGCCATATCGGGCTGTTCCTCGAGGTGCCGACCGTCGGCTGCGCGAAGAGCCGGCTGAGCGGCGCGCACACCGTCCCGCTCGCCGCCAAAGGGAGCTGGCAGCCCCTGGTCGATCGCGGCGAGACGATTGGCGCCGTGCTGCGCACGCGAGCGAATGTCAAACCGGTGTATGTCTCGGTGGGGCACCGCGCCACGCTGGACACCGCCCGCGAGCTGGTCCTGCGTTGCACCACGCGCTACCGGCTGCCCGAGCCGACTCGCGCCGCCCACAACACCGCGGGGATCGCCCCCGGCTCGCCGCAACTGCCGCTGCTCTAGTGCGTCGTGCAGATGACAACGCCCTCGGCTGTCGGAAGACAGCCGGGCGGCACGCTGAACGGCGCGGCGCTTATCAGGTGGAGGACGGCGTTATTCGCCGGGTTCAGGTCCGGTTCCTGGGCGGCGACGCTGGCCTGGACGCTGAATGACGTCCCAAACGTATCCGGCCCCAGGATGGCCGTGATCGTCGCGGTGGCCTCGCCGCCGGGAGCGAGCGCGTCCAGCGCGCAAACCACATCTCCGCCCGACGCAGCGCAGCCGCTCCCCTGGCTAGTTGCAGCAGACTCGAACAGCAGCGCCGCGGGCAGCGTCACGTCCAGGTGGATGCCCGCCGCGCGATCCGGCCCGGCGTTCGCGACCGTGAAGACCAGGTCGAGCCGCTGCCCGGCGATGGGTTCCGGGGGAGCATGCTCCGCCGCCAGCGCGAGATCGATCCCCGGCGTGATGCGGTAGGCAGCCACCACGCCCGCATCCGCCGCGCCGGGAAGATCGGCCGCCGGCGCGCCGACCAGCAGCCGCCCGTCTGCGACGCCCACTGCCGCGCCATACATCACAGCCGTCTCAGGCCAGGTGAGCCTGACATCTTCCGACCATTGATCCTCGCTGCGCGCGAACAGATGCGCCGCACCCTGAGATCCGGGTGCCGCTCGGGCATCGGCCCCGACGATCAGCGTGTCCTCAGCGAGCGAGAGACTGCTGCCGAAACCCGCTTTGTAGGCATCGTCAAAGGTGCTGACCACTGGCTGGAGCCGGGCTTGCTGCTGCCACACCGCCCCGTCCCACACGAACACATAGGCGGCGCCCGCATCGATCAGCCAACTGCCCTCGAAGTACCGCTGATCGCCCGGCGCGCCGACGACCATCGTGTCACCATCCAGCGCCACGGCGGCGCCGAAGTCCTTCTGCCCATAAGCCGACACGGGATGGACCGTTGACTGGCGGCTCCACGTCGCGCCCGCGCGGGCGAACATCGTAACAGCGCCTTCCGCCTGGTTCTCACCGATGGCCAGCCGGTCGCCTTCAAGCGCGAGAGCGAAGCCGAATTTGGCATCCTGCGATGGCGCTTCCGCCTGCAAGATCGCCGTTTCGCTCCAGGCCGCGCCGCTGCGCGTGAACACGTAGGCCGCGCCACAGTCGACGAGGGGCGCGAGATCGCGGTGCGGCGCGCCGATGGCTGCCGTGTCACCGTCCAGCGCAACGGCCCACCCGAACCGATCGGTATCGTCAAAATCGCTGGCGGTCAGCGCGGCTTGCAGGCTCCAGGTCGCGCCGCTGCGCGTGAACACGTAGGCCGCGCCAACATCGCTGTACCCGGCAACATCCGCGTAGGGCGCGCCGACCAGCGCCGTGTCGCCGCTAAGTGCGACGGCATGCCCAAAAGCAGCGTTGCTTTCCGCTGCCGGGTTGGGGATTGCCGCCTGCTCGATCCAGCCGCTCCCGTCCCACGCCAGCACATAGGCGACGCCCACCCCGCCCGCAACGCCCGGCGCGCCGACGAGCGCGGTCGTGCCATCGAGCGCCATGGCCGATCCGAACCCAGCCGACGCCTGAGGATCCGGCGCGGCCAGCGGAACCGGCGAGGTAACCAGCGGCGGCGCGGGTGCGCCGTCCTGCGCGAGCGCGCTCCCGGCCAACCCGGTCCAGACAACCAACCCCAGTAACGAGAAAAGCCGACGCATGTGCCCCCCTTTCCACGCTGTTTATCCCCAGCATACTGGAAAGTGGTGGCGCTGTCGCCAGAGATTATGAAATGTTTCCGAAAACGGGTGAATTTGCGGACAACACAGGGCCGGCGCGCGCTGCAACTCACGGACGCGCGCCGGCCATCATGTCATGATTCTACGTACCGCGCATCCGCGGATCCAGGGCATCCCGCAGACCGTCGCCCAGGAAGTTGAACGACAGCGTCGTGAGCACCAGTGCGATGCTCGGCACCAGCAGAATGTGCCGGTTGGAGAAGAACCCGCCGCGGTTTCGCACCTCGCTGATCATCGCCCCCCAACTCGGCGTGCCTGGCTGCACGCCCAGCCCGATGAAGCTCAGGAACGCTTCGGTGAAGATGTAGCCCGGAATCGCCAGCGTCTCCAGCACGATCAGCGGCCCCAGAATGTTCGGCAGCAGGTGCACGAAGATGATCCGCCGGTTGTTGGCCCCCACCGCCCGCGCCGCCTCCACGAATTCCTTCTCGCGGTACGACAGCACCAGCCCGCGCGCCTGTCGCGCCATCCCGATCCAGTTCAGCACCCCCAGCGCGATGAACAGGAACAGCAGACCGCCCATGTCCTTGTTCAATTTGAGCACAAACCCGGCGATCCCCTCGCGCCCGGCATCCTGGTACTGGCGCGCCACCTCCGTGAAGTACACCTGCATCAGGATGATGAACACCAGCGTCGGAAAGCCGTACATGAAATCGACGAAGCGCATCATGATGTTGTCGATCCGGCCGCCATAATAGCCCGAAATCAGGCCGTAGATCAGCCCGACGACCAGGCTCATCGTCGCCCCGACAACGCCCACCGCCAGCGACACCTGCGCGCCGTAGACGGTCTGCGACAGCCAGTCCTTGCCGTTGCTGTCGCCGCCCAGGACGTAGCACCACTGCTTCTGGCTGTAGTCCGGCTCGGGGCGGAAGCAGTACTTGTTCTGCACGCTCACCAATGCCTCAGGGCTGAGCCAGCTGCACCAGTACGGGTTGCTGTTCAGCCCGTCGCGCGCGCAGACGCCCGGATCGGGGTACGGATCTTCGGAGGTCAGGTTGACCGGGTTGAGGGTATGGCGGGCTTGCGCGCCGGTGCGCGCGTCGAGCAGGCCGGCCTGGCGCCACAGCGACGCCGTGATCGCGATGAAGAAAATGAGGCTCAGGACGGTCAAGGCGACCATGGCCGCCTTGTTGCGGCGAAACAGCCGCCAGGCGTCCAACCAGGGATTCGAACGGCGTTCTTCAATCAGTGAGATAGGCTCAGCGCCTGCAGTCGTTGTAGTCACCGACTCTCCCTCCTGCTCCGAGAGCCAATGAATGAGCTTACAATGCTGGTGAAATCCTGTAATAATTACACGCTGCCGGGCGCGCTGGTTCACGTCTTGCGCGTTCTGCGTTTCGCAGACGATGTGCGGTACAATAACCTCATTGACGGGCAACCCATCAGCGACGATTCCATGAACGATCTGTCGGGCTCGGCTTTGGGCCCATACCAACTCAAAACGATTATCGGCAAAGGCGGCATGGCGACCGTCTATCGCGCGTACCAGCCCAGCATGGATCGCGACGTCGCGATCAAAATCCTGGCGCCCGACCTGACGCACGATCCGGAGTTCATCGCACGGTTCGAGCGCGAAGCCCAAATCATCGCCGCGCTGCAGCACTCACACATTCTGACCGTCTACGACTTCGGGCGCGCCAACGGCCTGATTTACCTCGTCATGCAGTTGATGGAAGGCGGCAACCTGGCCCGCGAGCTGAAACGCGGCGCGATGAGCCCGGAGCGCGCGCTCCGCCTGACGCGCCAGATCGCCACGGCGCTCGACTACGCGCACCGGCGGGGAATCGTCCACCGCGACCTGAAGCCGACCAACGTGCTGCTCGATGAGCAAGACAACGCCTACCTGACCGACTTCGGCATCGCCAAGATGATCACCGGCACGCCCGCCGCCGGGCTGACCATGACCGGCACCGTGATGGGCACGCCGACCTACATGGCGCCCGAGCAGTGGCGCTCGGAGCCGGTCGACGGGCGCACCGACGTCTACGCGTTGGGCATCATCCTCTACCAGATGCTGGCCGGCCAGGTGCCCTTTCACGCCGAAACGCCGCACGGCCTGATGTACCAGCACCTGGACGCCAGGCCGCCCGCGCTGCGCTCGATCCGGCCCGATCTGCCGCCGTCGCTGGAGCCGGTGCTGGGCAAAGCCCTGGCGAAGCGGCGAGAAGATCGCTATCCGTCGGCGTCCGATCTCGTGCGCGACCTCGAGCACGCGCTCCAATCTCCCCAGCGTCTGCCCGAAGAAAGCCGCATCGACCTGCCGCCCGCCCGGCCCGGCCGCACGCTCGACGACGACCTGCACGATCAGATGCTGGAAGACGAATTAATGGCCCTGGCCGGGACAGATGAGGAAGCCGATCTGCAGGCCACGCTGCCGCCAACCGCGCCCCAGCCAACCTACGAGCCGCCGCAGGTCACCATCCAATCGCCGGTCCGCGTCGCGCCGCCGCCCCCCTACCAGCCTCCGATCCAGGGCCCGCAGCCCAGCGCACCGCCTCCCCAGTGGCCGGGCGGCGTCTACACCGGCCCGGTGTCGGAGTCGGTCGAGCCGTACCGCGAACCGGCGCGGGGCGACAACCCGGTGCAAGGCATCTGGATGATCGCCGCCGTGGTGATCGGCCTGATCGCCATCATCGGGATCGCCGTGCTCGGGATCGTGCTGCTGCCCGGCGACGAAACGCCCGCCGAGCCGACCGCCCCGCCCACCCAAACCAGCGTGCCCACGCCAACCACGAACCCGGCGCTGCGGCCTAACGTGTTCATCACCGCGCCCTACGAGAACGCCGCCGTTGAGCTGGGCAGCGCGGTCCAGATCGAGTTCAATTCCAGCGGCTCCCAGGGCATCACGCGCATCGAGCTGCGCCGTTTCGGGCAGGTGTTGGACGCTGTCGAGGCGGGCGGCGTGCCGAGTTTCCAGGGCTGGTTCACGTACTATCCCGACAGCACCGGCCCGCACGCGCTGGAGGTCGTCGCCCGCAGCGGCGATCTGGAAAGCCTCCCGGCGCACCTGACGATTCAGGTCCGCTGAGCCGGCCCTCGTTCCAACCGCACACCATGCCAGCGATTTCGACCTCTCACCGCTGAAAGGATCACGCCATGACCGATCCCACAGACCCGATTCTGCTTGACTTTCCCGACCAGTTCGAGACGGAGCGGCTGGTCATTCGCGCGCCGCGCCCCGGCGATGGCCGGCGGGTCAACGAGGCGATCCGCGAGTCGCTCGACGAGCTGCGCCCCTGGATGCCGTGGGCGCAGGCAGCCCCCTCCGCCGAAGACACGGAGGCGCTTCTGCGGCGCAAGGCAGCCCAGTGGCTGGCTCGCGAAGACCTGATGCTGACGCTGTGGCGCAAAGCGGACGGGCTGTTTGTGGGGGCCAGCGGCCTGCACCGCATCGACTGGAAAGCGCGCAGCTTCGAGATCGGCTACTGGATTCGCACCAGCCTGAGCGGGCAGGGATACATGACGGAGGCGGTGCGCGGGATCACGCAATTCGCGTTGGCGCACCTGGGCGCGCAGCGGATCGAGATCCGGTGCGACACGCGCAACACGCGCAGTGCCGCCGTGGCCGAGCGCGCCGGCTACACGCTGGAGGCGCGTTTGCAGCGCCAGGCGCGGGGCGTGGATGGGAGCTTGCGTGATACGCTGATTTACGTCCGGCTCAGTGAGACGCCGTGACCGGTGGGGCCGGGTTTACGCGGGGGTGAGTCCGGAGCACGACCAGTGCTTCGTCGAGCGTCTGGCGGAAGATGAAATCGCGCGTGCCGCTGGTCAGCCCCAGGCTGATCGCCAGGGCGCGCAGATACGAATTGGCACCGATCACCACCACGACACCGAAGCGGGCATCCGTCATCAGCCGCATGTGCTGGAGCCGGGGAAATAGCGGCGCTCCGATCGTTTCCAGCGCGGAGAAATCGGCGATCGCGCCCAGGCAGCGGTCACCCGGCAGGTCGGCGCAGGCGGATTCCTCGGCGGCATGCAGCGCGTCGAAATCGTCCAGCCTGACATGCCCGGTGAAGCGATAGTACAGACAGGTGTCGGATGTCAGGGTTTCAACGGATATCGGCACAGGGTTCGAGACCTCCCGCCTGAGCGTGACCCACCCGCATTATGTGCCCCCGGATGGCGTGGTGTATCTCCATTATAGAGGAAACATTGCGCCTGTAACGGTCCCGCGGCCACATTTCATGGGAAATTCAGGGCTCAGCAGGCGGGCAAGGGAATCTTGGATCAAACTGCGACCCTAGGAACCTAGCGGATTCTCTGGAAAACTTCAACCTCGCCAAATGTTCCTACGGGCACAACACCATCCTCTGCCGACAGAGTTACAATCCCAAGCTCTCGCTCCCGTGGACCAACAAGAACGTAGTCCACCAGCCACTGTCTCACTAACTCTGCGCGAACTTGTGGGAGACTGTCAGAAGCGTAAAATTGCCTGACCGCTGCTTTTACCGCTTCAGAATTCAGGGTTTCAAAATCATGTCCCGAAACGACCCGGAGGGGGGCAAACGCTGGTAGGAGGGAACCCAGTTCTGTTGACGAGAGAACTACGATGTTGCGCTCCGACTGGCTGGTTATCCAATCCAGCGCCATCCGTTCATCCGCAGAGATGAACAACTGGCTATGATGCAACACGGCGCCACCGCTAAAGAGCACGATCAACACCAGGTTTGTAGGATAGGTCGCGAGCAAATATAGCCGCGCCCACAATCTCGCCTTTGAAACCGAAAAGCGAGACATCCCAAAACGAAGAGCGCCTATGCCTGCTAGCACAGCCAGAGGAAAGTGAAGCCCCTGCGAAAGCCGCCGCTGGAAACTAAACGGCAGATACAAGCCAACGACTGCAACCAGGATCCAACAAACGAGCATCAGGTCAGCGTCGGTACGGCGGCGCACCGCCCAGATCATTCCGAAGATAGCCATAGGTACGATGAAGCCATAGCCAGTGAGGTAGTAAAAAACAAGCGGAGAGGTCGAAACTGACTGTTCGGTCCACTCTCTCATTGCAGGATTGTCGTAGATTGCCCGGTAACTCATGATCAAAACCGGCAGAATTACCAATAGGCTCGTGCTTCCCTGTACGATTAGCCTGAGCGGCATCCGTTGATCCCGCTTCCACACGGCTAAGCCGTAAAGACCAAGAGTGCCGAATACGACGAACAGCATGAACGGTTGGACCAGGACCAGCAGTATGCAGGCGGCGGTGCCGATGACCGTCCGCCTTTTCCAGGAGTCTTTGCCAGACGCAAATGAAAGAACGATCACCAGGATCAGCGTTTGACTGAGCGAAAAGTGCGGGCAGTGCATCAATGTGAAGAAGGTATTCGATTCCGGCACAGTGAGATCGGTCGATAGCAATTCCCCAAACCCGATCATGAGCCACCCGAAGCCCGACGAAAAGCCGAGCAAAGCGAACAGATAGCGCCGTTCAGTCAGGGTGTCTATCATCTGGCAGATGAAGTAGTACGCCGTTAACAGCAGCGCCAATCCGCTGATGATGCCAGCAAGGTGATAGACCAACGGCACGCTCAACCCGATCCATCGTGCTACGTGGCCGAGAAAGAGGTAGTAGAGATAGACTGGCGCCCCCTCGTGAGGCTCCGCCGTGTATGGAAGTTGGAAGGTCCAACGTCCGGCAAATCCTTGCTGCATCTTAGCGAGGTAACTCAGACTATCGACCGGAGCCAAGGTAACCCCGGCGAACTGCAATTCGCCTGTCTCGACCAGATAACCGACGAAATACGGCAATTTCGCCAATAAGACAAACATCAGGCTAGCCAGCCCGACCCAAAGCCACTCTTGTCTACTTATTCTCGTCATAGTCACGTTTTTGGCTGTGGGCAGCATATGAGCTACTCTCAAGAGAAAAATAGGTTGACGCACGCCGGGACTGTAAGGCAGTCACACCAACGGCGTTACCAGCAGCGATCCGGCACACTGGAACAACCGCCAGTTAACCGCCCTCACGGCTGGACCGGCGGCAGCGTGAAACACACGTCCGGCCAGGTCACCACATCGGCGCGCACCCAGGTGTCGTCGGCCAGCCGCCACCAGGTGAATCCCTCGGCATCCTGAGCCCAGCCCGTCGCCGCGCTCGGCGCATCGAGCGCCAGAGTGCCCGCCACGTCATAGCCGGTGCCGGGGCCAGCCCGCACGTTGATTTCACTGTAGCGCGCGGTGACCAGACACCCCGCCGGGTCGGGCGTGCCCGTGGGCACAGCAGCGGCATTAGCCGCGGACAGCGTGGGCAGCATATCGTCGGGGCCATCGAGCAGGGGCAGCGTCGCGGTGGGGACCGGCTCGCTCGCCATGTCTGTGCGGCGCACGCCCCACAGCGCCAGATACGACGCGCCGCCCACAGCCAGCCGAGTTCCGTCCGGGCTAAACGCCACATCGTTGACCGGCGCGTTGGGATCGGGATACAACACGCGCAGCGACGCGCCGGTAGCCGGATTCCACACGCGCACCGTATTATCCTGAATCCCGCTGCCCGCCGACACCAGCAGCCCGCCATCCGGACTGAACGCGGCGCTGCTCACGCTCTCGGTGTGCCCCTCCAGCACGGCGAGTGCCGTCTGTGTCGCCACATCCCACACGCGCACGGTCGGATCGCCGCTGGTCGCGGTGGAGGCGAGCCGCGATCCGTCCGGGCTGAACGTCACGCTCGAGATATTGGCCGTGTGTCCCCGCAGCACGCCCAGGCCGGCGCCGGTGGGCACCTTCCACAGCCGGACGGTATCGTCTTCGCCGCCCGCGGCGACCACGGTACCATCCGGGTTGAAGGCCACGCTCGTCACGTAGGACGTATGGCCCTCGAGGGCCACCAGCACCCCGTCCTCCGGCTGCTCCAGGTCCCAGACGTATACCCGCCCGTCGTCGCTCCCGGCGGCCAGCAGCTTGTCGCGCGGGCCGAAGGCCAGGCTCTTGACCGGCCCGGTCGGCCCGGACAGCGGCGCCAGCGCAACTCCGCTCGTCAGATCCCACAAGCGCACGAGGTTATCCTGCCCGCCAGCGGCGAGTACCATGCCATCAGCGCTGATCGCCACGCTCTCGACCCATTCGCTCTGGCTACTGAAAGCGGCCAGCTCCGTCCCGGTCGCCACGTCCCACACGCGAATGCCGCCGCCCCGGTCGCCGGAGGCCAGGCGCGATCCGTCCGGGCTGAACGCCAGGCTGCTCACCGCATCGCTGTGGCCCATCAGCCGCTCCTGAAGCTCCAGACGCCCGACCGTATCCGCGGTGATCGCTACCAGGACCGCCGGCGGCTGCGTCGGGGCGAGGGTGGGCGGTTGGGTCGGCGCGGGGAGGGCTGGCGTCTGAGTCGGCAGGGTGATCTGGGTGGGCTCATCACCCTGCCCGTAAGGCACGATCCGGTATTCTGGATCGCCGCCGAACACCAGCGGTCCCACCAGGAAATAGATCAGGCCGCAGGCGGCCGCCGACACGACCAACACGACGACCAGCAGCCGGACGTTCAGGCTGCTCTCTTCGGCCTCGCCGCGCCTGTTCTTAATCTTACGCTTGATAATCCTCATGACCTTGCTTCTGGCTATCCTGCCCCCATATATGATCTACGCGGGAAGCGACCCGGACGTTGTACCGTCAGGGCGACTCTGGCGCGGCGGCGCGGGCGGGATTGCGGTAGAGCACGATGTCGCCCGCCGTGAAGACTGGGGGCCAGTTCGCCTCGACGTCGTCCATCATCGCGCCGACTTCTTCCATGTTATCCGCCGCCCAGTTGCGCCACAGGTTATCGACAATCACGTAATTCGCGGCGGTGTAGCGCGCGTCGAACAGATAACGATCAGCGGGAATGTCACCCGGGAGATGTTGTGTTTTCTTGCCCAGCGCCGTGACAGCCATCTGAAAGTCCGCCACGTGGGCGTCCAGCAGCCAGCCCATCGTGGGCGAGACGATCAGCACATCGTCCGGCGCGGCCATCTCGTTGGCGACCTGCGCCACCGCGCGCGCATCGTTCGGGTCGAGCAACACTTTGTCGATCTCGGTCTCAAGCTCCGTAGTCACCTCGAAGACCGTGACCACAGAAAAAAACAGGAAAGAGTGCACCGCCACGATGTACACGACCAGCATGGTCCCAATCGACACCGCCCGGTTTTCCAGCCAGCGCCAGCGCGGTCCCTCCGGCCACCAACCCCAACTTGAGAACATGGCCCGCAGCCCGCCGGACACTGTCGCCGTCAGGAACGGCACCCCGCGCACGATCAGCGCCGCCGTGCCAAGCACCAGCAGCGGCAGCACCGGGATAAAGTAGTAGAAGCTGAGATGACTGAAACCTACCAGCGATCGCTGCAACGGGATAACGATCAACCAGCAGACCAGCAGGGCCAGCCGCTGAAGGCGGAGCGGGCGCAGCAGGAACAAGCCCACCACGCCGGGCAGCAGCCAGATATCCAGCAGCATGATGAACGAGACGAAACTCACCAGGATGGCTGGTACCTGCATGATCAGGCTCCCGCCGCCCATGCGCCCCAGCGTAAACTGCAGATCGTACAGGAAGGCATCCGGCACCGTGAACAGGCTCGCCGCCGCGTAGATCCCGAACGGGACGAGCGCTAGCGGCACGCTCCACAGCAGATCGCGCGGGCGGCGGCTGAGAATGACAACCGCGAACGGGACCAGCAAATTCAGCGCCAGCAGGTCCGACACGATGCCCGCGCCAATTGCGCAGGCCGCCAGCGCCAGCCAACGCCGCCGCGACGAGTCGAGATACAGCCACAGTCCCCATACCATGATCAACACCAGAACGGCCATCAGATTGTAGCTGAAGGCGATCCGGCTGAAGACGACCGCCGACTTGGACGTAGCCAGGAGCGCCGCCGCCACCAGGGCCAGCGCGCGGCCAGATGGCTCGCGGCGGGTCGCGGTGCGGGCCACGGCATAGAGCAGCACGACCGCCAGCGTGTTGAGCAGCGCGCTCAATGTCCGCGCCGCCAGGATGCTGTCGGCGCCATACAGATCGAACGCGAGCATGGCGCGCGAGATCAGCCACGGAAACACCGGCATGCGCGCCACCAGCAGCGTCGTCTCGTTGAACGCCATGTACTGCGTGCGTCCCTCGGCGGCATGGCGGGCGATCTCCAGGTGGGTGGCCTCATCCGTGTACCAGCCAGGATTGTCGCGCAGGTTCGCCAGCCGCAAGTAGGCCGCGAACGCCACGATCGCGACCAGCAGAAGCCCCTCGAGCGCCAGGGCGGCGGATCGCCACCTCAATCTAGACGTCTCGTGCATAAGATGCTGTGTCTTCCCCTCTCGCCAGGGCCACCCGCGCCCTGAAAAAACCGGTCGCCGGGGAATGTTGCGTGACAGTCCGGTTACAGCACGCCATCAGCCGCCGCCCAACGTGGCTTTGATGTTCTCCGCAATATCGCGCGTGATGCCCGGCACGGCGATCAGATCCTCGATGCTGGCGGTGCGAATCGCCTCGATGTCCCGGTCGAAGGCGCGCAGCAGCGCCTTGCGCCGCGCAGGACCCACGCCAGGCACCTCCTCGAGCTGGCTGGCCAGCCCGGCCTTGTGGCGGCGCGCGCGGTGGCTGGTGATGGCGAAACGGTGCGCCTCGTCGCGCACCCGCTGAAGCAGGTACAGTCCCTCGCTCCGGCGCGGCAGCAAAATCGACCGAGGGCGGTCCGGCAGGAAGATTTCCTCGAACTGCTTGGCCAGCCCGCAGACCGGCACACGATCGCGCAGGTCGAACGCCTCCAACACCTCGACCGCCACACCCAGCTGGCCTTTGCCACCGTCCACGATCAGCAGGTCGGGCAGCATGCGCCACGTCTCGTCACGATCCTGCTTGCCGGGGGCCACCGCCGCCGGGTTCTCGACCGTATCGACGTACCGCGTGAAACGCCGCGTCAGCGCCTCGCGCATGGACTGGTAATCGTCGGAGCCTTCGTGCGCCACCGTCTGGATGTTGAAGCGGCGGTATTCGCTCTTGCGCGGGACGCCCTGCGCGAAGACCACCCGGCTGGCGACGATCGCCGTGCCCTGGGTCGTACTGATGTCGTAACACTCGATGCGGTTGGGCGGCCTGGGCAGGTCCAGCGCCTCCTGGATCTCGCGCATGGCCGTCTCCTGCTTGACGGTGTCGCTGGCCCACTGCGAGCGCAGGATGCCCAGCTTCTCTGCGGCGGTCTGCGCGGCCAGTTGGACCAGTTCGCGTTTGTTGCCGCGCTTGGGCACTGTCAGCTTCACTTTCTGGCCGCCGCGCCGGTCGCGCAGCCACCGTTCGATGATGAGCGCCTCGTCGACCTCGTTGGGCAGCACCACCTCGCGCGGGATGTCGGTCGCTTCCTGGTAAAACTGGGTCAGGAAGCTCTCGACGATGTCTTCGGCCTGCTCGTCCTCGGCGCCTTCCAGCGCGAAATACTCGCTGCCGATCAGGCGCCCGTTGCGGATCAGGAACATCTGCACCACGGCGTCGCTGCCTTCCTGGGCAAACGCGATGATGTCCTGATCGGCCCTGACGTCGGCCACCAGCCGCTGGCGGGCCGAGATCTGGGCCACGACCTTAATCCGGTCGCGCAAAATCGCCGCGCGCTCGAAGTCCAGGTCTTCCGAGGCGGCTTCCATCTGAGCGCGCAGATCGCGCAGCACCTCCTCGGCGTGGCCGCTCAGCACGCGCATCAGGCCGTTGATGTTCTCCCAGTATTCGTCCCGGGTCTGCGCGCCGATGCACGGCCCGCCGCACATGCGAATGTCGTAATACAGGCAGGCGCGTTTGTCCTGCCCGGTGATCACGCGGTCGCAGGTCAGGTAGGGAAACGCCCGGCGCAGCACGTCCAGCGTCTCGCGCACGCCGCCCGCCGACGTGAACGGCCCGAAATAGCGGTGACGGTCGCCCCGGTCCACGCGGCGCGTCATCTCGACGGTCGGAAACGCGTCGCCGGTCGTCACGCGGATGTAGGGATAGCGCTTGTCGTCTTTGAGCAGCACGTTATAGCGCGGCTTGTGCACGCGGATCAGCTCAGCCTCGGTGATGAGGGCTTTGAGCTCGTCGCCGGTCAGGATGAACTGGATGTCGGCGGCGTCGTGGCGGATGCGCAGCACCTTGGGATCGTGGTTGGACGGCTGGAAATAGCTGCGCACGCGGCTGCGCAGGTTTTTGGCCTTGCCCACGTAGATGATCTTGCCGGTGGGATCTTTGATCTGGTAGACGCCCGGATCGCTCGGCAAGTTCTGGAGTATGTCCTGTATATGGTCGGAGGGTGCGTATTCAGCCATCGTGTCTTACTGCTTTTTTACGTCATTTTTAACGCGATATCGAGAAATCAGCCAGTGCCCCGATTTTAGCACATTTGTGCGAATTGCCTACCCCGAACCGACAGCCCACGCCCCGGGGTGCATTTCACATCTGGGGCGAGTTTGGAACCACCGAGCACACAGAGAGCACAGGGAAGGATTGATTGAAGAGAGACTCTCAAAATATCGCTCTCCGTGTCCACTGCGACCTCTGTGGTGAATTTTCTGCCCCGAATCTGAGACGCGATCTGAGACGCGCCACACGCCCCGCGCCCGCTGGACCGGAATGGCGTCCGGTGGTACAGTTCCCGGATGGCTGCCGCGCCACCCTGCCCGGCTGCCGGATGAGCCGATGCCAGACTGGAGTGTGCCACGAATGACCGAATCGCGTCTGCAAACGTTGTACGACATCATCGCGCGGGCCAACCTGGACGCCGTCGCCCTGATCCCAGGCCCGAACCTGCAGTACATCACCCACACCGACTTTCACCTGATGGAGCGCCCGCTGGTGGTGTTCTTCATGCCGGGGCGCGATCCCGTGGCGGTGGCCCCCGCCCTCGAAGTCGACCGGCTGGCCGAGAGCGGCATCCCGTTCAAGGTGTTCCCCTGGACGGACTCGGAAGGCTACGCCGGGGCGTTCGCCGCCGCCGCGGGCGAGCTCAAGCTGGATGACAAACGGCTGGGCGTAGAAGAACTGCGCATGCGCGTGCTGGAATCGGACGTCATCCAGGAGCTGATGCCGGGCATCCGGCTGGTGCACGGCGGCGACGCATTGGCCGAGTTGCGGCTGCGTAAAGACGCGGACGCCATCGCCAGCCTGCGCGCCGCCATTGCGATCAGCGAGGGCGCGCTGCACGCCTGCCTGGCGGCCATCCGCCCCGGCATGACCGAGCGCGAGATCGCCAGCCGGCTGGTCGTCGCGCAGCTTGAGCGCGGCGGCGGCAAGCATCCCTTCGAGCCGATCGTGCTCGCCGGACCGCGCAGCGCCCTGCCGCACGGCGAGCCGGGGGAGCGCCGCGCGGCCGAGGGCGAGCCGCTGCTGTTCGACTTTGGCACGAGCGTGGACGGATACGCGTCGGACATCACGCGCACGGTCAGCATGGGGGCGCCGTCCGCGCGACTGGCCGAGGTCTACGCCGTGGTCCAGGCGGCCAATGCCGCCGGGCGCGCCGCCGCCGGGCCGGGCGTCCCGGCGCAGGAGGTCGACCGCACCACGCGCAAGGTGATCGAGGACGCCGGGTTCGGCGCCTATTTCACGCACCGCACCGGCCACGGCCTGGGCCTGGAAGCGCACGAAGGGCCGAACATCGTCGAGGGCAATACGCGCGCCCTGGAGCCGGGCATGGTCTTCACCATCGAGCCGGGCATCTACATCCCCGGCGAGGTCGGCGTGCGCATCGAGGATAACGTCGTGATCACCGGCGACGGCGCGGAAAGCCTGACGACCTTCCCGCGCGAGTTGCTCCAAGTCGGTGGTTGAGCGCCGGTAGCGCGGTTGGGAATACGCGTGCATACTGATACTAATAGGCACGCCCGGCGCCCGAGCCCGGCAGCCAAACCGTGCGCGTTGGGTCGCACACTTTACCCCTTGAGGAGAGTCTACCAATGGTCAATAGCCGAATGTCCCGGCTGGGCGTGCTGCTGTTAGCATTGATCCTGGCTGCCACACCGCTGACGGTCCTGGCGCAGGATCCGCTCAGCGAAACGTATGAATCCCCCAGCGGGCTGAGCTTTTCATACCCTGCCGGGTGGGTTGTTCAGGGCGACGCCGGCATGGTCATGCTGACGAATGACGCGGCGGCGCTGGAATCCGACACGGTCCCGCCCGGCGCGGTCGGCGTGATCATCGTAGATCCGTCCGGGATCGGGATGATGCTGTACGACATGCCTGACCCAAGCCTGGACGGCATGACGGTCAGCCTGGCGGAAGAACTCGCCTACGGGCAGGTAGAAACGGCTTCGCTCGCGCCCGAGGCGATCACGCTCGGCGGGCACGACGCCAGGCGCCTGTTCTTCAGCATGGATGAAGGCGACGTGCTGCTGTTCACCATCGACCTGGGCGGCGGGAACATCATGGTGGTGCTCGCCATCGCCGCGGCGGGCGGCGTGACCGAGTTCGAGCCAACGATCGCCGCCATCGCCGGCACAATCGAGTATACCCCGCCCTGGCGCGCTGTACTGCAGGGACACACCGATTGGATCGATGGCCTGGCCTTTAGCCCGGACGGAGCAACCCTGGCCTCGGCCAGCGACGATTCGACCGTGCGCGTGTGGGATGTCGAGAGCGGCGCGGAACTGCTCGTCCTGGAACATCCCAATTACGTCAAGGGCGTCGCCTACAGCCCGGACGGTGCCACCCTCGCCTCGGCGTGTATCGATGGCATGCTGCGCGTGTGGGATGTCGCGACGGGCGCCGAGCAGCAGACGTTCCAGGCTCACAGCGACAGCTTCCGCGGCGTGGCCTTCAGCCCCGACGGGACGCGGATCGCCTCTGCTGGCGAAGACTATATGGTCAAAGTTTGGGATGCCGCGACGGGCGAGTTGGTGCTCACCCTGGAAGGGCACACGGACTATGCGAATGGTGTCGCCTTCAGCCCGGATGGCGCGCTGATCGCCAGCGTCAGCGATGATTCGACCGCCGTGTTGTGGAATGCGGCCACCGGTGCCCAGGTGCGCGCGCTGGAGCATCCCGACTGGGTGAACGCGGTCGCCTTCAGTCCGGACGGGGATACCCTCGCCACCGGCAGCGATAACGGCATCGTGTACCTGTGGAATGTGGCCGACGGCGCGCTGATCGCGGAGCTGGAAGGACACACCGACTACGTCAACAGCGTGGCCTTCAGCCCGGATGGCACCCTGGTCGCCTCGGGGAGCGATGACAACTCGGTGCGCGTGTGGACCGTGGCTGATGGTTCCGCTGGGGAACCGGCGGTGCTGCTCGGCCATGCCGACTGGGTGAACGCGGTCGCCTTCAGCCCGGACGGGACGCTGATCGCGTCCGGCTCGGATGACAGCACCGTGCGCCTGTGGGAAGTGCCGAAATAGGGATGGATGACTCGAGCCGCGCCCGGCGGCCTGGCGTCAGGACCCTCACCCGCCGCCCGGCTTGGGAGTTGGCTGCTTCGGCGTGTAAGCGAGCCGGATCTGGTTCAGGCTGTCGTAGGCGGGCAGCAGCCTGGACTCGATGAACGTGGCCGTCCCGCCCGACCCGCGCACGCTCTGGCAGTAGAGGTCCCATTCGTCGTGGGCCTGGCTGATGAGCGTGGCGGCATAGCTCAGGTGATCGGCCAGGCTGGCCTCGCGCGGGCTGGCCTGGCGTTCTTCTTCAGTGAGCGTAAGAGGCTTGTGCTTGAACGTTCGCGGCGCGCAAATGTCGCCCTCGATCGCGGTGTGGGTGCGAGCGTAGTTCATTTTGTTCCACAGCCAGTCGGCCTCCTGGCGCAAAGAACGCTCGTAACTCCGAATGTCGCGCTGGCGGCCATCCTGGCAACCCGCCAGCAGTCCCAGGGCCAGCAGCCACACCACCCACGCTCGTCCGCGCATTCCCCCCACCATAGACCTTCACTCCCTGGCTACCCGCTGATCGAGTGCGTCGCGCACGATGTTCATGCTTTTGAAGGCTGGAGTCAACCGCGATTCCAGGAACGCCACCGCGTTCATCGCGGAGATCTCGTTCCGGCAGTGGCGCGCCCATTCGTCGCGGGCCTGGCCGATCAGCGTGGCGGCATAGTCCAGGTGATCGACCATGCGTGCGGCGGTCGGGTCGAGGCGGCGCGCCTCGGCGTCCAGCACCACCGGCTGGTGATCCCAGCGCTGCTCGGCGCAGCGCTCCGCTGGCAGCTGGGGATTGGTCCGGGCTATGTTCATATTATCCCACAGCCAGGTGGCTTCCTCGCGCAGAGTCTGGTCGAAGCGCCCGATGCGCGCGTCCAGCGATTCGTCCATCTTGGGGGCAGGCGTAGC
Organism: Aggregatilineaceae bacterium; assembly: GCA_040767355.1. Taxonomy (GTDB): domain Bacteria; phylum Chloroflexota; class Anaerolineae; order Aggregatilineales; family Aggregatilineaceae; genus LM3-B42. The sequence goes on along the minus strand of JAXGOS010000023.1, from coordinate 38,959 downwards.
GTCGCTGTCATCCGCATCGCCGCCACACGCCGTCAGGATGGCGGCCAGCAGCAGAACCAGCAGCACCCTTGCGGACATTGTCCGGCGCATATCATTCTCCTCGTGACCCGTGTCTTGGTTCGCGTCTACCCGTACCATACACCGAAAAAAACAAGAGGGCCACACACGGTGGTCCTATTTTAGGCGGATTTCACGCGGCCCGCTGGTGGACGAGTCCGGGGTAGAGGGCAGCCGCACAGTGAATGTCGTGCCCTGCCCCACCGTGCTCGCGGCGTCGATCGTGCCGCCGTGGGCCTCGACGATCTGGCGGGCGATCGACAGCCCCAGGCCGGTGCCGGTGCGGCGGCCCTGGCGGCTCTTGTCGACCTGGTAGAAGCGCTCGAAGACGCGCGACAGGTCGCCGGGGGGGATGCCCTCGCCCGTGTCGCGCACGGTGACGACAATCGCGCCGCCCGTATCCGGCGCGGCGGACAGCGTCACCGAGCCCCCGGACGGTGTATGCCGGAGGGCATTGTCGATCAGGTTGGTGAACACCTGCGCCAGCCGGTCGCCATCGCCGGCAATGCGCGGCAGCGCCCTCGGCACGTCGACCGCCAGCCCGACGCCCTTCTCGCGCGCCTTGACCGACAGGCTCTCGGCTACCACGCGCAACACATCGCCCAACTGGACGGTATGGCGCAGCATGTCAAGCTGACCGGCCTCGATGCGTGCGATGTCGAGCAGGCTCTCGACCATGCGGTGCAGGCGGCCCGCCTCGTCGTGGATCACCAGGGCGGCATGCTGGGCCGCCTCGGGATCGGAGGCGACGCCCTCGGCGATGGCCTGCGAAAAGCCCTGGATGCTGGTCAGCGGCGTGCGCAGATCGTGCGAGACGTTCGCCATGAAATCGCGCTGGGCCTGCTGAGTGGCGGCGACGCGCCCGGCCATCTCGTTGAACGATTCGGCCAGCGCGCGAACCTCCTGCGGGCCGCGGACCGGCACCCGCTGGTCGAAGTGGCCCTCGGCGATGCCCTGCGTCGCCATGCTCATCTGCTGGAGCGGGCGCGCCACTGAGCGCGCGATCACGAACGCCAGCCCCAGCGCGATCAACAGACCCAGCAGCCCGGCGCGCGCCAGGGGTTGCAGGAAGTCGTCGCCAAACAGCCGGAAGACTTCGCGCAGCGAGGGATGCGGCACCGGCTCGGCGACCAGCAGCAGCATTTGCCCGTCCGCCATGAGGTTGGTCATCATCCTCTGCCTCTGGCCCATCGTCATGGCCCACTGCATGATGCTCAGCAGGGGCTGGAAGGGCTGCGCCACGTAGATCCATTCGGTGCCGTCCGGGTTCACGAACGTGCCCTGGACCACCTGGCTCACAAAGGGCCGCGTAGGCCGCGCGGTGAGCAGCGGTTGCTGGTCGAGCTCGAGGATCGGATCGTTTTCGGCGAATGTCCCGGCGGAATCGAATTGGACGCGCCCCTCGCCGTCGATCACCAGCGTGCGGACGTCGCGCGCCTCGGATTGGTCCGAGAGATAGGTGGTGATGCGCACCTGGATCGCGCCCAGCGCCGTTTCGGCGGCGGAGTCGGACAGCGTGCCCCATTCCAGGCTCAGCTCGCTCGGATCGAGCTGCCAGTTCTCCGCCACGCGCACGTCGAGCAGCGTGGCCGTCAGGTCGCGCACGATCTCGTCGGTGGGCAGCGGGCGTGAGCGCAGAAAGACCAGCAGCGTCCCGCCGATCAGCAGCAGCATGACCAGCAAAAGCGCGCCGTACGAAGCCAGCAGACGGTTGCGCAGCGTCGTGAACATCTCGATGATCCTCATCCGTCTAGGGTACTGGCGAAATGTAAACTTTGTGCTGCCTGATCGTTAACGTTTCCGTCAGGCACCGTGGCGATCAGGGAGCGCTGAGCTTGTAACCCACCCCCCACACCGTCTCGATCTCGGCGGTGGAGCCAGCCAGCTTGGTGCGCAGGTGGGCGATGTGCACATCGACGGTGCGCGTCTGCCCGTAGAAGTCGAACCCCCACACGATGTCGAGCAGTTTTTCGCGGCTGAGCACGATGCCCAGGTTGTCCGCCAGCGCCAGCAGCAGGTCGAACTCCTTGGCGCGCAGGTCCACCGGGCGGTCGCCCACCAGCACGACGCGCCGCGCCGGGTCGATCTCCAGATTGCCCACGCGCAGCGGGCGGTCGTCCAGGCCAGCCGCGCGGCGCGGCTCGGTGCGGCGCAGGATCGCTTTGATGCGGGCGATCAGTTCGCGCGGATTGAAGGGCTTGGTCAGGTAATCGTCGGCGCCCAGCTCCAACCCCACGATCTTGTCGATATCCTCGTCGCGCGCGGTGAGCATCAGGATCGGCAGGTCGGACTCGGCGCGAATCTGCTTGCAGACTTCCCATCCATCCAGGCGGGGCAGCATCAGGTCGAGCACCATCAACGCGGGGCGATCCTGGGCGGCGCGCTCCAGCGCGGTCAAACCATCCCCGGCGCTGATCACGCGGAACCCGTCCTGCCGGAGGTACATGCTCGCCAGCTCGATGATGTTCGGCTCGTCGTCCACCAGCAAGATCAGCTCGTGGGCCATCGCGCGTTACACCTCAACCAGCAGCGTATCGTAGGCGAACGTGATATTGAACCCATCGTCCTTGAGCATCTCTTCCAACCGGAGCAGATCGTCGTAGCTGAGCCGGCTCGGCTCCTCGATGTGCGTCATGATCACCCGTCCGGCGTCCAGCGCGCGCACGATGTCCAGCGTCTGCCGGAAGGTCGCTTCGGACTTGAGCACCGGGTGATCGGCGGGGATGATCCGCTCGCCGGTGAACGGGTCGAACTCCGGCAGGCCCATGGGGATCACGGCCAGATCCACGCCGCGCACATCGGGGGGCGGGTCCCAGCCGAACAGCTCGTCCGGCGCGATGAGAACGCGCGCGGCGCCGGTCTCGAAGATGAAGGCATACACGTAATCTTCGGCCAGCCGGAAGGGGCGAATCCGCACGTCGTTCAGCTCGACGCTTGCGCCGTCGGCCAGCTCGATCACGCGCACCACGCCGAAGCGCTGCAGGTACATGAACTGCTCCCACGCGCCCAGCCGGTGCCGGAAGTCCTGCGCGACCTGCTGCGGCAGGTAGATGTCGGTGCGGCGAGGATGGGCGGGCCAGTTCAGCCAGTCGCTGTTCATCGTCTCCCAAACGCGCAGCCCGGCGACGTGATCGGGGTGCCAGTGGGAATACAGCGCGGCGTCGATCTGCGTGACGCGCGAGCGGAGCAGCTCAGCTTTGATCTCTTCCGGCGTGTCGATCAACACATTCGGGCCATGCACGAACACGCTCGGCCCGCCCCGGCTGAAGGGGACGCCTTTGGCCTGCGCTTCGACGCACAGGCGGCAGGCGCAGCCGGGCCGGGGCGTGGTGATGGCGCCGCCGGACCCCAGGAACTCGATTTGCATGGCGGGACTCCCGCTAGCCGGGCAGGACGGCGATCGCTTCGATTTCGACCAGGCCACCCAGCGGCAAGCCGCTGGCGCCGAAAGCGGCACGGGCCGGCGGTTCCTCCGGGAAAAACGCGCTGTAGGCGGTGTTCATCTCGGCAAAGTAGCTGATGTCGCCCAGCAGCACGGTGACCTTCACGACGTGGCGCAGGTTGGTGCCCGCGGCCTGCAGAATGGCGGAGATGTTCTTCAGCGCCTGCTCGGTCTGCTCGGCGACGGTGCCGCCCGCGAACTGCTTGGTGCCGGGCACCAGGCCCAACTGGCCGGACACAAACACGAAGCCGTTAGCCTTGATCGCCTGCGAATAGGCGCCCGCTGCTGCCGGTGCATCGGGGGACGCAACAACCTCACGGTACATGGTTACCCTCTCCTCACGAGGCCAGAAATGTCCCTCCATTGTACGGTGAGGCAGCCGAAAAACCGAATCGGAACGCGAGCGGGGTAAAAAAAAGGGCGGGCCCGCGGCCCACCCTGCAGAGCGTTCAATGGAACTACACCTTTCGAGCAGTGCGGATATCCCGGCACGTTGCCGTTGTTGAAGTTATCCAGGATGCCCGCCAGCTCCAGGAACTTCTTGCGAAGCGGGTCGTTGCCCACGCGACCAGAGCAGAGTTCAACTATGTGTGACATGACAGGCTTGAATAACTGAGGAGCCCCGCTTTCCCCCGAGCGAAACGGTCTTCCTGATGTGAAAACAGAGACAGCCACCTGCCGGACCACGAAAAACGGATGGGGCGATGCTGTCAGGCTCAGACTTCCTCTGTCAAATAAGTCTGCATTGGTTTTTCAAATTCCTCGATATAATTCTAATAAATAATTATAAAAACTCAGTAAAAGCCCGTAGGAGACAGGCTATGTTCGACACTAATATGCTTGAGGCGCTGGATGCCGCCCGCCGTCGTTGGGAAGCTACCACGCTGCGCCGGGCCATGGATCGCCAGGCCGAGCGCGCCCCGGCCTTCACGACCATCAGCGGGCGACCGGTCCGCCGCGTGTACACCCCGCTGGATATCGCCGGGTCCGATTACCTGCGCGACCTGGGCCTGCCGGGCGACTATCCCTTCACGCGGGGCGTGCACGCCACCGGCTACCGCGGCAAGCTGTGGACGATGCGCATGTTCGCCGGATTCGGCACCGCGGAAGAGACCAACGCCCGCTACCACTACCTGCTGGAGCAAGGCAACACGGGCCTATCGGTGGCCTTCGATCTGCCGACGCTGATGGGCTACGACACCGACGCGCCCGAAGCGCTGGGCGAGTTCGGCAAGTGCGGGGTCGCCGTCAGCAGCCTGCGCGACATGGAGATCCTGTTCGACGGCATCCCGCTGGGCGAGGTCAGCACGTCGATGACCATCAACGGGCCGGCGGCCATCCTGTGGGCGTTTTATATCGCCGCCGCCGAGAAGCAGGGCGTCCCGATAGCCCGGCTGCGCGGCACGCTGCAGAACGACATCCTGAAGGAGTACCAGGCGCAGAAGGAGTACATCTTCCCGCCGGAACCGTCCATGCGGTTGGTGACGGACACCATCGCGTTTGGCACGCAGCACATGCCGGAGTGGAACACAATCAGCATCAGCGGCTACCACATCCGCGAGGCGGGATCGACCGCCGGGCAGGAGCTGGCCTTCACCCTGGCGAATGGCCTGGAATACGTCCGCTGGGCGCTGCGGCGCGGGCTGGACATCGACTCGTTTGCGCCGCGGCTGAGCTTTTTCTTCAACGTGCACAACGACTTCTTCGAGGAGATCGCCAAGCTGCGGGCGGCGCGGCGCATCTGGGCGCGCGAGATGCGCGAGACGTTCGGCGCCCGGAACCCGCGAAGCTGGCTGATGCGCTTCCACACGCAGACGGCGGGCGTCAGCCTGACGGCGCAGCAGCCGGAGAACAACATCGTGCGGGTGGCGCTGCAGGCGCTGGCGGCGGTGCTGGGCGGCGCGCAGTCGCTGCACACCAACAGCATGGACGAGGCGCTGGCCCTACCCTCCGAGCAGGCGGTCACGATCGCGCTGCGCACACAGCAGATCATCGCCCACGAGACCGGCGTGGCCAACAGCGTCGATCCACTCGGCGGCAGCTATCTGGTCGAAGCGCTGACGGACGCGGTCGAAGCGGAAGCCATCGCCTATTTCCGCCAGATCGAGGACCTGGGCGGCGTGTTGGCCTGCATCGAGAGCGGCTTCTTCCAGCAGGAGATCGCGGATGCGGCGGCGCGTTTCCAGCAGGAGGTCGAGGCCGGGGAGCGGACGATCGTCGGCGTGAACGCCTACCCGAACGCGGAGCCGCTGCGCATCCCGCTGCTGGAGATGGACCCGGCGGGTCACGAGCGCCAGGTCGCGCGTCTGGAGCACCTGCGCGCCTCGCGCGATGGTGAGGCGGTCCGGCGGGCGCTGGACGCGCTGCATGCGGCCGCGCGCGGGACGGACAACCTGATGCCCTTCATCCTCGATGCGGCGCGCGCCTATGCCACGCTGGGCGAGATCACCGGCGTGCTGCGCGAGGTGGTCGGCGTGTACTACGAGCAGACCGTGATCTGAGCCGCGTGCGGGAGTCGGCGCCTGGCGCACGCGCGACGCGCGTCAGGGCGACCGGCGGTCGCCCTGGGCAGGGCCTGCCCTGCCGCGCCAGGCGCTCGCGTCAGGCATCCGCTTCGTCCAGCCAATACTCCAACTGGATGTTGTCCGGATCGCGGAACACCACGTACGGCTTGCGGCTCGGCAGGTACACCTCGACGCCGTTCGTGGGCACGCCCGCCGCCCGCAGCCGCTCGGCCAGCTCCTCCAGGGCGGCGCGGTCCGGCGCGCGAAACGCCAGGTGATCCAGCCCGACGCGGAACTCGCTGAACCGGTCGCTGGAGGGCGTGCGCGCGTGCTGGACCAGATAGACCTGCACGTTGCCGACCGCGAAATACCACGCGCCGCCGAGATAATACGGGTTGTACTCCAGCGCGAACCCCAGCACGTCCCGGTAGAACCGAACCGACCGGTCGAGGTCGGTCACCGTCAGCACGATATGATCGAAGCCTGAGGTGTTCATGTCGCTGCTGGCTCGTCCAGCCAGTATTCGAGCTGGATGTTGTCCGGATCGCGGAAGGCGACGTAGTGCCACTTGCCGTGGAACAACTCGACGCCTTGCGTGTCCACGCCCGCCGCGATCAGCGTGTCCGCCAGCGCGTGCAGGGCGTCCAGGCTGGGCGCGGTGAACGCCAGGTGATCCAGTCCGACGCGGAACTCGCTGAACCGGTCGCCGGGCGGCGTCTGGTCATGCTGGATCAACCAGACCGATCCGGCCCCGACCGGGAAATAGGCCAGCCTGCCGTACTCCGGCGGGATTGCCTGCACGTCGAAGCCGAGCACCTCGCGGTAAAAGTGGGTCGAACGCTCGAGATCGGTTACAGTCAAAATCACATGGTTGATACCGGGGGTATCCATCGTGGCCTCCTTCGTGGATGCTGAGTGATAACCCGATAATAGAACACAAGTTCGCAAAACGCAAGGACATTCTGAGGATCGATCCGATGCCCGTCCAACCCTCCCTCCCCTCCTCCCACGACCGGCTGGCGCACTGGTGGGATAAGCTGGTCGTCTCGCTCGAGCTGGCCGATCTGGCCGATCCGGACACGCGCGCCCGCCTGGACTCGGCGGCGGCCAAGGCCAACAACCAGGGCATCCTGGCTGCCGGGGCCGGCAACTACGCCGCGGCGCTGCCACTGCTGACCGCCGCTGTGGAGGTGTGGTCGCGGTTGGACCATGCCCCTGCCGAGGTGACCGCCCGCAACACGCGCGGCGGCGTCCATCGCAAACTGGGCGATTACCCGGCGGCGCTCGACGATCACCGGGCGGCGTTGGCGTTGGCCCGCGATCTCGATTTCGCCGCGGCGACGGTGGCCGCGCTGGTCGGGCTGGGCGCGGTGCAGGTGGAGCAGGGATCGTTCGATGAGGCGGAAGGCGCTCTGCAGGCGGCGATCACGCTCAGCGCGGAAGCCGGTGACGCGGGGGGCGCGGCGCGCGCCCAGGGTGTCGCGGGCCGTCTGGCCGAGGCGCGCAAGCAGTGGGATGCCGCGCTGGCAGCGTATGGCGCGGCATTGGATGGCTGGCAGCGTCTGGGCGCCCTCGCCGAATCGACGGAGATCCTGGCCGGGCTGGCCCACGTGGCGCTGGCCCAGGGCTATCTGGCCGATGCCCGCAATCTGATCGACCGCGTGCTGGAACACCTCGGCGCGAACGGCCCGGCGCGGCTGGACGACCCGCTGCGCGTCTACTGGTCGATCTACCAGGTGCTGCACGTGGCCCGCGAGGAAGACGACGCCCGCGAGGTTCTCCGCGCCGCGCACCACCTGCTCGAGCGCCAGGCGGCCGGGCTGAGCGACTCCCAGCGCGCGCAGTTCACCAGCGCCGTCGCCACCAACCGGGCCATCCGTGAGGCTTGGGCGGAGGCCGGGTCGCCTCCGCTGGGCTGATCGAGGCTATGGATTCACGACCGGCACGCCCTCGCAGCCGCCCGACGTGTTGACCACGTCCGACCGCACCCAGACGCCCGGCGGCACCTGCCACCACACAAAACCATCCGCCCCGGCGGCCTGCCCGGTGACCACCGCGCCTTGCCCGGCGGACAGTTTCCCCGGCGACTCGAACTCGGTGCCCGGCCCGGTCCGCAGGTTGACGGCGCCCGGCGACATGACCACGCAGGCCCCGCTGGCGGCTTGCAGCCCGCTCAGCACCTCGATTTCCCGCCAGGATACCCACGAGGGACTCTCCAGCGTTTCCACACGGATCGCCCCAATGCCGCTCAACGCCACCGGCAGAGCCACCTCTAGCACGTCACCTTCCGCTGTGACGCCCCGGAACTCCGCCAGCAGGATCTCGGCATCGTCGCGCAGCGCCCACACGCGGTGCCGCGTCTCTCCGGCGGGCCACTGCGCCACCTGGAGCCGCACCGCGCCCACAGCCTCCTCCGGCGGCAGCGTGATCGTGATCCACTGCGGCGGGTGCGCGTCGGAACCCCACTGCGCCGGGCCGCCATCGACGGCGTTCTCGGGCGGCTCCTCGGCCAGCGCGCGCGACGCCGTGACCGGCTGGCCGAACGCGATGTTCCCTGTCTCCAGCGGGACCGGCGCGCACGGGTCCGGCTGGTTGGCGGGGGCCAGCGCGCTCATCAGCACGCCGTTTTCGTCCACCAGGCCCCAGCTCGCGTCGCCGATGGCCTCCGGCGCGCGGTAGTAGCCCCAGTACAGCCAGCCGTCGAACCCGTAGGCGCACGATTCCGCGATCCAGCTCTGCAGGGCGCGCGCCGCCGACTCGACCGTGGGATACGACGCCAGAAACGCGCCCACCTCACCCATGATCACCGGCTTGGCCTGGTAGCCGGCCATGCCGAAATTCTCCACGTATTGCGGCAGGCTCAGCTCCACGCCCGGATAGGCGTGAAAGTCGAAGAAGTCGAGCGCGGCCAGGTTCAGCAGCGGTGCCGTGTCCACGTAGCGGAAATCACCGGTCCGCGCCGGGTTGGGGCTGTCGGGATGGAAGAACCCCATTGTGATCAGCGCCTGTGGATCGGCGCCCTTGATCACCCTGCGCACCTCGTCGATGTAATGCACGATGCCCTCGACCAGCATGCGCCGCTTCTGGGCCGGATCGTCCAGCCGGTAGGTGCGTTCGTTGGCCGTCGTCACGCTGCCGGACATCAGCGAGAGCGGCGGCTGGTCGTTGAAATACCATTGTTCGTTGAGCAGCGACCAGCCCAGCACGGCGTCAAATGGCGCGTTGCGCGCGGCCAGCCCGGCCATCAGATCGCCCCAATAGCGCGTCGCAGCCAGCACGCCATACGATGTCAGGTAGTGTGCGTTGCGATAGCCCTCGAAGAACCGGTTCGCGCCCCGGTTGGAAAGCTCCCAATAGCCGCCCTGGTCGGGCAGATCGTTGGAGGTCAGCAGCAGAAACACGCCCTCGTCGCGCGCGATGCGCATCACCTCGGTGATGTTGTCCAGGTACGCCGGGTTGAGCCCCTCGCCAACAGCGCTACCCATGCACCCCGGCCCGCTGCTGCACGTGTCGAGAAACATCCGCACCGTGTTATACCCGTTGGCGGCCAGCAGCGCGAAATCGGCCCGCACGCGCCCGGCGTCGTACTCGTCCACGCCGAACACCCGGTCCTCAAACCCGCCCTCGACTGGAACGATCCAGAAGTAGTTCACGCCGCGCGGCACGAAGCGCTCACCGGTCGCCACGTCGTAAAACTCCGCAACGCCATCCACCTGCCGGATGGCGATCCGGTGCCGGGCTGTGCCCTGGGCCGCGCTGCGCCCGGCCACCAGCAGTGCAGCCACCGCGAGCGCCAGCACCAGGGCCGCGATCGTCCTGTCACGCATGCGCTCACCTCCGGTGCAGCCCGATCGGATTTACTGCCGCTGCTCCCACTCGCGGACCACCGTCATCAGCAGGGCGCGCACATCCTCATCGGCGACATCCCCCACCCCGTCGTAGTATGCCCCGTCCACCTCGATGCGCACGCCGCCATCCAGCGCGGGCTTGACGTGGATCGAGCGCTGTTCGAAGGCCGGATCGCCGGCCAGCCGCTCCTGCAGCAGATCCTCGATCTGGTCCGCGATGTTGAGATCGGGCTGTTCAGGGACCGGCTCCGGTGCCTGGCCCATCGCCGCGCGCGTCATCTGGCGCAGCATGGAGCCCGGCGTCATCGACGGCGCGGACGGATCGCCCGCTTTCGGCGCGGGTGCCACGCCGCCCTGAGCCGGGGCAGCGGTGGGCGCGGCAGGCGGCCGTTCGGCCAGTCCGTCCAGGTCGCGCACCACGTTCAGGAAGCGGCGCTCCAGATCGGCGCTGCGCAGCTCGGCCAGCGACTGGAAGCGCCGCCCGCCGATCTCCACCACCAGCGATCCGTCCGACAGATCGCGCCACACGCGCAGCAATTCGACCGCGTCCGCCGGGACGGGCGCTTCCGGAGCCGGCTCGGCGGGCACCACCGGGACCGCCTCGGCAGGTTCGGCGCGCACCGCGCTGTCGTCCCCGGCGGGGAAGTCATCGATGTCCGCCGGCTCGCCCCAGTCCGCCGCTGGCGCGGGCGCATCGTCCGGCACCAGGGCGGAGAACTCCGGCTGGGGCAGATCGGCGGTCAGCAGCGACAGGTCCGGCGCGGGCACAGGCGCGGATCGGGCAGCGGGCCGCTGGCGCGCCGGGGATGCCATGGCGGGCGACGCCCCAGCGGGGACGGCGGCGGGCTCGCGCTGGCCCGTCAGCCAGCGATAGGCCGCCACGTGGATGCCGGGCAACGGGGGCAGTCCCGCGGCGGCGCGGCGGCGGCGTTCAGCAGCGCGCTGGAAGACCAGCGCCATCAGCCCCATCCAGACGATACCGGCACCGCACGTCAGGAGCAACAGGCCGGAAATCTGGCCGAAGAAGTCGCCCATATTCGACGAATCGGACTGGGCCAGAAAATAGGTTAGTTCAGGGAACATGGCCGTTCCTCGCGCATACTCACGGGCCGCGGCCCGAGGGCGTTGAGTTCAGTATCGCCGGGTTTAGCGCGGCTGGCAAACCGGGCAAAAGTGCGTGCCGCGCTGGCCCACCACGATCTTCTCGATCGGATGCCCGCAGCGCGCGCACGCCTGGCCGGTCTGCCCGTAGGCACGGAGGCCGTCCTGGGCCGAGCCTTTGGTCCCGTCCGGCTTGCGGTACCAGTTGACGCTGGCCCCTTCGCGCGCGATGCCATCCGCCAGCACCTGCCGGATCGCGCCGTACAGCCGGGCGATGTCGTCATCCGAGAGCGTATCAGCGCGGCGCAGCGGGTGAAGCTGGCTGGCGTAGAGCGCCTCGTCGGCGTAGATGTTGCCGATCCCGGCGACGAACGCCTGGTTGAGCAGCAGCGGCTTGAGCAGGCCCGAGCGCCTGGCCAGGCACTGGCGGAACGCGTCGAGCGTGAAGGCCGGGTCGAGCGGCTCCGGCCCCAGCGCGCCGGTCACCTCCGCCGGATCGGGCACGAGATACACGCGCCCGAACTTGCGCGCGTCCGAAAAGCGGAGCTGGTGGGTGTTGTCGAGCTGGAAGGTGAAATGCACCCAGCGGTCGGCGTGCTGCTCGGCGTCGTCGGGCACGACGTACAGCCGCCCGGTCATCTTCAGGTGGACGATCAGCGTGTCGGGGTCGAGCGTGATCAGGATGTACTTGCCGCGCCGGTCCACGCGCCGCACCGGCTGCCCGGCGATCCGCGCGGCGAAGATCAGGCGGTCGGGCGTCACCAGCCCGCCCGGCCAGTCGGTGGCCGCGCCCAGGATGGTCCGCCCGGCGAGCGGCTCGCGCAGGCCGCGCACCACGGTTTCGACTTCGGGCAGCTCGGGCATCGTCACTCCCCACCTTTCTCGGCCACCAGGCCGATCCACTCCGCGCCGGGGGTGTACGGCGTCCCTGCCAGGTCGCTCCACAAGCCGCGCACGGTGAACCCCTGCCCCTCCAGGGCGGCGGTGATCGTCTCCGGCGTGTAATCCTGGAACCAGTTGCGGTACACACTCACCGTCCCGTCCTGTTCGATGACAATGTACTGGTCCAGGTAAATATCGTGCTCCGGGTAGTCGAAACCCTGCTCGAGCACCAGATGCGGGCCGGGCTTCCAGAAGCCCGACTCGGCAGCATACCACCCATTGCGCAGGCCGGCGCGCGCCCTCAGGTGGCGCGTGGTGACGTCCAGCGCGAACCACCCGCCCGGCTTGAGCGCCCGGCGCACCGCGCGCAGCAGGGCGTCGCGCACGTCCGGTGCCAGGACGCACAGATCGCCGTAGATCAACAGCGCGGCGTCATACCCGGCATCGTCGGCCAGCGTCAGGTAGTCCTGGCAGCGGTAGGTGATCGCCAGGTCGTGCTCGGCGGCGTAGGCCCGCGCGTAGGCGATCGAGCGCCGCGAGTAGTCGACGCCGGTCACGCGCAGGCCGCGCGCTGCCAGCCGGGCGGCGTACAGCCCAGGACCACAGCCCAGGTCGAGCACTGCCGCGCCGGGCTCCAACGCCAGGGCATCCACGAGCCAGCTCACAATCCGGTCGATCTCGGCGGGGGAGCGGCTGGCCGCCTCGGTAGTCGGATCGAGGTGCGCGGCCAGCATGCCCTGGGAGATGTGCGGATCGTCCCAGAACAACGGCTCGCCGGGGGCGAACAGCGGCGGCTTCTCGCTCAGCGACCGGAGCAGGTCCAGCCGCAACGTTTGATCGTGAACGAAGGACATCGGTGCCATCCTGCGGAGAAGGTCGGGTCGCATTCCAAGCAGTTCTACACGGTGATTCTAGCGCATTCCGCCGCCCTTGAGGATAGCACTCCGGGACCAGGCGGCGCCGCCGATCCCATTTCTGCTATACTATGACGAAGCATCGACGACATAATCGACGGCATAGTGGGGAGGGGATCATGACGCCAGAATTGGTCTTGCGGCGCAAACTCACCTTGCGCGCCCATGGAAAACAGGTTGTCTTCGTCAAGAATGCGTACGAACGCCCCGAACACGTCATCATGAAAGCCCTGCTGTGGGCCCTGTACCTGCCGTACTACCCGGAGATAGGCGTCGAGATCGCCATCGGCGACCGCTACAAGCCGGACGTCGTCCAGCTCGACGAGCGCGGCTATCCCCAGTTCTGGGGCGAAGCGGGCGAGGTCGGCGAGGACAAGATTCGCTCGCTGGTCAAGCGCTTTCGCGGCACGCATTTCGTGGTGGCCCGCTGGCACACGCGCCTCGATTCGCTGGCGGAGATCGTCCGGGACGCGCTGCACGGCGTCGGGCGCTCGGCGCCCTTCGACCTGATCAGCCTGCCCGACGACAGCGCCGACCGGTTCATCGATGACGAGCGCGAGATCCACATCACCCTGCGCGACGTTGAATGGCTGCGGCTGGGCTGAGCGGGCCCACCAGCCGTGTATAATCAGGCACGCGCCTGAAGTCCACAAGGATAGCCACTCATGACAATACGTTCCAGCAACGGGTTCATCCCGCACGACTACCACATGCACAGCACGCTCAGTTGCGACTGCCAGGCCTCGATGGCCGAGATGTGCCAGAGCGCGCTACAGCGCGGCATCCCGGAGATCGCCTTCACCGAGCATTTCGACCCCAAGCCGGAAGACATCTGCGCCGGGTTCTACGATCCGGCGGGCTATTTCGACGCGCTCGAGGCGGCGCGGCGGGTCTTCGGCCCGCAGGGGCTGACGATCCGCGCCGGGGTTGAAGTGGGCGAGCTGCATCGCTACCGCGCGATCGTCCAGCCGGTGCTGGAAGCATGGCCTTACGACCTCGTGCTGGGGAGCCTGCACTGGTCCGGCGAGAACAGCATCTTCGACGAGGACTACTTCCGCCGCACGCCGCCCGAGGATGCGATCCCGGCCTACTTCGCGGAAATGGCCGAAATGGTGCGCGGCGGGGGCTTCGACGTGCTGGCCCACGCTGACGTGTTCAAGCGGACCGCTTACCGCGTCTATGGCCGCCTGCCCATCGCGGACTGGGAAGACCTCATGCGCCCGGTGTGGGCGGCCTGCATCGACACCGGCACCGCGATCGAGATCAACACCGCCGGGCTGCGCGTCGAGGTCGGCGAGACGCACCCCGCGCTCGAGGCGTTGCGCTGGTACCGCGCGATGGGCGGCGAGCGGCTGACGATCGGCAGCGACAGCCACCGCCCCGCGCACGTCGGGTATGGCCTGTCGGGCGCGCTCGATCTGGCGCGCGAGGCCGGTTTCAGCCGCGTGTGTCGCTACGAGAACCGCCAGATCGTGGACTGGCTCGCCATCTGAGTGCGCCGCGGGCGGTTGTCGCGCAGGAAAAAAATTTGCGCGATAATGGTAGGGACTCACGAGCCGGGTGGTGAGCGGGCCCAGCCGGCGAAAGGATGGAACGCCATGCAACGCTGCTCTCACTGTGGCGCGGAAAACATCGACGGCATCATATTCTGCGAGAAGTGCGGCATCGCGCTGGTGCCTACGCCGCTGATCACGCGCAAGCTTGGCGAAGGTGATATCACGCGCGCCACGTCGGAGTTGAACGACGAAAACGTGCTGATTCTGCACGTCGATTCGGTCGAATCGCCGATCATGCTCCAACTTCGCAAGGAGTTGATCCTGGGGCGCGTCTCGGAACAGGCTGAGAACGTCACCTACCTCAACTTGACACCCTACGGCGCGGACGATCTGGGCGTGTCGCGGCGCCATGCCCGCCTGCTCCGCGATCAGAAAGCCGTGTATCTGACGGATTTGAACAGCACCAACGGCACGCGGCTCAACGGCGAGTCCCTGCCGTCTTCGGTCGAAAAGCGCCTGCGCGATGGCGACGAAATCGCTCTGGGTAAGCTCAAGCTGTATGTCTACTTCAAGATCTAGCTGGGTGATGCTGTGGGCCGGCCTGCTGGCCCTGCTGCTGGCGGCATGCGGCACCGGCGGCGCTCAGATCGACGACCCGCTGATTCTGGTCGCAACGCCCGTCCCGCCCGATGCCAACTTCGTCGGCTACACGCACCCTTCCGGCGTCTTTTCGCTGCGCCTGCCGCCGGACTGGATCGCCGGTGATCTGCCAGACCCTAACGGCGTGCGCGTCCAGTTCACCTCCATCGAGGATTCCCAGGCCGTCACCCGCCTGAGCGTGTATGTCGTCAATACCGGCCAGCCGATGACCGCCGAAGCCTTCGCCCAGGCGACCAACGCTTACCAGCCGCCCGAGGACGTGGCGGGCTATGCGTGGACGGAGATCGAGCGGGCGGCGCAGCGCGACGGCAGCCGCCGCATTACCGGCGTGCGCACCTACCCCGTGCTGGGGCCGCGCAGCCTCAACATTTTCTTGCAGGGCGACGGCGCCTTTTTCAGCGCCCTGGAAGCCGACGTCACGGACATCGACGCGGTGAGCCTGGACCGGCTGGCCGCAGTGGTGAACACGTTCCGGATCAACCGCGACGCGGACCTGACGGTGGGCACCGTCGAGCAGGCAGCGGGTGTGACCTCGTACACGGGCGTGATCGGCTTCGACGGGTACCTGGCGTGGACCGACAGCAGCGACACCTTCCACCTGACCGGGCAGGCCGTCAATACCACGTCCCAGGCGATCGAGGCGGTGCGGCTCTCCGGCGTGCTGTACGACAGCCAGGGCCGCCGCCTGGCCGAGCAGTCGGACATCCTGCCGCTGGACGTGCTGGAACCGGGCGAGGCCGTGCCGTTCGATCTGCGCTTCGAGGGCGGCAAGCCCGCCTCCGCCGTGCGCTACGAGCTCAACGTTGCCGGGCGCCAGGCGGACTACGCGCTGCAGGCGTACTACGGCCCGGACAACTTCGCCGTGGCGAACGACCGCGCCATCTACAACGACCGCGGCACGCTGGTCATTCAGGGCGAGCTGGCGAACACCGGCCCGCGCATCGCGACTGCGGTGAAAATCGTGGTGGCGATCTGGGACGACCAGGGGCACATCGTGGCGACCCAGACGGTGTACGTCGCCAGGCCGCAGCTCGTCCCCCAGGAGGCGGTCACGTTCGAGGTTCCCTTCTACGATCTGGGCGGGCCGGCGGTCACCTACACGCTGACGGTGCTCGGCACCGTGGCGGACAGCTAGCGCCGCGAGTAGACCAGCTCCCCCTCGATCAGCTCGATCAGCGTCCCATCCGGATCGGTGAAAAAGGCGATCCGCACGCCACCGTGCGCGTCCATGGGCGCGATGGTGAACGGCACGCCCGCCGCCGCAAGCTGGTCGGCGATGGCGTCCAGCCCGGTGACGCGCAGCGCGAAGTGGCGCAGCCCCACCTGCCGGTCGTCATTCATCCAGCCCGCCGGCTCAGTTTCCGCCTGGGTGAAGCTGAACAATTCCAGCACGCCGCGCCCCGTGTCCAGATAGGTGATGGTGAAGCCGCGCTCGTCACGGGGATAATCCAGGTGGCCCAACACGCGGAACCCCAGCAAGCCCTGGTAGAAGTCCAACGCGCGCTCCAGGTCGCTGACGGTGATCGCCACGTGTTCCAGACCGTGGAAGCGGGGCAGCGGCGGGGCGACCTTCTGCTGGGCGGGGGTATCGACCGGGACGATCGGGGACGGCAGGCGCACCGGCGGCGCATCGCCCGCGAAGATCGGCGGCGGGTAGCGCAGCGGGTTGTCGACGTAGCGTACCAGCCGGCGGACCAGGCGGTGGACAGTCTTCGGCTCGGTCGGCACGTACGGGTAGATCAACAGGGCGCTGCTCAGCCCCAGGATCTCGCGGATCTCGTCGGATGAGAGGGCGTCCGGCTCATTCTGGCGCGCCGCGGCGATGATCAGGTACGCCTCCGGTTGCAGCTCGTACAGGCGGCGCAGCGTGCTCTGGATCGTCTTGGGGGCCAGAATCTTCACCGCGTCGATGATGGCGATGTAGCCGCTGCAGTTGCACAGCGCAGCGCCGGGGGCCAGCCGGTCGCTGAGCGCCTGGACGTAGACCGGCTCGCTCGCCAGCCCGGTGAGCTTGACGAACCCGCTCGTCTCCGGCGCGCCGATGCGCGTGGCGGGCGGCTCCATCTCCCACACGATGCGCATGAAGCGCTGGGTGCTCGCCGGCAGATCGTAATCATCCGCTTCAGTGTGAAAATGGTCGGGCCTGTAAAAACCAAAAACGGCAATTTTGAGCATGGCTGTCATCTCTCGCAGAAGGACAGGGTGTGGCATCTGCATTATACCGTGTTTGCGGATCCTCGATGGCCCGGCGCCCAACAAAAAAGGCACCCGGCGGCGCCGGATGCCTTCGCAGACTGCCCCAGGAGGGGATCACAGGTTGAGCATATGCCCTTCGACGCCATGCGCGATCTCGTGCAAGATCTCGCTCAGTGTCGGGTGGGAGTGCACGTTGTAGGCGATCTCGCGCCCGGTCAGCTCCCACTTCTGCGCCAGGGTCAACTCCGGCAGCAGTTCGGTGACTTCCGGGCCGATCATGTGCGCGCCAAGCAGCTCGCCGTATTTCTTGTCGCTGATCAGCTTGGCAAAGCCGACACCCTCGCCCAGCCCCAGCGCCTTGCCGTTGGCCTGGAAGGGGAACTTGGCGACCGCGATATCGTAGCCGGCCTCTTTGGCCTGCTCCTCCGTGTAGCCGAACGAGGCGACCTGCGGCTGGCAGAACACCGCGCGCGGCATCATCCGGTAATCGAGCGTGGTGGTCTCGACGCCCGCAATGTTCTCGGCGCAGACGACCCCCATGGCGCTGCCAACGTGGGCCAGCATCAGCTTGGCGGTCACATCGCCGACCGCCCACACGCCGGGGACGTTGGTCGCCATGCGCTCGTCCACCTCGATCCCGCCTTTGTCGTTGGTCTTCAGCCCTTCGAGGTTCTCCAGGCCATAGCCTTCCAGGCGCGGCGCGAAACCGGTCGCCATCAGCGCCTTCTCGGCCTCGAGCACCTCGGTCTTGTCGCCCTTGCTGACGGTGACCTTGACGCCCTCCCCGGTGTCTTCGACCTTGTCCACGCGCGTGCCGGTCATCATCTTGATCCCGGCGCGCTTGTACTGCTTTTCGAGCTCGGCGCTGACCTCGGCATCTTCCAGCGGCAGCAGGCGCGGCAGGTATTCGACCAGCGTCACATCCACGCCGTAATTATGCATGATGTAGCTGAACTCCACGCCGATAGCGCCCGCGCCGACGATCACGATGCTCTTGGGCAGTGTGTCGGACATGATCGCTTCCAGGTAGGTGATCACGTTGTCGGACAGCGTGACGCCGGGCAGCAGCTTGACGGTGGTGCCGGTGGCGACGATCAGGTTTTTGGTCTTGAGCGTCTCGCTCTTGCCGTCGCCCAGGTCCACGGCCACGGTCGATTTGTCCTGGATCGTGCCCCAGCCTTCGTAGCTGTCGATTTTGTTCTTCTTCATCAGGAAGCCGACGCCCTTCACCAGCCGGTCGGACGACTTGCGACTGCGGTCGAAGGCGACGCTGTAATCGACCGAGACGCCCTCGCCGTTGTTGAAGCCAAATTCCTTCATGCGATGCTGGACGATGTGCGCCAGTTCTGCGTTGCGCAGCAGCGCCTTGGACGGGATGCAGCCCACATTCAGGCACACGCCCCCCCACCACTCTTTCTCGATAATGGCGGTCTTGAGGCCCAACTGGGCGCTGCGGATAGCCGCGATGTAGCCCCCCGGCCCGGCTCCCAGAACGACAACATCGTATTCTTTCGCCATAGACAATGACTCCTTTGGCTTGCGGATCACTCACGCTGGCGCGTGCTTGTGGCAACAGGTTCTAGGCAAAGCTTAGCGCAAACGGGCCGCTTTCGCCCACCGGAGGAGGGCGTGGAATGGGGCGCCGAAACGATCACCAGTCGAGCGCGCGTTTGAGGTGCTCGACCACGTTGAAGATGATCGGGCACTGGCCCGCGCCCTCCAGAATCGGCTCCATCAGCCACAGAAAATCCGGTGTGAGGAATGGGTACTGGCGGCAGGCTCCCGGGCGGTGCGGGTACGCCGCACACAGGTTCCCGCGCAGCAGCGGGCACGGCGGGCCGTACATCACGCCCCATTCGCCGTTGCGAGCGCCCGCCGCGCGGTTCACCATCCGCGCCACGACCGCCTCCGGCGTCAGGCTTAGCCCGCGCGCCAGGCGCGTCACGTCAGCGGGGACCAGGCCCACCGGCATCGCGCGGCAGCAGTTGGCGCACGCCGTACAATCGACAGACGGGATGACACCGGCGGCGATGCGGTCCACCAGGGCATCCAGCTCGGCGCTGCTGCGCCGTTCGCCAAACCAGATGGCCTCGACGTAATACCGGAACGCAGCGGTCTCATGTCGTTGTTGTTCGGCCAGCGCCGCGATCCGCTCTCGATCGGTTTCGATGGGCGGCATTCGGCGGAACAACGCGGCACCTCTACGACGACGGGCCTTCTTTTTTGGCTTTCTCGGCGCGCTCCTGGAGCTGATCCAGGATTTCGGTATACGTTGCGCTCAGGAAGTGGGTGATCTCTTCCGACTCTTCGAGCTCCTCAACCGCGACATCCTTCATCGTGGCGATGAACGTATCTTTCGAGATGATGCCCTGCTGGATCAACAGGCGGGCGAGTGCTTTGGCAATCACCAGGCCATCGACGCCCCGCGCGCCCAGGCTCGCCAGCCCACCAAACAAGTCACCAAAGATCTCCTGCGTCGTCCGGATGTCTTCTTGTTGCACGGGTTCTCTCTCCCAACACTCGTCCACACGCTGACTGTGGGCCCGATTGTAACGCGAAGGCGACCAGTTGTCAGGTCGGGGAGCACGGTATATCATCGGGCGATCGATTCAGAAAGATGACTGCCATGATGACACGCCGCACCCGCCTGCTCCGCCGCGCCTCGCGCTGGCTCGGCCAGATCACACTCCGCCTGCTGACGCGCACCCGCATCACCGGGCGCGAGCATTTGCAGACTCCCGGCCCGGTGATCTTCGCCGGCAACCACGCGTCCACCTTCGACGCGCTGCTGGCGCTGACTCTACTGCCGCTCGAGACGCAGCTCGTCGGGCCGGGCGATTTCAAGCTGCTGTGGCCCGCCAACTGGGTGATCGACAACGTGGGGCTGATCCTCGCCAAACGCGGCTCGGTGGATCGCGACAGCCTCAAACAGATGCTGGACGTGCTGAAGGGTGGCGGGCGGCTGGCGCTGTTCCCCGAAGGCGGCACCTGGGAAAAGCCGATCGACGACGTGAAATCGGGCGTGACGTACCTCTCGCAGGCGACCGGGGCGGCCATCGTGCCGATCGGCTTCGGCGGCACGTACCAGGTCTGGCGCGAGATCGCCCGGCTGCGCCGCCCGCGCGTCACGGTGCGGATCGGAGCGCCGCTGCCGCCGGTGACCGTGTCCGGCGACCGCGCGCGCCGCCAGGACGAGCTTCAGGCCGCGGCGGTGGACCTGATGTGGCGCATCTACGACCTGCTGCCACCCTCCACCCAGGCGCACTACGACCGGCTGGCCCGGCTGCAGTTTTCGGGCCGCCTGCTGCTCGACTCGAGCCTCGTCGCGCCGCCGCAGGTGTCGCTCGACGCGCTGGCCGAGCTGGTCAGCAAGCCAAACCTGTTCAGCCCCCTGCACAAAAACGCCCGGCTGCCGGTCAAGCCTTTTCTGCGCCCGCGCCAGTTCTTCCCGGCGCAGCAGATGCGGGCCACCGCCAGCGCCCTGCTGGATGCCTTCAGCGCGGGTGATTTCGCCGGGTATCTCGAGTATCGCCTGGGCGAGGACAAAGCCGACCAGATTCGCGCCGCGCTGCGCGCCATTGTCGGCGTGATGGACGAGGCCGAGAAGGCCGGGGTGAAGGCGTCCTTCCAGCCCGCCGTGAAGGAACGGGTGCCGGTCGGGCGGCGCGGCGCGCCCCAACCGTAAAAACCTATAAAACTCCCGTAAAATACCCTCTACATTGCTCACCTTTGCGATGAATACATGCTAAATTGTGTATGACTTCGAGCGCGGCTCCATTCGTGCGTGGGTGGGATTTTTCATGGCTTTAGGCATCATCATCTCGGTTTTCATTCCTCTGGTGTTTCTGTACATCATCTGGACGCTCGACATTTACGCGCTGAGCCGCGTTCCGCTGGTGTTCGGCGCTTTGCTGTGGGGACTGTTCACCTTTGCCGCGTCGTTCAGCGTGCAGAACGCGCTGATGCGGGTAGGCCTGTTGGACTTCTGGCAGATCACGCTGTTCAACGCGCCGGTCCTCGAGCAACTGCTCAAGGCCACGTTCCTGATCTGGCTGGCGTCGCAAATGCGGCTGCGCAGCTCGATCGACGGCGCGGTGTACGGCTTCGCCGTGGGGACCGGGTTCGCGATGGCCGAAAACCTGCTGTACATCAGCGGGACGCCGGATCGCGCCCTGGGGATCGCGTTGGCGCGCGTGCTCTCGGTCAGCCTGATGCACGCCTATACGACCGCGATCATCGGCACAGCCACGGGGGCCAGCCTGTACATGGCTCAGCGCACCCACGCCCAGCGGATCGCGCTGGCGCTGCTGGCCAGCATTATGCTGCACGCGATGTTCAACCGGCTGGTCATGACCGCCGATGGCGTGCCGCTGATCAGCACGGCGATCGCGGCCGGCCTGGGCGGGACGGCGCTCGTCGCGCTGTCGATGCAGCGCTCGCTGGTGGCCGATATGCGGTTCATCGGGCACGAGCTAGGCACGATGATGCCGCTGCCCGCCAACGCGAAGACGCTCACTCGCCAGCAGGTCGCGGCCCTGGTGGCCGATACACGGGGCGAGCACAACCCGGTCCGGCGCGCGCTGGTTCACCAGTACGTCGCGCTGCACGCCGAGCGCAGCTTGCTGCAGCGCGGCCTGGCGCAGAACCAGCGTCCCCAGTTCGACGAATTGTTGGTGCAGCGGCTGGCCGCTATCGACCAGCACCTGGAAGACCTGCGCGGCCAGATGGGGCTGTACGCCTGTGTCTGGCTGCACGCCGTGCTGTACGCGGCGCATAACGGCATGTGGGATCAGGTCCGGGGCCGGATGGCGGCCTTCCAGCCTGCCCTCGCCCTGACGATCGAGCTGCGCCAGCGGCTCATGGTCCAGCAGGCCAACCGCACCACCCAGGCATGATGACCCGATTCCTCGATCGGGACGCACGCGGCGGCATCTAGTCGGATCCGCCGCGTGTTGATTCAACGCCCTCTGTACGCTCACCCTCCGGCCATCTAGACAAACGCCCCCCAGACACGCTATACTTCGAACGCTGAACGATAGTCAGTCATTGCGACAGGTTGAAATACAGGTAGGCCCGTGAACCGACTATTCGCTCGACTCATCCTGGCCGCGGCTGGGCTGGCTCTGGTGGGCGCGCCCGGCATCGGAACCGGCCTCAGCAGCGCCCAGACCGAAACCGGCGCGATCTGCGTGGCGACCTTCTCAGACGCCAACGGCAACGGGCTGCAGGACGCGGACGAGGGCACGCTGGCCGGCGTCAACGTGAACCTCTCGACGGACGGCGCGATCATCGCGACCCACGTCACCACCGGCGACGCGCCGGAGCACTGCTTCGAATCGCTGCTGCCCGGCATCTACACCGTCACCTTCACCGACAGCCCCACCTACCGCGCGACGACCTCCACCGAGGGCACCTTCGCTCTGGATGGCCTCCAGCGCCTGACGATCAACCCGTTCGGGGCGGTCTCGATCCCGCCGGACGCGCTGCGCGCCGAGGTGGCAGCGCAGATCGCCGCCGCCGAGCCGGACGAGGAACCGCTCGACGAGTCGGTGCGGCTGCTGCTCTCGTCGGTCGGCTCGATGGTGGTGATGATCTTCTTGATCGGCGTCGGGGCGATCATCTTCGGCCTGTCCGATAGCCGGCGCGCGCGCGCGGCCAAGCGGTTTGGCGCGCCGCTGCCCCCGGCGCCCACGCAGATCCGGCCCCCGGAGCCGCGCACCGACTAGCCGCCGCGCCTTCGCAGGGGAACGTTCCAGGTTTAGGGCAAAAAGCTTACCACGGAGGGCGCACAGGACACAGAGAGAGTGTTTCAAGAGACACTTCAAATTCTCCCTCTGTGCTCTCCGTGCGCTCTGTGGTTCAAACCTCGCCCCAATATGAAACGCACCCTCGCGCCGGTTCCGGCTTTCAAAACGCCCGGCAGCATGGTATAAAAGAGCGGCATACCGTTCGCCTACCTGTTGCCGGAGCCGAGTTTGGCCGACTTCACCGAAGACAGCATTCAGACCGAACAGGATCTCAATCCGCCCGATCGTGCATCGGGCACCGACGCGAGTCTGCCCGGCGCTGCTCCGGACTTACCCATCCCGGCGGACGCTCCGAACGGGACGCCCGTGCTCGGCGCGTCTACCCCCCAGCGACCCAGGCCGCCCAACGCCGGCCACTGGTACGCCCTGCCGGGCATGGTCACGCCGCCGGACGACTCCGGCGCCGACCAGCGGGCGGGAGGCGCGCGCCGGGGCCGGACGCGCCAGACCACCCGCGACCGGGTCCGCAAGCGCAAGCTGCGCCGGATGAGCGGCGCGCCGGACGACTGGGCCTGGCTGACTATCGCCTCGGCGCTGGTCGGCGTGACGGCGGTCATGACGATGATGATCTTCTTCCTGTACCGCGCCGCCAACAGCACAGGCAGCACCACGGCGACCAGCGTTCCCGGCATGGAGCCGACCTCGATGTTCTACACGGGCGAGGGCGGCTTGCTCGGCAGTCAGAGCATGGTGATCCAGCCGTGGAGCGGCAGCGAGCGCTTCACCGTGTTGGTGATGGGCATGGACAAGCGCCCCGGCGAGGAGGGCTTCGCCTACCTGACCGACACGATCATGATCGTCAGCCTGGACCCGCAAACACGGCGCATCGGCGTGCTGAGCATCCCGCGCGACCTGCAGGTCGAAGTCCCCGATTTTGGCGTGCAGCCGATCAATACCGTGTATCGCCTGGGCGAGCTGGACGGACCCGGCGGCGGTTCGGTGCTGGCGATGACGACCATCCAGTACAACCTGGGCATCCCGATCAATGAGCACGTCGTGGTCGATTTCGCGACGTTCATCACCCTGATCGACCTGATCGGAGGGGTGCAGATCAACGTCGAGCAGACGATCGACGATCCCGAATATCCCGACATGAGTTACGGTTACGATCCCTTTTACCTGGAAGCCGGCTGGCATCACCTGGACGGCGTGACGGCGCTCAAGTTCGCGCGCAGCCGCCACCAGACCGACGACATCGACCGCGCCTACCGCCAGCAGCAGTTGTTGTACGCCGTGCGCGACAAGGTGGTGTCGGCGGAGATGCTGCCCGAGCTGGCCGCCAAAGCCTACCCGCTGTGGGCCGAGCTGCGCGACGGCATCGACACCGGCCTGGACATCGACCAGATCCTCGAGCTGGCGTGGTATGCCAAAGACGTCCCGCGCAACAACATCGTCACCGGCGTGATCGGCTGGGATTACATCGTCGCCGAGAACTGGAACGGCCGCCCCATCATCCGCCCCAACCGCGAGGCCATCGGCCCGCTGATGGAGCAGGTCTTCGGGCCAGGGTACAACCAGCCGTAGCAACCCCCGCGCCAAATATGAAATTCGTAAATTCTCCCGCTTTCTACGGTTTTCCTGTGCTTTGCTAATGGATTTCTATTACTTGTTCGATACACTGTTATCGCTGCTTGCTAGTGCAGAGCGTATCACATGCCGGAGGCGAGACTGGTGAAAACAGATAACACTCACCCGGACCCGGAACGCGACGAACAGGTTGTCGAACACGACGACACGGTCGCGGACCCGGTGGCCGAGGACGAGATTACCCAGACGGTCCCAGACGAGCAGGCAGCCGCGGACGATTCCAGCGCGCCCGCTGCTGAGGACACGCTGGCTGAGGAAGGTGAACTGCCATTGACTGCACAACTCGAACAGGCCGAACTGCGCGCTGAAGAATACCTGGACAGTCTGAAGCGCGAGCGTGCCTCGTTCCAGAATTACCGCAGACGCGTCGAACACGAGCGGCTGGAGCAACAGCGGGTGGCAACCGGCAACGTGCTGGTCAAGCTGCTGCCGATCGTGGACGACTTTCACCGCGCCATGGAAGCGATCCCGGAGGACCAGCGAAACGAATGGTTCGAGGGCGTGGCGCTCATCCAGCGCAAGCTCGAGCGCTTCATGCAGGACGAAGGCGTCACCGAGATCGCCGCGCTGGGCCAGGCATTCGATCCCAACTTCCACGAGGCGGTGGGAGTGGATAGTGACACAGAAGCCGAGAGCGGCACTGTGACGCAGGTGCTCCAACGCGGCTACCAGCACGGTGACCGCGTGCTGCGCCCGGCCATGGTACGCGTCGCGGAATAGGCCTTCCAGCCAGCGGAATTATCTGACGTTCAAACATCAACACGAGGTGACACAATGGGCAAGATCATCGGTATAGACCTGGGGACGACGAACTCGGCGGTCGCTGTCATGGAAGGCGGCGAGCCCACCGTGATCGCGTCCGCGGAAGGTGGGCGCCTGATTCCGTCGGTGGTCGCCGTGAACAAGCAGGGCGAGCGTTTGGTCGGGCAGCTAGCCCGCCGCCAGGCGGTCATGAATCCGGAGAATACGATTTTTTCCGTCAAGCGCTTCATGGGCCGCAAATTCGAGGATCCCGAGGTACAGAAGGCGATCAAATCGACGCCATACAAGGTGAGCGCGGCGCCCAACGGCGATGTGCGGGTGCACATGGCCGGACAGGCGTACAGCCCGCCGGAAATCTCGGCCATGATCCTGCAGAAGATCAAGGCCGACGCTGAGGCGTATCTGGGCGAGGAAGTCACCCAGGCGGTGATCACCGTTCCGGCGTACTTCAACGACAGCCAGCGCCAGGCGACCAAAGACGCGGGCCGCATCGCGGGCATGGAAGTGATGCGCATCATCAACGAGCCGACGGCGTCCTCGCTGGCCTACGGCATGGACAAGAAGCAGGACGAAACGCTGGCCGTATACGACCTGGGCGGCGGCACGTTCGATATCTCGATCCTCGACGTGAGCGAGGGCCTGATCGAAGTGCGCTCGACCAACGGCGACACGTTCCTGGGCGGTGACGACTTCGACGACCGGATCATCACCTGGCTGGCCGACGAGTTCAAGAAAGAACAGGGCATCGACCTGCGCCAGGATCGCCAGGCGCTGCAGCGGCTCAAAGAAGCCGCCGAGAACGCCAAGAAGGAGCTCTCCACCACCATGTCGGCGGAGATCAACCTGCCGTTCATCACGGCGGATGCCAGCGGTCCCAAGCACCTGAACATGTCGCTGTCGCGCGCCAAGCTCGAAGACCTGGTCAGCGACCTGATCCAGCGCTCGATCGACCCGTGCCGCCGCGCGTTGGAAGATGCCAACCTCAAGTCCGGCGACATCAACGAGGTGCTGCTGGTGGGCGGCATGACCCGCATGCCCGCCATTCAGGAAGCCGTCAAGAAGTTCTTCAACAAAGAGCCGAACAAGAGCGTCAACCCGGACGAGGTCGTGGCGATTGGCGCGGCCATTCAGGCGGGCGTGCTTGGCGGCGAGGTCAAGGAAGTGCTGCTGCTGGACGTGACGCCGCTGACCCTGTCAATCGAGACGCTGGGCGGCGTGGCGACTCCGCTCATCGAGCGCAACACGACCATCCCGACCAAGAAGAGCCAGATCTTCAGCACGGCGTCGGATGGACAGACGCAGGTCGAGATTCACGTCCTGCAGGGCGAGCGCCCGATGGCCGCCGACAACAAGACGCTGGGCAAGTTCATCCTGGACGGCATTCCCCCCGCGCCGCGCGGCGTGCCGCAGATCGAAGTGACGTTCGACATCGACGCCAACGGCATTCTGAACGTGACCGCGCAGGACAAAGCGACCGGGCGCGAGCAGAAGATCACCATCACCGCCAGCAGCGGCCTGAACGAGGCCGAAATCGAGCGGATGGTCAAGGAAGCCGAGAAGCACGCGTCCGAAGACGCCCGCCGCCGCGAGCAGGTCGAGCTGCGCAACCGCGCCGACAGCATGATCTTCACGGCGGAAAAAGCCCTGCGCGACTATGGCGCGCAGGTGCCCGAAAGCACGAAGCAGGACGTCGAAGGCAAGATCGAGGCCGTGCGCAAGGCGCTCGAGGGCAGCGATACGGACGCCATCAAACGCACATCGGACGAACTGGGCATGGCGATCCAGCAGATCGGCGCCAGCATGTACGAGGCGCAGCCCGGCATGGGCAGCCAGCCGCCCAGCGACGATGGCACCGGCCCCGCCCATGGCGAGCCGAACGACGAAGATGTGATCGAAGGCGACTTCACCGAATCGTAAGGTGCAGCGCGCCACCAACAGCGCCCAGGGAGCACGTGTGCCCTGAGCGCTGTTTTCGCACCGGGTAGAATCCGCCTTGTAAACTCCGGGCGCACTACGCTAGAATCTCCCGCAACGAGGATCTCACGATGGAACGGACTATGCCACGAGATTACTACGACGTGCTGGGTGTGTCCCGCAGCGCTTCAAAAGACGACATCAAACGCGCGTTTCGCCGCCTGGCGCGCCAGTATCACCCCGACGTGAGCGATGCACCTGACGCCGAAGAACGCTTCAAGGAGATCAACGAGGCGTACCGCGTGCTCTCCGACGACGACAAGCGCGCGGCCTACGACCGCTTCGGCCATGCCGGTGTGAACGGCGGGATGCCGGGCGGCTTCGGGGGGTTCAGCGGGGGATTCCCGGGCTTCGACGAGATTTTCGAGGAGTTCTTCGGCGGGTTCGGCATGGGCACCCGCCGCCGCCGGTCCGGGCCGGTGCAGGGGCGCGATCTGCGCTACGATCTCACGATCGAATTCGAACAGGCGGTCTTTGGGGCCGACGTTGATATCGAGGTCAAGCGCCGCGACACGTGCGACGTGTGCCACGGCAGCGGCGCCAAAGTGGGCACCAGCCCGCGCACCTGCCCCGACTGTAGCGGCACCGGCCAGGTGCGCCAGGTCCGGCAGACGTTCCTGGGCAGCATGGTGAACGTGGCCGAGTGCGCGCGCTGCCACGGGCGCGGCGAAGTCATCGACTCGCCGTGCGAGCAGTGCGCCGGGTCCGGCATCGTGCAGCGGGCGCGCAAGCTGACCGTGTCGATCCCGCCCGGCGTGGATGACGGCACGCAGATCCGTCTGGGTGGCGAGGGCGAGCCGGGCCAGCGCAACGGCCCGTCCGGCGATCTGTATGTGGTGCTGCACGTCACGCCGCACGAATTCTTCAAGCGCCGCAACAGCGACATCATCCTGGAAGTGTCGATCAACGTGGCGCAGGCCGCGCTGGGCGATTCGATCCGCGTGCCGACCGTCGATGGCGACGAGGAAGTGGCTGTGCCGGCGGGCACGCAGTCCGGCAAGGTGATCCGGCTGCGGGGCAAGGGCGTGCCCAAGCTGCGACGCGACGGTACGACCTCCGGGCGCGGCGATCAACTGCTGGTGATCACGGTCGACATCCCGACCAAGCTCACCAAAGAGCAGCGCGAGCTGTTCGAGGAACTGAGCCACACCCTGGGGAAAGAGGTCACGCCGCAGAAGGCCGGGCGCGGCTTCATGGACCGGGTGGCGGACTTTTTCGGCGGGACATGAGCCTGCCGGTGGCAGAACATAAGAGAAATGGGCAACCTCTGCTGGAGGTCGCCCATTTCTCTTGCGCGTATCACTTTGAGGAGGAGGACAGGGCCCGCTGGTCACGATGGGGCTACGATAACTGGTTCAGCACGCGTCAATGAGGGCCCCGTCAAGTTCTATGATAGCACACTTTTTGAGACAAGCAATATATCAATCATAAAAAACTAGAAATCTGTATTATTCTCTAACGCTTCACTCATTTTCATTTTATTCTTAACGAGGGGCTGTCGGATGAACTGGATCGAAGTCTCGGTCGAAGTGGACGGCGAGGCCGCCGAGGCCGTGGCCGACGTGCTGCAGCGCTATGGTCACCAGGGCGTGGCGATCGAGCAGCCCGGCTTCCCGATCGAAGTCTGGCCGGACGAGATCCCGCCCGCCGACCGGCTGATCGTGCGGGCGTACTTCCCCGACGACGAGCGCGCCGAGGATGCCCGGCAACAGCTCCGCGAGGCGCTGTGGCACATGGGCCAGCTCTACCCCATGCCCGAGCCGGCCTTCAACACCGTCCGCGACGAAGACTGGGCCGAGGCCTGGAAAAAACACTACCATCCCGTGCGCCTTGGCCGCCGCCTGTACATCCGCCCCGAATGGAGTGAGATCCCCGACATGCGCCCGGACGACATCGTGCTGGCGCTCGATCCCGGCATGGCCTTCGGCACCGGTACCCACCCCACCACCCAACTCTGCCTGATCACTGCCGAAGACCTGCTCGCGGACTGGCCCGCAGTGGACGTGCTCGACCTGGGCTGCGGCTCGGGCATCCTGGGCATTGCGGCGATCAAGCTGGGGGCGCGGCACGTGCTCGCGCTGGACACCGATCCGCTGGCTGTGACGGCCACCCAGGAGAACGCGGCGCGCAACGGCGTCGCGAGCCAGATCACCGCCCTGCAAGGCAGCCTGGACACGCTGCGCGGGTCGCCGCGCCATTTCGACCTGATGCTGGTCAACATCCTGGCCAAGGTGATCATCGAGATGTGCGACCAGGGGCTGGGCGATGTGCTGCGCGAAGGGGGCAAGGGCGTCTTCAGCGGCATCATCGAGGAGCAGGCGGGCGACGTCGAGGCGGCGCTGCGCCGGGCCGGGCTGGAGCCGTACCGGCGGCGCCTCCAGGGCGACTGGGTCGTCATCGAGGCGCGCAAGCCGCCGCTGTAACCCGCCGCCCGCGCGCACAAAAAAGCGGCGGCACCCACCCGCGCCGCCGCCATCTATCACCGTCGCGATTCTACTTCGGCAGCTCGTACAACTCCACCAGCACGCCGCCGGCGCTCTTGGGATGCACGAACGCGTAGCGCGTGCCTTCTTCGCGCACGCGCGGCGCCTCGTTGATCATCTCGACACCGTGCCCAACCAGCCGGGCGATCACCGCCTGGATGTCGTCCACCTCGACGCACAGGTGATGCATCCCCTGTCCTTTTTTGGCGAGATACTTGCCGATCCCGCTGTCCGGATCGGTCGGCTGCAGCAGTTCGATCTCGCTCTCGCCCAGCGGCAGGAAGGCGATATCGACGTTTTCACCGGGGTTCTCCTCGGTTTTGCTCAGCGGCAGGCCCAGCGCGTCGCGCCAGAAGCGCAGCGCGGCGTCCAGGTCTTCGACCACGATGGCCACATGGTTGATGCGGTTGATCATCAGGACTCCTTTATACGCTGGCTGTCTCAGGACGGACGCCAGGTCTCCACCAGATCGCGCCAGGTTTCCCAGACCGCAGTGCGGCCCTCGACTTCGACGGTATCGGCGAACAGGGTGCCGCCTTCCTGCAGGAAACAGCCGTAGTCGCTCGGCATCACGCCGCTGATCGATTCCTTGAGCGCGAAGGCCACCACGACCTCCAGCCATTCCGAGTCCAGATCCATGCTGCGCTGTGGGGCCAGGCAGTACCCGTACCACGTCTCGGCCAGCCACAACTCCTTGCCGTTGTCTTGCGGGCGCCCGCGCTCGGCCAGGATGTCCTCGATCACGTCGAAGGCGGCCGGCTGGTACACCCGGAAGCTGATGAAGTCGATCCCGTCCAGCGCCAGGATACGCTCGTAGTAGTCGAGGTCAAAATCGTCCTGGATAGCGATCGCCACGCCGACCTGGGTCTCCGGGCTTGCCTCGTGGACCGCATCGCGCAGGGCCTCGGTATGCGCGACCCACAGCTCGAGCTGCTCGGCCTCTTCCTCCGGCAGATCGATGCCGCTGTATTCGGCGTAGGCGTTCGGCTCCGTCACCACTTCGTAGCGGACCGGCTGGTATTCCTGCGCGTAGCGCCGGATGCGCTCCTCGTGCAGCGTGGCGAAGTCTTCCCACGGGATTTTGCCGTCCTTGTCGGACCACACCAGCAGGTAGGGCGAATACTGGGAGTCCGACAGGTGCAGATCGGCCCCGGACTCCTGCAGGCGGGCCATGTAATCGGCCTCGTAGGCTTGCTGGCGGGAGATGCGCTCCGCCGCTTCTGCCAGCTCTTCTTCGGTCGGCGGGGCGTCTTCGTCATCGTCATCTTCCTGCTCGCCACTAGTGAACAGGCGCGGCTCCTGCTCCTCGAGCCACATGTCGCCGCTGGCCCCTATCCGGACGGTCTCCACATCGGCATCGAGCAGGGCTTCGAGCTCGGCCATGCGCAGCTCGAAGCGGGGATCATCATCGACCTCCGCCGTGACGAAGCTGTAGCCGAGCGTGATGTTGGCATTCGCGCCCAGCGTCATGTTGTCTGCGGCGGCCTCGGTGGTCCAGTTGTCGCGGCGTTCGTCCAGCCACGACTGGCGCTGGGACTGTTGTAGGAAGTGAAAGCCGAGCGCCAGCACGACCACCACAACGATCCCCACGCCCCAAACCACCAGCCCGCGCGGGATAACCGGATTCAGGCGCTTCCAGTAGATCAGCGTGATGATGTGCAGCACCAGCGCGGCCGCCAGGGCCAGGGCCACCAGCATGATCGCCGGGGCGAACAGGATGCCGATGCTGCCCAGCGGCGAGAGCGCCGCAGCCGCCGGCACGAACGTGCTCCACAGGTAGCCCACGATGGCGAGCACCACCAGCGTCGCCAGCGTGATCACCAGCGGCGTGCGCCGCCCGTTCCAGACGCCGCGCGTGGCGAGCAGCACCACGACGCCGCCTACCAGGAACAGCGCCGGTCCCCACATGTAAAACCCGAACCACAGCGCCACCAACACCATAGGCACGCTGAGCAGCGCCAACAACAGCCCGCCACAGCCCTGAACGCCCGCGCCGAGCCGGGTCACGGTGGGCGGCGGCGGCAGGAATCCCTTCTTGCCGCTCGTAGGCTCCATCTTGCTCATGGGCGGCATATCGCGCAGCATGTTGATGTACCTATCCTGGCGAGCGTCGTTCAGGGAGTCGTTCTGGTCGTCGCGCCGATTCTCATCCTCAATCATTCAATTCGCTCCTTGGCATTTCAGAAAGCTGAACCGCCGGCTATCCTCAGCGCAGTCCCAGTTCGTTGCGCGCGATGACCAGCCGCTGAATCTCGCTGGTACCCTCGTAGATCTCGGTGATTTTGGCATCGCGGAAGTAGCGTTCGACGGGCATTTCCTTACTATACCCCATCCCACCGTGAATTTGAACGGCCTGATGGGCGATGTACATGGCCGTCTCGCTGGCGAACAGCTTCGCCATGCTGGCCTCGGTCGTGTAGCGCGCGCCGGTGGTCTTGCTGCGCATCTTCGCCAGGGCCGCGTTGAAGGTCAGCAGGCGCGCCGCCTCCAGCCGCGTTTTCATGTCGGCAATCTTGGCCTGCGTCATCTGGAACGCGCCGATCGGGCGGCCGAACGCCTCGCGCTGGCGGGCGTAGGCCACCGACGCCTCGTAAGCCGCCTCGGCGATGCCGACCGCCTGCGCCGCGATCCCGATCCGCCCGGCGTCGAGCACGGTCATCGCGATCTTGAAGCCCATCCCCGGCTCGCCCAGCACGTTTTCGACCGGGCAGGCGTAATCCTCGAACACCAGCTCGCTGGTGGCGCTGGCGCGGATGCCCAGCTTGGGCTCTTTCTTGCCGCGGATGAAGCCGGGCTGGTCCGCCTCGACCAGGAAGGCCGTGATGCCGCGGTGCCCGCGCTCCGGCTCGGTCATGGTGAACAGCAGCACGATATCGGCCACCGGCCCGCTGGTCACCCAGCTCTTGCGCCCGTTGATGATGTAGTGCGTCCCGGCGTCGTTGAGCACGGCGCGGCTGCGCATGGTAGCCGCGTCGCTGCCGCTCATCGGCTCGGTGAGCGAATACGCGCCGATCTTCTCACCGCTAGCGACGGGGACCAGAAATCTCTGCTTCTGCTCCTCGGTGCCGAAACGCAGCACGGCATAGTTCACCAGGCTGTTGTTGACGCTCATCACCGTGCTGTGCGCGGCGTCCGCCTTCGCGATCTCGATCACCGCCAGCACGTACGCGATCGTGTCCATGCCCGCGCCGCCGTAGTCCTCAGGAATTTCGACGCCCATCAGGCCCATGTCGCCCATTTTGCGGATCGTGTCCAGCGGGAACTCGCCCGTTTCGTCGAACTCGGCGGCGATGGGGGCGATCTCGCGCCGGGCAAATTCGCGCACGGCGTCGCGCAGCATGATATGCTCTTCGGATAGTTCCAGGGTGGGTTGGGTGCAGTCTGGCATGGTGGGAACTCCCTGAAGTCTCTGGCCCGCGGCGTGCGGCCTCCCAGACCCCTATTGTACTCGGTTTGGCGCCCCCGTCCCATGCGAATCTGAGCGGGCGCCCGCGCCCGATCGGCGGACGATTCGCGGACTCTATTGGCAAATGAGTCTACTTGCCGTATAATAGGGCTAGATCGTCGGATTAACCTGACAAAAATCAAGGAAATTCAAGACAGAATCATGGTTCATCACACTCTGGTTTGCTCCTGTACGTGCCTTCCAACCACGCGCGATAGACGCTTGTGGTGTGATTCTGGGAGCTGATACCGGGTAAACTGAGGTCAGCATCGATTGGATCGGTCACGCAGCACAAGCGTGGCCGATTTTTTTGTCCATCTATCTAGACACAAGGGGAGCCATCATGACCATCGCACAGAAAACCAACATCGCTGCCAACGTGACTGAACTGGTCGGCAATACGCCGCTGGTGCGCCTCAACCGCGTGGTCGGCGACGCCCCGGCGACCGTCGTCGCCAAGCTGGAATACTACAATCCCGCCAAGAGCGTGAAGGACCGCATCGGCCTGTCGATGATCGAGGCCGCCGAGCGCGAAGGCAAGATCGGTCCGGACACGGTCATCGTCGAGCCGACTAGCGGCAACACGGGCATCGCGCTGGCAATGGTCTGCGCGCAGCGGGGCTACCGGCTGGTGCTGACCATGCCCGACACGATGAGCGTCGAGCGGCGCAAGATCCTGCGCGCGTTCGGGGCCCAGTTGGTGCTGACGCCCGGCGCGGAGGGCATGAACGGCGCTATCGCCGCCGCCAACCGCATGGCCGAGGAAAACCCGAACGTCTTCATCCCGCAGCAGTTTCAGAACCCGGCCAATCCCGAGGTCCACCGCCGCACCACCGCCGAGGAGATCTGGCGCGACACGGCGGGCGGGGTCGATATCGTGGTGTCGGGCATCGGTACCGGCGGCACGATCACCGGCGTGGGCGAAGTGCTCAAGGAGCGCAAGCCTTCGGCGCAGATCGTGGCCGTCGAGCCGGCAGCCTCGGCGGTGCTCTCCGGCGGGCAGAAAGGCCCGCACAAAATCCAGGGCATCGGCGCGGGCTTCGTGCCGGACGTGCTGAATACGAGCATCTACGACGAGGTCATCACCGTGACCGAAGAGGACGCCTTCACCACGGCGCGGCGCATGGCGACCGAGGAAGGGCTGCTGGTCGGCATTTCGTCCGGCGCGGCGACGTGGGCCGCGCTGCAGGTGGCCCACCGCCCCGAGAACGCGGGCAAGCTGATCGTCGTGATCATCCCGTCGTGGGGCGAGCGCTACCTGTCGACGCCGCTCTTTGCCGACCTGGAGGACTGATCGTACACACCGGCGGCGGCGGGCCGGGTTCCGGCGCGCCGTCGACAGCGCGAGGAGGAGCGAGCATGTTCAACACGATCCGCGAAGATATCAATTGCATACTGGAACGTGACCCCGCCGCCCGCAGCCGGCTGGAGGTCATCACGTCCTATTCCGGCCTGCACGCGGTGTGGCTCTACCGGATCGCCAACCGCCTGTGGCGCGCCGGGCTGACACTGCCGGCGCGGTGGCTGTCGCAGTTGGCGCGCTGGCTGACCGGCATCGAGATTCACCCCGGCGCGACGATCGGGCCGCGCCTGTTCATCGATCACGGGATGGGCGTGGTCATCGGCGAGACGGCGGAGATCGGCGCAGACGTGACGCTGTATCACGGCGTCACACTGGGCGGCGTGAGCCTCGAGCCGGGCAAGCGCCATCCCACCCTCGAAGACGGCGTGGTGATCGGCGCGGGCGCGAAGGTGCTGGGCGCGATCACGATTGGTCGCAATACACGCATAGGAGCGAACGCAGTGGTTGTCAAAGACGTAGAACCCGATATGGTCGTCGTCGGCATCCCCGGCAAGCCGATCCACCGCAGCGGGCCGGAGCCATCCTCACACCGGCCCGACCTGGCGCACAATGTCCTGCCGGACCTCCTCTCCGAGCGGCTGGATCGCATCCTGGATCGCCTGGATGAGGTCGAGCACATGATCCGCGCTAACGGCGACGGGACAGACAATGGGCGCTACGAGGAGAACGTGGTCGAAGTCGAGCTCGACTACGCGATCTAGCGGGCCGGAGACAAAAGCCCCGCGCCCAGATCGGTCAGGTCGGGCGCGGGGCTGGTCGGCTACCTTCGGCGCCGGAGCGAGTCACGCTTCCGGCGTGTGGGTGGGTCGCGGGGTGTAGGTCGGCTGGGGCGTGTACGTCGGGAGCGGCGTGTAGGTGGGCAGCGGCGTGAGCGCGGGCGCCCGCGTCACTTCCAGCGAGCGGACCAGCGGCCGGGTCACGGCTTCGTCCAGCGGCTCGATGTCGCGCGCCACCGGCGTCACCAGCAGCACCGCCACCCAATCGACCGGCGACAGCTCCACGACGTAGATCACGCCCGCCCCGCCGTCCAGATCCGGCGCGAGCGCGCGCACGGCCGGATAGTCCAGCTCCACATACGGCAGGCTCAGTTCCCGATCGATGCCGAAGTACTCCTCCATCAAGTCCTCAGCCGTTTCCACCCCGGCGAAATTCGGATGAGTCATGTCGACGCGCACGATGCCGATGGCGGGCGCGGTGGGCATCTGGTTCCGGTTTTCCGCGTCGGCGGGGTTGGCGTAGAACAGGACGTTCGTCGTGCCCGGCGCCTGGGCGTTCAGCGCTTCGTCGACGGCGAGGGTCCAATCGTCCGGCACGTTGAACGCCAGGCCGAGGTCCTCGTCCGTGTAGCGGCTCAGCGAAAACGACGAGACAACCGCGACACGCGTCCCATCAGGCGTGGGCTCGCCCGGTAGCGCGGCACTCGGAAATGGAATCGGGCTTTCGCCCGCCTGGATCGAGCGCACCAGCGGCTGCATGATCGTCTCGTCCAGCAGCGCAAGGCTGGCGGGCGGTGGCGTCAGCAGCACGGCGATCACCCAATCTTCTTCGGTCACCATCAGCAGGTAATACACGATATCGGCCTCGCCCGCGGCGCCATCCTGGCGTAAGGTGTAAGCCGGGTAGCCAGCCGTGGTGAACTCGCGCACCTTCGTGCTATCGACCCCAAACAGGAAGCTCATGGCGGTCGAGGGATCCTCGAACGTCTCTTCGGGCGCGACGACTGGCGTGGCCAGACGCATCAGCACAATGGCCGGCGAAGTTGGCTCGGGCAGGTCTTCCCGAGCGTCGTCCGGGTTCTCGAAGAGGATCTCGGTCACGAATCCCTGGCTGGAATCATTCAGCTCGTCCGTGGAATACGGCAGCCACGCGGCGGGCACCTCGGCTGACAGACCGAGCACGTCGCTGTCGTAGGTCTGCAGTTCCGTCGTGGCGAGGGGTGTCGCCGTCCCCGCCGGGCGTGGCGCTACAGGGGTGGGCGTGGTGGCATCGTCCGCCGGGGCGGCCAGCGAGGCCACCAGCGGCTCGAAGATTTCCGCGCGGTAGTCCTCGAATTCGTCCGCCGGGACATTCGCCGACACTACTGCCAGATCGCCATCCGGCAGCGTGATCAGGTACACCGCGCCGCGCGTCTCGTCCCCCGCGATCAGAATCAGGCTAACGTTCTCGTTATCGTGGCGCGCCACCAGCCCGCCCAGGCGCTGGGCAATGCGATCCGCCGCTTCGTCGCGGCTGGTCACGTCATCGGGAATCTGCCACAGGCCCCTCAACTCGTCGCGCTCACCGGCGTAGACGAACACCTGAGCCGTGCCATCGGTCAGGAAGACCGTGTTAGCGTCGCGCCGGGCCGGTTCCGCCCACCCCTCAGGCACTTCGAAGGCCAGCGGAAATTCCGCTTCGGCCAGGGCGGCCGCGGTAGCGGTCACCTGGCTCACAATCGCCGTGGCCGTGGCGTCCAGATCGGGCGTGGCGCTCGGCTCGGCCGTCTGCAGGACAGCGGCGGTGGCGGTCGCGTTGGCAATGATCGCCGTCGCAGTGATCTGGGCCGGGCTGATGGTGGCCGAGGGTAGCAGCGTACCCTGTTCGCGGGCCGCAGCAGTCCCCGTCGCGTTGGCGATGATCGCCGTCCCGGTGATCTGCGCCGGGCTGATGGTGGCCGAGGGTGGCAGCGTACCCTGTTCGCGGGCCGCAGCGGTCGCCGTCGCGTTGGCGATGATCGCCGTCCCGGTGATCTGCGCCGGATACAGCGTGCGCGTTGGCGTGACTGGGATGCTCGTCACGACCGGGCTGGGCGGGATCGCCGTGCGGGTGGGCGATGCAACGCCGGCGCGAGTCGCTTCTCTAACGATGGCGGTCGCCGTGGCGAACAGGTCCGGCGTGGGGCCAGCCGGTGACGGGGTCACGGTCGGCGGCACGGCAGACGGCGTGGCGGTGGGGACGCGTGGCGTGCGGGTGGGCGCCCGAGTGACCGTCACCTCAAAGCGCATCGGCGTGAGGGTGGGCAGCGGCGTAGGCACGAATGGCGTCAGCGTGGGGCGCGGTGTGGGCGTGAGCGGCGGGGCGCCAATGGTCAACGATGCGACCAGCGGCTCGAAGATCGCCCCCTCGACCGCCTCGCTCTCCTGGAGCGGAACCTGGCTCCCCACAAATACCCACTCGGCGCCATGCTCGATCAGGTAATAGTGAAAGGCGCTCGAGTCGTCCTGGCCCGTGGCTTCCCAGGCGGGATCGTCAAAGCGGTTCGTTTCGGTGATCGTCGACTCGATACCGTAGAGCACGTCTTCGAGCACGGCGGCGGGCCTGGTGCTGGAGAAGACCCCGGCCTCCACCAGTTCTTCCGGTTGGCCGCGCACGAAGATGATCAGAGCCCCGTCCGGGACGGTGGGCATGCCCACTGCCGTGAACGGCGTGAGCTGGTTCGGGGCGCGCCATTCTGCCGGATAGTCGAATTCCAGGCCCAGGCCGTCGATCACCGTGCGGCGCAGCGCGATCTCAACCGGCGTGGCCGTGATCAGGGTCGGCGAGACGCGTACGGTCGGCGAGGAGCGCGGCGTGGGGGTCCGTGACACGGTCGGCGAAGGCGGCGAAGGCAGGGCCGCCAGCGTGCCCTCGGCAGCAGTCTGCACGGCGACGGAGAATTCGGCCTGCCGGGTCGCATCCGCAATCCGCGTGGCCTGCCGGTCGATGGTCGGCGTCAGCGTCGGCGCTTCGGTCGGCACAAGAGTATACGTGGCGCTTGGCGTCAGCGTGGGCGCGCGCGTTTCGGTGGGAATGAGCGTATACGTCGGATAGAGCGTGCTGGTCGGCAGCGCCTCGAGCGTCGCCTCGACCGCCGCCGCGAAGGCCGCCTGATCAGCCGCGCTTGCCGTCAGCGTCTCTGCTACGATCGCGGCCACCTGGGTCGCCTGTTCGTGCGCCGCCATCGTCAGATCCGGGGACGGGGTGGCCGGCGGCGGGGGCTCCGTCGGTGTAGCGCTGGGTGGAATTGCTGTCGGGGTATCGGTGGGCGCTTCGGTTGGCGTGGCGGAAGGGACGGCTGTGGTGGGGATCGCAGTGGGCGGCAGTTCGGTTGGCGTCGCAGGGAGCGCTGTCTGGCTGGGAGGGAGCGTGGTCGTGGGCTGCATCGCCTGGGCGGTCAGATCTTGCGTGAGTGTAGGAGTGGGCTCGACGGTGCTCACGCGCCCCTGACATGCCGCCATGAAGACCGACAGTCCAAGCGCGATCAGGGCTAAAGTAAGGCTCTTTCGCAGCACAGTTCCCTCCTTGTCCGCCATTCGGACCCCGGTCCGGACAGCGGGTGACAGTCTCCTTTAGCGCTCGCCAGACAGTATACATCAGGCCAGCCGGAGATAAAAAAACGCGCCGGAGAGGCGCGTAGGGAAGGCGGGAAAAGAGGAGAGGTCGGGAGGGGTTGGCGACGACCTACGCTCCCAGGGGGCTC
>JAXGOS010000022.1:0-82498 GCA_040767355.1 Aggregatilineaceae bacterium | reverse complement strand
GTCGCGGTGGCGACCGGGGCGGCTACGGCGGTGGTCGTGGCGACCGTGGCGGGCGCGACTAACCCGGCACAGCTCACACCCTGACAAATGATCGGGCGCTCCCATCTTGGCGAGCGCCCGATTGTTTATCTTTGAAGCCCTCGGCCCCGGCTCACCAGACGCCCGGCAGCAAACGATAGCGCACGCGTTGGGCGTAGTCCAGGTACCCCTCTAGCTCGCTGCGCAGCGCGCGGTCTTCAAGCGCCGTGCGGAGAATGTGACACGCCACCGCCAGCGCGCTGGGGACCATCGCCGCCCACGAAGCGAGCACCAGCGGTACCGCGACTTGATAGATGATCGCGCCCGTGTATCCCGGATGCCGGACGAACCGGTAGGGACCCCCCGAGACGACCGTCTGGCCGCGCTCGGTCTGGATGCGCACAGTTGCGGAGAAAAAGCGATTGGCCGCCATAGCCCAGAGCGTGAGTAACGCTCCACCCAGGAACAACACAACAGCGATGATCCATAAAGCAGCCGGGATGGAGCCGGACCACCCGAACCGCTCATCGAGCCCGGCTGTCAGCCAGGTCAAAAGGGGAAAAACAAGCACCGCCAGGATGACCAGCCATTCATCCCACGGCTTGGTTCCCTCGCGTTTCTCCGAGCGCTCGGCCAGCAGGTCCGGGCTGGTGGGAATAAGCACGGCAGCATCGAGCACGATGATCGCAGCCGACAATCCCAGGCAGACCCAACCTTCGGGCCAGCGCAGCGTTCCAGCCGAGAGAAACAAGATGAGGGCGAGCAAGACCAGGAAAAAAGCCTGTTTGCGTATCCAGAGCATCACACCTTGCCTGATCTCCGGCGAGGTGGGGTGAACGCGGAGGGGGTTCGCGCTCATGATGACCTCCTGCAGCCTCTAGTGATCGACGCCCCCACAATGTAACGCTGAAACCATTTATTAGGAACCCCTAATTATTAGGGGGCACAGGGTCAGCCCCTCCGCGAATGCGGGACGCATCACGACTCTCACCGCACGCCCGACTCAGCCAACAGACGCTAGTACACCGCCCACGAGACCCACGTCTGCGTGCCGATCATCACCAGCTCGCGGCCTTCGCTACGGAAGCCCAGCGCTTTCACCGGCTCGGTTTGATCGGCCAGCGTCGCCAGCAGCGCCCCGGTATCCGGCTCCCACAGGCGCGCGCCGTTGGTGAGCAGACCGTCGTCGAGCCGGGCATCCGCCGCCGCCAGGACGGTGCCATCCGGGCTGTAGGCGACGAACAGCACCGGGTCGTCAGCCGGCTCGCCCAGCGTGCGCAGTTCCGTCGCGGTGGCGATGTCCCACAGCACCACGGTGCCATCTTCCGCACCGCCGGCGAGCGTCCGCCCGTCCGGGCTGAAAGCCATGCTCGGCGTGCCGCGCCGCCCGTATTCACCCGGCAGCAGCGCGCGCTGAGTCTGGGTGGCGACTTCCCACAGGTAGATGCCCTTGCCGGGCACCGACACCGCCAGCAGGCTCCCATCCGGGCTGAAGGCGAGGTCGGCGGCGGGCGCGTCCAGGTCGAACGTCACCTGCGCGCCGTTCGCCAGGTCCCACAGCCAGACCATATCCTCGGCTCCGGCGGGCTCGCGCTCGGGCAAGTCGCCGCTGCTCACCGCCAGCACGCGGCCGTCCGGGCTGAAGGCCATGCTGTTGGGCACAAACGGCACCTGCAGGCCGCTGGTGCGCGTGACCTCCAGCGGGATATCCGCGGCCAGCTCCCAGGCAAACAGCATCTTGGGGCCGGGGTTCTGCGGGTCCTCCTCGAGAGTGGCGAACCGGGCCGCCGCGCTCTCGTGGCGCGCCGCGACGATGTCCAGCACGTCGAAGTCCTCGTTGCCGAGCGGCGTCACGTCTGGCGTGATCGTGTCGCCGAAATAGAACACCAGCCGCCGGTTCGCCACGATCAGCGCGTCCGTGCTCGGCGGCGGCAGCAGCGCGATCTGCTCGACCGTGTCGCGCAGGGCGCGCTCGGTGAACAGCCGAGCCTGGTCTGCGTTGGTCGACGTGATCACCGCCCGCCGGTCATCGCCGGGCGTGGGGGATGGCGTGACGGTGGGCAGCGGGCCCACCGGCTCCAGCCAGTATTCCAGATCGTCGCCTTCGACCACCCAGCCGGTCACCGTCCCGGCGCGGCTCTCGTAGCTGATCTGCCACCAGGTCCGGCTGGGGCTGCATTCCGGGCCGCCGATCACGTCCATCTGCGCGCCGGGCAGCAGCAGGCCGGCCACAGCGCTGCCGGTGTCTGGCATCTCGCGGATGTTGATCGAGCCGGTCGTGGTGGAGCGCGCTACCGCGCCAACCGCCAGCCGGGCCGGCAGCGCGCCGGCGCAGACCGCGATGCCCACCGGGGGCGGCGCGGGCGTGGTGGGTCTGGGCTGGGGCGTCGTATCGTCGCCGGGGCCGATCGTCGGGATCGGCGTGCCGGGCACGGTCGCCTGCCCGCCCGGCGAGCACAGAAACAGCGTGCTCCGGTCGGCGGAGACGCGGTAGTCGTAGGTCACGCCCTCGTAGGTCAGCAGGATCTGGTAGCCGTTGGTGATCACCTGCGGGTAACTCAGCCCTGGCTTCGGGCAGCCGAGCGAGGTGTCGGGGAAGTTCTTCTGTTCCCACTGCCAGCTCGACAGATCGTCGAGCGCCAGGGTCTTGCCGGCGCGCTGGCTGAGGTCGGCCAGGGCGTCGAGGATCACGTCGGGTTCTTGAGCATAGGCGGCCATGGACATCCCCAGCACAACCAACGCGCCAAGCGCCATCACCAATCGTCGCTGTTTCATCGCTGTACCTCGCGCATCATCTGTCCGGCGGCAGGAAAGCCTGCACGTGAAAACGCGATACGTGCTCCAGCGGCTGGCGCGGATCCATGTTCCTGTCGCGCATAGCCGCGCGCACGGCAGCCAGTCCCCGCGCCAGATCCGCATCCGAGAGCCGCCAGAAGCTCGACCACACGCGCCGCTCCGCCTGGTCGAGGAAAGCCTGGGGCGTCTGTGTCGTCACGTACTGGTGCGCCAGCGTGTCGCCCACCGGTCGCCAGCCCTCGTCTTCCAGAAACGTCCGGTAGCGCTCGCGCGGGACGCCCACATTCGGCCGCGTGATCTCGCCCACCGCCGACTCCCAGGCGTTCCAGAGCACGGACTCGCCCCTGCCCCGGTCGCCTTCGTTCCAACCAGAGACCAAGCACCCACCGGGACGCAACACGCGCGCCACCTCGCGGAGCGCGCTCTGCCAGCCGGGGATCAGGTGGAAGACGTGAACCGCCACCGCCACATCAAACGCGCCCGGCGCCAGCGGGAGCCGGGTCCCGTCGCCCTCGACGAGGCGCACCGGCTCGGCGACACGTTTGGCGCGTAGGCGCTCCAGCATGGGCCGCGCCAGATCGACGCCGACGATGCTTCCGGCGTGCCCCGCCAGCGGCAGGGCGATGCGCCCGGTCCCCACGCCGACTTCCAGCACGCGGCTGAACGGCGTCAGGCGGGCGGCCTGGGCGATCATGGCCGCAATGGGTTGGTCCTCGCCCGGCGGAAAGCCGCGCGTTTCGTCATAGAAATCTGCGGCCCGATCGAACCGTACTGAGTCCGGCGACATGGCTGCCTCGCTGAGCGGCACGCCCGGCCCGGTCAGGGCTGGCGGTCGAGGCTAAGCCGGCTGATGAAGTCGTTGATCGAGATGGTGGGCATGGTGAGCGGCTTCAGGTGCCCGTGGGCAATCAACTCCATGCTGACGCGGGCGATGGTTTCGTTGTCTGGTGCCTCGATCACGTGCACGAAATCGTACTGGCCGAGCGTGGCGTACTGCTCCAGCACCTTCACCCCCAGGTTTTCGATATCCATGCTGATCTGGCGCAGGCAGGCGGGGTTTTCGACCACGCATTCCACACCTTCGATGGTGAGCGTGCTCAACAACAGGTAAATGGGCATAAACGGTTTCCTCTCGTCAAGACTATCGTGACTCAAATCTCTCTAAACTCATCACTTGCATTTAATTCTACAAGACCGCAGGCCGGATAGCGATAGGCGGCGATCACGATCTGCCGCTGGTTGGGCCGATCGGCCAGATACCCCCGATCGGCGCGCCCGGCGACCCACCGGGTGGGGACTGGCCCGCCCTAGGCCGAGTCGAGGATGAAGCCGGGCTCCAGAGTCCCGCCGCACCCCGGGCAGCGATCGATCTGGTCTGTCATAACACCTCCTGGCTAGTCCATCGCG
The DNA here is from genome assembly GCA_040767355.1 of Aggregatilineaceae bacterium. GTDB lineage: Bacteria > Chloroflexota > Anaerolineae > Aggregatilineales > Aggregatilineaceae > LM3-B42. The sequence continues at coordinate 78,277 of JAXGOS010000022.1, read as the reverse complement.
TTTTGCCACACGGCATCGAGCGCCATCAGCGCAGTGAGGTTGCGCATCGTGTAGCCGCTCTGCAGGCCGCCGGGCGTGAAGGTGGCCGTCGCGCCGGGGACCGGCCCGCCGCTGGGATGGTAGTTGTCCGCCGCCAGGCCCTTGTTGGGCAGTCCTTGCAGCGCCAGCCAGTAATCCCACAAGGGCACGTCTGCGCTGGCCGCCACGTCGCGGATGATCGCGTTGAGGGTGTGAACGCGCTCGCTGTCGTCGGGATTGGTCAGATTGTCGGGGATCGTGCTCAGCACCGGGATCACGCCGAAATCCGCGCTGATCCGGACGATCGTCTCCAGGTTCTGGCGGTAGGTGCTGTCATCCACGCGCAGCGGGATGTCATTGGTGCCGATCATGATCAGGGCCACAGCCGGCCGCGCGACGCGGTACTCGCACACCAGCGGCGACTCGTACGGCTCGCAGAGCTCCGGAGCGAAGCTGCTAGCGGGATTCAGCAGGTCGAGGCTGGTCCAGCCGCCGCGCGCCGCCAGGCTGGGCCGGGCGAACGAGGCGCGGAACGCGTAATAGACCGGTTGGAGCGCGCCATACGCGCCCCACTCGACGGGCCCGGCGCCCAGCGGCTTGAGGAAATCCTCGCTGGCGGTGATGCTGTCGCCGATCTGCGACAGAGTCGTACGGCCGTTGCCCTGAGTCTGCCCGTGCTGGTAGATCGCGCGGGCGCGCGGGCCGATGGCCGGTACTACGCCCGCCGGGATGTCCGGCACGCTGACCGGGGCCGCCGGGTCCGCCGCCTCGACCGGGAGCGCCGTCGGATCGCCGGAGACGCGCACCAGCGCCTTGTACAGCCAGCCCGTCTGGCCGCCCGCCGACCCCTTGACCCAGGCCCCATCCGCGGTGCGCGCGGTCAGCAGGACGCGCGACCCTTCCGGCAGCGTCCGCAGCACGGCGAAGCCGGTCCCCGGCCCGGCGCGGAAGTTCATCGCCCCCATGGTGACGCCCGTCATGGTCCCTTCGCCGGGGGCTGGCTGTGGGGCTTCCGCGCTGGCCCCCGCGCGGTCGATGCGCGGCAGCGCGGACAGGTCCGCGCCCGGCTCGAAAGCGAGATAATCCGCCAGGGCCCACCCGCTGAGCGCGCCGTCCGGCGCGGTGATGAACACCCACAGCCCGCTATCGTGCGGGTCGTCTTCGCGCCCGGTGACGCGCACCTCGTCGCCGCCGGCCACCTGCCCCACCGCCGGCGCGGAGAGATCGGGCGCCTCGCGGACGTTCAGCCGGTGCGGAATCACCGTTGCCTGGAGATCGGTCTGAGCGTGAATGGGGCCAGCCTCAAGAAGGAGCACGATCACCAACACGCCTGCAAGAATCTGTCGTGTGTGGTTCTGCCTCATGATGCGCGATCTCCTCCGCGCTATTTTTGCGCAACGACGTAAAGATGCGAGCAATACGCATCGGACCGGTAGGGAATGCGGTGTATCAGCGACCAGACCAGGCGCCCGACCGGGTGAGAACCCGCGCGCTTTTTTCCCCGTTTCGTCCAATAGAGTGGAGTGAAACCGGTGTGCGTTAAAAACCGGTTGACTTCACGCTGGCTGTATAAACGAATATGCCCCATGTGCCCCACCGTCTCAAGCTTCTGAAACTCAGTCACCGGATCGCCCTGATAATCTCTGCCCCTGAGAAAACCCCACCGATCGATGGGCGTGATATTTGGAACCGCGAGCAACAGCTTGCCCCCAGGGGCCAGCACGCGATGAAGCTCCCGCAGCGTGAACAACGGATTCCAGCGCAGATGCTCCAGCACTTCGCTGAACAGGATCGCGCGGAAAGAATCAGCGGGAAAAGGGAGAGGCTCTCGCTCAATATCCACTGGCGTGACCGTCACGTGGTATTTATCCCAGAACGCCTGCACGCGCTGCGGCGCGAGATCGACACCCTGGACAGCGATGCCGAGCTCGTGGAGCAACACCACCAGGTGACCGGGAACGCTGCCCACATCCAACACGTCGCCTTCAAGCAGCTGTTGCTGTTCCAGCAGCATGAGCACATCCAGATATCGCCACCGGTGGTTGGTCAGGTAGGCAGACCACCAGCCCGCGATCTCAGGGGCGATCAGGCTAGCATCGGCCTGCATGGCATCCAGGATCGTCGCGGCTTGAGAATGTTTACCGGACGGCATGCACATGCTCCTCTATCCGATGGTGGGCAGCGCCACCCTGCCAACCGCGGCTAATACGCCTTGGCGAAATAGGCCATCTCCTCCGCCGCGCCCCCGCAGATCGCGCACACGCCGGTTTGGCCGGGGTGCGGCTGCTCCAGCGGGAAGCACCGGCTGACGGCCTGGGCATCTTCCTTGACGCGCTGCTCGCAGGCCGCGCTCCCACAGAACCACGCCAGCGCCCATTCGTCATCCTTGATCACACGGATCAGCTCGTCATAGCCGCCGGTGATCTCGCGCAGGTGGCTGTCGCGGAACTCGGTCGCCTGCTGCAGCAGGTTGGCCTGGATCGCGTCCAACCGCTGGCGAATGAGGGCCACCAGCCCGTCCTGCGAGACGAACTCCTTGCCTGCCTTGCCAGGGATGTCGCGCCGGGCCAGCGCCACGCTGTTCTTGGCGACGTCCTTCGGCCCCACTTCCATCCGCAGCGGCACGCCGCGCATCTCCCAATCGTTGAACTTGAAGCCCGGCGACAGGTTCTCGCGGTCGTCGACGTGCACGCGCACGCCCGCCTCGCGCAGCGCCGCCGCCAGCCGCTCGACCGTTTCCATCACCGGGCCGCGCTCGTCGTCGTTGCGGAAGATCGGCACGATCACCACCTGGATCGGGGCCAGCCGGGGCGGCAGGCGCAGACCCTGGTCGTCGCCGTGCGTCATGATGATCGCGCCGACCATGCGCGTGCTCAGGCCCCAGGACGTCGTCCAGCAGAACTGCAGCTCGTTGCTCTCGTCGGTGAACTGGATCTCGAACGCTTTGGCGAAGTTTTGGCCCAGGTCGTGGCTGGTGCCGGACTGCAGCGCTTTGCGGTCGCGCATCATCGCCTCGATGCTGAAGCTGGCGACCGCCCCGGCGAAGCGCTCCTGGTTGCTCTTGCGGCCCTGGATCACCGGGATGGCCGCGTCGTTGATCGCGAAATCGGCGTACACGCCGAGCATCCGCATCGTCTCTTCGAGCGCGTCCTCGTGCGTGGCGTGGGCGGTATGGCCCTCCTGCCACAGAAACTCCATCGTGCGCAGGAACAGCCGCGTGCGCAGCTCCCAGCGGACCACGTTGGCCCACTGGTTGATCAGCAGGGGCAGGTCGCGGTGCGACTGGATCCATTTCTGGAAGGCCCAGCCGATGATCGTCTCCGATGTGGGCCGGACGATGAGCGGCTCCTCGAGCTGTTTGCCGCCGCCGATAGTGACGACGGCCAGCTCCGGCGAAAAGCCCTCGACATGCTCGGCCTCTTTCTTCAGAAAGCTCTCCGGGATGAACAGCGGGAAATACGCGTTCTGGTGGCCGGTAGCCTTGAAGCGGCGATCCAGGCCGCCCTTGACGCCTTCCCACAGCTCGTAACCGTACGGCTTGATGATCATGCAGCCGCGCACCGGCGAATAGTCGGCCAGGTCGGCCTTCTGCACGACATCGGTATACCACTTGGAGAAATCTTCGCTTTGCGGGGTAACGCCCTGCTGTGACACGGTGGGTAGCTCCTTGCGTTCGTCGGGAATGGTGTGGCCCGTCACGGCTCAATGTCGCTCAAATCGTTCAAGCTCGATTGTACCGCATTTGCCTCATTCGTCACGGGATCGCCAGACCCCCCGGCCCACGAAAAACCGCCGGACAATGCGCCCGGCGGCGTTGGGATCAGCGCAAACCGTTCAGACGCTGTGAAGCTTCGTTATGACACAGCCGGGCCATCCGGCTCGAGCAGGTCCTCGCCCTCGAAGATCGTCCAGAAGGAGCGCTCGATGGTGCAGGTTATGCCCTGGGTGGTCATCTCGGAGTAAATCAAGCCCACCGCGAAGCCATCGTCGAGAAAATACTCGATGAAGTGCAGCGTCATGTCGCCCGTTTCGGGCACGGCCATGGTCACCGCGCCGTAAAACACGCTGCCCGCGACCCGCCGCATAGGCACGTCGGCCAGCTCAGGGTCCAGTCCCTGGGCCGTGAGCGTCGAGCCATCCTCCGAAACGATCACGTTGCCGGTCTGCACGTCACCGGCGGGGATGCTCATCGAGATCGCGCCGGGGCACACCATCTGGCCCGCCAGGTGGGTGGAGGTCCAGGTGCCAGCTTTCGGCGCGATGATGACCTGCGAGGTCTCGTTCAGGTTGAAGATCATTTCGCGGATCGTCTCGTTGTCGATGGTGATGGGATCGACCTCGTCCTCATCGAAGATCATGCCTTCGATCGGCTCGACCTCGTCTTCGTCGAAGACCATGCCTTCGCCCAGGTCGCCCTCCCCGCCGTGCACGAGATCAAGGTCTTCGGGCGTCACCGCCGACCACTGGCAGCCGCCGCTGTCCGTGCAGACGACGACGTTTGCGCCGTGGGGATCAGGCTCGCCCAGCGCAATGGTTAAGTCCTGGGTGGACAACTCGCCCGAAACGGGGGAGTAGCGGCAGCCGCCATCCGTGCACAGCACGAGCTGCGGCGGGGTGCCACCATCATCCTGAGCGAGTGCGGCCATGGCGGGAATCAGCACCATCCCTACAACCAGAAGGCCTGTAAAAGCATTACGCGACATGTGTAAGGTGACTCCTTAGCGTGTTGAAAACCAGAAATATATTTTAATAACAATATGTTTATTTGCAAAACATAGGGTGGCAAGCGTGTGCGCCGCGCTTGGTCGCGCGCAGATGGCTCTACGTTGGGGCAAATCGTCTAGCTGGAAGCTGCACGACAGAAACACTGCGGGCCGCCACCGGCGAATGACGCGCGCCCCTCTCACTCCACCGTCTTGAGGAACGCGGCCCTATACGCCCCGGCCAGGCGGCTCTCGTGCGCCGCCACGATCAGCAAGCCGAGCTGCATCTCGGACTGCTCGCGGAGAAATGCCTCGCGCGTGGGCGGGTCCCACTCGTCCCACAGGGCGCGGAAGTTGGGCCGGTCGGCCAGCGGCCCCAGCACATCTTCTGTGACTTGCGCCTCGAGCATCTCCAGCGGGCCGCCCTGCAGCGCCCGCCTGACGTCCAGGTAGGCCGGCACGAACACGTCATGCACCAGCTTGCCCAGCCCCGTCAGATCGTACCTGCGCCGGACACAATCCTCGCGAAAGCCCGGATCATCCCACAAGGCGTCGAGCACGGCGCTCGCCGCCCGGCAATACACGCACATCCGCCTATCTGCTCCCTTGAGTTCGCCTGACGGTCGTTCTCTCCCTCATGCGCGATCGCCGTCCCCCCGGCGCAGCGGCACATCCGGCGGCGCCGCCCACCACGCCTCCAGCGCGGGCACCACGTCCTCCGGCGCATCGACCAGCGTCAGGCGATCCAGCTCGCGCGGCCCCATCGCCGCGTCGCTGGCAAAGGTGGCGACCAAGCGCCGCCACATCGGCCCCACCAGAACGAACGGTCGCGCCGATATCTCGCCCACTTGCAGCAGGCTCCACACCAGCGCGATCTCGCTGAGCGTGCCCACGCCGCCGCGCACCGCCACGAAGGCGTCCGGCTCTTCGACCATGAAGTACAGCCGGTCGCGCAGCGTCTCGAACGTGACGACGTCCTGCACCCAGCGGTTGACGCGCAGCCCGCGGTCGCGGAACAGCCCCACCTCTACGCCCACCACGCGCCCCCCGGCCTCAGCCGCGCCCTGGCTGGCGGCCTCCATCACGCCGCTGTACCCGCCCGAGAGAAGCACGTAGCCGGCTTCGGCCAGCGCCCGCCCCAACGCGTAGGCACCGTGCCAGTCGGCGCTACCCGGCTGGATGCCCGCGCTGCCGTAGACAGCGACGACGCGCTGCTTCGGCTCCTGTGAACCGTCTGTCATGTTGGCTATCCTGTGCGAATCCGAGCCCGGCAAGCGTGCTCGCCAGGCCCTCCTTGCGATGAGATCAGTCGATGTAGCCGTGCAGGTTGCAGTGCGCCAGCGGCGTCCCCGTCGCGCGCAGATCCGCGATGCGCCCGCGCGCCGCCTCAACAGCCTCGGCACCGTCGAGCACCGTCAGCTTCAGGCTGAAGCGCTGCTCCGCGCCCGGCTCGAGCATCACCAGCCGGCCCGATTCGCGGGCGGCGTTCTGGCCTTCGGGCAGGCAGTTGCCCGGCTCCACGCCGCACACGTAGATCCCCTGGCGGACGTTCTTCCACTGGGTGATATACGGCAGCGAGGCGGTATCCCATGTGTACAGCAGGCCGAAGCTCTTGTGCAGCAGCGCGGCAGCCGATTGGCCGTTCGGGTCCGCCTTGACGTGATGGAAGTACACCTGCTCGGCATAGCCGGGGATCGCCGCGTCATAATCCGCCCAACGATGCGTGCCTTTGCGCGCCTCGGCGTCGCGAGGATAGACGCCGTGGTAGGCTGAGTCGAACGTCGTGTCCTGGCTGATCAGCGGGTATCCCAGGTTGACGTGATACAGCACCATCAGCGGCGCGGGCATGTCGCCCACGTTGGTCACCGAGTCGGTGATCTCGATCGACGGTTCACCGAGCGCCATCCGGTAGGTGCGGTCCAGCCGGAGCTGCTCGCCGAACAGGGCCGATTCGGCCACCGTGCCGGACAACTCCATCAGGTATCCGTTGTTCACCCAGACTCCGGTCGCCGTGATGCCCGTCGCGCGCAGGCGCGTAAAGCGCCCGTGCAGGTCGCGCACTTCGCCGGTGCGCGGATCGGTCTCGGGCGGCCCGGCGTGGGTCAGGCCGCAGGTCGTCAGCAGGCCGCCGTTGAACTGGCGCAGCCACGGCTGCCCGAAATCCGGCACGAACGGCGATCCCTGGGCCACCCAGGTCAGCGGGACGCCGTTGTAGTGCGCCGTCCAGATGTCCAGCCCGCGGTCGGGCAGGATGGTGAACGACAGCCCGCTGCCGTTGTACGCTTCGATGAGGCGCATGCCGTTGGCCAGCCACGACTGCCGGAAATCGATGAACTGGCGCATATCGAGGCTGTGCCGTTCGATCTGCTCACGGGCCAACCAGTCAAACTGTATCATGGATCACCTCGCAAAATGAAAGATGCAGCGGATCAACTATCTATTATCTGTGTTGTTAGCTTGCGGGACCGGCTGGTCCCATTCGCGGCCATAGTTCGCCGCCAGCTTGTCCAGGATCGCCCGTTCGAGATCGATCCCGCTGACGCTGGCGAGCTGTAAAAGATAGAGCGCGACGTCGGCCAGCTCGCCCGCCAGCGCCTCCGCGTCGGCGACGTCGCCATCCCACTGGAAGTGCTCCAGGATTTCAGCGGCCTCGATCGCGATCGAGATCGCCATGTTGCGCGGCGTCTGGGGGCGGGGCGTGTTGGCATCGTACCAGCCTTTGGCCCGCACGAAATCGTGCATGTGTTGAGTCAGTTCGGCAATATCCATCGATCCAGTACGCTTTCAGGTGGCGGCGGCCAACAGTCCTATTATAGCCACAAGCCGGCGGCAGGAAACAATCGAAGGGTTGCGTTGCAGATGCGGGGCAGAAAGCTTACTACAGAGGTCGCGGAGGACACAGAGAGGAATGGTTTCAAGGTCTCTCCACAATCTCCCTCTGCGCTCTCTGAGTACTCTGTGGTTCAAAACTCGCCGCAGATTTGACATGTACCCAAAATCGAATGCGGGGGAAGCGCAGCCGGGATCAGTACGCGTTCTCGTCGCGGCGCGTGATCATGCGGAAGATCGTACGGATCACGATCTTGATGTCCAGCCACAGCGACCAGTTCTCGACATACCACAGGTCGTATTTGGTCCGCTCCAGGATGGATGTGTCGCCGCGCAGCCCGTTGACCTGGGCCCAGCCGGTCATGCCGGCTTTCTCGCGGTGGCGTTCCATGTAGCGCGGGATGTATTCGCGGAAGCGCTGGACGTAATACGGCTGCTCCGGGCGCGGCCCGACCAGGCTCATCTGCCCGTAGAAGACATTGATCAGGTTGGGGAGTTCGTCCCAGTTGGTCTTGCGCATGAAGACGCCCAGGCGCGTCACACGCGGGTCGCCGGGCTTGGTCCAGCCGGGCCCCTCGCGCTCGGCATCCTGGCGCATGGTGCGGAACTTGATCATCGGGAAGGGGCGCCCGTCCAGGCCCATGCGGTCCTGGCAGAAAAAGACCGGTCCCGGCGACTCGAGCTTGATGGCGATGGCGGTCATCACCAGCGCGGGGCTGAGGAAGATCAGCCCGATGAACGAGACGACCATATCCATGGCGCGCTTGAGGCTCAGCTTCCAGCCGCGCAGCGCCACATCACGCACGGAGAGCAGCGGCAGGCCATTGAGATCGTCGACGGTGATGCCGCCCGACATATAGGCGAAGATATCCGGGTAGACCTTGATGTTGACCTTGCCGCGCTGGCACTTGCTGACCAACTGCACCAGCTCGCGGTGCGACGCTTCCGGCAGGGCGATGATCACCTCGTCCACTTCGTACTCGTCGATCAACTCCGGCAGCTCGCCGGTCGTGCCGATGATCGGCACCTCGCCCACCTTCTGCCCCGGCGCGCCGTTGACCACGCCGACGATGGTGTAGCCCAACTGCGACGACCAGCGGATTTTCTCCGCGATGGTGCGCGCCACCTCGCCCGACCCGATGATCAGCACGTTGTCGCGCCCGATGCCCGCCTCGCGCAGGCGAATCGTCGTGAAGCGCAGCAACATGCGCCCCACCACGACCAGCACGATGCTCAGCAGCCAGGCGTAGAGCACGACACCGCGCGGGTAGTCCAGCTCCAGCGCGCTGTTCTTGAAGGCCAGCGTTTCGAACGCCACGGCCAGGAAGGTGCCGATCGAGACGTTCTGCGCGACGGCGTACGCCTCGTCGATGCGGCTGACCGCGCGGCGCTGGTGGTACATCCGCGCGAAATAAAACACGACCAGCACGCTCAGGACGTGTACGATCATCATCGGCACGTAATTCGAGAACGAGGGCGGGTTCATCGGGACGGCGGGCAGCGGCAGCCGGGCGCGGAGCACATACCCAAGCAGGAAGGCCAGCGCCAGCATCACCCCGTCGATCACGACCAGGGCCGAATGCAGCACTGCGCGCACATGGCGGTCGCGCGCCGAGTTCACCCGTGGGCGGCCGGCTTCAGTAACTCGCGCCACAACGGGCGTCCCCCCCGCAGCGCCAACCCGGCCAGGATCAGGCTGTGGAGCCACCATGGCGTCGTCACCCGGTAATGTTTCCGGTAGAAGATCAGCATAGCCCGGTAGAACTCGCCCTGGGCCCGGCGCGACTGCCGGCTGGCCGCCCGCTTCACGTGGGTGACCGTCACGCTGGGGTGGTACATGATCTTCCACCCGGCCTGCTTGATTCGATACGCCCAATCCAGATCCTCTCCATACATCCAGAACGTTTCGTCGAACAGCCCCACGCGCTCGATGGCCTCGCGCCGGACCAGCATGAACGCCCCCACCACCGAGTCGACTTCGGTTTCGATGTCGGGATCGAGAAACGTCATGTTATAGCGCCCAAAGCGGCGGCTGTGCGGGAACAGCTTCGACAGCCCCACCATGCGATAAAAGCTCACTTCGGGCGTTGGAAAGCTGCGGCGGCAGGCCAGGTCCAGGCTGCCATCCGGCAGCACCAGCTTGGGCCCCACCGCCCCGATCGTCTCGTCGCCATCCATGTAGGCCAGCATCTCGCGCAGCGCCGCCGGCGGCAGCACCGTATCCGGGTTGAGCACCAGCGCGTAGCGCGGCGCCCCGGCCTGGCCTTGCCCGAACCCCAACAGGCGCAGCCCCTTGTTATTCGCGGCGCTGAACCCATCGTTCGTCGGGCTGGCGATCACCGTCACGTCCGGGAACCCGGCCCGGACCATCTCGGCGCTGCCGTCGGTCGAGGCGTTGTCAACCACGACCACACGGTAAGAAAAGTTGCCCTCGGACGCCGCGACCGATGTCAGGCAGTCTCGCAGCAGGTCGCGCGTGTTCCAGTTGACGATGACGATGCCGAGATCGAGCATGGATACTCTCTTGTTCGTGCGTGACGTCGATTCTAGCCGACCCCTCGGGGTGTATCAAGGGAGAATCTCGCGCCACACTGCCACTAGCATAGCACAGCCGCCCCTTCGCGAGCCAGATGATCGTCACACGTCTCCCTGACGCCTGCCTAACGCTGAGGGTCCCTGGCGCAGCCGCGCGACCATTTTCTCGACGACCTGATCCGGCCAGCGCTCGTAACGCGGCACGCCGAACGCGTCCGGCGTGATGTATTCGATCCACCATGTCACGCCCGCCTCGCCGTAAGCCGCGATGTGATCCGCGGCTTTCCGCGGTGGCAGGTGAACCAGGCTGTCCAGATGCACGGCCTCGAACGGCGCCTCGTCCGCCCGGATTTCCCGGATCAACGCCAGGATATCGCGCCAGTCATCCGGCGAGAGCCGCCCCTCTTTGGCTTCCGGGCAGGCGCCATCCCAGCGCGCCGCCCGGCGGATGGGCGGTTTGTTGGGCCAGTTGCCGGCCACCCAGATCGGGATGCGGGGCGTCTGGACCGGGCGCGGCAGGAAGGTGATTGGCGGCTCCAGGTGGAAGTGCTCGCCCGCGAAGGCGAACGGCTCCCCGCGCCACAGCCCATCGAGGATCGCCAGCCCTTCGTCGAGCTTCTGGGCACGGACACGATCGTCGGGGTCCTCGCCAAACGTGGCGTATTCCCATTCGGGTGGGGTACCCAGGCCCACGCCCAGGATCACTCGCCCGCCGGAAAGCCTGTCGACCGTGACCGTCTCGCGGGCGAGCTTCCACGGGCGGCGGCGCGCCACCGGCGTGATCAGGGTGCCCAGGCGGATGCGGTGCGTCGTCATCGCGGCGGCGGCCAGCGCCACCCACGGATCGGCGATCGGCGTCTCTCTGTTGCGCGAGAGCATGTGATCCCACAGGAAAAACCCGTCCCAGCCGGCCTCCTCGGCGTCGCGCGCCAGCCGGGCCAGCAGCGCGGGATCGGCGAACTGCTCGAACGGCGGCAGGCTCAAACCATAGCGCATGATAGCCACTCCTCAGCGTAAGACCCGGCGCACCGCCGGGAAGGCGTTTTTCCAGGCGTCCAACAGCCGCGCGTGGGCGCTGTTCTCCGGCGGATCGACCATCCGCGTGCGCCGGTACAGGTCCTGCTCGGCGCGCTCGACGATGATCGTGATCCCGTCGTGAGCGCCCTCAGGGATGCAGTCTTCGGACCACGCCTCGCTCGCCGCGCGCAGCGCGAACAGGAACATCGTCAGCGACTGGGCCGGGACGGGCTGCGGGGCGCCGCGTCCCAGTGGTGCGTCGAGCGGGCAGCGGTCGCATACGATCAGCGCCGCGTCGCGCTCGCGCTCGACAAGCACGAACCGGTCGAGCGTGGGTCGCTGCGGGGAGACCAGCGTGAGAATATGCACGCGCGAGGCGCCCGTCTGGACCCGGTAAAGCTGCACCTCGGCGGCGCGGCGGTCGGTCATGGGCGCATCTCCATCCTGCTTCCCTACACGGTCCCTGTCTCGCCCGGCGTGAGATCGGCGGTGGGCAGCGTCAGCAGCGGCTCGCCGCGCAGCGCCGCCCGCAGCGCCTGCCGGTCGTCCCACGGGTATTCGATGGTCCCAAAACACATGCTCTGCTCGTGGCCTTTGCCGCACGCGATCACCAGATCGCCGCGCCGCGCCAGCGAGCACGCAAAGGCCAGCGCGCGTCCCCGGTCCATCACGCGCCAGAAGGTCTCGCCCTCCACTCCGCCGCGCCGGAGGCAGCCCTGGGCCATCTCGTCGAGGATGTCCGCCAGCGATTCGGTGCGCGGGTCCTCCGCCGTGAGCACGGACACGTCGGCCAGTTCCGCGCCGATCTCGGCCATCATGCGGCGTTTTTCGCGATCGCGCAGGCCGGCGCTGCCGAAGACCGCGATCACGCGGCGGTCCGCGGGGATCATTGCGCGGGCCGCTTCGAGCGCGCGCTGCAGCGCGTTGGGCGTGTGCGCGAAGTCGACGATCGCCAGGAAGTCCTGCCCTTCGTCGATGCGCTCCATGCGCCCCGGGATCAGCGGCACGGCGCGCAGGCCCTCCGCGACGGCGGCCCGCAGCCGGGCGGGGTCGTCGCCGAGGAGCGCGCTGCTGGCCGTCACCGCCGCCAGCAGGTTGGATACGTTGAACGGCCCCACCAGCCGCGTGTCGACCGGCTGGCGGGCTTCCCCCGGCCCGACAATCATGCAGCGCGTCGCGTCCGGCCCGTACTCGATAGCCTCGACGCGCACATCGACCGGCCCGGCTGGCTCGAGCGCGTAAGTCAGCACGCGGTCCACGCCGGCGGCCATCTGGCGGAAGAAATCGGCGCTGGGATCGCCGGCATTGACCACGGCGACTTTGGGCACGCCGGGCTTGCGGTAGCTCGCCGCCGCCATCTCGAACAGGCGGGCCTTGTCGCGCCGGTACTGCTCCCATGTGCCGTGAAAGTCCAGGTGCTCGTGCGTGACATTGGTCAGCACGGCCACATCGACATCCACGCCATCCACGCGCCCCTGGGCCAGCCCGTGCGACGTCGCCTCCAGCACGGCGTGCGTCAGCCCCGCCTCGACCATCTTTGCCAGGTACATCTGGACCTCATGGGCCGCCGGGGTGGTGACGTGCAGCCCGGTTTCGAGCGCCTGATCCCCGATGACGGCATTCACGGTGGAGATCAGCCCGGTGGGCACGCCCGCCGCGGCCAGCATGCTGTGGATCAGCGTGCAGGTGGTGGTCTTGCCGTCGGTGCCGGTCACGCCGATGATCACCAGCTTGCGAGCCGGGAAGCCGTAATACGCCGCCGCCAGCGGCCCCAGCGCCCTGGCTCCCGCCGCCACCTGTGCATACGGCACCGGGCAGGCTATGTCGCCGGGCGGGCGCTCGCCGACAACCGCCGCCGCGCCGCGCGCCACCGCCTGGGCGATCAGGTCGTGGCCATCGACGCTGGCGCCGCGCCGCGCCAGGAAGACCCCGCCGGGCTCCACGGTCTGCACGCTCTCGCTGACCGGCGCCGTGATGACCGCGTCCTTCTCGGGCGCCGTCGCCAGGTTCGGCACCGCCGCCAGTAAATCGCTGAAGTTCATCGAGTCCCCTTCATGTGATTCGGTCTGCCGCCGGTGATTCCCATTGTAGCGCCGATGTCCAGACAGACCAAAGCCCAGGACAACACAGGCGGCAGTTTGAAATATGCCTTATAATAGAGGTATCGGTTAACGATAGGCGAGGGCCAACATGACCCCAAAGCAACGGGAGTCACTCAAGAATCACATTGTCAGAATCATCAATCGCAACGGAATTGCACTGCGCGACGAGACCATCGCCGACTCCGTCGCCCTACCGGATGGCACGGACCTGGGCGAGCTGCTCGAAGAGCTGGTCGCGGAAGGGCAGTTGACCAGAAGCTTCACGCTCCTGGCCAACGGTGAACGCAGCGTGCTCTACGACGTTCGATCCGCCCAGTAACCACCATCCTGCCCCTCAGGATCGCTCACACGCACTGAAGCGCCCTGGCACTGCCAGGTCAGGCCGGACAACTGCACAGACGCCGCCGCGCAGGCTAGCCTGATGCGCCGTCTAGCCGCGCCATTTGCCCGGGGGTGAGCGCGATATCGAGCGCCGCCAGGTTCTCGGCCATCTGCGCCGGGCTGCTCGCCGCGAAGACCGGGATCACAACCGGATCGCTGTTCAGCATCCACGCCAGCACAATCTGGTTGGGTGTGGCGCCGTGCGCCGCGGCCACCTCGCGCAGCGCCGCCAGCCGGGCATCCGTGTCCGGGCCGGCGTATTCCCCTGGCAAGGGGCGGTCGGCGCGCGTGTAGGCGCCCCCCAGCAGCGGCGAGTAGGCCAGCAGCGCGATCTCAGTGCTGCGCGCGCGGCAGTAATCGAGCAGGTCGTCGTTGGCGGCCAACTGCGGATCGAAGCTGGCGCCGGGCCGGGGCCGCAGGTAGGTATAACGCTGCTGTACGCCGCAGAAGGCCGGATAGCCCCCCGCCGCGCTGACCGCTCGCGCCTCTTCCAGCCGCCAGGCGGTGTAGTTGCTGGCGCCCACGAAGCGCACCTTGCCCGCCCGCACCAGCCGGTCGAATGCCGCCAGCGTCTCGTCCAGCGGAGTCCGGCGGTCGTCGACGTGCGCGTAATACAGGTCGATGGCCTCCACGCCCAGCCGCCGCAGGCTCTTGTCGCACTCGGCTTCGATGAGCCGGGCGGACAGCCCGCGCTCGACGCCGGGATACTCGAACCCAACCTTGCTGGCGATGAACAGATCGGCGCGGTTGCGGCGCGCTTTCATCCAGTCGCCCAGCAAGGTTTCGCTCTCGCCGCCCCGGCCGCCTTCCGCCCAGTGGGTGTAAATGTTCGCCGTGTCGATGAATGTGCCGCCCGCCGCGACGTACTGGTCGAGCAGCGACAGCGAGGTCGCCGGGTCCGTGCGCGTGCCAAAGTACATCGCTCCCAGGCACAGCGCGCTGACCTCGACCCCGCTATGGCCTAACGGAATGGTCCGCATGGTCTCCTCCTCACGGAATGAAAACGCCAGAGAGCTACGAATCCCTGGCGTGTCAAGCGTCTGCAGAAAATGCTGTTAGCGAAGTTGGGCCGACAGCGCGGTCATGTCGCCGCGCACGCTACCATCTACGACCTTGTCGCCCGCGCGCAGAATCAGGCCGCCCAGGATCGACGGATCGACCCGGTAGTCGACCTGTTCGGCGCCGGTCACCTTGACAACTTCGGCCTTCTCCGCTTCGGTGAGCGGCAGCGCGCTCACCACCTGGACGTGCTTGCCCAGGTTCTTGGCTTCGGCAGGGATCTCGGAGAAGAACGCGTTGATGATCGAGCGCTGGCGCTTCTCGTCCAGCCCAGCGCCGACGACGCGCTCCGCCGCCGCCATCGCCAGTGACACGATCTGATCGCGCGTGTCGGACAGGATGCGGTTGCGCTCTTCCTCGGCCTGGATGCGCGCCTGCGACCGGACTCCTTCGGACTCGCGCTGGGCCTCGCGGATGATCTGCTTGGCCTGTTCCTCGCCGCGCAGCCGTGCTTCTTCGACCACCTTCTGGCCGTCGGCGCGGGCCTGGGCGAGCAGCTTGTCGCGCTCGCGCTCCGCGTTCTGGCGTGCCTCTTCAGCCGCGCGGGCATCTTCGAGCCCCTTGGCGATGCGCTCCTGGCGCTGGTCGAGCATATCCAGCACGCGCGGCCAGACGAACTTCGCCAGCAGGAAGAAGATGATCCCGAAATTGACGAGCTGAGCGATGAAAAAGCCTAGATTAATGCCTAATGCGTCCACCTAGTGCCTCCTGATCCGCGACTACAGCACGAACAGGATGATCAGGGACACCACCAGAGCGTAGATCGCGACGGCTTCTGCGAACGCAATGCCCAAGATCATATTCGTGGTGATCTGGCCGGAGGCCTCGGGGTTGCGCCCGATCGCGTTCAGAGCGCCTTGAACCAGCAGGCCAATGCCAATGCCCGGACCGATCACGCCGATCATTGCCAGGCCGGCGCCCAGAGCCTTCGCTGCATCTACCAGATTGCCCGTTATTTCCATGAAATCCTCCTGAGGTTGTCAGTGTGTGTAATGCGCTACGAGTGCGCGTCGTCGTGACCGTGAGGCTGCATCGCCATCGAGCTGAAGACCAGCAGCAGCATGGCGAACACAAACGCCTGGATCAGGCCAACGAACAATTCCAGAACATAAACCGCCGCGGGCACCAGCATCGCCAGCAGGAACGACATGACGAACAGCAGCACGCCGCCCGCGAACAGGTTGCCAAAAAGACGGAAGCCAAAGCTGAGAATTTTCGCCAGCTCCAGAATGATCTCCAGCAGGCCAACGGCAAAATCCATGATGCCCATCGGCCGCTTGGCGATATTGGCCAGCGCCGGCGTGTTCACGAACTTGGTGAAATAGCCGATGCCCAGCGCCTTTACCCCGAAGAACTGGATCGCCAGGAAGGCCAGCAAGCCCAGCCCCAGCGTCAGGTTCAGGTCGGTCGCCGCGCCGCGCACGAACGGCGTCACGGCGTAGATGTCGTCGCGCTCGGCTGCGGTTTCAGCCGCGGCGGCCTCGCCTTCCCCAGCGCCCTCAGCAACTGCCTCCTCGCCATGCTCGCCCTCTTCCGCGTGAGCCTCGCCGTGCGTGGCCGCATAGCAGGCCTCGTAGTCGGCTTCCGTGGCGCGGGTGCCGGTATCCAGCGGCGAATCGACTTCGAGCAGGATGCCGTTCTTCGGATACCCGTTGATGCCTTCGTGGGCGCAGTGCATCAGGCCCACGCTCTCAGCGCCGGGCACCAGCTTGACCCAGTTGGCGATCAACAGAAACAGGAAGATCGTCGCCATCAGGGGGAAGATCGCGCGCGCGTTGTGGCCCGCCGTCGACTTGGCGAGACTATACAGCGCCTCGGTCAGCATTTCGAACAGGCTTTGCAACCGCCCCGGGATCTGTTTCAAGTTCCGCGTCGCGCCGAAGGCAAAGAGCAGCACCAGCACGTCGGCCACCAGGGTGCCGATGATCGTGTTGGTGACGGTCAGGCCCTCGATGCCCAGGAAATCCTCCCAGACAACTTCGCCAGGCACCATGATCACCGGCAGCGCCACTGCGATCCCCTGACCGGGCATGAGCACGAAGGGTACCCAGTAACAGAAGATTGCGCTGAAGACGATGATGCCGATTAGTATGAGCACTCCCTTCAAGAGCCATTCTCCTTCGTATGGACAGATTGACCGGTGAAAGATGGGGCCGTGCGCGAAGTGTCCGGTGCCGACAGCTTCATCGCAGCCACCGACGACAGCATCAGCCGGATCATCGCCCACAGGCTGACCGGTATGCTGATCACAATGAGCAGGATGGTGAAAATCGGGTGCGTGTCCAGCCGGGAATCGAGGAACAATCCGGCAAACAGCGCCATGAAGATCAGGATCAGGCTGAGACAACCGGCCTGGCTTGCCATGCTCGCCAGCGCCAGGTTGCGCACATAGGTCGGGGTCACCTTCCGGTCCATGCTCAGCGTCCTGCGGATCGTCCAGTATAGGCCGGCGGGGATGCTGAGGAAGAGCAACCCCACGCTAAAAATCGGATGCAGTTTCGTGACTTGAAAATCGAGCAACACGCCCGCGCCAGTGGCCAGCGCGATGAAAGCCAACCCCGCACAGCCGGCTTCTCCCGCTACGGCACTCACCGCAGTGTATCGCGCACTGTACGACGTTTGTCTGGCGTGCATGTTGGCTAACCTTGCTGCGCGCTTGACGAGGAGGCATAACCACGCTGTCGTGGCCAGAGCCCCCTGTGCCATAAAGCACAAGCGTAGCAAAGACCCCTTTAATTGTCAAAAATACGAATCAAAAATGACACAATTTACGCCGTTCTAACGCAGATTCGACATATTGGTGCTAACCAAACCGCGCAGGCTGGCATCTAACTAGAGAGAAAAGGAGCTCAACCACCATGCCACGCTTCGACACACCCTTGCACACCAACGATCAGAGCATCGATCGCGTCTTGAACAGCGGCCTGCCGGTCGTGCTGGTCATCTGGCGCGGGAGCCTGGATGGCTCGCTCGAGGAAAGCCTGCGCCAGATCGCCCGCAACGACGCCGGGCGGCTGCTGGTTGCCCGCCTGGACGCGGACGCCAACCCGCAGACCGCCGCGCGGTTCGCCGGGCCGCTGCCCCTGCTGGTCACCTTCCGCGACGGGCAGGAGGTGGCGCGGGCGGAGGGCGTCTCCTCCGTGGCGGCCCGCGAGTACGTCGATTTCCTGCTGGAGCGCGGTCCGCGTCCCCAGGCGCGCCCGGCGCCGTCTCCGGCTGCCCAGGCAGCGCCATCCGGCGCGCCCGCCAAACCCGTCCCGGTCAGCGACGCGTCGTTCCGGCGCGACGTGCTGGAGAGCGATCTGCCAGTGCTGGTCGATCTGTGGGCGCCGTGGTGTGGCCCGTGCCACATGATCGCGCCGGTGGTGGAGAAACTGGCGGGGGACTACGCCGGGCGGCTGAAGGTCGCCAAGCTCAATGTGGACGAAAACCCGGCCACGGCCAACGCGTATCACGTGCAGGGCATCCCCACCCTGCTGATTTTCCGCGACGGGCGCGTGGTGGACCGGATCGTGGGCGCCGCGCCGGAGCCGCTGCTGAGGGGCAAGGTGGACGCGGCGCTGCGCGGTGCGTGAGTGTACTAGCAAACGGGGCGCATCCGGCGATGCGCCCCGTCCGATCCGGGCTGGCTACTGGACCGGCCCCTGCCCGGCCAGGTGGCGCTGGTAGGCTTTCCAGCCGGGGCACCACTTAGTATGCCAGCGCCACAACCGCGCCATGAACGAATTCGGTTTTTCCTCAGCGCGGCGGCGTATCGCGCACGTCTCGCAGGGGAAGGTTTTCTGCTCAGCCACACTGTTCTTCTCCTCACTCACGCGTCTGGATCTAGTATACGCCTGTTCCGCCCGCCGCGTTGCGGATTCCCCCCTCCCACAATAAAACAGGGGCGGCCATCGCGTGATGACCGCCCCTGAACGGTTCTGCGAGATGCTCCGTTACAGCAGCACGTACAGTGCGTGAGCCGCGTCGGTGGCCCAGTCGAGCAGCGGCGTGACCAGGATCGTGCCGAACAGCAGCACGCCCGCCACGGCGATCCCCAGCGCCCACGAGTACGGCGTGGTGACCGGGATCGGCCGGTCTTCGTCTTCGCCACGCTCCATATACATCACCTTGACGACGACCAGGTAGTAGTAAAGGCCGATGATCACGTTGATGATGCCGACGAGCGCCAGCCAGACGAGATTGGCGTTCACCGCCGCGCGGAACAGCAGGAACTTGCCGACGAAGCCCGCCGCCGGCGGGATGCCGCCCAGGCTGAGCAGTGCCACGGTCATCGCCAGGGCCAGCCACGGATTGCGGCGGCTCAGCCCGGCCAGGTCACGGATCTCGTCGCTGCCGGTCGCGTTGGAGAACAGGATGACCACGCCAAACGCCAGAATATTCGTCAGGACGTACATGAACATATAGAACGCCACCGCCGCCACGCCGTCGCCGCTGCGGTCGGTCGAGATGGCCGCCACGCCGATCAGGATATACCCGGCGTGCGCGATGGTCGAATAGGCCAGCAGGCGCTTGATATTCGTCTGGACCAGCGCCAGCACGTTGCCCAACGTCATCGACACGACGGCCAGCACCGCGGTGAGCTGCACCCAGTACGCGCTGTAATCCTTGATGCCATCCAGCGCGCCGAGCAGTTCCGGCGGCGGGAACACCGCCAGCAAGAAGCGCAGCAGCAGGCCCACCGCCGCCGCCTTGCTGGCCGAACTCAACAGGGCCGTGATCGGGGTCGGCGCGCCTTCGTAGACATCCGGCGTCCAGAAGTGGAACGGCACCGCGCTGATCTTGAACCCAAAGCCGACCATGACCATCCCCAGGGCGATCAACACGGGCGGATCGGGCAGGCCGCCGGTCGCCAGGTCTTTGCCCAGCGCGTAAATATTGGTGTGGCCGGTCAGGCCATACACCAGCGACAGGCCATACAGCGTGAACGCCGAGGTGAACGCGCCGAACAGGAAGTATTTCAGGCCCGCTTCGGTGCTGCGGTCGTCGTCGCGCAGATAACCCGCTAGCAGGTAGAGCGTGATCGAGGTCGTCTCCAGCGCCAGGAAGATCATGATCAGGTCGGCGGCGGCGCTCATCAGGCTGGCGCCGATCACCGCCACGATCAGCACGGCGTAAAAATCGCCGCGCGCCCGCAGCTTGAGCACGCCCATCGCCAGGAGGCAGCTCAACGCGCCCGCCAGGATGACCATCACGCGGAAAATCTGGGCCATGTCGTCGTGCCGGACCATACCACCCAGCAACAACTGCTCTTGCAGCCCGCCCGCCTGTGGCACGCCGACCAGCCAGACCACGCCCGCGATAGCCATCAGTCCGAACCCGGCCACGTAGCCCAGTTGAACGCGCCGTTCCTGGGGCCAGATCACGTCGTAGACCAGCACCGCGATGGCCAGGATCGTCATGAGTATTTCGGGCAGGATTGCGATTACACTCGCCTGGGTATCAGTCGAGAAGTTCAACTTAACCTCCCAGCATCGACACGATAGGCTTGACGCCCGATTCGACCATCGGGGCCATCAGCCGGGGATAGACACCGAGCGCCACCAGCCAGAACACCAGCAGCAGCAGCGCGACCTTGTCGTAGATCGTGATCGGCGGCACATCGGGGAAACGCTCGCGGTTGAACTCGCCGAAAAACACCTGCCCCACGACGCGCAGCACATAGGCCGCTGTGACGATGATGCCCAGCGCCGCCAGCAGCGCGATCAGGCCGTAATAGTTGAACGTGTCGGTCAGCCAGCTCGCGGCGGGCGCGAAGTTGGGGCCGTCCCACAGCCCGACGAAGATCGGGAACTCGGCCACGAAGCCGCTCAACCCCGGCATGCCCATGCTCACGAAGCCGCCGATGATGAAGGCGACCGCCACCCAGGGCAGTTTCTGCACGAAGCCGCCCAGGCTGGGGATATCGCGGGTATGGGCCCGGTCGTACACCATCCCGACGCAGGCGAAGAAGAGCGCCGTCATGATGCCGTGGCTGAACATTTGCAGCCCCGCCCCGGTCATCCCGGTGAGATTCATCGTGGCGAAGCCCATGCTCACCAGTCCCATGTGGCTGACCGAGCTGAAGCCGATGACGTATTTGAAGTCGCGCTGGCGCATGGCGATCAGCGCGCCGTAGACCACGTTGATCAGGGTCAGGAAGACGATCCAGGGCAGGTGCGCCTTGGCGCCCTCCGGCAGAAGCTGCACGCCAACGCGCAGCGCGGCGAACGCGCCCAGCTTCATCAGCACGCCCGCGTGGATCATCGAGACGGCGGTCGGCGCGGCCACATGGCCATCCGGGCTCCAGTTGTGGAAGGGCCACACACCCGCCAGCACGCCAAACCCGATGAAGATGGCCGGGAACCACAGCTTGGCGGTGGTCGCCGCAGACCAAGCCGCCGAGAACGGCTCATCGAACACGCCCGCTTTGGTCGCCGCCTGCAGGTCCACGAAATCGAAGCTATAGACGCCCGTCGCCTGCCCGGCCTTGAAATACAGCGCCAGCATGCCGACCAGCGCCACCACGGAGCCGATCAGGATGTAGAGCGTCAGCTTCATGGCGGCATATTCGCGCGTCTTGACCCAGCCCCAGATCACGATCAAGAAGTACATCGGGAAGATGGCTAGCTCGTAGAAGAAGAACAGCACGAACAGGTCCACCGCCATGAACACGCCTAACACGCCCGCCACCAACAGCAGGAAGAAGGCCATAAACTCGCGGGTGCGGTCTTCGATGCCCCATGAGATCAGGACTCCGGCAAACCCGGCCAGCGCGGTCAGCAGGACCATCGGCGCGCTGATGCCGTCCACGCCCAGGTGCCAGCTCACGCCAATGGACTCGATCCATTGGACGTGATCCTCATACGCGAAGTACGTCTGGCCGTTGTCGTTGGCAGCATTGGCGTCATCCACGCTGTACCCGAAGAACACGCCCAGGGCCAGCAGCAGGACGATCCCCGTCGCCATCGCCGCGATGATGCGCACCTCGTCCTTCTTGTCCTTGGGCAGCAAGAGGATGAGGATCGCGCTGATCAGCGGGATGAGGAGGATGCCCGTCAGGACACCACTAAACGTCATTACCATTCAAAAGGCCTCCGTGTATGGTCTGCTTAGCCACCCAGGAACCGCACCACGCCGCTGTTGATCACGTCCAGCACCCAGTTGGGATACAACCCCGTGATCAGCATCAGCACCACCAACGGCGCCAGCGCGATCACTTCGCGCCGTTCGATCTCCAGCCGGTGCTCGCTCCGGTCATATTCGGCCCATTCTTCGTTGTAGGGGCCGTGTAATAATTTCTGAATCGCCTTGAGGATGTAGATGCCGGTCACCAGCAGCCCGAACAGGCTCAGGAACACATACACCGGGTAGGCTTTGAACGATCCCGAGATGATCAGGAATTCGCCCACGAAACCGTTGAGGCCCGGCAGGCCCAGCGACGCCATGCTGACGAAGATGAGCAGCGCGCCGAACACCGGCATGATGTCCCACAGCCCGCCAAACCGCCGCAGGTCGCGCGTGTGGGCCTTGTGATAGAGCGCCCCGGCCAGCAAGAACATGCCCGCGCTGCTCAGCCCGTGGTTGAACATCTGCAGCACCGCGCCGTTGAGCGCGATCCGCGCGTCCTCCCGATCGGATTCGCGCAGCTCAACCGGGTAGACCTCGTCCAGCTTAGACCGGGTCGCCTCGGCGCGCTCGACGCCGGCCACATCGCCCACCAGCCCCCACTTATTGTTCTGTTCGGCCCACACGGTGCCGTACATCAGCGCCGCGACGGCCAGCCCCAGCACCACGAAGCCCATGTGGTTCACCGAGGAGTAGGCGACCAGCCGCTTGAAGTCGTTCTGGCCCCAGGCCGCCAGCGCGCCGAGCACGATCCCCAGCACGGCCAGGAAGCCCAGCACGTCCACCAGATTGTATTGCAGGCTGAACAACTCGCGGCGGATGATCCACTCGGTGGGGAACAGCGGGATCGCCAGCCGCAGGAACCCATAGGCGCCCAGCTTGAGTAGCACGCCCGCCAGCAGCATCGAGCCGCCGGTCGGCGCCTCGGTGTGCGCGTCGGGCAGCCACGTGTGGAACGGCCACGCCGGGATTTTGATCAGAAAGGCCAGGGTGAAACCGAGCAGCGCGTAATATTTGATGACCGATGCGTCCACGCCCAGGATCTCGCCGCCCGAGCCGGTGAAGTTCGGCCACGCCTGCAGCATCACCGGGATGTCGAAGCTCTTCACCGACAGGCCGATCAACTGCGTGGCGAGCAGCAGCCCCAGCGACCCGGCCATGGTGTACAGGAAGAACTTGTTAGCCGCATAGCGCCGGTTTTCGCCGCCCCACAGGTAGATCAGGAAGTACATGGGCACCAGCCCGATCTCCCAGAAGACGAAGAAGACCATCATGTCCAGCGCCACGAACACGCCCAACAGCCCGGTCTGCAAAAACAGGAACAGCGCCAGGTTGGCCTGCACGCGTTCTTTCGTCTCGAACGAGATCAGGATCGCCAGCGGGACCAGGATGCCGGTCAGCAAGACCATGGTGGCGCTCAGGCCGTCGACGCCGATGTGCCACGACGCGTTGAGCTGTGGGAACCACTCGGCCTGCTCCTCGAACGCCCACTCGTCCGGCCCTGGCGGGTCGGACTGGACGTTGTAGAACACGGCGATGGTCATCACCAGCACGACCAAGCTGAACCCCAGCGCCGTCCAGCGCGCCCAGTTCTCGCGCCCGCGCGGGATCAGGAAGACGATCACCGCGCCCAGCAGGGGCAGGAAGGTCAGCAGCGTCAAGAAGTCTATGGGTAACAAATCGTACATGGAGGTACGCCTCGCCTTATCTCACCTGGACCAGGAACAGCGTGCCCAGCGCCAGCAGCGCCAGTGTGACGTACAGCAGATAGTTTTGAATGCGGCCGGATTGCACCTGGCGGAACCACGCGCCGAAATCGCCGATCGCGCGCGGGATGCCGTCGCCCACGCCGTCGATCACCACGGTGTTGAAGCGCTTGAAAGCTTCGCCCAGCCAGGTGAACGCCTCGGCGATGGTTTCCAGCACGCCATCGATCGTTTCCTTGTCGATGGCCTGGATCACCACGTTGACCGCGAACCATTCCACCGGGCGCAGCAAGTAGCGCCGGTAGAGCATGTCGATATAGAGCCGGTTTTGCAGCACCTGCCACACGCCTGGGCCCAGCGCCTTTTCGGTCGGGTCGATCTCGCCCACGCGCAGCGGCCGGATGGCGTAGACCCACCAGCCCAGCGCCAGCCCGCCGAGCGCCAGGGCGATGCTGACCAGCATCGGCACGACGTTGAAGTCGATCTTCAGCGGCTCCTCGAGCAGCGTCGGCGCCAGGAAGTCGTGCAGGGCGTGATAGACCGGCGTGCCGATGAACCCGGCGAAAATGGCGAGAAAGGCCAGGATGACCAGCGGCGTTTCCATCTGCGCGAAGCTCAGCCGGTCGCGCGGGGTGGCCGGTTCCTGCATCAGCTTGACGTCCTTGTTCCAGCCGCGCTTGTTCCACCACACCACCCACTGCTTGCGGAAGGTGCCCACGCTGGCGTATTCCGCCGCCGGGGTGCGCGGCTGGCCCCAGAAGGTCAGCAGCCACATGCGCGCCGTGTAGAAGGCCGTCAGGAAGGCAGCGATCACCAGCGCCAGCAGCACGAACAGCGGGAAGGGATCGTGGCTCATGCCGTGCCACGCCTCCGCGATGATCTCGTCCTTCGACCAGAACCCGGCGGTGATCAACGGGAAGCCAGCCAGCGACAGCCCGCCGATCGCCATGGTGATCGCCGTGAGGGGGATGCGGTGCAGCAGGCCGCCCATGCGCTGGATGTCGTTAGGCGGAGCGACGTAATCCATCACCAGCCCGTCCGGCTCCTCGTGCTCCCCGTGGCCGTGACCGTTCTCGGCGGCGTGGTGCTCGCCGTGCTCCATGGCGTGGATCACCGAGCCGGAGGCCATGAACAGCAGTGCCTTGAAGAACGCGTGGTTGATCAGGTGGAACGCCGCGGCGACCCACGCGCCAATGCCCAGCGCCGCGATCATGTAGCCGAGCTGGCTGATCGTCGAATAGGCCAGGATGCGCTTGATGTCGTTCTGGCCCAGGGCCAGCACCGCCGCGCCCAGCGCGGTAATCGCGCCGATCAGGCCCATGAAGACCATCGCCGTGCTGTAGTCGTAGTGGTGGAAGTCCGCGCCCGCCGAGAGCAGCGGGAACATGCGCACGACCATGTACACACCCGCCGACACCATCGTCGCGGCGTGAATCATCGCGCTGACGGGCGTCGGGCCTTCCATCGCGTCCGGCAGCCAGGTGTGCAGCGGGAACTGGGCGCTCTTGCCGATCGTGCCGATCACCAGCAGCACGCCCACCAGCCCGGCCACGCTGCCGCCGAACAGCACCGCGTCGGTGCTCGCCAGATGGTGCAGCATCTCTTCGTTGTAGAGGATGTCGCGGAAGTTGAGCGTGCGCGCCTCCAGGAACAGGTACCCGATGCCGACCATCATCAGCATATCGGCCACGCGGGTGGTCATGAAGGCCTTGACGCCGGCTTCCATCGCCGTCTTTTTGTGCGCCCAGAAGCCGATCAGCGAGTACGAGCAGAAGCCCATCACTTCCCAGCCGACGAACAGCAGCAGCAGGTTATCGGCCAGCACGAGGGTCAGCATCGCGCCCGCGAACAGCGAGATATAGGCGAAGAACCGCGCGTTGTGCGCGTCGCCGCGCATGTATCCCACCGAATAGATGAAGATCAGCAGGCAGGCCAGCGGGACCATCAGCAACATGTACGCCGTCAACGGGTCGACCAGCACGCCCAGCCTGAAGGTAGTTGTGCCCAGGCTCATCCAGTCGAGCGCGCTGCCGTACACGCGCTCGCCCAGCGCGGGATCGGAGGCCCACACCGTCTTGACGAACAGCAGCATGCTGAGCACCCACGACACGCCAATCCCGACCAGGCCCACCACCTGGCTGAGGACCGTGTTCTTCGAGGTGAACAGCACGATGACCAGGAAGCTCACCAGCGGGAACAACAGGATCAGCCAGGGGAGATAGTCGGCGTGAAACCAATTTATATCCATACGTGATTTCCTCTGTCGTTGTGGCCGATCACCACTTGAGTAAGTCCACGTCTTCGGCGATCACCGACTGGCGCCGGCGATAGATGGTGATGATCAGCGCCAGGCCGACCGCCGCCTCGGCCGCCGCCACCACAAACACGAACACGGCGAACACCTGCCCGTTGAGCGCGAGCGGCGCCTGGTAGCGCCAGAACGCGACCAGGTTGATGTTGACCGCGTTTAACATCAGTTCGATGCTCATCAAAATGGCGATGGCGTTGCGCCGCGCGAGCACGCCGTACAGCCCGATGCTAAACAGCCCGGCGGCGACCATCAAGTACATCCATAGCGGTACCATACGTCTATCACGCCTCCCGCAGGGCGCCCGCTGCCGGGCCATCCCTGCCCATACACGCCAATCGCTAGTCGTCGCCCGCCTCAGCCGGCGGGGTGGGCGCTTTGCCTTCGGGCCACACCAGCAGCGCGGCCCCGATCAGCGCCGCCATCAACAACACCGACGCCACCTCGAACGGCAGCATAAAGCCCTGCGGATCGACCAATGTCTCGCCCAGCCGGACCAGGCTGTCGGCGGGCACGTCGGGCGGGTTCTCCTGCGTGAAGTCCGCCGCGAAGTCGTCCACGCCCAGCTCGCCCATCAGCGGCGTCGCGACCGACACCAGCAGCGCGAAGAAAATCACCGCCACGGCCACCGCCAGCGGCCACTGCGTCGTACGGATGCCGCGCATCGCCGTCACCTGGGGCGTGAGCATGATCGCGAAGATGATCAGAATCGCGATGGCGCCGATATACACCACGACCTGCACCCCGGCCAGGAACGGCGCGGCCAGCAGTACGAACAACCCGGCCACCCCGAACAGGCTCGCCATCAGGTACAGCGCGCCATGAAACAGGTTGCGCGCGGTGACCATCAACAGCGCGCTGCCCAGGGTCAAGACGCCGAAAATCAAAAAGACTACTGATTCAACCGTGATATCCACGCCGCCCTCCTAATCACCCGCCGCCGCAGGTTTCGCTGCGGTCATCCGCGCCTCGATCCGCTGCCGCTCGCGTCGCCCGCGCTCGCGCAGGATGGCGCCCACGACCGCGATCATGGCGATATTCACCACCAGCAGCACCAGCGTCGGCACGATCGCGTCGCCCAGGTCGCTGATCTGGTCGGTGTCCGGCACGACCTTCCACACGAACGCGACCACCAGCAAGTTGACCAGGCTGAGCGGGACCAGGAACTTCCAGTTGAAGTCGAGCAGTTGGTCGATGCGCAGGCGAGGCAGGGTCATACGCACCCAGATCAGCACGACGTAGGCCACCAGGCTCTTGATCATGAGGTAGACGAACCCCAACAGCGGCACATCCTCAGCGAAGGGGCCGCGCCAGCCGCCCATGAACAGGATCGCCGTCAGCACGCCGATGGTGAAGGCATGCAGAAACTCGGCCACGTAGAACATGCCGAACTTCATGCCCGAATACTCGATGTGGAAGCCGGACACCAGCTCCGACTCGGCTTCGAGCAGGTCGAACGGCCCGCGCCCGGTTTCCGCCTGGCCGGACGTCAGGAAGATCAGCACCGTCAGCGGCACGGCGAACAGGTACATGATGTGCTGTTCCTGGACGATCGTCTGCGTGCTCATCGAGCCGGACAGCAGCACCGGCACCAGCAGCGCGAGCACCATCGGCACTTCGTAGCTGATGAGCTGGGCCACCGAACGGAACGCGCTGAGCAGGGCGAATTTGTTGTTGCTGCCCCAGCCGGCCATCAAGATCGCGACGGTGCCAAACGCGCCCACCGCCACCAGGTACAGCACGCCGATATTCAGATCGGTGCCGATCCAACTGCCGCTGAACGGCACGACGGCCCAGATCAGGATCACCGACACGACCGACACGATCGGCGCCAGGTTGAACACCCAGCGGTCGACGCCGGTGGGCATCAGGTCTTCTTTCAACAGGATCTTGACCGTGTCGGCGACGGTCTGGATCAGGCCGAACGGGCCGACGCGGTTGGGACCCAACCGGTCCTGGAAGCGGCCCGCCAGCTTGCGCTCGATCCAGATGCCGACCAGCGTCCACAGAAGGCCGAAAATCCCGACGACGAACACGCCCACCGTTTTGGCGATGAGTACGGCCAGGCCGTGTGACAAACCAATATCCTGTAACAACTCTGTCATTCTGTCATCTCCGGCGAGATTCGGTACGACGAGCAAAAAAAGGCCGGTGGCTCAACGTCACGCTACCGACCTGTCGGGTTATGCCCATGTCAAAGCGCCTTTGCGCCACGTATAGACTAGAGCGACGACCAACAAGAAGATGAAGACCGCCATCTCGAAGAGCGCGAACAACCCTAACTGGTTGTAGGCCACCGCCCAGGGGAACAGGAAGACCAGCTCAACGTCGAACAGCAAGAACACCAGCGCGAAGACGTAATACTGCGCGTGGAACTGGACGCGCGTATCGCCGTAGGTTTCGACACCGCATTCGTACACCTGCTGTTTGACCGGGTTAGGCCGGTGAGGGGCGAGGATCTTGCCCAAAACGATGGGCACCGCTGGTAGAGTCCAGCTCAATGCAAAGAAGAGGCCAATAAAGATCCACTCGTTCAAACTCATACCCGCTATACCCTCCAGCGTGCCGTGGACGGTCCGCTTTAACAGATTAAGTGCACTTGTGGGCTTAGTATATCAGCGGCTCATCAGGCAGGCAATTTCGTTCCGCTGAACGCGCGTCACCGCCCCCCATTCTAGCATAGCATCCGGCGAAAACAAAACACGCTCGCTCGCGTCTATCGACAACGCCCGCGCGCATCCTGTATACTGATATCTAGGTTGATTACGACTGATAGCGGGGCCGCGCCGGGCATGTTCGCCCGCACCCGGATCGTGCGGGTGAATCGTCGCGGGGGCGCCGGCTGTGCCCGGTGTGTGCCGAAGCTGATCCGCACCTCTTAACCGCCCGTAGTTCCTGGAGGTGTACGATGGCAGCTATCACCATTTCACGCCAGATCGGCAGCGCTGGCGACGCGATCGCGGCGCGGGTCTGCGAGCTCCTCGATTTCCAGTATTTCGACAAACGCCTGATGAGCGAAGTCGCGCAGGAAGTCGGGCTGTCCGAGCGCGAGCTGGTCGACTATTCGGAAGACCACTATACCGTCCAGAATTTCATCGGTCGCCTGCTGCGCCCCGGCCCCCGGACCATTGCCCGCATTCCGATCGAGCGCGAGGAAGCGCTCGCCGCGACGGGCGACGTGATCACGCACCGGCCACGCCGCCATTATCCGTTCCAACCGGCGCCCACCGACGAGCCGGAAGAACCTACGCCGCTCACCATCAAAGAGCTGGACGAGGTCTATTGCATCAGCCTGATTCGCAGCACCATCCATGCCGCGCACATCACCGGTAAGGTCGTGATCGTGGGACGGGGCGCCCAGGCCATCCTGCGCGAAGCGCCCGACGTGTTGCACGTGCGCATCGAAGCACCGACCGACGTCCGCACCCAGCGCATCATGGCCGAGGCGAACGTCGACGAGGACGAGGCCCGGCGCTTCATCATGCGCAAGGATCGCGCGACCGCTGAATACCTGGGCCGCTTCTACGACATCGACTGGGAGAATCCAACGCTGTACCACATCGTGCTCAACACCGGCAAGCTGAGCGTCGAAGCCGCGGCGCAGATCATCGTCTGCGGGCTGCACCACCTGCTGCCGGAGGGCGAGCTGGAGTGAGGGTCCGTCAGTGAGCGGCGTCCAGCTTTGCGCCCTTGGCGCGACTGGACAGCGATTAGCGAAAAAAGACCCCCTGGTGCGCCAGGGAGGTCCGTTGATCACGCCTGCTTGAGCGCGCTCAGCCCTGCGTGCAAGCGCCGCAGCGCGCCCTGCGTCACGTCGGGCGGCAGCGCGTAGGAAAACCGGATCCAGCGGTTGCCCTCCGCGGAGAACGCCGCGCCGGGCACCACCGCGATGCCGTGCTCCGCGGCCAGGTATTCGCCCAGCGTGAAGCTGTCGTCCATCCCGGCGGCGTCCATCCAGTCGCCTACGTCCACGAAGGCATAGTAGCCGCCGTCGCCCATGATGAAGCGGTAGCCGCAGTCGGTCAGGGACTGGCGGACCAGCCGGCGGCTGGCGTTCGTCGGCTCGATGATCGTCGCCGCCGCCGCGCGGAAGCCGCGCTCGTAGGCCGCCATCGCCACCGCCTGCGCGTGGAAAGGTGGGATCACGCCGTGCGAGGCGCGCCCGCTGATGAAATCGGCCACCTTCTTGCTCGCCAGCAGGTGCGCGCTGCGCACGTTCGACGCGCCGAGCGACTTGGTCAGCCCGTCGAGAATGATGATCCGCTCGCGCTCGTCCGGCGCGAAGGCGCCCAACACGGCGTTAGCGCTGGCTGGCTCGCCCTCGGTGAGGTAATGGTAGATCCAGTCGTAGAGCACGAACGGGATGCCCTGCTCCAGCGCTGCCTGGCCGAGCGCGATCTGGCGCTCCAGCGCGAGCGTGTGGCCGGTCGGGTTGTCGGGCGAGGTGATCACGATGCCGGCGATCTGGCGCCCGCCGTTCCGCTGGCAGAACGCGACCGCCTCGGCGATGCCGTCCTCGGTGTACTGCCAGGCGGACGCCTCGTCGCCGGGAGCCAGCAGCACGTTCGCGCCCACAGCATACGGGCCCCAGTTGTAGCTGATCCACGGCACGCGCGAGACCAGCACGGCGTCGCCAATGCGCCCGGTCCCCAGCGCGATCATCGCGGTGTACGCCTTTTCGAGCGCGTCGCGCCCGCCCACAGTGGCGACCACATTGGCCGGTCCCCAGCCCAGCGCCGGATCGAGCTGCCAGTACTGCTCGGCCACGGCGGCGCGAAACTCGTTGCAGCCATACGGGAAGTCGTAGCCGGTGCCGCGCGCCCGGACCATCTCGTGCGCGCGGTCTAGCAGGTCCACCGGGACGCCCGGCAGCGATGCGCCGCCATCGCCCTGCGAGGCATCGAAGATCGTCGCGCCGGGGCCCATCTTGTCGTGGTATTTCTGCAGCGAGAGCTTGATCAGGAACATGCGCGACGGCGGAATCGCGTGCATCGAACTGGGATAGGCATCCACGGGGACAAGGGTTTCATCGGGCACGGCAAAACGAGGCGTATCGAAGGCGGTCATGCTGTTCTCCTCACATCACAATCTTGAGCTGGAACCGGAGAGGCGGCGCTGGCTGGCCCTCCGCGCGCGAGCCGGCGGCGATGATACCGCCAGGCACGTTCCCAGCCTATGGTCAGAGCATCCAAATGAGGGCTTGCTGCTACACTGAGTCGGCCTGCATTTTCGCCACGCGCTGGCGCAGGCGCGCTCCGACGCGCGCCGGGGGCATCACGATCGGGCCGTGCTCGTCGCCCAGCCGCGCGGTGACCCACGCGCCGAGCCGCAGCCCGGCGTAATACGCGCCCACGGCCACCACATAGCCCGTGATCAGGTCGGGCGAGTTGTGGCGCTGGGTGAGCAAGGTCGAGACGCTGATCAGCGTCGCCAGCGCCACCCATGTCCAGAACACGCGTGGGATGGGCCGGAAGCGGATCATGAAGCACATATTCAGCAGCGCGTAGAACACATGCTGGCTCGGCGCGGCGTTGTGCGTGCTGGCCGCGTTATCGGCTTCGTAGGTCGAACGGAGCATCTCTGCCAGCGCATCGTCGCCCGGCACCTCCTGGGGCGCCGGCTTGACGACATACGTCGGGACGAAGATGTAGATCGCGTAGCTGAACAGCGCCGCGAGGGCCATGGCCAGCACGAACTGCCGGAACAGCTTGTTGGGCATGACATACGCCGCCCACAGCGGCACCAGCACCGAGGCCACAAAGCCGATCGCATACGGGATCAGCCAGGCGCCCTGCGGTACGAGATGATCGTCGATGAACGCGATCTTCAGCTCCCAGCCGTCGGTCGGCTCGCGGAAGAGGCTGTTCGCCAGGTTGATCGTGAAAAACTGGAGTTGAGTCGCCACCAACAGGGCCAGCAGGGCCAGCCGGTTCTGGAAGATGGTGCGAACGATCGGTTGGTCGAGCAGTTGGTCGTTCAAAACGCTATCCTACTCCATCGCAGCCAGAATCTCGCGAACGGTCTCCAGGGCACTATACGGACAGGCCGTCAGATACGTTGCGGCGCCGTCTTCCGTGCGCCAGGCCGGCTCGCGCTCGATAGCCCGCGCGTAATCCGCGAGCGCCTCGCTCCGCTTGCCGCGCCGGAAATCCGCCAGCGCGCGCAAGGCATACCCCCCGTGGAAGTCAGGGCGCAGCCCGATGATCGTCGAGGCGTCGAGCGCAGCCAGCGCGTTCTCACCGGCGCACAGGCGCACCTCGCTGCGCCCCGCGTAGGCCAAGATGTGCTCGGGATCGAGCGCGATCACCCGATCGTAATCGGCCAGGGCTTCTGTCATCCGATCGGTGTTGGCGTACAGGTTCGCGCGGTTGCCGTAAGCGCCAGCGTAGTCCTCGTCCAGCTCCAGCGCGCGATTATAATCGGCCAGCGCCTGATCGTACAGGTGCTGCGCGGCGTAGCTGAGGCCCCGGCTGTTGTAAAACTCCGCCACGCGCGGGTTGATGGCGATGGCCCGCGAGTAATGGAAGGTCGCCAGCCGGTGCCGGCCCAGCTCCATGTACGCCGCGGCCCGGTTGTAGTACGCGTTGGCGTAGTCCGGGTCGAGCATGGTCGCTTCGTCGAAATCGGCCAAGGCCAGCCCGACCTGCTTGAGCGCCAGGCGCGTGACGCCCCGGTTGTTGTACAGCAAGGCTATCGACGGGTCGCGCTCCTCGGCCCGCGTGAAGTCGGCCAGCGCGTCCTGGTAGCGTTGGAGCGAGTAGTACGCCATGCCCCGGTGAATGTACGCTTCGGGCCGGTCCGGCGCCAGACGAATGGCGCGGGTATAGGCCTGCATGGCGGATTCCATGCTGCCCGCGTGATATTCAGCGTTGCCATGTTTCCACGCGGCGGCAGCGGCGACCGGGTTAGGCGCGCCTTCCAGCGGGGCCTCGACCGGCTGCGCCGGCTCGGGCGCGGCGTCGGGATTGGGCGCCGCGGTGACCGGCAGCACCGCCAGCAGGCTGTCCAGCGCCGCCGCATAATCCCCCGCGGTGAAATCCACCCAGTTCGGCCCATGCAACCGGAACGGGATCGACTGGGGATCGAGCTTCTCGATGATCAGCGGGATCAATGTCTTGCCCAGCGAATCGGCGTAGTTCCATTCGGCGTGAACGTTGCGCGACTCGATGGCGGGTTTCGACAGCACGATCAGCACGGTGCTGCATGCGTTCAGCCCGTGCTGGATGGCATCGTCCCAGATGGCGCCCGGGGGGATGTCGTAGCGGTCCAACCACGGGCGGACGCCCGCCGCCATGAGATCGTTATACAACTGCCGGGCGAAGGTCGAATTCCGGCGCGAATAGCTGATAAACGTGGTCGCCTGATCACCGTCTGCTGGCATGCTCACCGCCTAGTCCGGTTGTGAATGACAGTCACTATTAATTATATGGATTTGTGCCGTTCCTGGCACCTGGCGTCAGGCCGCTCGCGCCAGGGATATTTATGAAAGTAAAATGAATTCCGGCGCGAATTACGTTAATAACGTTAATTTTCGTGTATACTGAATAACGATAGCGTCGCGACTTGGGCGGGCGCAGGCGTGGCCTCTCACCACCCCCACTTGCGTCTGCGCCGCCCAACGCTGCACACCCGCCGGATCGATCGACCATTCCGCGTTAGGCCGAGGGTAGTATGTCACACACAGACGAGAGTTATTTACCCGAGTTCCCAGCCAGTGTCGAGGACGCCGACTCCCCGCTCGATCCGGTCAGCGTGCCTTCCGAAGTGACCTTCGCCGAAGAGGTGCGCGCCGACCGGCTGAGTCTGCTCTGGAAGATCACCCTCGCGGTGAGCTTCATCGTCGGCTGGCTGTTAGTGGTGATCGAGGGCGGGAGCGATCTGTCCCCCATCCAACTGCTGCTGCCGTGCATCATCCTGGCCGCAGGCTGCCTGCTCACGGCCCGGTTCTTGCAGCGGGACCAGTTCACCCTGGCGGTGTGGGCCTACGCGCTGGGCATGATCGTGACCATCGGCCTGGTGACGACCATCGAAGGCGAGTTCGGGAGCCGCTACGCGCCCTACCTGTACCTGCTGGTGATTCTGGTGGTGGGGCCGCTGGTGCCGGTGCGCACGCTGTTCGTGATGCTGGCGCTCATTTTCCTGGCGGCCTTCGGCTTCCCGAACCTGTTCAGCGACGGAATGGTCTTCTCGACCACGACCTTCTTCGCCATGGCGCTGGCGACCATCGCGGCGGGACTTTCCGCCCAGGTGAGCGGTGAGCTGTACGCCATCGCCGAATGGGCGCTCGACAGCTACCGCCGCGAGCGCCGCACCACCTTCGCCCTGTTCGACAGCCGCGAGGCGCTCCAAAAAAGCTTCCTGCGCCAGACCGCCCTCACCGAACAACTGCAGGAGACCAACGCGGCGCTCGAAGTCGCGCGCCGGTCCGAAGAAGAGGCCAAGAATTTCCGCGGCCAGTTCCTGGCGAACATGAGCCACGAGCTGCGCACGCCGCTCAATGCGATCATCGGCTTCAGCCAGACCATGCTCGACTTCCCCGCCATGTACGACGGCGTGGAGCTGCCGGCGCAGTACCGGCAGGACATGAACCAGGTCCTGACCAGCGGCAAGCATCTGCTGACCATCATCAACGACATCCTCGACCTGTCGAAAGTCGACGCGGGCAAGCTGGACCTGGAGATCCAACCGGTGGACCTCCACCCGATCGTCAAGGGCGTGCTCTCGACGGCGGTTGGGCTGGTAGGCGACAAGGGGGCGCAGATCAAGCTGCTGCACGATGTGCCCGATCCGCTGCCGATGGTCCTGGGCGACCCGCTGCGCGTCCGGCAGGTGCTGCTCAACCTGTACTCGAACGCGGCCAAGTTCACCGACTCCGGCTACATAAAGCTGATCGTCGCCGTGGAGGGTGACGAGGTCGTGTTCGGCGTGGAGGACACGGGCATCGGCATCGCCGAGAGCGATAAGATCACGATCTTCGAAGAATTCCGCCAGGGCACGGCAGGCCGCAGGAAAGGCCGACAGGGCGCCGGGTTGGGCCTGCCCATCTCGCAGGAGCTGCTGCGCCTGATGAACGGGCGCCTGTGGTTCGAGAGCGTGCTGGGCAAGGGCAGCCTGTTTTGCTTCGCGCTGCCGCTGGTCGTGCCGGATGCCGATAACCCCGTCGCGGACGAGATGATCGCCGAGACGGCTGGCTGAGGCGACACGGTAAGGGTGCGGGACCGATGCGAATCCTGTATGTCGAAGACAACGAGATCAACCAGGCGCTGGTCGAGCGCGTGATGCGGCTCAAGCAGCACACCGTCCTGTTTCGTGAGGACGGCGAGGGCGCGCTGGCGCTACTGGCCGAAGACCCAGCCCTCGACCTGATCCTGCTCGACATCGAGCTGGCCGGGGCGATCGGCGGGCTGGAGGTGATCCAGACGCTGCGCGCGCGCGGCGATCAGCGCCCGGTGGTGGCGGTTACCGCCTACGCGATGAGCGGCGACCGCGAGCGGTTCCTCGAGGCCGGGTGCGCCCAGTACCTGCCCAAGCCGCTCAACATCGCGGATCTGCTGGCAACGCTCGATGCGGCAGAGGCCGGTCTGCTCGCGGCCCCACCCGCCGAGCCGGGCGCCGGAACCGCCCCAACTCCCGAACCGTCCCCGCCAAGCCCCCCCGCCCAACCGGCCCCGCCGGGCGCTAGCCTCCCCGCCACGGACAGGCCGCCGGGGGGCAATGGGCGCGCACCCGTCCACGAGGAAAAGCCGGCCTGACGGATGTCAGGTAGGAGGGACTCAACACGGGTTTCCCCCCATCCCACCGCGCGCGTGCGGGAATAGGCCGGCGGAATGGGGCAAGAATGCGTGACACCCCCTAGCGCAGCTCGCGGCTCGAATAGTCCAGAATGCGGCGGGCGACAATCAGCGTGTTGATCTGGCCGGTGCCCTCGTAGATGTCGTTGATCTTGGCGTCGCGCATCCACTTCTCGACCAGCCACTCGCGGCTGTAGCCCAGCGGCCCCAGGATCTCCACCGCTTTCTGCGTGACCCAGGTGACGACCTTGCCCGCTTTCGTCTTGGCCATCGACGCTTCCAGGTTGTTGGCCTGCCCGTGATCCATCAGGCTGGCGGCGCGCAGCGTGAGCAGCCACGCCGCTTTGAGCTGCGCCTCCATCTCCAGCACGTCGCGCTGCACGGCGCTCAGGGCATGGTAGGGCGCGTCGTACGGGATGGTGATGCCCTCGTCCGCAAGCTTTTCCTTGACGAACTCCAGCGCCGCGCGCCCCACCCCGATCGCGCTGGCGGCGATCAGGGGGCGGCTGGCGTCGAAGGTCGCCATCGCGCCTTTAAAGCCCTCGGTCGTGTCGCGCTGGCGCACTTCCGGCGAGCCGAGGATGTTGTCGTAGGGAATGCGCGCATCCTTGAGCACGATGCTGGCCGTATCGCTGGCGCGGATGCCGTGCTTGATCTCGACCTTCTCCACCGTGACGCCGGGCGTGCCCGCCTCGACCACGAATGGCTTCATACCCGCTCGCCCGGCGGAGCGATCCACCGTGGCCCACACGACGACCACGCCGTTCGATTCGTCCAGCGAGAGCTTGCCGTTGGTGCAGAAGATCTTCTCGCCGTTGAGCACCCACTCGTTCGTCGCCTCGTCGAGCACGGCGGTCGTCTGGATGGCGGAGGTATCGGACCCGGCGCCCGGCTCGGTCATGGCCATCGCGCCCCACACCGGCGCGTCGCCCTCGGCGTAGCGGCGCAGGAAGCGCTCTTGCTGCTCCGGCGTGCCGACGGCCTCGATGGCCGCGCCAGCCAGCAGCGGCGTCGGCATGCACAGCAACTGCCCGACGTCGCCCCAACTGAGCATCTCGAAGGTGTGGATCATGTCCAACATGCGGATGCCCGGCCTCTCGCGCTGGGGCGCCTCGCCCGCCGCGCGCGCCGCGAGCTTGTCTAGCGCCCGCTTTTGCTGCTCGCGGCTGACCGGCCACGTCATCTTGATGAACGTTTCCGGGCGCTGGTGCTCGTTCTCGTCCAGGGCGCGCGCCTCGGGGCGCATGATTCCCCGGGCCAGCGCTTCGGCCATTTGCAGGTTCTGTTGGATCCGCTCGGGGATCTCGAAGCTGATCGGCATACTCGCACCCTCCCTAGACCATCGCCAGGCCATCGAAAGCCGCGAAACCGCGCGCGTTGCGCAGCCAGCGCTCGACCGGGTATTCGCGGATGTACCCGTATCCGCCCAGCGTCTGCACGGCGCTGTCGGCCACGAGCACGGCGGCCTTGTCCGCGTAGGCTTTCGCCAGGGCCGCCTCGCGCGTCGCGTCCCCGCCCTGGTCGAGCTTCCAGGCCGCCTCCCAGACCATCAAGCGGGCCGCGTCGACCTCGATCGCGCATTCGGCCAGCATGAACGCAATCGCCTGCTTGGTCGCAATCGGCGCGCCGAACTGCTCGCGCTGTTTGGCGTAGTCGACCGCGTACTCGAGCGCGCCGCGCATCACGCCCACCGCCAGCGCTGCCAGCGCCACGCGGCTGTGGGCCATCAGGCGGGCGACGTCCGCGCCCGCCTCGCCGCCCAGCCGGTACGCCGCCTCGACGCGCACGTCCTCCAGCGTCACGGGATAGGTCGGCAGCGCCCGGACGCCCATCAGCCGCTCGCGCGGGCCGGCCACCAGTCCTGGCGCGTCGCCGCGCACGAAGAACGCGTCCACCCGCTCCGCGCCGGCGTTCCACGCGTAGACCAGGATCCACTCGGCGCCCTCGGCCAGCGGCACGGTTGCCTTGCGCCCGTTCAGCCGGTAATGCCCGTTCTCGGCGACGGCGGTCGTCTGCGGCCGGGCCGGGTCGAAGGCGATGCGCGGCTCGATCAGCGCGGCGGTGACCCGCGGCGGCGTCTCGTCCAGGAACAGGTCCATGAACTCGGCGCGCTGCTCCGGCGTGCCGTCCAGCATCAGGGGAACGGCGACCAGGGCCGGCGCCATGAGGTGCAGCGCCAGCGACAGGTCGCCATAGGCCAGCTCCTCGTAGGCCAGCGCCCCGGTGACGGCGCTGTGCGACTCGCCAAACCCGCCCAGCGCCTCGGGGATGTTGCCCGGCAGGATGCCCAGCGCCCAGCCGGTCCGGATCACCTTATCGGGAAAGCCGCAGTTCTCGTCGGAGTCGTGCGCCACCGGGCGGACCTCATTGGCGCTGTAGCGGCGCACGGCGTCGATCAGCATCTGCTGCTCCTCGGTCGGCGTGAAACTGATCATGGCGTATGCCTCCTCGCCCCTCGCTCACTAACTTTCGTATCGTAGTGCTCTCAAAAACATCCCGGCAATCTCATCGGCGATCTGCTCCCCGGTCAGGCGCCCGCCCTGGCGGTACCACACGCTGACCCAGTTCAGCGCGCCGAACAGCGTCTTGACGAAAATGCCCACATCCAACGGCGCGAACTGCCCCGCCGCGACCCCCTGTTCGATCACGCCGCGATACAGCGCCTCGAGCTCGTCGCGCCGCGCCGCCACCCGGTCGCGCGCGTCCGGCACGTCGAGCAGGGCGCGGCTCTCGAAGATCACCGCGGCGGCGATGCTGGTGTTCTCGATCACGCTGCGGATGTGAGCGCGCACGATCTGGCGCACCTTCGCGGCGGGATCGTCGCTCGCGGCGGCGATGGCGGCCACCTCACGCGTGATCTGGTCCAGCCCCGCGTCGAGCACGGCGATCAGGATGTCCTGCTTGCTGGGGAAGTGGTGGTAGAGGCTGCCCGCGGTGAGATGCACCTCGGCGGCGATGTCGGCCATGGTCGCGCCGTGGTAGCCCTGGCGGTGGAAGACCGCCGCCGCGGCCTCGATAATCGCGTCCGGGTGGACGGTTTGCTCGGCAGGTTTGCGGGCCATGGTGCCGGTGCGCGTGCCTCGCCAATTAATCAAATCTTGATTTGATTATAGACCGGAATGCCCGTCCAGAGCAACTGATCGGGCGATCTCCAGGCCGCCGGAACGCCCGCGCCGCCCCGCTAGTCAAACTACGCGGGCCACACTACACTATGGGGCGTCATTATCGGTGCGACCTTCGCACAGGAGGCGTGGCGTGACTCACACAGCGATCTGCATCCCCAACCCACTCCGAACCGCGCTGTTGGCTGCGATCCTCGCGATGGCGCTGGCGGCGTGCGGCGGCGAGTCGAACGACAGCCCGCCGCCCACCCTGGCCGATCTCGATGCGCTGGCGACCAGCGTCGCCGCCCAGCCGGCCCAGGCCAGCCCCACGCCCGCGCCGCCCACGCCCACCGCGCCCCCGACTCTCCCGGCGCCGGAGATCCCGGTCACCGTCGCGGCGATCGACACGGCCTCGCCCACTCCCACGAGCATCCCACCGACCGACACCGCCGCGCCCGACGTGCGCGGGACGGACATCGCGCTGACGACAACCGCCATCGCCGGGTCGTGGCCGGTCACGCAGACTGCCGCCGCGCTCCAGACCGCCGCAGCGCTCACCGCGCAGCCCGCCGCCACTGCCACGCCCCAGAACACAGCGCCGCCGCCCCTCGCCTCCGAGCCGTTCCAGGTCGTGTTCTATTCGGATCGCAACGGGTCCGACGACATCTACCTGATGACGCTCAACGGGGTCGAGCGCGCCGTCACGAGCGGACTGGCCAATGAGCGCGAGCCGTCCTGCGCGCCGGATGGCCGCACGCTGGTCTATGCCTCGGACGACAGCGGGCGCTTCCAGATCATGCAACTCCGGCTGGATGGGTCTGCACCGGTCCAGCTCACCAATTCCGAGGGGATGAACTTCGCGCCGGCCTACAGCCCGGACGGCAGCACCATCGCGTTCGTCTCGACGCGCAACCAGGGCGTCCCGACAATCTGGCTGATGGACGCGAACGGCGGCAACCAGCGCCAGATCACGACCGAGCTGGGCCGCGACACGTCCCCATCGTGGGGACCGGATGGCCGCCAGTTGCTGTTCGCCAGCGACCAGGACGGCCCGTGGAACCTGTTCATCACCGTGCTGACCGAGGACGTGGCCGGCGAGTTCCCCGTGCTGCCGCCCGATTTCGCCACCCGGAACCAGGTCTGGCCGGTCTTCGATTCGCTGGGCGAGCGCATCGCCTATACGGCCTGGGACGATCTGACCGATCCACAGACCGCCGACATCGCGCTGCTGGACTTCGAGCTACCGGAGCCGGTCCCGCTGCTGGTCGGGCCGGGCGCGGCCATTGCCTGGGCCTGGGGCGACGACACGCACCTGCTGGCCTCGGTCGGGCCGGCAGACGACGTGCAGATCGCGCTGGTCGACGTGACCACCGGCGAGGCCGTCCGCCTGACGAGCCGGGGATCGTTCAACGGCGGCGCGCGGCTGTGTACCGTCGATCCGGCGGGCCTGCCGCCCGAACCCACACCCGCGCCGACGCTGGCGCCCAGCCCGACGCCCACCGCCACCGTCCCGCCGCCGACGGCCACGCCCACGCCGCCTCCCAATGAGGCCGCGCTCTCGCCGGAGCTGCTCGCCGCCCAGGGGCACCCGCACACCGTCCAGCGCGGCGAAAACCTGCTGGCGATCAGCTCGACCTATGGCGTGAGCTGGACCGTGCTGGCCGAGCTCAACCGGCTGAGCGATCCTAACTGGCTGAGCGTAGGGCAGGTGCTGACCGTGCCGGTGACGCGAGTCGGGCACCGTCCCGGCGGCTACCAGCATCCCGACCCGGAGAGCCAGGGCGACATGGGCTTCCGCAAGCAGATCGTGATCCGGCTGGACGAGCAGAAGGTCTACGCGTACGAGGACAACCGGCTGGTGCGCAGCGTGACGGTGTCCACCGGCCTGCCCGGCACGCCGACGGTCGAGGGGGAATTCCGCATCTACCAGAAACTGCTCTCGCAGACCATGAGCGGGCCGGGGTATTATCTGCCGGGCGTGCCGTACGTGATGTATTTTCACCAGGGCTACGGCCTGCACGGCACGTACTGGCATAGCAACTTCGGCCAACCGATGAGTCACGGCTGCGTCAACCTGCCCACGCAGGAAGCCAAGTGGTTCTTCTATTGGGCCGAGGTCGGGACGCCGGTGCTCGTCTCGTCGAGACCCCACCAGGGCGTATGATCGCGCCCGGCGCGCGGGCCGCCGCCGGAGGGCGTGACGAAACCGCGCCCGGCGTGTTACAACATCCACACTGCATCAGGAGGAAAAGAGCATGGGACTTCTAGACGGGAAAAAGGCGTTGATCTTCGGCGTCGCCAACAAGCGTTCGATCGCCTGGGGCATCACCGAGGCGCTGCTGCGCGAAGGCGCCACCGTCGGCCTGAGCTACGCGGGTGAAGTGCTCGAAAAACGGGTGTACCCGCTGGCCGAGGAAGCCAACATCACCTTCGTCGAAAAATGCGACGTGACCTCGGACGACGAGATCGAGGCCATCTTCGCCAAAGCCAAAGACCATTTCGGCACGCTCGATATCCTGGTTCACGCGGTGGCCTTTGCGCCCGGCGACGACCTGGGCGGGCGCTTCCGCGACGTGAGCCGCGCCGGGTTCAAACTGGCGCTGGACATCTCCGCCTACAGCCTGATCCCGATGGCGAAGCACGCCGCCGAGATCATGCCGGACGGGGGCAGCATCATGGCGCTGAGCTACTACGCGGCGGAGAAGGTCATGCCGCGTTACAACGTGATGGCGATCGCCAAGTCCGCGCTGGAAGGCATCGTGCGCTACCTGGCGGTGGACCTGGGGCCGCAGGGCATCCGGGTCAATGCGCTCAGCCCGGGCCCGATCAAGACGCTGGCGGCGGCGGGCGTGCCCGGCTTCCGGACCATGCTCAACTACGCCGACAAAATCGCCCCGCTGCGGTCGCAGATCACGCAGGATGACGTCGGCAACGTGGCGGCGTTCCTGGCCAGCGACTGGGGCAAGAAGGTCACCGGCGAAACGATCTACATCGACGGGGGCTATCACGTGCTGGGGCTGACGGTGACCGAGGACGATCTGAAGGCTTGAGAGCCGTGGGCGGGGCGACACGAGATCGTCGCCCCTGCTCAATTTCCCCTCTGGAGTTAACGCTGGCCAGCGCGCATCATCAGGGGGCGCTTGAGGGCGGGCCGGGTCAGCGGTGTAACGCGCGCCTCAACGTAGTTGAAGGAGATATTTTGCTTTTTGCGGCGTTTGCTGGCGCTGGCCGGATCGGCCTCGCCCAGCGCGCCCTTGTCCTGCTTTTCGACCAGCGTCACGCTCAAGCCCAGGTTGGGCATCAAGAACAGGGTATGGTATTCGTCCCAGATGGAATTCCGGAAGAATTTCAGCTCCGAATCCGGATCCATCCGGAAAACTTCCTTGCGCGCATCTTTCAGGCTCATCGCGCTCAGGCGCTGAGCCAGTCTCTCGCGGGCAGTCTCATCCATCAGGAATCACTCCGAGGTTGGCGGTGGTCTTCCCCAAAACAATCTGCCTGCCATTGTAGCACAAATCCCGCCCGCCGCCGCATAGCAGCCCGGCGCCGGGTGATGTACAATCGGGTGACATTTGCCAGCCGATAGATCATTCTGATGACCGACACCTACACCGTTTACGAGCTCACCGTCACCATCCGCGACCTGTTCGAGCTTGAGCCGCGCCTGCAGGATGTGTGGGTCGAGGGCGAAATCAGCAATTTCAAGCGTGCCGCGTCCGGCCATCTGTACTTCACGCTCAAGGACGACAAGAGCGAGCTGGCGTGCGTCATGTGGCGCACGCAGGCGGCGTGGCTGCCGTTCGAGCCGCAGCACGGCGACGCAGTGCTGGCCCACGGGCGCGTGACCGTCTACGAGGCGCGCGGCCAGTACCAGCTCTACTGCGACGCGATCCAGCCGGCGGGCGTCGGCGAGCTGAACCGCCAGTTCGAGCTGCTCAAGGCTCGCCTGGATGCTGAAGGGCTGTTCGCGCCGGAGCTGAAGCGCCCGATCCCGGCCTTCCCGCGCCGGATCGGGATCGTGACCTCGCCCACGACGGCGGCCTTTCAGGACATCCAGAATGTGCTGCGCCGCCGCTTCCCGATGGTCGAGATCGTGCTCAGCCCGACACCCGTCCAGGGCAAGGACGCCCCGCCGCAGATCGTCGAGGCCATCCAGCACCTGAACGCCTACGGCCAGGTCGACGTGATCCTGCTGGCGCGTGGCGGTGGCAGCCTGGAAGACCTGTGGTGCTTCAACGATGAGGCGGTCGTGCGTGCCGTGGCCGCGTCCGAGATCCCGATCGTGACCGGCGTCGGGCACGAGATCGACTTCACGCTGGTGGATTTCGCCGCCGACGAGCGCGCCCCGACGCCCTCCGCCGCGGCTGAGCTGGTGACGCCGGACGGCGCCGCCCTGCGCCTGGAGTTGGACGCCCGCGCGGACCGGCTGCTGGCCGCCATGAACGACCGGCTGGTCGCGCAGCGCCAGGCGCTCGACGCCACCCTGCGCCTGATGGACCGCCTTTCGCCGCGGGTCGCCATTCAAACCGTGCGGCAACGCATCGACGAGCTCACCAGCCGGATGGATACACACCTGCGCCACGCGCTGGTCCGGCGGCGCGACCGGCTGGACGCCCGCCTTCGCGCGCTGGACGCGGCCAATCCCAGCGCGCTGCTGGCGCGCGGCTACGCGATCGTCACCCGCTCGGGGGACGGGCATCGTGTCACGAGCGCGCATGACGCCGCCGAAGGCACCCGGATCGACATTGCTCTGCACGATGGGCGTCTGGCGGCCACCGTCCGCGAGCGCGCCCTCGACAGCGAACCACGGGGTTAGGATATGAGCGAAGAACAGGCGCTCATCGCCGGGCGCTACCAGGTCGGCAATCTGATTGGCCGCGGCGGCATGGGGCATGTCTACCGCGGCGTCGATCTGTACACCGGCGAGATCGTGGCGATCAAAGAGCTGCACCGCCACATCGTCGAGGAAAACCCCGATCTGGTCGATCGCTTCAAGCGCGAGGGGGAGGCCCTGCGCCAGCTCGATCACCCGAGCATCGTCAACGTGATGGCCGCGATCGAGCACGACAACACCCATTACCTGATCATGGAGTACGTCAGCGGCGGGTCGCTGCGCGAATTGATCGACGAGCAGGGTCGGCTGCCGGTCGAGGTGGTGCTCAACATCGCGCTGGATCTGGCCGACGCGCTGACGCGCGCCCACCGCCTGAACATCATCCACCGCGACATCAAGCCGGATAACGTTCTGCTGGCCGAGGACGGCACGCCGCGCCTGACCGATTTTGGCGTGGCGCACCTGGGCAACCGCACCCGCCTGACTCAAACCGGCTCGGTGATCGGCACCTACGCCTACCTGAGCCCGGAAGCCTGCAACGGCCTGGACCTGGACGAGCGCACCGATATCTGGTCGTTTGGCGTGCTGCTGTACGAGGCCCTGACCGGGCGCCTGCCTTTCGAGGAGACCAGCACCGCGGCCATACTGACCGCCATCCTGACCAAGCCCGCGCCAGACCTCAACCGCCTGCGCCCCGGCCTTCCGATCGCCCTGGTGAACCTGATCGACAACATGCTGGTCAAAGATCGCGACCGCCGCATCAGCAGCGTGCGGCTGGTCGGCGCCGAGATCGAGGCCATCATCCGCGGCATGGACACCCCGCTGCGGCGGCTCGTCTTCGGCGAGGAAATCGGCATGCCGGGCCGGTCGCGCTTTGCCACGCCTTCCGACCACCAGATCGACGTTCCGGGGATGGCACACGACGCTCCGGACTATACCCACGGCTTCAGCATCTATCCCGCCCCGGCCGGCACGCCCCCGGCCCAGCCCGCCGCCGGCACGCCGGCTCCCGACACGGGGGCCAACGTGATCACGGTGGGCGGCTACGTCCGGCCCGACGGCGTCTACGTCACGCCCTCCGGCGACCTGGTGCGCGTGCGTTCGGGCAAATGGCTGTGGCTGACGATCATGGTGTCGGTGATTGTGCTCGCCCTGGCGGCTATCGCCGTGACGTGGCTGGCCACCTCGCCGGATGACGACTCGCCGGATTCCGCGGGGGATCGATCCGCGCCCGACGACGCGATTCCCGTGGTCGAGCCGGTGGGGCCGGATGAGTACATGGTGCTGGTGG
The DNA here is from genome assembly GCA_040767355.1 of Aggregatilineaceae bacterium. Lineage (GTDB taxonomy): Bacteria > Chloroflexota > Anaerolineae > Aggregatilineales > Aggregatilineaceae > LM3-B42. The sequence goes on along the minus strand of JAXGOS010000022.1, from coordinate 33,492 downwards.
CGCAACTCGAGGCGCTTGGCCCGGTTGAGCGCGAGGCGGGCCGGTTCGTGGCCGACGAGCTGAGGCAGACGCTGGAGGTCGGCGTGCCGTTTTCGAACGTGCGCGTGCGGCGCTACCCGCGAGTCATCACGTCCCACACTGAGGCTCAGGAAGCCGCCGCCGCCAACGGCGCGACGGTGGTCATCTGGGGCAACTTCACGCCCAACACCATCGAGGTGGGCGTGGAAATCGGTGAGACGACGGCCTTCCCGCAGATGGCGGTCGAACGCCCGGCGCTCGAACAGGCGGCCAACGTGCGCGTGCGCATGAGCGACGAGCGCCGCGAATCGGTCGCCTCGGAGGTGCTGGGCGTGCTGGCGACGCTGCACGCCGGCGATGGCAACGTGTACGAATACATGCGCACGCTGGCGATGATGGACGAGATCAACGTGCAGGGCGCGCAGATCATTGGCGACAACGTGGCGGCCTACGTGCACCACTACTTCGCGGCGTTCAACAAGGACATGCCAGCCGCGTTCGACGCCATCGACAGCGCGCTGGCCAAAGATGCGACCAACCCGCTGCTCTACGGGCTGCAGGGGGTGGCGCTGCTCCACGAGGAGCGCTACGAGGAGGCCGCGCGCGCCGCCGAGACCGCCGCCCGCCTGGCGCCGGTCAACTGGGTCGTGCCGCTGTACCTGCTGGCGAACAGCACCGAGCGCAGCGAGGATGTGCTGGCCTACGACGAACGGATCCTGACGCTCCGCCCGGACGACTGGTACGCGCGCAGCGCCCGCGGCGCGCTGCATTACTTCCTGGGCCAGCCAGATGCCGCCCGCGCCGATCTCGAAGCGGCCATCGCGCTGGAGCCGAACGCCAATTTTCCATATGTCTATGCCGCGCTGGTCGCCGTCCACGACGGTCGCTTCGACGATGCTGCGAACTACATCCAGATCATCCTGGAGGAGTTTCCCGATCCGAACCTGTACAGCCGCATTGTGGGCACGGCCGTGGGCGGCCATGACGATTTCGGCCCGCTGGTCACCGTCTTGGTGAATGTTGCCTTGGGCCGCTACGAGCAGGCCATTGACGCCGCCAAAGAGGGGCACGAGCGCATCGGGCCGGTGCCGGACCTGTTCGGCCTGCAGGGCATGGCCTACTGCAACCTGGGCAACAACCGCGGCGCCGAGGCCGCTTACTCGACGGCCATCGACGTGAACAGACGGATCGGGGGAGATCCTCTTTGGTTCCTGCACCTGCTGCGCGGGGATGCCCGGCTGAAGCTGCGCGATCCAGACGGCGCCCAGGACGACTTCGCGATTGTGCGCGAGTCCCGGCCCGATCTCGAGGAACTCATCGCCAGCTTCGAGGAGGGCGAGACCGACTGCACCAACCTGTTCGGCAGCGTCACACTCCGCACCAACCCGGCGCAGCCCGGCGCGGAGAGCGACTAGCGGCCCAGCGAACACCGGAGAAACACATGACGACCGATGACATGAACACCGACCAACCGACTTTCGAGCAGGCATTTGCCGAGCTGGAAGACATCGTCAACCGGCTGGAATCCGGCGAGCTGTCGCTGGAAGAATCCGTCACCCTGTACGAGCGCGGGCAGCACCTGGCCCGCCTGTGCGGCGCCATGCTCGATTCGGCGGAGCTGCGCGTGCAGCAGTTGGCCGACGACGGGACGCTCCAACCCTTGGACTGACTCACCGGAGCGCGCCTCGCATGACGGGCATCCAGCTAACGCGGGCCGCCATCACGGCGCGCCTGGAACGCGATCGCGACCTGTCGGGCGCGAACCTGTCGGGCATGGACCTGGCGGGGATGGACCTGGCGGCGGCCAACCTGCGCAACGCAATCCTGGTCGGGGCGGATCTGCACGGCGCTGTGCTGACCGAAGCCGCGCTTAGCGGGGCGGACCTGACTGGCGCGAGTCTGCGCGGAGCCAATCTCGTTCGGGCGGTGCTCGGTCGCTATCGCGACGAACAGGGCAGCCAGTCCGAGGCGATCCTCGTCCGGGCCGACCTGACCGGGGCCGATCTCACCGGGGCGGACCTGCGGCGCGTTGAGTTGGGCGAGGCCACCCTGGCCCGCACCACGCTCACCGGGGCCCAGATGGCGGGCGCGCGGCTGATCCAGGCCAACCTGGCGGGCTGCGCGGCAGTCGGCGCGGATCTCTCCGGCGCGGAGCTGCGCGAGGCGGTGCTCGAGCGCGCCGACCTCTCCCGCGCGGACCTCACCCTCGCCAACCTGACCGGCGCGCGGATGAAAGCCGCCGTCCTGGCCCGCGCCACGCTCCACCAGGCGCTGCTGCCCAACGTCAGCCTGACTGGGCTGGACCTGAGCGGCGCGATCCTCACCGAGGCCGACCTTCTCAGCGCCGACCTGCGCGACTCCGACCTGGGCCACGCCGATCTGCGCGGCGCGCACCTCACCGGCGCGAACCTCGCCGGGGCGCGGCTGGCGCATGCTAACCTGGCGAATGCGGCCCTGGCCGGGGCCGATCTCAGCGAGGCGGATCTGGCGGACGCGCGGCTGAATCGCGCCGACCTGGCCGGGGCTTCGCTGCGCGGGGCGAACCTGTCCGGGGCTCGGCTGGTGGGCGCCAACCTCACCGGCGCGGACCTGACCGGCGCGGTGGTCGTCAACGCCGAATTTTCCGCCGAGACGGTGCTCACCGGGGCACTGTTGTGGGGCGTCGCGCTGAGCAGCCAGCAGCTCAAGATCGTGGAGCCAGGCGGCGCGAAGCTCGGCCCGCTCCCCGGCGACGTCAGGCCCAAACGCGGCGAGCCGGATGTCCGCCCGTGGTGGAAAGTCTGGTGAGGCGACTGTCTTGCCGAGCGCCTCTCATGTCCCCGGCAGCCGGGGTAAGCTGGTGGGTGGCGTGAAATAGCGCTGGTGACTGAGCAATGTAAGCCTAACTGGCATCTTCCGCAATAAGGGCTGCCAGGTCAGCGACGAAACGGTCTGGATCCTCCGCATGCGGGCTATGGCCCACGCCAGGATAGACCACCTGCCGCGAGTTGCTGATCGCGGCGACGATGGTATCCCGGTCGACTTGAGGCACCGTGGCGTCGTCAGCGCCCCAGACCAGCAGGGTTGGAGCCTGCAGCTCGTCGAGACCCGCCAGTAGATCCTCTTCCAAAGCGGCTGCGAAAACCCCTTTCCACACATGAGCGGGGACCTTCAGGGCTTCTCGCAGGGTCGTCTGCAGGTATGCTTCTGGCACCTGCCGGACGAAAGACCGTTCAACGAAGGTCTTCACAAATCCCGGATCAAACGGATCTGTCAATTGCGAGATGGTCGACTCCCAAAGCTGGAGCAGGCCGGGCCTGTTTCGCATGCTGGCGCGTGGACTGACCAGAACGAGCCCCTGGATACGGTCCGGGTGATCAACGGCAAATCGTAGCGCGACGGAGGCTCCCATCGAATGGCCGGCAACGATCGCCTTCTGAAGATCGAGGGTGTCGAAAAAAGCTGTCAGATCCGCGGCGAAGTGTTGGAGTCGATAGCCTGCCGCGGGGTGGCTCGCATCACCGTGCCCTCTTTGTGTCAGAGCGAAGGCATGGATGGACGCCGGCAGGCGAGGCAGCACGCGATCGAAATCGCGCCAGGAACCGGCGACGCCATGCAGGAAGACCACCGGAAACCCGGGAGAATCGCCCTGCTCGATATAGGGGAGCCGTATCTGGTTGGGCAGGTCAGCCAGCTTGATTGTAGATGCCATACCGTTTTCGCCTCGCTCCTGTTAGGGCGCATGGTTGAGCTTATTTGCAGGACACCGCAGGCAATGTCTGCGAGACTATCTCTTCCCTGGTCAAAATCGAGCGTTGCAAATGGGTGCTAGATAGCTGTTTTCCGCATTCAAGACGCCTTATTTCTTCTGACGCGCCGCAGCACCAGGCGCGGCACCAGCTCGGCCTCGTCCACGTCCAGCAGCAGCGCCGCCACCCAGAAGACCGCCGCGCCCAGGGCCATCGCACCGGCGGCCTGGAACAGGACCGGCAGATCGGGCAACAGGCGCAGGAAGCCGCCCACCGCCAGCGCCATCAGCGCCGAGGCGACCAGCGTGCGCGCCGCGCTGCCGAGCACCCGCCGCTCGTCCAGCCCGCCGGTGCGCCGCCGCAGGATGATCCACAGCGCCGTGCTCTCGAGCGCCGTGGCGATGGACATCGCCAGCGCCAGCCCGCCGAACGGCCCGCGCCGGAACTCGGTTGTGTCGGGGTAGCCCATGGCGTGAATCAGCGCCAGACTCAGCGCGATGTTGAGCAGCATGGTCGCCGTGCCGACCTTGACCGGCGTCCACGTATCGTGCAGCGCGTAGAAGGCGCGGACCAGGATCTCCAGCACGGTATGCCCGGCCAGCCCCACGCTGAACAGGGCCAGCGCCCAGGCCGTGCCAGCGGTGTCGGCGCTGGTCCACTCGCCGCGCTCGAACAGCAGGGCGATCACCGGGCGGCTGACGACAGCCATCCCGATCCCCGCCGGGATCGACAGGAACAGCACGCTGCTCAGCGCGCGGGCCAGCGTGCGCCGGAAATCGTCCGCATCCTTGAGCGCGCCCAGCGTCGACAGCGTGGGGAAGACGGCCGTCCCGACGCTCTGGCCGAGGACGCCGATTACGGTGAACATCAGCGCGAAGGCCACGCCCAGCGCCGTGACGCTGCCCTCGACCATGCCCGAAGCGAGCGCCGTGTTCACCCAGAAATTGACCTGCACCACGCCCAGGCCGAGCACGCGCGGCCCCATCAGCAGCAGGACCTCGCGCACGCCGGGCACATTCAGGCCGAACGCGGGCCGGTAACGGAACTTGACGCGTAGCAGGGCGGGCACCTGCACCGCCAGGTGCAGCCCCGCGCCCAGCACCGCGCCCCACGCCAGCCCGTGAATGTTTCCGCCGCGCGCCAGCACCAGCGCTCCGAAGATCAGGCCCAGGTTGTACATGCTGGGCGCCAGCGCGGGCGCCAGGAAATGCTGGTGAGCGTTGAGAATGCCCATGAACAGGCCGCTGATCCCGAAGATGATCACGGTCAGCAGCATGATCCGCATCAGCTCGACGGTCAGCGCCTGGGTGTCCGGCGCGGCATCCGGCACCAACAGATGGCGCGCGATCGGTCCGGCCAGGACGAACGCCAGCCCGGCCAGCAGCGTCGCCGCGAGAACGAGCAGCGTGATCACGCCGCCCGCGAGCCGCCCGGCTCCGTCGTCGTCGCCCAGCGCCAGAAAGCGCGTGAAAACCGGGATGAACGCCGAGCCGAGCGCCCCGCCCGCCACCAGCACGAACAACGTCTCCGGGACGCGCTGGGCGGCCATGAACGCGTCCAGCTCGACATCCGCCCCGAACGCCGCGTTGATCGCGGACTGGCGGACGATGCCCAGCACGCCGCTGGCGATGTAGGCCAGCATCACGATGCCGGCGGCCTGCGCGATCTGGCGGCCCGACAGGGCGCGCGCCGACGAGTGTGGCTCCGTCATCGCCCCTCCCCGCCGCTCACGCGAAGCACGCGCGCGCCTCGGCCAGCGCGTCGAGCACCACCGGCATCGACTCCAGCCAGCGGGCGGGAAGCTGCTCGGACACCTCGAAGGCCAGACGGCGGCCATCCGGGGCGGCCTGCTCGATAAGCTCCAGCACCAGCCGCCGCAGCTCGGCGGCGGGCAGGTCGTAGCAACCCAGGTTGATGTGCGCCCATAACAGCTTGTCCGGCCACGCGGCTCGCGCCTCGGCCAGCGTGAGGTCGCCCTCGGGCGGCGGAGTCAGCGACTCGATCAGGTCGATCGGCGCGGCGGCGATCAGGTCCTTGACGACCGCTGTCTGCCCGTCGTAGTGGCAGCCGACGACCTTCCCCGCCCCCTGGAGCACCGGGAAGCATTCCTCGTACACGGGCAGCAGAAATTCGCGGTAGCGGCGCGGGCCGAGCGTCTCGGCGGTGAAATTCTCCAGCACGTTGATGTAGCGCCCCGGCCCCCCGGCAACGATCTCGATATGGCGGCGGAACTGGGCCAGCAGCGCCTCGTACAGCGCGCGCACCTCCTCCTCGTACTCGTACAGGTGCAGCGCGAGATTGCCCAGCCCCGCGTAATCGACCAGGATAGTTTGCAGCGGCGTGCGCCCCATGCGCGGCACGGCGACGGCGTAGGGCGGCAGCGCCGCGTCCTGCGCCAGAAACGACTCGTAGGCGGGCTCGATCGCCGTGTGCTCGACGATGTACGTCATCACGCGGTAGTCCTCGGCGGTCTCGAGGAAGTACGTCTGGGGCCAATCCTCGACCCAGGTCGCGTCGATCTCGCCCAGCGGCGTGCGCCACGTCTGGCGGCGATAGCGCACCCCGTCGCGCAGCGTCACGTCGTCGCGCATGTCGATCGAGGCGTGATAGGTCACTTCCCAGGTGGGCACGAAACACGTGACGCCGAGCCCGTTGGCAAACATCCCCTGCACGACCGGGTGATCGACTGGCGGCAGCTTGCTCTGGTAGATCGTGTACGGGATCTGGTCGGGCCGCTCGCCCGCCCAGAAGGCGGCCAGTTGTTCGCGGAGAGTCATGCCGGAGTGTCCTCGTGAGTGCGCCGGATACCATCGCGCCGAGTATAGCAGGTGATCGCGCGCTGGGGGAAACGCCCAAAATTCCCGCCCGTGCCCCACACCTGCTAAAATCCCCGGTGTATCGCGTCTCACATAGGAGCACCATTATGCTCGAAAGCGAGCACATCGACCGGGCATCTGCCCGCGTCCACCCGGCCCCCCGGCGGCTGCCTCGACTGGTGCGGTGGCCGCTGCGCCTGATCTGGTTCGTCGTGCAGGTGGCCATCGGGCTGTACGGCATGGGGATGATCGCCTACCTGGCCGCCGAGGCCATCGCGGGCGAGGATGTGAGCCTGGTCGGATTCTTCGGGAACTTCTTCCCGTGGCTGGCGTGGGGCGGCTTCGTTCTGGCGCTGGTCGCGCTGTTTTCGCGCTCGCGCAAGCTGTTGGTGGCGCTGCAACTGCCGGGCATCATCGTGTTCGTGATCCTGTACGGCGAGCTGTTCTGGCCCCAGGCGGTCCCCGCCACGTCCGGCCCGCGGCTGACCGTGGCCGCGTTCAACGTGCACGCCCACTCCGATCCGGACGCCGCCGCCGAGGCGGTCGCCAGGCTGGACGTCGATCTGCTGGGCATCTCGGAACTGAGCGATACCCACGTCCCGGCCTTGGAAGACCGGCTGGACGCGCGCTACCCGTACCGGGCTCTGTACGGCAAAGTACCCTACGACAGCAGCAAGCCGCTGCCGCTGGCCGGTGTGGGCCTGCTCAGCCGCTATCCCATTCTCGAGCACGAGGAAATCGTCACCGGACACCGGATGCGCCACATGCGCGCCACGGTCAACGTCGAGGGCGTGACGGTGACGGTCTATGTGATTCATCCCAAGACCCCGGATTTTGTGCCACCGTACCGCTATGACGCATCCGGGCGCGCGTCGGCCTTCGACCAACTGCTGCCCCGGATGGCCGCCGAGACCAACCCGGTGCTGGTCCTGTGCGACTGCAACATGACCGACCGCAGCGAGGATTACGGCCGAATGGCCCGGCTGTTCAACGATGCCTTCCGCGAGGCCGGCTGGGGAATGGGCTTCACCTTCCCCTCGGGGGTCGAGCTGATTCCGCCCGCCATCCGGATCGATTACGTATGGTACAGCGATGAGTTTGTCGCGCGCGATGCCTATGTGGCTGAGGGCGGCGGCCCATCGGATCACCTCCCGGTGGTGGCGGAGGTGGCTCTGCGCGACAGCACGCCCAACGAACGCGCCGCCCGCTGACGGCCTGGAGCGACCGCCAGCCCGGCGCTAGCCCGGCGCCCCCTCGCCCGTGACGAGCGCGAGCGTCAGCGCGGCCAGCAGCTCGGCGGCGTTCTCCACCTTCTGGGGCACGACGTTGTCGTACACGTCGCCCTCGGTGTGCATGACATCGCCCTCAGCGGTCTCCTGGCCCCACCACGGATCGGCGGCGCCTTCCCACTGCCACGCCTCGAGATACGCCACCGGCACGTCTTCGAGCACGAACGCGTAATGATCGCTCCAGTCGCCGGTGAAGCCGCCCCAGGTGTCGTCCGGCGACGTGCCAAACGGCAAATCCAGCCCGGCGGCTAGCTCCAGCGCCAGATCGCGCACCCAGACCGGCCCGCCCTCGATCTCCGGCGCAGCATCTTCCGCTTCCGGCCAGGTGATCTTGGCCCCAGCGTACACATGGAGCGCCGTGCCGATACCGACCGAGTCGACGTTGACCATGGCGCGCACCCGGGTGATGTCGTCACCCAGGCGGTCCACGTAGGCGCTCGCGCCGGACGGTGAGCCGCCTTCCTCCGCGCCAAAGGCGACAAAGACCAGCGTGTGCAGTGGCTCGACATCCTGCAGAACCTCCGCCGCGGCCAGCATCGCCGCCACGCCGGACGCGTTATCTCCGGCGCCGGTCCCGGCGGTCACCGAGTCCATATGCGCGCCGACGACGATCATCCCTTCGCCACCGGGCTTGACCGCGATCACATTGCGCGAGACTCGCCCCTCGCTGAGCGGGGCGATCGCGAAGGGTTGGATCTCGACCGCATAGCCCCACTCCTGGAACGCGGCGGCGATGTACTCGGCGGCGCGGGCTTCAGCCTCGCCCCCCATCGGGCGCGCGCCGATCGTCACCGACAGCGCCCGGACATGCTGCATCACGTCTTCCTGGGTGATCGCCGTGACCACATCGACCGGGTCCTGGGCGGCAGTCACAGCCGCCGGCAGCAGGATCACCAGCAGCACAACCAGACCGGGCAGACGGCGCTTGAACACGGTGTCTCTCCCTGAGATTCAGCTCGGTGCAGTCGGGCGCGCTACGGAGCCGGGACGATGGTAAAACGCTCGTCCTGCGCGACGATGCGGCGCAGCCCTTCTTCGAGGAACACGCGCGGGCGGAACCCCAACAGATCCCCGGCCAGCGCGAGATCGGCGCACATGCGCGACACGCCCCCGCTCTGCTGAGTCGTGTGCAGCGGGTGCGGCTCGCGCCCGGTGACGGCGCCGATCAGCGCGATCAGATCGTTGATGCTGGTCTCGACCCCGCTGCCGACGTTGATCACGCGCCGGTTGACGTTGGGCGCCGTCCCCGCCGCAATCAGGGCGTCCACCACGTCATCGAGGTAGACGAAATCGCGCGTTTGGGTGCCATCGCCGTGCACCACCACCGACCCGTTGCCCAGCACCTGGCGCAGCACCTGTGGGATCACCGGCGGGTGCGCCGCGGGAAGCTGCTGGCCGGGCCCGTACGCATTGAACACGCGCAGGCTCACCGTTTCGAAGTCCCACAGCCGCCCGATCGTGTTCAGATACTGCTCCGCCGCCAGCTTGCTGACCGCGTAAGGGGAATCCGGTTCCGGTGGCAGGCTCTCCCGGACCGGCTGCTGCTGCTGGGCGCCATAGATCGAGCCGGACGAGGCCAGCACCACCCGGCGCACCCCCACATCACGCACGGCCTCCAACACGCTCACCGTGCCGTCGACGTTGGCGGTGTTGTACGCGCGCGGATAGCGCACGCTCTCCGGCACGCTGACGCGCGCCGCCAAGTGGTAGACGCAGTCGATCCCCTGCAGCAGCGTCCACAAGCGCGGCTGGTCGTTGACGTCGCCGCGTGTGAAGCTCACGCCGGGCGGCAGCCGCGCCGGATCGCCCGCGCTGAGGTCGTCGATCACGCGAACGCTGTGGCCCATTTCGAACAGGCGGCGGACGAGAGCGCTTCCCAAAAAGCCCGCGCCGCCGGTCACCAACACGTGCATCAAGTCCCGCTCCCTTTCGCCGGTCGATTCGCCCACCGGGGCGCGGTTGGCGCGCCTCGTAGTTTGTGGCATTATAACCCCACTTATCCTACCGCCTGCAAATCGCGGGGCGCATTTCAGATCTGGGACGAGTTTTGAACCACCGAGCACACGGAGATCACAGAGGGAGTTCGAGAGAGACTCTCGAAATATCATCCTCTGTGTCCTCTGCGGCCTCTGTGGTAAGCTTGTTGCCCCGAATCTGAGACGCACCCAAATCGCGCAGGCCGCCCAAGGGACGCCATGCCCCTCTATTCGCGCACCACTTCCCGCCGGGTCTTGCTCGCGGCCGGGCTGATCGGCCTGATCTGGCTGGCTGCGACGCCGTCCGGCGTGCTGGGCAAAGCCGACGCCGTCGGCTACGCCATCTGCCACCGCATCGTGGAGCGCTCGTTCCACGTCCACGACCGGCCCCTGCCGCTGTGCGCGCGCTGCACGGGGATCTACCTGGGCGTGATGGCCGGGCTGGCCGTCTTCGCCGGGAGCGGCCGCCTGCGCGCCGGACGCCTGCCGCCGGTCCGCGTACTGGCCCTCCTTCTGGCCCTGGGCGCCACCTACGCCGTGGATGGCCTCAACAGCTACCTGAGCCTCTTCGAGTTCTATGCGCCGCCCTACGAGCCGCGCAACAGCCTGCGGCTGGTGACCGGGCTGGCGTTCGGCCTGGCGATGATCGCCGTCGCCCTGCCGGTGTTCAACGCGACCGTTTGGCGGACCCCGGCGCCCGGCGCGCCGGTCCGGAGCCTGCGCGAGCTGGCCGCGCTGATCGCCATCCTGGCCGTGATCGCAGGCGGGGTGCTGGCCCGCGTCCCGGCGCTGCTGCTGTTCTTCGGGCTGATCAGCGCGGCGGGCGTGCTGGTGATGTTCGTGCTGGTCGGGGGCGTGCTGTTCGTGACGCTCGCCCGGCGCGAGAACGCCGCCGCGCGCTGGCGCGATCTGGCGGTTCCGGCGCTGGCTGGGCTGGCGTTCGCCTTCGCCATCACCGGCGCGATCGATGCCGCCCGCTACGCCTTGACCGGCACCTGGAACGGGTTCAACCTGTGGGGCTGAGTCCGGTCAGGGGATCGCGTCGAACGGGGGCTGGCTCTCGCTGACCATGCGCCGGAGTGCCTCGACGGCCCGGCGCGCGGCCTGGCGGGTCGCATCGTCCAGCGGCAGCGCGGCGAACTCGTCCTCGTCCAGCACGGTGATGTTCCCATCGGGCGCGACGAACAGGTCCAGCGCCAGGTCATCCGCCGCGATCTCGCGGTCGTCGAGCCGCGCCGGGCGGGTGATGTTGCAGTACCAGCCGGTGAGGTGATCGTCGTCTGCGTCGTGCATCTGGAAGATGTTGTACCAGCGGTCGCTGAACCACCACTCAATGAAGCGATCGCCCTGGCGGAAGGTGTGGTAGCCAGCCTCGACGTCCGGGCGGTTGAAGAATGCTTCGAGCTTGACCCACCCCGCGCCGCGCTCCAACACGCGCCCCTGGTAGCGCCAGGTTTCGCGCCCGGTGTGGTCGTTTTTGATCACGGTGATCGCCGTCATCTGCTCGATTGCCCCCCCGATGCCTCATCTCCGGCCAGCGCCAGCCGGACGGTGAAGACGCTGCCCTGCCCGATCTCGCTCTCGACGTCCAGCGTGCCGCCGTGCAGCTCGACGATCTGCTGGGCGATGGCCAGCCCCAGCCCTAACCCCTCGCTGGCCCCCTCCCTGGCCCGGAAGAACGGCTGGAAGACGTAAGGAAGCTGGTCCGGCAGAATGCCCGGTCCAGAATCCCGAACCTGGAGCGCGGCATGGCGGCCCTCGGCGGCCAGCCGCACGCACACCTGTCCCCGTTCGGCGGAATAGTGGGCGGCGTTGACGACGAGCTTGGCCACCACCTGAGCCAACCACCGCGCGTCGCCATCGATCACCAGCGGCTCGTCGGGCAGATCGACCGCGAGCTGGATCTGGCGGCGCTCGACTTCCGGGTGGTGAACGGCGAGCACGTCGCGGAGCAGGTCCTGCAGTACCAGCGGCCTGCGGTGCAGGTGAATCGCCTTGCGCTCGAAGCGCACCACGTCGAGCAGATCCTCGACCAGGCCGTTCATGCCCTCGGCTACAGCGTCGAGCACGTCGAGATGCTCGGTGACGTGGTCGGGCTGGCGGCGGATCAGGTACAGTCGGGTCTTGATGTTGGAGATCGGCGTGCGCAGCTCGTGAGCCGCGTTGGCGAGAAACCGGTCTTTCTGGGCTTGCAGCGCCTTCTCCTGGCTGATATCGCGCAGCATCGCCACGCTGCCGATGCGCTGCCCGTCCGGGCTGAAGACCGGCGACACCGTCAGCGCCGCGTCGATCCGGTCGCGGTCCGGGCGGCGGACCTGCACCTGGCCGCGCCAGCTACGCCCCTGCTGGAACAGCGCGTCCATCTGCGCGGTAACATCCGGGTAGCTGTTCACGGAGTGGAAATAGCGGGTGAAGACGTGCTCGGCGGACGCGTGCAGATCGCCGGGTCCGGCTCCCAGCAGCGCCGCCAGCGCCGGATTGGTGTACAGGATGTGCCCATCCTCGATGTAGGCCACGCCCTCGGCCATCGAATCGAGGATAGTCTGAAGCTGGGCCTGTTGCTGTTCCAGCTCCGCGGTGCGCTCGGCCACGCGCTCGCTGAGCCGCGCGGTGAAATCGCGCATGGCCTCGACCATCTGGGCGTTCTGAATCGCGACGGCGGCCTGATCGGCGAAGGCGCGCAGGCGCCCCAGGTGGCCCGGCGTGAAGAAATCGGGCGCCGCCGCGTACAGGTTCACGAATCCGCTGGCCGCACCTCCGGAGCCAAATGCCACGCCGAGGTAGGAACGCCACGCCTGGGCGAAAGGAAGGGCGGCCCAGTACGGGTCGCGCTGCATGTCGCCGACGATGAGCGGCTCGCCGCTCTCGACCATCTGCTGGAGGTGCGGCGTCTCGGCGACCGGCAGACGCAGCGCGAGCTGCGCCGCCGCCTCGCCAGGTGAGAAATGCTCGCACACGCGGGCAGTGCGCGCCACGCCGTCACGGATCAGCATGATGTCGGCGCCATCGTGCGGGACCAGCGTCCCCAGGTTGGTCAGGAGGCGCTCGAGGATCACGTCCAGGTCGAGCGTGGTGCTGATCGCGATGGCGATATCGCGCAGCGCTTCGGCCAGGGCGCGCTGCTCGCGCTCGGCATCTTCGGCCTGCTTGCGGGCGGTGATGTCCTCTTTGACGGCGAGAAAATGGGTGATCTGGCCCTCGGCGTTTTTGATCGGCGAGATCGAGGCCATCTCCCAGAACAACTCGCCATTCTTGCGCACGTTGTGAAACTCGCCGCGCCACTCGCCGCCGGCGGTGATCGTCTCCCACAGGTGCGCGTAGTCGTGCGACGGCGTCTCGCCCGATTTCAAAAAGCGCGGGTTCTGCCCGCGCACTTCATCCAGCGTGTATCCGGTTACCGCTGTGAACTTGGGATTCGCGTATTCGATGTTGCCGTTCAGATCGGTGATGATGACCGTGCTGGGGCTCTGCTCGACAGCGCGCGACAGCTTGCGAAGCTGGTCTTCGGTCTGGCGGCGGCGCGCCGCCGCGTGGATCACCAGCGCGCCCAGCCCGCCAAACAGCACGACATCGATGATCAGGTGGTAGGCGAATGTCCTGCCGGCGATGGCATCGCCGAGCAGCGCCGTGCGCACGAGCGCATCCAGCAGCGCGATGCACACGCCCAGCGTGCCACCCAGCAATAAGGACCGCCCCCGGCCTGTGGCCGGGAGGGCGCCGGCTATTTTCATGTGTGCGTCGTCTCCTCAGGGTCGATTCAGGGCAGCGCGGAGCGACAACGCCTTACATACTCGCTCCTGCGTAAAGCTCGATCGTCCCCCCCAGGGCCTGAATCTCGGCGCTTTGTGGTGTTGGAAAATCAGCCACGTTCAGGTCGAAGTACACGCCCCCTACGCGCAGATCTTGGGTTTCGAGCCGCTGGCGCGCTTCCAGCCTGAGCCGCACGCCCCCCGGCTGGTAGGCCGTCACCCGGAAGGCCACCGGTCCGGCAGTGCCATCCGCCGGCACCTCGAGCGAGTGTTGCGGCGGTTCGATCTCACAGCCCGGCGCGCTCAGCCGCAGGACAAGGTCCCTCGGCTCGGGCAGCGGAGTCTGGCCAGCAGCGGGCGCATCCAGGCCCACCATCACCCGCGCCGGGGTGTCGATCACCAGTTCCTGGGCCAGCACGACGACCATTCGCCGCGCGTGGCGCGGAACCGCCTGCTGCCGCGCGGCGGTCTGCTGGGCGGCCCGCGCTGCCACGGCCTCCTCTGCGGCGATCAGCTCACTCGCCGCCTGGCGGCCCTGCTCGGTGAGGCGATACTGCCCCTTGTCCGGCATCTCGATATAGCCGCTCGTCACCAGCTGGCGGATGGCCTTGCCCGCCCCACGCTCGCCCAGGTCGGTCGCGGCGCGGATAGCCTCGACCGTGGCCGGCCCGTCGTAGTCGGCCAGAAAACGAAGGACGGAGCGCGCACGCATGGGTAGCTTTTGGAGTTCGTCCGGTAAAGACATAGCATCCTCACGCCGAAAACTTGCGAAGCCAGTACACACAACTATATGCTACATCCGGCGTTTGAGGCAACCGGTAGGCGCAACAAAAAGGGGCTGAGCGTTCCGGCAACCGAAACTGCTCGCCCCTTGCGTGACGCGGGTGCCGCGCCGGTGTCATCTGACCTGGACGCCGCCCTGCACCAGCGATTCCCTGCGATAGTCCTTGAGCCAGCCGTAGCGCAGCGGATCGGTGACGATCAGGTGATCCAGGGCCTGCTTGTCGTAGTAATAGCGCACGCCCTCGCTCACCAGCCGCGCGTAACCTTCGTCGTCGGACCAGTTCTCGCCGCGCTGCGCCAACAACGCGCGCAGCTCCTCTTTGACGGATGTAATGCGCGCTTCCAGCCGGGCGATGCGCTGCTGGTTGATGCGCACCGTTTCGACCAGCTCGGCGATCCGTTCCTCCAATGTCGTGTCTTGCTGAGTCACGCTGCCGGTGTCAGCAGCCGGGATCGTCATGCGAAATGCTTCCTCTCGCCGCTCTGGGCGGCCTGATTCGTCTCGATTGAGCGAGCGGGATTGAACACATCCTCAGCATACCGCATGAAAGTTAGAACGGGATAAGCGCCCGCGTTAGAAGGGCATAAAAACCGCCGCGGCCCGCCCGCTAGCGCGCTTCCGGCAGCGCCGGATCGCCGTTGGCGGCCCGCAGCGTCTCGAGTAGCTCGACTTCCATCGCGCGCAGCTCGGTCGACAGCAGCGAGATCGCCTGGCGCGGGCGCGGCAGCGTGACGTGCAGCTCTTTGACGATGCGGCCGGGCCGCGCGCTGAAGACCAGCACCCGGTCGGCCAGGAAGACCGCTTCTTCGACGTCGTGCGTGATGAACAGGATCGTCTTCTGGAAACGCTGCCACACGTCCAGCAGCCAACGTTGGAGCTCGTGGCGGGTCAGCGCGTCGAGTGCGCCGAACGGCTCGTCGAGCAGCAGCACGTCGCGGTCGGTCAGGAAGGTACGCAGCAGGGCCGCCCGTTGACGCATCCCGCCGGAGAGGGTGGCCGGAAACGCATCTTCGAAACCGGCCAGCCCAAACAGTGGCATCATTTCGCGGGCCCGGCGGCGCGCCTCGCCCCGGGGCCGGCCATCCAGTTCCGGCCCCAGGATCACGTTGTCGAGGACGGTTCGCCAGGGCAGCAGCAGATCGCGCTGGGGCATGTAGCCCACCCGCCCGGCCCGCTTGTGCGCCGGGCCGCAGTCGATCACGATCTCGCCCGTGTCCGGTTCGGTCAGGCCAGTGATCAGGTTGAACAGCGTGCTCTTGCCGCTGCCGCTCGGCCCGATGATGGTGATGAACTCGCCGGGCCGGGCGGACAGGCTCACATCCTCCAGCGCGGTGACGGACTGCGCGCCGTCGCGGAAGGTCTTGCTCACGCCGCGCACGTCGAGGCAGGGAGTCTCAGCCATGGGCACGCCTACTGCTCCTCGACCGTGCCGGGCAGGAAGTCGTTGGTGAAAGCGGCCTCAACGTCGATACCTTCGGCCAGGATGCCGTTCTCCACCAGGAAATCGCTGAAGCCCTGCCAGACCTCGAGCGACTGCTGGCCCCAGCGGGGCGCGTCGGCCTGGTACTGCGGCGCGAGCCATTCCGCGCTGGCCCGCACCAGCTCCGGATCGATCTCCGGCACGGCCTCGCTCAGAATCTGGGCGGCCTCGGCCGGGTTCTGGATAGCATAGGCGAAGCCGCGCGCCGTCGCCTGGGTGAAGGCCGCCACCACGTCCGGCTGCGTCTCGACCATCTCCTGGCTGGTGATCAGGATCGGCGTGTAGTAGTCGGGCACGCAGTCGAGGTAGTCCATCAGCATGATCGCGTCCAGCTCCACCCCGCGCAGCTCCGCATCGACGCCGGTCCAGCCGTAGTACATCCACGCCAGGTCGAAGCGATCGCGCTGCATGAGAGGGATCGGATCGGCGTAGCCCACGTCGATATACTCGATCGTCCCCGGCTCGGCGCCGTCGCACTCCAACAGCGTGTTGAGCACCGCGTTCTCCAGGTCCGGCTGGCCGAAGCCGCCATAGCGCAGCCCGCCCATGTCCGCCGGGCGCGCCAGCGGATCGTCTTCCGCCAGCGCCACGAAGCCCGACGTGTTGTGCTGGATGATCGCCGCCAGCGACACGATCGGCTGCCCGTCGGCCAGCGCGTAGGTGGCGAACTCCTGGTAGCCGACGCCGAACTGGGCGGCGCCGGTCACGACGACCATCTCGACCATCAGGTCGGTTGGCTCCTGGATCGCCACGTCCAGGTTCGCCTCGTCGTAGTAGCCCAGCGCCTGGGCGACATAAAAGCCGGTGTGGTTCGTGTTCGGCGTCCAGTCCAGGATCAGCGTCACGCTGGCGCGCGCCTCGGCCCGGGCGAACTCGGTCGCGCCGCCCAGCGGATCGGCCTCGCTGCCGTCCTGGGCCAGCGCGGGGGCGCTCGCCGCCGCCAGCCAGGCCGCGATCAGTAAGGTGAGTAGGGGTTTGAGTCGCATGTCCAACACTCCTTGTCCCAAATACAACTTGATTCAACCTGACATCGCTCAGTAGATGCCCGGCCCGCGCCAGTCGCTTCGCTGCGACGTGTAGTACCAGCGCAGCGCGAGCCGCTCCACCAGATTGACCAGCAGCACCAGCAGCAGCGACAGGAGCGCGGTCAGGATGATCGCCAGGTAAGCCTGGTCGAGCCGGAAGCTGCTGTAACTGCGCTTGAGGAACACGCCCAGGCCATGCTGGGCGGTGATGTATTCCCCGAAGATGGCGCCGACCACGCTGTAGGTCGCCGCGATGCGCAGCCCGCCGAAGAAGGACGGCATCGCCGCCGGGAGCCGGACCTTCATCCAGGCCTGGCGCGAGCTGGCGCCCATCGCGCGCAGCAGCGACACCAGCTCCGGGTCGGCGGATTGCAGCCCGCCAAACGTGTTGAGCGCGATCGGGAAGAAACAGAACAGCACCACGACCGTGATCTTCGGCCCGCTGCCGAAGCCGAACACCAAAATGAGCAGGATCGCGATGGCGAAGATCGGGATCGTTTGCGAGACAACCAGCACCGGATAGAGGATCCAGCGCAGCAGCGGCGAGAAGTCCATCAGCGCCGCGATCGCCACGCCCAGCACGACCGCCATCGACAGCCCGGCCACCGTTTCCCACAGCGTCTCCGGGATGTGACGGTCCAGCAGCAGCTCCTGGTGGGTGTGCCACGCGTCGAGGATCTGGCCGGGCGACGGTAGAATATCTTCGAACGACAGGTTTTCGACAGCGCGCGCTTCCGCCACGAGCTGGTACACGCCCGACGCGAAGAAGGCCAGCATCAGCGCGGCAACGGCGCCCAGCACCACGATCCGCGCCACGTCCTGCCCCAGCCGGGCCATCCACGACCGGAACGGAGCAGCGCTCGCGCCGGGGGCAGCCCGATCGGTCCGCTCGCCGGTTGCCATCAGGCCCTCCCCACCGTGTGCACCACGACCAACAGCCCGGCTTCGAGCGCCACTCCCGCCCGATCCGCCGCCATGACGTTGCTGACGCCGCGCGCCGCGCCCATGACCAGCGTCTCGCCGCGCAGCGGGTATTCGAGCGCCTCGGTGCGGATGCCCCGCGCGTCGCCCGCCAGCGGGATCAGCGAGACGGTGTCGCCCGGCGCGCCATCGAGCGCGTGCTGGCCCGGCCCCACCACCCACAGCGTCTGCCGCCCGGCCACCAACCGCGCGTCGCGCCCAGCGAGCTGGGGCATCAGCAGCATGTGCACCGCCGCCAGCGTCTGGTCGAGCCGGCTCCCCACCGCGCCGATCACGCGCATCCACGTCGCGCCGCGCTCGGCGGCAGCCAGCAAGGCCAGTTCGAGATCGGTTTCGTCCTTGTGGGGAGATACCCGCTCGATCGTCGCGCCCTGAGCGGCGAAACGATCGGCCTCGTCGCCCCCCAGCGAGTCCAGGTCGCCGACGATCAGATCGGGCCACAGGCCGCAGCGCTCAGCCAGGCGGGCGCCGCCATCCGCCGCGATGATCGCGGCCTGGGGCGCGCTGTCTAGCGCCGCGCGCACGGCTGGCCCGTCGTTCAGATCGCCGGCGGCGAAGATCAGCGCGCGCTGTGGCGTGTCGGGCTGTTGGTCGGCCATAAAAAACCACTCCCTCGCTGCGCAGGGAGTGGTATCACGTCTCACCGCCACTCCCTACGCCGGTATTATCCGGTTCAGGTTCCTTAGGGTCGGCACCGTGTGATGGATGCACCTCTCAGCCTGGCTAACCCAAGCTCCCCTGGCGACTGGCTATCCAGTTGTTCTGTTCAGACTATATCAGGAAACGACCGCGCCGCCAAGACTCAGCGCACGCGGCGCTCCCACTGCTTCTTGATCTCCAGTTTCGTCACGTCGGGCGCTTCAAGAAAGTCGAGCAGCAAGCGGTTGAACGCCGCGACATTCTCCAGCATGGGGAAATGGTGGATGTCCGCCATGCACACCGCGTGAAAGGGTTTGTGATTCTCGCGCAGGGCAGCCAGCATGCCGTCGTCCGGCGCGGGCAGCAGCGTGTCGTCCGCGCCATACACCGCCACCAGCGGCATCGCCAGCGCCTTCAACGCGCCCAGCGTGTCCACGCCCGCCAGCGAGGCGATATTCGCCGCCAGCACGCGCGGATCGGCCTTAGCTGCCTCGGCCTTAAGCTTGTCCAGGTCCGGGCCGGGCTCGACGTGTTTGTCGAGCAGCGCCGCCCAGTCCAGCCCGCCCAGATGGTCCCAGACCGGATTCTCGCCCGCGGGCGGGCCGGGCAGCGGGTTCTCCTTGAGCAGATCGGGCAGGTCGGGCAGGCGCGCCACCGGGTCGGACGCGGGCCGGCGGACGGGCAGCCGGGTCGCTTCGCGCAGGGCGCGCGCGCGCATGGCCGCCTCGCCAATCTCCCTGGCCCGCTGTTCCAGCGCCGCCTCGAGCCGCGCGCGCATCTCATCGGTCGGCTTGGGGATCGTCTCCGCCTCGGTCGCGATGGTATCCTGTCGCGGCTGCGCCTTGGGCAGCACATCGATGACGCCCGACTCAAGCTTGAACAGCGGCGGGCACACCGCCAGCAGGCGCGGCACCCGGTCCGCGTGGCGCACGGCATAATGCGCTGCCACCGCCGCGCCCAGGTCGTGCCCCACCAGCGCCGCCTTGGCGATCCCCATCTTGTCCATGAACTCGCTGAGCAGCATCACCTGCGCGGCCAGCCCAAAGCGCCGCACATCCTTGCCGGAATCGCCGAAGCCCCACAGATCGATCGCGTACGCCCGGTATTTGGTGCTGAGCTGGCGCATGGCCGGGACCCAATAGCGCCACGAGCCCAGCCAGCCGTGCAGGAAGATGACAGGCCGCCCGCGTCCTAACACCTCGTAATGGACCAGATCGTGATCGATCGTAATGGCGCTCATCAGGATGACCGGTCACTCAACCCCGAATTTGGTCAGGATTTCGGCGATCCGCCGGGTGAGGTGATCGGGCGCAAACGGTTTGAGGATGTAGTCGTAGGCCCCGGCGTCCAGTCCGGATTCCATCTCGGTTTGCTGCCCCTTGGCCGACAGAAACACGATCGGGACGTCCTTCAGCCCGTCCAGCGCCTTGAGCGCGCGGCAGGCTTCGTAGCCAGTCATGCGCGGCATGCGCACATCCAGGATGATCAGATCGGGCCGGTCCTTGGACGCCACCTCGACCGCCTCGACCCCGTTGGAGGTTTTGATCACGTCATGCCCGGCGTACTTGAGGGTGAACTCGATCAGGTCGCGGATGTCGCGCTCGTCTTCTGCAATGAGTATTTTTGCCATGCCTCTGTTTACCGTTACTCGCGTGAGTCCGTGACCGCGGCTTTTTCGCCACCGGCGGCTTCCACCGCGCGCGCCGGCAGCACCACATAAAAGGTCGTCCCCACGTCCACCTCGCTGTCGAACCAGATCCGCCCATTGTGCATCTCGACCAACTCGCGCACAATGGACAGGCCCAGGCCGGTGCCCGGCGTATCCATCACCAGGTCCTGGGTTTCATTGCCGCGCACGAACCGCTCGTAGACCCGGTCGGCCACATCCGGCGGGATGCCGATTCCGGTATCGGCGACGGTGATGATCGCGTGGCCCGACTCGGCATCGAACGACGCGCCGAACGTGATCGTGCCCCCCTCTGGCGTGTAGCTGAAGGCGTTGTCCGCCAGGTTGGTGACGATCCGCGCCACCTTGTCGTAATCGCCCCACACCATCCGCCCCTGGTCTTCGGGCGGCTCCACCACCACGTTCATGGGACGTTTTTCGTCTTTTGACCGGCCCTGCACGTGCTCGGAGACCATCTCCAGCACGCTCTTGATGTCCACCAGCGAGAAGCGCAGCTCCATGCGGCCCTGGTCGATGCGCGAGATGTCGAGCAGATCGTTGACCAGGACGCTCAGCCGGTCGGCGTTCTGTTTGATCGTCTCCAGGAAGTGCTGCTGCTGGTCGCTGATGCTACCCGCGGCACCCAACAACAGCAGGTCCGCGTAGCCCTTGATCGACGTCATGGGCGTGCGCAGCTCGTGCGATACGGTCGCCACGAACTCGCTCTTGAGCCGGTCGACCTCGACCTCGCGCGTGATGTCGCGGAAGATCGACACCGTGCCCAGGAACTGGTCGCCCATGTGCACCGGCGAGAGACGCACGCTGATGACGCGGTCGTCCTCAAGCGTGATGCGTTCCTCGAGGAAATCGCCGGGACGGTAGGCCGCCGGATCGGTCATCCAGCGCTCGACGGCCTCAGCCCAGCGCGTGGTCCCGGCGCCGTACAGCCCGGCGACGGTCGAGGTCGGCTGGTTGAGCACGCGGTCCGCGGGCAAGCCGAGGATGCGTTCGGCCGTGCTGTTGAACACGATCACCTGCCCCGCCGCGTCGGCCACCATCACGCCGTCGGCCACCGAGTCGAGGATGGCGCTGCTCTTGGTCGCCTCGACCTGTTCCTGGCGCAGCAGCGCGCCCAGGCGCTCGGCCTGATCGCGGATCAGGCTGTACAGCTCGGCGTTGTTCATGGCGTGTGGCCACCTGGTTGGCCGCCGCCGAAACCAGCCGCACGTGATCCAGCCGGAACGCGCCCGCCTGGTCGCTGTACAGCATGATCACGCCGAGGATGTCCTCGTTGGCCTCGATCAGCGCCACCAGCGCCGCGCGCGGGAGGTCGTCGGCCTCCTCGAGCCGCAGCCAGCGCGGATCTGTCTGGACGTTCTCGACCACGACCGCTTGCCGAAGTTCCTGAATCGCCCAGCCCGCCAGCCCTTCGTCTACGCGCAGGGGAGCCGGCTCGGGGCTGCCCCCGCGGCCTGCTCCGGCCAGCCCAGCCGGGCGCGGAAGTGCAGCAAGTCCGACGCGGGATCGATCGCCGAGATGGCCCCCTGCGTCGCGCCCACCGCCTCGGCGACCATCTCCAGCGCGGTTGAGCAGGCGCTCCATGTCCAGGCTGGTCGCCAACTCGGTCGTGATCTGGTAGAGCGTGCTGATGTGGTGCCGTTCTTCTTCCAGCTCGGCGGTGCGCTCGCGCACGCGCGCTGGTCGGCGGCGGCCCAGCTCGAGCGTCTGCTCGAACAGGCGGGTGCTCTGGATAGCGACGCAATTGAGCGCCCACCGTGGTCAAGATGCGCTGGTCGTTGTGGCTGAAGGCGCGGATCGGCGTCGTCGCGCACAGCCAGCACGCCGATCACCTCGTAGCCGGCGAACAGCGGCACGCCCAGGGAAGCAGCGCGCCTCCGGCATGATCGTCGCGATGCCCAGGTTGCGCCGGGCCTCGTCCAGACTGTCACCGGCCAGCAGCAGCGGCGCTGGCGCCGGAGGATCGTCGAACTCATCCTTGCCGAGCAGGCGCGAGCCAGTTCAACAGGCGTAGTAGAGGCACCGACACAGGCCAGCGGGAAGCTCAGCGCATCGCTCGCGCGGTCGTACAGGGCGACGTAGATCACCTGGGCGTCGGTCACACTGGGAAGCTGCGTATCGACCACCGAGAGCAGCTCATCAGGCTGTTGGCCGACGAGAGCGCGGTCGACATGTCGTTGATAATGTACAGCTCCTCGACCGTGCCGCGTCTCGGTCTGCAGGCGCGCGTTTTCGATCGCGATCGCGGCCTGGCTGGCCATCGTGCGCGCCATGCGGACATCATCGGCGCGAAAATAGCGGTTTTCGTCCAGCGTCTCGACCTCGACCAGGCCGATCGACACCTCGTTGACCCACCAGCGGGATCACCGTCCGGCTGGCCGCGTGGCGCCCCATCAACTCGCCCTCGCCGGGCGGCAGGTCGCTTGTCCTCGGCGCGCACGATGATCAATTCGCGGTCACGCAGGGCGCGCTCGCGCAGCGGGAACTCCGCCAGGCTGATCGCGTCGCCCGACCGGTCGGCAGGCGTGTCTTCGAGCCGGGCGCCCATCGCGCTGTGGACGATCAGCGTGTTGTCGATGTCGTCCCACAGGAGCCTGCGGCGTCGCCGCGCAGCGCGGCCAGCAGCTGCTGCGCGGCGCGCCGTACCACCTCGTTGAGATCGGTGATGACGGCGGTGGCCTGGGCCGACTCGAACAGGGTCTCGAGCTCGTTGGCGCAGGCGGCGCTCTGCTCGAACAGCGCGGCATTCTGGACGGCGATGGCCGCCTGGCTGGCGATGGTCTGCGCGAGCTCGATCTGCTCCATCGTGAAGGCGCGCGGCTCGTCGACCACGTCAGGCACGCCGATCACCTTGCCGCCTAACCAGCGGGACCAGCAGCGTGCTCTTGACGCTCGCCGCGGCGCATCAGCGCCCGCAGATCGTCGCGCAGGGAGTCGTTCTCCACGTCTTCGATCACCAGCGGGATCAGTTTTCGCGCACGCGCAAATGGCCTCGTTGCGCGTCAGGTCGAAGACGGTGTCGGGCGGCAGGTCACCGCGCGGATATTCGACCACGATGCGGCCCAACACGTTCTCGTTGTCGATGTAAATGGCCGAGCCTTCCGGCACGCCGAGTGTGATGGCCGTTTCGCGCGCGATCTCGAGGATGTTTGCCAGATCGAGCGACTGGGCCAGCGCCAGCGACACGCGGTTGAGCAGCGCCAGCCACCTGGGCCTGTTCGTCCAGCGCGGCCGCGCGGGCGCGTCTTCAGACAACTGCGCGTTGTCGAGCGCCACCACCGCCTGGTTGGCAAAGGTCAGGGTGAGCTGCTGGTGCAGGTCGGTTGTGAGGTGAAACCAGCACCGCGCCGACGCGGTCGGCACGCCGACCGCGCGCGCGCTTGTGATCAGCGGCGCGCTGACCAGTTCGCGCATAAGGTAAACTCCAGACGCTGGGAAGCGCGGATCGCCGGCGTATGCGTGGCGACGTTGATCGCCTGAGCTTTCTGCGCCGAGATCTCGCGGAACAACAGGCTGAACGGGATCATAAACACGCAGGCCGATCAGCTCATCACCGTGGGCGAGTCCGGCTCGTTGTAGCCGGCCACGATCCGTAGCTCGTCGCGATCCGGCACGCGCAGCCACAGCGACACGCCGTTGTACGGCAGCACGCGGCCCAGCGCGTCAAGGATCAGGTTGATCACCTGGTCGGGATCGAGCGTCGAGGTGATCTGGCCGGAGACCTCAGACAATGCCGCCATCTGGATTGCACGCGTGTTCACGTCGTCGCGCAGCATGGCGCGCTCGGTCACGTCCTCGACCAGCAGCACGATGCCGGTCACGGTGTGCCCTTCGAGCATCGGGTAAACGTAATAGTTGCGGATCGAGGGGCGCCCGGACGGATCGAGGCGCTCGACCTCGTCACAGGCCTGGGGCACGCCCATGCCCAACGTCACCGCGATCGGCTGGCGCAGGAAGTCCTGGTAATCGGGCCGGTAGTCGAACAGGCGCTGGCCAATGGCCTGGTTGGACCAGCCGTACCATTCGGCCATCGTGCTGTTGACGCGGCGCACGACCAGGTCGCGGTCGAGCACGACAATGCCCTGCTGGATCGACTCGACGACCGCCTGGTTGAAGATCGTGAGGTTCAGCGTTTCGGTGTAGAGCCGCGCCTTCTCGACGGCCAGCGACGCCTGGCTGGCGATGGTCTCGGCCAGCTCGATCTCCGCCTCGGAGAAAACTCGGCGCCGCTTCGAGTCCAGGCCGATCGTGCCGACCACGTTCTCGCCCACGAGCAGCGGCACGATCATCAGCGCGCGCGTGCCGCGCTGGCGCAGCACGTCCCACGCGGGCTCGAACACCGGATCGTGCAGCACGTCGTCGGATACCAGCGGCTTGTGCGTCTCGCGCACGCGCGCGATCGAGGGGTTATTCTCCAGCGGAATGGTCAGGTTCTCGTTGAGCGAATCGTCCGGGTGGGTGCCCAGCACCAGGCGCCCGGTGTGCTCGTCCTCGAACAGCACCAGCCCGCTGAAATCGACGCGCAGCGCATCCTGCAGCTCGTGCAGCACGATCTCGTAAATTTGCTGAGGATCGAGCGTTTCGGCCAGCCGCGTCGAGACGCGGTTGACCAGCGCCATCCTTTTGGCTTGCGCGTCCAACTCGACGGCGCGCTGCTGGGTCTCGATGAACAGCCGCGCCTTTTCGATGGCGACCGACGCCTGGTTGGCGATGGTCATTGCCAGCTCGATCTCGGTATCGGTGAAGCTGCGCGGCTCGGTCGCGTCCAGGCCGATGGTGCCGATCACCTGGCCGCCCACCACCAGCGGCACGGTCATCAGCGAGCGCGTGCCGCGCAGGCGGAGCACATCCCACGCCTGCTCGAAGAGCGGGTCGTTCAGCACGTCGTCCGACACCAGTGGGCGCTGTGTTTCGCGCACGTGCTCGATGGACAGATTGTCCTGCAGGTTGAGCTTGAGATCGGGCGTCGGCTGGTCGAGCGGGTAGCTGAGCACCAGTCGCCCCTCGCGCTCGTTCTCGAACAACACCAGCCCGCCCAACTGCACGTGCAGGCTCTCGGCCAGCTCGGTGAGCACAATGGCGTAAATCTCTTCCGGGTCGAGTGTTTCGGCCAGGCGCGTCGAGACGCGATTGACCAGCGCCATGCGCCGCGCCTGCGCGTCGAGCTCCACGGCGCGATCCTGCGTCTCGGTGAACAGGCGCGCCTTCTCGATGGCGACGGCGGCCTGGTTGGCGGCGGTCAGCGCCAGCTCGACCTCGGCATCCTCGAATTCGCGGATGACGGTCGAATCCAGCCCGATGGTGCCGATCACCTGGCTGCCCATGATCACCGGGACGATCATCATGGCGCGCGTGTTGCGCTGCTTGAGGACGTCCCACATGCTCTCGAAGCGCGGGTCGCGCATCACGTCCGGCGAGACGATCGGCTGCTGCGTCTCGAGAATCATGGCGGCGACGGGGTTCTCCGCCAGCGGGATCGTGATGTCCGCCGGGGCGCCGGCGTCCTGAGGATGGGTGCTCAACACCAGCCGTGACAGGCCGTTGTCCTCCAGCAGCATCAGCCCTGCCGACTGGAAGCCGAGCGCCCGCTGCAGGTCGGTCAGGATCATCTCGTAGATCTCGTCCGGGTCCAGCGACTGGGCCAGCCGGGCCGACATGCGGTTGAGGATCGTCAGGCGCTGGGCCTGGGCGTTGAGCTCACTGGCGCGCTCGGCAGTCTCGGCCAGCAGGTTAGCCTTTTCCAGCGCGACCGACGCCTGGCTGGCGATGGTCTCGGCCAGCTCGATCTCGGTGTCGGTGAAGGCGCGCGGCTCGGTGAAGTCGATGCCGATCGAGCCAACGACCTCGCGGGCGACGATCAGCGGCACGATTAGCAGCGCCCGCGTCCCGCGCTCGGTCAGCAGGGCACGATCTTGCACGAAGGCCGAATCGACCTGGACGTCCTCGGACGCCACCGGGCGGCGGGTGCGGCGCACCGTGTTGGTGGACGGGTTGTCCACCAGGCTCAGGCGCACCGCCCCGGACTGGGGCGCGGTCGGATGCGTATCCAGCACCAGCAGGCCGGTCTGGTCGTTCTCGTAGATCACCAGCCCGCCGTACTGCGCGCCGAAGACGGTCTGCATTTCGGACAGCGCGATCTGGTAAATCTCGCCGGGCGTGATCGCCTGGGCGACCCGCGTCGCGATGCGGTTGACCAGCGCCAGCCGCTGCGCCTGGGCGTTCAGCTCGACGGCGCGCCGCTCGACCTGCTCGAACAGCCGGGCGTTTTCGAGCGCCACCGCCGACAGGTTCGCCAGGCGCTGGACCATCTCCAGGTTCGCGCGGAAGCCGGGCGCGTTCTCCGCCTCGCTACCCAGGCGCAGCGCCCCGATCACCTGCCCGCCGGCGACCATCGGCACGACCAGCGAGGTGCGCTCGCCGCTCGCATGCCACGCCCGCAGATCGGCCCGCGCCTCGCGGACTCGGGTCTCGCGCTGGAGCTGGTAGACGCGCGCCTCGACATCACGATAGGCAGCGCCGAGCGCGGTGCCGTCCACGTCCAGCGGCTCGTCCACTGTGACCGTCACCGAATCGTCCGGCGCGAAATCGGCGCGCAGCACGTCGAAGCGTCCTGTCTCATCGTCGAATAGCGCGACGCTCATGCGCGTGAAGGGCGCCATCTGCTGCAAACCGCGCCCGATGGCCTCGATCACCGCTTCGGGCGTGGTCGCGCCCGACACGACTTCCATCACTTCGTTTAGGCGCTGTTCCTGCTCGGCGGCGCGCACCGTCTCCTGGTAGAGCCGGGTCGTCTCGATGGCCGCCGCCGCCTGCGAGGCGAACAACTCGAACGGCTGGAGCGATGCCTCGGTCGGCACGCGCCCATCAGCCGGATCCTGCATGCCGATGATGCCGATGATGCGCTTCTGGTCGTAGCCGATCAGGGGCAGGTAGACCACGTCGCGCGGGTGCCAGGCATCTTCCGCCACCCGCTCGACATCCTCACCCTGCAGGGCGTGCTCCTGCACCCAGGGACGGTCGTAGCGCAGGTAGTAGCCCGCGCCGAGTTTCAGCTCGTGGAAGGCCAGATCGTTGATCCACGCGCGCCACACTTCGCCCGGCACCACGCTTCCCGCCAGGTCGTCCGCTGCTTCCGGCGGGTACCCGGCGTGGATCACCGCCGTCGGCTCGAGATGCTCGTCGCGCAGGGTGATCAGCACCCGGCCCCAGCCCGCTTGGCGGATGCCCTCGGCCACGATCTGCAAGCGCGAGGTCACGTCCTGCGCCTGCTGGATCTCGCTGGCGACCAGGTGCAACTGCGCGAGGCGGTCGCGCTCGCGGCGGGTGGCCTCGGCTTCCTGCTGGATGCGGGTGATCAGCCGGTAGTTCTCGATGCTGAAGGCGGCCTGATTGGCGAAAATCTCCAGCGCCTCGACCGTGTCCAGGTCCGGGCGGCGGCCTGAGCGCGGCTCGTCGACGCTGATCAAGCCCAGCATGCGCCCGCGCGTCCCATAGATCGGCACCAGCAGCAGGTCCTGCGGATCCCAGGCGCGCGGCCCGGCGCCCATGCGTTCCTGCAGAATCTGGACGATGGGTACCCCGGCCAGCAGCGCCTCGCTGCCTTCGGCGGGCAGGAAATAGCTATTGCCGATCCGGTAAATATCCTGCATCAGGCCGCGCGCCTGCTCGATCGTCGGCGTGATCTGGCGCATCTCCTCGAATACGGCCAGCGGCAGGCCAGCCTGGGCGGTCCGGCGCAGAATGCCCTCGCGCTCGTCCACCTGGCTGATCAGCACGACGTTGAAGCCGACCGTCTCCTGGATGCTGTGCGCGAGTTCGGCGAGCGTCTCGGCCAGGCTGGCTCCCTGGCGGAACATCTCGCCCAGCTCGAACACGCGGCCCATCCGCTCGGCGCGGGTGCGAAGCTGCCGGTTGATCTCGACCTGTTCCTGGTAGCGGCGGGCGTTGCCGATGGCGATCGTCGCCTGGTCGGTAAGCGCCAGCGCGAAATCGATCACCCCCTGGTTGAAGGCGGCTGGGCGCGGGCTGTAGAGGTGAATCAGGCCGGCGGGCTGCTCATTCTGCAGGACCGGGACCACCAGCGCCGAGCGCGCCTTGGGCGGCGCGGCCTCATATTCGCTCGTGAGATAATCATCCACCCGCAGCACGCCGCCGCTCAGAGCCGCCGCCAGCTCGACCGGCGCCAGATCGGGCAGGTCGTCTTCTTCGCCGTAGCGGCGGTCGATCAGCGGTTGGCCGGGCAGCGGCCAGTCTTCCGGATCGGTGAGCAGCACCACGCTCGCTGCCGCCGCGCCCGTCGAGCGCAGGGCTTCCTGCCGGATCACGTCCAGGATGTGCTCCAGCTCGATCGTCTGGCTGAGGGCGTGGCTCACGCGGCCCAGGGCGTCGAGCTCCTGAACGCGTGCGCGCAGGTCCTGGTCGGTCGCCTGGTAAAGCTGCATGCGGTCGATCATCGCCGCGACCTGCGTGCCAATCGACGCCAGCAGGTCCACGTCGGACGCGGTGTAATCTTCCCCGCGCACCTTGTTGGCCACGCTCAGCTCGCCGATGCAGCGATCCTGCACCACCAGCGGCACCTGGATCGCGTTGCGCATCCCGAACTGCGCCACCAGCCCGCGATAGGCGGGGAGCACGCGCTCGTCTTCGGCCAGCGCGTTGCTCATGAGCGGGCGGCGCGCGATCAGCACGCTGTCCTCGAAGCCGGGCCCGTACGCGTCCAGCCGGATCGGCTGCTCGAGCGGGACGCCCCAGACCGTATCCGGCGCGATCACCAGATCGCCTGATTTCTCATCGACCAGCCCCATCGCCACCACGTCGGACTCGAGCAGGTTGGCGACGGCGATCAGCACCGCCTCGACCGTCTCTTCCAGCGGCGCCACCTGCGAAGCGATCTCAGTGACGGCGCGCAGCCCCTCGGCCTCGTGGGTGCGGCGCTGCATCTCGCGGTACAGGCGCGCGTTGTCGATCAGGATGGCGGCCTGCCCGGCGAAAATGGACAGCAGCCGCGCGTCATCTTCGGTGAAGTCGGAGCCGTCCGTCTTGTTGGCGACCTGGATCACGCCCAGCCGGTTGCCGCCGACGACCAGCGTGGCCATCGTCATCTGCCGGATGCCGACCGCGGCGGCCAGGTGAGCCAGGTCCGTGTTGGCGACGCGCGGATCGCGCCGCAGGTCGTTGCTGAACCAGGTGTCGCGCTCCTGCCACAGTTGGGCCATGGGGCCGCCGGGCGGGGACGGAATCTGGTAGAAATTGACGCTCTCGGTGTCGTCCATGCCGTAGAACGGCATCTGGCTGACCAGCAGCCGGTCCTGGTGGTCGTAGAGCAGCACGCCGCACAGGTCCACCTGCATCAGCGCGGCGATGCGCGCCGTGATCTGGCTGGTCAGCTCGGCAGGGCTGCGCATCACGCCAATCGCCTGCGCGATCTGCTGCAGGCCGCCTAGCTCGCGGGCGCGGCGCTGCTGCTCGGCGTACAGGCGCGCGTTCTCGGTGACCACCGCCGCCTGTGACGCGAACGACATCAGGGCGCGCATATCGGCTTCGGTCAGGCCGCCCGGCCCATGCTTGTTGGCGACCAGCAGCAGGCCGGTGCGCCGCGCGCCGGCGACCATCGGCACCAGCCCGACCGCGTTGAGCGCCACCGCCGAGCGCAGATCGTCGAAGCCCAGCGCCTCGATGACCGCCGATTCAGGATCGTTGGTGTACCACCACGCCTGGTGCTCCCAGATATCGGCCAGCTCCGTGCCGGGGATCAGCGCCAGCCGGTAATGCACGATGAGCGAATCCGGCACGCCGTAAAAAGGCGGCTGGCTGCGGAACGTCTGCTCGTCCTCGTCGTACAGCAGCACGCCGCACAGCTCGACATCCATCAGGGCGGCAATGCGCTGGGTGAGCTGGCCGTAGATTTCCTCTGGCTCGCCGAGCTGGCTCATGGCGTCGGCGATCTGCTGGAGCCCGCCCAGCTCGGTGACGCGCGCTGACTGCTCCTGGTAGCGCTGGGCGGCCTGTACCGCCGCGCCCGCCTGCGGCGCGATCGACTGCAGCAGGGCGATGTCGCGCTGGGTGAACGCACCAGGCTTGTGATGCACCAGCTCCAGAATGCCGATGAACTGGTCCCCGGCCATCAACGGGACGCCGGCATAACTGGCAAAGCGCGCCTGCAGGCTCACCGGCTGGACATCCGTGCGGGCGGTCACGTCGTCGATCAATAGCGGCTGGCGGTACATGGCGATCCAGCCGCTGCTAGCCTTCGCCGGGCCAGAGTAGACGGTATCGGGACGGTTGCCGGGCGGGATCAAGGCGCCGGTCGGCGCGCGCACGGCGCTGCGCTGCCGAGCGCAGTGTGCCCGTCGCGGCGTCCCACAGCGCGATCTCGGCGCCGTCGTAGGCGATGGCGGGCTCCAGGCTGCGCAGAATGGCGTTGAGCACAGTGTTGAGATCGAGCGTGACGCCGGCGGTATGGCTGATCTCGGACACGATCGCCAAGGCGCGCAGGGGATCGAACTCGGTATAGGTGGGCAGCGCGCGCGAGGTCATCTCGCGCATCACCACGACCATCCGCTGGCCGCCGGGACCGGGGATGGAATGCGACACGGCCTCGATCTGACGCTGGCCCAGGCGGAAGGTGGCATGTCCCGACCCGGCCACCAGATCGTGCAGCGCGTCGCGCGGGTAGATCTGCTGGGACATCAGGGCGAGGTTGGGCGCGCCGCCGTCGATGCCGAACCACTGCCGGGCGGAGTCGTTGGCGTAGACGATGCGTCCGCGCCCCTCGGCCACCACGACCGCGTCATCGCCCTCGAATAGGTTCACCGGCACGACCGGGCGCAGCGAGTCGGGCTGGGGCGCGGCATAGCCCCGCTGCGTCTGGCGCACCAGGGCATAGAGCCAGGCAAAGAAAATGATGCCCGTGATGATCAGATAAACTTCAACCATCGCCGCTCGCTCGCTGCCAGACTAATGCCGGCGGATCACCATTCGGTGTCGACCGGCGGCTCGGCGTCGGACCCGCCCCGGCGCCGGTTCTCGGCGGCCAGCTCGGTGATCTCGCGGATATCGGCGAACTGGCGCGTCGCGTTCGAGATCGAGCCTATCGCCAGAGTCATCAGCGGTACTTTCTCCTGATCCTTCATCATAAAACCGCGCTCGCGGTCGATGAACGAATAGTGTTGTTTCACATCTTCGGCGAACTGCTCCGCCAGCCTCTTGATCAGCATCTTGGGGCGTTCGGCATAGGTGATGACGACGAAGTTGTCGCTGCCGGCGTGCCCCACGAAATCGTCCGGCGTGCCGTGCTCGTCGAGAACCTCGCCGGTGATCATAGCCATGAAACGCAGGACCTCGTTGCCGGCCACGAAGCCGTACACCTCCTTGAACGCGTCGTAATGCACCAGCTTCAGGTCCACAACCGTCCAGACGCGATCCTCGCGCATCAGCTCGCGCAGTTTTTCCTCGATGAGCGAACTGCTGGGCAGGCCGCTGTTCGGATCGGTGTAGTTGTCACGCTCGGCGCGGTCGATCTGGTTCTTGACGCGCAGCTTCAGCTCTTCGATGTCGAAGGGCTTGGTGATGTAATCGTCGGCGCCCAGCTCCAGCCCGGCGATTTTGTCGCTGCGCTCGTCCTTCTGGGTGAGGAAGATCACGGGAATGTGGCTGGTGCGCGTGGCCGAGCGCAGCTCGCGGCACACTTCGTACCCGTTCATATCGGGCAACATGATGTCCAACACGATCAACTGCGGCAGTTGCCTGCGCGTCAGGGTGAGCGCATCGCCGCCGCGCGGCGCAACCTGCACGTCGTAGCCCTGGCCGGTGAAGTAGATGCGCAGCATATTGGAGATGTCGAAGTCATCCTCCACGACCAGGATTCTGCCTTTACCCATGCGTCCACCTTCCCGTGCTGTAGGGCCCCACTCTACGCTTATGATACCAGGATAAACGGATTGACAGCCGCCCGGCTTAGTTTTTCTAACCTTAAGCCTATACTTGGCCTACATTAACTATACATGCGAAATGGGTCCCGCACCAGCCAGGGCGAGGCAGAGAAATGTGAAAAATTCGTGGAAAAGACGGTCCCGGCGCGCGCTCAGCCGCGCGGATGGATCGCCGGGATGTTCGTGGCGACGTCCCGCCGCCCGCGTCGCGCCTCGGCGGCCCGCTGGCGAATGGCGTCGATCTGCTCGTCGGTGACGGCCCGCTCGAAGCTGCGGAAGCCGCCCAGGCGGAAGCCGTGCCGGGCCGCCAGCGCGCCGATTTCCTCCACCTGCGCGAGCCCGATCTGCTTGCCGACGCTGTAGTCCTCGTAAC
This sequence comes from Aggregatilineaceae bacterium, assembly GCA_040767355.1. Classification (GTDB taxonomy): domain Bacteria; phylum Chloroflexota; class Anaerolineae; order Aggregatilineales; family Aggregatilineaceae; genus LM3-B42. The sequence continues at coordinate 1,020 of JAXGOS010000022.1, read as the reverse complement.
GCCCCTCCAGGGCCAGGGCCATCGTCTCGGCCATGCAGGCATAGGCTTTGCCGGGCGGAAACCCGAAATTGAACCCGAAGTCGACCGGGCCAGGCACTTCGACCATGCCGCCCTCGATCACCAGCACATCGTCGCGCACCTCGGCCACGCGGGCCGAGACGTCGCGCGGGCGCGCCACGTCACACACCACGGCGCCCGGCTTCAGGTGCTCCGGCTGGATGATGGCGGCGGTGTCGCTGGTCACGGTCAGGATCAGGTCGGCCCGATAGATGCTGGCGACGTCGGTGCTGGTCGTCACGCGCGCCATGTGGCCGGAGCACTGCTCGGCGACGGACGCCAGCCGGTCCGCGCGCCGCCCAATCAGGATCAGGTCGGGCACTTCGCGCGCCAGCACCTGGGCGCACACGCTGCCGATGGCGCCGGTCGCCCCGACGACCGCCGCCGACGCGCCCTCCATGGCGATCCCCATGCGGCGCGCCGCCTCGCGGACTGCCGCCACCGCGATGTACACCGTGTAGGCATCGCCCGTCGTGACCGGCATCGCCAGGCGCTCGGCGATGGTGATCCCGCCGTCGCCCACCACCGACGTATAGGCGCCCAGGCCCAACAGCCGCGCGCCGAGCTTTTCGGCCAGCCCGCCGCAGGCCACGATCTTGCGGTAGACCGCCTCGACCGGCAGCCGGAGCATGGTCTTGGGCGTGAACGGGCACGCGATGAACCAGCCCTTGAGCTCGGTGCCGGTCGCTTGCGATCGCACGCCGGTGATCTCGGAGATGTATACGGGCGGGAAGAAGCGCGAGAAGAAGTTGATCTGCCCTTCGGTCAGTACCTTGCCGAGCAGCGGGTACTTCCGCGCGACATCTGCTTTGGGATCGATCGGGTGGATGATGAAGGCGAAGGTGTCAGATCGAGTCACGTTTTTGGGCTATCCTCCACACACGTAATTTTACTTCAGACCAGCGGGCCAGCCACGCGATCAGCCAGCGAGCCGGGGGGAAAATCGGCTTCCGGCCGTGTTCG
>JAXGOS010000021.1:0-83329 GCA_040767355.1 Aggregatilineaceae bacterium | reverse complement strand
GAGACGGTGCGCGCGCGCCTGTTCCGCGACGACCCGGCGCTGGGCCGCCAGCTTGTCTTCGAGGACTCCATCACCACGGATCTGGCGGATGGCGAGTCGCCATATGGCATGGCGCTCACCTTCGAGCCGGAGGGCGAGTTGGTCCTGCCGCAGATGCAGCCATCTGGCGCGGAAGCTGCACGCTACATCGTGGAGATCAGCGCCGTCCAGGGCGGGCCGGTGATGTTCACGCATAACATCGTCGAAGGCGAGACGACGATCACCTTCGATGTGTCGGTGGGACTGCGCATGGTGTCCACCAGCGCGGCGGCCTCGCTCGATTTCAACCTGCCGGAGCAGCCGTTCCTGACCGGCTACGGCGACGACATCCCGGCCACGCCGACGCATTGGACGGTCGGCGGGCGCGACGAGATCCCCTTCGCCATCCCGATCGACGGTACGATCCGGGCGATCGAGATCCCGCACCTGGGGGACGCCCTGCGCGACGCGGACGACGAGACGATCCGACTGAGCGTCGTCGGGCCGGATGGGCAGGTTGCCTCGGCGACGGTCACCGACGATTTCAACCGCGACGCGGACCCGCGCGGCTGGCCGAGCGTCGTGGAGCTGGACCCACCGCTGGAAGTGCACCGCCTGGATGCAGGCGGGAGCCGCCAGATGGCGACGCTGGTGGTCGAGGCGGCCGACCCGGTGTACACGTCCGGGCCGGTGGTGGCCTGGGAAGGCGACTGGGACGACCCGGTCCCGTGGCCGGTGTGCGCCATCCCGGACGACACAATCTACCGCGACGATCTGCCGTCCGGCCTGTCGTCGTGGGATTGCGCGGCGGTGAGCGTTTACGGCGGTTACTATCAGGGCATCAAGCTGTGGATGTCCCTCGAAGACAATCAGCAGAAGCGCGACGCGATGATCACCGCGCTCGACCAGGCGGACTATCTGGTCATTACGAGCAATCGCTTCTACGATTCGCTGTCGCGCGTGCCGATGCGGTGGCCGATGACGCTGGCCTATTACGACGCCTTGTTCGATGGGCGGCTGGGCTACGAGCTGGTCAAGGTGTTCGAATCCCCGCCGAGCCTGGGGCCGATCACGATCCGCGATCAGGCGCTGCCTACCGATAATCTGCCGGACTGGGTCAACGAGCACTGGGAAGCTGAAGAGGCATTCCACGTGTACGACCATCCGGTGGTGCTGATCTACCGGAAAACGGATGCCTACAGCCACGACAACACGGCGGCGATTCTGGATGGCCCCTCGCTCCGCCCGGTGAGCACGGCGATTGCGGGCTTCGCGGTCGATCCGGAACCGGTGGGCGTGGTGCCGTGGGGGGCCAAGCAAGCTTCCGAAGCGCCGACGCTGATCGAGTTCCCCGACGATAAGTGGGCCACCCAGCGCGAGGGCGGCACGTGGTCGCGCCTGTTTGACCTGGATGCGCTGGTGAATCGCAGTGAGGTCGCCGCGGTGATCGTCTGGTGGCTGGCGATTGTGGTCGCCGGCTGGTTAGCCTGGCCGCTGCTCTATTTCGCCTTTCCCGCCTTGCCGGACCGGGCCTATCCGCTCGCCAAGACCGCCGCCTGGCTGATCGTGGCGTGGGTGGCCTGGGTGGGCGGCACACTCGGCGTGGCGAGCTGGTCGCGGACCGGGATCGCGGTCATCCTGCTGGCCCTTGCCGTGCTGAGCGGGCTTGTCTTGTGGCGCCGGAGGGCCGAGTGGTGGCTGAGCGTGCGGCGCGGCTGGCGTACCTGGCTGGCCGTGGAAGCGATCGCGGCGCTGCTGTTCGTCTTCTTCTTGTGGGTGCGGCTGGGCAATCCGGACCTGTGGCACAATTCGTTCGGCGGTGAAAAGCCGATGGATTTCGCCTACTTCAACGCGGTGCTGCGCAGCACGATCTTCCCTCCAATCGATCCGTGGTACGCGGGCGGCTATTTGAACTACTACTATTTCGGGTATGTGATCGTCGGCGCGCCGGTGAAACTGCTGGGGATCCAGCCGTCGGTGGCGTATAACCTGATCATCCCGGCCCTGTATGCCATGACCGGCACGGCGGTCTTCAGCATCGCTTACAACTGGGTGGCGGCACGGCGACATGATCTGGACGTTGTCCTGCCGGTCGAGCCGGCGAGCGGGCCGCGCCCTGGACCGGAAGAAGCCGATCCGGATCTTGGCGCCGCAGAGCCGGTACCGGACGGCGGTGATCTCCCTGCGCCAGTCGTCCGCGGCGAGCCGCGCGCGCCGAAGGGGAACCCCTGGCTGGCGGGTCTGGCGGCGCTGGTGCTGGCGATGGTGCTCGGCAACCTGGGCATCGTGCACGTGATCGTGACCAACGTCGCGACACTGCCGGGCGAGGATGGCGCGCCGCGCTATAGCAGGCCGTTGCTGTTTTCACAGGTGCGGCAGCAGGAGATCGAGCCGCGACGCACCGAGATCTACAACCGGTTCTACGACGAGGCCGTGGAGGACTTCCGCGACGAGCACGGCTACGAACCCACCGACCTGGAGACTTTCGCGCTGGTGGGCGAGGCCCAACAACGCACCGACGCTTACATCAAGGATTACATCAACCACCCGCCGCTGGTCCGCTTGTGGGAATATGGGCTGGGCAACCTGCGCCAACAGGTGAGCGCGTTCGTCGCCGGGCTGGGCGACGTGCTCGGCGGCAAGCAACTGCCGATGGCGACGCATCGCTGGTATTGGGCGCCGACGCGCATCGTGGCCGAGCTGCCCAACCAGGCCGCGGGTCTCGCCATACTCGAAATGCCCTACTTCACGTTCCTCTACGGCGACCTGCACGCCCACATGATGGCCATGCCAGTCACGCTGCTGGCGCTGGCCTGGCTGCTGGCCGAGATCCTCGGAGCGGGGCGGCGGCTCCGGACGTGGTGGGAAGCCGGGCTGGCGGTGGGGATCGGCGCGCTGGCGGTGGGCCTCCTGCGCCCAACCAACACCTGGGACTGGATCACGTACCTGCTGTTGGGCGCCGCCGGCCTGACCTATGTCGCGTGGCTCGGCGCGGTCCGGTCGCCCGGCAGTCGCCCTGCGTCGCGGCTGGCGGATCGCCTGTGGGATCTGCTCCGCCCCAGCCGCGCCCGCGAGTGGTGGGTGGTCGTGGGCGTGATTCCCGTGGCCGTTGCCGCGCGTCTCGCCTTCTACCTGGTGCGGCAGATGCAAGCCGACCAGCAGGCACAGCGCGGGCTGCGGCTGGGCGAGGAGCTGATCGACCCAACGCTGACGCTGGGCAGCATCGTGCTCTGGATCGTGGGAGCGCTGGTCCTGGTCGGGGCGATCTACGTGGCGCTGCTGATCGCGTTGCGGGCGGGCATCGACCGCCGGCTGCTGGTGGACTGGATCGGGCGGGTGACCCTGTTCGTGGGGCTGACGTTCGTCGTCGCGCTGCCGTTCACGGCGTATTTCGCCTCGCCGTACAACTCAGTGAAGCCGTGGGAAGGCCAGCCCACCCCGCTGTGGGCCTACATGTACGTGCACGGGCTGTTCCTGTTCATCGTGGTGTCGTTCCTCGTGTGGCAGTCGGCGCGCTGGCTGCGATATACGACCGTCCGGCAACTGCAGGGGCTGGCCGTGCCCGTCGTGGTGGTGGGCGGGGCGCTGGCGATCATCCTCGCCGGGTCGATCGTCTACGGCGTGCGCGAGGTCCCGGCGGCCCAGGTCGCTGTGCCGCTCATCGCCTGGGCGGCGCTGCTGTTCTTCCTGCCGCGCCAGAACGCGCTGTTGCGGGCGGTGTACGCGCTCATCGTGCTGGCGCTGGCGATCACGATCGGCGTCGAGATCGTTGAGCTGGATGGCGATATCGCGCGGCAGAACACGGTGTTCAAGTTCTACCTGCAGGTATGGGTCCTGCTCAGCGTGGTGGGCGGTGTGGCGCTGGCGTGGATGCTGCGCACGGCGGGTCGCTGGAGGGTCGGCGTGCGGATTGCCTGGCAGGTCGGGCTGATGGTCCTGGTCGCGGTGGCGCTGCTCTACCCGGTGCTGGCGACACAGGCGCGCTTCCTGGATCGCTTCAACAAGGACGAAACGCCGCTCACGCTGGATGGCATGGAGTACATGAAATACGCGATCCATGGCGAGCACGGCGTGTGGTTCAGCCTTAAGAGCGATTACCACCTGATCCGCTGGCTGCAGGACAACGTCGAAGGCACGCCGGTGGTGATGGAGGCGCACCAATACCCTTCAGAATACCATTGGGGCGGGCGAATCAGCATTAACACCGGCCTGCCGACCATACTGGGTTGGTCGCACCACCAGCGGCAGCAGCACAGCCTGCCGAATATGGACATGCTGGTGCAGACGCGCGAAAATAACACGGCGGCCTTTTACTCGCTGGACGGCGAGGCGGGGATCGAGGCGGCGCTGAACTTGATCCGACATTACGACATCGAGTACATCGTGGTGGGCATCCTGGAGCATGCCTTCTACGACGATATCGTGCTGGATCCGGACACGGGCAGGCTGAGCGCGGGGCACGCGCCGGGTCTGGCGAAGTTCGATGAGATGGTCGAGCGCGGCTTGCTGGTCGTGGTCTATGAGGCACCGGTATGCCTGGACACGAGCGTCGACGATGTTGAGGCATGTCCGGTGGAGAGCGTGTATATGGATCGGATTTACCGGGTCGTTCCTGGCGCGGCGGCTGAATTGGCTCCCGCGGGCGCGGATGGCTGAACGGACGGCGGATAAACGCTGATGGATTGGTCGTTAGTTGTCGATTGGCTGGGCCGCGAAGGCGGCGACGTGCTGAGCTGGTGGTTGCTGGTCACGCTGGCGGGCGCGGCGGCCTGGCCGCTCGTCTATCGCGTCCTGGGCGGGCTGCCCGATCGCGGTTACACATTGGCGCGGCCAGCGGGCGTGATGCTGACCGGTTTCGTCTTCTGGTTCCTGGCGAGCCTGGGCCTGCTGCACAATACGCCGGGAGGCATGGCCTTCGCCTGGCTCGTCGTGCTCGCGGTGGGCATCGCGGCATTTGCCCGCTGGGGGGACCGCCCGCCGGTGCGCGCCTGGGCGCGCGAAAACCGGTGGCTGATCGTCGTCACGGAGGCGCTGTTCCTGCTGCTGCTGTTCGGCTGGGCAGCCTTTCGCGCCCACAACCCGGAGATGCGCAGCACCGAGAAGCCGATGGAGATCATGTTCCTCAACGGCATCCGGAACAGCGAGGTGTTCCCGCCGCGCGATCCGTGGCTGAGCGGCTACGCGATCAGCTACTACTACTTCGGCTACCTGATCGCCGCCATTCTGGCCGACCTGAGCGGTGTGAGCAGTGGCATGGCCTTCAACCTGACCCTCGCCATGACCTTCGCTCTCACCGGCACAGGCGCGTTGGGGGTTGTGGCGAACATGGTGCGCTCGCGCGGCCCGGCGAGACGCTTCCGCGCGGGGAGCGTGCGCGCGGCGCTGGCGGCGGGCGCCCTGGGGCTGTGCTTCCTGGCGCTGATGGGCAACCTGGGCACGGCGCTGGTCGAGTTCCCGTATCGCGGGTACGCGCCCGGGCTGGTGAACGCGGCCTATTTCGATTTCTGGGATGTGGAAGACCGCGCCGGGACAGTCTCGGTGCCGGGCGAGGACGGCACCCTGGTCAAAGACCCGCTCGACAGCGACGGCGACACCGTCCCCGACTGGCAAGAGGAACGGCTGCCGCTGGACAACTGGAGCTTCCAGTGGGGTGTGGGCTGGCGCTACAGCCGGGTGGTCCACGATCGAGACCTGAACGGCGACCCGATCGGCGTCCAGCCCATCACCGAGTTCCCGAACTTCAGTTTTGCGCTGGCCGATATTCACCCACACGTGCTGGCGCTGCCCTTCGCCGTGCTGGCGGTCGGGCTGGCGCTCAATCTCGTGCTGGGTGGGCGCGCGCTGGCCCGCACCGAGTACCCACTGTACGCGATCTGGGTCGGCGGCATGGTGTTCATGAACTCGTGGGACGCCATCTACCTGCCGCTGCTGGTCGCGGCGGAGGCGCTGCGGCGACTGGTGCGCAACGGCACTGGGGCGCTAAACCGCGACGACCTGATCGGGATCATCCGGTTCGCCGTTGTTCTGGGCGGGCTGACGCTGTTATTCTACCTGCCGTGGCTGATCAGCTTCACGTCCCAGGCGGGCGGCGTGCTGCCCAACGTGATCTACCCGACGCAGTGGCAGCAATTCTTCCTGCAGTTCGGGACGTTCCTGGTGATCCTGCTCGTCTTCCTGATCGTGGAGATGCGCCGGGCCGGCCACGGCTTTCACTGGCAGGCGGGCTTGCTGGGGCTGACGTTCGCCGCCTGTGCCGCGATCGTGGTGACGGCGGCGCTCGGCGTCTCGGCCTGGGGCCGGGACGACGTGCGCGGCGCGGTGTACGCCGTGGCCGATACCTCTGGCGGGCTGGGCGAGCTGGTGCCGGACGTGCTCGCGCGGCGCTTGTCCGGCCTGCCCAGCGAGATCGTCCTGCTGCTCATGATCTACCTGGTGGTCGGGCGGCTGTTCGCGCGCCCGGCGGCCCGCTCGGTGACCGAGGTGGACGTCGAAGATCGCGAAATCCGCGACGATGGGGTCATTTGGGTGCGCGCGATCACCTACAGTCCGGCGACCGGGTTCGCGCTGCTGCTGGCCGGAACGGGCGCCGTGCTGACCTTCGCTCCGGACTTCGTCTACCTTCGCGACAATTTCGCGGTGCGGATCAACACCGTTTTTAAGTTATACTACCAGGGCTGGCTGGTCTTCAGCCTGGCGAGCGCCTTCGCCGTCTGGTCGGTGCTGGCGGGCGGGCAGCCCGCTGTGGCGACGTCGCGGCGGGCGGCGGCCAATCCGGCTCCGTCCGCGCGCATGAAGGCGGGCCGTGCGGCGTTCGGCGTGGCTGTCGCCGCCCTGTTCGTCGCGGGGATGGCCTATCCCGTGACGGCGATGCAAGGGCGGGCGCTGGTCGATACCGGGCGGATGCGTACGCAAGAGCAAATCGCGACCTGCGACGCGGCGGCGGGCGAGGTCTGCCCGGAGCAGCGACCGCTGACGCTGGATGGCGTGCCGCAGATGGTCAACAGCGAGGAATACGGCGCGATCCAGTGCCTGTTGGAGCTAGGGCCGGAACCGGACGCCGTGCTGCTCGAAGCGCCGGGGGTGCACGCGTACGCGCCGGACTTGTCACGGTTCAGCGGGTTGACCGGCATCCCGACGCTGATCGGCTGGCAGAATCACGAGGGGCAGTGGCGAGGGGAGTCCTACCCGCGCGTGACCGATCAACGCCTGGAGAACGGCCAGTCACGCAACCGGACGGTCGATGCGCAGGAGATTTACACGACCCAAGATTGGGACCGCACCTGGAGCCTGATCGACCGCTATAGGATTACTTACATCGTCGTGGGCTACGCTGAGCGGCAAATGGTCAGCGAGCTGGCCGGTGGGGACCAGGGCATGCTGCGCGAATACACCATGGGGCTGGAGAAATTTGCCCAGGTGCTGCAGCCCGTGTGTGAAAGTGGCACCGTAACCGTGTATCGTGTGGCGCCAAATTGAGCGACAGGGTGAGTGATGGCCACGAGCATCCATGATAGGGTGACCAGGGTGGACGTTGTCCCCGATAACGGGCGGGCGGTTCCGGCGATCCACGTCTCGATCACGCTGGAAGTCGCCCTCATCATCGCGCTGGCCGGGCTGTCGTTGGCGCTGCGGTTCGCCCAGCTCGATGGCGCTCCGCTGAACGACGCAGAGGCCCGCGAGGCGCTGTCCGCGCTGCGCGTTATCAACCCGGATGTCCCCGGCGAGGTGTTGGCCGCGCGCAGCCCCTTGACTCAGGCGCTGCACCTGTTCAGCTTCACGTTCCTGGGGCAGGGCGGCTTTGCGGCGCGTTTCCCGGCGGCGTTGGGCGGCGTCTTGCTTACACTGGCGCCGCTGCTGTGGCGGCGCTATATCAACCGGCTGCCCGCGCTAATGATCAGCCTGCTGCTGGCGATCTCGCCGGTGGCATTGCTCGCCGCGCGCACATCCAGCCCAGTGGTGTGGACGATGCTGCTGGCGATCGTTGGGCCGTGGCTGGCCCTGCGCTTCGTCGAGACGCGCGCGCCGCGCTGGGCCGTGGCCGCGACGGCGGTCTTCGCGGCGATGGCGCTGCTCGCCGAGCCGGCGGGGCTGCTGGCCCTGGCCGCGCTGGCGTTTGGCGTCTGGTTCGCCTGGATCACTGATGACAGCACCGAGATGGACGTGGGCCGCGCCATCCGCGATCTTTGGCGGGCGTGGCCGTGGGCGCATGGCACGCTGGCCGCCGGGTTCGCTGTCCTGCTGATCGGGACCGGGTTTCTCTGGCTGCCATCCGGCCTGACGGCCATCGGCAACCTGGTGTGGGGCGGCGCCCAGGGCTTCTTGACCCGCCTGGAGGGCGCCGCTGGCCTTCCCGGTGTGGATCGCGCTGCGTTACGAGCCGGGGATCATGCTGGCCGGGCTGCTGGCGAGCTACCGCGCCGTGCGCGTGGGCGGGTTCTTCGAACGCGCGCTGGCCGGGTGGGCGCTGGGCGGAATCGGCTGGTCGTTGGTGTACACCGGCGCGGACGCATCGCACGCGCTGTGGCTGACGCTGCCGCTCACGGTCCTGGTCGCGCTGGCGATCGCCGACTGGTTGTCCGAGCGCGCCGGGCTGGTATGGCAGGTGCCCGGTTGGAGCGTTCCCCTGCACGCGGCGGTGACGTTCGCGCTGTGGCTGGCGGTCGGGGTGAGCGCCGTGCTGCTCGGCAAATACCTGCTGGTCGATCTGCCCGGCGAGGTGACCGATTTGAGCGCGCTGGCGCGCAAGCTGCTCGAGGGCGTCTACAGCCGCAACTCCGCTCAGGGCGACGTGGTGACGGTTCAGAACACGCCGGTGTTCGTGTTCATTCTGGGCAACATCCAGCTGCGCCTGCTGGTGACCGTGCTCGTGCTGCTGCTCAACGGCGTGCTGTTCTTCCTGGCGGGCAGCCTGTGGGGCGCGCGCGCCGCCTGGCGCGGGCTGGCCCTGGGCACGCTCGCTTACCTGGTCGTGTTCGCCTTCGGACTGGGCGGGCGCGCGGCGTTCAAGACCTACGACGACCCGCGCGAGTTGTGGTACCTGGACCCGGTGACGCACGACGTGGACGAGCTGCGCGACACGCTGAGCGAGATGAGCCTCCGCGCGACGGGCACCCCGCACCTGATCGGCGTGACGGTCCAGGCGCAGGACGATGGCGCGCTGGCCTGGGCGCTGCGCGGGTTTCCTAACACGATCTTCGTGCGCGGCGTGGGGCCAGAGATCAGCACGCCGGCGGTGGTCACGCCGGTGACCGTTCCGCAGCCGGCGATGGGCGCCGATTACGTGGGCAAAGACCTGATCCTGCGCCGGATGTGGGCGACGGACAGCCTCTCGTGGCGCGACGGGCTGATGTGGCTGTACCGGGGCGATTCGCGCCTGAAGCCGGTCCCCTTGGAGCAGTTGATGCTGTGGGTTCGCAAGGATGTGTACGGCGTGCAGCAAGTGACTGAGGATTAGCGGGGGGCGAGGTGTAGAAATGAACGATATGAATACACACAGCTCCCCAAACGGGCCGCGGGCCGCCAACGATCCGGATCTGCCAGAGACGATCGAGCGGTGTCTACGCGGTGAACAGGCCGCCTTTGCGGCGCTATACGACCGCTACGCGCCCAGCCTGTACCGGCTGGCGTACAGTGTGCTGCTGGTCGAGCAGGATGCGGAAGACGTGCTGCAGGAGTCGATGGTTTACGCTTTCCGGAACCTGGACCGCTACGATCCCCAGCGCGGCGCCTTCCGGACGTGGCTGTACACGATCACGCTCAGCCGCTGCCGGAACGCCCGCCGGCGCAAGTGGCTGCCGACGGTGGCGCTGAGCAGCCTGCTGAACATCGGGATCGAGCCGCCCGCGCCGGTGGACGATCTGCCCGAGACGCGGGCCGCGTGGCAGGATGTCCGCGAATCGCTGGCGCAGGCGCTGCACACGCTCTCGCCCCGGCTGCGCGAGGCGGTCGCGCTGCGCTACGGGCACGGGCTGACCTACCGCGAGATGGCGGAGATCATCGGGTGCCCGCAGAAAACGGCGGAGAGCCGCATCCGGCTGGCGCACGAACAGCTCCGCCAGGCGATGAGCGCCGCCGACCGGGCCGCCCTGGAAGAGTTGTGGAATACCTGACGCTGTGTTGGATGATTTGTAGAGACTGAAATGATGCGAGATCGCCATGTCACCCACCTATTGACCCGGTACGTCAGCGACCAGTTGCGCCCGGCGCAGCGCGCCGCCGTGATCAACCACGTGCGGACCTGTCCGGCGTGCCGCGCCGCCCTGGCCCGCGAGGAACGGCTAGCGGCGGACGTGCAGCGCGAACTGCCTCATTTCGGGCAGGCTGGCGCTGGCCAGCTCGCTCACGTGTGGGCGGGCGTATGGCAGGAGGTCGGCCCGTCGCGCGCCTCGACGCCGCGCCGGGGCCATCCGCCGACGTGGCTGCCCGGGTTGAGCGTGGTGCTGGCGATGCTGGTCGTCGTCGCGATCGCGGTCCCGCTGCTGGTCGAAAGCGGCGTCCGGGCCGAAGCCGCGCCGCTCCAACCGCGCCCGATCAGCACGGCGTCGCCGACGCCCGGCGTCACGGACGATCCGCCAGACGGGCGGGCGCCCCTGGCCGCGAGTGGTCCGCAGGCGACGATCGCGTTTGCGGTGCAGGTGGGCGCGAGCCCGGCGCCGATGCCGGAGGCCACCGTATCGCCCGAAGCGGGCCTGGGCGTCCCCGGCACGAACTGACCGGAGGCGGGCAGGTGCCACTGGCGATCCGGGAGATGGCGCCGGATGACATCCCGGCAGCGTGCGCGCTGCTGGCTCAGCTCACCGGGCAACCCATGACGCCCGACGAGATGAGCGGGCGCCTGGAGTGGGTTGCGCGCAGCCCGATCGACTGGCTGTATGTGGCCGAGGCGGACGGCGCCGTGTGCGGGGTGCTGGGCTTCCGCCTGCGCGAGTGCCTGGAACGCGTCGGGCGCTATGGCGAGGTGTCGGTCATCGTGACCGACGCCAGGGCCCGGCGGCAGGGAATTGGCCGCGCGTTGATGGCCTTTGCCGAAGACCTGGCGTGCGAGCACGGGTGCATGGGCATGTGGCTGGTGAGCGGTTTCGGGCGCAAGGACGAGGCGCACCGCTTTTACGAACAGCTTGGTTACACGGCGACGGGCTACCGTTTCGTGAAACTGTTTGACTGATGGGATAGTGATTGAATGGCGACACGCGAGCAGACCTATTCTCCCCCTGACTCACACGAACAGGCATTCACGCGCGTTCTGATGCGGGCGTATGCGCTCAACTGGGAAACGATCGCCTACGCGGTGATCCTGATCCTGGCGCTGGCCACGCGTTTTGCCGATCTCGGCACGCGCGTGATGAGCCACGACGAGAGCCTGCACACCTACTACTCGTGGCGGCTGTCGGAGTTCGGGGAATTCAGCCACACGCCGCTGATGCATGGTCCGCTGTTGTTCCACATGACGGCGCTCTCGTATTTCCTGTTCGGCGATACGGACTTCACCTCGCGGATTTACCCGGCGCTGCTGGGCGTGGGCATCGTCATGTTCCCAGCGTTGTTCCGGCGCTGGCTGGGGCGCGTGGGCGCTGTGATCACGGCGGTATTGCTGCTGATCTCACCGCAGCTGCTGTACTACAGCCGCTACATCCGCCACGACATCCCCACGATCTTCTTCGCGCTGATCATTCTGTACGCCATGCTGCGCTATCTCGACAATGACCGGCCACGGCGCGCGGTCTGGCTGTGGGTGTTGGCCGGGGCGCTGTTGGGGATGCTGGCGTCGAAGGAAGTCGCGTTCATCTACATTGCGCTGTTCGGCAGCTTCATGACGCTGTTCTGGGTGATGCGGCTGCTGCAAGATATCGGCGTGCAGCGCCGCCCGGCGCAGGACGGCCGCTGGCACGCGCCGCGCCTCCAGATGGTCCTGGGACACGTCATCCTGTTCGGATTGGTGCTGGTGATCGCGGTGCCGCTGGGTGAGTTCATCCGGCATGCGATCCGGGCCTCGCTGTGGGTGCCCGAAGGCTGGTGGTTCGACCTGCCGCTGTTCCTGGCGATCTATGTCCCGCTGGCGCTGTCCGGAGTCGTGCGAAACCGGTTGGCCGGGCCGGGGCAGTCGCGCAATGGGGCGGCGCTGATGCTGATGCGCGGGCTGTCGAACGGGAAATCGGCTTTCATGATCATCGTCGCCGGGGTGGTCATCGGCGTGCTGGTGTCGCTGCTGATCGTGTGCGTGCTGGACGTCATCAAGCCGGACACGGTCTGGACGACGCGCTCGGTCATGAGCGGATACGACCAGACGTACGGCGTCAACGCTTCAAAGGAATACGCGATTTCGGTCGCGTTCGACAGCGCGATGTTCGTCCGGATGGTCACCTGGATCGGCGTGCCGGTGCTGCTCCTGCTATTCGTCGTCTTCCTGACGGCAGTTTTCCGCTTTCCCGGTTACCTGCCGCTGCCCTGGCGCGAGATTCTGCTGGTGATCCTGATCGCGCTGGTGACGGTGAGCGTGCTGGTCCTGTTCGAGCGGCGCAGTTTCGTCGAGGAAACCACGACCCAGCCCTTTGCCGCCGATCCGACCGCGGCCGCGCAGATTGACGACGGGCAGTACGAGAATACCCCGATTGTCTTGGCCTGGATCGCTGGCACGTTGATCACGCTGATCGTGCTGGGCACGCGCTACCTCACGCACTGGTGGGATTTCCTCAATCGTCAGCCGCTGTTCGATGTGCTGATCGTGATTGGGACGCTGATCTTGCCCTGGCTGGCGGCGTTCCCGCTATATTGGGCGGGGTACAACCTCGAAGACTACAATCCGAACTCCGTCGCCGGGCGCGACACGCTGGAAGCCACGTTGCCCGCGGTCGTGCCGTTCATCATGGTATCGGCGGCGGTCGGAACCTCGTGGAACTGGAAGCGGTGGCTGCCCGCAGCGGCGGTGTTCATCGGGCTGTTCGCGTTGTTCTTCACCACGGTGTTCAGCAACCAGTACGGGCTGGTCACGGGCATGATCGGCTCGCTGGGGTACTGGCTGGAGCAGCAGGAAGTCCGGCGCGGCAGCCAGCCGCAGTACTACTACGTGCTGACGCAGCTCCCGGTCTACGAATTCCTGCCGCTGATCGGTGCGTCGCTTGCCGGGATCTTCAGCATGTCGTCGCTGTGGGGCTGGCGCCGCGAGCGCGCGGAAGCGCTCCGGGAGGCGCGCCTGGCCGAAGCACACGCGGCGGACACCCTGGCGCTGGATGCGAATCCGGTTGAGGTATTGGACGCGGACGTGATCGCGCCGGAGAGCGATGTGCTCGATGAGGACGCGCTCGGCGGCGACGAAGTGGACGACCGGCGGCGACTGTTCGGCCTGCCCGCGCGGCTGGCGGCGCCGTTCGACGCGGCGGAAGAGAGCGCGCACCGCGCCCGCGATCCGGAATGGCTGGGCGAATTCCCATTCCTGGCGCTGGTCGGTTATTGGGGCGTGGCGATTCTGCTGAGCCTGACGCTGGCGGGCGAAAAAATGCCGTGGCTGACCACGCACCTGACGGTGCCGCTAATCCTGGCTACCGGCTGGTGGCTGGGTAAGGTGGTGACCGGCATCCACTGGCGCGCGATGACGACCGGCGACTGGCTGATCCTGGTGGCGGCGTTTCCGCTGGCGTTCCTCGCGCTGGCGCAGGTCGTCACGGCGATCTGGGGAACGGGTGGGCCGTTCCGGGGCCGGGAGATTGAGGACCTGGTCGCCAGCGGGAGCTGGCTGGCGGCGCTGTTGATCCTGCTGGGCGTGTTGTACCTGGTGGGGCGGTTCGGGCGGCGGATGGGCCTGGGGCAGCTTGGCCGGATGGCGATCGTGTCCGGCGCGGTGCTACTGAGCATCCTGACCGCACGCACGGCGTGCATGGCGAGCTTCATCAACTATGACTACGCGACTGAATTCCTGGTGTATGCCCACGCTGGCCCGGCGATCAAGACCGTGCTAAACGAGATCAATCACATCGCGGAGATCACCAACGAAGACTCGAACATGCGGATCGTGTTCGATGACGAGTCCTCCTGGCCGTATACGTGGTACTTCCGGGACTATCCCAACTACGGATTCCTGCGCGGCGAGGCGGGCAGCGTCGAGCCATCCTCGCTGGACGGCGCCAAGACGGTCGTCGTCGGCAGCAAGAAAGCCGGCGACGTGCGGCGCATCCTCGGCGACCGCTATTACGAGTTCGGTTATATCCGGCTGTGGTGGCCGATGCAGGAATACTTCAACCTGACGTACGACCGGGTGGCGAACGTCTTCAGCCTGGATGCGGATAACATCGCGTCCAAGTATTACCGCCAGGGTATGTTCGACATCTGGTGGAATCGCGATTACACCACCTACGGGCAGGCTATGTGCATCGAGGGCAAGCAGGCGCGCTGCGAGGATGAAGCGGCCTGGGGACAGACTGAGAGCGAGCAGGAGAACTACCGGGCGGCCTGCGAGCGCGCCGTCGTGGCCGAATGCCGCTCCGATAACCGGTTTGCGGTCAACAACTGGCCGGTCTCGGACCGGATGTACTTCTTCGTGGACAAGCAGATTGCCGCCCAGGTGTGGGACGCCGGCATCGGCGCGGCGACGGTGAACATCCGCGAGCCGGAGTATCCGGAGGACAGGGTCTACCAGGACATGCAGGCCGAATCCGTGATCGGCCAGACGGTGGGGCTGAGCGGGCCGCGCGGCATTGACGTCGGGCCGGACGGGCTAATCTATGTCACCGACGCCGATCTCAACCGGATCGTAGTGATGGACTCGGACGGCACGCTCGTGCGGACGATCGGCGATGGGTCCGACAGCGTCGACGCTGCCGCCCTGCTGCGCCAGCCGTGGGGCATCGACGTGGGGCCGGACGGCACGCTTTATGTGGCCGACACGTGGAACAACCGGGTGGCTGTCTTCAATGCGGAGGGCGAGCTGCTGCGGGCCTGGGGCCACGAGGGCATCCCCGCGCAGGATCCATCGCCGGACGCCTTCTGGGGGCCGCGCGATATCGCGCTCGGTCCGGACGGCAACGTGTACGTGGCCGACACCGGCGGCAAGCGCATCCGTGTCTACACGCCGGAGGGCGATTTCCTGCGCGACATCGGCGCGGGCGGCGCCGGCCCCGGCCAGTTGGACGAGCCGGTCGGGCTGGCTTTCAACCCGGTGTCGGGCGATCTGTACGTGGCCGAAGCGTGGAACAAGCGCATCCAGGTCTTCGACCTGAACGGGCAGCCGCTTCACGAGTGGCCGGTCAATATGTGGTTCCAGAACCGGCAGTCGTTCAACCGGCCGTATATCGACTTCAGCCCGGACGGGACGCTGCTCTACGTCACCGACATGGACGACCGGCACCGCATCGTCGCCTACAATCTGGAAGGGGTGCCTATGCTCTCGTTCAACCAGCCGGACGATCTCGAGGCGGGCGAACTGGGCGTGCGCTCGCCTGCCGGGCTGGCTGTCGACGAGACGGGCCGGATCTTCGTGGTGGATGCCGAGCAGGATCGGGTGTTCGTGTTCCCGCCGCCGGGACTCAGCGGCAGCGTTCTGCCGCTGGTGCCTCAGGAGGGCGACGTTCTGCCGGAAGCCACGGCGGAGGCCGCCGAGCCCGACGTGCCAGAGGGGACCGAGGTGCTGACTGAGGAACCGGTCGAGGAACCCGCCGAAGACGCCACCGAAGAGGCGGCGGGCTAAGCGATTGACTCACGCGGCGATCTCGCGTACTATGAGGGACATGAAACACGTGATGAGCGTTCCCGCCCCTAGCAGCGTCCATAGAAGGCCCGCCCGTCGAGGAAGGTCCGTCTGGTGACGTCTGCGTAGTGGCACTCTACGCGCAGCAACCGGCGCCCGGATGATCTCCCGGCGCCGGTTTTTGTTTGGATCAGGAGGAACCCAACCATGCGACTCTCGGAACTCTTTTCGCATACTCTGCGCGACGCCCCGGCGGACGCGGAACTGCCCAGCCACCAGCTCGCCATCCGAGCCGGACTGGTGCGCCCCGTGGCGGCGGGGATCTATGCCATGCTGCCGCTCGGCTGGCGTGTGCTGCGCAAGATCGAGGCGATCTTGCGCGCGGAGATGGACGCCGCGGGCGGCCAGGAGATCCGGATGCCGGTCGTGCACCCGGCGGAGATCTGGCAGGCGACCGGCCGTTGGGACTCGTTCGGCCCGGCTCTGCAGCGGTTCTCGTCGGATTCCGGGCGCGAGTTCGCGCTGGGACCGACGCACGAAGAAGTCGTCGCGATGCTGGCGGCTCGCGAGATCGGCAGCTACAAACACCTGCCGCAGCACGTCTACCAGATCCAGACCAAGTACCGCAACGAACCGCGGGCGCGCGGCGGCCTGATCCGTCTGCGCGAGTTCACCATGAAAGACTCGTACACGCTGGACGTGGATGCTGACGCGTTGGACCGCGCCTACGACCGGATCTACCAGGCGTATCACGCGATCTTCGAGCGGGTGGGCGTGCCGGCCGTGGCCGTGGAGGCGGACTCCGGCGCGATGGGCGGGCGCACCAGTCACGAGTTCGTGCTGCGCCATCCCCAGGGCGAAGACGCCTTCGTGCAGTGCGAGCAGTGTGGCTACGCGGCAAATGTCGAAGCGGCCGCGTTTGCCATCGAGCCGGGCGCCTCTGACCCGCCGGAGCCGGCTCGCAAGGTCGCCACACCGGACTGCAAGACCATCCAGGCGGTCGCGGACTTCATCGGTGTGCCGACCGCGCAGACGCTCAAAGCCGTGTTCTTCGTAGCCGAGCGCTCTGGGGAGCCGGATCAGTTCGTCTTCGTCGTGATTCGCGGTGACCTGGAGGTGAACGAGACCAAGCTGGCAAACGCACTCGGTGGAGCCGCGCTGCGCCCGGCGACCGATGATGAGATCCGGGCGGTGGGGGCGGTGCCGGGCTACGCCAGCCCGATGGGCCTGGGCGGCGGCGCGCTGGTGGTGGCTGACCGGTCGGTGTGGATGGGCGCGAATTTCGTCGCCGGCGCCAACGAGGAGGGCTATCACCTGACCGGCGTGAACGTCCCGCGCGACTTCGAGCCCGACCTGGAGACGGACATCGCGGAGGCGTTCGACGGCGCGACCTGCGGGCGCTGCGGGCAGGGGACGCTGCGCCTTGAGCGGGCGATCGAGCTGGGGCACTGCTTCAAGCTGGGAACCCGTTACAGCGAAGCGTTGGGTGTGACGTACCTGGGTGAAAACGGCGTCGCGCAGCCGGTGGTGATGGGCAGCTACGGGATCGGCCTGGAACGGCTGATGGCGGCGATCATCGAGACGCATCACGATGAATGGGGCATCATCTGGCCGCTGAGCGTGGCGCCATTTCACGTGCATCTCGTAACGCTCGGCAAGGCGCCGGAACATGCCGAGCTGGCGCAGCAGATCGCGGCGGGCCTGGAAACTGCCGGCGTGGACGTGCTGCTGGACGATCGGGCCGAGTCGGCGGGAGTGAAGTTCGCCGACGCCGACCTGATCGGTCTCCCGCTGCGATTGACGATCAGCAACAAGGCGCTGGAGCAGAACGGCGTCGAGGCGAAGTGGCGCCATGCGCTGGAGCGGTTCGTAGTCCCGCTGGACGAGGTGGTACGGTGGACGGTGGAGCAGGTGGGACCGGAGGGGATACCGCGCACCTAACCCACCGCCCGGACACACACCAACAGCGCCCTGAATCCCGGCCCGTCTGGACCGGGGTTCAGGGATCTCCTGCACGCGGGTCGCGGCGCGCGCTAGCGATCGGCGCGATTGTCGTCCCCGCTCGCTTTCTCGTAGTGGCGCGCACCCCAGTTGCGCACGGTTCCCCGTCTACCCGTGGTCTGTTTGACGAAATAGGTCACACCTGCGACCAGCAGCCCGACGATGACTGCCAGAACGATAATCGTTTCAGCCGCCATGGGGTTCCTTCCCATTGATTCTCATAATTCGGTGACTGTCGCTACTCCCAGTGTACAGTACCTGTGATAGCGGGTACAGCGCGGGCCGGTTGGGGCGGACCACAGCGGCGAAAAGGGTGTATTTCAAGTTTGGGGCACGATGCTAAAAACGATTTGTTTTCGCTTGAGCATGACCGGGACTGCCTAGAATCTGAAATGCACTCGTCGCACTCGACCGGCTTGACATTTATTTAAATGTTATTTATGCTATAAAACACTTAAATTATAGGGGACTTATCCCCCGGAGACAAACCCATGGCCGCCCTGAAGATGTCACTACGCACGGTATTGTCGCGCCTGGGGATTGGTTACTTCGCCAACAGCGCGTCGCTAACCGACCAGGCCAATGACCTCCCTCTCACCGATGATCAGGTGTTCTTGGAGAGCATCGCGCACCTGTCGCCCGACGCTCAGCAACAACGGATCCAACGCCGCGACTGGTACAAGCGCATGGCCCAGCGGCAGGGAATCATGGAGACCGAGCAGAAGGGCTATGATCATTGGGCGGCCGATTCCAGGACCTAGGAACCGGAAACCTGATCGATCTGTGTCATGGCGGGCAGGCCATCATGTCGGATGATGCAGTTTGACCCGCAGGCGTGAGCTGAATGAAGCACGCGCGCCCTTCAAGGATGAGGGGCACGCGTATCATGTCAATCATGCGCCCACTCGGCACGAGCGGCCAACTTGTACGGACCCGGGTAGTGGTCGTCGGCGGGGGCGCCGGCCAGGTCCTCGACGGCCTGGCGGGCGTCGTCTTCGAGGTCCCGCCAGTTGATGGCCGGCTCGATCTCGAACCGGTAGGGGGCAAGCTGGCGATAGTGGGCGACGAAACAGCACCCACCGGAAAATCCCTTGCGCGGCGGGGCGGAGCATGGTATACTGTGTTCACCTAGTTGAAGATGCGAAGCGGAAAGTGGGTCCCCCCCACTTTTCGTTGTATATGGTCTGGTTTCGCAGGTCACATCGTCTCATCGACAGTATGATAGTCCAATAGCAGGACAGAACAGAACAGAACCATGAAGAGTGACTTCACCCTGGCTTTTAACGAAATCGTGGAAACGCGCGCGCTGCCGCGCGAGGTGGTGCTGGAAGCGCTGGCGCAGGCCCTGGTCTCCGCCTACCGGCGCGACACCAACATCTCCTCCAACCAGCACGTCGAAGCCATCATCGATCCAACCGGCGGCTCGCAGATTCTGCTCGAGAAAGAAGTGACCGAAACGGTCGAGAACGAGCAGACTGAAGTCGCGCTGGAGGTCGCCCGCGAGTACCATCCCGAGGCGCAACTCGGCGACACGGTGATGGTCCCGGTCGAGACTGGCCGGACGTTTGGGCGAATCGCCGCGCAGACGGCCAAGCAGGTCATTTTGCAGCGCATTCGCGAAGCTGAGCGCGAGTCGCTGTACGACGAATTTGTCGAGCGCGAGGGCGACCTGGTGACCGGAACCGTCCAGAGCGTCACCAGCGGCGCGATCACACTCAGCCTGGGCCGCGCCGAGGCCATCATGCCGCGCACGCAGCAAATCCCCGGCGAGCGCTATCGCCCGCACGACAAGGTGCGCGCGTACGTGGCTGAGGTCAAGAAGAACAGCCGCGGCCCGCAGATCGTGGTCAGCCGGGCACATAAGAACATGCTGCGCCGTCTGCTCGAATACGAAGTGCCCGAAATCTACAACGGCCAGGTCGAGATCAAGAACATCGCGCGCGAAGCAGGTCACCGCTCGAAAGTCGCCGTGGCCGCGCTGCAGGAAGGCGTTGATCCGGTCGGGGCGTGTGTGGGGATGCGCGGGATTCGCATCCAGAACATCGTCAAGGAGCTGAGCGACGAAAAGATCGATGTGATCGAGTGGAATGCCGATCCCGCGATCTTCATCGCCAAGGCCCTCAGCCCGGCACGCGTCAGCGATATGCTGCTGGAAGAAGACCTGGACACCGGGCGCACCGCCACAGTCGTCGTGCCCGATGACCAGCTTTCGCTGGCAATTGGCCGCGAGGGACAGAACGCGCGGCTGGCAGCCAAGCTGACCGGGTGGCGTATCGACATCAAGAGCGTGTCCGAGGCGGCTGCGGAGGCCTTCAAGGTGATGGACGAGCCGCCGCTGCTCGAGCTGCAGGACGAAATGCCCGACGTGATCGCGGAAGTGTACCGCATCATGGAGAAGAAGAACGCCAACCGCCCGATCCAGCCGGAAGAGTTCCGGACGCTGACCGATTTCGTCAAGGTGGCCGAGCGCCGCTTGCTCGAGGTCCGCGAAGAAGCGCGGTCCGAGCGCCGGTCGGTGATGGACCGGGTGCGGCAACTGGTGCCCGATCGGGCGTTCACGATGGAGATTGAGGAGCTGGAGCTCGACGACGACATCAACCGGGCGCTGTCGCGAATCGAGAATGTGGGCGAGCTGATGGTCCGCCTGTTGTCCGAGGAAGCCGCGCTGGAGCGGCTGCTCAAGCAGGGCGGCGCGGGCGATGACGCGATGGACGCCATCCGGTACGCGCTCGATGACTTGGTGATTGCCCAGCGTCAGGCTGCCGAGGCAGCGAAGACCAGGGCCGAACATGACCAGGCGGAGCTCGAGGAGCTGGCCGAACCGGAGGAAGCGGCGCCGGTGGAAGAGCTGGCAGCCGCAGCCGTGGAGGCCGAGCCGGCTATCGCTGAGGAAATCGAGGACGTGGAGCCGGTGCCCGCCGCGATGGATGAGTTCGTGGTGAGCGAGGAAGAGGATGTTCTGCCCGCCTTTGTCGAGCCGGAGCCTGAGCTGGTGCCGCCGGGTGATCTTGAAGAGAAGCCGCGCGCCAAGCCGCCGCGCAAACCGCGGTTCGACGAGCCTGAAGAGGCATTATTCGAAGAAGGCGAGCTCGACGAGTCGACCAAGCGCCGCAAGTCGAAGCGCAAACGCCGCCAGCTCGTGTTCGACGAGGAACGCGGCGAAGTTGTCGCCAAGCGGCGCCGCAAGGGCAGCCGCCAGCGCGGCGAATGGGACGATTTCATCGAGTAGTCGCGGGGCGAGATGAGCAAGCAAGGCACACCGCCACAGCGGCGGCGACACGTTCCGCAGCGGACCTGTGTCGTCTGCCGCACCACTGCCGCCAAACGGTCCTTGACCCGGCTCGTCCGGCTTCCGGATGCCGGTGTCCACGTTGATCCGACCGGCAAGCGCAGTGGCCGGGGTGCCTACTTGTGTGACCAGCCGTCGTGCTGGGATCGCGCTGTGGGAACCGATGTGTTGGAGAAGGCGCTGCGCACAACACTCACCGAAGCGGATCGCGAACGTCTCCGGGCGGCACGTCCAGCGCCGGAAGCCTGAACAACCTTATCACCGATAGTCTTCCCCAGACGGTGACGCGGGGCCGGTCCGTGAGACTCGTCGCGGCGATGTCTGGGGAGGACTGTTCACTCGCTCTTAGCCAGCCTGACGAAAGGAGGTTAGCGGTTCTACCGGCAGAAACACGGGATTACCGCTGATTCTATGGCTCAACAAAAACAAATCCTGGAAGTACCTGACTTTCTGAGCGTCCGCGAGCTTGCGGACTTGATGGGTGCCAGCCCGATCGACGTGATGAAGGAACTCATCAGCAATGGGATCATGGCATCGATTAACCAGCAGATCGATTATGACACAGCGGCGATCGTCGTCGATGGGATGGGCTTCGAGGCACGCCCGGTTCGCGCGCCCGAGCCGGAGCCTGCCGATGCGCACGCCGACGCGCCCCAGTGGCGCCGCCTGTACGCCGACGAAGACCCGGATTCGCTGGTGCCGCGCCCGCCAGTGGTGACCGTGTTGGGGCACGTCGACCACGGCAAGACCTCGCTGTTGGACGTGATTCGCAAGACGCATGTGCAGGAAGGCGAGGCGGGCGGTATCACCCAGCATATTGGAGCTTACCAGGTGACGCTCGGCGACCGCACGATTACCTTTCTGGACACGCCGGGCCACGAAGCGTTCACGGCCATGCGCTCGCGGGGCGCGCAGGGTGCCGACATTGCGGTGCTGGTGGTGGCGGCAGATGATGGCGTGATGCCCACCACGCGCGAGGCGCTGGCCCATGCGCGGGCGGCGCGCGTGCCGATCGTCGTGGCGCTCAACAAGATCGACCGGCCCAACGCTAACCAGGACCGCGTCAAGCAGCAGTTGGCCGACCTGGACCTCAAGACCGATGAGTGGGGCGGCGATACGCTGGTGGTACCGGTCAGCGCCAAGACCGAAGAAGGGATCGAGGATCTGCTCGAGGCGATCCTGCTGGTTGCCGACGAGACGGACATTCGGGCGAACCCGAATCACGCGGCCGCTGGCACAGTGCTGGAGGGCCGGATGGAATCCGGGCGCGGGCCGGTCGCCACACTGCTCGTCCAAAACGGCACGCTGCGCACAGGCGACATCGTGGTGGCAGGTGTGGCCCACGGGCGCATTAAGGGCATGTTCGATCCGCAGGACAAGCCCGTAAAAGAGGCGGGGCCGTCGCGTCCGGTGACCGTGATGGGCCTGGACGAACCCCCGCACGCCGGAGAAATGTTCGAGGTCATCAAGGGAATCAAGGAAGCCCGCGCGATCGTGCAGGCCCGCCGCGAAGCGCGCCAGGCCGAAGAGACGCGTCCGGCGGTTGGTTTTACCCTGGAAGATGTGTTCGAGCGCTTCAAAGCCGGCGAGACGAAGGAACTCCTGATCATCGTCAAGGTCGATGTCGATGGCTCGCTGGAGCCAGTCGTCAAGTCGATCGAGGGCCTGGCAACCAGCGATCTCAAAGTCAGGGTGCTGCACGCGGACGTGGGCGAGATCACGGAGAATGACGTCAACCTGGCGGGTGCATCTGATGCCGTGATCCTGGGCTTCAACGTCGACGTCGATCCGGTGGCGGCGCGCCTGGCCGAGTCTAAGGGCATCGATATTCGGACTTACGACGTCATCTACAAGCTAATCGAAAGTGTCGAGCTGGCGCTGCACGGCATGCTCGAGCCCGAATATGCCGACAAGGCGATCGGCACGGCCGAAGTGCGCCGCGTGATCCGGGTGCCGAAGATCGGTAATATCGCCGGCTCGTACGTCGTGGAAGGCATCGCCCGGCGCAACGCCAAGGCACGGGTCGTCCGGGGCGGCAAAGTCCTGGCGGAGAACCTGGGTGTGAGCAGCCTCAAACGTTTCGAGGACGATGTGCGCGAGGTCCGGACTGATTTCGAGTGCGGTATTCGCCTGGACGGGTTCAACGACTTCGAAGAGGGCGACCGCATCGAGTTTTACGTGCGCGAACGGGTGAACTGACGCGCGCTGCGGGCCAACTGCGCAGTGCGTTCTCTCGGGCCAGGGGCGTATCCTGGCCTGAGTGCTGTCTGAGAGGGACGCCATGCGCGTGTTGATTACCGGCGTCGTGGGAGGGTTGGGGCGTTTGCTGGCGGGGCGCCTGCTCGCCGACACCCATGTCGAATCCGTGACCGGCCTGGATGCACGCGTGTGTCATCCCCCGGTGCCGGGCATGGCTTTCGTGCGGGCCGATCTGCGCCAGCCCGAGTGGACCGAGCTGCTGCGCGAGGCGGATGTGGTGATCCATCTGGCGGGCATGGGCTGGCCTCTGCCCTGGCGCCGCCGCGACGATGGCGAGAGCGCGCGCATCGAAGGGACGAAAGCCCTGCTGCGGGCGCTCGGAGTGACGCCCGTCACGCGCCTGATCGTTGTGAACAGCGCGGCGTTGTACGGCCCGCAGCCGCCTGGCCCGGTATCGGAGACGGCCCCAGTGGAGGGCTACCGGCACGGAGCGTATGCGCGGGCGCGCGCGCAAATTGAAGATATACTCGGGGCGCTGCTCCCGTCGATCCCGGGAATGGCGGTGACCCGGCTGAGAACGGCCTGGATCATGGGGGGCCACCACCAGATCCTGATCCGCCACTTCGCGCAAGGGCCCGTGCTGGCGTGCGGGTTGGAGGATCGCCGGCTGGCGGTGGTGCACGAAGATGATCTGGTGGATGCGATCGCGTTCGCGCTGCGGCATGACCTGAATGGCATTTACAACGTGGCGGCGGCGGAGTCGCTGACCTTTGGCCAGGCGGCCGCGCTGGTGGACCAGGTGCGGGGATGTGTACCGCTGGCCTGGGTGACGCTGCGGGCCTGGTGGCGCTGGCGCTGGCGCGGGCAGCGGACGCCGCCCGGCTGGGTGCGGTCGCTGTATCACAGCCAACCATTGGCGATTGCCGAGCTCAATAGGGCGGGCTGGGCGCCACAGTACGGCCCGCGCGAGGCCGCCGCCGCGGCGCTAGAGGCGTTCGAGGCTGGCCGGTGAGTGGTGGAAAGTGAGATGGATCGATGACTATCAAACAAGAACGTGCCGCTCATCTAATACACAACATCTTGAGCGAGCTGATTATGACCGAAGTGACCGATCCCGCGCTGCTGGGCGTGACTGTGACCGAGGTCACGGTCGACCGCGAGATCGAATATGCTGACGTCTACGTGCACTCCCTGGACGACCGCGACGAGGTGATGGCCGGTCTGCAGCGCGCCAGCGGGTTTTTACGGCGCGAGTTGGCCGTCCGCACCCGCTTCCGAAAA
The DNA here is from genome assembly GCA_040767355.1 of Aggregatilineaceae bacterium. Classification (GTDB taxonomy): domain Bacteria; phylum Chloroflexota; class Anaerolineae; order Aggregatilineales; family Aggregatilineaceae; genus LM3-B42. The sequence goes on along the minus strand of JAXGOS010000021.1, from coordinate 58,865 downwards.
ACGCCGGTCCTGCACTTTCACTGGGATGTAGCGCTGGAACACGGCGAGCGAATCGACGAACTGCTGGCTTCACTGGACATTCCGCCTGAGGAGGATCAGGGCTCGGATGACGATGGATTGGAATAAGGCCGGCGCGTTGGTTGCCGGCGCGCAGAGGATTGTCGTCCTCACGCACGTGGGGCCGGACGGCGACGCTATCGGCTCGATGCTGGGTCTGGTTCACGCGCTGCAGAAGCAGGGCAAGACCGTGTTGGCCGCTGTCGACGAAGGCGTGCCGGGCGAGCTGGCATTCCTGCCGGGCTCGGATATGGTCCAGCCGTCGTTGAACGGCGTGGACGCGGACCTGATCATCGCCGTGGACTGCGGTGACAAGGAGCGCATGGGCCACGTGGGACAGGCGGTGCTTCAAACCGGCGCGCCGTTGATCAACCTCGATCATCACCGGACGAATACGCTGTTCGGGCAGGCCAACCTGGTCGACCTCGCGACGGTTGCCGCGGCGGAGGGCGTGCTCGACTGGATCGACCGGTTGGGCATCCCGCTCGATCAGACGATCGCGTTCTGCCTGCTGACGGGACTGGTCACCGACACGCTGTGCTTCCGCACGGATAACGTGACCAGCGCGACGCTTGGCAAGGCGCAGCATTTGATGGCGCACGGCGCGCCGCTCGCCGAGATCGTCCAGCGCACGGTGAATCGACGATCCTATGCTGGGCTGCGGCTGTGGGCGAATGTCCTGCCGACCGTTCGCCTGGAAGATCACGTCATCTGGGCGACGATCACTCAGGAAACCTTCCGCGCGGCGGACTATCCGGGGCACGACGATGACGGGCTGGTCAGCATGCTGGCCCAGACCGAGGGCGCGTATATCTCTGCCGTGTTCAAGGAGAAACCGGACGGCGCAATCGAGCTCGGCTTCCGCGCGGTGCCGGGCTTCGATACCGCCGACGTGGCCGTGTCGCTAGGCGGCGGGGGCCACAATCTGGCGTCGGGCGCCACCGTGCGAGAGCCGCTCGAGACGCTGGTCCCGCGCGTGATCGCCCTGCTGAAAGAGGCGATCCGGCGCGGTAAGCCCCTGGTCGAATGACGCATGTCTGCCTTCGGATTGCTGAACATCAACAAACCCGCCGGGCCGACCAGTCACGACATCGTGGCGGGAGTCCGGCGCGGCACGCGCGTCAAGAAAGTGGGGCACGCCGGCACGCTCGATCCGATGGCGACCGGTGTCTTGGTTGTGTGCCTGGGCGCCGCCACGCGCCTGAGCCAATACGCGATGGGCTCGCGCAAAACCTATCTGGCGCGAGTCCGGTTCGGGATCGAAACCGACACGTACGATGCCGGGGGGATCATCACAGCCGAGAACGACGCGCCGCTCGGCCGGGAGGCCGTCGAGGCCGCGCTGGATGCGTTTCGGGGTGATATCGAGCAGGTGCCGCCGATGTACAGCGCGATCAAGCAGGACGGGCAGAAGCTCTACGAGCTGGCGCGCGCCGGGCAGGATGTGGAACGGGCGGCGCGCCCGGTGACGATTCACAACCTCGAGCTGATCACCTGGGAGCCGCCTTGCGCGGCGCTGCGCGTCGAGTGCTCGGCGGGGACGTATATCCGCAGCCTGGCGTTCGACCTGGGGCGCGCGGTCGGGGTGGGCGCTCACTTGGTGGCGCTCGAACGGGCGGCCTCGGGTTCGTTCACCGTCGAGGACGCGGTGACCTGGGACGATCTCCAGGCGGCGATGGCGGCGGGCACGTGGCGCGAGTACCTGCTCCCGCCCGACATGGCGCTGGCGCATTATCCCCGCCTGGACCTGACCGCGGATGAGTCCGAAGACATCCGGCACGGACGCCTGATCCCCGCCGATACTGAGCGAGAATTTGCGGGCGATCTGGCACGGGCGTACGATCCGGAAGGCCGGTTTTTCGCGATCGTGGAGCAGCGCGGCATCCGGTGGAAAGCGCACAAAGTGTTGTCATCTTGATGGGCAAGTCTGCTATTGTCTATCCAGACTGTCTGCTAAACTAGGGGAGCCAGACCTGTATGCAGCATGTGTATTCATTGGCTGACGCGCATCCCGCCGGACCGACCATTGTCGCCGTCGGGATGTTTGATGGTGTCCACCTGGGGCACCAGCACTTGTTGAAGCGGCTGGTCCAGACAGCCCAGGCTCAGGCATGCGTACCAGTAGTGCTCACCTTTTTCCCGCACCCGGACGTGGTGTTGGGGCGCGCGTCGGGGCGGTATTACCTCACGACGCCCGACCAGCGCGCCGAAGCGTTGGGCCGGCTGGGGATCGAGTGGGTGATCTCGCACCCCTTCGACGACCGCGTCCGGCAGATCCGGGCGGCAGATTTCGTCGACCAGCTTCTGGAACATCTGAACCTGCGCGAGCTGTGGGTGGGCCGCGATTTCGCCCTGGGGTACAAGCGCGAAGGCAACGTCGATTTTCTGCGCGAGCAAGGCGCGACCAAGGGTTTCAAGCTGGAGGCTATCGAACTGGTGACCAACGACGACAGCGGCACCATTATCAACAGCAGCGGCGTGCGCGCGGCCCTGGAGGCGGGCGACATCGAGCTGGCGAACCGCTGGCTGGGGCGCCCCTACCGGTTGAGCGGGACGGTCGTGCACGGCGATGGGCGGGGCCGGACGATCGGATTTCCGACCGCGAACATCGACGTGTGGGAGGAACAGGTGCTGCCCCAGAACGGCGTATACGCGGGGTGGGCTCACCTGAACGGCGAGACGTTCATGGCCGCGGCCAACGTGGGGAACCGCCCGACCTTCGACGGCAAGATCGTGCGGGCCGAGGCGCACATCCTGGATTTCGACCGCGATATTTACGGCGAAACGCTGGACTTCGATGTGATCGTCCGGCTGCGGCCGGAAGTCAAGTACAACAGCATCGAGGCGCTGATCGAGCAGATCGTGCGCGATGTCGAGAAGACCCGCGAGATCCTCGCCCGGCTGCCCAGGCCGGACCGGTAAGTCCGTAGGCTACGGCGGCGGCGCCTGCGCGGCTAGCACGGCCTCGAGGACGAACGGCGCGAACAGGCGACCCTCGGCATGCAGGACCTGCGTTTCCGCGGGCGTGAACCATTCCACCGCCGCGATCTCGCCCGCGTCGATGCGCAGGGGACCATTGTCGCGCAGCCGGACCAGGTAAACGTGGTGCGAGCGCAGGCTGTGCGCGAAGGTGCCCAGGAATCGGATGATGTCGATCTTCGCGCCGAACTCCTCGTGCAGCTCGCGGCGCAGGGTGGCCTGCCGGCTCTCGTCGGCGGGATCGATTCGCCCCCCGGGCAGCGACCATTTCCCCAGGTTTTCCGGGTTGATGTAATGATGTTGGGTGAGCAGCACGCGATCCTCGCGCTGGATGACCGCGCGCACGGTCGGCGTGTGGCCGAAGGTGCGGCGGAAGACCTGCGTAGGGATATTGGCCGCGTTGCGCGGGCCGGGGTCGGCGGGCCGGAAGCCGAACCGTTCGTAGAAGCGCCGCGCCCCCTGGCCCTCCGGCACCGATGCGGCGAACGTCAGCAGGACCATCTCGCCGGGTGGCTCGACCAGCCCGAACACGTGCGCGAGCAAGGCGCTGCCCACGCCGCAGCGCTGCCAGCGGCGCGCGACGGCCACCCAATCGATCTCGTACTGCGGCGGGCACTGCGAGAACAATAACCCGCCCATCAGCGGCGCGCCGGGTGGCCCATCATCCTCGCGCACGCAGAACGCCGTCTCGCGCGCGATGTTCTTCTCCAACGCCCGCACGAAGCCGGGATTGTCGACCAGCGGGCCGAACTGGGCCTCGACTTCGGCGGCCAGGGCGAGCCAGGCGGGGATATCCTGCGGGGTGGCGACGTGGACGCGCATGGTAGAGGGACTCGATCTCAGCGCGGGATCCGGTAGCCGAGGCGCCGCAGCGCGTTTTCGTCGCGCCGCCAGTTCTTCAGCACCTTGACCCACAGCTCCAGAAAGACGCGCGTATCCAGAAACTGCTCGATCTCCACGCGCGCCTCCTGGCTAATCTTCTTGAGCATCTTGCCGCCCTTGCCGATCACGATCCCCTTGTGCGAATCGCGCTCGACATAGACCGTGACGCTGATGTAGGTCATTTCCTCGTTGCGCTGCTTGAACTCGTTGACCTCGGTGGCGACGCCGTGCGGGACTTCCTGCTCCAGGTTCACCAGCACTTTTTCGCGCACGATCTCGGCGACGATATTGCGCACCGTGATATCCGAAAGCTGGTCTTCCGGGTAGTAGCGCGGGCCTGCGGGCAGCCGTTCGATCAGGCGAGCGAGCACATCGCCGGTGCCCTGGTTCAGCAGGGCGACGGTCGGCACGCTCTCGGCGACGGGCACCAGCGCGCGGTGCGCGTCGAGGTTGGCGGCCAACTGATCGGGGTCCGGCGCGAGATCGACCTTGTTGAGCGCCATGACGACCGGCGTCACGTCCTGGGCCGCGTGGATGAGGTCAGCGATGTTCCGGTCGTCGTGGGCGGGCGGCTCGCTGACATCGACCACGAACAAGATCACATCCGCGTCGCGCAGGGCCTCGACCGCCACCGATACCATGAACTCGCCCAGCGGCGTACGCGGGTTGTGGATGCCGGGCGTGTCCACGAAGATGATCTGCAGGTCCGGACGTGTGTATATCCCAAGCTGGCGCAGGCGGGTCGTCTGCGGTTTGGGGCTGACGATAGCGATTTTCTCGCCCAGGATCGCGTTCATTAGGGTCGATTTGCCCACGTTGGGCCGCCCGATCACGGCGACGAAGCCGCTTCTATGGCCTTCAGGCAGCGCGTCCTCGTCGGGGAGTTGAGCCAGCAGGTCGTCGGGTTGGTCAGTCATGTCGTCCTCGCGTACCACACGCACACAGTGCTGGCTTACACACCCAGCTTGAACGGGTTGAAGTCGGTATAGCGGTCGAAGTAGTCCTCGTTTTCGGCGGCCTTGAGGGCGTTCACGACGCGGTACGTGAACGGGGTCAGCAGCGCCTCGAAGCCCACCTTGAGCATGTAGTTGGTGACGATCAGCGAGAGCAGAATCTCGGGCGGGAAGACGCCCAGCGCCGTCGCGATCAACATGAATACGGTCGTGTCGACCGCCTGCCCGACCAGCGTGCTGCCGATGGTGCGCGTCCACAGCCAGCGCCCGCCGGTCCAGACTTTCATGCGGGCCAGGACGTAGCTGTTGGAGAACTCGCCCATGAAATAAGCCACCAGGCTGGCGACGATCAGGCCGCTGACGCCGCCCAGGATCGCATCGTAGGCATCCTGTCCCGCGTAGTCCATCCACTCGCTTTCGCCGGGCAGCACCCCGGCGAGCCACACGAAAACGCCCAGCAGGGCGTTCGCGCCGAACCCGACCCAGATCACGCGGCGCGAGCGCCGGTAGCCGTAGACCTCGGTCAGCACATCGCCGAAGATGTAGCTGATCGGGAAGACCAGCGTCCCGGCGTCGAAGGCCAGATCGATCGGGCCGAGCGCGGTCTTCAGATCGACGATTTTGGCGCTGCTCAGCAGGTTGCTGATCAGCAGGACCGTGACGAACAGCGCCATTATCAGGTCGTAGTAGCGGTAGGAGCGTGTGTCGCGTGCGTTCATGGGCGCTATTGTAGCATACAACCTGCCGCCGATGTAGAGCTAACGGGCCGGGACCAGCCCCGCCAGGCGGTCCACGTAGCCCGCCAGCACGCCAAACGTCGTCTCGACCGCTTCCGGCGTCCGCATATCGACGCCGGCAAGCTGTAGCGCGTCCAGCGGGTAGAGCGAGTCGCCGGCTTTCAGAAAGCTCAGGTAGTTCTCAGCGGCGCCCGGCTTGCCGTCCAGCACGCCCTGGGCCAGCGCGTGCGCCGCCGAAATGCCGGTCGCGTATTGGAACACGTAGAAATTGGCGTACAAATGGTTGAACGTCGCCCAGGTGATGCCCGTGCGCTCGCGGTCGACGTGCACCTCGCCACCGTACCCTTCGGCAAAGAGGTCGGCCATCAGCGCGATCATGCTGTCAGAGCTCAAACCCTCGCCGCGCTCGACCCGCTCGTGCAGCTCCAGCTCAAAGCGGGCCAGGGTGGGCATGATGAAGAAATAGCGGTGGAAGTAGAACATCGCCTCTTCGATGACGGCGATCTGGAAGTCCGGGTCGGGCTGGTTGGCGAGCAAATGCGCCCGGACGAGCGCTTGGTTGAAGTTGGACGCGACCTCGGCGACGAACAGCGAGTAATCCGAATAGACCATCGGCTGGTGCTGCCACGTCAGGTAGGAATGCATCGAGTGGCCGAGCTCGTGGGCGAGGGTGCTCAGCGAGTTGACCGTGTCGTTGTAGCTCATCATGATGAAGGGGTGCGTGCCCTTCCACCCATCAGAAAAGGCACCCTGGCGTTTGCCCTTGTTGGGGTAGATATCGACCCAGCGTTCGTCCAGGCACCCACGCCGCAGCGTCGCGACGTAATCCTCGCCCAGCGGCGCCAGCCCCTCGCTGATCCAGTCCACCGCCCGGGTGTACGGAATGTGCGGCCGGGTCTCGGTCAGCGGCGCCCAGATGTCGTACGGGTGCAGCGTATCGACACCGAGCATCTGGCGGCGGATGGCCCAGTAGCGGTGCCAGGTGGGCAGGTGCTGGCGGAAGGTGTCGATCAGGCTGTGGAACACCTCAACCGGGATGTTCCACGGGAACAGAGCCGACTCAAGCGCCGAGCTGTGATGCCGCGCCCGCGCCATGAAGACGTCCTGCTTGACGGCTGTTGCCAGGTTATTGGCGAATGTGTTCTTGAACGCCAGATACCCGCCGGTGTAACTTTCCCAGGCGGTCTGGCGCAGCGTACGGTCGCTGCTGGTCAGGTGGCTCAAGAGATTGCCCTGCTCGACCGACAGCGTCTTGCCGTCCTGTGTGGTCGCCGGGCTGAACTGAATGTCCGCGTTGGCGAGCACGCTGGCTGTCTTCGACACGCTGCTGAACGGATCGGCCAGCATGCCGAGCACCTCTTCGACTTCCGCCGGACGGATGTGAGCCTGTTTGCGGAAGATGTTGTCGAAGTAATGCGCGTAGTGGGCCAGGCGCGGCTCGACCTCGATCCATCCGGCGAGCGTCTCCTGGCCGATGGCGAGGATCTCCGGCTCGGCGAAGGCGGCGGCGGACAGGACCCGGCTGTAGGCGCTCATCGCCTGCCCGGACATCGCGGCGGCCCCCTGATCGGCCGTGTCGACCGCGCTCAACATGCTGGCGTAGACGACAATCTTGCCCGCGCGCCCGTACAAGGTTTCGTAGGCGGCCAGATAATCGGCGAGCGTGCCGGGGCCGTTCGCCAGTTTGCCGTGGAATGCGGCGCCGAGATCCGGCAGATCGGCCATGAGGGCCTTGTATTCGGCGTGCCAGTCCTCGACTGTGGGGAAGACGCTGGGCGCGTTCCAGGTGTGCTCGGGCGCGATCGCGCTGCGCGGCGGCAAGGTCGTTTCAGACATGATCATCTCCTGTCGTGTGTGCCGGGTCCGTCAGGCGCTGGTGGCCTGAACGCGCCGAGTATACCGCACGCGCGCCGCTACGACCCGTCCTCGATGCGCCGGGCATTGACACGCTCCCACATGCGGCAGAAGCTGCACGCGCCGTCATTCGTGGTGGGTTGGCCGCATGTCGGGCAGGTGCGGAGATCGAGCTGCTCGCGGACCTGGGCGAACAAGCCGTGTTGCTCGCGCGCTTTGAGGAAGCGCAGCATGAACTGGAGCTTGATGCCAGGGCTGGACTCTTCAAGCTGGTTGAGCAGTTCCTTGTAGCGGATGGTGGTGGCGCCGGTGGCGTGGGGGCATTCTTCATACATGTATTCGATGCCACGCACGATAGCATAGGCGGCCATCTCGCGTTCGTAGAACCGGAACAGCGGCTTCACCTTGCGCGCCAGTCCGGGGTGCGAGGGCGGCATGACCGGCCCCTGGCGCGAGAGATACTCCACCGACCACACCAGCGCGTTGCCGAACAACACGGCGGCTTCGTCGTCCAGGTTGTGCCCGGTCGCCAGCACGTCGTAGCCGCCCTCGCGGGCCACGCGGTTCATGATGTGGCGCTTGCTCAGCCCGCAGACCGAGCACGGCTTTTCGCGGCCGCGCCGCGTCAGCCGGGCGGCGTCCGGAATCGACGCGCCGTACATCCCGGCCACATCGACGGTGTGCAGGGTGAGTTCCCCGCCGCGAGCCCTGATGAATTCCATAATGTAGCGGTGCGACTCGTCGCTATAGCTCAGGCCGCCGTCGATCCCCAGGCCGACATACAGCCCGTCGGCCCGGTAGCCGAGCTCGAGCAGGATGTCCCACAGGGCGAGGCTGTCCTTGCCGCCGCTGACCGCAACCAGCACGCGCTCGTCGCGCGTGAACATGCCGTATTTCTCGATGAAGCGCTCGGTCTGCTTGTGGACCCACTCGACGAAGTGCGGCCCGCACAGCGCCAGTTTGTGCTGGCGCATGTTGATGACCGCTTTCTCGTCGCAGTGGCGGCACACCAGCAGCGGGCGTTTACCAGGCTGCACCCTCAGCCTCCTGAAATCGTCCCGAGCAGCTTGACCCGGTCGCCTGCCTTGAGCACCACCTCATCGGTGATGAGCTCGCCGTCCATGACGGCCAGGGTTGCCTCCGGACTCAGCCCGCAGCGGGCGATCGCGTCGCGGACGGACATCCCCGGCGCGACGGTGAATGTCTTGCGGCGATAGGTCAGGATTACGTCGCCGTTCGTCGGCGTCGAATGGTTCGGTGGTTGTTCGGCCATTGCGTTCCTCCCACTCGCCAGTATACCTAAAAAGACGATATTCTTCATGAAAACCCGATCAGAGCTCTACGTAGACCTGACCATCCTCCACGACAACCGGCACCGTGTGCAGGGGCCGGGGCGTCTCACCGCGATCGGCCAACCGCCGGACCCAACGCGGCAGCGCAATGCCGCCCCGCTTGCGGACCCAGTCCAGGTTCTGCCCGGTGCAGATGTCGAACTCTGATCGGTGATGCGGACAGGTGATGACCGTGCCATCCAGCGGGACCTCGCCAATGGGCAGCGCCATGTGCGAGCATTCATCCAGCACAGCGCACAACGTGCCATCTTCCAGCCGCGCGAGAAGGATGACCGTGCCATGCGCGCCGATCCGGCGGAGATGGCCTGGGGGAAAATCGTCGACTGTGCCGATGGGTATGCGTCTTGCCATAGCTGCCTCCCTCGTTGTTCCCGTGGGGGTGCCGGACCCGTGGCTGGGCGCGCGCGGTGAATGCCGAGCGCCCCGCACGCGGGGGACGGGGCGCTGCAAGACTCGAACTGCGAAGACTACTCGGCGGCGATCTCCGGCAGGCCTTCGATCTCGCCCGACACGACCTGCGTCAAGTCGGCGAACAGCCAGGCCACCGTGCCGTCTTCCGGCAGGGTGATGCGGTACCAGTCTCCCGCCGCGTTGACGCCCTGGACATACACGACCTGACCACTATTGAGCACGCCCACGATGCTGGTGTTCGTCGAGGGGCCTTCGCGCAGATTGGCAGTGCCGGTGATCACGCGGACGACGGTGGGCAGCAGGGCCGCAACGTCAGCCGGCTCAGCGCCGCCCGGCTGCCAGTCGCTCACACGCTCGCTCATGTCGGCGGTGTTGGTCAGATTCTGGAGCAGGCCAGTGCGCAGCTCGTGCCGGAACAGGTCCCAGGATTCACTCGCTGGCTCGGGGCTGGTATCGCGCAGGTAAATGAGCTGGGTCTGGTCCGCGCTCCACAGCGGCTCGCGCTCGCTGATCACCGGCGTGAGGGTGATGTTGCGCGCGCTGTCGCTCGCGTTGCAGCCGGTACCCTCGTAGACGCACGCCGCGGGCATGACAAACACATCCGCCGTGTCGCCTTCCGTCGCATACGCGATCCATTGGCCGTCCGGGCTCCAGTGTGGAGTCAGGCCGGCGGCGACGAACGTCTCGGTGTCGGTCTCGGTGTCCAGGACGCGGACTTCCCACCGGATGCCGGACGTGTCGGCGATGTAGCGGTTGTAGAGCAGGTACTGGCCCGTTGGGTCGTAGGAGACGCGCCCCAGATCGCTCTCGAAATCGGTTATCTGATCCGCCTCACCGCTCGCCAGATCGATCGTGTACAGATTGTAGCGGTTAAGGTTGCGATTGGAGTAGATCACGACGCGGTCGCCGTCCGGGTGCCAGTCACCGGCATAATCCTGGTACTCCCCATCGTTTGGAGCCAGCTCGCTGCTCGCCCCGGTGTTCAGATCGAAGACGAACACGCTGGCCGTGCGCGCCGGATCAGGCTCGCCGTCGGCGTTGGTGGCGTGCCAGTCGGTGGGCGACGATCCGCCGCAGATACGCGTATACAGCACCTGGCTGCCGTCTGGGCTCCAAACGCCATCGCGCAGCCAGCAGCCGGAGTCCGTGTTTTCGAGGACGACCGTTCTCTCCGACCCGTCGGCCAGAAAGGTGACCAGCCCGGTATCGTCACCGATGATGACAGCGCCCGGCGGGATCGAAAATGGCGGCGTGCTGCCTTCCTGGGCCAGCACGAGACCCGGCGCGGCGAGCATGGCGAGAATCAACAGCAGGGAGAGGACGGGTCGCGGTCGCTGAACAGGCATAAGCATAACGAAGCTCCTTCGATCGAGTCCAGATGAATGGGCGTGTGCGGTCAAGTTATGCCGCGTTAGGCGGTGAATGTCAAGTGTAGCGGGCTACGGTTTGCCGACGCAAGCCTGCTGTCGCCAAACCGGCGGAAAGTGTAGATAAGTTGGCCGAAGATCGGTATAATGATCCAGGTTGCGGGGCGAACGGCGGCGCCCTGCCGCCGGATACGTGATACCCGTCACCGCGTCAGGTGTGTTTTTTCACTGTCAGCGTGCAAAGTCCTTGGGCATAATCTTCCAGGTTGCTTGGTGACAGGGTGGATATTGTTCTGCCTACTAGCAGAGGAGAGTCATGAATGGCACATAAGTGGGTCTATGCGTTCGAAGAAGGCAACGCAGACATGAAGAATCTGCTCGGCGGTAAGGGGGCCAACCTCGCCGAGATGACCCGGATCGGCATTCCAGTGCCGCCTGGTTTTATTGTGACCACCGAAGCCTGCATTGCCTACCAGAAAGAGGGCCAGTTTCCTGAGGGAATGTGGGATCAGGTGCTGGAATATCTCAACGCGCTGGGGAAGAAACTTGACCGGAAATTTGCCGACGATTCCAACCCGCTGCTGGTGTCCGTCCGTTCGGGCGCGCGCGTGTCGATGCCCGGCATGATGGACACGATCCTGAACCTGGGCCTTACCCCGGCGGGCGTCCAGACGATGGGCCAGAAATTCGGCGACATGCGATTTGCCTGGGATCTGTACCGCCGCCTGGTCCAGATGTTCAGCAAGGTCGTGCTCGATGTGCCCGGTGAGCTGTTCGAAGAGGTCATCGACGGCGTTCGCAAGGAACTTGGCGTCAAGACCGACGCGGGCATCACGGCGGAAGGCTGGGAGAAATGCGCGGTTGAGTTCAAGAAACTGGTCGAGCGGCACACCGGCGCGCCCTTCCCGGAGGATCCTTTCGAGCAGTTGAAGCTGGGCGTCGAGGCCGTCTTCAAGAGTTGGAACGGCAAGCGCGCGGTGGACTATCGTAACAACTTCGGCATCCCCCACGATTGGGGCACCGCCGTGAACGTCCAGACGATGGTCTACGGCAACTTCGCGGACGGCGTCAGCGGCACCGGCGTGGCCTTCACCCGCAACCCATCCACTGGCGAGAAGAAGTTCTACGGTGAATATCTGCTCAACGCCCAGGGCGAGGACGTGGTGTCCGGCGCGCGCACACCGAGCAACGTCGCGGAACTGGCGAACGAAATTCCCAACGCCTGGAAGGACCTGATGGGTGTGGCAGAAACGCTCGAGCAGCATTACCGCGAGATGGAAGACATCGAGTTCACGATCGAGAACGGCAAGCTGTGGATGCTCCAGACGCGCAGCGGCAAGCGCACCGCCGCCGCCATCGTCAAGATCGCGGTGGACATGGTCGACGAGGGCTTGATCACCAAGGAAGAGGCGGTTGCACGTGTCAAGGCGTCGGACATCGACCAGCTTCTGCACCCGCGCTTCGACCCGGAAGCCCTCGCCAAAACCCCGGTGCTGGCGCACGGCTTGAACGCGTCGCCGGGTGCGGCGGTCGGCAAGGTGTACTTCGACGCCGATACCGCTGAAGCCAAGACCAAAGAGGGCGAAGACGTGATCCTTGTCCGCCCGCTGACCGAGCCGGATGATGTGCACGGGATGCTGGCGGCGAAGGGCATTCTGACGCAGGAAGGCGGCGCGACCAGCCACGCGGCAGTCGTCGCTCGCCAGCTCGGCAAGCCCTGCGTGGCCGGCTGCGGTGATATCAACATCAATTTGGAGAAGCGCCTGTTCACCGTCGGCAAAGTGACGGTCAAGGAAGGCGACGTGATTTCGCTGAACGGCGCCAAGGGTGATGTGTATCTGGGCCAGATCCCGGTTGTGATACCGTCCTTTGACGACCAGACTGAGCTTCAGGCGATCCTGGGCTGGGCGGACGACGTTCGCCGCCTGATGATTTGGGCCAACGCGGACACTCCGGATCAGGCGACTCGCGCTCGCCGGTATGGCGCGCAGGGCATCGGCCTGTGCCGCACCGAGCACATGTTCATGGGCGAGCGCACGCAGCTCTTCCAGAACTACATCCTGGCTGACGACCCCGCCGCCAAAGAAGCTGCCCTGGCCAAGATGCTGCCCGAACAGCGTAACGATTTCATCGGTATCTTCCGGGCAATGGACGGCCTGCCCGTGATCATCCGCCTGATCGATCCGCCTTTGCACGAATTCCTGCCCAGCCGCGAGGAGTTGATGGTGGACGTGGCGCTTGGCAAAGAGCGCAATCAGGACGTGAGCAAGCAGGAGCACCTGCTGCAGAAGGCCGTCGAGCTGGCCGAGTACAACCCCATGCTGGGTCTGCGCGGCGTTCGCCTGGGCGTGATGATGCCCGACGTCAACAAGATGCAGGTCCGCGCGATCATCGAGGCGGCCTGTGAGGCGGCGAAGGAAGGCGTGGACGTTCACCCCGAGGTAATGATCCCGCTGACCGCCCACGTCAACGAGCTGGCGACGCTCCAGAAGCTGCTGGTGGACGAAGCCGAAGCCGTGATGGCCGAAAAGGGCCAACGCGTGGACTACAAGTTCGGCACGATGATCGAAATCCCGCGCGCGGCGATCACCGCGGGCGAGGTGGCCGAGCTGGCCCAGTTCTTCAGCTTCGGCACCAACGACCTGACGCAGATGACCTATGGCATCAGCCGCGACGACGCCGAGCGCCACTTCCTGCTCCAGTATGTCGAACAGGGCATCTTGCCGGTTAATCCCTTCCAGACGATCGATCGCACCGGCGTCGGTGTGCTGATGGAAATGGCCGTTAACGAGGGCCGCAAGACCCGCCCCGATCTCGAAGTGGGCATCTGCGGCGAGCACGGTGGCGATCCGGACAGCATCGAGTTCTGCCACATGATCGGCCTGAACTACGTGAGCTGCTCGCCGTTCCGCGTGCCGATCGCGCGGCTGGCGGCGGCGCATGCCGTCCTGCGCGAGCGCGGCTTCCAGGGCGTGGGCGATCTGGGCGCCAAGGCCCCCAGCAACTAACTGCTCACCAGCAATACGTGCGCTAGCGCAACAGAGGGCCGCTTCTGAATGAGGCGGCCCTTTCTTGTGTGGCTGTGCCTGGCTCAGGCGTATTTCCAGGCCAGCGCGTTCGCGCTTTTGGTGCTATGATGTAGCTATGTTTGTTTTCGCGCGGGGAAAGATGTAAGCCGGAGAATACCGGAGTGAGGACTTAACGATGGGTTTGATGCACGGGCTACCAGGGCGGGACAAAGACGATTCTGCCCAGCCAGAAAAATCACCTGGACTCGGACTGCCAGGGCGGGATCGCGACAAACCTGCCCAGACGCAGCAGACATCGAGCGCGCAGGAGCAGGTATCTTCGCAATTTGAAAACATATCTTCGCAGTATGAAGAGATGTTTTCCCAGCCGGGGCAGGCATCGTCTACCCCGCAGGCACAGGGTACGGCCGGACTGCTGTCGATGTTGCTGGGGTGGCTGCTGAACCGCTTCCTGCGCAGAAGATAGGATTGACTGGCGCTCGAACAGCCCGGTTAGGCAAGAATCACACAGGAGCGCGCGATGAGAGCGAGTCCCCTTGAGATCCGCGGGTTCCGGTGGGCGGACCTGCCCGTGCTGGTCGAGATCACGAATCGCGCGGCGGCGGCCGACGGCGACGACCATACGACCACCGAAGCAGAGCTGAGCGACCGGTTCGAAATGCCGTACATGAACCCGGAAGCCAACTGCCTCGTGGCGGTCGTCGGAGGCGACACCATCGCCGGGTTCTGTACCGCGGAGCTTGACCCGCGCCAGGGCCAGGGGTGGGGTATGGGCTGTGTGGCTCCGGTCTACCGCCGCCAGGGAATTGGCTCGCGCCTGCTGGCCGCCGCCGATGCCCGCCACCTGGAGCGCGGCGCGGCCGAAGTCCCGCCAACCATGCCCCTATCCTGCACGCGCTACTGCCTGGCGACGAACGCCGGGGCGTTGGCGCTGTTTACCCGGACCGGCTATGAAGTGGCGCGCCAGTCGTCGTTCATGGGGCGGGAGCTGGCGGATACGGCCGAGGCACAGCCCCTGCCGGAGCCGTTTCGGCTGCGGCCATTTGTGGCGGCGCGCGACGCGCGCGCGGTCTACCAGGCCGAACAGGACATGTTTCGCCACAACTGGGGCTACCAGGACATCCCCTATGAGGTGTGGACGCATCTCCGCCTGGGCGATGGGATCGACCCGGCGTTGTGGCTGGTAGCCGTCGCTGCCGAATCCATTGCGGGCCTGTGCCTGGCTCGCCCGTGGGGCAGCGGGCGCCCGCATGCTGCCTGGATCGATACGGTGGGCGTGGTGGAGGCGTGGCGCGGGCGCGGGCTGGCGCGGGCGCTGCTGAGCGCGATGTTCGCGCGGCTGCGTGATAGTGGATTCCGCGAGGTCGAGCTCGAGGTTGACGCGGAGAATACTTCCAACGCGGTGGCGCTCTACGAACGGGTGGGCATGAGCGTGCGCAAGACGTACCTCATCCACCAGAAGACGTTCCGGCAAGGGCAATAGAGAAAACGGGAGAGCGCAATCGCTCCCCCGCTGCAGAGGTCCAGCGTGCGATCAGGGCGCTTTGGGAGCCGCCGCTTTGACCTCGGCGCTCATGAAGCCCTCGAACTGCTCCATGTACTTGGCGAAGCGCTGAACCAAGTCGCGGGCGCGGGCGTCGTACGCGTCCGCGTTCTTCCAGGTCGCGCGCGGGAACAGCACCTCGCCCGGCACATCGGGCACGTGCCTGGGAACGGCAAAACCGAACACCGGATCGGTGACCGTCTCCACGCCATCCAGATCGCCGCGCAGCGCGGCGCGGACCATGGCGCGCGTGTAGGCCAGCTTGATGCGGCTGCCCTCGCCATATGGCCCCCCGGTCCAGCCGGTATTCACCATCCACAGTTTGGAATCATGCTGCCTGACCTTCTCGGCCAGCAGGGACGCGTACACGGTCGGCTGGAGGGGCATGAAGGGCGCGCCGAAGCACGTGCTAAAGGTGGCCTGGGGCTCGGAAATGCCCGCCTCCGTCCCGGCGACCTTGGCCGTATAGCCAGCCAGGAAGTGATACTGCGCCTGGGCGGGGGTCAGCCGGGCGACGGGCGGCATGACGCCAAAGGCGTCGGCAGTCAGGAAGACGATGTGCCTGGGATGGCCGGCCACGCCGCCGTAGTCGGCGTTGGGTACGTGCGTAATCGGATAGGCGGCGCGGGTGTTTTCGGTGAACGTCGCGTCGTCCAGATCGATCCGGCGGCGCTGCGCGTCGATTTGGACGTTCTCCAGGATCGTCCCGAAACGGCGGGTGGCCTCCCAGATCTCCGGCTCGCCATCACGCGAGAGATTGATCACTTTCGCGTAGCAGCCGCCCTCGAAGTTGAAGATACCGTCGTCGCTCCATCCGTGTTCGTCGTCACCGACCAGCGTGCGCTCGGTGTCGTTGGAGAGGGTGGTCTTGCCCGTGCCGCTCAGGCCGAAGAACAGCGCCACGTCGTTAGGGTCCTTCCCGTAGTTGGCCGAGCAGTGCATGGCCATGACGTTCCGCTTGGGGAGCAGGTAGTTCATGATGGTGAAGATCGACTTCTTGATCTCACCGGCGTAGCGAGTCCCGCCGATCAGCACCATCCTTTTGGCGAAGTTCACCAAGATGAACGCGCCGGACGAAGTCGGGTCTTGGTCGTGGCGGGCGTTCAGGTTTGGCGCGCTGATCACCACGAACTCCGGCACGTGCTGGCGAAGGTGCTCGGGATCGAAGATGCGCACGAACATGTTGCGCGCGAACAGGCTGTGCCAGGCCGTCTCGGTGACGATGCGCACTGGCAGCCGGTAGTTGGGATCGGCGCCCGCGTAGCAGTCCTGCACGAAGGCGCTGCGGTTCTGGAAATAGGACATCATGCGCGTGTGCATGCGATCGAAGTCGGCCTCGGAGCAGTCCCGGTTGACGATGCCCCACCAGATTTCACGCTCCGACGACGGCTCGCGCACGATGAACTTGTCGTTGGGTGAGCGTCCCGTGTGGTCGCCGGTGCGGACGACCAGCGGGCCGAGATGGGCCAGGATGCCCTCGCGGTGGCGGATGGCCTGCTCGTAGAGGGCGGGCGTGGTCAGGTTCCAGTATTCGCGCTCGAGATTCTCGAAGCCGTGATTTTCGAGTCCATAGGTGCTGCGATACTCTTCGCTCATCGGGAATTCCTTTCCTCCTTGGACAGCAGACCGGGTTGCTCGTTGTGATGGGCCAGGTGACCTTTCAGGCGGAGCGGGGCCGGCTGCGATGCCGGGGGCTAGTGTACCGGAAGCAGGCTGTTTCGCCCACTCCCGCCACACCGGCGCGGTCCTACCACGTTTCGCCGAGCGGCGCCCCGTCGAGGTGCGGCGTCCAGGCCACGCACGCCAGCATCCACGGGTCAGCCGGAGCGCCGCGCTCGATGACCGTGATCGACGTGTTGGACAGGGTGGGGCGCTCGATCTTTCCGAACAGGCTCTCGATCAGCATGCCCAGCGTGCCGCCGTGGCTGACCACCGCGATGGTTTCGCCGGAGTGGCGGGCGGTGATGTCGTCGAAGGCGGCGCGGGCGCGGGCTTTGAGATGGTTGCGCGATTCGCCATCGGGCGGCGGCGTGTCGTACCAATCGGCGCGATAGGCTGTGTAGCGCTTGCTGTCCCAGGCTTCCGCTTCCTGGCGGGTCAGGCCCTGCCAGCAGCCGAGGTCTACCTCGCGCAGGCGGGGATCGGGCTGCGGCTCCAGCCGGAGCGCGCCGGCGATGGCCTGGGCGGTCTGCATGGCGCGCTTTAGGTCGCTGCTGTAGATCGCGCTGACGCGAAGATCGCTGCTGGCCAGATAGGCGCCCAACTGCCGCGACTGGGCCAGCCCGGCCTCGTTGAGCGGGACGGGAGCGTGACCTTGCCAGCGCCCGGTGGCGTTCCAGGCAGTTTCACCGTGGCGGATACACAGTACACGGCTCGTCATGGTTCCTCCGTGGGTACGGGTCAGCGGTCTTCGAAGACGCTGAGCAGGTTCGGCAGAAGCTCATCGGCGGATTTGACCGGAGCGGCGCAGTCCAGCAGCAGGGCCATGCCGGCTTCGCGCGGGCGGGCGTGCGCGGCGCTCGACACGCGCAGATGATACCGGTTGACCAGCGCGAAACCGCGTGGGGTGACGATGTGCCCGCTCACGACGACGGTCTGCGGGGTGGGCGCGCCCGCCGAGAACGCACTCAGGAACTGCTGGCAGCCGGCGAGGTAGGCCACTGGTGTCAGGCCAAATTCGTTCTGGGTGAAAAGCAGATCCCACAGCATCGCGAACTCGCGGCTTTGCTGGGAGATGATGAAGCCGCGCAGCAGGTGCGGGTAGCGCGGGTCGTCCGGGCCCTCGACGGCCAGATAGTGGCGCGCCAATTCGTCGTACGGCGCGCCGTGGATGCCGGAGTATTGCCGGTAGAGCAGGGCGAGATCGGGCGCCTGGGCCAGCCAGGCATCGGTCTCGTCGAGCAGCGCCTGATGATCGAAACCGCGCAGCGTATCCACGTGCCGGACGGCTTCTAGCGCGGGGCCGGCGTGGGTCAGCAGGACGCCCGCCGCCGTCCGAATGGCGAACGGCCGCGACTTGAGAAAACACATGACGCGCTCGCGATGCGCGCCGAGCAGGTTTTCGAAGCGCGACGTGAACTCCATGTCACCTTTCGCCAGGGTGATGCCGTAGATGTGCGGCATCTCGTGGTTGCCCAGCAACATGATCACCGCGTCGGCGCCGAGCTCCTCTTGCAGTTTGATGACTCGCAGCAGCACCTGCAGGCTGCCGTCGATCAACCCGGGCCGTAGCCATGGATCAGGTCGCCCAGGAAGATCAGGCGCTGAGTATCTCGCGCTCGCGCAGCGTGTGAAGAGAGTGACGCAGCGGGTGAACGCATCCAGATCGCCGTGCAGATCGGTCACCACGAGGGCGGTCCCGTGGGTGAGTGTGACAGATCGATCCGTCATGGTCATCTATCAACCTGTTTGGATACAATAGGGACTACCGGGCGAACGGTATACCACAAACACCGTAGCGCCTGGACGAGCGTACCTTGCGAAAACCGGCCATATTGGCGAGAATGAATAATTTGAAACCATACTATTTTGGAGAAGGCCTTTTTTGTCACTCATAATTGCATCCAGGGGATTGGCTGATGAAAGCACCGATTCGCGTTGCAGTGACCGGCGGCGCAGGCCAGATGGCTACAGCCGCATTCCGCCTTGCCAATGGTGAGGCGTTTGGCCGGACCGGCGAAGTCATCTTGCAGATTGCCAATCCCCCAGGCAGCCGATGCGCTCGCAGTGTCGTCATGGAGCTGGAAGACTGCGCCTACCGCTGCTGAGCGACATGGTAACACCAGCGACCCGAATGTGGCCTTCGACGGCGCGAACTGGGCGATCTGGTCGGCGGCAAACCGCGCGGCAAGGCATGGAGCGCGCCGACGTGATCAAGGACAACGCGCCGATCTTCACCGAGCAGGGCCGCGCGATCAACGACCACGCGGCGAGCGATATTCGCGCCCTGGTCGTGGCGAACCCCGTGCAACACCAACGCCCTGATCGCCCTCAAGAGCGCGCCGGATGTGCCGGCGGATCGCTGGATGGCGATGACGCGGCTCGACGAGAACCGCGCCAAAGGCCCAGGTTGCCCAGAAGGCGGGCGTGCCGGTAGCCGCCGTGCAGAGCCTGGTGGTGTGGGGCAATCACAGCCCGACGATGTACCCCGATTTCGAGAACGCGCGGATCAACGGCAAGGCCGCGTTGGACGTGATTCCGGACCGGGCCTGGTTCGAGACGGACTTTCTCAAGACGATCCAGCAGCGCGGCAAAGCCATCATCGATGCGCGCGGCAAGAGCAGCGCGGCCAGCGCCGCCAATGCCGTGGTCAACCACCTGCACAGCATGGTCAACCCGACGCCCGAGGGCGAGCGCTTCAGCGCCGCGATCCTGTCGGATGGCAACGAGTTCGGCATCCCCGAGGGGCTGGTGTACTCGTTCCCCATGCGGACCAAAGCGGATGGCACGGTCGAGGTGCTGCCGGTGGGCAGCCTGAGCGATTTCGCCCGCGAGAAGCTGATGATCTCGGCGCGTGAGCTGGAGGAAGAGCGTGAGGCTGTAGCTGCGCTCTTGAAATGACGCTCGCTTGGTGGTATGATTCAAGCGTGGAGTGGTTGCGGCGTGAGGGATGTCTTGCGCCGCTTGCTGATCTTCTGTCGATTCGATCTCACTCTCCCCCCGTCGGCATTCGGAACGTTCGCGCACTCAGGGAGAAATCTGCGATCTCATGACGTATCCAGCCATGTCTCTGCCAGTCGAAAAGGGGCGCAGGCGTCTTGGTTTCAAGACGCGCCTGTTGATCGCGCTCACCTTATTGGCGCTGGTGGTGGCTCCGTCGCTGCAACTGGCGCCGACGGTGATTGAGCAGGGCCGCGACAGCGGCATTTTTGCGTATACCGGCAAGGTGATCGCTGAGGGCGGGCTGCCCTACCGGGATGCCTGGGACAACAAGCCGCCCGGCGTGTATTACATCGATGCGCTGGCGTTCCTGTTGTTTGGGGCCAACCGCTGGGCGATCTGGTTGATCGAGACGATCAGCATCTTCCTGACGGGGGGCGTGCTGTTCGCGCTGCTCAGCCAGGTGTACGAACAGCGCCGCATGGCGTGGATCGGCGCGTTCGCGTTCGCGTTGCTGGTGCGCCATCCGGGGCTGGTGTCCGATACGAACTTCACTGAGGTTTACGCCCTGCTGCCCCAGGTGATTTGCTTCTGGGCGGGGTACCAGTTCCTGAGCCGTCCGGAGCGCCGGTGGGCGCTGCTGGTCGGGTTTTCAGCCGGGCTGGCCTTTCTGACCAAGCAGACTACGGTCGGCATGGCGCTGGCGTTCATACCGGCGATTCTGCTCAGCCGACACGAGATCCTGCGCGCGAAACAGCGTTGGCTGTGGCTTGGCGCGACCATTCTCGGCGGGCTGTCGAGCCTGGCTGGGGCGGTTCTGTACCTGTGGGTCAAGGGCATTCTCGCCGACGCAATCGACGCCACATTCATCGCCCCGATGGCGTTTCATAACTGGGTGAGCCGCGAGCCGGCGTCCTTTGTGGATACGCTCATCCAGACGCTCACCGCGAGCACCGCGCCAGTGGTGATCGGGCCGCTGCTGCCCTTCCTGCTGATCGGCATGGTCGCGGCGGGGCGCCAGCTTCTCCCGCGCCGCCTGGAGCCGCGCGGGCTGAGCGCGACTCAGACGCTCATGGTCTGGGCGATGCTCACCTTCTGGGCCGATCTGGTGGTCACCAACCCGACCAGCCGCGGCTATGGCCACTACTACGTGACTCTGCTGCCATCGATGGTGCTCCTCGTGGTCTTCTCTGTGTCGGTGATCGCGCGGCGCGGCACGCCCGCTCGCCTGCTGGGCCGGATGGGACGTGCGGCGTTGTGGATGTACCTCTTCCTGGCGGTGGCGGGCGGCGCGATTGGCGGCACGATCTACCGCCTGTCGACGGTGGACTGGGCGATTTCCGGGCCGGTGCGCAACAAGACCCTCACCGAATACGTGATGGAGAATACCACGCCGGAGGACACGGTCCTGGTGTGGGGCGCGACGACGGCGATCAACTTCCAGTCCGACCGCAACAGCCCGATGCCGTATCACTACGGCTACCCGCTGATCGTGCCGGGCTACACGACGGAAGAAGAGATCTGGCAGATCGCGCGCGACCTCGAGATGAACATGCCGACCTTGATCCTGGACAGCACCATGGTCGACGGCGACCGGATTCCTCCGCTAGACCCGGATCGCCGGCGCGAGTGGTGGGCGATGGGCGGGCGGCGCGACGTGGCGAATCTGGGGCCGATCTACCAGCTTGTCGCCAAGTATTGCACGTTCGTGCGCGAGGTTGAGCAGACAGCCATTTACCGCTGCCAGCCGTAAGTTGCGGGCTGGTGCGTAATCCGTCCCGGTCGATCCGGGCTGGGCAAGTTCGCTGCAGCGGCGTGAGGGGCCTCTCGCGCCGCGTTGTTTTTTAACCGCTCAATCCTGGCGCCCGGCTTATGGTTTGGTAACGGGTAGATGATCAAACAACAACACGCGAGAGTCCGTGCAACATGAAGGAGCAGATGCTGGCGCTTGACCGCTTGCGCATCCGGGTGGGCCGCGAGACCTGGCTGGCCGTGCTATGGGTCGCGGCCGGTGTGGCGCTGTTCGGACTGACATTGCTGGCATCACTCCGGATAGCGCCCTCGATCGACAACCAGGGCCGCGACAACGCCATCTACGCCACGATCGGGCAGGTCATCCTGGAAGGGGGCGTGCCCTACCGGGATGCGTGGGACAACAAGACGCCCGGCGCGTATTACCTCGATGCGCTGTTCCTGGGCGTGTTTGGCGTCAGCCAGTGGGCGCTGTGGATCGGCGAGCTGCTCACGATTTTCGTGGCGGCGCTGGTGATGTCGCGCCTGCTGCGGCACATGACCCGGCGACGGCTGGTGGCGGCCGTGGGCAGCGCCGTGTTCGTGCTGCTGGCGCGCCATCCGGGGTTTGCGTCGGGCGGCAATTTCACCGAGAGCTACGCGCTGCTGCCCCAGGTGCTGTGCCTGGCGCTGGGCTATGCATTTCTCGTGCGGCCCGGCCTGCGGAACGGATTTGCGGTCGGCCTGGCGGCCAGCCTCGTCTTCCTGGTCAAGCAGACGTCGGTGGGCGTGGTCTTTGCCTTCCTCCCGGCGCTGCTGCTCAGCGGCCACCCGGTGATTCGCGCGCCGCGGCGCGCGGCGTGGCTGGCCGCCATCGTCGCTGGGGGATTGACCGGGATCGGGGTGGTGGCCGCCTACCTGGCGCTGCACGGCGTGCTGGGGCTGGCACTGGATGCGGCGTTGGTTCACCCGATCGCCTACCACACCTGGGCGAGTGAGGAATCATCCTCGCTGTGGCGGGCGGTGCTGGGGACTCTCACGCAAAGCCAGGTGATTCCCGCGCTGGGACCGCTGCTGCCGCTGTGGGCGGTCGCAGTCGCGGATGTGGCCCGGCGCCGGCACGCCGCAAGCCCGCCCAACTCCCGCGAGAGCGCCGCGGCGGCGCTGACGGTCTGGGCTTTGGTCACACTGCTGATCGATCTGGTCCTGGTGAACATCACCGGGCGCGAATATCGCCACTACTACATCACGCTGGCGGCGTCGGCGTCGCTGCTCGCCGCCGCGGGCGTGGCCGTGATCGTCCGGACAGGAACGCTTTGGCCCGGGTCGCGGCGGCGGGGCGCGGTGTGGGTCGCCGGCGCGGTGGTGTATGCACTGGCCGTCAGCGCGGCACAGCCGGCCGTGGTGACGCTGGGCGAGTTGTCGCGTGCGGGGTGGGATGTGCGCGGTCCGGCGCGTGAAACCTGGTTGTCACGGTACGTGATCCAGCATACCGAGCCAGATGATCAGGTGCTGGTGTGGGGCGCGCGGGCGCAGGTGAACTTCCAGAGCGGGCGGATGAGCCCGACACGCTACCATTACAGCTACCCGCTGATCATCGAAGGCTACACCAGCGAGGAGCGGGTGCGGGACATGGTCGATGAGCTAAAGGCTAGCCCCCCGGCGCTGATCGTAGATACGGCCCTCATCGACGGGCCGTGGGTGCCACCGCTCGATCCGTCCGTGCGGGCTCTGTGGCGGGACGCCAATGGCCGGCCCGCCATCGCTGCGCTGGAACCGTTCTTCGCGTATGTGAACGACGCCTGCCACGTGCAGGATATTCTTGGCCAGGTGATGGTATACCGCTGCGCCGGTCATGATCCTGCTGGCCACTTATCCGGCCCCTCTCCTGGCACGCAGGGAGCGACAGGCCAACCGGCAGACTAGACGCGTCGCCCGCCTTTGAGCCTCTCCTGAAGGGCCTTCAGGCCATCGAAATCGCCGCGAGCCAGATAAGCGGCCTGTTCGGGCCAGGTATCGGGTGTCAGCAGCCTCAACTTGGCTTCTTCCAGGATGGCGCGCAGCCTGTCTATATCAGCCTCGGCGAGTTCGGCAAAGGTGCGAATGCCGGCGGCGTACAGAACAGCCTGTGACTTGGGACCGATGCCCTCGACGATGGTCAGGTCGTCCACGTCAGAGGGCCCGGCAGCAGCCCGGGATGGCAGCGGCTCGGCGGCGAGCTCCTCGACGGCGGCCTCCGCGTGTTCGACCTCGGCGGCTTCTACCAGCGCGGCGGGCTCTGCGGCGAGTTCCTCGGCAGCGGCTTCTACATGTCCGAGCTCGGCAGCGGCTTCGGCGTACTCCTCCTCGGCCGCTTCCACCACGGCGCCCTCAAGCTGCCCGGCCTCGGCGGATACTCCGGCGTATTCGGCCTCGGCGGCTTCTGCCAGCGCGGCGGGCTCCGCGGCGAGTTCCTCGGCGGCCGCCTCCACGTGCTCGACTTCGGCAGCGGCGGCGTATTCCGCTTTGGCGGCTTCCACCACTTTGGCTGGCTTGTCGGCGAGTTCCTCGGCGGCGGTCTCGAGATGCTCAATCTCCGCGGCTGGCTTGACAGTCTCCACAGCATCGCCCTTGAGATGCTCGACCTCGGCTGTGACCTCCTCGTATTCGGCCGCGGCCGCTCCCATCGCTCCGGCTGGCCTGCCAGCGAGGTCTTCGGCGGCCGCAGTGGCCGCCTCAATGGCAGCGGCTTCCCCAGGGACACCCAGCCCGGCTGCCCTGGACGGCAGCCCTGCAGCGAGGTTCTCGGCGCCCTCTGCCGCCACCGACGGACCTTCCTCAGTATGGGCATGTTCGCCGTGATTGGTGTAGAGTGGTGTCTTCAGATCGTCAAACTCGGTCCAGGGTCGGACCAGGATCAGCCAGGCGCCAATACCCAGGATGGCAATTGCCAGCCCGACAATGAGCAAGCTGATGGTGATATCATCGTTGTCAACAATGCCCAGTCCGAAGAGAATGAGGGCGATGACGATCAGCAGGATACCCAGGCCTATGATCCAGGCCAGGGCCTGTTCGGTTGGTGTCAATTTCGCGCGCACGTTCACGGTCCGCATTCCTCCCGTTGCTCGATACCACTTCTTATTGTGCCACAGGTGGGCCAGTTACCACAAGGAGACTGAAGCATGAGACGAACGATCACAGGACGCGTGCAGGCAGTGTTGGTTGCGCCGGATCCAAACGCCATGGCGGCGGAGCGGCGCCAGACGATCGCGCTCACGCTGGCCGGCGTCGAAGGCGATCGCCACGCCGGGCTGACGATGTCCTCCGGCGGACGCACGCCGCACTATCCGCAGGGCACCGAGATCCGTAACTCGCGCCAGGTGTCGCTGGTTTCGGTGGAGGAACTGGAAATGGTCGCTGCTGCGATGCGCGTTCCCCTCATTGCGCCGGAGTGGTTGGGCGCCAACGTGCTGCTGGCGGAGATTCCCTCGTTGAGCAGCTTGCCGCCTTCGACGCGGTTGTTTTTCGAGAGCGGGGCGGTGCTGGTGGTGGAGGGCGAGAACGGTCCCTGTACGATTGCCGGCGCCGAGATACAGGCAGCGTACCCGCAGGTGGAGGGGCTGGCCCGGCTATTCCCCAAGGCAGCCATCCACAAGCGTGGGATCGTCGCCTGGGTGGAGCGTGCAGGCTCGATCGCGGAAGGAGACAGCGTGCAGGCGGACATCCCAGACCTGACTCCATATCCGGCTTGACTCTGGCGGTTGGCCCGCGAATCCTTTAGAGTCTGAGCAAGGAAAGGAGCCGAAAATGGATCATTTGACCACAAGCGACCTGAATTCCTTGATCGAGGTGGAAGCCGAATGGTGCGTGTCGATCCTCTTGCCGACGGTTCGCGCCGGTGCCGAGGTTCAACAAAATCCGATCCGGTTCAAAAACCTGCTGCGGTCGGCTGAAGATCAGTTGACCAAACTGGGGCTGCGCACGTCCGACATCGCGAAACTGCTACAGCCAGCCACCGCGCTGCTCGGCGATCCTGATTTCTGGCGGCAGGCGGGCGACGGGCTGGCCGTGTATGTGGCACCGGGCCAGACGCACACGTTCCGGCTGCCGCTCAGCTTCGAGGAGCGGGTGTCGGTGAAGCCCCGCTTTCACGTGAAGCCGTTGTTCCCGCTGCTGAGCGGAGATGGGCGTTTCTATGTGCTGGCGCTCAGCCAGAAGAGCGTGCGCCTGCTGGAAGGCACGCGGGACAGCGTGAGCGAGGTCGATCTCGAGGGTGTGCCCGAAAGCCTGGCAGAGGCGCTGGGGACCGACCAGACGGTGCGGCAGTCTGAGTTCCGCGCGGTGGGCTCCGGCGCGCCCGGTGGCGGGTCCCAGGGTCCGGTCTACGGTGGACACGGCGTAGGGGATGAGGACGCCAAGCAGGACATCCTGCGCTATTTCCACAGGGTGGACCGTGGACTGCGCGAGCTGATCGCCGGCAAGCAGATCCCACTGGTGCTCGCGGGCGTGGACTACCTGCTGCCGATCTACCGGGAAGCGAACACCCATAAGCATCTGATCGATGCGGGCATCACCGGCAATCCGGACGCGCTGAGCGCCAAAGAGCTCCACGCGAAAGCCTGGGAGCTGGTCAAGCCGATCTTCAGCAAAGCCCAGGCCGAACAGGCGGCGCTCTACCAGGAGCTGGCCGCGCGCGCCGATCCGCGCGCGTCGAATACGCTCAAGGATATCGTCGTGGGGGCGCATGGCGGGCGCGTGGCGACGCTGTTTGCCGAGATGGGCGCACGGACATGGGGCCGGTTCAACGCGGGCGATGGCACCGTGCACGTCCATCCGGAGATGCAGCCGGGCGATCAGGATCTGCTGGACCTGGCGGTAAGCTTCACATTCACCAATAGCGGGCAGGTCTACGTTGTCGAGAAGGGTGCGGTACCGGGCGGCAAAACCATCGCCGCTATCTTTCGCTACTGAGACCCTGTACCTCCAACGATCGACAGCGTGATATACTCGTGAGCGCGGGGAAGCCCGCGCTTTTTTATTGCGGCACGATGGAGCGATGGCATGACGATCCTGGTATCCGGCCTGATCAACATCGAGACGACCATCCAGGTCGATGGATTCCCGGTAGCCTATACGCCGGTGCGCTACCCGTTTTTTGGCGTGAACGCGAGCGTCTCGGGCGTGGGCTACAACGTGGCGAAGGCGCTGCATACGCTCGGCAGCCCGCCCCGTTTTCTGTCGCTGATCGGGCGGGACATCGGCGGCCGGCTGGTCTACGAGGCCCTGGAGCGGGACGGCCTGCCCGCGACGTTCATCGCGGCTGAGCTGGAGCACACGCCGCGCTCGGCCATCCTGTACGATCACGACGGGCGGCGGATGATCAACGTCGACCTGAAAGATGTCCAGGAGCGCGCCTATCCACCCGCGCTGTTCGAGGCGGCAGCCCAGGGCGCGAAGCTGGCCGTTCTATGCAACATCAACTTCTCGCGCCCATTCCTGACGGTGATGCGCGCGCGGGGCGTGCCGGTCGCGACCGACGTGCACGCCATCAGCGATCTGGACTCGGACTACGACCGCGATTTCATGCGAGCCGCTGACATCCTGTTCATGAGCGACGAGCGCCTGCCGTGCTCGCCGGAAGACTGGATCCGCCGGGTGTGGGATCGTTATGGGACGCCGGTAGCCGTGATCGGGCTGGGCGCGCAGGGGGCGCTGCTGGCGGTGAAGGACGATGCTTTTGTCGAGCGAATTCCAGCGGTGGTGACGCGGCCCGTGGTGAGCACGATCGGGGCAGGGGACGCGCTGTTCTCGTGCTTCGTGCACGTCTATCACCGCACAGGCGATCCATACGATGCCATTCGCCGGGCGATGGTGTTCGCGTCCTACAAGATCGGCGCGGCGGGCGCCGCCGATGGGTTCCTCGACGCGCCGGGCCTCGATCGCCTGTGCGCCGAACTGGGTATGCCGCGCCCGGAATGAGCTCGCCGCCTCAGCGATCGCCGAGGACGAAAGCCGGGTTCCGTGCGGAGAGCAGGTCGGCGTGAAGCTCGGCGCCGGGCACGTGCGCCCTCAGCAGCGCTTGCAGGTCGGCCAGCGCCGCGCGGACGTCATCCTCGCCGCCGGCGTGATGCGCCTCGACGGTGATCAAGGCTTCGGTCGTCGAGTCGCTGGCGGCGCTCTGCGCGCTCTGGCGCCAGCACCACCGCCGGGCGCTGACCAGGCCCGTCTCGTCAACGAAGATGACCTCGCCCGCCGCCGGGTTCTCGACCTCGTCGGTGCCCAGATCGGTGAAGCGCTCGTCGCCAGCCGCGAAGCGCACGGTGACCGTCCCGGCAGCGTCCCGCCGGTCGAAGATCGCCACCGGCAGTGCGTAGCGGATGCTGACGAGATTGCCCAGGTCCACCAGCAAATTGACGTTGGGGATGCTGCCCTGTTTGGTGAGACGGCGCAGCAGGGCCTCGGCGGCGCTGCGATACTGCGTGGGCTTGACGCCAAATGCGGAGAAAGCCCGCCGCCATGCCGCCAGGCTGGGCAGGTCCGAGAGCGGCGTCTCGCCGATGCGCTGGAGCGCCGCGGTCTGCTCCGCCTGGTACGCCGCGAGCAGGGCGGGTGGCGTGGGGCCGTTGGCCAGCCCGCGCGCCAGGATCACCCCGCCGATGATATCGGGGTAGCGTTCGAGCAGGGCTGCGTCATAGCGAAACAGGATCATCAGTCGGGTAATCCAATCTGGATGTCGTCGCCGTCGACGCGGACTTCGAACCACTGCACCGGAATCACGGCGGGCAGCCGCGTCACCTTGCCGGTGCGGATGTCGAAGCGCGCGCCGTGACGCGGGCACTCGATCTCGTAGCCGTACAGCTCGCCTTCGGCCAGGGGACCGTCGTCGTGCGTGCAGACGTCCTCGATGGCGTAGTACGTCCCGCCGACGTTGAAGACGGCGATCCAGTAGTCGTCGACGCCGAAGACGTCGCGCTCGCCCGGGCCAATCTCGCTGGTCTTGGCGACCGTCACAAAGCGTGGCACGATGAGCCTCTCCTTCATAGCGAAAAGAATCACTGCGGCGGATTGCGCCAGAACATGAAGTCTCTGAAGCCCTCGCTGATCAGCCAGCCGGGGATCTGGAGCATCCCGGTGGCCTCGAAGATCATGTCCCAGAACGCGTTGCCGAGTGGGGTCCACAAAATGATGAAAATCAACAGCAGGCCATAGGTCCCCATCTGGCGAAGGTGGAACCGCGTGCGGTCGTCCAGCAGCGGCTCGATAATGCCAAACCCGTCCAGTGGGGGAATGGGCAGCAGATTGAAGAAGACCGCCGTGATCTGGAGCATGGCGAGAAACGCCACCGCGGACCACAACGTCGAATTCTCCCACACGCTCGACGTCTCGATCTGCCATCCGGCCACGTCGAACTCGATCACGTTCGTATCCACCAGGCCCAGGGCAAACGGCGCCGCCAGCAGCAGGGCCAGCAGCAGGTTCGCCGCGGGTCCGGCAGCCGAGACGGCCGCGCCCCACCATTTGCTCCTCAGCCGGTGCCGCTCGATGTACACCGCGCCGCCCGGCAAGCCGATTCCACCCAGCGCCAGGAACAGCAGCGGCAGGCCGATGCTGAGCATGGGATGGGTGTATTTCAGCGGGTTGAAGGACAGGTAGCCCTTATCCTTGACCGTGTAATCGCCGCCCAGATAGGCGACAGCGGCATGGGCGAACTCGTGCAGCGTGACCGAGAAGACCCAGCCGATCAGCACTAGCACAAACGTGAACATCGAGTTGCCCGGCAGGAGAAAGACCAAGTAGGCGACCAGCAGCCCCACGCCCAGGATGATCCACAGCCGGTTGGTCTGGCGGGGAGCGGTGGTCTGATTGGGCTTGCGCTGCCGGGGCCGGAACGGGACCAGCACAATCTCGGCGTCTCCTCCGGCGGCGGGCTGGCTGCGCGGCGCTGTCGAGGGCGCGGGCCGTTTGGATGGGGCGGGATCGCCGCGCGCCTGCAGCTCGGCGCGCACGTCGTCCGCTGAGAACGGCAGGCCGGCCAGCACCTCGTGCACCGCGCCCTCAGGCTCGCCCATCAGGCCGAGCAGCAGATGGCCGCTGCTCACCGTCGTGTGGCCCAGGGCGGATGCCGCCTGAGTGGCGCGATCCATGACCTCGCGGCCCGCGCGGCTGAAATCGCGCACCTCGGCGGGTTCCGCGCGGCGCATCCCCACCGAAGCGGCAGCGGCATCGTACAGCCCGCCGGCGTCGACCTGATAGCGTGCCAGCAGATCATGGACCGGCCCGGCGTGGTGGCGGAGCAGACCGAGCAGCAGGTGCTCGACATCGACGTAATTCCCGTGCCGGTGCGCCGCTTCGTCTTTGGCATGGTTGAGCACGACGCGCAGATCGTCCGCTGTCTGGGTTGGGTGTATGGTCACGGATATAGCTTACCCCTCGTCGCCCTCGTCGCCGGTCCAGTTGTGCAGACCGTAGGCGCCGGCCTTGAGCACCTTCAGCGACAGCAGGGCGCATTTGAGCCGGGTGGGGCTGAGCTGGATGCCGAGCAGGTCGAGCAGCGCGTCCCTGCCGATGTGTTTCAGTTCGTCGAGCGTCTTGCCGATCATCTCCTCGCCGAGCATGGAGGCAGATGCCTGGCTGATGGTGCAGCCCTGGCCTTCCCACGACACAGCCTTGACGCGCCCCTCCTCATCGAGTTGGGCGGTGAGGTGGAGATGGTCGCCACAAAACGGGTTGTCATCCGCGTAATCGATGTCCGCGGGATCGAGCGGCGCGCCGAAATTGCGCGGGTTCTTCCCGTGGTCGATGATATTGTCGAGATACAGATCCATGGTTTTCCCTTAGAATCGGAACAGCTTGCGAGCATTGTAAATCGCTTCAACGAGCGCGTCCACATCTGCTTTCGTGTTGTAGACGTAGAAGCTGGCGCGCGCCGTGGCCGGAACACCCAGGTGTTGGTGGAGCGGCATGGCGCAGTGATGCCCGGCCCGGATCGCCACGCCTTCGGCGTCGAGAAGCTGGGCGAGGTCATGGGCGTGCATGTCCTTCAGGCTGAACGTCGTCACGCCGTTACGCCGGTCGGTGTCCGGACCATAGATCGTCAGGCCAGGCACTTCGGCCAGCCGGTCCATCGCGTATTCGACGATGATCCGCTCATGGGCCAGGACCTTGTCCATTCCCAGCGCGCTCAGATAGTCCACCGCGGCGCCCAGGCCAACCGCTTCGGCGATAGCTGGCGTACCCGCCTCGAACTTGTGCGGCAGGTCGTTCCACTGGCTGCCCTCCAGCGTCACGCGGCGGATCATCTCGCCGCCGCCCATGTACGGCGGCATTTCCTCCAGGAGCGCGCGCTTGCCGTAGAGGACGCCCAGGCCGGTCGGCCCGGCCATCTTGTGGGACGAAAACGCCAGAAAGTCGACGTCGAGCGCCTGCACATCGACGGCCAGATGCGGCACGCTCTGCGCGCCGTCGATCATGACTAGCGCGCCCGCTTCGTGCGCCTGCTGGATCATCGCGGCGACGGGGTTCACCGTGCCGAGCACGTTACTCACGTGCATCACGCTCACCAGCTTCACGGGATCGTCGCGCAGGAAGGCCGCGTAGGCGTCGAGGTCGAGCTCGCCCGTGCTGGTGACGGGGATGTAGCGGATGGTGAAGCCGCGCTCGGCTGCCACGATCTGCCAGGGGACGATGTTGCTGTGGTGCTCCATCACGCTCAACACGACGGCATCGCCCGGCCCCAGGTTGGCGCGGCCCCACGATCCGGCGACGAGGTTGATGCTCTCGGTGGTGTTGCGCGTGAAGATTATCTCGCGGTGGGAGCGCGCGTTGATGAACGCGCGGATCTTCTCACGCGCACCCTCGTAGGCATCCGTCGCTCGCTCGCTGAGGGTGTGAATGCCGCGGTGTACGTTGGCGTGATCATGCGTGTAGTAGGCGGTCATGGCGTCGATGACCTGGCGCGGCTTCTGGCTGCTGGCCGCGGAATCCAGAAAGACCAGCCGCTTGCCGGGGTGCGCTTCCTGGTCGAGGATAGGGAAGTCGGCCCGGATGCGGACGATGTCGAATGGATAGGTGTTGGGGTCGGTCATAAGTACAGAATCGCCTTTGCTAGCTGTAATGCAGCAATAACCTCGATTATACCGGCTGCCTCGCGAGCGGGGCAGTAATGTCCGGCGGCAAAATAGATTACGTAAATCAGATAATAAACTAAAAAACCGGGTCGCTAGCGACCCGGTTTCAACGTCACATGCAACGCGCGCCCCACCTACAACTCACCGAGCAGCTTGCGCTCGACATAGGCCATCATCCGGTCGCGCACATTCTCGAACGGGATGCGATCCAGGACGGGTACGAAGAAGCCATCCACCACCAGCTTCTCGGCCTCGTGACGCGGAATGCCGCGGCTCATCAGGTAGTAGAGCAGCTCTTCTTCGATCTGCCCGACGGCGGCGGCGTGCGTGCAGCGCACATCGTCCGCCTGGATTTCCAGGCCGGGGATGCTGTCGGCGCGCGCCTGTCGGCCCAGGATCATGTTGCGGTTCGCCTGGAAGCCGTCCGTCTTCTGCGCGCCGGGCAGCGCCTTGATCATGCCCTGCCACACGCTGCGGGCCTGGTCCTTGAGCACGCCCTTGAACAGCAGGTCCGAGGTGGTGTGCGGCGCGTTGTGGTTCTGCTGGGTGTCGAGATCCATCAGCTGCTGGCCGTCCGGGAAGTACAGGCCGCTCATCCGGCCCCAACTGCCCGCGCCGTCCAGGTCGATCTCCATGAAGGCCTTGATCAGCTTGCCGCCCATCTGGCCGGTCACCCAGTCGAGCTGGCCGTTGGCGTCCACACGGGCGCGCTGGTGGCTGAACTCGAAGACGTTGTGGCCCCAGTCCTGCAAGTTCACAAAACGCAGATTGGCATCGCGCCCCACGACTAACTCGGTGACGCCCACGAAGCTGGCGTGATCGTCGAAGTTGAGCGACAGGTTCTCGTGCAGGTAGTCGATCTGCGCGCCTTCATCGAGCACGACCAGGACATGGCCGAGGGTGGCGCCGGGGCGGGTGGTGTAGAAGATGCTGTGCACCGGCAGCTCGACGGCACGGCCGCGCGGCACGTACAGGAACACGCCGTGCGTCCATAGCGCGGCATTCAGCGCGGCGAACTTGCCGTCCTCGGCTTTGACGGCGTGGGTCATCAGGTGTTTCTGCACCAGCTCGGGATGCTCGCTCGCGGCGGCCCGCAGGTCAGTGAAAATGACGCCATGCTGAGCCAGCGAGGGGTGAACCTCGTGGTGAACGGGCTGGTCATCGACGAACGCCAGCAGGCCGCCTTGTTCCTGGCCGAGCAGCGGCTGGCGGTTTTCCGCCGGGACGTCCTCAAACCGGCCACCATTGGGGGCCAGCAACACGCCGGCGCTGTCCCAATCAATGTGGCGGTAATCGGTGCGGCGCCACGGCTCGTCCTGGGTCGTGGGCATGGGCAGCGATTCGTACAGCTCCCAGGCTTGCAGCCGCATCTCGCGCAGCCAGTCCGGTTCGTTATAGCGCTCGCTCAGGGATTCGACGTCGGCGCGGGTGAGCGGGGGCGCCGTAAATTCGCGTGCAACACGACGACGAGTTGCCACTGGTAATTCCCTCTCTTTGTCGTTACTTCAATCTGCAACACAGGCCAGGACGCTCGCGCGGCGCCCCGGGCCATTGGTTATCCGCTTAGCCGATCGAGCCTTCCATCTGGAGCTGGATGAGCCGGTTCATCTCAATGCTGTATTCCATCGGCAGCTCTTTGGTGAGCGGCTCGAGGAAGCCATTGACGACCATCGCGTTGGCTTCGTCCTCGCTCAAGCCGCGGCTCATCAGGTAGAAGAGCTGGTCGTCGCCCACCTTGCTGACCGTGGCCTCGTGGCCGATGGTTACGTTCTGGTTCTCGATCTCGATGTACGGGTACGTGTCCGATTCGCTGTGATCGTCCAGCAGCAGCGCGTCGCAGACGACGGTGCTCTTGGCGTTCTCGGCGTCCGGATACACCCGGAGCAGGCCGCGATAGCTGCTGCGCCCGCCGTTCTTGCAGATCGACTTGCTGATGATCTGGCTGGTCGTGTTGGGCGCAACATGGATCGCCTTGCCGCCCGCATCCTGGATCTGGTTGCGGCCCGCGAAGGCGATCGACAGGACCTCGCCGTGCGCGCCGGGCTCCATCAGGTAGACCGACGGGTACTTCATCGTGACCTTGCTGCCCAGGTTGGCGTCCACCCATTCGTGGCTGGCGTCACCGTAGACCAGGGCGCGCTGCGTCTCCAGGTTGTACACGTTGTCAGACCAGTTCTGGATGGTCGTGTAGCGCGAGCGCGCGCCGCGCTTGACGACGATCTCGATCACGCCGCTGTGCAGGCTGTCGGTGGAGTAGGTCGGCGCCGTGCAGCCTTCGACGTAGTGCAGGAAGGCGCCCTCGTCCACGATGATCATCGTGCGCTCGAACTGGCCCATGCTGGCCGTGTTCAGACGGAAATAAGCCTGCAGCGGCATCTCGATCTTCACGCCCGGCGGGACGTAAATGAACGATCCGCCCGACCACACCGCGGCGTTGAGCGCGGCGTATTTGTTGTCGGTCGCGGGAATCACGGTGCCGAAGTATTCCCTGAACAACTCCTCGTGGTCTTTGAGCCCGGCCTCGATGCTCTTGAAGATCACGCCCTGGCTCTCGAGTTCCTTTTTGACCTGGTGGTAGACCATCTCGGAGTCATACTGGGCGCCCGCGCCGGCCAGGAATTTCTGCTCGGCCTCGGGAATGCCCAGGCGGTCGAAGGTCTTCTTAATGTTTTCGGGCACCTCGTCCCAGGTACGCGCTTCCTTGTCGGCGGGTTTGACGAAGAAGTAGATGTCCTCTTCGCGCAAGCCGGATAGGTCCGGCCCCCAGGTTGGGACGGGCTTGCTCTGGTAGATCTCGAGCGCCTTCAGCCGATAGTCGCGCATCCATTCCGGCTCGCCCTTCATCTCGCTAATCTGGCCAACGATCTCGGCGTCAAGCCCTTTGCGAGCCCTGAAGACGAAGGTGTCCGGGTCTTGGAAACCGTACTGCTCGGCGTAATCGTCGCGGATGCCTTGCAGTTGTTCTGCATCACTCATGATGGTTGCTCCTTGGGGCCTTGTCGTCTGCGGTCACGGGTCGGTGGACACGTCCGCGGGCGGCAGAAGCGGTTATCGCTCGCCGTTGCCGTTCTGCTTTTCGCGCAGCCAGTCGTATCCCTGTTCTTCGAGATGCAGCGCCAGGTCCGGGCCGCCGCTTTCCACGATCCGCCCATCGAGCATGATATGGACATACTGCGGTTTGATGTAATTCAGAATGCGCTGGTAATGGGTGATGACCAGCACGCCAAGCTCCGGCCCGCTGAGGCGGTTCACGCCTTCGGAGACGATGCGCAGCGCGTCGATGTCCAGGCCAGAGTCGGTCTCGTCCATGATCGCGATCTTGGGCTGGAGCACAGCCATCTGCAGGATTTCGGCGCGTTTCTTCTCACCGCCAGAAAAACCCTCGTTCAAGTAGCGCCCGCCAAAGCTATGATCCATCTGGAGCATGTCCATCTTCTCGATCATCAGCTTGCGAAAAGCCGGGATGGGGATGCCCTTGTCTTCCGGGTTCTCGACCTTGCGGCGCGCGTTGATCGCGTTGCGCAAGAAGTTCGCGACCGTGACGCCCGGAATCGCGACCGGGTACTGGAAGGCCATGAACAGGCCCAGCCGGCTGCGCTCGTCCGGCTCGAGTTCGATGATATCGACGCCGTCGAAGATTACCTGTCCGGCGGTCACTTCATAGGCCGGATGGCCCATCAGGGTGTTCGCCAGCGTGCTCTTGCCCGAGCCATTGGGGCCCATCAGCGCGTGCACTTCACCCTGCTTGACTATCAGGTCAACACCTTTGAGAATGGGCTGGTCCTCTACACTCACGTGTAGATTACGAATTTCCAAAGCAGCACCCATCGGTTCCGAATTCCTCCTCACTTGCGGAGCGTGATCATGATTCGCTGTCGATTTACAGACAAGCAACTGGGTTGAACCAGCCGCTTGAATATCCCTCAATTGAGAATGTCTTGCAATATCTCTGAGACGATTATAACACTTCAGCCGGACAACGACAATAAAATAGACGAATTTCTTAAAAATACGATGTTTCCTCGTGCGAACGGCGCCCCGGTGTGGTCATCACACCCGCCATCTCGTATACTCTGTAACGAGAGTTGAGTTAACCCCTCGCGTCGATCCTTCAATAATCGACCGAGACGAGTGAGGAGCAGCATCATGGCGGACGAACCGCAGACCACGGGTAACCTGTCGCGCGAGGAAAAAGAAGAGCTGGTGCGAAACGCCCTGCGCGAGGTGATCGATCCGGAGATTGGCTTGAACGTGGTCGAGCTTGGCCTGGTGCGCGAGATCGATGTTCACGACGATCACGCGCATATCAAAATGATCATGACGACGCCGTTTTGCCCCTATGCCCCCCACCTGCTGGAAGTGTCACGCGTGCGCGCGCAGGAAGTGTTGGGCGTGCCCACCACAATCGAGGTCGGGATGGAACTCTGGGACCCGTCGATGGCCGAAGAAGGCGTCTTGAGCGACTGGGGCCTGTTCTAGAACGCAGCCGGGCGGCGCCTTCAGTCCGCCAGCCGCGTGAGCATCACGGTACACGGACCGCCGCCGGGTCCGGCGGGCGAAACGCTCACCTCATACAGCGCGTCCTGGGGCAGGATGAGGCTCGCGGTTACCGCGTAAGCGTCGTCACCGGCGTTCGCAAACAGCATCTCGCCCGAGCCCGCCAGGCCGACCGATGTGACAACCGGCGTCTGGTCATCCGACGAGACGGCGATCGCCACGCGCTCGTCCTGGATTCCCCGGAAAAAGAAGCGCTGCGGCTCGCCGTCGAGCGACACCTCGCGCGTTTGCGGGGTACCATCCTCCAACAAGGTCACATCTGCCTCGTCAAAACGAATCTCATATGCGCCCTCCGCCCCGGCCACGGACGAGGTCACGACGGCGATGTACCGCGCGCCGGGTGAGAGCGCCAGCGGCCCGAGCGCGCTGTCCCCGCTGTCCTCGGTGGTGACGGATGGCGAGCGCACCCCCAGCACGGTCAAGACCAGCAGGTTGAAATCGTCGGCGTCGGTGGCGATCTGCCAGAAGGCGTCTTCCCCGGCAGCGGGCACGCCCAGCAGGAAGTAGTCCGCCGGATGGTCGAGGGTGATCTGCCCGGCGAGCGG
The DNA here is from genome assembly GCA_040767355.1 of Aggregatilineaceae bacterium. Lineage (GTDB taxonomy): Bacteria > Chloroflexota > Anaerolineae > Aggregatilineales > Aggregatilineaceae > LM3-B42. The sequence continues at coordinate 22,163 of JAXGOS010000021.1, read as the reverse complement.
CTTGCCGCGCTGCAGGGTGGGCAGGGTGCGCAGATCGACGATCTGGAGCGTGTATTCGCCGGTTCCGTTATAGCGCGAGGCGGTGATGTGGTACGTCCCGCTGACCGGCACCTGGAAAGGGCCGATGCGCGCGTCCAACGCCTCGCCGCTGTCGTCATCGCTGGCCAGGTTGGCCCCATCCGGGCCGAACAGAGTGAGGTAGGGGTCCAGGCTGCCGCCGGGTGAGGCTTTCATATCGATCAGGATCGAGTCACCGGCGCGGGCGGCGAACCGCCAGGAATCTTCGGTCAGCGTATCGTTCAACTGGCCGCGGGCGACATCACCAACCTTCAGGAGAGCCGCCTCCTGCTGGGCGGGAGCGGCGGCCGCCGGGCGGCCGGTCGCCGCGAGAGCCACGCAGAGCGCGAAGCCCAGGGCAAATCGTGCGAGTGCGATCATGCGCCATCCTCCGTGCCGGGGTAGGGTGCACAGCCATTATACCCCCGGCGGAATCGCCGGCATACCTGGCGTCAAGTGGCGCGGATTCGGTTTGTTCAGTTTTGTCAATGAAACGATATGGGCCATTGCGGTTTATTGCCTAACCCAGCGAGCGCATTTATACTTGGTTTAAGCGAAATTAAAAGAATTTGAGTTTCCAAACTTTTGTGCGCCGAGTTGCTGCCAGGATGCGGCCCGGGCGGCGAAAAAAAGACCGAGGTTAAGGGCATGGTGAGCAGCGGTATTCAGGGGCATCAGTATGGTCTTTCCACCGGCCTGACGGTGAGTCGAGGTGAAAACGACCCCAACCTGATGCTGGGCGGTGTGGACCAACAGGATCACCCCTGGTCACACACTCTGACTCAGCGCGCCGCCCAGGTATTGTGGTTCAAGCTCACCGTGCTGCTGTACCCGGAACGGTCCGACATGGTCACGGGCCTGGCGACGACAGCGCCGCTGCGCGCGCCCTCCAATCCGAACGTCACCACGCATGTCGAGGTAGTCAAGAGCGCCAGCGCACCATATACGCTGGTGGGTTGGGTCCAGCGCGAGACGTGGAAGGTGCTGCTCTCGGAGTTGGATGCGCGGCGGTTGTGGGCGTCGCTCGACGTGGCGCTGTTCCCGGTCGGTTGGGAAGGTCGCCAGTCCCGCCAGAAGAAACTCAACTGAAGCGGTTCCGATCGAGTATGTAGGCGTGGCGTCTGTGGGGGGCGCCACACTGTTTTCTGGGGCGGCGGGGTGGCTGTTGTCAATTTCTACGTTCCATAATACTATCCAGTCAGAAGACGGGCGACGGAAAAAGGAGCGACTCTTATGGCGACGCCTTACGATGGCAAAGTAGCGGTCTGGCACTGGAAAGGCGACTCTATCGCCGAAGACACGATCGAGGACCTCGTACAAACCATCAAGACCTGGGCGCCGGCTGTGACCCAGGTTTGGGTCAAAACCAGCGACGGCGAAAACTGGCAGGGCGAATTCGACACCGATCGCGATATGGCGATTGACAGCGTGGCCAGCGTCGATAAGTGGGTGCGTGTCCTCGAGGCGCATGGGATGGAGTTCCACGCCTGGGCGGTGGTCAAGGGGCGCAATATCACCGCCGAAGCCGACCGGATTATCGAAGTCTGCAACCGGCCCGGCGTGAAGTCGATGGTGCTGGATGTCGAGCCGTATGCCGGCTTCTGGACCGTGGGGCGCGACCCGATTCGCCCGTTCATGACGCGCATCCGGCGCGGCATCGGTGGGCGGTTCCACCTGGGCATGGCCGTCGATCCCCGCCCGCAGCACAAACCGCGCATCTATCCCGCCGAATGGCGCCCCTTCGTTAACAGCGTGCATCTCCAGCTCTATTGGGAGACGTTCCAGCGGGATGTAGAGGAAGTGCTCGAAGAAGGGTTCGAGACCTGGGGCAACTATGGCCTGCCGGTATTCCCGGTCCTGCCAGGAGCCGCGCCGCGCGCCGAGATGAACACAGCCCGCAAGCTGGTCATCAGCAAGTATAAGGCTACCGGCATTAGCTGGTGGCGGTTTGGCTCGATCGGGCCGGTGGAGTGGCCGGCGATCAACCACGCCATCGGGGAAGTAGATGGCGGCGACGACGAGCAGCCGCCTGCGGGCCAGGGACGCTACGGCATCGAGGTAGTCGTCACGCCGGAAAGCCCGCGCTACCGGGACGGCGCTTTCGGTGGCCAGGACGTCAACAAGCTGTTCAAGACGTTTCGCAACCTGTGGGGATGGAATACCAAGTACAAGACCACTGCCAAGACCAGCAGCCTCGTCTGGGCGCGCTGGGATCCCGACCTGGTGGCGAGCGGATGGTACGAGGTGTCGGCATTCGTGCCGTCGCGGCACGCCACGACGACCCGCGCTCGCTACAAAGTGCACGGGGCGCAGGGTAGCTCCGGCGAGCTGGAGATCCCGGTTCGCCAGGCGAGCTACTATAACGTGTGGGTGCCGCTGGGCGTGTACCAGTTCGACGCCAACAACGCGCAGGCGGGCGTCGTCTTCCTGAACGATCTGACCGGCGAAGAGAACAAGGAAATTGCGTTTGATGCGCTGCGCTGGCGCCAGATCGTCGGGGTTGTGCCCACCACCAAGTATCTGGCGGATGGCTACGACAGCCCCTGCGGGACGGCGTCTGAGCGCGCGTCGGATTCGTTGTGGCCGGGCAAGTGGTTCGACGCGACCGGGTTCGCGCGCCGCTACCGGATCGGCACGTCCGGCGAGGCGTACCATACCGGCGTTGATCTCAACCTCAACGAGCCATACTGGGACGCCGACGCCCATTCACCTGTGTACGCGGCGGCCTCTGGCGTGGTGACGTTTGCCGGGCGGATTGCCGGATGGGGCAATATCATCGTCATCCGGCACGATCCGCTGCTCACGACCGGCAAGATGCTCTACGGGCGTTACGCGCACGTCGAGGACATGCGGGTGACCGTAGGCGATCGCGTGGTGCGCGGCCAGCAGATCTGCAAGGTGGGCAATGGCGAGGGCATTTTCGCGTACCACCTGCATTTCGACCTCAGCCCGACGTCCATTCTCGCCAGCCAGCCGTGGCACTGGCCAAAACTGAATCGCGATAACCTGCTGGCGAACTACATCGATCCGCTGGATTTCATTCGCAAGAACCGGCCCAGCGAGCGGTAAGGTCCGCATCCTGAGAAGATTGAGAGCGAGGGCGCCAGGCATGGGTGCGCCCTCGCTGTATGTCGGGTGAACCGCTGGCGTGCCCTACGATTGCTCGATGGACTGTACCCCACCCGGCAGAGCCTGTTATAATCCGGCGTATGGACAGACGACGGTTGTCGCAGTTTGAAGAGCGCATTCAGGCCCTGGTCGAAGGCGGTTTCGCGCGCCTGTTTGCCGGGCGCCTGCACCCGCGCGAGGTGGCGCTGCGGCTGGCGCGTGCCATGGAGGATGGCGCCAGTCAGGGGGACAATCCGACAGCGCCCAACGCCTACGAAGTCCATCTGAATCGAGACGATTGCAGCGCGCTGCTCAAACAGCAGCCGGGCATAGCAGAAATGCTGGCCGAGCACATCGTCAGCCTGGCGCGCGAAAGCGATCTGCGGCTCGACAGCACGCCCCACGTGACCTTCGTCCCCGACGACGACATCAACCCGCACGGCGTGGTCGTGGTGGCGGCGCACGCCCCCCGGCCCAGGGAGTCCACGCAGGCGATGACGGCATACGAGAGCGGTCCGCGTGGGCGGGGGGCGCGGGCAGGCCAGATGCCGGCGGCGTTCCTGGTGGTCGATGGTAGCCAGTATGTGCCGCTCGACCGGTCGGTGACCAACATCGGGCGGCGTCGCGACAACGTCATCGTCCTCGACGATCCGCGCGTCAGTCGCCAACACTGCCAGATCCGCTACCGGTTTGGCCAATTCGTGCTGTACGACCTGGGCAGCCGGGGCGGCACCTTCGTCAATGATGCGCGCGTGTCCGAATGCGTACTCAAGCCCGGCGACGTGATTGCGCTGGGCGAGAGCAAGCTGGTGTACGTGGTCGAGGAGTCGACCACGGAGGGGCTGTCGCGCAGCGGCGATACGCAGGTCCTCATGAAACGCCCCGATCCAGGAGATGAGACAGATTGAGTACCGATGCCGTTCTGCTGGCCCTGCGCGCGATAACGGCGCTGCTACTGCTGGGCTTTGTCGGCGCGGTCTTTTGGGTGCTGTGGCGTGATTTCCGCGCGACGGCGAGCACCCTGACCGAAGGTCGCCGCCAGCGTGGGCGTCTCGTGGTGATGCGCGGGCCGGACGGAGCGACCGATGTGCCTGACAGTTTTCCCTTGCTGCCGCTGACGAGCCTGGGCCGCAGCCCCACGAATACTATCGTGCTGGACGATACGTTTTGCAGCCAGGAGCACGCTCTGGTCACCCGGCGCGGTGGCCAGTGGTGGCTGGAGGATCGTAACAGCAGCAACGGGACTCTGCTCAATGATGAGCCGGTGCGCGAGCCGGTCGTCGTGTCGACGGGCGACGTGATCGGCATCGGCAGGATCCTGCTCAAAGTAGAGCTTGAAGAATAGGAAGTTGGCCGTGACAAACGTGCGTGAACGGTTATTCCGCCCGTCCGATCTGCCGCAGATCACGGACGTGGAGCAGAGCGTGTACGGCAGCGGCGCGTATTCGAAATATTTCTTCCGCCAGCTATATGATCTCTTTCCGACACTGGTTTGGGTGGCCGAAGATGATGGCAAACTGGTGGGCCATGTCTGCGCAGCGCTGGCCCAGGACGGCGTCACCGGCTGGATCTTGAACACCGCGGTGCTGGCCCATTACCGTCGCCAGGGAATCGGCCAGCGCTTGACGTTCAACAGCATCGAGGCACTGCTTAAAGCAGGCGCGCGCTGCATCAAGGTGACAGCCGAAGCGGGGAATAATCCCGCCATCCGGTTGTATGAGAAGCTGGGCTTTCGCACTGTGGTCACCGCCGAAAACTACTATGGCGACGGAGTCGATCGGGTGATCATGGAGCGTTACGAAAAGGAAAGGGTATAAATGGATCTCGGACTGCAAGGCGCTCGCGTGCTGGTGGCCGCCAGCAGCCGCGGGTTGGGCGGCGCGGCAGCGCGCCGGTTTAGCCTGGAAGGCGCGCATGTCGCCATCAACGGGCGGGACGCGGCGTGGCTCAGCCAGGCCGCCGAAGCGCTGCAGCGCGACACGGGTCATCCGGTGATCGCGGTGCAGGGCGACGTGACCGATGCCGGGCAGGCAGCGGATATCGTGGCGCGCGCGGCGAACCAGTTGGGCGGGCTGGATGTATTAGTGACGAATGCGGGCGGGCCGCCGAGCGGGACGTTCGACTCGACGCCGCTCGACGCCTGGGAGCAAGCTTTCGAGCTGACGGTGATGAGCGCGGTGCGGATGATTCATGCCGCGCTGCCGTTTCTCCGCGAGAGTGACCGCGCCGCTATCCTGACGATCACCTCCGTGTCGGTAAAACAACCGATCGAGAGCCTGCTCCTGTCCAACAGCCTGCGCATGAGCGTCATCGGGCTGACCAAGTCACTGGCAATGGAGCTCGGTCCGGAGGGCATTCGCGTGAACAGCATTCTGCCCGGTTGGACCCAAACCGAGCGCGTCACGGAGCTGATGGCCTATCGCGCTCAGGCCCACAACATCAGCGTCGAAGAGGCGATCCGCCGGCAGGCTGCGGGATCGCCGCTGGGGCGCATGGGCGATCCGGCCGAGTTTGCCAACGTGGCGGTGTTCCTGTGCTCGCCCGCGGCGGGATACGTCCACGGGGCGATGATCCCCGTCGATGGCGGGTCTATCCAAGCGACGCTCTGAACGCGATCACACGCCGAGGTAGCATAGTTTGACGGCAGCCGGGGTCGAAAGGCACTGCGCTGCCGTTTCGCTTTTGGCGAGTTTGAACTATACTGCGCTGCATGGATGAAACAGCAACAGCCGCTCGCGCAAATCTCGATTCGCTGACCAGCCGCTTCACGGTGGCTGGCCGCGGCGATCTCGCGCGCGACCCCGGCCTTGCCCAACTGCGGCGCTACCTGCCTGTGCTCGGGCTGGTCGCGGCGCCCTATGCTGGGCTGAACGGGAATCACGACCCGCTCAACCCGCTGGACCCCGTGACCGAGTGGCGCACGCTGGCTGGTGCCATCACGGCGGCGGCGGAGCGCCGGACCCCGTCGGCAGCGCCGCTGGCGTTGGTGCGTCTCGTGCCGCCGACGTCCGCCCGGCTGCGTGAGGCGCTGCAGGTCACCGGGCCGGACGCGTTCCGCATTCTGCACCTCGTCTGCTACGGCGAGCGCGACATGCTGTACCTGGAGGACGAGAACGGCCACGAAGCGTATGTCGTGGCCGAGCACCTGGCGCGCTTGCTGGTGCCGGGCCAGGTCGAGCTGGTTGTCCTGGATGGGTGTTTCAGCCGGCGCATGGCCGAGTTGCTGGTCGATCGGGCCGGGGTGCGAGCGGTGCTCGGCACTCGGCGCAAGGCGGCGGGACGGGCCAGCGGGCTGTTCGCCACGGCGCTGTACGCCAGCCTCGCCAATGGCGACACCGTGCAGGCGGCCTATGGCGCGGCGCTGGCGGCTCTGGCGGAGCTGCGGGACAACCCGGCGGACCGGTACGATATCGTTGGGGCGAGCGGCGGCGATCACCTGACGCTGCCGGCGCCAGGGCTGCGGGCGCGCCGCCCGCTGCTGGCAGGCGGGTGGCCACGGAGTACGGACATCCCCCTGGCCGATGGGTTCGTTGGCCGCCGGGAAGTGCTCTCGCGGCTGGCCCATGAGATTCCCGGCGTCACGATGGTCGAGATCACCGGTCCGACCGGCATCGGAAAGACCCGGCTGGCGGCGGAGTTCACGGGCCGGTTCGGGTGGCGGTTTCCGGATGGCGTGGCGTGGGTCAAAGCGCACGGCCAGACGACCCTGGATGATGTGATCGGGCAGGTCGCGCCCGTGCTGGATTTGCCCGCCAGCGCGCAGCCCGACGATGTAGCCAGCATACTGGGACGGCAGCGCGTGCTGGTGGTGATCGATCAGGTGGACGCGATTACGTCCCGCGCTGAGCTGGAGCGGCTGGGCGCCTGGTTGCGCGCCATTTCGCCGGAATCGCCAAGCGTGGTCATGCTGACAGCGCGCCAGTCGAGCCTGATGCCCTCGGGGCAGGGGCGCTCGTATGCGCTGGAGCCATTGCCACCCAAACCGGCGCGCACGTTGGCGCTGCGGTTGGCCGTCGAGCGCGGCGTCGATGCGCTGGACGTGGACACGATTGACGACTTCTTGGAGTGGACGCTGAATATTCCCTGGCTGATTGTCCAGGGCGTGGAATGGGTGCGCACCGGGGGACTCGAGCAGGCGCAGGACGAGCTGACCGGGCTTCAACAGAACATGGCCGATCCGGTGGCGGAGTATCTGGTCCGGTCGATCCGGCGGCTGAGCGTGGACGATCCCTCGGCAGTGCGGCTTCTGTCGCGCCTGCAAAGCGTGCCGGATGTATTCGACGTGGGGATGGCGCGCTCGCTGGGCGACGCCCGTGCGCCACAGCAGGTCGCGGTGTTGGTCCGCAAGGGGCTATTGCAGGCGGCCGGGAGCCGGCTCGAACTGGCTCCGGCGGCCCGCGGGCTGATCCAGTTGTTCGCGCCGCTCGACCGCGAACAACAACTGCGAGCCGACCAGGCGGCGCTCGTGCACCTGATCCAGCAGTGGACGGGCGAGCGCCACGCGCTGCACCATTTGCGCGCCATCCTGCAGCGGTCTGGGACGGAAGATGGGCTGCATCCGAGCCTGATCGCTCAGGCGCTGATCCTGGCAGCGCCGGCTTACCGCGAGGCAGGGCTGGCGGGGGAGTTTGTGGACACGGCCGCGACGATTCGCGAGCAGGTGCCAGACGGGCCCGATCTGGCGCGGCTGCAGATCGCGATGGGCGAGGCGCTGAGCCTGCTGCCGGGCCGGCAGGATGAAGCCGCCTGGCTGTTTCAGGTTACGGGTGATATGGCCGGGCTGGAGCCGGGCGCGCTGGCCCAGGCGCATTGCATGATGGCCCGCCATTTGATCGAGGTGGGGCAGGCGGGCGCGGCGGCCGAATCACTGTCGGCGGCGCTGCGCGCCGTGCTGGCCCATCGCCCGATCGACGTGGTGCAAGCGGCAGGGCTGGCGCACGAGTGGGCGAATGCGCTGGTTGCAGGCGGCCAGACGGAGGTCGCGACGGCGCGCTTCAAGGCGGCCCTGGCGGGATATGCCGAGGTGCGCCGGGCCGACCAGGCGGCCAGCGCCCAGTGTGATTATAGCGCGGTGCTCATCCGCCAGGGCGAGGTCGAGCAAGCGGAAGATCTGTTACGACGCGCCGTGGCGACAGCCGACCGGCTCGACCGGCGCGACCTGGCGGCGCGAGCGCGCGAGCTGCTGGCGCAGGCGCTTCTCGGCCAGGCTGCACGCGCCCGTCAGGCCGGTGAGGGCGACCGTGCCCGGCGCGAGGCCGCCAGCGCGCTGCTGCAGCTCAGCGATGCACTAGCCGAGCGGCTCCCCACGGCGAGTTGGGCCGAGCTGGGTCGTCTCACTCAGGACCTGGGGCGGACCCAGGCGATGCTGCTTCAGTTCGACGACGCGGCGTGCAATCTCGCGCGCAGCCGCGATATGCTGGCCCGCGCCGGCGATCTGGGGGGCGAGGGTCAAGCGCTGCTTGCGCTGGGACAGCTCCGGCTGGCGCAAGGCGATTCGGTAGCCGCTCAGGCTGCGCTGCACCAGGCGCTGGACGCTGCCGAGGCAGCGGGCGATAGCGGGCTGGTCCAGCAGGCGGCGGGTGTGCTCGTGCGCGTCCACCAGCTGCGGGCGCGCCATGCGGGGGGCGCTGACCGGCTGTTCCGCGCCAACGCGCTCGATCAGGCGAGTTTTTCACTGGCCCGGCTGCGCGCCCTGAACCTTGACAAGCCCGCCCAGGCGCTTGAGACTGTGATCCGGCAGTGGTCGCATGCATCATGATGCTCCCTTCTCGCGATACCCGGTGGTGAACCCTTGTGCGCAGCTAGCGATTGGCGTGCGCGGCTGCCCGCGGGCTAGTTGCGCGGCACCTGGAGCCTGATTGATGGGCGGCTGGGACGTACTGAACTGCGAAAACCACCCGGACCGTATCGCGCTGGAACGCTGCGAGGTATGCGGCAAGCCGCTCTGCGCGTACTGCCTGTATTATACCGCCGACGGGCAGCGGCTGTGCGCCGAGCACGCCGAGCAGGCGCGGCGGATGGGCGTGCAGATCGAGGAACCGGCGACCTATGCCGAGCAGTTGATCGGCGCGCAGGCCGGTATCGCGGGCAAACGCAAGCGCGCCGACGATGATGACAACCTCTACCGGGGCAACTCCAACGACCTCACGGCCCTGGTCGGCCTGCTGATCGGACTATTCTCGTTAGGCATGTGCTGCGGGGCCGGCTACTGCCTGCCGGTGGCTGGATTCGTGCTGTCGCTGGTGGCGGTCATCAACGCCAAGGATGCACATGATCCGCGCCGCACACGCAAATTCGGCCTGATCGGCATGCTGGTATCCGGCGTTTGGGTGGCGGCGATCGCGCTGTGTGTGGGGTTGGTGGTGCTCCCGCTGAATCGGTCGGTGTCAGTCCAGCAGGTGTCGCCAAACACCCTCGCGACCAGCCTGGCCGTTCCCAACGCTGGTGGCTCCCCGACGCCTACCAACACGCTCACACCCACAGTGACTCCCACTCCCGAGACGGGCAGCGAGTCCGTGTTTGCCCTTCCACCAACCCGCCAGGCATCCGAAAAATAAGACAATCGCCGTTTGGGATGCGTGCTGTTTGGCGTTACACTTGGCGCATTCTGGACTTACCAATACATAACCTTCAGGAGACGTGAGGCTCATGGAATCGATCCGAATAGGGGTCATTGGGGGGACCAGCGTCTACAGCATGCCCGATCTGACCGACGTCGAGGAACGAATTATCGACACGCCGTATGGCCAGCCGAGCGACGCTGTGGTGATCGGGACGCTGGCTGGCGAGCGCGTCGCGTTCATTCCACGCCACGGGCGCGGGCACGTGTTCACGCCGAGTGAAGTTCCCTATCGCACCAATATCTACGCGCTGAAACTGCTGGGCGTGCAGCAGGTGATCAGCGTCAGCGCCTGCGGATCGCTGCGCGAGGATTTCGCGCCGGGACATATCGTGATCCCCGATCAGCTCGTCGACCGGACGCGCGGCGACCGGCCAGGCTCGTTCTTCGAGGAAGGTCTGGTCGCGCACGTGTCGGTGGCCGATCCGTTTTGCGACCACCTGAGCGCGATCCTGGCCGATGCCGTGGCCGAGGTCGGTGGGGTGGTGCACCGCGGCGGGACGTTCATCACGGTGGAGGGGCCGCGCTTCAGCACGCGCGCGGAGAGCGCCCTGTACCGGTCGTGGGGGATGGACATCATCGGCATGACAGCCTCGCCCGAAGCCTACCTGGCGCGCGAGGCTGAGATGTGTTACGCGGCGATGGCGCATGTGACCGATTACGACGTCTGGCACGAGTCCGAGGATGATGTGTCGGTGGAGCTTGTCCTGCAGACCGTCCACGCCAATGTGGCGCTGGTGCAGCAGGCGGTGATCGGCGTCGTGCGGCGGCTGGCGGGGGGCGTGGAAGACTGCGCGTGCTACCACGCGCTCGATGGCACGCTGATGACCGACCCACGCCGCATTCCCGCCGAAACGCTTGACCGCTTGCAGCCAATCGTCGGGAAGTATCTGACGGACGGCCGCCAGTAAGCTGAGGCGGCGATTCTGATTATGGCAGACCGCGCCGAGCTGCGCACTGACGAATTTGACCTGGGGGGCCTTCCCGCGCCAGCCCGGCGCGAGGCAGGGCTCTTGCTTGTGGCCGGCCTGATCATCCTGGTGAATCACATCGCGCTGGCGATCGTGCGTGATCGGCCCTGGACATCCTTATGGCCGGTCGGCGTGTGGGCCGTCTGCGCCATCGTGGGCCACATTGTCCTCAATCGCCGGCTGCGCTGGCGCGATCCGCTGCTGTTCCCCCTGGCCATGTTCCTGACTGGCTGGGGCCTGAACCTCATCGACCGGCTGGTGCCATCCTACGCAGGCCGGCAGACGCTGTGGTTGGTGGTGGGCCTGAGCGCGCTGCTGGCGGTCTCGCTGCTGCCGCGCGATCTGCGCTGGCTGAGCAGGTATCGCTACACGTGGCTGAGTGGCGGGTTGCTGCTGCTAGCCATCACGATCCTGTTCGGCGAGAACCCGTCCAACGCCGGGCCGCGCCTGTGGCTTGGGTTTGGGCGCATCTATTACCAGCCCTCGGAACTGCTCAAAATCGTGCTGGTCGTGTTCCTGGCCAGCTTTTTCGCCGATCACCAGCGCTACATGCGTACCGACATGATCCGGCTCTGGCGCTGGCGTGTGCCATCGCCCGCGTTCCTGGCGCCCGTGCTCCTGATGTGGGGCGTGTGCATGGTGGTGCTCGTCTGGCAGCGCGACCTGGGGACCGCCACGCTGTTCTTCGTGGTGTTCATGTTCATGCTCTATCTCACCAGCGGGCAGGCGCTGCTGCTGCTTGGCGGCGTGGCGCTGCTTTCGGCTGCCGCGGCGGCAGCTTTCTCGCGGATCGACGTGGTGGCCCTGCGGATCAACGTGTGGGCCGATCCCTGGGCCACAGCCGATTCCGACGCGTACCAGGTTGTCCAGAGTCTGATGGCGGTGTCGGCGGGGGGCGTGTTTGGCCAGGGCATCGGGCAGGGGCAGCCCACGATCATCCCGGTCGTCCATTCCGACTTTGCCTTTGCTGCCGTTGCGGAAGAATGGGGCCTGGTGGGGATCATCACCGTGGTAGTGGTCCTGGCTGTGATCGTCGTGCGCGGGATGTCGATCGCCGCGCGAACCCGGTTCGTCTTCCGGTCGCTGCTGGCGTCCGGGTTGAGCATGATGCTGGCGGTGCAGAGCCTGTTGATCATGGCTGGCGTGCTCAAACTCGTGCCGCTGACGGGCATCACCCTGCCGTTTCTGAGTTATGGCGGCAGTTCGCTGCTAACCAGCTTCGTGATCATCGGGCTGTTGTTGATGCTGAGCACCGACGAGCGGATGCCGGTATGACGCGCGAGTTGAAGTGGGTGACGCTGGTCGCGCTGATCGGTTTCGGCGCGGTGGTGCTGGGCTCGGCCTTTTGGGCGGTCGTGCAGGCGGACAGCCTGCTCGCGCGTTCCGACAACGCCCGCAACGTGATCGCGGAGCAGCGCATTCGCCGTGGGGCGATTCTGGATCGGGATGGCGAGCAGCTTGCGTATACCGAAGTGACAGGAAGCGGGCTCGCGCGCCGCGTGTACCCTTACCCGCAGGCCGCCGCGCCGGTGGGTTACTACAGCGTGACCTATGGGACGGCGGGCATCGAGGCGGCGTTCGACACGCAGTTGCGAGGCGCCGACCGGGCGAGCGAGTGGCAGGATTTCGTCAATGATCTGCTGCACCGCGCGCCGCAGGGCAGCGATGTGCGGTCCACGGTGGACCTGGACGTGCAGATCGCCGCGGCGCAGGCGCTCGGATCGCGCAGCGGGGCGGTCATCGTCGCGCACGTGCCCTCCGGCCGCGTGTTGGCAATGGTGAGCCAACCGAATTATGATCCTAATCGATTGGATGTTGATTGGGCGACCCTGACGCGCGACGAGCAGACATCACCGCTGCTCAATCGCGTGACCGCGGGGCAGTACCAGCCGGGGGGTGCCCTGCAGACGGTGGTGCTGGCGGCGATGTTGGCCGGCTCGCCGGACCTTCAGCAGCAGGGCGGCTACATGCTCAACAGCGAAGTACCGGAAGCCACCACGTCGGTGCAGGTCAATGGCTTGCAGTTGACCTGCCTGCCGGGTACGCCTACCCACCCGCTAACCCTGGCCGAATCGTACCTCTTTGGCTGCCCGGCGGCGTTCGCCCGCGCCCCGGAATCCGGGCTGACGCCCGGGAACCTGTGGGAACGGTTCGAGATGCTGGGACTACTCGCCTCGCCGGTGCTTACCGGCTTTGCAACAGGGACGGTCAATCCGCCGCCGCTGCTGCACGACGAGACCCCGGACGAGGAGCTGGTTGCCGCGATGACCGGGCAGGGCGATCTGACCGTCACGCCCTTGCAGATGGTGCAGGTGATGGCCGCGATCGCGAATCAGGGTAACGCCGTTCCGCTGCATCTGGTGGATGCGGTGCGGGCGCCCGGTTCGTCCGACTGGGTACCGTTGGAGCTCCCAGCCCGGCGCCCGGCGCTGCTGCGCGCCGATGTCGCCTCGGCGGTGCGGCTGACCATGCTGCAGGCGGCGGCGCAAAGCCCGTACGTGAGCCAGGCGCGGACCGGCGATCTGGTGGTGTACGGGCACAGCGCGCTGGCCTATGGGGGTCCGCAGGCCACGCCGTATGTGTGGTTCACAGGTTTCGCCGACGTGACCGACGGCGAGGAAGCAGAAGCGGTTGTTGTTGTGGTCGTGATCGAGTCGGAAGACGATCCTGCGCTCGCCGCGCAGGTTGCCGGGGCGGCGCTCGCCACTGCGGCAGATCTGGAATAGGGACGGGATGGGGCACAAGATTGCGTTGGTGACCGACAGTGGGTGCGATCTTCCGGACGATATGCTTCAGCAGTGGGAAGTGGCGATGGTGCCGCTGTACCTGATTTGGGGCCAAGAGCAGCTTCGCGACCGGGTGGATATTACGCCCGATGCATTCTACCGGCGGCTGGTGAGCGACCCGGCGCAGCCGATGACGTCACAGCCGACCGTGCAGGACTATCTGGATGTGGTGCGCGCCGCGGAACAGGCGGGCGCGGAGGAAGTCCTGATCATCACCTTGAGCAGCGGCATGAGCAGCACCAACGCGGTCGCGCAGCAGGCTCGCGATCAGGCGGCGCTTCCGGTGACCGTGCTCGATTCGCGGGCTAATTCGCTGAGCCAGGGCTTCCAGGTGCTGGCGGCGGCGCGCGCCCGCGCCCGGGGCGGTGCCCTACCCGATCTGATCGGGGCCGCGGAGCAGGTGCGGCGCCATCTGGTGACGCGGCTCTACGTGGACACGCTCAAGTATCTGCACCGGGGTGGGCGGATTGGCCGGGCGGCGAAATGGGTGGGCACGGTCCTGGATCTCAAGCCCCTGCTCATGGTCGATCACGAGACTGGTCGCATCGAGCCGCGCGCCCGGGTGCGCACCCGGGCCATGGCGCTGGAAAAGATGATCGAGGACTTCTTCGCCGCAATGGATGTGCGCAAGGCGATCCGGGTGGGCGTCCTGCACGGGAATGTGCCAGCCGAGGCGCAGCAGCTTGCCGAGCGCATTCGGCGCGATTATGACCCAGTGGAGCTCATCGTAGCCCTGACGTCGCCGATGATGGGCGTGCACACCGGGCCGGGCGCGATGGCCCTGTGCGGGTACGCCGCCGACGTTTAGCGAGCCCACCAACCGGTAGCCGTGCCAGGAAACCAACAGGGCCCCGATGTTCGCATCAGGGCCCTGAGCTTTTGAGCGGAGGGTCACTGCATCCCGCTGGACGGGGCGACCACGAAGGCACTCGCCTGATCGCGCATGGCGCGCAGGCGCTCGGCCTGGCCGGACTGGTCGCTTTCGTCGAGGTCTTGCGCGATGGCCTCCATCAGCTCGAGCAGTTCCGGCCCGAAGCGCGCGGCTTCCGTCTCGATCAGCGCCTGTGCATCGGCATCTGACGCGGCAGACATCAGCTCGTTGATGAAACGGATCTGAGGCGGGGCGCTCTCGCGCAGGATTTCGAGCGTCTTCTGCAGCACCAGGCGCAGCCGCTCCGCGGAACGCGTGTCCTGGTGCTGCTCGGCGGTCTGGATATTGGCCTGCAGAACGGCCAGGAACGTGTCGTCGATCTGCTCGAGGCGCGGGCGGATGGCGGCCTCGATGTCCTCACTGTTGACGATGGTGCGCAGGGTATCCGTAGCGCGCTGGATCACGGCCTGGGTTTGCCTGTCGAGCATGGTCGTCAGCTCGTGAAGCCGCGCGCGCAGACCGGCCAGCCGCTCGCGCTCGTCGCCGCTGGCGGTCTCGATGCGCTGCGACAACTGCTGGAAGAATGTGTAGTCCAACGCCGGGCGGATCAGGCCAACGACGGCCTGAATGCGCTCCTCATCGTCCGCATAGCTGAGCACCAGGTTCATGAAGTCCTCGCGGGTGGCATTGTCGCCCAGGGCCTGAAGATCGGCGGCGACTGCCTGCACAACCTGCTCATGGGCCTGAGCCGCCTGGACAACCTCGCGGCCGGTCGCGGTGTTCTCGATCAGGTAGTTGTAGAGCTGCAGCAGGCCCTCGGCCATGGGGCGGTGGCCCGTCTCAGCGGCGTTCTCGATTGTGACCAGCAGCATCTGGAAGAACTCGTGATCGATCTTCCCGTCGTGCTCCTCCACCAACCGGGGCCATTCGTCCGGGCTGACCGAGAGGAACATCTCCATCGTGCGCATCTTGTCGCGCTGGGCCTCGCGCACCTCTTCGGTGATGCCGTCCGCGTCCAGGATCGTGTCGATCATGCCGGGGATGGTGAGCGCCTGGCGCGGCTGGAGCAGGTAGGCCTTCCGTTTCTCGGGCGGGATGCTCTCCGTCACGCGGCGGGTGAGGTCGCCGATGACTCGCTCGCGTTCCTGCTGCGCGATATTCAATTCCATGGGCACGTAAACCAGCAGCAGTTCTTTGGTCGGGTCATGGTAGAGCAGCGGCGTGCCGATCGCCATCGTATGGCCGCAGTTCGGGCAGGCGATGGAGTTAACCCGGCCCGACAAGAAGCGCGCCTTGGCTTGAGGATCGCGGCCCACGTCGATGATTTGCTCGATTATCGCCGGGAACGTCTGTCCGCAGCGGGGGCAGTTGAGCGATGTTCTGACTACTTGAGACATGACGGAAGCTCCTCAACACGCTGACAGCCCCTCAGGGCTGAATCATGAACCTGGACAGTGTAACTGATGTCGTGGATTATCGCATGAAGACGGTGTATCACCCGCTAGTCGCGCCGGGGAAGGGTGAACGAAAACGTGGCCCCGCCGCCGGGATTGTTGCTGGCCCAGATTCGCCCGCCGTGCGCGGTGATGACCGCGTGAGCCAGGTACAGCCCCAGGCCCGTCCCCTGGGTGTTGTTCGTCAGGGCGTTGTTGACGCGGTGGAACCGCTCGAAGACGCGTTCGAGCTGGTCCTCGGGCACGCCGGGTCCCTGGTCGCTGACGGCAACGCGCACCCACTTATCGTCATAGTTGCCGCGGATGGCGATCTGGCCGCCTTTGGGCGAGTATTTGATGGCATTGCTCACCAGATTGTCGAGCACCTGGCGCAGCCGCGTGGCGTCGCCGCAGATGATCGGGAAGTCGTCCGGAAAGTCGAGGCGCAGCGTGTGGCGGTCCGTCTGCGTCTGGAAGCGCTCGACAGACTGCTGGGCGATCAAGGGCAGGTTGGCATCATCCAGGTTCAGGCGCATGCCTTCCGCCTGGAGCTTGGACGCGGCGAGCAGGTTTTCGATCAATTCGCCCAACCGATCAGCCTCTTCTTCGATGACTGTGAGGCCATCTTGAATGGTCGTCAGGTCCCAATGAGCATCGTGCCGGTTGAGCGTGTCGGCGTAGCCTTTGATCAGCGCGACGGGCGTCTTGAGCTCGTGCGAGATCACCGAGATGAAGGTCGACTTGAGCTGCTCAGCCTCGCGGAAGTGCGTGATGTCGCGCACGTTGGCGATAATGTTCTGCAGCTCGCCCTCCCGATTGCCCAGCGGCGCATACGTGATCCCGACGCTGATCGCTGAGCCGTCCAATCGCTCGAGATCGCCTTCGACGTAGAGCGTGTCCGGGGCGGAATCGCCGGACAGCCGCTGGGGCCAGCCATTCTGGATCGCCTCTGCCAGGTCCGGACCCATCTCGCGGTGCTTCCAGCGAATGACAACGTCGTGGTGGCGCCCCTGGGCCTGCTCCGCCTGCCAGCCCGTGATCCGGCTGAGGGCGCGGTTCCAGCGCTCGACGTGCAGGTCTTCATCCAGGATCATCACGCCGTCGGCGCTGTGGTCCAGGATGGCGGCCAGCCGCTGGCGCTCCTGGTTGGCGAACTCGTACATGCGCGCGTTGTGCACGGCGATGGCGGCCTGGTCGGCGAAGCTCTGCAGCAGGCGATTGTCGTTCTCAGTGGGCGTGCCGGCGTAGGATCGAAAGATGAACAGGATGCCGAGCATGTTGTTGGCGACGACCATGGGCAAGGCGACCACCTGGCGCAGGTTCAGGTCGACCATACGCGCGACACGCCGCATCTTGGCCTGCAGCAGCGACAAGTCAAACTCACCGGCCGTGCGCGGGCTGAGATCTTCTAGCAGCGGATCGAACAGGTGCGCCTGTTCAGCGTCCACACCGATCACAGCGCGCACATAATAGTCGTCGCCCTCGCGCAGCGCGATCATCCCCACCTCGCCGGCCAGCATCGAGGCGGCCGCCTGGAGGATCATCCGCAGCACTTCGCCCAGGTCGAGCTGGGCTGTGATGGCGCGGCTGATGTTGAGCAGGTAATCGCGCTGTCGCACGCGATAATCGGGCAGCAGAAACATAGTAATGATATTTTAGCACGGTGTCGGGAGCCGCCGTAAGGGCGCGGTGGTGCTTCTTGTGGAAACTATGCGGAGTTCTTGTGCATTTCTAATGAAAGGCCACAATGCGCCGGCACCGCGCCCCAGGCTGGGCCGTTGCACGGCGCATTGTGTGAACGTCCGGCGGACTTACAGGTAGTCCTCCTCGGCGCGGGAAATGGCGCGCTCGAAGATCAACAGCGCCTGGTCGATCGTGTCCCGATCCACGTTGAGTGGCGGGATCAGGCGCATGGTGCTCGTGCCGCAGCCGAGCAGCAGAAGGTGCTCCTCAAACGCGTAATCGACCACCTGGTTGCGGAGATCCGCCGCCTGCTCGCGCGTGTCGCGATCCATGACGAACTCGACGCCGACCATCAGTCCCTTGCCGCGCACCTGGCCCATGCTCGGGTGGCGCTCAGCCATAGCGTGCAGGCTGCCCTTCATGTATTCACCCATGCGCGCGGCGTTGTCGATCAGGCCGTCCTTCAGCAGATCGAAGGTGGCGATCCCCGCCGCGCAGCTCACCGGGTTGCCGCCGAAGGTGCTCGCGTGGGCGCCGGGGGCCCAGTCGCGCATGATATCTTTGCGGGCGATGATCGCGCCGAGCGGCATCCCGCTGGCGATGCCTTTGGCCGAACAAACAATATCGGGCTCGACGTCCCAATGATTGATGCCCCACCATTTCCCGGTACGGCCCATGCCCGTCTGCACTTCGTCGAGGATGAGCAGAATATCGTACCGGTCGCACAGCTCCCGCAGGCCGGGCAGGAAACTATCGGGCGGAACGACATAGCCGCCTTCGCCCTGGATAGGCTCGACCAGAATGCCGGCGACTTCGTTGGCGGGCACGAGCGTCTTGAAAATGATGTTCTCGATATAATCGAGCACGGCTTCGCCGTAATCCCTGTAGCCGTCAAGGTTCAGGATGGGGCGGTATGTGTCGGGATAGGGAACGTGCGTGACGCCAGGGATGAGCGGGAAAAAGCCCTGACGCTGGACATATTTGCTGGCCGTGAAGCTGAGCGCGCCCATTGTTCGCCCGTGAAAGGCGCGCAGAAAGGCAATGAACCGCGGGCGCCCGGTGTAATAGCGGGCCAGCTTGACTGCTGCCTCGATCGCTTCCGCGCCGCTGTTGCCAAAGAACACCATCGCGTCGTCGTCGAACGGCGCGACCGACACCAGCCGCTCGGCCAGCTCGACCTGGGTGGGATAGTAGAAGTCCGTGCCCGACATGTGCACGAACTTCGCAGCTTGCTCCTGAATGGCTTTGACCACATGAGGATGTGCGTGCCCGGTTGCGGTGACGGCGATCCCGGTGGTGAAGTCGATGAAGCGGTTACCATCCACATCCCACACGATCGACCCTTCGCCGCGTTCCATGACGAGAGGATAGCCGCGGGTGTAAGATGGCGAGATCACCGCCGAATCGCGGTCGATCAACGCCTTCGCATTAGGCCCGGGCATGACCCGGTCGGTGGAAACCATACAGTCCTCCTGATTTCAGCAAAAGTCATCATTTTGCGGGCGGCGCAGCAGACTGCGCCGGGATGGGCCTCCCATCACTCCCCACATTATCCCGTCTGGCGTGCTTTCGGGCAAGGGATGAATGGCACCAAACCGGCCCCGTCATTTGGCTTAAGAGCTAGAACGGCGGCGCGTGCGGGCAGTGCAGAAGGTCAGTTGGAGGGTGAAAAACCTACCTCTGTTTTTCGAACCGGTAGCCGACGCCGAGCTCGTTGATGATGTAGATCGGCTCTTTGGGGTTGCGTTCTAGCTTGCGGCGCAGGTGCCAGATGTAAACGCGCAGGTAGTCGATGTCGTCGATGTATTCGAAGCCCCACACCTGCTCGAGCAGGTCGCGGTACGGGACGATGCGCGGCGAGGCATCGACCAGGTGGGCCAGCAGGTTGAACTCGGTCGGCGTCAGGCGCACCTGCTCGCCCGCAATGGTGACGCGATGCTCGTCCAGGTTGATGGTGAGGTAATCGTCGCTGTAGACGATGTCCTTCCTGACAACGGCAGGTTCGGCGGCCGCGCGGCGCAAGTTGGCGCGCACACGCGCCAATAGCACGGAGATCTGGAACGGCTTGAGGATGTAGTCATCGGCGCCCATGTCCAGCCCCTTGACGATTTCCTCCGGCTCGTCGCGAGCAGTGAGCATGACGATCGGGACGTTGCTGACCTCACGGATTCGTTGGCAGACCGTCCAACCGTCCATCGTCGGCATGTTGATATCGAGGATGATCAGATGGGCCGGGACTCGTACATTTTGCGCAAGCCTTCCTGGCCGTCATAAGCGGTCAGAACGGCATAGTCCTCCTGTTGGAGCGCATTCGTCACCAGGTGCACGAGGGTGCGATCGTCATCGATGACCAGGACGCTTGCCGGTTTTGCCATTTGCTTACGCTCTCTTGTGGTACAGGCGCGCTATCGCGCGCACGGGTCCATTTAGACACATCCAGGAATACCAGGACTACAGCCGCGTTCCACCGTGAGTCGCGACCAACGCGGCGGCCCCAATCAAGGCCACGTTGTCTCCGAGGGCAGCCGGCACGATGGGCAGATTGTCGCAGTAGGCCGAATCGATCGTGTACTGCCGGACAGCCTCGCGCATCGGCTCGAACAACAGATCGCCCGTCTTGCTGACCCCGCCGCCCACCACGATAATCTGCGGATTGAACAGATGCGCCAGGCTGACGATGCCCAGCCCGACCATCCAGCCGGCGCGACGGATCAGATCCTGAGCCAGCGGATCGCCCTCAGCGGCGGCCTGGCCGACCGTCTTAGCCGTGATCCGGCCCAGATCGCCGCCCACCAGATCGGGAATGCGGGTAGGCTTGCCGGCCCTGATCTGCTCGACCGCTTGCGCGGCAATGGCCGGGCCGGCGGCCTCTTTCTCCAACGTAGACACGCGCCCGTCCGCCACCACGATCATGTGTCCGGCTTCGGCGCCCAGCCCGCTGGAGCCGATGATCAAATGCCCATCGTCGATGATACCGCTGCCGATACCCGTGCTCACCGTCAGGTAAATCACATACTTGTACCCGTGAGCGGCGCCGCGCGTCGTCTCGGCCAGGGCGGCAACGTTCGCATCATTGCCCAGGTAGGTCGTATGGCCGAGTCGTTCCTCGACGATCCGGCGCAGCGCGACCCGACGCCAGCCGGGCAGATTGGGCGGCGACAGGATGGTTCCGGTCCGCGGATTGATCGGGCCAGGGGCCGACACGCCAATTCCCACCACCGTTGTATCCCCGCCGGTGGGGATGGCGCGCTCGATCAGGTCCAGCAGGCGACCGATAACACTTTCCTGCCCTTCATGGGCTAGAGTCGGTTCTGCCAGGCGCTCCCGGAGGTGCAAATCGCGGTCGAAGAGGCCGACCCGCATCTGCGTGCCGCCGAGATCGACACCGACAATAACCTCATCCATTTACCGTCTGCTCCCTACGGTCATTTTATCACGGTTGGGCTGGCCCTGCTATTGTCGCCCAAGGGCGCCTTTGTTAGAATACACGGCGCTGTGCGCAAATCATACCCAAAAAAAAGAATTGATAAAACCTCTATGCCTAAGATAACGCCGTCTCGCCAACAATATCTCGATTTCAAGAGCCAGTTTCCCCATGCGATTGTGATGTTCCGGCTCGGCGACTTCTACGAGATGTTCGACCAGGATGCCGAGGTGGCTGCGCGCGAGCTGGATCTGGTGCTCACGGGCCGGCCCGTCGCGAAGGGCGAGCGCGTCCCGATGTGCGGCGTCCCGCATCACGCCGTGGAAGGGTATATCGCGCGGCTGGTGGAGAAGGGCCATCACGTAGCGGTGATCGAGCAGGTGGGCAGCGAGCCCGTCGGCGGCCTGACGCCCCGCGAAGTATCGCGCGTGATCACGCCGGGCACCGTCATGGAGCCGGGCATGCTGTCCGACACGCGGCACAATTACCTGCTGGCGCTGGCCCCGGAGCCGGATCGCCAGGGGGGCGGCTGGGCGGCGGTGGGACTGGCCTACGTCGACATCACGACGGGCGAGTTCGCTGCGACCCAACTTGATGGCGAGGGTGCGACGCTGACCGTGGTCGAGGAACTGGCCCGGCTGGAGCCGCGCGAGGTGCTGCTGCCCGCCGCGTGGAGCGAGCGGGGCGTGACCCTGCCTGCCGGGGCGCACCTGACCCCGGTGCCCGATTACCGGTTCGAGCAGGGATTTGCCCGGCAGATGCTGCTCGATCATTTCCAAGTGACCACGCTGGACGGGTTCGGACTGCACGAGGCGCCGCTGGCCGTTCGCGCGTCGGGCGCGATCCTGGCCTATCTGCAGGATACCCAGCGCGGCGCCCTGGCCCAACTCACCGCGATCCGGACCTACACCACGTCCCATTTCATGACGCTGGACTCGGCCACGCGGCGCAACCTGGAGCTGACCGAAACGATCCGCGAGGGGAGCAAGCGAGGCTCGCTGCTCGATGTGCTGGATCGCACGGTCACGCCGATGGGCGGGCGGTTGCTCCGGACGTGGATCGGGCAGCCGCTGCTCGATCGAGCCCGGCTGGAAGCGCGGCTGGACGCGGTCGAGGCGCTGGCCGGTTCGGGGACGGCGCGGGCCGCCGTGCGCGAGAAGCTGCGGCATGTCAGCGACCTGGAGCGGCTGGTGAACCGGCTGCTGGTGGGC